>CAXXUE010000013.1:0-213546 GCA_963662475.2 uncultured Pseudodesulfovibrio sp.
GGGCTCCCTCCATTCCCGCCCCTGCCGCCGCCCCCGGAAAAGCCTCCCCCCAACACCCGAAAATCACGTTCGGGGTGGGTCAAATTTCGACGCCGATGATGGGTCAACTTTCAACGCCGATTGACAGGACGGTTCCCTTTGTTTTCGCTGTGAGTGCAGCAAAGAGAAAAAACATGATCAATTTGTGCCTATTGATCAAATTGATCCAACTTTGCAGGATGACAAATTGTACTATAAGGCTGCATGCGGTTGTGGTGCCAGACACACTGAGTTGTATCTGCCTTGATTTTTTATTAAGCTCAACATGCGGAAATGCTGACCAACATATAACTCCGGATGGGAGGGCTGTTCGGTTGCGTTCATGTTTTAATAACGATGTTTAGTGCACCAATTAGTGCACCATAATTCGATGAAATTCAGTGAAAGTGGTGTAGACCTTGATAGAATTGAATAAATTTACGCCTTGGAATTGTTGGTTTTATTGAGTGTTAATGAAGTAGTAATACGCCTGGAAAGCGTGTTTGGGGGGAACTCCAACGGAGGTTCGAATCCTCTCCTCTCCGCCACGGAAAATCAAAGGCCCCGCAGCTATGCTGCGAGGCCTTTTCCTTTGTGGCTCGGTATTTTCCATGGTCGATATAAAGATTTCTGCCAGCGAACTTGTGGCAATAAAAAAAGGCGCGTTTTTTACAAAACGCGCCTTTGAGTGGAAACCGGACACCCGATGGCAACCAATACCGCTGCTTCCTTTCGGATCTGACGGGGTTCTCGGCGTCACCGCCGTCCGGCTTCCCTCCAAATCGGGAAAGGACTTCCTACAGTGCTTTACCCCGGTTCGTCAACTCTTCCCACCCCATTTTTGCAAGACGGGTGTGGCTGACCCGAATGCGGGATTGACACGGTACCGTTTTTTGGGTCAACCCTCCGACCATGACTCTGGAATCCTTTTCACGCTGCATCGAGAATCATTTCATCACCATTGCCGTGGTTTTATCCGGCGTGGCCCTGGCCTATCCGCCGTCCTTTATCTGGATCAAACCGCACATCCCGATGGGGCTTGGCATCATCATGTTCGGCATGGGACTCACCCTCGAGTTTGCCGATTTCAGGGACATCGTGCGCAAATGGCGTTTGGTGGGCTTTGGGGTTATCCTGCAATATACGGTCATGCCCGTGCTGGCTGTCGGCATCTCCTACGGTCTCGGTCTGCCGCCTGAAGCGGTGATCGGCATGGTCGTGGTCGGGGCCTGTCCCGGCGGAACGGCCTCCAACGTCATTGCCTATCTGGCCAGGGCCAACGTGCCGCTCTCCGTGACCATGACCCTAGCCTCGACCTGCCTGGCCCCGCTCCTGACACCGGCAATCATCTATCTGGTGCTGGACAAGCAGGTACATATCGACTTCTGGTCCATGGTGCAGTCCGTCTTTTGGATTGTGGTTTTTCCGCTGGTGGACGGGCTGGTTCTGCGGCGTCTCTTTCGCCGGCAGTTGGAACCGCTCCTGCGTTTCTTCCCGTCGGTGTCGATCGTGGTTATCGCCTTGCTTATTGCCTGCATCATCGGGCTGAATCAGAAAACATTGCTTGCTTTTCCGGTGCTGGTTCTCTTGGCTGTGGCTTTGCATAATGGTCTGGGATTGGCCGTGGGATACGGGCTGGCGCGTTTGCTGAAATATTCTCGACGGGATGCCCGTACCCTGGCCATTGAGGTGGGCATGCAGAATTCCGGCCTGGGTGTGGCCTTGGCGGTCAAGCATTTTGGTGTGGCCAGTGCCTTGCCCGGAGCGTTGTTCAGTCTGTGGCACAATCTTTCTGGCGTCGCGTTGGCAAGAAGGTGGAGGGCTATGATTTCATCACGGTAGTACGGGGTTGTCTTACCGAAGGAAAAATTTTTTTTGCTTGACCTGTGTTACTAATATAGTTTTAGTATTTGGCAATCGATTACAAAATCATATCTGGTAGTCGAAGTGAGAGATAGGAGGGTGTTATGATGAAGATGAAGACGATGGTATTTGCGGCGATTCTGGTAATGTTGGCGGCAACGACGGCGACCGCTCATTTCGGGATGCTGATTCCGGATGCGGATGAATTGACCGCAGAGAAACGGGTGGTGAATTTGACGCTTTCCTTCTCTCATCCCTTTGAAAGGGTTGGGATGGAGCTGGAAAAGCCTGCTGAATTTTTTGTGGTTCAGGACGGTGACCAGCGGACTGATTTGCTGGGGACTCTGGTCAAGACCAAGGTCATGGACCATACCGCATGGAAGACGTCCTTTACCCCGCGCCAGCCTGGTCTGTATGCTTTTGTTTTGGCGGTTTTTAAAAAAAATGTTGCTTTGTAATGCTATGCACTCGCACACATGTGATTATTTAAACACAGAAGGAATTGCGTTTAGAGCCTTCTTAAAGCTCCAGTCATCAGGAGTTTCTTCAGGCTTAGCCCACTTGGCACCGGCATCAATCCATTCTTGTCTGTATTTTTTGATTGCCTGAATTGATATGTCCTCATAGCCTGCTTCTACAAAACAGCAGGGGCAGATTGCGTACGTTGGATACTCTCCGTCTTTCCACGGATGCCAATCCCCCCAATCATAACCACACACCCTGCACAGGCTTAGTTCAGAGCTGGAAATTTCTACATGGTCCTGATTGGTTTTTTTGTCGTGACATTTTACCTTCATTAAATAGTCTCCATAACAACCTAGTACCTTTTTCAACGAGATTACATTGCATCAGGCATTGGGAATGAACTGATTGTAAGCCAATCTGTTTTCCTGCATGTGGCGAGGAGTAATTTCTTTCGTCTGCTCCGATCATCCATATTTTTGCTTTGCTCCAACAATCTGAACCAAAACAGGTAGTGGTTCAGGTACTTGGTGGCAACCCCGTTAAAACGGCGTATCCATTTTTTCAATCTTGAATGATACCCGTTGGCCCTTTGAATATGGTAGATTCCCAGTTTGCGGATTCCCTTATTCGGATTGATCGCAACATGCTCCATTGATTGTTGTTCGGCGTATCGCTTGAAAGCCGCTGCCGCGTCTGTGACAAGGATCGCATTGCTATCCAGGGCTTGGCCTACAGTTGCTTGAATCTTGGGAGCTGTTGTTCCACCTTGGCCCGACGTTCTACAAACAATCCCGCCATCCCTTGAGATTGCCACCATCACAGCTACCTGCTCATGGGATATCCCTCGCTTGGAAGCCTTGCCGCCGCGTTTGCGGGGTTTTCTGATGGTCAAATTGCGCTTGCCCTTGAAGGACTCAAGGAAGTAGGTCTCGTCGGTTTCCACGATACCTGAAAGCAGGTTGCCATCCCCCAATCGCAGCAAGGCGTTTAGCACCTTGTGCCGCCAGTAAAAGGCTGTCGGGATGCTGATCTCAAGTGTCTTGGCGCATTGCTTGTGAATCGGCGTGCAAATATGACCCACCTGAGCCGGTAATCGGCGTCGAAATTTGACCCACCCCGGCAAGCCCCTCAAGGTCACGAGAAAATCGTGACGGGAGGGCCAGCGAGGAGATGCTGACGGTGGAAACAATTCGAAAGATTAAGGTGGCCCATGACCGGCATGAGACGCCGATCAGGCAGATATCCAAGAATTTAAACATGAGCCGGAATACGGTCCGCAAGGTGTTGCGCTCGGAGGAGACGCGCTTCGAGTACAAACGAGCGATCCAGCCCATGCCCAAACTTGGTGAATTCACGACCTGGCTGGAAAGCGAGTTGGAGCGGGATGTCGGGCTTCCACGCAAACATCGACGCACGATCAAGGTCTTGTTTGAGCAGCTTCAGGGGCAAGGTTACGAGGGAGGCTATGATGCTGTCCGGCGTCATGTCTCCCGCTGGCGCGAAGCCGAAGGGCACAGGGTGTCGCAAGCCTTTGTCCCGCTGACTTTCGCCTCTGGAGAGGCCTACCAGTTCGACTGGAGCCACGAGCAACTCGAAATTGACGGCATGCCAATGACGGTCAAGACCGCGCACATGCGATTGTGCCATAGCCGGATGGTCTTCTGCTTCGGTTACCCTCGGGAGACCCAGGAGATGGTATTCGACGCCCATCAGCGCGGCTTTGCCTTTTTCGGCGGATCTTGTGGCCGAGGTATTTACGACAACATGAAGACCGCAGTGAACAAAGTTCTACGCGGCAAGCAACGCGAACTCAATTCCCGCTTCGAGCAGATGTGCACTCATTACCTGGTGGACCCCACGCTGTGTACGCCTGCTGCTGGCTGGGAAAAAGGACAGGTGGAAAATCAAGTCCATCTGGTACGTACTCGTTTTTTATCCGGCAGATGGCGTTTCGGGAGCCTTGAGGAGTACAACGCCTGGCTGCTGGAGCGAGCTATTGGTTGGGCCAAGACTCAGGCTCATCCGGAGATTACGGACAAGACGATCTGGGAGGTCTTCCTGCAGGAGCGTGAAAACCTAATCAAGCCCGCAGCCCCTTTCGATGGCTACCGTATTCAGGAATGCCGGGTTTCCTCCACATGTCTGGTGCGGTTTGATCACAACCGGTACAGCGTACCCTGCGAGGCGGCTGGACAGGCGGCGCAGATCAAGGCGTACGCCGACCACATCTCGGTGATTCGCGATGGCCGGGTGCTGGCCGTACATGCCCGCCGATTCGGCAGAGAAAAGACTGTCTATGACCCGTGGCACTACGTGCCTGTCCTGGAGCGTAAGCCCGGAGCGCTCCGCAACGGCGCTCCCTTCCAGGACTGGAGGCTTCCTGCGCCGATGGAGCAAATCCGTCTGTCCCTGCGGCGGCATAAGGACTGGGACCGACAGTTTGCGGGTATCCTGACAGCGGTGCCCAGCCATGGACTCCAGGCAGTAACCGACGCCTGCCAGGCGGCCCTGGACCAGAACACGGTGAGTCGGGACGTGGTCCTTAACATCTTGAACCGCTCCCGTGATCAAAGGCCAACCCAAGAGGTTTGCGTCCCCGATCACCTCAGGATAAAATGCGAGCCTGTGGCCGACTGTGGACGTTATGACCAGCTATTGGAGGCGAGCCATGCTTCGCAATGACATCTTGGCTTTGCTCAAAGAGCTCAAGCTGCATGGCCTGCGCGGAGCTTACGACGAGATGCTTGAGCACGGTCGTCGATCCGGGGCCACTCTGGAACGGTTTCTGTTAGATCTGCTCAAGGCGGAACAGGCCGAGCGCCGCGTACGCAGCATCCGATACCGCCTGGGGATCGCCAGATTTCCCGTGAGCAAAGATCTGGACGGTTTCGACTTCCAGGACTCGCACGTCGGTGAGGCCAGGATCAGGGATCTATACCAGGGCGGCTTCATGGAGAGCTGGATCAATGTGGTCTTTGTAGGCGGCACGGGCACCGGAAAAACGCATTTAAGCATCGCCATCGGCTCCAATGCCGTGCGCAACGGCGCCCGAGTGCGCTTTTTCAATCTGGTGGACCTCGTCAACCAGCTCGAGCAGGAAAAGGCGGACGGCAAGGCCGGACGGCTGGCCGAGACTTTGGCGCGCTTCGACTTGGTCATCCTGGACGAACTCGGCTACCTGCCGTTTTCCAGGTCAGGAGGCCAGCTGCTCTTTCACCTGCTCTCAAAGCTCTACGAAAGGACCTCGGTGCTGATCACCACGAACCTGAGCTTCGGGGAGTGGTCACAGGTCTTTGGAGACGCCAAGATGACCACGGCCCTGTTGGACCGCGTCACACATCACTGCGAGATCATCGAAACAGGCAATGAAAGCTGGAGGCTGAAACAAGGCAGGGGACAGCACCAAGGGCAGGACGCATAAGCGTCGGCGGCAGGGTCGGGAATTCCGGTCGCCCTCCGGGCTCCCTCCATTCCCGACCCTGCCGCCGCCCCCGGAAAAGCCTCCCCCCAACACCCGAAAATCACGTTCGGGGTGGGTCAAATTTCGACGCCGATGATGGGTCAACTTTCAACGCCGATTGACACCCAGAGGAAGTTCGAGTTGGCGCAGTGTAGCAATCGCCCCTTTGCTCCAATGGTCAATGCCATGAGGTTCGGGGTGCCCAAGATTGAGGAGGAAAGATCGAATCCGTTGCTTTGATCGCCGAAGAGATTCTGTAGTTTGATGCCTTCTACGTTCCAACGCACGGAATGCTTCCTCTTCAACTGTAGGAATCGCGATTGGGCGAAGAAGGCCAGAAGCGGCCAGCTCTGCCAGCTTGCGGCAGTCTAGGCTGTCTGTTTTGTTGGTGGCGGTAATGGGACGTGGGATCCGGCTGGGCGCGGCGACAATGACTTTGATCCCTGCTGCTTCAAGGCTTCTGGCCAAGCCAAAACCGGTCGGCCCAGACTCATAACAAACAGCCCCGACCGAAACCGGAAGTGATGCCACGACTTGAGTCAGCGCTGCCACATTCGCTGGGCAGGCCCAGTCCTTAATTACCCCATCGGGCCTCAGTAGGGCTACGCTGAAACTGAGTTTGTGAACATCAACGCCAATCCAAACTCTCTCATTGGAAAAAGCTTCAACAAACCGATAAACAGATGATACTTTGAGCTTTGCCATGTCGGTCTCCCTTTGTTTTGGGTTTCACTGGTATTATTACCAGCAAAACTTAGGAGTGCCGACATGGTATTTCAGTTGACGTGTTTATTGTCCGAGATCAGTCGGGCTGCCTGTTCGGCCCGCATGAGTTCAAGGATCGGAGTGATGAATTCATCCGGGAATGCACCGAACAGGGCGCCGAAATACGCTCCTGCCATGGAGCCAATCACGAGGTTGGCTCCATTGGCACTATTGGCTACCTGGAAGAGTGTGCCGATGAAGGTCCCCATGAAGGCGCCCATCATCCAACCGTCGTGGTTGATGCCGCGATACGGCGTCAAACCGCTCATGGTGCGGAGAAGGTCCTTGAGGAAGAAGCCTGAGAAGGCCCCCAGAAAGGCGGCCACCAGTGTCAGCACCATACCGGGAAACACCGTGTGCAGAGTAAACCCGTAGCGCATGGAGCCTTCGACAATGCCCGCCAGACCACCGATAGCCAGCAGTCCGTGAAAATTTTTTTCCTTTATGTCCAGCTTGGGAAACATGGGAACATCCTTTGTTTGCTGGGGAAGATAATTCCCTGACAAGGATTGAATGCGAGATTCATGCCGTGAATCTTTTGTCGCGAGAGGTGGTATTCAAACGCCTGTTTCAATAGTTATTTCGGTGAGTTCCATATTTACAAAACAGGATGCTTTGGGTATAAACCGCAAGTTTGTGCAAATAACGAATCCGATATTCCTGGTCGAAGGGGGTTTCGTCATACTTGGCGGGGCATCGGTATATCGGTCAAGACCGTTGCCTTAGTGTTAGAAGGCAACCGCCAAGGGGGAAGGATGAAACGTGCATCCGTGTTTGTTTTGTGTTGTCTTTTTATATGTCTTCTGGCTTCGGCCTCCAATGTCCAAGCGGGTGGTTTTGCCCTGTATGAGTGGAGCAACCGTGGCGTAGCCATGGCGACCACTGGATATGCCCAGGGAGTAGATCCTTCGGTTATCGCCACCAATCCCGCCTTGATGACCAAGCTGAAAGGCAAGCAGATTTTGGCTGGAACGACATTCATTTCACCCCAGGCCTCGGTGGTTCTTGACGGCCATAAATCCAAGACCAAAGCTAAGGTATTCATGGTTCCACATGCCTATTACTCCCAGCAGATGGAGTCTAACGAGAATGTCTGGCTGGGCGTGGGCATGTTTACCCGATTTGGCCTGGGCACTTACTATGATGACAACTGGAAAGGGCGAGCGGCTCTGCAATCCGTGGAAGTGAAATCTACTTCAATAAATCCGAACATCGCGTTCAAGTTCAACGATCAGTTTTCCGCTGCCTTCGGTGTCGAAGTTCTCAGGGGATCTTTTGATTTGCAGAAGACGTTGAATACTGGCGTGGACAAAATTGTCAGTTTCCATACTGAGGGGTACGGCGTCGGCGGTAATATCGGCTTGCATTATCAATTCGACGACCAGTGGGCCGCCGGCTTTACCTACCGTGCGCCCATGAAACTCACGACCAGGGGCTCCGGCCAGAACGATGTCACTTTTGCCTATTCCACGGATGATCAGTATATTGAGGCCACTTTGCCCAGTAGTTACACCCTGGCCGTGGCCTACAATCCCTTCGAGGATTGGGTGGTTGAGTTGGACACCGTGTACACCCGCTGGGAAGTAACGGACAAGATCAAATATTCCGGTACGACCGATGCAGATACTTCGCTTCATTACAAGAATGCCTGGCGGTTCCAGCTTGGCACAGAGTACTGGGCCATGGACAGCCTTGCCGTGCGTTTTGGTTATGCCTACGATCAGACACCGACCCGTGCTGGTGATGCTTCCTTTATGCTGCCTGCCAATGATCGCCATTTGTTCTCCACCGGTCTCGGCTACAAGAGCGGCGCTTTTAAAGTCGACTGGTCCTTCATGTACGTCATGACCAAGGAACGCAAAAACCTTGGCATTGATAATCCGCTGGGTGCCAGCAATTGGTCCGTCGATTTCAAGGACGGCAAGACCTGGATTACCGGCATGTCGCTCGGATATGAGTTCTAATTTCCCGATATAGCATGAAAAGCCCCCGCGTACGGGGGCTTTTTTTGCCATCTGTTGACTCCCGCGTCCGCATGGTGAACTGTGGGGCAACACGAACATCGTAAGGAACAGCCATGATTATCCTGTCTCGACTTGAGTATACTTATCCCGTTGGCGGCAAGGCCCTCGACTCCGTGACACTGACGGTGAAGAGCGGATCGCTGGTGGGCCTCGTGGGGGCCAACGGCAGCGGAAAATCTACTCTCCTGGCGCTCCTGGCCGGGCTGTATACACCCACCAGTGGCACCGTTCGGGTGGGGGAACACGTCAGCCCCGGCAATGAGAAAAATATTCGGCGTAATGTCCGGTTGGTCATGCAGGATGCGGATTTGCAGATTCTCGGTGCGACCGTGGAAGAAGATTTGCTCATGGGCAGAAAAAGGACGGATGAGACGGTGGATCAGGCCAGAGATATGGCGGATCGTTTTCACCTGCTCGACGTTTGGGACCGGCCGGTGCAGACTTTGTCCTGGGGCATGAAGAGAAAGTTGTGTCTGGCTGCCGCGCTTTTGAATGAGCCGGGCGTGCTTCTGTTGGATGAGCCGTTTAGCGGTCTCGACTATCCCGGCATGCGCGAGATGCGCCGGATTATTTTGGAGAACAATCGGGCCGGGTTGACCCAGGTGGTCTCCTCCCACGACTTGGAGAACTTTATCGATATAGTGGATGAGCTGGTTGTACTCAATCAAGGGCGGCTTGCCCTTGCCGGCCCGCCCGATACAGTGCTGCCCCATGTACGCGAGAACGACGTGCGGCCGCCATATGCCTGGAGTGCGGGCCACGGTGTGGGTAACTGGGACGACGAGGGGGCTTGATGCATTGGCTGGCCTCCCGAGTACGAGGGTTGGACCCTCGCTTGAAGTTGGGCGTATGTTTGGCTTTGGGACCCGGATTGTGGTTGTTTGAGCCGGGTGTTATCGCCGTGAGCGGGATGTGTTTGCTGGTGGTGCTCATCGCTCTTGCGGCAGAGCAGCCTCTGGGGCGGGACATGGTCCGCAGCATGCTGATGTTCGTGCTTTTCTGGACGGGCATCAAGATCGGCCTGGATGCGGTCTCCGGCATGGCTTGGCAGGATGTTGTCATGGTCGGTTTTGTACTGGCCCTGCGCCTTGCCGTCCTGCTTGTGCTCGGTCTTTCTCTTGCCTTGTCCACGTCGGCGCGGAGCCTCGGGTTGGCCGTCTCGTGGTTGCTTCGTCCTTTTGTCGGTCGGGAACGCGCCTGGCGAGTGGCGTTGTCCCTGGCACTCATGATTCATTTCCTCCCGTTGTGTCTGTCCACCCTGGAGCAGGTGAAAGCGGCCTTCAGGAGCCGTTGCGCGGAGTGCTCCTTTTCCCGGCGGGCGGTGGGCATTCCCTTGGCTGTCATCCGTAATCTCGGGCAGAAGACCTGGAATCAGACCCTGGCGGTGGCCGGACGCGGATTGGAATCCGCACAAGCCTGGGAGCCTGACTTTTCCTGGTCGAGTAGGGACTCCCTCTGGGGTGCCTGCAGTTGCGCGTTGCTCGCGGTCGCCTGGCTGATATAATCCCTTGGCAGGCTGTTGAAAAACGCACGATTGCTGCATTGCGTTAAAAACATTTACCCTTCGCGTACAGGATGTGCGCGTCGGTCTTGATATTCTTTCGGCCTTGCCCGCACATCTTCTTGAACAGTCTATATTTTGATTTCTCAAAGGGCTGCTGACGTATTGACGCTTTGGTACTTCCTGTTCTATCTTTTTTCCCGATATTCTTTTCCCCACAATCAGCCAATGCGGGGTGCGTATGACGCAATCCATTCAAATGATGAGTGTTGATCAGGTCAGGGCGTTCATGGACGGCCACCGGCCTGACGATTTTATTCTGCTCGATGTTCGCCAGGAAGGGGAATACGAGGAATTCCATCTGCCGGGTGCTCGCCTTGTCCCCCTGGTGGATTTGCCGGACCGGTTGGAAGATATCCCGGACGACCGGCCTGTCATAATCTATTGCGCTGCCGGTGGGCGGAGCATGGCCGCAGCCTCCCTGCTGGAGGGGCAGGGGTTCTCCGAGGTCATCAACATGGTCGGGGGCGTCATGGCCTGGCAGGGCCACGGGGCCTTCGGTCCCATGGAACTCGGCATGGTGGCGTTCGTCGGCACGGAAACTCCCGGGCAGATTATATTCAAGGCCTACGCCATGGAGAACAGCCTACAGGAATTTTACGTGTTGCGTGCGGATCTTGCCGAGACAAAGGAGCGCATCGAGCTTTTCATGGAGTTGGCCGGGTACGAGGATAGGCACAAGGACGTGCTCTTCGAGCTGTATGGCAAGCGGGTGGACAGCGTGCCGGACCGTGACAATTTTGAACTTATGGCTTTGGAATCGGTCAAGAATCTGAGCGAAGGCGGCATCAACATCTCGGCGTTTCTGGAAGAGCACGGCGAGGCGTTTGACGGCGACCTTGGCGTTTTGCAGTTTGCGGCCATGGTGGAAGCGCAGGCCCTGGATTTCTACCTTCGTTGCGCGGCGCGGGCTGTGAATAGCGAGACGGAAGCGGTACTGCAACTTTTGGCGCGCGAGGAAAAAGCCCACCTGCGGTTGCTCGGCAGGCACATGGATCGTCTTGGCGAGTAGATGATTATTCTTTTTTGATCGATCGGCTGAGGGTCACAACTTGGGCGTTGGGAATGATGATGCCCAGAATGATGAGCACGGCGCCACCTATTTGCAGCAGGACCACGTTTTCATCCAGCACGATGGCTGCAGCCGCGAGAGTGACCACGGGTTCTATGGATGAGAAAATACAGGCATACGCACTGCCGATTTTTTCGATGGCCAGGAAGAGGAAGGTCACCGCGATGACACCGGGGATTATGCCAAGTGCCAGGCCGATGGTCACGGAAGCCTGGGTTGGTTTGAGCCACGCGCCGATATCTCCCGAGAGCGTGAAGGACACACCGGCGAAGAGCATGACGTAGAAGGTGGCGGTGAGCGGCTTCATGTTCTTGAGCAGCAACTGGACCAGCACGAGATAGCAGGAGAAGAAGGCCATGGCTCCAAAGGCGAACATCAAGCCGGTCCATTCGACTTCCCGCAGGAAAGCATCGTAGAACACGAGGCAGCAGCCGGACATTACCAGGACCAGGGACAGAAGTACTGTCCGGTCGAGTTTCATTCCCAGGAACATCCAGGAGAGCAGGGCGACGGCCGCAGGATGGCCATAGAGGACCAGAGCCGTCGTGGAGGCGGGAATGGTCGCCAGGGCCGAGACGAAACAGGTGGTTTGCAACCAGTAGACTACCAGGCCAAGGAAAATGCATTTGATCAGACCCGGAAGGGATATCTTGAGGAGCGACCGGTCCTTGACCAGCAGGATGCAGGCCAGGATGACCGTGGCGTAAGTGAAGCGGTATTGCATCATTACGGCTCCATCCAACCCAGCGTCGTAGCCGAGCTTGACAAAAATTGCCATGAACCCGAAGGCCGTGGCCGAGATGACGGCGTAGAAAAGTCCCTGGATCATTACTTTTTGCGATTGTTGTAAGGATAATGGGAAGAGGGACATACGTCTGAACCAGGGCTCAGGCAAGTCTTTTCATGTATGCAAGATATTCCTGATTGCCTTTGGGGCCGAGAATCTTTGACGGTACAATGCCTTGAATTATCAGGCCGAGTTCTTTTCGGCAGAAATTGGTGACCATGTCTACGGCCTGTTGTCTCAGGGATTCGTCACGCACCACCCCTTTGTCCGTGAGGCCTGGGCCGAGCTCGAATTGTGGTTTGATGAGCACCACCAGTTCGCCGTCGGGTTTGAGAAATTGCATGCAGGCGGGCAATATTTTGGTCAGGGAGATGAAGGAGACGTCGGCGACCACCACATCCACGGGTTCGGGAATGAGATCGGGTTCGGCGTGGCGGACATTGGTGCGTTCCAGATTGATGACGCGTTCGTCCTGACGCAGTTTTTCATGCAGTTGGCCGTAGCCCACATCTGCGGCATAGACGCGCAAGGCCCCGCGTTGAAGCATGCAGTCGGTGAATCCACCGGTGGAGGCTCCCGCATCAAGGGCTATTTTCCCTTCGAAATCAATGGAGAATTCTTCGATAGCCGTGAGGATTTTGTACGCCCCGCGCGACACGAACCGTTCGTCCTCCGGCACCACGAATTCGGTGTCCGGTGCGAACTGCTGGCCCGGTTTGGTCACTGGGGTTTTTTGCCCCCGGTCCAGGTAGTGGACCTTTCCGGCCATGATCAACCGTTTGGCCTTCTCCCGGCTTTCGGTGAGGCCCGATGCGGCCAACAAATGGTCGGCACGCTGTTTTTTTGCCATGATATGCCTCCGGCGGCTGGGGAAGGGGAGAGGGAAACCCTTTGAAAAGGGTTCTCCCTCTTCCCTTCCCCAGACCCCATCCCCTCTCCTTTCCAAAACTTTTTGGTGCGCTTCGCGTGGAGAGGGTGGGATGAAATATCCAAGATTATTTTCGCCATCGACAGGCGATAGACGTCTTTCCTTGGGCTTATTTCTTCTCAAGTCCGAGTTTTGCCACCACCTTGTCTGCTGTGGTCCGTGTGTATTCCTCGGCGGAGAGTTTTTCTTTTTCCTTCGGCGAGATGATCAACTGTGGCTTGTTGGCCAGGGTCATGTCGGGGAAAACTTCGAATTCTGGTGGGAACGTATTTTCGAAATACATGGTCTGGAAATTCACGAACTTGAGTTGGTGAGCCGTGGAATCGAGAATGCACAGTTCCTCGTCAGAGACCAGGCCGAGTTCCTTGGCGCGTTTGGCTCCGGCAAAGGATTCGCCGCCCTGGGTGCAGGCGATGTGTCCGTTGCGGTTGGCCTGGATCATGGAGTCCATGATCTGCTGCTCGGTGACCTGGATGACCTGGAAGGAATCTGCACCGCCGATGGCCTCGAATTTTTCGGCGAAATATTTCACGCGCGGGAACGAGACCGGATTGCCGATCATGGCGGCCTGGGCCACGGAGGCACTGACGGTGACCGGCTCGTATTGGCGCTCTGTGGGGTCGTCCACGGCGTAGTAGCGGTAGACCGGGTCCGCGTGGTGCGACTGCACGCCCAAGATGCGCGGCAGGTCGGCGATGATGTCGAGGTCGTACAGTTTGAGGAAACCGGCCATGATGGCGGTGATGTTGCCTGCGTTGCCGATGGGCACGAATATGCATTTGCCTTTGAGGTCCCAATCGAACCACTGGGCGCACTCGAAGGCGTAGGACTCCTGACCGAGAATACGCCAGGCGTTTTTGGAGTTGAGCAGGGCCACGCGGTAGTTGTCGGCCAGGTATTCGACCACCTTCATGCAGTCGTCGAAGACGCCGGGGACTTCCAGAACCACCGCACCGGAGCCGAGGGGCTGGGCAAGCTGGGCCGGAGTGACCTTGCCATGGGGCAGGATGACCACTGACTTGATGGCTCCGCCCGCATAGGAGGCGTAGAGCGCAGCCGCAGCCGAGGTGTCTCCGGTGGAGGCGCATACCGTCAGGACCTGGTCCCAACCGTGCTTGCGGATGAGGGCACGCAAGTAGGAAAAGCCGCAGGCCATGCCGCGATCCTTGAAGGAGGCAGACGGATTTTGACCGTCATTCTTGTATGCGGTGCGGAGGCCTGTCTGTGCGTTGAGGGCCGGGCTGGACTCCACCAGCGGGGTGTTGCCCTCGCCCAGGTAGACGATGTCCTCTTCCTCCAGCACCGGTGCCATGAGCTCGTAGAAGCGGAAGATGCCGCGCAAAGCGGTCTTCTTGGACGCGGCGCGTGCGTCGAATATCTCTCTCCACTCCTTGCCGGAGGTCGTCTTCAGTTTGTCGAAGTCGAGGTTGTCCAGCAGGAATACCCCGCCGCAATCCGGGCAGGTGTAGTAGAGTTCATCCGTGGGAAATCGCTTTCCGCAGCCCAGGCAGAAGTATTCCATGGTGCCGCGATAGGAAGGAAAAGTGTCTGTCGTCATTGTCTCACCCGGTTCGGAGTTGTAGTCTCTCTCTTGTGATGCGGAGCCAAACGGCTCCTCGCTTCACTAAAAGTTTGGTCCGAGCAAGTCAATTCTTAATGATCCAGGGGGAAAGTTTTCGCGATTGAAAGGAGTCTGCCACCGCTTGTCTGTTTGTCGAAAACAGTCAGGAAAAATGACGGGTGGCGTCTTCAACAGCCGGTCAGGGCCATACTTTTGGAATGGACGACACGACAATGGCCGCGCCGATGGCGGTCTTGACCGTGAAGCCGAGCGCCTTGCCCACAAAAGCCCCTTTGGCGGCGTGAAAGGCTTCGTCACGGCTGCGTCCGGGCATCTCCGCCACCAGACAGCCGAGCCACGCCCCGCCGAGTGCCCCGATGAGTGCGCCCAGGCCGAGGAAGAAGGGTGCACCGAAAATTGCTCCGGCAATGGCTCCGACAATGCCGCCGATATTGCCTCGGGTGGAGGCCCCGTATTTCCCGGCGTAGCGGGCCTGGAGAATGAACTCCAGAGTTTCGGCTACGCCGGCGATTACGGCCAGGATGATGACGAAGTTCCAATCCATGGAAGCCGGATAGAGGAATTTCCACAAGGCCACCAGCCCAATGGCCAGCCAGTTGGCGGGTAGGGAAAATATCTGGAGTACCTGCGAGAAGCACAGGCCCAGAATGAGAAGAATGGCCCAGACGTATTCCATGCTATTTCTTGCGGTTGTCGATCACACGCACGGCCTTGCCCTCGGCCTTGGGGATGGAGTCGTGCTGACATAATTCCACGCGTGGCGTGAGCAGGATTTCATTGCATAGGTTTTTGGCGATTTTCTTTTGCAACCCCTGCAAGGCACGCATGTCTTCAACAAAGTATTCTTCTTTTATCTCCACCTTGACCTTGAGCTGGTCGGTGACGCCGTCGGTAAACAGTTCGATGAGGTAGTTTTGACCAACTTCGGGTATGGACATGAGGCACTGCTCGATCTGCATGGGGTAGATGTTGACGCCCTTGAGGATCATCATGTCGTCAGCGCGGCCCGCAATGCGGTCGATGCGGCGGTGGGTTCGGCCGCATTCGCACGGACCCGGCAGAAACCGGGTCAGGTCGCGGGTGCGGTAGCGGATGAGCGGCATACCCTCGCGGGTAATGGTGGTCATGACCAGTTCGCCGATCTCGCCCTCGGCCACGTGCTTGCCGGTTTCCGGGTTGATGATCTCGGCGATGTAGGCGTCCTCCCAGACGTGCATGCCTTTTTGGTATGTACACTCAAAGGCCACACCGGGACCGTTCATCTCGGAGAGGCCGTAGGAATTGTATGCCTTGATGTGCATCATTTCTTCGATCTTTCGGCGGGCCTCCTCGGTGTGAGGCTCGGCACCGATGAGTGCAATCCGCCAGGGCATGTCCTTGGTGTCGAACCCCTCTTCCTGCACCTTTTGCGCGAAATAGAGGGCAAAGGAGGGGATGATATGTAGCACCGTGACGTTGAAATCGCGGATGAGTTTGATCTGGCGTTTGGTGTTGCCCGCGCCTGCCGGGACGGTCAGCATGCCGAGGTGTTCGCTCCCGTAATGGATGCCCAGGCCGCCGGTGAACAGGCCGTATCCGGACATGTTTTGGAGTACATCGGCCTTGCGGCAGCCGCAGGCGTACATGGAGCGGGCCATAAGATCGGCCCATCGGTCGAGATCCTTCTGGGTGTAGAAGATCGCCGTGGGCGTACCCGTGGTGCCGGAGGAGGCATGCAGCCGGACGAATTCATCCAGAGAGCGGGTAAGAAAACCGTAGGGATAATGGCTGCGCAGGTCGTCCTTGGTCGTGAAGGGAAGTTCGACAATATCGTTGACGCTGTTGATGTCGTCGACATCGACATGGGCAAGCTGGTCTTTATAGAAAGGCGACTTGCGAGCATTGGCAATGGTTTCTTTGAGACGTTCAACCTGGAGGGCTTCCAGGGCGACGCGGTCCATGGCTTCCACGGGATCGTAATACATGGCGATTGAGGGGGGGTAGCGGGTTAGACCCCTTCGGGCAATTCCGAGGGGTAGGGGGTGGCATCCATATTTTCGAACAGGGTGTACTCCTTCTTGAAGAAGAGTTCGCACCTGCCCACCGGGCCGTTACGCTGCTTGGCAATGATGATTTCCGCGTGGTTTTTGAGCGGATTATCCTCGGCCTTGTTGTAGGCTGCGTCGCGGTAGAGAAAGACGATGATATCCGCGTCCTGTTCAATGGCACCGGATTCGCGCAGGTCCGACATCATGGGCCGTTTGTCCGAGCGTTCCTCCACCTTGCGGTTGAGCTGGGAAAGGGCGATGACGGGCACGTCCAGTTCTTTGGCCAGTGCCTTGAGGGATCGGGAGATTTCGGAAATTTCTTGTTCGCGGGAGTCGATTCGGTGGCTTGCTCGCATGAGCTGGAGATAGTCGACGATGATCAGGCCCAGGTTGTGCTCCGCCTTGAGGCGGCGGCAGCGTGCCTGAAGTTCCAAGGTGGACAGGGCCGGAGTGTCGTCGATAAAAAGGGGTGCGCGAGACAGAATGTCACCCGCCTCGTAGAGTTTTTGCCAGTCTTCGTCTTCAATATAGCCGGTGCGCAGGTTTTGAAGCCCGACTTTACCCTGCACCGCGAGCAGGCGAGTCATGAGCTGTTCCATGCTCATTTCCAGCGAAAAGACCACGGTGGGAATCTCGGAACGGGCGGCGGCGCGTAGCGCCACGTTAAGGGCAAAGGCCGTCTTGCCCATGGAGGGGCGACCTGCCATGATGATCAGGTCCGAGTTTTGGAGCCCGGCGGTCATGGCATCGAAATCATGATAGTGGGTGGCGATACCGGTGATTGCCGATTTGTTCTCGAATTTCTTGGTCAGGTCCTCGAACACGCGGTCCAAAAGCCGCTTGGAATCGAGTTGGTTTGTGGTCGATTTTGCTTGAGCGATACCGAAAATTTCTTTTTCCGATTCTCCAAGCAGTTCATCAACATCAGTAGACTCGTAGCAATTGGTAATGATGTTGCTTGATGCATCGATAAGCTTACGCATTATTGATTTGTCTTGGACAATCTTTGCATAATACTTTGCATTTGCAGCACTTATTACAGAGTCTGCCGTTTCAAAAAGATAGACGGCACCGACTGTTTCCAGCAATCCTTTCGAATCGAGATAGTCTTTTACTACAACAAGGTCGATGGGCTTTTGTTGGTTGTAAAGGTCAATTAAAGATTGGAAAATTGTTCGGTGAGCGGGGGAATAGAAATCATCAGGCTCTAAAATATCCACGAGTTCATGGAAAAGCGCTGGAGATTGGAAGACTGCGCCGATAACCGCCTGTTCCGCCTCAAGATTTTGTGGGGGGAGCTTGCGTAAAACATCGGAAGAGGCCCTTTCCAGGGCCCCTTCCGGATTGGAATCAAATCGGCCTGATTTAGGCTTCTGTTGTTGTGGCGTCTTCGGACTGGGCATCGGTTGCAACAGTTTCCTCGGTCGCCTCATCGGGCTGGGTTGTGGTTTCCGCTTCGGCAGGGACTTCTTCTTCGATCAAGCCGCCGTGGCGCAGCACGGAGAGCTTGAGCTCGCCACGCACGTCCGGGTGCAGCTTGATTTCCACAGTGTATTCGCCGAGGGCGCGGATGGGCTCTGCCAGAAGGATCTTCCTGCGGTCGATCTCAATACCGGCGGCTTCCATGGCATCACCGATGTTGGCGGTGGTGACGGAGCCGTAAAGCTTGTCGCCTTCACCGACGCGCACTTTGATTTCCACCGGAGTGGCGGATATCTTGCTGGCCATGCCTTCGGCCTGGGTACGCAGGGAATCGGCCTGAGCCTGAAGTTTGCGGCGCTCCAGCTCGAAAGCTTTGAGGTTTGCGGTAGTGGCCGGCTTGGCAAGTCCCTGAGGAACCAGGTAGTTGCGACCGAAGCCGGGCTTGACTGTGACAATTTCTCCGAGTCGGCCAAGGGCGTCGACGTCAGCGCGTAAGATGAGTTTCATGTATCTTCCCCTTCCCCTATATGGAGCTCCGTTTTTTCACATCAGTGCTGTGAACGGTGGTGTAGAACAGAAGGGCCATCTGACGAGCGCGCTTGATTTCGTTGGTCAGGGCACGCTGGTGCTTGGCGCAGGTGCCGGTGATGCGGCGGGCTATGATTTTGCCACGCTCAGTGATGAAATCACGAAGGATATCGGGGCGCTTGTAATCCAGGGGGAGTTCCTTGTCCGCACAGAAGCGGCAGAACTTTTTCCTTGGGGTGAATTTTTTGCGAAATGCCATGATTCAGACCTCCTAGGCAGCCTGTTTGACGGTCATGAATTTGAAGATGCCGTCGGTGATGCGGATGTTGCGTTCCAGTTCTGCCACCAGCGCACCGGGGGCTTCAAAGACCAGGCGCACGTAGTATCCGCGGGTCTGCTTCTGGACGGGGTAGGCCAGTTGGCGCATGCCCCAGTCGTCGGTCTCGACCATTTTGCCGCCTTCGCGATCCACGATGGAGGTGAGGTTTTCCAGGATTTCCTTCCTGTTTTCCTCAGCCAACTCGGGAGACAGAAGAACGAGCGTCTCGTAGTTGTTTGCCATTGTATGATACTCCTTTTGGACATTGGCCCTCTTCAAACGAAAGAAGAGAGCAAGGCAAGAGGGCGTTTATTAGTTGCAATCGGTGCGTCTGTCAAGTCGAGCACCGTCTTCTTGTGTCATCTATTTATCTTGATCATCTTTTTCCGGCGGCGTCCAGCCGCATTTGTCGTTCTTGGAGCCTCAGCCCCCACCGCCGAATTTACCCCGGATGATGTTTCCCACCACCATGGCCAGGAGAAACAGGCCGATGAGCTGCAACCATTCCATCATGACAAAGCTCCTAAACCTTCAGGTCGGTGCCTGTCAAAAGTCGGTAGGCTTCCAGGTAGTTGGCACGGGTTTGGGACGCGATGTCCGCAGGAACGCTGGGGGCGGGCGGCTGTTTGTTGAAGCCGATTTCCACCAGCCAGTCGCGGAAGTACTGCTTGTCGAAGCTGGGTTGGGACTGGCCGGGTTTGTAGCCTTCCTCGGGCCAGAAACGCGAGGAGTCCGGTGTGAGGACCTCGTCGATGAGGATGAGCTCGCCATCGATGGTGCCGAATTCGAATTTGGTGTCCGCGATGAGGATGCCGCGTTGTTTGGCGTAGTCGCGGGCGCGGGTGTAGATGTCCAAGGTCAGTTTTTCCACCTTGCGCATCATTGTCTCGCCGATGAGCGCGGCGGTCTGCTCTAGAGTGATGTTTTCGTCGTGGTCGCCCAGGTCCGCCTTGGTGGAGGGCGTGAAGAGCGGCTTTTCCAGCATCTCGGATTCCCGGAGATTGGCCGGAAGCTGGTGACCGCACAAGGTGCCGGTCTTTTGGTAGTCCGACCAGCCCGATCCGGTGATGAAGCCGCGCACGATGCATTCGATGGGCAGGGGGGTGGCTTTTTTCACCAGCACGGAGCGATCCTGAAGCTCGGCCTTGTATTTGTGCAGGGGCTCGGGATAGTCGTCCACGTCGGTGGCGAGGAGGTGGTTGGGTACGAGGTCCTGCATCATTGTCATCCAGAACAGGGTGATCTGGTTGAGAACCTTGCCCTTGTCTTCGATGGGATCGGGCATGACCACGTCAAAGGCGGAGATGCGGTCCGTGGTCACGAGCAACAGTTTGTCGTCGTCAATGGCGTAGATATCGCGGACCTTGCCCTTGGAAACGAGCGGATATTCGGTAATGTTGGTTTCGAGAACGGCCATGATGGTTTCCCTTTTTATAATGATATGACTATTTGTTCCGGCATTCCACGCTTCGGGCGTGGGCCTCAAGTCCTTCCAGGCGTGCCAGGCGGGCGATCTTGTGGCCGTGCTGGGCAACATAGGCCGAGCTTGTGGCGATTACGCTGGATTTCTTGCAAAAACTTTGAACCGACAGGGCCGAGGAGAACCGTACGGTCCTGAGTGTCGGCAGGACGTGGTTGGGGCCGGCAAAGTAGTCTCCCACGGGTTCGGGTGAGTTGTGCCCCATGAAGATGGCCCCGGCGTGACGGATGGAGCCGAGCAGGGTCCACGGGTCGGCCACGGCCAATTCGAGGTGTTCGGGGGCCAACAGGTTGATCAGCTCCGTGCCGGTGTCCAGATCGGGAACGGTGATGATCGCGCCCCATTTTTCCAGGGATTTCGAGGCAATCTCCCCACGCGGCAGGAGGGCGCACTGGGTTGCCAGCTCGGCCTTGACCCGGGCGGCGAGTTCGGTGTCCGGCGTGACCAGGAGCGAGGCGGCCAGTGGATCGTGTTCGGCCTGGGAGAGCATGTCCGCAGCCAGCCAGGCCGGATTGGCGGAACTGTCCGCCAGGATGGCTATTTCGCTGGGACCGGCCACCATGTCGATCCCCACCTGGCCGATGAGTTGGGATTTTGCCGTGGCCACGAAGATGTTGCCCGGCCCGGCCAGCATGTCGCAGGGCGCAATGGTTTTAGTGCCAAAGGCCAGGGCGGCGATGGCCCAGGCGGACCCGGCCAGATAGATTTCATCGAGGCCGAGCAGGGCTGCCGTGGCCAGGATGTATGGATTGAGGGTGCCGTCCTTGCGCGGGGGGGAGGTCACGGCAATGGACTCGACTCCGGCCACTTGGGCCGGTATGGCGTTCATGATCAGGCTGGAAATGAGCGGAGTTTCGCCTCCCTGTCCACCGGGTACATAGAGGCCGACGCGGTCAATCGGACGGACCATTTGGCCGAGCACGGTGCCGTCCTGGTCGGTGGTCCACCAGGATTTTTCCTTCTGGTTGGCGTGGAAGGTACGGACGCGATCAATGGCTTCCTCAAGGATGGCCGCATCCTTGTCAGGGATGGCCACAAGAGCGGCGTCAATGGCGGATTTTGTGACCTTGAGCATGGTCGGTTCAAAAATATCGCAATCGAATTTTCGAGTGTATTCGGCCAGGGCCTCATCGCCTCGGGCTTTCACGTCGTCCAGGATATCCCGGACAATGGTGTCCACTTTGGCGTCCGGGTCCCTGCGTTGGTCCATCCGGGCGGCAATGGCGGACCAGTCTTCCCTTGAGGCATATTTCAATTCTCTACAAGGCATTACAACCTCTATGTGATTATTTGCAGGTCGTTTTCAACGTTTTCTCTTGAACCGTAAGGGGAAATTATATAGCCGACCGGCATTCAAAAGTCGAGTATCTTCTCTGAGAGGCCAATAGCGAAAAATGGTTTTGTAACCGGATGAGCAGAGAATCGAAGACAAGAGATGTTTGGCGCCGAAGCGTATCTTCATACGCGAGGGTCTGGATATTTCGCAGCAACGAAGCAATCCTGTAATTCTCCAATCCTCCCACCATCTTTCCTCAGCAACAGCCCGGCAAAAGAAGAGGGCCGGGGTTTGCACTCCCCGGCCCTCTGGCGTGTTACTTGGCTAAGCTAGAACTAATCAGTCAGATTAGAACTGGTACATCACACCGGTGCTGACCTTCCAAGCGTCGCCGCCCTTCTGACCATCAATGTTGTCCCAACGCTCTTTCTTGGTGTTCAGGTTGAGGTAACCCAGGTCCAGAGACAGGGTCAGTTCGTCGTACAGCTTGTAAGCGGTGTTGAAGTCGATTTCGATCAGGCTGTCATTTTCGGTCAGAGCTCTACCGTAGTAACCACTCATATCTTTGAACGTGTCTTTGTCGTTGGTACCCTTAGCGTAGATGAAGTGAGCGTCGTGAGTCAGGCCTTCAGCGAAGGACTGGATGTTCTTGAGGGACAGGCCCAAAGCCCAGAAGCCCATGTACTTGTTGGTGTCCTGAATGGAACCGGACAGCAGACGGTCACCACCGAAGAAGAAGGAGCCGATGGCCCAGTTCTGAGCTGCCAGGACAGGCATACGCTCGGACTTGCCGGCGTCAGAGGAGTTGCCGTCGCCATCTTCACCAGAGGTGTAAACGAAGAAAGCTTCCGGAGTCATGAAGTCCAAACCCTTGTATTCAAGGGCCATGTCGAACAGCCAACCGGAGCGTTTGTTGTAGTCTTCCTTAGCATCGACCTTACCATAGTTGACGTCAGCTTTCAGCACGAAGGGATCAAACAGATCCATGGTGAAGGCAGCGCCCAGCCAGTAAGCGTTGTCAAAGTCAGCAGCGGCCGTGTTAGAGGCGTTGAGGGCAGCCAAGCCGACCATGTTAGAACTAGCAACGCCAGAGGCGGTGACATTGGTTCCGATCGGGGAATACATGCCGAAGGGAGTGAAGGAGAAACCTTCAAAGGACATCGGCAGAGCGGCAACGTAACCATCAACGTAGGCGTTGGTGCTCGCCGTTCCGCCGTCTGCAGCACGGGCGTAACCGACCAAGACACTGACGTTGTCAGTGATGGGGGCGGTAACAACAGCGGAACCGATTTCTTCGTCCAGGATCAGGGAGCCGCCGCCAAAGGCGTTCGGCAGGGTGACAGCCTGGTAACCGGCGCGCACGTTGATGGCGGTGCCGGGGTAGTTGAAGTCAAGGTAGGCACGCTTAACACTGATGGCGCCGTCACCGGGATTACCGATTCCCTGGACGCCTTGACCCCATTTAGCGGTGCCGTAACGAGTGACCAGCACGCCTTTGAGATTTTCATTGGCGATGAACTGGAAGACAGTCTCAGCACGCTGGGAGACGGCGAAAGAAGCATCGGACGGATCAGCATCCTGACCAGCAGCGAGCTTGTCTTTGAAATCCCAGTTGGAATTCCAGTTGGCTTCCACGATCCAGGTGCCGGTTGCTTTAATGTCAGCTGCGTTAGCAGCGGCAGCGCTGAGCACGAAGGCGCAGAGCACTGCAAGCAGGATCAAACGTTTCATAGTAATTCTTCCTTTTTTGCGATTAACACCAAGTAAACGCCTTTACTGAAATCTTCTCTACACCAGGAGGCCCCTCTTTGACAAGGGGGTAAAGCAAAAAAATCACGTTTGGTAAAAATTTTTTTACCGGGCAAAAAGTTGTACTGCTTTGTGGTGTGGTTGAAGATTAAGTTACTGATTTAAAATGAATAATGTGCAAATACATTTGAAGTGATTTGTTTGAAAAAATGGGGTATTGTCGATTCAAACGAATATTTGTTGAAAAAAAACCACATCACCATGTCACAAGAGTTCAAATTTTTTGCCGACCAATATCCGGATACGCCGGGCGTCTATTTAATGAAAAACAGGCGCGGCCGGATTATCTATGTGGGCAAGGCCAAGCGGCTTCGGCGGCGCCTGGCTTCCTATTTCCAGAAAGGCAGCGGGCACACGCCCAAGACACAGGCTCTGGTCGGGCAGGTCGTTTCGGTGGACGTGTTGCTGACCGGCACCGAGAAAGAGGCGTTGCTCATGGAGGCCGGGCTTATCAAGAAGCACCGGCCCCGGTACAATGTGGTGCTCAAGGACGACAAACAGTACGTCCTGTTCAAACTCGACAAACAGTCCGAGTTTCCCCGGCTGTCCATTACCCGGCGGGTGGTGCGCGATGGCTCCGTCTATTTCGGGCCGTTTACGTCCGCTTCAGCGGCGCGTACCACCTGGAAGCTGCTCGGCAAGGTCTTTCCCCTGCGCAAATGCACGGATCATGTTTTCAAGAACAGGGTTCGGCCCTGTCTGTACCATGACATTCACCAATGTTTCGCCCCCTGTGTGAAGGATGTGGATACTATAATGTATATGGACCAGGTCCGAAGGGTGGAGATGCTCCTTTCGGGAAAGTCCGGTGAACTGGTGGCTTCTCTGGAAAAACAGATGGCCGAGGCTTCGACGGCCCTGGAGTTCGAGCGCGCTGCCGAATGTCGCGATCAGATTCGGGCGGTGAAGAAGACCGTGGAAGGACAGGTGGCGGTGATCCACGACAACCGGGATCGTGATATCCTCGGCATGGCCGAGACCGGTGAAGGGCTGGGGTTGGGGCTTTTGTTCGTGCGTCAGGGGCGACTGCTCGATCAGGAGCATTTTTTTTGGCCGGGCCTGACCTTGGAAGAGGGGCCGGAGGTCGTCGGAAGCTTTCTGATGCAGTTTTACGGGCTGGGTCGGTTCATTCCGCCGGTGATCATTGCTCCTTTCGAGGTGGATGACGAACTGCTCGGGCTGGTGCTCGCGGAACGGCGGGGCGGTCTGGTGCGGGTGGCGTCCCCCCGGTCCACTCAGGAAAAGAAATTGTTGGATATTGCCCGCTCCGTGGCCCGGCAGGCCCGCGAGCGCAAGGATACCATCTCCGCACGGTTGCAAAAGGCGCTCAGGCTGCCCGAACCGCCGGAGCGCATCGAGTGCGTGGATGCTTCGCACCTGGGCGGGCGCGACATGCGCGTGGGACAAGTGGTGTTCGAGGCGGGGCGTCGCAACCGGGAGGCGTCACGGCTGTATGCCTTCCCCGAACTGGACGGCACGGGTGACGATTACGCGGCCCTGGCGGCCTGGGCCCGGCGGCGCGTGGAGTCAGGTCCGCCCTGGCCGGATCTGGTGCTTATCGACGGCGGCAAGGGGCAACTGACTGCGGTGGGAAAAGCCCTTTCCGAGTGCGTGGATGATGTTTGCTGGGAATTGGCGGCCATTGCCAAGGGGGAATCGCGCCGGGCGGGTGAGTTGGAAGACATGATATTTCGTCCCGGTCGGAAGAATCCGATGAATCTCAAGCCCGGTGGGGCGGAGTTGCTTTTTTTGCAAAAGGTCCGGGATACGGCTCATCGGTTCGTGCTCGGAAGACAGCGCATGGCGCGGAAAAAAGCGGTACTCAGCAGCGAGTTGATATCCCTTCCCGGCATCGGACCCAAGACCGCACGTATCCTATGGGATCGTTTCGAGTCGCTGGAGGCGATGGGTGCGGCCGGGGCAGGAGAGATCGAGTCTTTGCCCGGCATCGGGAAAAAGCGAGCCCAGCGGATTCATTCCGCCTTGCAGGCGTTGGGACGGCCTGAAAAGGGATAGCAGGCCGGTTAGACCGTCACGGGTTCGCCGATGGGAAGTTCCAGCAGTTCGGTTTCGGGCGCGAGGAGTGCCAGTTGTTCGGCCAGAGATTCGGTGTTTTGCTCCAGAATGGGCCACGTGCCCCAGTGCTGCGGGATGATCTTTTTACATCTCAGGAGGGAGCAGGCGTAGGCAGCCTGTTTGGCGTCCATGGTGAAACGACCACCCACGGGAAGTATGGCGATGTCAATGGTGTGGAATTCGGCGAAGAGCTCCATGTCCCGGAACAGCCCGGTATCCCCGGAATCGTAGATGCAGGTCCCGTCGGAGAGGGTGAGAATGAAACCTGCGGCGGTCCCGGTGGAGGACGAATGCATGGCCTGGACCATTTTGATATCAATGCCCAGTCGTTTGACCGTGCCGCCGATGTTCATGCCCACGCCCAGGTGTTGGGGTAGTCCCTGCGCGATGAGATTCTGGATGATGTCGAACATGGCCACAACCTCGGCGTCATGCTTTATGGCAAGTTCTAAGGCTTGGCCGATGTGGTCGTTGTGGTCGTGGGTGATCAGGATCAGATCACATTGGCTGATTTCCTTGTAATCAATGGGTGCAGACGGATTGCCCGCAAAAAACGGGTCGATGAATACGGTGGCGTCGTCGGCCTTCAGGCTGAAATTCGCATGTCCGTACCAAGTGATCTCCATGGCCATTTCCTCCTTTTTATTCTCCCCATCGTATATAGAGGGTGTGGGGAATATCCAGTTGGTCGAGTATTTTCCCGGCCAGTTGGTCGGCCAGGTCTTCGATGGTTGTCGGGTGGTGATAAAAGCCTGGACATGCCGGTACAATGATCGCTCCGGCCCGGTCAGCCGTGAGCATGTTTTGCAGATGGATCGAACTGAGCGGCGTTTCCCTGGGGACGAGAATGAGCTTTCTCCGCTCCTTGAGGGTGACGTCTGCTGCCCGGTGGATGAGGTTGTTGCCCAGGCCTACGGCAATGGCGGAAAGGGTGGCCATGGAACAAGGGCAGACGATCATGCCGTGATGGAGCCATGAACCGCTGGCAGGAGGGGCAGCGATGTCGTTCACCTGGTGGAGGACTTCGGCCCGGGAAGTCAGGATGTCGGCGGGAAAGTCGGTTTCCATCTCCAGTACCTTGCGGGCGGCATCGGATACGATGAGGTGGAGTTCCACGTCGTCCCGGCCAGAGAGTGCCTTGGCCAGCGAGGCCGCATAGAGAGTGCCGCTTGCACCGGTAACAGCCAGAATAATACGTTTTTTCTCCATTTCCTCTCCGAAAAGCGCAAAGTCTGCAGAATTCTTCACAGTATAATTTCCCGTTATATAGAATTTTTTTAGATTTTCTTGCAAGGGAAAAACGTTGGCCGGAGAGGGAATGGAAGGGTAAGTGGTGAGGAAAAGTGTATTTCCTTTTGAGTGGACAGGGTGTAACCTTGACAAAGATATGGTCGAAGTATAGCTACTTCGTTCCCGGATCTGTTTTGTGTCGATCCGATACGATCTTTGAAATTTACGTTGGATTGGCTCTGCCGATCCGGCAGGTTGGCGAGGAAGGTGCAGGCGCAAGGCGCAAGAAGGAATCAGGACCGACGCGTATTTCAATACGCAAGGGTCTGATTCCTTCGCAGCAACGCCGCGAATGCGCCTTCATCGCCAACCTGTGGGCTATTAGCTCAGTTGGATAGAGTGCTTGCCTCCGGAGCAAGAAGTCGCAAGTTCGAATCTTGCATAGCCCACCAATGAGATCAAGGACTTACAGACAAACTGTCTGTAAGTCCTTTTCTTATTTTTCCACCCTATATCTACTTTGGCAGCGTGTTGGCTGCATCTCCCTGTTGGTTATTCCTAGCGACTTCCTCGCAAGAGTTGCGCCTCCCATTTGATGTTCTTGATCGTGATGGCGGCCATGAATTTCTTGTCCAGGTGCCCATGCGAAATGACGCATGGGTTCTTTTTTTATGTTGTCGGCAGAGGCGATGTGGTATGGGAGGACTGTCAACAACAACTCAGCGAGGTCGAATATGAGAAAATCGTTCATAGCATCCATGGTCCTGGCCCTTTTCGTTCTGTCGGCTTTTCCAGTCATGGCCGGGAAGGCGGAAGAATTCAAGAAAATCAAGATTCTCGATGACATCTTGGTGTTTGTGGACGTGGATGACGATGCGCTCAAGGCAGATCAACTCAAGGGTTACGCCATTGACAGCTTTGTGCGGCATATGCGCGGTATGTTGGTGAACAACGACGCGGTGGTGGATAATTACCCTGCTCAAGGGTACGAACTGGAGAACGTCGGGTACATTATAATGAAGGTAATGAGTATCCGTACCGAGGCGGGGCTCAACGTTTACCATCTCGGGTTCGAGTTCGGCATTCCGCCCAGAGAGGTCTATTGGGATACGGCGACCATGGGAGTCGCGCCGACCAGTCTGAAGCTGAAGAAGGAAGTCTACGAGGACGTGGACGAGGTAATGAAGGAGTTCGCGGACGCCTTTTATGGCATTCGGGGCGAATAGTCCGACTCATTCATCCTTTTTTGCAGGCAGGTAGGGGACGTATTTTTTGTCCTCTTCCATGATATGGGTGGCGAGCCAGCGGCTCAGGAAGACGAAAATCTGCGAGAGGTTCGTCTTTTTGAACTGTTTTTCCTTGAATTCCTTTACGGTCTCGTTGAATTTCGCATGCTGGAATTTGTGCGACCCGATGTCGGGATATTTGTATTGCTCAAGGTATTGTTCTTCCGTGGCGAAATGGACGTGAGCGTAATCCCGCATTTTGGCGATGAGATGGGTCATACTTTGCTCATCATGTCTTTGCAGGGCTTCGTAGGCATCATTGATCAGGTTGATGAGTTGTTGGTGCTGGGCGTCGAGTTCTTCGACGCCCACGGACATGATTTCATCCCATTCCATTAGGGGCATTTTGTCTCTCCTCAGATTATATCAGCATGAAAATTCATATCACAAACTGCGACAACGGCAAAGTGGTCACCGCGGTCCGTGGGCGATGACGTCATCATTTCGGGCGGTTGCGATCTGTTTTTTCCCAGAGGGCGGGAAAAGGAGGGCTTGCATATAATTTATAATACCACCTGGAGCTATGTTGTGGTTTCCTTGAAAACTGAGGAACTCTTGTTGTCGGAGGTGGTAAAATGAGAGAAAAATCAACTATGTCTTACAGTTGTATGAAATGTGTATTTCATCAGAAACAGTGTGTTTTGGGGCACAGGCGCCCGTGGAACGCCATGTGGTGCGATGACTACAGACCCTATTGCCTCGTTTGTCATTATCCTAAAATGTACTGCAATACGTGCCCGAACCTGCCTTCGCGGGGGCTGAAGCCGCTTGAGATTGACGGGAAGCCGTTTTTCAATTCCGTACCCCTGGTACATTATGACTGCGTTTGGAATTCGGTCCAGGCAGTGGCTCAATAGCTTTTTTTGCATACTTTCCCTTTCGGTTCCCGGAGCAGGGTGAATCTTCCCTTAACTTTTTCATCCTTTCCGTCTAGATTAGCTCGCCAGCACAATCAACGGGAATCACCATGGGATATAAGAATACCAGGCAGTGCCTTGATGCACTTGAATCTATCGACGAATTGGTTCGCATCGAGAAATGCGTTGACGCCAATGTTGAGATCGGAGCCATCCAGCGCAGGGTCTTTCGGGCCGGTGGTCCGGCGCTTCTTTTCACCAATGTGAAGGGGTGCCGGTTCCCCATGGCCGGCAATATCTTTGGCACGAAGAAGCGGATGCACTTTATTTTCCGCGACACCGTGGACACGGTGCAGCGGCTCATGAAGCTCAAGCTCAGTCCCATGGAAGCGTTCAAGCGGCCGTGGGAGTATCTTGGCGCGCCCATGACCGCCTGGCATACCTTGCCCAAGAAGGTCTCTTGCGGACCGGTGATGCAAAATGAGACCACGATTTCCAATTTGCCGGAGCTTATCTCCTGGCCTATGGACGGCGGCGGGTATGTGACCCTTCCCCAAGTATACACCGAGAGCCCGGACACACCGGGCTATGCCGGGTCCAACATGGGCATGTACCGGGTGCAGCTCACGGGCAACGAATACGAGCGCGACAGGGAAGTGGGGCTGCACTATCAGATTCATCGCGGCATCGGCCATCATCATGCACAGGCGATCAAAAAGGATATTCCGCTCAAGGTGAATGTGTTTGTGGGTGGCGCACCGGCCATGACCTTGGCAGCGGTCATGCCGTTGCCCGAGGGGCTGGCCGAGATATTTTTTGCGGGTGCCATGGGCGGCCATCGTATCCCCATGGTGGGGATCGACGGGGGATTGCCGGTTCCGGCCGAGGCGGATTTCTGCATCTGCGGCACGCTGGTCAAGGGAGTGCAAAAGCCCGAAGGCCCCTTTGGGGATCATCTGGGGTACTACAGTCTGGCGCACCATTTTCCGGTGCTCAGGGTGGACAAGGTCTTTCATCGCAACGATGCCATATGGCCGTTCACCACGGTGGGCCGTCCTCCGCAGGAAGATACCATGTTCGGCGAGTTCATTCATGAACTGACCGCCGAGTTGGTGCCGTCCGTGTTCAGCGGGGTGCACGAGGTCCATGCCGTGGACGCTGCCGGGGTGCATCCGCTGCTCCTGGCCACGGGCAGCGAGCGGTACGTGCCTTATGCTGACGAGCGGCAGCCCCAGGAATTGCTGACCAATGCCATGTCGTTGCTGGGCAACACCCAGACCGCGCTGTCCAAGTATGTGTTCATCGCGGCCAGGGAGGACATGCGGGCGGATCTTTCCTGTCACGATATCCCGGAATTTTTCCGTCATATGCTTGAGCGGGCGGACCTGAAGCGTGACCTCCATTTCATCACCCGGACGACCATCGATACCCTGGATTATTCGGGCATCAGCCTGAATCAGGGGTCCAAGCTGGTCTTTGCTGCAGCCGGGGAGCGCAAACGGGATTTGTCCACCGAGTGGACGGCGGACGTGAACCTGCCGCGTGGGTTCCGCGATCCACAGGTGTTCGCGCCGGGTATCCTGGTCATCAAGGGACCCAAGCATCAGAGGAAACGCGATCAGCAGGACCCGGCCATGGAGCGGTGCGCCTCGGCACTGGAAAGGGCGAAGGGCATCGAGGGGTTCCCCATGATCGTGGTGGCGGACGATGCGAGTTTTACTGCCAGGGATTGGGATAATTTCCTTTGGGTGACGTTCACCCGTTCGGACCCGGCCACGGATATTTACGGAGCGGGAGCCTTTACCCATGCCAAACATTGGGGTGCGGAAAAGGCTCTGGTCATCGACGCCCGGCTCAAGACGTACCATGCGCCGCCCCTTGAGTCGGACCCGGAAGTGGAAAAGAGGGTGGACGCGCTGGGCGCATCCGGCGGCCCCTTGCACGGAATCATCTAGCGATGGAGTGGGTATGGACGAGAAAGTGATGCAAGACCTGAAGCTGGCCTTTGCCTGTGATCTGTACGAGACGGTCAAGGCCGCCCGCAAGAATCGGGATGAGAGCGTGTTTCGGCATACCATGGCCGAAGAAGGCGGGCAGATGGTCTTTGCCTCGGTTTTTCCGAAAAAGGAAATTCTGGAATTTCCTGATCTGACTGAGGAATTCAAGGCCAAGCTCAAGACATTCAATCTGCTTGGCGTGGTCACGGACGGCGAGAGCGGATTGGATATGTTTTTTCTGGGCGGCATGAACAGGCCGTTTACGTCGGTTTCGGATGGCCGGGGGCTTGCCAAGGTGTTGGAGGATGAACCGTTAACCGCCTTTTTACAGAGTTATTTCAAGATCAAGGGCATCATGATCGATTTTACGCTCATGACCCATGATGAATTCATCCAGGCCGTGGAGGGAGAGGTGTTCAAAAACACGTCTTTTTCCCAGATGCAGGAGGCTGGCGATTTTCTCAAGACGTTTGAGAATTAGCCGGTCAGCATAGCAGGCTGTTGAAAAACGGCGATCTGCGGCGTTGCTTTAAAAGTTCACGATTGACAGGACAGCGAATTTGGACGTCGGCTCTGCCGACGCCCCACAAGGGGTGAGCCTCAGGACGGGGCGAATCAAACTCTCACGCGCAGGAACTGCGTTTTGATCTTGAACTTTTTCGCGCCTATAGCTGCTGTCCTCTCCGTAAGACTCGCGGGGGACCGCTCGCCAAACGGCTACGGCTGATCTTGCCTGTGAATCGGCGTGCAAATATGACCCACCTGAGCCGGTAATCGGCGTCGAAATTTGACCCACCCCGGCAAGCCCCTCAAGGTCACGAGAAAATCGTGACGGGAGGGCCAGCGAGGAGATGCTGACGGTGGAAACAATTCGAAAGATTAAGGTGGCCCATGACCGGCATGAGACGCCGATCAGGCAGATATCCAAGAATTTAAACATGAGCCGGAATACGGTCCGCAAGGTGTTGCGCTCGGAGGAGACGCGCTTCGAGTACAAACGAGCGATCCAGCCCATGCCCAAACTTGGTGAATTCACGACCTGGCTGGAAAGCGAGTTGGAGCGGGATGTCGGGCTTCCACGCAAACATCGACGCACGATCAAGGTCTTGTTTGAGCAGCTTCAGGGGCAAGGTTACGAGGGAGGCTATGATGCTGTCCGGCGTCATGTCTCCCGCTGGCGCGAAGCCGAAGGGCACAGGGTGTCGCAAGCCTTTGTCCCGCTGACTTTCGCCTCTGGAGAGGCCTACCAGTTCGACTGGAGCCACGAGCAACTCGAAATTGACGGCATGCCAATGACGGTCAAGACCGCGCACATGCGATTGTGCCATAGCCGGATGGTCTTCTGCTTCGGTTACCCTCGGGAGACCCAGGAGATGGTATTCGACGCCCATCAGCGCGGCTTTGCCTTTTTCGGCGGATCTTGTGGCCGAGGTATTTACGACAACATGAAGACCGCAGTGAACAAAGTTCTACGCGGCAAGCAACGCGAACTCAATTCCCGCTTCGAGCAGATGTGCACTCATTACCTGGTGGACCCCACGCTGTGTACGCCTGCTGCTGGCTGGGAAAAAGGGCAGGTGGAAAATCAAGTCCATCTGGTACGTACTCGTTTTTTATCCGGCAGATGGCGTTTCGGGAGCCTTGAGGAGTACAACGCCTGGCTGCTGGAGCGATCTATTGGTTGGGCCAAGACTCAGGCTCATCCGGAGATTACGGACAAGACGATCTGGGAGGTCTTCCTGCAGGAGCGTGAAAACCTAATCAAGCCCGCAGCCCCTTTCGATGGCTACCGTATTCAGGAATGCCGGGTTTCCTCCACATGTCTGGTGCGGTTTGATCACAACCGGTACAGCGTACCCTGCGAGGCGGCTGGACAGGCGGCGCAGATCAAGGCGTACGCCGACCACATCTCGGTGATTCGCGATGGCCGGGTGCTGGCCGTACATACCCGCCGATTCGGCAGAGAAAAGACTGTCTATGACCCGTGGCACTACGTGCCTGTCTTGGAGCGTAAGCCCGGAGCGCTCCGCAACGGCGCTCCCTTCCAGGACTGGAGGCTTCCTGCGCCGATGGAGCAAATCCGTCTGTCCCTGCGGCGGCATAAGGACTGGGACCGACAGTTTGCGGGTATCCTGACAGCGGTGCCCAGCCATGGACTCCAGGCAGTAACCGACGCCTGCCAGGCGGCCCTGGACCAGAACACGGTGAGTCGGGACGTGGTCCTTAACATCTTGAACCGCTCCCGTGATCAAAGGCCAACCCAAGAGGTTTGCGTCCCCGATCACCTCAGGATAAAATGCGAGCCTGTGGCCGACTGCGGACGTTATGACCAGCTATTGGAGGCGAGCCATGCTTCGCAATGACATCTTGGCTTTGCTCAAAGAGCTCAAGCTGCATGGCCTGCGCGGAGCTTACGACGAGATGCTTGAGCACGGTCGTCGATCCGGGGCCACTCTGGAACGGTTTCTGTTAGATCTGCTCAAGGCGGAACAGGCCGAGCGCCGCGTACGCAGCATCCGATACCGCCTGGGGATCGCCAGATTTCCCGTGAGCAAAGATCTGGACGGTTTCGACTTCCAGGACTCGCACGTCGGTGAGGCCAGGATCAGGGATCTATACCAGGGCGGCTTCATGGAGAGCTGGATCAATGTGGTCTTTGTAGGCGGCACGGGCACCGGAAAAACGCATTTAAGCATCGCCATCGGCTCCAATGCCGTGCGCAACGGCGCCCGAGTGCGCTTTTTCAATCTGGTGGACCTCGTCAACCAGCTCGAGCAGGAAAAGGCGGACGGCAAGGCCGGACGGCTGGCCGAGACTTTGGCGCGCTTCGACTTGGTCATCCTGGACGAACTCGGCTACCTGCCGTTTTCCAGGTCAGGAGGCCAGCTGCTCTTTCACCTGCTCTCAAAGCTCTACGAGAGGACCTCGGTGCTGATCACCACGAACCTGAGCTTCGGGGAGTGGTCACAGGTCTTTGGAGACGCCAAGATGACCACGGCCCTGTTGGACCGCGTCACACATCACTGCGAGATCATCGAAACAGGCAATGAAAGCTGGAGGCTGAAACAAGGCAGGGGACAGCACCAAGGGCAGGACGCATAAGCGTCGGCGGCAGGGTCGGGAATTCCGGTCGTCCTCCGGGCTCCCTCCATTCCCGACCCTGCCGCCGCCCCCGGAAAAGCCTCCCCCCAACACCCGAAAATCACGTTCGGGGTGGGTCAAATTTCGACGCCGATGATGGGTCAACTTTCAACGCCGATTGACAATCGAGCATTTTGTGGCTGGAACGACAGCCCGATGCGCCGCGAATCTTGTTGGTGTGAATCCCAAAACAGCGGCATTTTACTTTCATCGGTTGCGGGAAATTATAGCCGACGAAGAAGCCAATGAGGGGGCGCAGTTCGGCGAATTTGAGGTCGATGAAAGCTATTTTGGAGGTCGGCGAAAGGGTAAAAGAGGACGTGGCGCGGTTGGCAAAGTCCCTGTTTTTGGAATCCTCAAACGCGGTGGAAGAGTTTATACCCAGTTGATTCCAAACGCAAAATCAAAAACTTTACTGCCCATCATCAGAGAAAAGATTCAGCCTGATAGCATCGTTTACTCGGACTGCTGGTATGGCTACAATGCGCTTGATGTTTCAGAGTTCAAACACTTCCGGATCAACCACTCCAAGTTGTTCGCGGATAGCCAGAACCACATCAACGGAATCGAAAATTTTTGGAACCAGGCCAAGCGTCACTTACGAAAATTTAACGGCATTCCGACCAAGCATTTTCACTTGTTTTTGAAGGAATGCGAGTGGCGATTTAACAACCCCAATCCACAAAGCCAGTTTAAACAACTGAAACAGTGGGTTAAGAAACAAATGGGCTAGTTATCTGGTACAGCCCCTAAGATAATTATATTTTGGCTGTATACAACGGGAATCGGGAGATTGTAACGCATTGTGCATTTGGGGAAAATAATCATGAAATTCAGGTAAAGATAAAAGGGGTAATCTATACTAATCTGGTATACAATCAAAAAAACTTTTGGCGGCCGCATGGAGGGGGTGAAACGACAGTTGCGGAAGCTCGAAAAACGGTTGGCACAGCGATTTTTTGCTGCCGTATTTGATTATTGGACTTGACTTTATTTGTTCGGGCTGTGCACAAGGGTTCGTATTGTTTGTAAAGGAGTCTGTCCGGGCAATTGTGGTATGGAATTCTTGTGAAGAGAGCCATGCTCATGCTCGGGAAACCGACAGGCAACTTGTTGAAAACAAAATGGAATTGAGGCCACGCACACTGGAAGGGAAGAGCACTGATCGGCTGGCCGCCGCCATGTGTAGTCACCCCCAGATGCTTCAAGGAAACGGGAGCGAAAATCGTCGAGTATCAGGGTTTTCGTTCCGGCATTGACGGCCCGCGCTGGCGGGTGCATCTACCGCAAGTTTAGCGGCGTCACAAAAATACAGGGGGTGCTATGGGAATATCCACATGGGATTGGGAGATTGGCCAGAAAACGGTCATTGAATCCCTTTCTCCTTTAGAAGGACATGGATGGCAGGAAGAGCCGTATGTTTCGCCTGACGGTGAGACTTTGGCCGCTGTCGTCCAGGTTGACGTGGGCGAGTTTACCGTCCGGACCAACAACACGGTCTGGGAGACAACATTTGAAAAGATCTGGGGACTGAAATACTCGCCGGATGGCCGGTTGGCCGCTATCTGCCAGCAGGACATGGAATGGGTGATGGTCGCTGACGGTGTGCCTCTGGGCGAAACCACCGACTACATCTGGGAAACCAAGATCAGTGAAGACGGTTCGGTCATCGCCTCCATGTATAAGGGCATGGAGCGGTACGGTGTTTGTCTCAACGGCGAACCCTGGGAGACGCTTTACGAAAACCTCAACATGTATTCCATCTCTGCCGACGGCAAGCGGTCCGCAGGCGTGGTGCAGGTTGTGTCGCTGGCTCAGGCCGACATCGAAGGTTTCAAGAAAGGCATTTACACGGTAGCCGTGGACGGCAAGGCCTGGACCAACAAATTCCAAAACGTATGGGGGCCGATCTTTGACCCCAGCGGCGAACATGTGGCCGCCCAGGTGCGCACGGGGGTGCTTACCAACTCCATCGCCGTGGATGACAAGCCGTGGTCCACGAATTACAATCAGGTTTGGGAGCCGACCTTCAATCCTGCAGATGGTTCCGTGGCTGCCCCGGTCCGCGTTGCGGGCAAGTGGGGCGTGGCCAGAGACGGTGCGATTCTTTGGGAACCCCGCTACGCACAATGTCTGGAACTCCAGTATTCCAAGTCCGGGGACAATCTTTGGGCCGTCGTGGCTACTGGTTACGGTGAGTTCACCGTGGCCTGCAACAACGCTCCCTGGGATGTGACGTTCCCCGTGGCCATGGACCTCGTGGTCAGCCCCGATGGAAAGCGGGCAGCCGTTCTCGGCAACGAAGACAATGCCAACTTCCAGATCGTGGTAGACGGCAAAGCCTGGGCCGGAGCCTATGATATGGCTTGGCCGGCCGTTTTCTGTCCCAACAGCAAGAACGTGGCTGCCGTGGTCGAGAAGGGCGGCAAGTTCCAGATCCTCGTCAATGGCAAGCCCTTTGAACGCGGTTTCGATAAGGCCTGGTCGCCCATCTTCAATGAAGACGGTACCAAAGTGCTTATCCGAGCCATTGAAAACAACAGTTACGTCCGCATCGTTGCCGACGTGGCCCAGTTCTAGGGGAGGACTCGCAATGACTGAATTCTATACCTTCGTCAGCGGCCCTCTGGCCTGGATTGCCTGGGGATTCTTTGTAATAGGTACCATTTACCGGCTGGTATCCATGTACGCCCTTGCCAGGGTCAAAGACGGCTCTTCCCTGGCGTACATGAATTGGTTCTACAGCCTGCGTTCCATTCTTAACTGGCTCATTCCCTTCAACACCATGGGTTGGAAGTCCGATCCGCTCATGACGGTCACCACCTTCGTGTTCCACCTCGGCTTCCTGCTGGTGGCCGTGTTCCTGGGAGCGCATGTGGTGTTGTGGGATACCGCGTTCGGCATCTCCCTCCCGAGCCTGCCCGACCAGTTCGGCGACATCGTAAGCTTTGTGGTTATCGTTGGCTGCGCCGTATTCGCGTACCGCCGTTTCACATTGCCCCACGTCAAGAATATCACTCGCGGCAAGGATTGGTTTACCCTGATCCTCGTGGTTCTGCCGTTCATCACCGGCGTTCTGGCTTACCATCAGGTTGGTCCGGTTCTCCTGATGACGACTCTGCACGTGCTCGCAGGAGAATTCCTGATCGCCCTGATTCCGTTTACTCGTCTGAGTCATGCCCTGTTCTCCCTGTTCACCAGGGCGTACATGGGATCGGAATTCGGTGGCGTCCGCCACGTCAATGACTGGTAGGCCATAATAACTCAACGTAACGCGAGGTATGAATAATGAGTCAAATAGTTGACAGAATAGTATCAGACCCAGGGCTTGAGAGCGGAATTGTCGGCCTGACCACGGAGACTATCCAGAAAGTGGTCATGAACGCGCTCAAGGGCGAGACTGGGGCTAAACTGAAAGTATATCGGGAAACATGCATGCGTTGCGGGCTTTGCTCGCAGGGCTGTCATTTCTACATGTCCCACGATCAGGACCCCAGCTATTCTCCGGTGAGCAAAGCTACGGAGACCATGTATGAACTGATCGACAAAAAGGGCAAGGTGTCCCCTGAGCGTATCTACCAGATGGCGCAGATTGCCTTCACCGAATGCAACCTTTGCAAACGGTGTGCGCATTACTGTCCCGTGGGTATCGACATCGCTTACGTCATGTTGACCATGCGTCGTATCTGCTATCTGCTGGGCGTGGTGCCGCAGTATATCCGTGACACCGCCAACTCCCATTCCTCGACCATGAACCAGATGTGGGTCAAGGACGACGAATGGATCGATTCCCTCCAGTGGCAGGAAGATGAAGCCCGTGACGAGTTCCCGGACTTGCGCATCCCGCTCGATAAGGAAGGGGCCGACGTCTATTATTCGGTTATCGGACCCGAACCCAAGTTCCGTACCCAGCTCATCTACCAGGCTGCGGCCATCATGAACGCCGCTGGTATTGACTGGACCATGCCGTCCCGCCCTGGTTGGGACAACTCCGACATGTGTATGTATGTCGGTGACTTCGAGAATATGGGCCGCATCAAGCGTGCCCACTTCGAGTCTGCCCAGAAGCTGCGCTGCAAGCGCATTGTCATGGGCGAATGCGGCCATGCCTTCCGGTCCGTCTACGACATGGGTAACCGCTGGCTCGGCTACAAGAACAGCCCGCTGCCGATCGTCCATGCCATCGAGTTCTATTGGGACCTCATTCAGGAAGGCCAGATCAAGATCACTCACCAGTACGAGAAACCGGTCACCATTCAGGACCCGTGCAACGTCATTCGTGGCCGCGGTCTCATGGACAAGCTGCGTGACGTGGTTCACTTCCTGTGCGCCGAAGTGGTCGAGATGACACCCAACCGCGAGCACAACTACTGTTGCTGCGCCGGTGGTGGCGTCATCAACTGCGGCCCGCCGTTCAAGAATACCCGGATGGAAGGCAACCGGGTCAAGGCTGAGCAATTGAAGAATACAGGCGTCAAGGACGTAGTCATTCCGTGTCACAACTGTCACGGTGGCATTGAAGACATTATAGGCTATTACAATCTCGGCATGCACGGTAAGTTCATTGGTGATATCATCTATGAACTGATGGTAAAGCCGGAACTGTAAGGGGGGACGCCATGAAAAATAAGAATACTATCAAGTTCGCGACCTCCATGCTGACCATCATTGCCCTGGTCATCGCCTACATGGTCCCGGTCGCCTTTTCGCAGGACGACATGACCCATGTGCCTGTCGATGCTTTCGGCAAGTTGCAGCGGCCCCAGGTTGTCTTTGCGCACGATACGCACAATGAGAAAGCCGGTCTGGACAACTGTGTTGTCTGCCATCACGGCAAGACCGACGACGGCAAACAGGATCTGGAAAATTCCAGCGAAGGTGAGCCCTGCGCCTCCTGCCATGCTGTGAAGCGCACCGACGGCGGGACTCCGCTCATGCGGGCCTACCATCTTCAGTGCATCACCTGTCACGAGGCACAGGGCAAGGGTCCGGTCGCTTGCGGTGAATGTCACGCGAAGTAGAGACGGAATACCTTCACAGGTTGCTGAAATCGACTAACAAGAAAGCCACCGGGATATCCCGGTGGCCTTTTTTTGGGCCAGGCAGACGATGTGCGCGAGTGTCATGGGCTCAGTCAGATTAGGTTCAAAACTCGCTGGAGTCTGATTCTAATTGATTTTACGTCGCGTTGTATTATGCTTATTTCATAAATAAAAATACAACCAGAGGGGAACTCATGGGTAAATTGATCAAGGAACAGGATGAAAAAGGTCGTTTGCACATCGACACCCCGTTGCTCGGGGAATCGTTAGTTGGCAAGGCGTTGTTGAGGTGAACCGAATCTGATGCCTATTTTCGCATGCAGCCGGATGTGAATGTCCTCAAGATCGGTGGACAATCCATCATGGATCGGGGGGCCAAGGCGTTGTTGCCGATTCTCGACGAACTGGTGAAAGCCAAGGATGATCACAAGATTCTGCTTATGACCGGTGGCGGCACCCGTGCCCGGCACGTTTACAATATCGGTGTGGATCTGGGCATGCCCACCGGCGTTCTGTCCAAACTCGGCGACAAGGTCTCCTGGCAGAATGCGGAGATGCTTTCTGTCCTGTTGGCCAAGCACGGCGGTGTGAAGATCGGCCATGGCGATCATCTTGAGCAGCTCAACATGTTCTGCCAGTTGGGTTACCTGCCTATCACCACAGGAATTCCGCCTTACGGATTCTTTGAGCATCCGGCGGAGATGGGGTCCATTCCTCCCCACCGCACGGATTCGGGAGCCTTCCTGCTGGCCGAAAACATTGGTGCCAAGTCCCTTATCTATTTGAAGGACGAAAAGGGGATGTATGAAAACGATCCCAAAAAGGCCAAGAATCTTGATGTATTGAAGTTCTACGACAAGGTCCATGTGAATGAACTTGTCGAGATGGACTTCGAAGATCTCATCGTCGAACGGCCTGTCCTGACCTTCCTCAAGAATGCCAAGACGCTTAAACAGTTTCAGATCATTGATGCCTTGCGGCATCCCGAGCACATACATGCGGCCCTCAGAGGCGAACATGTCGGGACGATAATTTACAAGGATTAATGAAAAAGCAAAGGCCGGGAGTGAAATCACCCCCCGGCCTTGATTTTGAGTTGGACCCGGTAGCAGTCTTAGTCGCGTCCCTTGCCTTCTCCCTTGCCGTCACGGGCGAGGTAGACTATTTCTGCACCGGTGTGCGTGGCGATTCCCTCAAGTTCGCACTTGCGAACCCGCTTGGCGTAAATTTTCAGCTCGCCACCGGCAACCCCAACCACGCGGAACCGGGGCTTCTTTTCCCCGGATTCGGAATGCCTGCGTTCCCTCACGAAAACCTTCATGATGCTCCTCCTTGATACAGGGTTGTGCCTTTCGGGCTATTGATCTATACTATATATATCCTCTAAGAACATATAGTCAAGAAGGATTGTAAAAAATGTCAAAAAAGGTTGGCGGCGGAAAGCCGCAAAGGTACATGCAGCCCTCCCTGCTTCTCGCTTTATCGGGGGAGCCTTCCTACGGATATCAGCTTATCCAGACCATCGGGGAATATGGATTCTTACGCGGAGAAGCCCCTCCGGGCATGGTCTATCGCCATCTGCGTCAGATGGACGAAGATGGTTTGGTGCAGTCTTCCTGGGATAGCCAGGGTGACGGACCGGCCAAGCGGGTGTATTCGATCACACCTGAAGGGGCGGAAGTTCTTGAAGCGTGGATACTTCACATGGAGCGCCAGCGGGACGCGCTGGATGCGTTTATACGGCGCTACAAAGAGGCATAGTCGCGGCTTCTCCGTGCGCTTTCTTGCGCTTGCCGTGAGCGGTTGTCCACACTCCGTATTCCACGGCCTGCACTTGCAGCACGGGATGACCGCCCCAGAGTGAGGGGCGAATCCATTGGGCGTTTTTCAGGCGGTCGGAGGGGAGCGGGATCAGCGGGTCGCGGTCCACGGAAACCACCTGTATGCCCGCATCGGTCACGTCCTTGACCTGAAGGACTTTGCCGATTGAACGCAACGTCCCATACTCAATGAATCGGCCGCACCAACCGTACTTGGTCAAGCCCACGGCGGCGCAGGCACCGATGATGCCGTCATTGGTGCCGCCCAGTCCGTACAATTCCACATTTTGTGCAACGTCCATGGCCTGCTGCTGAGTCGTGATCCGTCCGGTAACGGTTTTGCCGAATTCCACCATTTCGGTAGTTACGGATTCTTCGGGCGCAATGCACAGGCCGGGATCACTGCCGGGCGCACAGTGGGCGAGCAGGTGGTCAATAGCCAATCGCTTGAGCGTCTCCACAGAACCGTCCGTATCCATCTCGATGATGGCGCAGGCCGAGCTGTTGTTTGAAGTATAGGGAATGTTCTCCAGGCGTGGGAGTTGGTGTCGCACTACACCCACTGTCCGGAATTCTTCGGGCAGGGAGTATATGAATTCCCGGACCAGTCGTCCGGTTCCCATGGGAGCGTCTTTGTCGTCAGTATCGTCGAAACCGAGGTATATGTTCATCCGGGCATATTTCCACTTGTTGCCTGTGTACGCAAGCAAGAAGTTGTGGTTCGCGATTTGACATTGTCGTGGAGGGTAGGCGGTCCGTACGGCGAGAATATGAACAGTGGACACTGCCGTCGAATTCAAGGAAGCTGTTGCGGCCAGCGTGGGGGGGGCGAATAGTTGAGTGCCATGTGCATCGCCATGGACGAATAAACTCATGCAAGGCGGAAAGTCGCAATGGCAGGCGGGCTGATCGGTTTGCTGCAAGCATTCAGATGGAAAACAACCAGTCACAAAAAAATTAACATTTTTTAACATTTTTCGCGTTGACGAAAAATGATTAGGGACACTAGCGTGTTCCTGCGTATTCTCATTAAATTATTTTAAGGTGGTTATATGTTATCTTTTTTCCGGCGATCCCTGTCGATAAAGATTCTTGTTCCCCTCTGCCTTACGGTCATGTTGGCCATAGGGATGCTGGTTCTTTATGTTCAGCATTCCACCTTCAGTATCATTGCTGCAGAGACTTTCAAAGGTGCTTTGGATATCACGGCCAATACGGCCAAGACCCTTTCCCTCTTTTTCAGAGACCAGACGGTGATCGCAAAGCTGTTGGCTGCAGGGCAAAGGGTCGGCCATGCGCTCGATGGAGACACCGGCGGTGCCATTACCCAGTTCAAAGGACTGGTCGATTCCAATCCGGCGATCATGGAAATCCTGGTGTTTGACAGTCAGGGGATTGTTGTGACCGGGTACAAATCTTCGGGGGATATCCTGACCGGTCTCAATCTTGCCAACAGGGACTATGTCAAAGAAATCTTGGCGGGGAATGTAGATGTCATCACGAAAACGGTGCTGAAATCTCGCAGTAGCGGCGATCTGACATACGGCGTTGCCCAACCGATCAAGAATACGGCAGGGAAGATTCTTGGTGGTGTTGCCATCCTTGGTTACTGGAAGCGGTTCACCGATGAATTCATTTCGCCCATTACCATAGGTAGCGAAGGGTATGGGTTCATCCTTGATGAGGATGGACACTTCATACACCATCGGGATCCGAGTGAAATTGGCAAGGACGTCAGTCAATTCGCTTTCGTTCGGGCGGCACTGGAGAAGAAGCAGGGTGTCATCCATTACGAATGGAAGGGAAAGGAGAAAATTCTCGCCTTGACAACGGAACCTTCCACGGGTTGGGTAATATGCATGAGCGGGTATGTCGAAGACCTGGCTTCCGCAGCAACGGCACAGGGAAATACCGTCCTGTTGGCCGGGGTTGGATTGATCTTGGCTGTCATTCTTGTTTCCTTGGCGTTGCTTGGGTTCTTTGTCTTCAAGCCCATTGCCAAAACAGTAGAACTCGCCGAGCGGACCTCGCAAGGGGATCTCGATAGCGAGTTCCTTCCCGGCTCCAGTGGCGATGTCATCGCCAGAATGCAGCAATCCCTCATGGGTATTCGGTCAACCGTGACCTCCATGGTCAGAGGATTTGATGATTTGGCCCATTCCATTCAGGAAGGACGTTTCCGAGCCCGTGGCAAGGTGGATGAATATGAAGGAGAATATGCGGAGTTGATAGACAACGCCAACAAGGTTCTCGACATCCTGGTCGGCCTCTTTGACGAACTTCCCCTGCCGATATCGAGTATAAACAGTCGATTTGACATCCAGTTTATCAACAAGGCCGGCGCAATGGCGGGTGGCTCCACTCCCTCCGGCGTCGAAGGGGGCAAGTGCTACGATTACTTCAAGTCGGGTGATTGCAGGACCGATGGCTGCGCCTGCCGTCAGGCCATGGACAAACGCGAGCAAATACAGGCGGAAACGCAGGCCCATCCCGGCGGTGGCGAAATGGAAATCCAATATTTTGGTCTTCCGTTGTTGGATGCGGATGGAAAGTCGATCGGTGCCATCGAAGTCATCATGGATCAAACAGAGATACGACAGGCGCATGCAAGAATGCTTGATACGGCAGGACAGGCTGACGACCTGGCGGCTCAGCTTTCTACCGCCTCGCAGGAGCTTGCGGTTCAGGTTGAACAGACCACGGCTGGAGCGCAGACCCAAAATGAGATGACCAACGAAGTATCCGTTGCGATGCTGCAAATGGAATCCACTGTCACCGAAATCGCCAGGAACGCGACCGATGCGTCGACAAGTGCCAACTGCATGAAACAGAATGCAATACAGGGCGAAAAGGTGGTCAATGACGTCATCGAGGCCATTGAGACCGTCCGGACCCGAGCCGTTGTTGTGGACGAGAATGTCCGTATACTTGGGACGCAGGCTGAAAACATCGGCCAGATCATGACGGTTATTACCGATATCGCCGACCAGACGAATCTGTTGGCATTGAATGCCGCCATTGAGGCTGCTCGCGCGGGAGAGGCGGGTAGGGGCTTTGCGGTCGTGGCGGACGAGGTCCGCAAACTGGCTGAGAAGACGATGGATGCCACTCACGAAGTGGGCGATGCCGTACAAGCCATTCAGGACGGCACAAGGAAGAATATCGACGCAGTCAAGAAAGCCACCGAGGCGATCGATTCCAGTACAGATTTGGCTGCGGAGGCGGGCAAGGCCTTGCGTGATATTCTGGACGGAGCCGAAGCGACAACCGATCAGATTCAAAGTATTGCCACGGCATCCGAAGAGCAGGCGACAACGAACAACCAGATCAATCGGAGCGTAGCCAATGTTCATGAAGTGGCCACGGAAATCGCGGAAGCCATGAACGGGTCCACTGCTGCGGTGACGGAGTTGGCCGAGTTGGCTGACAAACTCCATGAGATCACGGTCAGGATCGTCGCTTAGGGTTTTCCTCCTGTCGTGAGGCATATCCCCAGATTCATGCGGGAAAGACAATAAATGAGGGGTGCGTATGCGCCCCTTACTTTTTGATAAGCCAGACAAGACGGGCTTTCGAGCGGTGGAGTGGCCGGTGGAGTCGTAATTATTGTACCGGATTGTTGTACCACAGAAAAAGAGGTTGCGGCTTTTATGCTGCAACCTCTTGTTTTTTCCTGGTGGAGACGAAGAGATTTGAACTCTCGACCCCTGCCTTGCGAAGGCAGTGCTCTCCCAGCTGAGCTACGTCCCCGAGGGTTTGGTTTAATAGTCCTTTTTGTTGCCCACGACAAGTGTTTTCAGCGTTTGCAGGGTATTTTGCCTCCGGTTACAGGGACAGGGCCGTGAGTACCGTGTCCACCCGGTTGGCGTAGGTGTGGTCGCGCAGGATCAGTTTTTGCCAGGACCGGCGCAGGGACTGTTTCTCTGGGGATTCCTCGCGGAAGCGCGCGAAGAGCGGGCGTATCTCGTCCGGTTGGACAAAGCGGATCGGCTCGGTCAGTTCGTTCGGGAAGATGTTCAGGCCCGAGTGGGTGTCCGTGATCAGGAAGCCGCCCGCGCACCAGACGTCGAAATGGCGCTGGGTCAGCCCGGCCGGGAGTTGCATGCCCGTGATGTTGAGGGTGACGGTGGCCTCGCGGTAGATGGCGGGGAGGTGGGCATAGTAGTCCACGAATGGCCGGATGTCCGCCTGTGTGAGGAAATCCCATCCGTTGTCCCCGAATACGGTCACGGGGCCGGCGGCCTCCAGGCATGCGCTTTTCCAGCGATAGCCGGAGGATTCCGCGCCTGCGCCGATCTGCCGGACCGCATTGCCGGGCCAGAGCGGGGCAATGCCGAGTTTGTCGCGCCACCAGAAATAGTCGTGCCGTGTTCCCGGATTGTCGTGGATTTCGTCCACGAACTCGGCGGCAATGGTGGTGCCTGCGAAAAACTTGTCCTTGTCCGGGAATTCCGAGCGGCCCACAAAGATGAGCCTGTCTTTCAAATCCCGACCGTGTTCGGGCAGGATGCCGCCTTGGGCGAACAGTTTCGGGGAGGCGGCCAGGGGCAGATGCGTGACCCGGAGGGCTCCGGTTTCGATGAGCGGGCCGATGAAGGTGTGGTCCGTGACAAAGAGATGGGCTTCCTTCCAGTAGTGGGATTTGGCCGCCGGAAGGAGGTTGAATGGGTTGTCCACCAGCCAGATCGCCACCGGGACCCCGGCTTCACGCAGGATGTGGAAGCCCAGGCCGAAATGGTCGAGTCCCTTGAAGTTGATGGAGAAAAATAGATCGGGAACGCCTTCTTTCAATAGCTCGGGCAAGGCGTTGCCCGGATGTTTGCCGAGGGGCTCGTGGTCGAGGAACCGGACCGCATAGCCCTTGGTCTCGAAGGCGAGGATCAGTTCGCGTCCGAGCAGGTCGCTTTCCGTGGAGGGCAGCCAGACGGTTTTCATTTTGCGCGGCAGAGGGACGTTGCCCATGGTCAGCCGGGCCGTGAGCGGGGCGAAAAATGAGGGAAATGCCCGCTGGGCCGGGAGATAGCGGACAACATGCGCATTGGCGGCGGAATCAGGGGTGAATTCCTTTTCCGTGATGCGCTCGAAATTTTTAGGGATGCGGTCTGCCCAGCCGTCCACCTGGTCGATGAGGTCCTGGTTCTCCAGGAAATAGACGGTCTCGTCCGGCGGAAGATCGAACCATTCAGGCAGGTTGTCCGGCTCAGGGCCGAGACCGAGAAAGACCACGGGAGCCTCATCGAGCCGGGGATTGGCGCGCCATTCAAATTGGGATGGGTCGGCGGGCATGGTTTTTTTCATGCCGATTTCGTCGAGGATGGTCAGGTAGCGTGGTCGGGTCACGGGACTGCACTTGGCTTTTGCGGCATATTCGGCTACGAAGACGCTCCACGCCGCAAGGAGCGTCTGCCATGAAACAATACCAGGATAAATACTTCAAACGGGCCAAAAAAGAAAATTATGCCGCTCGTTCCGTCTACAAACTCAAGGAGATGGACAAACGGTTCGGCCTGTTCAAAAAGGGCCAGACCGTGCTTGATCTCGGCGCGGCTCCCGGTTCGTGGACCCAGTTCGCGGGCGAGCGGGTGGGCCAGACCGGCCATGTCTTGGGTGTGGATATCCAGGAAACCAAGCATAGCTTCCCGGAGAACATAACCTTTTTGCAGGCCGATGTCTTTTCCGATTCGCCCGAATTGCTTGAGGCAATGGAACCCCTCGCGCCCTTTGATCTCATTATCAGTGACATGGCCCCCAAGACAACCGGAATCAAGTTCGCGGATCAGACCAACTCCTTGGAGCTGTGCGAGCGGGCATTCGAGGTGGCCCAGAAATATCTCAAGAAGGGCGGGCATTTCGCGGTCAAGATATTTGAGGGCGGCGAGACCAAGAATTACCGGGACGCATTGCGACCCTTTTTTGGAAAGATCAAGAATTTCAAACCTTACAGTTCCCGATCCGAAAGCAAGGAGATGTTTATCGTCGCGCTTGGCTTTAAGGGAATAGATGGGTAATGTAGTCAACCGCATAAAAAAGCGCATCGTGAGAAGATACAGGAGGAAGTATGTCCGGACATAGTAAATGGGCGAATATTCAGCATCGCAAGGGGCGTCAGGACGCCCGGAAAGCCAAATTCTTTACCAAGGCAGCCAAGGATATCATCTTGGCAGCCAAGGCGGGCGGCGGTAACCCGGAGGACAACTCCGGCCTGCGTCTGGCCATTCAGAAGGCCAAGCAGGTGAACCTGCCCAAGGATAAGATCGATAATGCCATCAAGAAGGGCACCGGCGAACTGGCCGGTGGCGATTTCTTCGAGATATTGTACGAAGGATACGGTCCGGGCGGCGTGGCCATGCTCGTGGACGTGGCCACGGACAACAAGAACCGTGTGGTCGCCGAAATCCGGCACGCCTTTACCAAGCATGGCGGCAACATGGCCGAGGCTGGTGCCGTGGGCTATCTCTTCAACAAGAAGGGTGTCATCGTTTTTGACAAGGAAAAGTATTCCGAGGACGACCTCATGGAGATCGGTCTGGAAGCGGGTGCCGAGGACATTATCGACGACGATGATGGCTTCACGGTCCAGACCGCACCGGGTGATTTCATGGCCGTGCAGCAGGCGTTTACTGATGCCGGGATGGAATTCGAGTCTGCCGAAGTGGCGCAGGTTCCCGAGAATCTCGTGCCAGTGGACGTGGCCAACGGCAAAAAGGTCATGGCCCTGTTCGAACTGCTTGAAGACAACGATGATGTCCAGAAAGTGTATATCAACGCCGACTTCCCGGACGAATTGTTCGAGGAAGAATAGATTGTGACGGACTGCGGACTGGTTGTCATCGGCCTGGACCCCGGCTCACGGGTGACGGGCTACGGCATTGTCCGGGAACTCTCGGGCCAGGCCGAGTTGATCGAAACCGGCACCATCCGCACCCCGGTCAAGAAGGATATGGCGACCCGTTTGGGCGTCATTTTCGAAAAGGTCGACGAGCTTATCAAGACCCACGGTCCGGTCGAAGCTGCCATTGAAAGCGTTTTTGTTTCCAAGAATCCTTCGTCTGCCCTGAAGCTCGGGCAGGCGAGGGGGGCGGCCATGGCCGCCTGCGCCACCAACGGCCTTTCCGTGGCCGAGTACGAGCCATCCAAGGTCAAGAAGAACCTGGTGGGCGTGGGTAGCGCACCCAAGGATCAGGTCGCCTTCATGGTGGCTCATTGTCTGGGCGTGAAAAAACCGGCCTGGGCCGAGGACGCCTCCGACGCCCTGGCTGTGGCCATTTGTCATCTCAACGAGCGGCGTATGCGCAAGCTCATCGGCGCGTAGGCGCTCCCGAGGCCTCTTCCTATGGAATCTCTGCTCATCAAGTCGGTTCCGTTCGCCAAGGTGTTGTTTGCCTTCGTGCTTATGCTGGTCGGCATGCGGTTCAAGGCGGGACTGGGGTTGTCCATCCTTGCGGGTGGTCTGGCCATGGGGCTGCTGTTCGGGCTTGGCCCCGTGGAGTTTGTCCAGACTGGCGCAATGGCCTTGATTCAGGAAAAATTTCTCTTTCTTGTTGCCATTGTCGGCTTCATTCTGATTCTATCCGACGCCATGGAACGTTCCGGTCAGTCTCGGCGACTCATGGACGCCCTTTCCGGATTTCTGACCAGCCCGCGCCTGCGTCTGGTCTTTTTTCCGGCCCTCATCGGGCTGTTGCCCATGCCCGGCGGGGCCGTTTTTTCCGCACCCATGGTCAAGACCGTGTCCGAGGACATGCGTATCAAGAACAGCGACCGGGCCATGCTCAACTACTGGTTCCGCCATGTCTGGGAACTGTGCTGGCCCTTGTATCCGGGCATCATCCTGACCGTGGCCCTGGCGGATATTCCGATTATCGACCTTATCTCCAGATCTTGGCCCGCCACGCCGATCATGTTCCTGACGGGGTGGTTCTTTTTCCTGCGGCCCGGCGTGCTGGATGCGGGCGATCTCGTGTTCACCGACCTGCCTGCAAAGCGCAGCAAAGGCGCGGTGATGAAGGAAGGATTGCCTTTGCTCATCGCCATTGTCGGAGCCATTGGTCTGGAAGGGGGGATCGCCACCTTTCTGCCGGGTATGGATTTCGAGTGGGGCGTGATCTCGGCCCTGCTGCTGGCCGTGGTCTGCGTCATGGCTCAGAACACCAGTCTGGGATTTTCTTTCCTGCGGTCCGTGATGGTCAAGAAGAGCCTGTGGTCCATGATTTTTGTCATTGTGGCAATTTTTGTATTCAAGGATGTGATGCAGGCTGCGGGCGTGGTTCGGGAAATGTCTCGCGTGGCGGGCGGCGAAGCGGCACTCATTGCCTCGGCCACGTTTCTGCCGTTTCTGGTGGGCATGGTGGCGGGTATCAACGTGGCTTTCGTGGGCGCGACCTTCCCTTTGTTGCTCGGTGTGCTGAACACTCTGGGCATGCAGGACCAGACCATTCCCTATCTTATCCTGGCCTCGTTCTGCGGTTTCACGGGTGTCATGGTCTCGCCCATCCATATCTGCTTTATTCTCACCTGCCAGTATTTCGAATGTGATCTGGCGACCACCTGGCGTAAAGTGGTGATGCCGGGAATGGTCTTCCTTTTTTCCGGCGTGGCCCTGTTTTTTATTCTGCGTTGAAGGCTTGCTGGACGGCACGATCTTTTGTAATGAATTTCCATCCGTTCCCGCCCTGTGCGGGTTAATCACCATGAGGGGAGACGTTTATGGGGTTGTATTCCGATATTTTTACCGAGGACAGGCTGACCACCCTTTTCCCGCCTGCCCGGACCGACCTTTTTTTCGAGGCGTTGTTCGGTGAGGCCGAGGAAGGGAGTTATGATATCATTTTGCAATATCGCGGCGGAGTTGTCGACAAGCTTGATTTCGCGTTGCAACTTGCCGAGCGCCCGGGCAAGTGTCTGGCCTGCAACCTGACTTATGGGTTGCCCCAGGTTTTTTCTCGCCATCCCGTCATTAACATCCGGGGGCTGGCCGAGGATGTCGCTGAGGCGGTGGGCCGGAAGCTTGCCGATTGGCGGCTCGGGGCCACGCAGGAGATCGACAAGATGCTGCATAGCATTCCGTTTTCTGTGGAATTGGATTGAGCTCAAGGGAAATATGACAAAAAATACCATGTCGGCACTCCACGGCTTAATCTGGTAACAGTACCAGTAAATGTGAAGCTCAAAGGAGGCCGACATGGCGAGTATCAAGATATCATCAGCTTATCGGTTTGTGGAAGCATTTGTTGATCAGCGCATTTTCGTTGGCGTTGATGTTCACAAAAAGACATTCAGTGTTGCACTCTTACGACCAGACGGAATGATCAAAGATTGGTCTAGTCCCGCCGACGTGGCATCACTTACACAAATCCTTTCCTCACTCCCTGTTAACATCGGTGCAGTTTGTTACGAAGCTGGCCCGACAGGTTTTGGCCTTGCTCGAAGCCTCAAGGCTGCAGGTATTCGTGTGATTGTTGCCGCGCCCAGCCGAATACCACGCCCAGTAACCGCAACCAACAAGACAGACAGCCTCGATTGCCGAAAGTTGGCTGAACTTGCCGCAGCAGGACTGATCCGCCCAATTGCCATTCCTAGTGAAAGAGAAGAAGCTTTTCGGTCACTCCAACGTCGAAGACATCAACTCACCGACTCATTGCGTAAAGTAAAGCAGAGAATTCGCGCTTTGCTGTTATCTCTGAGCATTGCCGAACCCGTTGGGATCGACCATTGGAGCAAAATCGCTATTGCAGCTCTGGCTATACTGCCACTACCACCCGGAGCTGACGACACCCGAAATAGCTTACTCGAAGAATTGCATTATCTCATTTCCGCACAGCGTCAGGTTGATCTTCGATTACGAGTCATTTCCCAGGAACAAGACGAGGCAAGACGCATTGCCACCATGAGGTCCGTTCCTGGAGTGGGTGAAGTCGTGGCAACCACCTTTGCGGCCGAGATATTCCGACCTGAACGATTCAACAATAGCAAGGAGGTTACGGCTTACTTGGGCCTTGCGCCTGTTGTGCGGCAAAGCGGATTGAGCAAAGGGAAAGGCCGCTTGCGCCCAGTTGGGCAACGGCGATTACGAAGTTTGCTCATTGAGGCGGCATGGATTTGGAAACAGAGAGACGAATGGGCGAGAGAATTTTACAACCGAATTTACAGCAAAAGCGGAGTTGCTCAAAAGGCGATAGCTGCTTTGGCTCGTAAACTGGCCGCGTTACTCTGGAAGCTTAGCTTACCTGTGGCGCAGTCGTAAACGGATCGCGAGCGGCCTTTGGTAGCCTAGACTACGAACAAAAAATGGCGATCCTAAATTGTTAATGTACCGAATCGGTACTTGGTGCCATAGAGCACGAATAAGAAAAGGAATACATTACTATTATGCTATAAGGCGAGGGTGGAGTGCGCCTCCCCCCATCCTTTGGACCACTGATCGGTCATTTTAAGGTGGAGTCCGGCGTCCGAGTTTGTGCCTCCGTAGAGGCGGTTCACCGTAGCCGTTGTGGAGCGTAGCCCGTCCCCGTAGGGGCGGCCCGAAGGGCCGAGGGCGGAGCGGAACAACGGCTACCAGCCAATTCAATGCCCCTGTATACAGCAGCGGGAGTCCTTTTGTCCAACGAAGAATGAGCGCGTTCCTCGTTGTAGTAGTGAAAATACCGCGCCAACCCATGGTATAGCTCGATTCCATCAGAGTACGCCTTGGGATAAATATCCTCATATTTCACCGTCCACCACAGCCGTTCAATGAATACGTTGTCGATCGCGCGGCCTTTACCGTCCATGCTGATGGTGATGCCATTGCTTTGCAAAACGCTGGTAAATTCACGGCTCGTGAATTGTGCTCCCTGATCCGTATTGAACACCTCTGGCGTGGAGATGCGCAACGCCTTGTTCAGTGCATCCACGCAGAATGAACTATCCATCGAGTTTGATAGCTCCCACGCCAGCACAAATCGGCTCCACCAGTCTATCACTGCCACCAGATAGAGAAAGCCTCGCTGCATCGGAATGTAGGTGATGTCAGCGCTCCAGACTTGATTTTTCCTCTCAATGGCAATTCCTTTCAGCAGATAGGGAAACACGGGATGCTCCGAATTGGGGACACTCGTATGCGGCCCTGGAGTGATGGCTTGCAAGCCCATCAGTTGCATCAGTCGCTCAACTCGCTTGTGGTTGACTTGATGGCCTTGGGTCTTCAGCCAATCCGTCATGCGTGGCGAGCCGTAATCCGGCTGACGCAGGTACTGCTCGTCGAGAAGACGCATCAAGCCCAAATTCTCATTGGATTGGGCTACCGGCTTGTAGTAAAAGCCCGAACGGGAAATGCCTGCCAGCCTACATTGTCGCCGAGTGGAATACTTCCGATCAGGTTTGATCCACTGGCGGCGAAGTTCAAGCGGCAGGCTTACAACTTTTTTTCAAGCCATTTGATATCCATCTTGAGCCGACCGATCTCCTCAAATAGAGGAGCGGTTACTTCCTCCTGGCTCTTGGCCTTCTTGCCGCTGGAAAAAATATCCTCGGCGTTTTTAAGGAGCTGCCGCTTCCACATGGAAATTTGATTGGGATGCACTTTATGCTCCGCAGCCAGTTGCGCCAACGTTTTCACGCCACGAATTGCCTCAAGTGCGATCTTGGCCTTGAACTTGTCAGAATGTTTCCGTCTTGTGCTGCTCTTTGTCATACGTCCTTCCTTATCGGTTTAAGGACGCTGATTCCACCTTAACCGGTGGTCCGAATTTTGGGGGAAAGCGCAGAGCCTAGCCTAATTACAGAAGGAATGAAGAGAAAAGGAAGTTCTTGACATGGTGCCGCATAAGAAAGGACGCTTAACGCGTCCTTTTTTTATGCGGATGGGCCGAGCCTTGGTTGGTCGGTGAACAGCCTGTCAGCGGCGAAATACGATGGTCTTGTTGCCGTCCACGATGACCCGGTCTTCCAGGTGCCATTTGACGGCCCGAGCCAGGACATGGCGTTCGATGTCGCCGCCCAGCCGTTTGAGATCATCCACGGTATGGCTGTGTGTGACCCGGATGACGTCCTGCTCGATGATCGGGCCTTCGTCCAGCGCTTCGGTAATGTAGTGGGCCGTGGCTCCGATGAGCTTGACCCCGCGTGTGTGCGCCCGGCGGTAGGGATCGGCTCCCACGAACGCGGGCAGGAACGAGTGGTGGATGTTGATGATCTTGTTGGGGTATTTTGCCACGAAATCCGAAGTCAGGATCTGCATATACCGGGCGAGCACGATGATGTCCGACTGGCCGTCCATGAGTTCGAACATGCGGTCCTCGGCATGGACCTTGTCGCGCAGGGTCGGTCCCACGGGCACATGGTGGAAGGGCACATCGAAGTTTTCCACGGATTGGCGCAGGTCAGGGTGGTTGGAGATAACCATGGATATCTCGGTTTCCAGGTCACCCCGCTTGCAGCGCCAGAGCAATTCCATGAGGGCATGGTCCACCTTGGAGCAGAGGATGACCATTTTTTTGGGTTCCCACACCGGACTGAGGCTCCAGTCCATGACGAATCCGTTGGTCACCTGTTCGGTGAATTCCTGGCGCAGGCCGTCCAGTCCTGTCAGGTCGAGGCCGGGCAGGTAAAATTCGTTGCGCATGAAAAACCGGCCGCCCTCGGGGTCGGTGGAATGTTGGTCCGAGTGGATGATATTGGCGTTTTTCCTGTGCAGAAAACCGCTGACCGCAGCCACGATGCCGGGCTGGTCCGGGCAGGTTATGAGCAGTCGGACGGTGCTTTCCTTGGATTCTGTCATGATTGTCTTGTTTGTTTTTGGTCTATGGAAAAGGCCGGGAAAATTTCTCGGCAATGTCCGGCGCAGGAATGCGCTGTAACGCAAAACCTGACCGAATAAAAGTTTTTTCCCTGTCCCTTGTCTCGCCTTGGGAATTGCGTACCGGCCAATAGTACGATAATGTCGACTCCCATTAAACGAAACTTTTCGAGGGAATATATATGTCGGAAGCCGCTTTGAAGAAGGTTATGGATCATGCCAGCGCAGGATTGGCAGCGCGCAAGGCTTTTTTTGATACCAAGGGAGGGTTGATCGTGGAGATCGCCCGGGCCATGGCTGTGTGTCTGGCCAGCGGCGGCAAGGTCATGTTCTGCGGAAACGGTGGCAGCGCAGCCGATTCCCAGCACTTGGCCGCAGAGTTCACCAACCGTTTCAAGCTGGAGCGTCCGCCTTTGCCCGGGCTGGCTCTGACCACCGATACCTCGGCCATCACGGCTATCGGCAATGACTACAGTTTTGACGAGATTTTTTCCAAACAGCTCTTGGCCCTGGGCCGTCCCGGCGACATTCTTATGGGGTTGTCCACTTCGGGCACCAGCTCCAATGTCATTCGGGCCATGCGCGAGGCCCGGCGCAACGACATCATTACCGTGGGTTTTTCCGGCCAGAGCGGCGGGGAGATGGCCACGGTATCCGATTTCCTGGTCACCGTGCCATCCCCGGACACGCCGATCATTCAGGAAATCCACATAGCTGCCGGACACATGCTCTGCCATCTGGTGGATCATTTCCTGTTTGAGGCAGTGTCCGAGCTCACGCCGTTTTTGCCGCAGAGCGGATAAGATCACTCCGTGAACAACAGGAACGAAGCCTCCGTGCAGTCGCATGGGGGCTTTGTTTGTTCCGGGACGGTAATCAGAATTTTTCGCGTCGGATGAGGATGTGGAGCCCTTTGCCCCGCAGATGCGTGGCCAGCCGTTCGGCGCGTTTCAGGGTCGGCGTGGTGGCGATGATCAGTTGCGGGGTGTCGGATTCGTTCCAAACCCAGATTTGTTCGGATAGGACCAACCCGGCGGCACGGATTTTCGTGAGCAGCCGTCTCCGGGCCACCTCCTGGCTGTTCGGGGGTTCACTTTCGGCCTTTTCACCACAGGCGAGCACCCACCAGCCCATGGCCCGCACTTCGGGATCGGGGTTTTCGCCGAAACTGCGGGCGATTTCCCCGGCCTGGCTTTGCCGGATGGTCGCTGTCATGCGCCGGATACTTTCTTCTATGCCGAGAATATGTCTGTTCATGGGGTATCCTGCCGGAGCCTGTGCCTCCTCCTTGAATAATAGTCCGGGCCATGGGTGAATGGCAAGCGTATTATATCGCCTACTTGCACGGAGATTTTTCTGCGTGTATCACAGGACATGGTTTTCCTGTCCGGCTCCCATCCAAGGCGTTCACGCGCCGTGCGTTTGGCACGCATTTTTATCGGCATAGTGATCGTGACATGCATCGTGTGCGCCCTGTCTCACGTCCCCTATGACGTGTTGCGCGTGGAGCGGTACCGGCTCTTTGGCGAAATCCGCACAACCGGGCGGGTCACGGCTGTCCACACCGAGACATCTGCCGGGGATGGGGTGAGATTTTTTATCGATTACAAATACATAGACAGTGACGGTCTGGTCCGTACGGCCTCGGCCCGCCTGGAGCAGGCCCAGTGGAGACGGTTTCGTCCGGGTGGTCGTCTGGTCGTGCTTTACGCCCGGTCCAGGCCGGGGCTTGCGCGTGTACCCGGTGAGGTTGAACCCGCCTTTCAGCGTTGGCTCAGGCGGATGCTCAATTAGTGGGCCCGCCGGTCCGGTAGCAGGAACGACAGGAAAAAGCAGACCGAGGCCACCGCGATGATGGCCGCGCCCGACGTGATGTTGGTCAGGTAGGAGAGCAGGAGGCCGCTTACGGTAAAGGTCACGCTCAGTGCCGTGGATACGATCATCATGCCGCTGAGGGAGCAGGTGCGCCTCTCTGCCATGAACGGGGGAATGGTCAGCAGCGCGATGACCAGGATCAACCCCACCACGCGGATGATCATGACCACGCTGACACCCACCATGCTGATGAGCAGGAAATAGAGAAAATTTACGGGAACGCCACGGCTTCGGGCGAATTCCTCATCGAAGCTCATGACCAGGAACCCCCGGTAGAACGTGATGATCAGGACGAGTACCAGGCAGGCCTGACCCGCCATGGGCAGCAGGTCCGAGCGCGGTACGGCCATGATGGAGCCGAAGAGATAACTCATCAGGTCCACGTTGTAGCCGGGGGTGATGTCGAGCAGGATGATGCCCAGGGCCATGCCCGAGGCCCACAGCACGCCGATGACCGTGTCCGCGCGTTCCCTGGCATGCAGGGTGACCCGGGCCATGATCAGCGCGGCGCAGAGGGTGAAAGCCGTGGTAACGGGCAGTACCGGCAGCCCCAGGAAAAAGGCCAATCCCACCCCGCCGTAAGAGGCATGGGCGATGCCGCCCGAGATGAACACGATGCGGTTGACCACCACCAGGGTGCCGATGATGCCGCAGATGATGCTGGTCAGCAGTCCGGCAGCCAGGGCGTTCTGCATGAACTCGAAGTGCAGGATTTCCATTATGCCTTATCCTCGTCATCGTGGCTGGCGAGTACCCGGTGCGGGATGTCGCCGTGGGTGACCAGTTCAACCGGACAGCAGGTTTCGTCCTTGCCGCCATAGCTCATGCGGAACATTTCGCCGGTGATTTTCGGGGCCTTGTGGAAATGCAGGGATCGGTTGACGCAGGCCACGGATTTGACTCCCGTGACCAGGGAGGAGATGTCGTGACTGACCATGATCACGGTGATTTCCTTGTTGAGTTCGATGAGCAGCTTGAAGAGTGAATTTCGGCTGGCCGAGTCCACGCTGGCCGTGGGTTCGTCCAGGAGCAGCAGTTCCGGGTTATCCACCAGGGCGCGGGCGATGAATACCCGCTGTTTCTGGCCGCCGGAAAGCCCGGCCAGGACGCGCTGTCCGTGGTCCTGCATGTTGACGCGGGTAAGTGCCTTGATGGCGTGCTCGATCTCCCGCTTGGGGTTGCCCGGACCGGCCACGCCAGCCAACCCTGGTCGGACCATGCCCATGCGCACGGCATCGAGTACCGTGATGGGAAAGGAGCTGGAAACATAGGTGTATTGGGGCAGGTAGCCGATACGTCCGCCCGTTTCGCCCGGCCTGGAGCCGAGTACGCGCACGGTGCCGCTGTCGGGCCGGAGTAGGCCGAGCATGACTTTGAGCAGGGTGGACTTGCCCCCGCCGTTGGGGCCGAGCACGGCCAGAAAATCGCCGCGCTCCACGGTCAGGGAGACATCCTCCAGCACGGATATCCCATCCAGGGACAGACTCATATTCTGTATTTCGATGACCGAATCACCCACAAGTATCTCCTGAAAAATTCAAATGTAAACCGAAGGTAAGCCTAGCACACTCGCCCGCGTCACGCCAGCCATGCCACTGACCACGCCAGTACCGGCAGGGCCAGGGCGATGGTGTAGAGCCAGCCGTCGGCGCGTTTGCCGGGCAGACCGAACCGGGTGGCTGCCCAGCCCGTTGCCACGCCGAGGATCAGGCCGGACACCATGCCGAACAGGTGGCCGCCCAGGTCCGTGCCGTCCCCGGCGCCGAGCATGGCCAAGAGGCCCAGTCCCGCTCCCACCGGCACCAGCGCGGAGCTGAGAAAGCGATAGAATCGTTTGGTCAGGCTACCACTGCCCAGACCGTGGATTCCCCCGCCCACGCCAAAGGGGGTGATGCCCGCCAGAACACCCGCTGCGGCGAATGAGGCCGTGGAAAATCCAATGGCGTTGTGATGCACTCCCAGGGTCACGGCGTTGAGCAGATTGCCCGAGGCTCCGCCCAGGATCGCCAGCAGCCAGGCCGGTCCTGCGCCAAGTCGTCGTGATACCAGCCAGATGAAGACCCCGCCGATGAGGCAGTTTCCCAGTATGTGCGGTCCGTCGGCGTGCAGGGTCATGGCGGTGAACGTGCGCCACCAGTCGCCCATGAGTATCCGGGCCGCGTCCGCACTGCCCAGTTCGAGCCATTCCCACGGATATACCCCGAAGGCGGGGTATGCCCGTCCGTAGGCCCAGTAGAACAGGAGGAGCAGGCCCATGCCGAAAATGGTGGGCTCCAGCCCGGTCACAGGCCGCAGATCGGGCAGTCGCACCGGCAGGGCTCCGGGCGCGTTTTCCTCCATGAAGAGGCGAATCTCCTCCACGGCCCGTACCGCGAACCAGGATTGGACCTGGACGGACCAGCCTCCGCCGTCTGCCTTGCGTTGTTGCCGGATGCGGTGCGGTACGTGGCGCGAGGCCAGGACCAGTCCCCACAGCGAGGCCGTGGCATGGTCCGGGTACGGCGCATTCTCGCCGAGAATCTGCGGGGCGAGATCGGTCCAGGTGGGGCGAAAGGCCCGGCGAAGGAAATTGGGTCGGGGAAGATCGACAACCATGCCGTCATGGTAGGCGAAAAAGGGCGGGACGAAAACCTGTTTCGTCTTGCATGAAAAAAGCGGGCGTCCTATGAAAAGGTTCAACAACACAACGGAGTTTTCATGTCTTTCTGCCGCATCCTATCCTCTCTTGTCCTTGCCTTGCTGTTTTTCGTCCAACCCGCACGGGCTACCGACGACCTTGACGTTATGATCGGCCAGATGCTCATGGCCGGTTTTCGCGGCTTGAGCGTGACCGAGGGTAGTCCCATTGCCCGCGATATCCGCGACTATCATTTGGGGGGCGTGGTGCTCTTCGACTACGATGTGGCGCTACGAAAGGCGGGGCGGAACATCGTCGATCCGCCCCAGGTGGCCCGGCTCACGCGTGATCTGAAGGCACTCACGTCCCTGCCGCTCATCGTGGCCGTGGACCAGGAAGGGGGCATGGTGCAGCGTCTCAAGCCCAAATACGGGTTCACCGGCACGCCTTCTGCTCAGGAAGTGGGGGGGCTGGATGACCAGGCCGTCCTTCAGGTGGGCATGACCGTGGGCCAGACTCTGGCTTTGGCCGGGTTCAACCTCGATTTCGCGCCGGTGGCGGACGTCAACGTCAACCCGGAGAGTCCGGCCATAGGCAAGCTGGGCCGGAGTTTTTCGGCGGACCCGAAACGGGTGGCCCGGTGTGACGAGTTGTTTCTCCAGGGATTGGATCGGCGGGGGATCGTCGGCTGTCTCAAGCATTTTCCCGGTCATGGCAGCGCGGGCGCGGACAGCCATCTCGGTCTGACCGACGTGACCGAAACCTGGTCGGAAAAGGAGTTGATTCCCTATCGGGAGCTGATCAAAAAGGAAGCGGTGCGGATGATCATGACCGCGCATATCTTCAATGCCAAGCTCGACCCGGATTATCCGGCCACCCTGTCCAAAAAAGTGATCACCGGCATCCTGCGCGAGCGGATCGGTTTTGACGGCGTGGTCATCACCGACGATATGAACATGAAGGCGATCAGCGAATTTTACGGCCTGGACAAGGCGATCCGTCTGGCAATCGAGGCCGGGGCGGACATCCTGTTGTTTGGCAACAATCTGGTCTACGACCCGGATATCGTGCCCAAGGCCCACGCCATCATCCGCAAGCTGGTGGACACGGGCGTTCTTTCACCGGAGCGTATCGGCTTGTCCTACCGCAGAATCATGCGGCTCAAGGGAAGGTTGAATCGGCCGGGTGACTGTCATTTCTGCCAACCGGGCCGGGTGGTGCCAGATATCCTGGCTACGCGCAGCTTGTCCTGACAACAATCCCTAGGGATTACCAGGAGAAGAAGCTCCCGCCTTCGGACGTGGAGAAGAGCATGGGCTCGACTTCGCCCTCGGCGTAGAGTTTCAGTTCGTCCTCATCCACCGTGAATTTGCTTATGCGGGCCAGAAAGGAAAAATAGGTGAATTCCTGCTCGTCCGCCGCAGGGCCGCAGGATTTCTTGGTGGTCGTGAGCGGGCCGAAGGTCAGGCTGTCCTCCGTAAGGGTATACGTGCCCTTGAACTCGTTGCAGCCGCCGCTGCCTGCGACTGTTCCATTGGGCATGAACTGGATGGTCAGGGGATTGTCGCCTGCCACGTCGCGTTGGAACAACTGTTTGCAGAACCATTTCTTTTCCAGCAGGGCCTTTTTCACGACACCCATGTCCACCTGGACGGGTTCTTTGGAACCGCAGCCTGCGGCAAGGAACAGGGCGAGCATGAGGACGGGCAGGATGCAAAGGGAATAGATTCGGCGCATGGAGTTCTCCTGTGAATGTAGTACAGCTTGATACTTAGCAGCCGAATCGGTCGGTTGGCAAGGAGCAATGAAATGACCCGGCCCACTGAAGCGAGCCGGGTCGTTGTCGTTTGTCAGGTGGTTGCTCAGCCTATCTTCGGGCAGGATTTCAGGGCTTCCTCGATATCCCGCTGAGGCAGTTCGAAGTTGGTCAGAAGCCCCTGGTTGAAGGCGTCGTACGAGGCCAGGTCGAGCATGCCGTGGCCGGAGTACAGGAAGACGATCACGTCGTCCGGCCCGGCGGTTTTGGCGGTTTCAATGGCCCCCTTGATGGCGTGGGAGGTTTCCGGTGCAGGCAGGAATCCCTCGGTCTGCATGAAGAGCTTGGCCGCTTCGAAGCACTCGGTCTGGAAGTAGGCGACCGGGTCGCACAGTCCTTCTTCCACGATGTTGCAGATGATGGGCGCGTCGCCGTGGTAACGCAGACCGCCCGCGTGGATGGGCGCGGGCATGAAATCATGGCCCAGGGTATGCATCTTTACCAGCGGTGTCAGCCGGGCCATGTCACCGAAATCGTAACGGTATTCTCCTCGCGTGAGGGTGGGGCAGGCCTTGGGTTCCACGGCGATGAATTTGACCGGGTCCCCGGCCAGTTTTTGCGGCAGGTACGGGAGCACCAGGCCGCCGAAGTTGGATCCGCCGCCCACGCAGCCCACGAGATGGGTGACCTTCTCGCCGACCATTTCCAATTGTTTCTGGACCTCCAGCCCGGTGATGGTCTGGTGGATGAGTACGTGGTTGAGCACGGAGCCCAGGGCGTACTTGGTGTTGTCATGGGTGGCCGCATCCTCCACGGCTTCGGAGATGGCCAGGCCGAGAGACCCTTTGCAGTCCGGGTCCTTGGCCAGCATCTCACGGCCCGTGCGGGTCATCTCGGACGGCGAGGCGTAGATGGAGCCGCCATAGGTGTTGATGATCATTTTGCGGTACGGTTTCTGCTCGTAGGAGACCTTGACCATGTAGACCACACATTCCATGTCATACTGGGCGCAGGCAAAGGACAGGGCCGTGCCCCACTGGCCCGCGCCGGTCTCGGTAGCCAGTCGCTCCACGCCTTCCATCTTGTTGTAGTAGGCCTGGGGAACCGAGGTGTTCGGCTTGTGGGAGCCTGCCGGGGAGACGGATTCGTCCTTGTAGTATATTTTGCACTTGGCACCGATGGCCTTTTCCAGCCTGTCGGCGCGCACCAGCGGGGAAGGACGCCATATCTTGTAGACGTCCAGAATTTCCTGGGGAATGTCGATGAACCGGTCCTGGCTCATTTCCTGGGCAATGAGGGCGTCCGGGAAGATGGGCGCGAGCATGTCCGGTGTGAGCGGTTCCATGGTTTCGGGATTCAACGGCGGAGCCATGGGGGTGGGCAGGTCCGGCATGGGGTTGTACCACCGGGTCGGCATCTGGTCCTGTGGCAGAAAGATTTTTTTGATCATCGAAATTCCTCCGATACGGTTTTGAGTTTGGAATCAGCCGGTGCGCTTGCTCCCCCGGCACCGCCTGATGCGTTGTCAGATTGCATAAAAAAACCGTTGGCGCGTTTGCCAACGGCTTCCGAAACCCAGAACTGCGTACCTCGAATGCCGTCGTTTGGGGAAACGGCGGCATTGCTTCAGCACGCGTCTAGGAATCGGGCCGCTTGACGTTGCGCCACCCGCGTCCGCAAAAATAGTTGTACGAGATGGATGGGTTCATGGACTTGAGGGTTACTCCGTTCTTTGTCTTTTCGTCAAGCGGGGGAGGATGTTCGGGTTGGTCCGGCGCGTTCAGCACCAGGGCCATGGGCACATGGCGGATGCCGTCCCTCTCCTGTTCTTGTTTCATGGGCACGAAGCCCATGCGGGCATAGGCGGCCAGGGCGTTGGGTGAGGCGTTGACTGTCAGGACGTCCGGCGGAGGCATGCGCCGCAGGCACTCGGTTATCGCTCGTTGCACCAGCTCGCTGCCCACGCCGTGCCTTTGGAATTCGGGGGCCACGAAGAGCAGGGCCACGTGGCTGCCGTCCACCACTTCAATGACGCCGATGATCGTCCGCTCCCGCCGGGCCACCAGGGCAAAGGTCTTGCCCGGTTGGTCCGAGAAGGCAAACTGGCGCACGAATTCGTGAAATGTGGTCCGTCCCTCTTCGGAGAAGTGGGGGGCCACGTGGGCGTCGAAAACGGATTGGACCAGGGACAGGGCCTCGCCCTTGTCCTCTGGGATCATCGGTTCGTAGCGGACGATTCCGGTCATTGCCTCGTCTCCCCGGAGGGGGGGGGGGACGGCGTGGAAGCCAGCCCGGAAACCAGTTCGGGCAGAATTTCGCCCGCCTTTCCATGCAGGGCGAAGTCCATGAATCCGGTATTCGGGGTTGGTTCCAGGTTGATTTCCACGGTCACGGCACCGTGATCCTTGGCGAGTTGGTAGAAGGATGCTGCCGGTTGGACCATGTTTGACGTGCCGATGGTGAGAAAGACATCTGCCTTGTTGATTTGATCGATGGAAATTTTGAGCACGCCGGGGATGAGCGGTTCGCCGAACCAGACCACGCCGGGCCTGAGCAGGTGGCCGCAAACCGGACACTCCGGCAGGTCGGGCAATTCACTGAAATCCTCACGTGAATGGGAGCAGGTGGTGCATTTCACCCGCCAGAGGGAGCCGTGCATCTCGATGAGTTTTTGGCTGCCTGCCTTGGTATGCAGCCCGTCTACATTCTGGGTGATGAGCAGGAAATTCGGTATCTGGCGTTCCATCTCGGCAAGGGCGAAGTGGGCGGGGTTGGGCTTGCTCTGGCGTACCATGGTGCGTCGCCAGTTGTAGAATTCCCAGACCAATTCCGGGTGCGCCTCAAAGGCGTCGGGCCGGGCCAGATCTTCGGCCCGATGGGTTTTCCAGAACCCGTCATGGCCCCGGAACGTGGGAATGCCGCTCTCGACCGATACTCCGGACCCGGTCAGGACCACCACTTTTCGGCTGCCGTCCAGCAACGCTTTGACTATTTCGAGATCAGCCTGCATAAATTTTCTTTTCCCGTTTGAATTGATTTACGGTTATGGGCAAACGGCGTGGTTTCGTGTTGCAGCAGGGTGGCGTTCCTTGCAATTTTGCCGAATAAAAGTCATAGTCCGCTTCCTATTTTCCTGAAAGTCCCGGAAATTCAACCGTTTTCATCGCTGTATAAGGAGGATATTTTGGTTCAGAAAACAGTATATTACATCGAAGGTGACGGTATTGGTCCCGAAGTCTGGAAAGCCGGTCGCCCTGTCCTGAACGCCGCCGTTGCCAAGGCCTACGGCGACGACAACAAGCTCAACTGGATCGAGCTGTTGGCTGGCGAGAAGGGGTTTGCCGAGACCGGCGAACATCTTCCCAAGGCGACCATGGATGCCCTGGCCGGTGCCGAACTGGCATTCAAAGGCCCCCTGAACACGCCCGTGGGCAAGGGGTTCCGTAGCCTCAATGTCACCCTGCGTCAGGTCTTCGACCTTTACGCCTGTATCCGTCCCATCAAATATTTCAAGGGGATAGAGTCTCCTGTCAAGCGGCCCGACCTCGTTGACATGTGTATTTTCCGCGAGAATACCGAGGACGTTTACGCAGGTATAGAATACCAGTCCGGCACCCTAGAAGCAAAGAAATTAATAGAGTTTCTCGTGGACGAACTGGGCGCGAAGATCGACGCTACCGCCAGCGTAGGCATCAAGCCCATCACGCCCGCAGGCTCCAAGCGTCTGGTCAAGAAGGCCCTTGATTTCGCCATCGAACATGACAAGCCTTCCGTGACTCTGGTCCACAAGGGCAACATCATGAAGACCACCGAAGGCGGCTTTCGTACCTGGGGTTATGAACTGGCCGAACAGGAATACAAGGGCCGGGTCGTGCGCGAAGGCGAAGAAGGCAACGGCGTGATCCTCAAGGATCGTATCGCCGACGCCATGTTCCAGAACGTGCTCATGTACCCCGAGCAATATTCGGTCATCGCCACCACCAACCTCAACGGCGACTACATCTCCGATGCCCTGGCTGCCCAAGTCGGCGGACTCGGCCTCTCTCCCGGAGTCAACATGGGCGACAAGCTCGCGTTCTTCGAGCCCACCCACGGCACCGCTCCGACCATCGCGGGCAAGGACATGGCCAACCCCGGCTCCCTGATCCTGTCCGGCGCCATGATGTTCGAACACCTCGGCTGGCATGAGGCCGCAAACCTCATCCACGCTGCCGTGGAAAAAGCCCTGGAAGGCAAAAAAGTCACCGTGGATCTCGCCTCCCAAATCCCCGGCTCCACCCGCGTCGGCTGCCAGGAATTCGGCGAAATCCTACTCGCCAATCTGTAGCCTTCAACAATAATCATACGTTGGCCCGGCCCGTCGCAAAGAGCGAAGGGTCGGGCATTTTTTTTGATGCCTCCGGCGGGGCACTTTCGACATCTCCCGCCGATGTCCTCCGCGAGCGTGACGCAAGCAGCCGCCGGGGAAAGGCCAACCAATTGGGGTCGCGGCATTTTTCACTGGCCGACGCTTATACTTGAATATTTTTCCGAGTTACGCCGACTTCGACTCCGTCCTCCATCCTTTGGTCAAAGGACACGGACACTCTGTTTGTTGCAATCGCCTTGCCCTGCCGTGGACAAATCATACTGGGCGTGGCATGATTAATCTAAATTTTTGGCGAGCTGCCGTGGAAAATGCGGGACGCAGGAAGGCACTTGATCCCCGCATGGAGTTGGTTACCTAATGGCAAGGCGAGTTATGCTTCAGGTTTTGCTTGCCGCAGTCGATTCGACGGACGGCGAAATCATCATTGGGGCACTCGGCCCCGGCGTACATTGCACCAGCGTGGGGACGCGCTCGGAGTATCGGAAGAACCTTGCCTCCGGCCAGCACGACATGGTCTTCGTCGATGTGGGCACCCTGGGACTGGAGTGCGGCGACATCGAGGCACACCGCGAGTTCATACGGGAGGCGTGGACCGCCAACCCGGACATCGAAATCGTGGTGATGGACCTTCAGAAGCGAACCCGTCTTCTGGTCAACCTCGTCAAGGCAGGGGCCAGTGACTTCATCACCACGCCCGTCAACACAGACGTCCTTGAGCACGTGCTCGACAATCTGCGTCTTAAACGACAAGTCAAAAGCCAAATCCGCTATTATTCGGATAATGGGTTGGCATCCGAAATGAAAGACTTCATGGCGCGGTGCAGCCCGGCCATGCAGGATGTCTTCGAAAAGATCCGGGCCGTGGCTGACACCAGAGCTCTGGTACTTCTGTTCGGGGAGACTGGGGTGGGCAAGAGCTGGCTGGCCAGGGTCGTCCACAACCTGAGCAACCGCGCTGACGGCCCTTTCATCAGCGTTCATTGCGGGTCGGTTCCGGAATCGTTGTTCGAGAGCGAGCTTTTCGGGCATGAGCGGGGATCCTTCACGAGCGCGGACCGGCGGCAGATAGGCAAGCTGGAATTGGGACGCAGGGGGTCCTTGTTCCTTGACGAGGTGGGCACCATGACGCCCACCCAACAAGTCAAGCTGCTACACGTGTTGCAGGAGAAGACGTTCCAGCGCATCGGAGGGAGAAAGGACATCCCTCTTGAAACTCGGATCATTGCGGCGACCAATGCCGATCTCAAGGAACGGGTTGGCATGGGAGGGTTCCGCAAGGACCTCTTTTTCCGCCTGAATATCTTCCCCGTCACCATCCCTCCGTTGCGGGAGCGCCCCGACGACATCAAGTTGCTCGTGGAACACTTTCTCAAGGTATTCCGGGACCGGCACGGCAGAGATGTCCAGGGAATCCATCCCGTCGCCCTGGAGGCGATTCTCCGCTATGAATGGCCCGGCAACGTCCGGGAGTTGGAGAACATCCTGGAGCGTTCGTATATTCTGGAGAGTTCCCGCATTATCCGGCCAGAAACCCTGCCGCTCGAACTGTCCTGCACGTTCACGCCCCACAACGGCAATTGCATCGACACCTCCCACCCCTTGTCGGATCTCAAGCAAAGGGCCGTCGACACCATCGAACGGTTGTATATCCTCAAGCTGTTCGAGCAACATGACGGCCGCATGGACAAGACCGCGCGTCATGCCGGGATATCCACCCGCCATCTGCGCAACCTGATCCGCAAGCACGGAATCGACCGCGTCGAATACAAGCGCCGTTCCGGCTGACGTTCGTTGAAAACCGGAAACGCATTTCCCATGGGAACTCCATTTCCGGTTTTCAAAGCCCCCTTCGAGACATGAATCATTTCAGCGGTTGATCGCCATGACGGCTTCCTGATCGGTAAAAAAGGGGAAGTCCTGTTCCGGTAATTTCGACGGTGCTCAAAATATATCCTGTATTTTCAATATGAAACACTTGGCCCACAAGTTGCTAATCCTATTATGTGTGTTCGACTGCATCACGGGAGGCAGCCAATGCAAACAATAGTCGGGGTCGTCGTCCCTGTTGAATGGACAGAGAATAACCATATTGAGTTCGTGTCTATACAGGCTACGGACGACGTGGAGTACCGCGTGGCTGAAGGCGATTACCTGCAGCGGCTCGTGTCGCTGTGCGGCTCTAGGGTCAAAGTCATCGGAGTCGTCGAGCAGAGGGCGCGCGAGACATTGATACACGTGAAAAGCGTGGAATTGCTTGTGCAGGGGTGATCCCCGAAGGCGGGGACATCCGGCAAAGCCAAATTCGGAGGTGGCGGAATATGTCGCTGACCAAAACGAGATTGAAGGGAGACTCGAAATGCCGGGTCACGTTCACGGTACCCAGCAACCGGGTCGACGGGGTGAAGACTGTCTTCCTCGCCGGGGAGTTCAACGATTGGGGCGTGAAGGACTCGAAGATGAAGCGAAACAAAAATGGCTCCTTTTCCCGCTCCATGGTGTTGCCCATGGGGCGCGAGTACCAATACCGCTACCTGCTGGACGGCTCTTGCTGGATCAATGATGAGAAGGCGGATGACTACCACCATTGCGATTTCGCCAACTGCGACAATTCGATCGTGCGCGTGTAGTCGGTCCGGAAGCCATGATGGCCAAGCGGATACATATCGGGTTTCGGGCCAAGCACAAGCTCCTGTGCGGCGTGGATGTTCTGGCTCGGACCGTTGAAGGGACCTTGGGGCCGAGGAGTTGTTGCGCCATCCTGGACATGGAAGACTCCCCACCCCTGGTCATCAACGACGGGGCCACCATCGCCCGCCAAGTACGACTTGAGGAACCGACCGAGAACTTGGGTGCCTTCCTTGTCAACGAGGTCGCCGCCCGAACCAACGATGCTGTCGGCGACGGGACCACTACCGCCGTGCTCCTGGCCAGGAGTATGCTCTTCCACGGCAGTAAGCTGGTGGCCGCCGGGCACGACCCCAACGCCATCAAGCGCGGGATGGACCTAGCTGTCCGGGCCGTTGTGGCGGAACTCGACGCCATGGCCGTGCCCGCGCTGGGCAGAAAGGACATGGCCCGGGTGGCCTCCATATCCGCCAATAACGACAAGGCCATCGGTCAAATCATCGCCAATGCCCTGGAAAAGGCCGGCCCGGACGGGGTGGTGACCATCGAGGAAGGCAAGGGGCGTGACACTACCCTGGAAACCGTCGAGGGTATGCGTTTTGATCGCGGCTATCTGTCCCCCTACTTCATCACCGATCTGGAGCGGATGACCTGCGAGTTGGAACATCCGCTGATCCTGCTGAGCGACAAGACCATCAAGGGGGACCACGATCTGCTGCCCGTTCTGGAACTGGCCCTGGGGATCGGACGACCTCTTGTGGTGGTGGCGCGGGAGATATCCGACAAGCCCTTGGGATTGCTGGCCGTCAACATGGTCCGGGGCGTGGTCCAGACCTGTGCGGTCAAGGCACCGGGATTCGGCGAGTCCCTGTCCGACATGCTCGGCGACCTCGCAACGCTCACGGGTGCGCAGGTGATCTCGGACGAACTGGGAGTGACGGTGGAACGAGCCGTCATCGACCACCTGGGCGGTGCGGACAAGTTCCTGGTCAGCAAGGACTCCACCACTATCATCGGGGGACAGGGGGACCGGGAGACGGTTCGGGCGCGCATCGACCAGTTGCGCGGCCAAATGAATCTGGCCGAAGACCAGCGCGAGCGTTCCGGTCTCGCCACGAGGATAGCCAAGTTGTTCGGCGGCGTGTGCGTTCTCAAGCTGGGGGCGTCCACGGAAACGGAACTGAAGGAAAAACGGGCTCGCGTGGATGATGCGCTCAACGCCACCCGGGCGGCTCAGGAAGAGGGCATCGTGCCCGGCGGCGGCGTGGCCCTGGTCCGTTGCGAGCGGGTTCTGGAGCACCTGTTGCCTCCCGGCGACGACGAACGCTTCGGAGTGGACGTGGTGCGCCGCAGCCTGTCCGAGCCGTTGCGCCAGCTCGCCAGGAACAGCGGCATGGAGCCGGGACTGGTTGCGGGGAAGGTGCGAGACGGCAACGGCGGCTACGGCTTAAACGCATATACCAGAGAGTTTGAGGACCTGATGCTTTCCGGCGTCATCGACCCCAAGAAGGTCACCAGGGTCGCCCTGCAGAACGCGGCCTCCATCGCCTCCCTGCTCCTGACGACCGGGGCCGCCGTGGTCTTCGCGTCTGGCGCGGAGGAGGACGAAGAGGACCTGGCGGGCAGAAACGGACAGAAAATGTCCGCCGGGTTGTATGGCGTCTCTTGAAGAGAGCCGGTTGCGGTTGGTTTGCTCGGACAGAACAACATGCTAAAATAAAAGGAGAAAGAAAATGCTAGAACGTCTTCCCGTTTTACGCGGTGGCAGATTGCTGTCCGATCTTCCGGATTTCGACCCCTTTACGGGCAATTCCCTGCGCAAATGGATGCGGGACTTCGATGGTTCCCGGTTCCCCTCTGTGGACATCAAGGAAACCGACAAGGCCGTGGTGGTGGATGCCGAATTACCGGGAATGGAGGCCAAGGACATCGACATTTCCCTTGAGAACAACAGCCTCGTTTTGAAGGGAGAAAAGAAGAAGTCCTCCGAGAAGAAGGACGAGAACTACCACCTCGTCGAACGCAGCTACGGCAGCTTCTATCGCGCCGTGTCCCTGCCTTGCCGTGTGGACAAGAAGGGGATCAAGGCGAGCTACAAGGAAGGCATCCTCTCCGTGACGCTGCCCAAAGCCGAAACCGAGCGGGCCGAGCGCATCAAGATAGAATCCTGACGTGCTTAGGGTACCCGTCGCTTGGTCAGGGACGCGACCGGATGAGGTCGCGTCCCTACCAGCCCTGAAGGTGAAAAATCATGACTAGACAACAATCGTTTCGACCCCGAGAGCGGGAAGTCGAACCCAGGTACAAAAACATGATGGACACTGCGGAGTCCACGGAAGACGTGCGCAACTTTTTCGAGCGCACGGCAGAAGGCGTCTTGCTCCTTTCCGTTGGAGACACGGTCGAGGTCAGGGACGGCGACGTGCTGTTCGACCCCCACGCCGAGGATGGATACCGGCTGAGCCCTCGGCTGAAGCAATGTCCTCATTTCTCGACCTTGCTCCGGACGTCAGACCTGAAGCACATTCTGACAAACATGGCAGGCAGGGCCGTACGCCGGCATCGCCACCTGGCGGGCGTGCATCCGGATAAAACAGAATCGAAAAGTTGCCCCACCCCCGGACCGCGAAGGTACCGGGTATGATCGCCGATAATCGCAAGACCGGATGCCGTCGGCAGAGCGGCAGAACGGACCATTGGTCCATGGGAGGACGGCATGCCTGCAACTATCGATGAAACCGTGGTTCGCGTGGCGGACATCTGTACCTACAAGTGGACCATGGTGCGCGAACGGCCACTGGCCTTTCTCCTGTCCTCGGTCGCGGGCGGGGCCATGGTCGTGTTCGGCTCGACGCTGGCACTGGCCGTTTCGGCCGGGGTCGGCGAAAACCTTGCCCCGGGCTTGACCAACCTGCTCATGGGGCTTGTCTTCATGTTCTCCCTGGTCATCATCATGATGTCCGGCATGACCCTGGTCACCGCCGACATGTACATCGGCATCATCGGCATCTTCCACAAGCGCATCGGCTGGGGTGCCTTCACCTGGGGCATCACCCTCGGCTATGCGGGCAATTTCCTGGGCAGCATGTTCTTCATGTGGCTTATCAGCAAGAGCGGGTCCTACGCGGCCTGGCCGTGGATGGCCAAATCCCACGCCATGGGCGTGGCCAAGCTGGGCTATACCGCCACCCAGATATTCGTCATGGGCATCGTCTGCACCTGGATGCTCCAGACTGCGGCCATCCTTTACGTCAAGGCGGAAGGCGACATCGCCAAGATCGCCATGGCCGCATATGGCCCCTTGGCCTTTGTGGCGGGCATGGCCGAGCACTGCATCGCCAACATCGGCTTCCTGGCCCTGCCCCTCTTCCAGCAGGGTGCCTATCTGGACGCCGCTGCGGCCATGAGCAGTACCGCGCCCGTCGTCCTGCATTGGGGCTTCGGCCAATACGGATGGGCGCACAACCAACTGTATACGGTTCTGGGGAACCTCGTGGGCGGCATCCTGTTCGTGGGCATCCCGTTCCAGCTGGTCTCCGACCCCGGGCGCGTGAAGGAAATCTACAAAAATAAAACCTCGTTCACGCAAAACCTCTAAGAGGTGAACAATGGACTATTCCCCTGCCAACCCTTTGGTTTGGACGCTCTTTTTTGGATTCGTCGTGATGGTATGGGGCGTGGTGCGCATCTTCATCATGCTCCATCAAGACTATCCGGAGGAAAAATCGAACGAGTCGGACTGATGCTTGTCAGACAACTGATACCCGTTAACGATGCACGGTCCTCCGGGAGGGATTTTCCGGCTGGCCGCAACGCAAGGAGGTTCACATGGTAGAAAATGGATGGCATCCCACTGTCTGCTATCAATGCAAGGCGGAGTGCGCCATTTTGGCGCGTGTGGAAGACGGTATTGTAAAGGAAATACGAGGCAACCCCAAAGCACGCGGCAAGGCCTGCGTCAAGGGCATGGCCGGAGTTTCTCTCCAATACACCCCGGACAGACTTACCCATCCTCTCAAGCGATTCGGCAAACGCGGCGAAGGAAAGTTCGAGCGTATCAGCTGGGATGAGGCCATGGACATCCTGGCCGACAAGCTTGCCGACTTGAGGGATCGCGGTGAAGCGCACACATTCACAGCCAGCTTTTTCCCCCATTCCATAACCGACCCCAAATGGCGTTTTCTCGATGCATATGGCGGGTTCATCAATACTGCGCTGCCGCACTGCGATTCAGCCAAGATCATCTCGTTCATCAAGGCCATGGGCGGCGTACCCAATCACCACATCCCGCCTGCATACGACACCGTTCCCAAAGGTGGCGTCATGATCCTGGCAGGACGGCATGCCTTCGGTGGTCTTGATGACGCCGCTGTTCCGAGAGATATTCTCGACGCCAAGGATCGTGGGGCCAAACTGGTGGTCATTGATCCGCTCTTCACGGCCGACGCAGCCAAGGCGGATTGGTGGATTCCCATCAAGCCGTCCGGTGATACCGCCCTGTTCCTTGGCATGATCAATCATATCGTGACCCACAACCTGCATGACAGAAAATTTGTGGACAACTGGGTCAGAGAAGGCGATTTCGAAAAACTCAAGGCGTATATCGCCGACAAGACCCCTCAGGCCATGAGCGCCATCTGCGACGTTCCGCCCAATGACATCGTCAAGCTCGCCGAGTTGTGTGCGGCAGCGCCGTCCGTGGGCGTGGACAGCTTCAAGGGCCTCATGCTCGGTCAGGCCATGGACTTCGGGCACGCCTGGACAATGCTCCTGGCCGTCACCGGCAACATTGACAACCCCGGCGGGCAACCGCTGCCCGGCCTCACACCTATGTCGCCGGTGGAGCCAATTCCTGCCGGTCCGAATCTGAGCGAGTTGGGCTGGCACCGCACCGGCCCGGACCGCGACCTGTTCAAAAAATACGGATTCATCATGGAACCCACATGGTACGAGGCGCAAGCCATCAAGAACGGCGGGCTCAAGGTGCTTCTCACGTCCGAAAGCAATCCTGCCATGACCGAAATGGGACAGGATGAATGGTGCAAGGCGGTCTGCATGCCCGGAGAGGGCGGTGAAGAATACAAGCTGGAACTCCTGGTCAGCTATGAAATAATGTTGTCGGAAACATCCAAATATGCAGATCTGGTGCTCCCCGACAAGTCCTACTTCGAACGGTGGGAACTTCTCTACATGCCGTGGTGGTACAACTTCGGTCATGGTGTTTTGTTGCGGCAGCCTGTGGTTAAGGCTCCGGGTGAATGCCGCCATTCCAATGAGGTGTTTATCGAACTCGGCAAACGTTTGACGCCCGAGTATTTCTCTTTCAAGGACGACCTTGAATTCTATGATATCCAACTGGCCGGACTCGGCCTGTCGGTGGAAAAGCTGCGGAAAATGGGTGGCATCTGGACAACCGGAACCATGGGATTCCGCAAGTACGAACAGGCGGGCGGGTTCGGCACGCCCAGCGGCAAAATCCACTTGTACTGGGAAGACCTGGAAGCGGTTGATCAGGCCATGCCGCGCCCTGGGCTTGCAGCGGAATACGAGGAGGATGTGGACAAGTATCCATTCATTCTCGTCTCATACCGGACCATCTTCCACCAGGGCAGCGGACAGTGGACGCACAACAATCCGCAGCTGCGCGATCCTGTCAGCGGCATCCACGACAACCCGGCCCTCCTGAACCCTGCGGCCGCGGTCAAGCTCGGCATCAAGGACAGGGACACGGTCACCCTCACTTCCCGCACGGGCAAGCTAACCATGCCGGTTCGCCTGACAGAACAGATCAGGCCGGACTGCGTGGGCATCCTGCACGGCTTCGGGGCGACCGTGGGCCGTGTGGCGGCGGGAGTCGGATTCAGCGACAACAAGCTCATCCCCGATGCGGGCTCCCACCTTGAGTGGCAGGATCTCGTCGGTGGCGAGTCGCACGTCTCGTCCCGGGTACGCATAAGCAAGTAAGGAGGAATACCAATGCCACAGCTCGGCTTGATGATCGACATGAACAAATGCATCGGCTGCAAGACCTGCGTGGTCGCCTGCCGCAACTACCACGGCATCGTGGACCACGAGAACTGCATGCCCGGAAAAATCCCCTTCTACTTACGGGTCGAATCGTTCACGAGCGGCACCTACCCGAAGATCACCCAGCAGTCCTGGGTGGTCCCGTGCCAGCACTGCAAGAATGCGGAATGCATCAAGGCTTGCGCATCGGGGGCCATATCCAAGGACCTCCAAAACGGCATCGTCAGGATAGACCCGGACAAGTGCACCGGTTCCAAGGCCTGCATCGAGGCCTGCCCGTACGGTGTTATCCAGTTCGACACGGTACGCAACAAGGCCCACAAATGCGACCTGTGCTATGACCGCGTCGTGGCCGGGGAGCAACCGGTCTGTGTGGAGGCGTGTATGACCGACGCCATTACCTTCGGAGAAAAGGAGAGGCTTCTTCAGAAGGCCAGGGACATGGGCCGGGAGATCGACAAGAAGAAGAGCGCCATGTCGATCATCTACCTGAAGCCTCTGCCGAAGAACACCTTGGCGCAAGTGTGACACAAGACAACAAAAGGGAATTGTCGGAAATGAAAGGGCCCTGCCACGGCAGGGCCCTTGGTTCGTGAAAAGCCTGCCCACCGTGGAGGCGCTCGGTTCCACCAACGTCACCTGCACCGACCATATCCTCAATGCTGCAACCGGAATCGAGGTCGGCTTCTTCGGTTCCATCATCGGGGTGCTGTCGGGGGCCAACTTTTTTCTCTACATGCACCGTCACGACCTCACGCTTGGGCAGGATGCCATCGGCACGATCGAATACGCGAGAGCCCGCGTGATGACTTGGCTGATCATGGCATTTTATCAGTTCGTGAACATCCTTTCGCGCCGATACCAGAACGTCTCGCTTTGATCAGATTCTTGCCTGTGATCGCAAGGCGGCAAAGCACTAGAAAAGCGGCACTTTTGGTTCTTTTGGTGCTACTCAGCCAAAAGAACCGCCGTCCGTGACCGAAGGGAATGCAGCGTTGCACGAAGTGCACCTGCCCGTGAGGGCAGGAAGACGCGAAGCGGCTTAAGCGGCCGCAGGGCATGGAGGGCATTTGAAGCCGCAGGCTTCAACCCGGCTCTCGCCGAAGGCGTTCTTTCTCTTCCGAATTTCAAAAAATACCATGTCGGCACTCCACGGCTTAATCTGGTAACAGTACCAGTAAATGTGAAGCTCAAAGGAGGCCGACATGGCGAGTATCAAGATATCATCAGCTTATCGGTTTGTGGAAGCATTTGTTGATCAGCGCATTTTCGTTGGCGTTGATGTTCACAAAAAGACATTCAGTGTTGCACTCTTACGACCAGACGGAATGATCAAAGATTGGTCTAGTCCCGCCGACGTGGCATCACTTACACAAATCCTTTCCTCACTCCCTGTTAACATCGGTGCAGTTTGTTACGAAGCTGGCCCGACAGGTTTTGGCCTTGCTCGAAGCCTCAAGGCTGCAGGTATTCGTGTGATTGTTGCCGCGCCCAGCCGAATACCACGCCCAGTAACCGCAACCAACAAGACAGACAGCCTCGATTGCCGAAAGTTGGCTGAACTTGCCGCAGCAGGACTGATCCGCCCAATTGCCATTCCTAGTGAAAGAGAAGAAGCTTTTCGGTCACTCCAACGTCGAAGACATCAACTCACCGACTCATTGCGTAAAGTAAAGCAGAGAATTCGCGCTTTGCTGTTATCTCTGAGCATTGCCGAACCCGTTGGGATCGACCATTGGAGCAAAATCGCTATTGCAGCTCTGGCTATACTGCCACTACCACCCGGAGCTGACGACACCCGAAATAGCTTACTCGAAGAATTGCATTATCTCATTTCCGCACAGCGTCAGGTTGATCTTCGATTACGAGTCATTTCCCAGGAACAAGACGAGGCAAGACGCATTGCCACCATGAGGTCCGTTCCTGGAGTGGGTGAAGTCGTGGCAACCACCTTTGCGGCCGAGATATTCCGACCTGAACGATTCAACAATAGCAAGGAGGTTACGGCTTACTTGGGCCTTGCGCCTGTTGTGCGGCAAAGCGGATTGAGCAAAGGAAAAGGCCGCTTGCGCCCAGTTGGGCAACGGCGATTACGAAGTTTGCTCATTGAGGCGGCATGGATTTGGAAACAGAGAGACGAATGGGCGAGAGAATTTTACAACCGAATTTACAGCAAAAGCGGAGTTGCTCAAAAGGCGATAGCTGCTTTGGCTCGTAAACTGGCCGCGTTACTCTGGAAGCTTAGCTTACCTGTGGCGCAGTCGTAAACGGATCGCGAGCGGCCTTTGGTAGCCTAGACTACGAACAAAAAATGGCGATCCTAAATTGTTAATGTACCGAATCGGTACTTGGTGCCATAGAGCACGAATAAGAAAAGGAATACATTACTATTATGCTATAAGGCGAGGGTGGAGCCTAGCCTAATTACAGAAGGAATGAAGAGAAAAGGAAGTTCTTGACATGGTGCCGCATAAGAAAAAGGCCGCCCATCTCCGGGCGGCCTTCCAATATTCTTTCAAGCGGTATCAGTAATATTCTTTCAGATATCCTTCCAGCCGGTTCATGCCTTCCTCAAGGTTTTCAAGGGAGTTGGCATAGGAAAACCGGATATACCCCTCGGCACCCGGACCAAAGTCGATACCGGGCGTGACGCCGATATGCGCCTTCTCCAGAATGTCGTAAGCGAGTTTCAGCGACGACCCGCCGAATTTTTCGGCCAGATGACGCATGTTCACCAATACATAAAACGCGCCGGTCGGGTCATGTTTTATGTCGAAGCCCATGCCCTTGAGTCGTCCGAAGATGTATTTGCGCCGCTTGTCGTAGGTGGCCTTCATGCGGGCCACATCGGCATCGGCCTCCTTGAGCGCAGCCAGACCACCCCACTGGGCCATGGTATTGGCCGAGATGAAGAAGTTCTGGCACACGATCTGGAGGGTGCGGATGAATTTTTCCGGTGCGATGAGGTATCCCAGCCGCCAGCCGGTCATGGCATAGAGCTTGGAAAATCCGTTCAGGACAAAGGCGCGGTCCGTGTATTCCAGGATGGAGTGCTCCTCTCCCTCATAGACCAGGCCGTGGTAGATTTCGTCGGATACGATCCACAATCCCTTTTCTTCGGCCAGATCCGCGATGGCCCGCATGCGCTCGGGCGTGAGCAGGGTGCCCGTGGGGTTGGCCGGGGAATTGATGAGGATCGCCTTGACGCGGTCGTTTTTTTTCAGGGCTTCCCGGATGGCGGACACGCGGTATTGGAAGGCATCGTCTTCGCTCACCGTGACTTTGACCGGTTCGGCCCCTGCAAAGGTGATGAAATTGTCATAGCAGGCATAGCACGGGTCCGAGGTAATGACCTTGTCGCCCGCTTCGAGGATGGCGGAAAACAGGGCCAGCATGGCCGGGCTGGTGCCCTGGGTGATGGCGATGGTGCCCGGGGCCACGGCAACGCCGTAGCGTTTCTTGTAGTCCTCGGCAATGGCCTCGCGCAGTTCGATGAGCCCCAGTGAATGGGTGTAGTGGGTGTGGCCCGCGTCCATGGCCCGGCAGGCGGCGCGTTTAGCGCATTCGGGCGTGTCGAAGTCCGGTTCGCCCACTTCCATATGGATGACGGACTGCCCGTCCCGCTCCATGGCCTGGGCCGCCTCAAGGATTTCCATGACCAGGAACGGGGTCATGGTGCAACAACGTTTGGATATGCTCATGTCGTGTCCTGTTTCGTAACGGAAAACCCCGCCCCTGCCGGTTTCAGCATGAGGCGGGGGGAATGGATGAATTAATCAATAAGTAGCTATTTAGGCTACTTCCACAACCTCTATATCAAAGACGAGCGTTTCTCCCGCCAGCGGGTGATTGCCGTCCAGGGTGACCATCTCTTCGTCGAACTGGGTGACGCGGACATAGGCCGGGCTGCCGTCTTCGGTGCGGATTTCCAGCATGATTCCCTCTTCCAGTTCCACATCGGGCGGAAGCTGGTTCTTGCGTACCTGGAAGACCAACTGATCGTTGGGATCGCCGTAGCCATCCTCAGGCGGGATTTCCACGGTCACGGAGTCTCCGGGGGATTTGCCGATCACCGCACGCTCGAAACCGGCGATGACCATGCCCGCGCCCAGCTTGAATTCCAGGGGGTCACGCCCCTGGCTCGAATCGAATTCGCTGCCGTCCCGTTTGAGGGTGCCTGAGTAGTGGACTTTTACGGTGCTGCCTTCCTGGGCTGTCATGCTATCTCCTTAACTATGTATTAATGACTGGGGTGATCCTATCGCAATGGCGAAAAAAAGAAAACGCCCGCTAGGAATCGAAGTTCACGAGTGCGCGGAGGTCGCCCAGGGTTTTGGCGGCGAACGCCTCGGCCTTGCGATTGCCCGCTTCCAGGATTTCGGCCACACGCTCGTCGGTGCAGGCGGCGCGGCGCTCGTGCAGCGGTGTGAGGAATTTTTCCAGGGATTCCATGAGCACCTTTTTGCAATCCACGCAGCCCCAGGAGGCGTTTTTGCAGCCTTCCTCGATTTCCGGGAGCTTGGCCGGGTCCGTTATCAGCTTGTGATAGGGGTAGAGATTGCAGACGGCGGGGTCACCCGGATCGGATTTGCGTTGTCGGCTCTCGTCGGTCTTCATGCCACGGACCTTGGGCGCGATCTCGTCAAAGGGTTCGGAGAGCATGATGGAGTTGCCGTAGCTTTTGGACATTTTGCGACCATCCAGGCCGACCAGCTTGCATTCTTCGGTGAGCATGTCCGCCGGTTCCGGGAAGAAGTCCCCGCCGGTCAGGTGGTTGAAGCGGCGGGCGATCTCCCGGGTGAGCTCCAGGTGGGGCAGTTGGTCCTTACCCACGGGCACGGCGCACGGCTTGTACATCAGGATGTCTGCAGCCATGAGCACGGGGTAGCCCAGAAAGCCGTGGGTGTTCAGGTCCTTCTGGGTCAACTCGGCGTTCATTTCCTTGAAGGTGGGACAGCGTTCCAACCAGCCCAGGGGGGTGTACATGGAGAGATAGAGGTAGAGTTCAGCGTGTTCCTTGACCTTGGATTGCTGGAAGATCACGCACTTTTCCGGGTCCAGGCCGGCGGCTACCCAGTCCTTGACCAGGCCGGGCACGAAGCCCTTGATGCGGGTGGGGTCGGCGTATTCGCTGGTCAGGGCGTGCCAGTCGGCAGCGAAAAAGAAACAGTCGTAGTCTTCCTGGAGCTTGATCCAGTTGGCGATGACGCCGAAGTAGTGGCCGAGGTGGAGGGGCCCGGTGGGCCGCATGCCGGAAACAATGCGTTGATTGTGGCTCATGGTGATATATGGGGTGGTTAAATGGTTACATGGGAATGCCGAGCAGACCGGCCAAGGCCGAAACGATGGGCAGGATGATCTGTCCGAGCAGACTGAACTGCGTATAATTGCTGAGTACGATGAGGCCGATCAGCAGGATGAATCCGTATTTCCCAAACGACATGTACTTGTAGGCCAGTCGAGGCGAAAGGAAATACGCCAGAATATTGCTGCCGTCCAGTGGCGGGATGGGGATCAAGTTGAAGGTCCCGAGGATGAGATTCACGAACACGGCGTAGTAGCAGACCAGATACATGGCGTTGCCTGGAGGCACGCCGAGTGCGGGCATGGTGTGCAGGGTCAGGGCGAACAGGGCGGCCAGTCCGAAGTTGGCACCGGGGCCGGCCATGGCCGTGAGCATCATGCCCTGGCGGGGATTCTTGAAATAGCGGGGATTGATCGGCACGGGCTTGGCCCAGCCGAACTGGACGAAGAAGAAGGCCAGGGTGCCGATGGGGTCCAGGTGTTTGAGGGGGTTGAGCGAGAGCCGCCCCTGGGCCTTGGCCGTGGGGTCGCCAAGCAGATAGGCCACGAAGCCGTGGGCCACTTCGTGCAGGATCAGGGCTATGAGTAGCCCCGGTGCCATGATGGCGTATAATTGCAATCTTTCCGGGGAAAATATGTCGAGCATGTGGAGCGGCTACCACGGAAGGGCGTGGGGGGCAAGCGGTATCACGCCGCAGGAATGAAGTCGCGTCCCAGGATGTACCCTCGTTCTTCAAGAAAATCGGCGATTTCCTCCCGCGCTCCCCGGCTGGCCACGTAGGGGATGCAGAAGGCGCGGCCCGCAGGTGGAACCTCTGCCCGGTCCAGGACCTGTATCCCGTTTACCCTGTGGCCGATCTTGCGCGGGTCCACGTCGTGATAGGCTGCGAACTGGATGCCGTGGGTCAGCAGCTGATCCGCCCGTTTGCGGGTGGTGCGTCCTGACCCGAGGATATGGACCACGGGGTGATGGGGGTTGTTTCGTTCGAGCCAGCGGGCCAGGTATTCGGTCTTGACGCGGTAGAATGCCTCCACGTCGTAGCGCGGATGGGTGCGGGAAAGCCGTGTTGGCGGATCGTTCCAGATGAGCAGTTCCTCGTCCGCCTTGGCCATGCGCACGCCCGCTTCCAGCCAGCGCAGGAGCAGCTCGTAGTCTTCGGGAAAGTTGCCGTCCCGGTAGGGGCCATGCGTTTCCACGCACTCCCGCCGGTACATGATCGACGGGTTGGGCACTGGAAATTCCACGAATCGGTGCAGGGAGATGGCTTTCGGGGTGAGCAGGGTGTTGGTCCAGTCCACATAGTGGGCGTACCCGGCGCAGGCATCACGGCAGCCGCCGAACCGGACCCGGCATCCGGCCAGTCCGATGTCCGGGCGGGTGTCCAGCAGATGTGCCTGGGCGGCCAGTCGGTTTGGCAGGGCCACGTCGTCCGCATCCATGCGGGCGATATAGCGCCCCCGGGCGGCCTTGATGCCCGCATTGGCCGCAGCCACCACGCCGCCGTGCTTGATGGTCACGATCCGCACCCGTGGGTCGCGGCGTTCATACTCGGCCAGCACCTCGGCGGTCCCGTCCGTGCTGCCGTCATTGACCGCCACCACCTCGAAGTCCGGGCAGGTCTGAGCGAGCAGACTGTCCAGCGCCTTGCCCACGGTATCAGCGCAGTCGTAGCAGGGCAGGGTCACGGTGATTTTCGGCTCGGTCATGGCTGGCTATGCGGTTTCGGCTTCCTGTTTTTTTTCGTGGATCGAGGCCTTGATGCGGCAGACCGAGCACTGGCCCGCGTTGGTGGGCGAGCCGCATTCCGTGCACGGGGCCAGTGTTTCACCTATCTGCGCGTCAAGAAGCTCGAAGGCCGGTCGACCGCGTTTGAGAAAGCCTTGGTAGAATTGAAATTTTTGTCCGGGACTGCGATATTCCAGTTCCCCCCACAGTTCCTTGTGTCCGGTAAAGCTGGCTCCCGAGGCGTAGGGGCAGGGAGCGGAGTGGATTTCAATGCCTTTGAGAAAGGCGTAGTTGGCGGTTTCGAATTCGGTCAGACGGAAGAGGGGTTTGACCTTGCGCACGAAGCCTTCGCGGGCCGGGAGCACCGGCCCCTGGTCCGAGAGATAGGCCGTATCCCAGCGCAGGGTGTTGGCGAACAGGCGGGCCACCTCGTCGTCCAGGTTGTGGCCGGTGGCCAGGGCGTCGTAGCCGCCTTCGCGGGCGATGCGGTTGAAGTGGTGGCGTTTGAGCTTGCCGCACACCGAGCAGACTGGACGGGTGGCATATCGCTTCACGTCCGGGATGGGCAGTCCCCACTTTTCCATCTCGAAGACTTCCAGGCGGAGATCGTGTTGGCCGCAGAAGTTTTCGACCTTCTGGCGCGCCATGCCGGAGGAATCGGGGATGCCGAGGTCGATGTGCAGGCCGGTGACGTCATAGCCCTGGAGCGAGAGTTCGAGCATGAGGGCCAGCGAGTCCTTGCCTCCGGACAGGGCCACGAGAATGCGTTCATCCAGGGTGAACATCTTCTCCCGCCGGATGGCTGTTTCCACCTGGCGGGAGAAGAAAATCGGGAAACACTCAGGGCAGAACCCGGCATGGTGGCTGGGCAGGGTCACACACGCGGTCTTTTTGCAGCGGGAACACTTCATGGCGTCTTCTCCTATCCGGCAGAAGTGACCTTGCGGACCATGACAACGTCACCGTTGTCCAATTTACGGTCCGGGGTGAGCAATTCGCCGTTGCGGACGACGATGGCCATGGTGGAGCGGAGTTTCAATTTGTTCAGCACAGAGAGCACACTTCGGGTCTTGTGCAGCTCGATTACGTCTCCATCCGGTTCAAGATTTACGGTAATCATGGGGGGCTCCTTGCCGCTGGCTGTTATTGAATACCGACGGCTGGGGGGGACCCTACTCGCCGTATGGGCAGAGTTCAAGCGGTAATACCTGTTCTCTTCCCTTGGGAGTACCGCAGTACTGCCGTTTTTGGTTCATGTTAGAATCTGACATAAAAATATCAAACCTGTATTGACCCAAAAGTGCTCTATCGCTTAGGGTGAGTTACGGCCTAATTCCCAAGGAGGATTCAATGAGCCAACCGACAATTCTCGTTGTAGACGACGAAAAGCACATACGCATGCTCTATCGGGAGGAACTGGAAGCTGACGGTTATGCCGTGGCAACATCCGATGGTGAAGAAGATATCCTGGAGGTAATCGCCAGGGAAACCCCAACCATAGTCATTCTGGACATCAAACTCGGCGTCAACCGTTCGGGATTGGACCTGCTTCAGGAGATTCGGGCAAAGGATCAGCAGATCCCCGTCATCCTGTCCACGGCGTACGATTCATTTCAGCATGATCTGAAATCCATTTCCGCCGACTATTATGTTGTCAAATCCGTGGACCTCACGGAGTTGAAGGACAAGGTTCGAATGGCCCTGAACAAGGCTGGTGTCTAATAGGCATCTTACTGTTCGTTGTTTTGCGGCGGTTCCCCTGTGCGTGGGGAACCGCCGTTATTTTTTTGCAGATTGCGCACAGGCGTAGTGTTGAAACCGGATTGTGCTATTATTCAGGGGTGAACTCTGGCATCCTTTCGCACCTGGGAGAACTCCATGAATACCCTTTCCGCCACTGACAGCCTCCCGTCCACAGGACCGGCCAAGAATGAGGAGGCGCCCATCAGGCCGCGCAGGCCGTGGGGAGCCGCGCTGCTTTCCCTGATTGCTTCCGGATTGGGGCAGGTATATAATGGTCAGTGGAAAAAAGGACTGCTCTTCTTTGCCGTGGAAATGGTGCTGGGGTTTTCGTTTTTTGTGGGGCTTCGGTCCTTCCTGGGCCTTGTCTTGTGCTTGTGTGGCCTGGTGGCGTTCAACTGTTTCACCGCTGCCGAGGCCTTTGTCATTGCTCGGCGTGGCGGCGGCTATCGGCTCAAGCCGTGCAACCGGATCTGGATATACGTGGTCGCGGGTGTTGTGAGTTTGGCCGCAGGCAGCATGATGCAGTACGGGCTCAAGACGCAATTCTACCAGAGTTACAAATCCCCCTCCGGTTCCATGATTCCGACCCTCCTGGTCGGTGATCATTTCATGGTGGAAATCCTGTCTCCTGCGGCATCTGTCCAGCGGGGCGATGTGGTTATATTTTCGGAGTCCCGAAGTGGGAAGCATTTCGTGAAGCGGGTGATCGGGCGGCCGGGCGAGACCGTTTCCCTGCGCGACAAGCGGGTGTTCATCGATGGTCGGGGCCTGGATGAGCCGTACGTCAACGGCTATTCGAAGGCCATTCTTCCCCGCGACGACATGCGTCCTGTCGGACTCGGCCCGGATGAATATTTTCTCATGGGAGATAACCGCGAGCATTCCTATGATTCGCGGTGGCTCGGGCCGGTCGCACGGTCGGCCATCCTGGGACGGGCACTCTATATCTATCTGCCCGGCAGGGCGATGAAGGGGAGCCGGTTTGACCGGCTGGGCAAGGCGGTTCGGTAGATTACCAGTATTCCGGCGAAACGAGCAGGCCGAGGGCCTCGTTGGCCTTGAGCGGAGTTACCGAAGTAATATGTAGGGCATCCATGTAGGCCAGGACCAGAATGAGGTTGGTCAGCCGGGTGTCGGCATATTCGTCGGCAAACGCGCTGTCCGGCATGTTTGTCCATTTCTCGAGGGCGGTCGCCACTTGTGCACGGGTGAAGGTGGTAGGTTGTTCGCCGAGGGTCTCCGGGATGGAATAGTAATGGACCCCGCCGATGCCCATAACGGTCATGGCACCACTGGAAATCCTGTCGGCCAGATCTCTGGGCACGTTGCTTTCCGCATGATCGCGGGCGTGTTTCAAGGCCTGTCGGACCTGTTCCTTGGTCATGGGATTCGGGGTGGTTACGGTATTGATATTCTTCCCCTGGATCAGTTTGATGACGGTATTCTTGAAGGAAACCGAAGCCATTGCATCCACGTAGAAGGTCATGGAGCGGTCGCTGTTGCGGGCGGTCATCCGCTGGGTGTCACCGCCGATGTCCCAGACGAGCAGGGTGTCTTCCGAGGCCTTGAGGTGCATCCGAACGGCTTGGTAGTTGAGCAGGGAAGCCTGCTGCTTGGATATGAGACGGCAGGGAACGGCAAGCGTTTCCTTCAGGGTCACGAGATAGGCTTTACCGTTGCGGGCCGTTTGAAAGGTCCTTTCGCCCACGGCGGAAAACTGTCGGGCCTGGAGTGCCAGGGCCTTTTGTTTCATTTCCGCCAGTACGTCCTGCCCTTTGGCCAGGATCTCTTTGCTGAGGTTGCCGTCATAGGAACGGGCCAGGTCCTCGGCAAAGTCCACTTTCTGGGCAAATTCCTTCACGATCTTGACTAGGTTTCCCGTGGTCACATCCACATCGGCCACCGTGCATTTGATCGAGGCGGAGCCGATATCGAACGCGGCACGCCGGATAATCGTATCCTGCGCATGCAAGGGCTGGATGGTGGCTGAAAGAAAGAAGAGCACCGCCAGAAAGCCCATACGAAATATGTTCAACATCGTCTTCCCCCCGAATTCCCCGTGTCGTAACCGGGAACAATCTATAGAAAAATGCTGCAAATCGCAATGGCAAAGCAAAACGCGCGATTTACTTGGTGGAACGGTAGGTGTTGTGATTGCGCCTGATCTGGTATTTGATGACCGCATTGTTGTGTTCCTTGAGGGTGGCGCTGAAGTGGTGGGAGCCGTCGCCCTTTGCAACGAAATACAAGTAGTTGTGCTCCTCGGGATGCACGGCGGCCATGAGCGCATTCAACCCCGGCGAACAGATGGGGCCGGGCGGCAGTCCCCGGTGTACGTAAGTGTTGTAGGGGTTGTTCTTGTCCCGTAGGTGGCTTTTCCGGATGTTGCCGTCATAGGCGGGGCCCAGGCCGTAGATGATGGTCGGGTCCGCCTGGATGAGCATTCTCTTTTTGAGCCGGTTGTGGAACACGCCTGCGATGCGTTTTCGTTCCTCGGCGTTGCCTGTCTCTTTTTCCACCAGGGAGGCGATGATGACCGTCCGGTGCATTTCGGAAAATGTCGGCAATCCTTGCGGCCAGACTTTTTTGGCGTTTTTGAAGAATTCCTTGAGCATGATCTCGGCCATGGCATAGGACTGATCGCCCTGCGGCGGGGTGAGCAGGTAGGTCTCCGGGAACAGGTAGCCCTCGGCGTCCTTGGCCTCAATGCCGTGTCGGGTCAGGAGCTTCGGGTCGGCTACGGCTTTGGCGAAAACGTCGCGGGTGCCGAGTCCGGCATCCTGAATCAAGTCTGCGGTTTGCCACCAGGTGAGCCCTTCGCGGATGGAGACTTTTTTCATGATGCCTGCCGAGGTGGTCAGCTCATGGAGAATCCGGTCCGGCGTCCAGCCGGTGTTCAGCTGGAATTCTCCGGCTCGGATGGATGTGCCCTTGCCTTTGGTCATGGCCAGTCGGCGAAAGCGGGGCAGATCGGTGATGAGTCGCACGCTCTTCAGGTTTTTTGCAATGGTCGTGAAGGCCTGTCCGGGGTTTATGCGGAAGAGGAGGGCGCGGCCCGGGGTTTCGGGTGGCACGGTAAGGAACTGGTGTTCCTGCCAAGCGTGAAAACCGTGATAGCCGCCGACACCGAGTCCGGTCAGCAGGACAAGCGCGGCAAGTATTATGAGGAATGTTCGTTTTCGAGCCATGAGCGCAAAATGACGACGGCGGCCTGGCTGTCCAGGGCTGTCTTCCTTTTTTTGCCGCGCAGTCCTGCGGCGTTGAGTTCTTCCTCAGCCTGTGCCGAGGAGAACCGCTCGTCCATCAGGTGGAGCGGGAGGTCCGTCCGGCGGCCTAGGCTTTCGGCGAAATTCCGGGCCTGGCGCGTGGTCAGGGTGTCCTGGCCGTCAAGGGCGAGGGGCAGGCCGACCACGATCACCTCGACCGCTTCCTTTAGAATGATTTCGGCCAGTTCGTCAAAGAGGGCGTTCCGCGTGGTCCGTTCGATGGTCCGGTACGGCGAGACCAGGGTACCGGAGGGGTCGCAGAGGGCCAGCCCCACCCGCTTGAGACCGAAATCTATACCCAGGGTGCGCATGTTATTCCCTCCCGGTCGTCAGGAAGCCGAGGAACAGACCGATGGTGATGATGCCGAGGATGGTCTCCAGCCCGGCCAGACGGCGAGCCGTGTCCGTGACCGGGATGATGTCCCCGTACCCCAGCGTGGTGATGGTGGCGATGCTGAAATAGAGTGCCCGCTGGAAGTTCTTGAGCGTCCCGCGTTCCTCGAAGCCGATGTTGTGTCGGTCGCTCAGGAGTTCGTACAGGGAAGCTGGGATGGCGAAATTTCCGTTGATCCGGGTGGTCCCGCCCTGTTCTGTCAGGCTGTAGGGGAGCAGAAAATTTTCCTCCGACGGGACGGGTTTGTCAAAGGCGAGGGTGGCTGGCGTGGCCGATCCGGTCCGATTGATGGTCAGGTTCAGGGTGTGCCGGTGCGCGTATTCGTAGCCGGAAATGGTGATGCCCAGAAATTGTTTGCCCTCCAGTTCGTCCATGCGGGCGGAGACCATCTCGAAGGCGCGGTTGGTCAGCAGTTTCAGGTGGCCTCCGTCCTGGAGTTTTTTGACGTATTCCTTTTCATAATATGGAAAGTGGAAGTCATCCGGTATGCAGTAGCAGTAGACACAGGCAAACCCGCCGATCACGGCGGCGTATGCGCAGAGGAAGAGGATGGATATCTTGATGTTTCGTGGCATGCAATTCTCTGGTTTGGCGAAAATTTCGATCAGCGCAGGTCTTCCAGCGGTTTTTTGGTTCGGTAACCCATGGCCTGCACGTCGGCCACGAGTATGCCCGTCTCATCGAATACCTGCACCGAATAGGTGACCATGCGACCGCCAGCGGACAGTTCCTTTGCCTTGGCCGTGAGGGTGCCGCCGGTGGCGGGATTGAGGTAGGCGATGGACAGGTTCACGGCCACAGTGGCCAATCCGTGCGCATTGGCTGCCGCACCGAAGGCGGTTTCGGCCAGCCCATAGGTGGCTCCCGCATTGACTGTGCCGAACAGGTTCAGGTGCTCATCCTTTACGGCCAGGGTGCAGGTGGCCGAACCCGGCCCGATCTCCGTGATTTCGATGCCCAGGAGCCGGGAGAATTTATTTTTTTCTTCGATGAGCCGTTTGACTTCCTGACAATTCATGGTGTCTCCGTGCGTATGTTTGGCAGGAAGGAGAACATGCCTGGGTATTCCCGGTCAATGCGAAAATGGCGTGGGTTCCAGCGTGAACGGTTTAACGGGCAGGGTGAAAACCACGAGTGCGCCCCCTTCGGGTCGGTTCTCGATGTCCATGGTGCCCTGGTGTTCGTTGACGATGCGCCGGGCCCGGGTGAGTCCCATGCCCACCCCCACGTTTTTGGTGGTGTAGAAGGGATCGAAGGCCATATTGAGTCCTTCGGTCGTGAAGCCTGGGCCGTTGTCCTTGACGCCTACACGGATGGTTGAGCCCGCCTCCCGTGCGCAGATTTCCACCATCGTGCCGCCGCCGAACTCCGCCGCGTTGAGAAGCATCTCGGCCAGGGCCTGGACGATGAGGTCGCGGTCGACCGTGATGTTTATGTCCGGGCACTCGGCCTTCCACTCGATGGCCTGTCCGGCCACGGCAGGATGGTCCTCGATGCGGCGCTTGGCCTCCTCGATGATGACCCATAGATTGACCGGGGTTTCCGGTCCCATCTCGATGGAACTGTATTCGGCCACGGCGCGCACCATGGTTTCGAGTTTTTTCGCTTCTTCCCTGATAGCCGCCAGCGGTTCCCGTGAGGACTCGTCGATGTTTCGCTCCAGCAGCCGGGCGAATCCCGCGATGGTGGTCAGGGGATTGCGAATCTGATGGGCCACGGACCGGGCAAAGGAGATCAAGCTTTCGGCACGCTGGGCGGCCAGCCGGTGGTTGACTTCCAGAATGTGTTTTTCCCGTTCATGCATACGGTGCAGGTCGGTAAGGTCTTCGAACAGGACAACGATGCCGGTGATTTTCCCCTTTGTGCGTTCCGTGGAAGAAATGACCGAGAGGTATTTTTTTGTGCCGTCGGGCGTGAAGTAGGGAGTGACTCGCTCGATCTTGGGGGTCTCGTTCTGGATGGCATCAAGCACCACGCTGGTGAATTCGAGGTTTTTTTCCTGGGAAAGGAATATTTCTCCCCACTGGTCACCCACGAATTCTTTCGTTGGGCAGCCAAGAATCGAGCATGCGGACGGACTGGCTTCGAGAATCTTGCCGTCACCGCCGATGATGAGCAGCCCCACGGGCAGGTTTTTCAGGATGGTGTCTTGGATGGAAGTCATGCGGCGTTTCCTCTGGCTTTTGGCGGGTGCGGGATAGTGGCGGTTACAGCAGGCTGAACATGATCGGGATGGTCACCGCGCTCAGTGCCGTGGTCAGGAAGACCATGCGAGAGGCCAATCCCGCGTTGCAACCGTAGGAGCGGCACAGGGCCACAGTGAGCAGGGCGGACGGCATGGCCGCTTCCAGCACCAGCACTTGTGTTTCCCATCCCGGCAACCCCATGGCCAGGGTGGGCAGCCAGATCATCACCGGCTTGAGGATGAGCTTGTTGAGAGCCACGGCCACGCCTGCAACAGCTATGGCACCGATGCCCTGGAATTTGAGCATCACGCCCACCAGCAAGGTGACCATGAGGGTGTTGGCAGCACCCGCAACGGTCAGGGTCTGGATCAGGGTGGACATGACCGGGCCGTCCGTGGGCAGCCGGAATGTGGCCCAACCGAGTCCCGCCACCACCGAGATGAAGATGGGCGACTTGAAAAATGCCAGGGCCGCCTTGACGCGTCCTTCGGGCGAGGCTTCCTCTTTGCCGTAATAGATGGCGATCATGGTCCCCAGAGTGAACAGGGCCGGGCCTACGCCGATCTCCGAGACCATCACCGCCTCGGTCATGGCCGCGGTGTTGCCCGGAAAGACCTGGCTGATGAGGGCGTAGCCGAGCAGCGAGGAACTGCCGAATCCCGAAACGAGCACCATGGCCCCGGTGGAGGCGCGGTCCATCTTCAAGGCCTTGGCCGCGAGCCAGCCCAGGGTCAGGGCCAGGATTTCCGTCACCAGCATGATGAGCGCCAGCCAGGCCTCGGACCATTGGATGGTGGTCTTGGCCAGCGATATGAAAATCAGCGCGGGCAGGGTGCAGTGGGTGACCAGCTTGGCGAATACGCCGCCGTGCTCGTCCTTGAGAAATCCTTTGTGCCGCAGGAAGGCCGCAAAGCAGATCAGGGCGAGCAGGACGATCACAGAGGTAATGAGGCGGGTGATGATGTGCATGTCATTGACCCTGGTTTCAGTTTTTTATGGAGTTCCCAGTTCTATTTATGCCATGGAAACAGGGCCGAGGCAATCGGTCGGAGTCAAACGGGCCGCAGAAAATTTGGCTTCGGTTTGACGAAATGAAAAAACCGTGTATAGGTGCGAATATATTTTTTACTGTACAGCGGAGGCAGAGATGAAGCGAATAGCTGTTTTATGCGATGGTACATGGAATTCGGCGGACGCCAAGCACCCCACCAACGTGGTCAGGTTGTGGAAGGCGCTGGACGAAAAGGATGCAGACGGCAACCCGCAGGTATCCGTCTACGATGCCGGGGTCGGATCCAAAGGCGGTTGGCCACGGCGTGTCTTCGAGGGAGCCACCGGCACCGGGCTGTCCAGGAATATCCGGGATGTCTACAAAGGGCTCATGGATGCGTTCGAGCCAGGCGACAAAATCTATCTGTTCGGATTCAGCCGTGGAGCATACACGGTCCGCAGTCTGGCGGGCATGATTCGCAATTGCGGCATCATCCGCAAGCCCGCCGATCCGGAGCAGGCAGCCGAACTCGTGAAAAAAGCCTTCAGGCTCTATCGCTCCCATGCCGAAGGGGATCATCCCAACGGCGAAAACTCCAAGGCTTTTCGCAAGATTTACTCGGAGGAGACGAACATCACGTTCATCGGCGTATGGGACACGGTGGGCGCCCTGGGCAATCCGCTGTGGAGCAACAGCCCTTTGACCCGTATGAACAAGTTTCACGACACCAGTCTCAGCCGGATCATCGAGAACGCCTATCATGCCCTGTCCATCGACGAGAAGCGTCTCAATTTCAAGACGTGTCTCTGGGACCAGCAGCAGTCCCTGCGCGATTCTCAGGTGCTGGAGCAGGTCTGGTTCGCGGGCGTGCATGCCGATGTTGGCGGAGGTTATGAGGACACCACTTTTTCCGACCCCCCGCTGGCCTGGATGATGGAAAAGGCGCAGTCCTGCGGCCTCGCCTTCAAGACTGCCCCGCCGGTGCCCCAACCGCTCCTCGGCAAAAAACCGCACGAGTCGTGGAAACTTTTCTACAAGCTTATCCCTCCGAACATCCGGCCGGTCCGGCTGAACGGAACAACCAACGACATCATTCATGACACTGCGGCCGAGAAGTACCGCAAGGACGGGAACTACAAGCCCAAGAATCTCATTTCCCCGCTGGGGTAGCTGACCGTTTAAAAAGTCAATCAAGCAGGCTGTTGAAAAACGTACGAAAAAGGGCCGCCCCATGAGGACGGCCCTTTTTGAATTTTGTCCGGCGCGCCCTAGTTCCCCGCGCCCTTGCGTTCCACCCTGTCCAGCAGCTCCTTGAGTTCCTTCTTCCACCGCTTTCCACCCACGCATTCGGCCAGGTATTCCACGGTGTGCAGGACCCGGTTGGGCCGCTTCATCTGGAGCATGGACCGCTTTATCCCCACCTTGCAGGAGGGGCAGCCCACCACCACGAGGCGTTTCCTGTCCGAGCCGAGGTCCTCGGTGAGCTGGTCCTGTTTGCGGTCGCGCAGCCGGTTGTAGATGGCCGGGCTGGTCATGGCGCCCAGACCGGATTCGCCGCAGCAGCCGGGGGAGATATCCACCTGCGTATGGGTGACCTTTTCCAGGCCTGAGCGGTACATTTCGGCGGCCTTGGTCTTGGGTGCATCCACCCACTCGGCGTGACAGGCGGAGTGGTAGAGCACCGGCTCGGCCTCGCGCACGGCAGGCATTCGCTCCAAGAGGAATTGGACCACGTCGAAGTGCTTGAGCGGCTCCACCAGTTCGCTGGAGAAATCATAGGATTCCAGGGCTTCCCGACAGGTGCCGCAGGCCGTGAGCAGCGTGGTCGCCTTGAGTCCCGCCTTGCCGGTCTTGACCAGCAGGTCCAGGAAGGCCTGCACGTTGCGGTGGCGGTTGGTCTTGTACGCCTCTTCGCATCCGCTGGCGAGCAGGGGGTACCCGCAGCACATGTGGTGGTCGGGCAGGACCACGTTCATGCCCGCCTTGAGCAGCAGGTAGACCGAGGCCATGCCGATGGTGCGGGAAAAGAGCGATCCGCCGCAGCCCGGAAAATAGAGCACGGTCCGGTCGCGGTCTGCACCGGGATTCTTGAACACCGATCCCTGATCCAGGTCGAGGACCTCGGCCAGGTTGCGGAAATCCACATGGGGGCTGTGGTGTTTGAATACGGGCGACTGGATGCGCGAAAGCCAGCGTGCCGGGATCATGCCCAGAGTCTTGTCCTGGATGGACTGGCCGATGGAGAGCAGTTTGGCCGTGGTCGGCAGGGTGCCTGCGGGATTTTTGGCCAGGTTCTTGAGGATGATCTGCTTGAGCGGATGGCCGGATTTGCCCTTGGAGTCGAGGAACGCCCGCATGGACAGGGCCGCGCCCGCAGAGTCGATTTTTACCGGACAGACCGCCTGACATTTGCCGCAGGCCGTGCAGTGGTCGATGAGCGAGCGCAGTTCGGCCAGGAGTTCGGGCGAGGGTTCACCTGTCTGGATCTGCGAGTAGTAAATGCCCTCCATGAGCGCACCCAGGGAGATATTCTTGTTGCGCGGGTGGAACATCATGCCCTTGGCCGGATAGTACATGGGGCAGACCTGTTTGCACTTGCCGCAACGGGTGCAGGTCTGGATGTTCTTGAGCAGTGCCGTGAGTGCTTCCTTGTCCTTGAGCGCGGTCAGGTCCAGGTCACCGATGAGCCGGTTGAACGAGAAGGTGAACGGTGTGCTGGGCAGCTTGCGTCGGATCAGTTTGCCGGGGTTGAGGATGTTTTTCGGGTCCACTCGTCTTTTGTATTCGGCCAGGGCCTCTATTTTTTCCTGGTCCAGGAAGGCGATTTTGGTGATGCCGATGCCGTGTTCTCCCGATACCTCTCCGCCTATCTCCTTGACCTTGGTCATGACCTCGTTTGCGGCTTCGTGGGCCGAGGCGAGCATGTCCTGGTCATTGGAATTGACCGGCAGGTTGACGTGGCAGTTGCCGTCGCCTGCGTGCATGTGGTTGGCGATGACGATGCGCCGCTGCTGCAGGTCGTGCCACATGGCGTTTATCTCGCGGTCGAGCTTGGGATAGGTGTCGCGCAGCTTGAGGAAGAGGAATCGGCACTGGGCCTCCTGTTCCACGTCGGACACGTCGCGTGAGGTGATCTCGCCGTCCAGGATGGCCTTGATCCGTTTCCGCGCCTCGGCGATATCCTCGTCATTTTCGTAGACGGTCTCCAGGCTGAGGACCCGGTCCAGGGTGTCGCGGTAAATCTTGGCCAGATAGATGAGATTCATGTCCTCCAGGAACTCGGAGAATTCCGGGATGACCTCCATGGGGATGACCACATCCTCGTTGATCTTGAAGCCCGAGGTACGTTTGGCGATGGCCGAGAGTTTGTGCCGGTCCTCCCAGAACAGTTCGGCTTCCTTCTCGTTGCGGGCCTTGAAGATGTCCACGCCATCATAGGGCTGGGCCAGGGCCACGATGGTCTGGCAGGCCGCAGTCAGGGCTGCCTCGTCGTCGGAGTCGAGCTGGAGGATGAGTACGGAAATGGGGGTCGCCCTCGTACTGCATGGACTTGGCCTGGTATTCGATGGCCTGGACGTACTTGGGACCGAATTCCTCCAGGGCGGAAATCTTGACCAGGTCGCCTTCCTTGCGGATCTTGTCACGCAGGCCGACCACGTCCTTGATGACGAGCATGGCGTTGTTCATGGACCGGCCGTAAAATTCCAGGCAGAGGACGCGGGCATGGGCGAGGGTCGGATAGCAGATGAAGCTCGCCTCGGTGATGATGCCGTCCACACCTTCCTTCTGCACGCCGGGCAGTCCGCCCAGGTACTTGTTGGACACGTCCTTGCCCAGCCCCGCGCCGCGAATCTCGCTGCCGGGCAGGCTTACGGTGTCGATGTGCGTGCCGGACTGGTCGAAAATTTCGAACACGGCAATATCGTCGGCGTAAATTTTATGGCGCGGATGATCCTTGCGGCGGATTTCGATCAGCGAGCCGTCGGGCCGGACCATGCGGTAGCGCAGGATGTTGTCGATGGTGGTGCCATACTCGAAGGCAAAGGGGCCGCCCGCGTTTTCCGAGATGTTGCCGCCCAGGGAGGAGCCCGCCTTGGAGGCCGGGTCCACGGTCAGGAGCAGGCCGTGCTTTGCGGCGGCCTGGATGCCGTTGAGGGTGATGACCCCGGACTGCACGGTGATGGTCCGGTCCTTTTCATCAATGTCGAGAATCTTCTTGAAGCGGGACATGGAGAGAATCACACAGCGTGCCTCGGCCGGGATGGCTCCACCTGTGGCTCCGGTGCCGCCGCCGCGCGGGATGATGCCGAAGTTCATTTCGTTGGCCAGCTTCACGATGGAGCGGATCTGTTCCTCGGTTTCCGGAAAGAGCACGAGCATGGGCAGTTCCATGCGCAGGTCGGTGGCATCGGTGGCGGACTCGATACGGCAGCCCGGCTGATCGCCGATCCCGTCTTCGGGCATGAAGGATTTCAACCGCCGGATCAGTTCGTCTCGCAGGGCGAGTTCCGCGTTGTGCCGCTCCCAGAACAGCTCGATGGACATGGTCAGGATCTTGGCAAAGGTGCGGTTGATGAGCGGCTTGGACATGTTCAGCCGCCGGTCCACGGACTGGCGCACCAGCTCGGGGTCGATAAAGGGGTTTGTAGCGCACCAGGAAGAGTTCCGCCGCCAGGTTACAGGCGAGTTTTTTCACTTCATCGGGCCAGTTCTGGTAGCGCTCCATGTCGACCACGCCCAAGGCGCGGGTAATGAGCTGCTCGTCGGAAATGGAAATATGGGGACCGAGTTGGGCCATGTCTATATACTCCAAGGATTCGTGTGAAGGGAAAGTGGTTATTCCCTTTGGCCGCCAATGGCAAGTATAGGTACTTCGCCTCGAAAGTGAAGGGGAAGTGAGGAGAAAGAGGAGAAAGAGGAGAAAGTCATCCTATCAATTTTGAAGGGCAGACAGAAACACCCTGAGTGTGAAATTCGGTAACCGTATTGCCTTTGTCCCTGTGTCCGATCAGGCCGTTGAAAAAGTTAAAAATACAGGCTGTTCAAAAATGGTGAGATACAAGGCGCGAAAGAAATTCAAGGCCGAAGCGTACTTCCTGTACGTGAGGGCTTGAACTTCTTGAAGCAACGCCGCAGATCGTCGTTTTTCAACAGCCTGCTACAGCAAGCCCTGCGAGCGGAGAATCCCCGCGATAATCGTCAGGGTGACCAGGTTGAGCACATTGGTTACCACGGCAATCATGGCCACTTCTTCGGAGACGTGGCCGTAAACTTCCGCGATGACGTAGGTGACCAGGGCGGTGGCCGTGCCGCTCTGGATCACGCCCACCGCCAGCCAGGTGCCGGTGACCCCGAAGAGCGAGAGCAGCCCCCAGGCCAGGATCGGGTTGATCACCAGCTTGACCATGGTGACGATGCTGATGCGTGGCATGCGGGCGCGCCAGTTGTCGGAAAGCCCGACGCGCAGTTTATCCCGCAGGTCCACCCCCAGGGCGAGCAGCATGCAGGGGGCGGTGGTGTTGCCCACCATTTCGGCGGCCTTGTCCAGGGGGAGCCACAACCCGATGCCTGTCGCACCTAGGGCAAATCCGATGAATATGCCTATCATGAGCGGGTTCAGGAACACGGACTTGGCGAGCTTGCCCAGGATTCCGCCGGAATCGCCGCCCGTGCGCTTGAGGAATTCCATCTCGATCTGGCAGGGGATGAACACCACGTTCGGGGTGATGACGGCCAGACCTGCCGCAATCATGGCCTCCCGGTTGCCGGGCATGAGGCTGAGGATGACCGGCAGTCCGATGAAGGCCACATTGCTGCAGCTCGACGACATGGCGATGGCCGCCGCCGGTCCGTGCCCGCGCTTGCCCAGGAAAAATTCCCCGGCGTAGACCAGGAGATAGATGATGATCTGGGAGGCCAGCAGCCCGGCCCAGAACCCGCCGTGCAGGATGTCGTCCATGGACGACCTGGCCAGGATGTGGAGCAGCAGGATGGGCAGGGCCACATAGAGGACATACCCTCCGATGATGGACCCGGTCTGTTTGGGCAGCACACCCGCGATGTCCAGGACCACGCCGAAGCCGAGGATGAGAAAAAGCGGAAGGATGAGAATCAGGGAATCAAGCATGACGATAGACCGGTGCCTCGGGGTCGGAGAAAGGATTGAATTAAGCGGGCGCGAGTATTCATTTCTTCGGAGGAGGTGTCAACAGAGGAGGGTGTCCTTGTGGCGATGCGTGTCTGAGGGGAGAACGGCGACGTGTTACCCGGCTGTAGACGCGTCGATTTTATTCCCCGTCCTCATCCAGCGTGAACCGCCAGGCGCAGACCCACTGCTCGGGGTGGGCGTCGGGTGGGCAGCCCACACATTCGCAGCGGAGGCGGGGGTCGATCTGGCGGGAAAAGCCGGTGTATTCGGTGGTGCCGCCGGATTTGCACGGGTAGTCGGCCAATCCCTTGCGTTTGCGGGCGGTCTGGACCCGGCAGTCGGTCATGCGGAAGACCACGGAGTTTTCCGTTTCCTCCACGAATTCCCACTTGTTGAGCTGGCCGTACATGCGCACGGCCAGGGCCTGTTTCAGGGCCGGGATGCCGCCGTTGTCCGGCAGGTTGAGCATTTCCTTGGCCCGTGCCGCCTCCAGCGGGGCAAATCGCGCCCAGCAGGTGTCGTTGACCCGTTTGGCCGCATCCATGCCCGCGCGCGATTCCACGGCCTGGAACCAGACGCCGTCCGCAGCCAGCCAGGCCGTGCGTAGCGTCTGGGCCACGTTTTCCAGGGTTTCGCGGTCCACGTCTGCCCAGAGGGTGCCCGGTTTCTTGCCCAGGGTGCGCTCCAGCTTGCCGGTGAGGATGGAGAAGAATCGGTCCCCGGCCTCCTGTTCCGCATTGAGGGCCGCCTCCAAGCCGAGCTGGTGCACGGATTCTGCCAGCCAGAGGCCGTAGTGGGCGGCAAGTTGCCGGATGATTTCGGTCAGAGCCTTGGCTGCGTCGTTCGTGGGGTGCGTGCATGAATTCTCCGTATTTTCGCTTTCTGGTGGCGTGGTGTTGTTTTACAGCACAAACTGCCGCGCGTGGCAACCGGACCTTTGTTGCCTTTTGCTACGGCTTATAAAGGAATATGCCTGCGAACATTCTCCCGAAGTGCCGTATCGGCGAATAATATCCCTCCCCCTTACTCGCCTAGACATCGGGCCGAACTCGTTATATGAACGGGAGAATTTTCCTGATAGAAGCCAGCTTTTTTATTTTCCGTCAAATTCTCTCAGAAGGTAACCGCCATGAGCAAACCGAATTTTGCCCCCTTGAAATTATTCATCACCGGCCCGACCTATATTCGGGACGATGTCAAAGAGGCCGCTCTCCTGCCCGAGTTCGGACACCGGGACGCGGAGAATGATCTCCGCTTCGGCCCCATCCGTGAAAACCTCAAAAAGCTCGGTGGCACGGGCGGCAAGTATGAAGTCGCGCTGCTGCTCGGCTCCGGCTCCACGGCCATGGAAGCGTCCGTACGCTCCCTGGTGGCCGACGGCGAGTCCATCCTCAACGTGTCCGTGGGCGCGTTCGGCGACATGTACTACAACATTGCCGATCACAACGGAAAAAAGGCCGAGAACCTCAAGTTCGATTTTGGCCAGCCCATCGACATGAACGTGCTTGAGGACAAGCTCAAGGCCATGAAGCCCGACGTGGTTTCCTTCACCCACAACGAGACGAGCACCGGCGTGACCAACGACATGAAGGCCACGTGCGAGTTGATCCGCAAGCATGGTGCCATGCCTCTGGTGGACGGCGTTTCCATTTTCGGCGGCGCGGATATCGACCTGGAAAATTCCGGGGCGGCCATGTATTCCACTGCCACGCAGAAGGCTCTGGGCCTGCCCGCCGGTTTCGGCGTCGCGTTCATCTCCGAGGAGGCCGAGGAAAAGGCTACGAAGGTGACCGGCAAGGGACACCATCACGATATCACCAAGCATTTGGGCCGTGCCCGCAAGAATCAGACCCTGACCACGCCCAACTGCACGCTGGCCAACCAGATGTACGTGCAGCTTGATCGCATCGTGAATGAGGAAGGCATCCAGAACCGTTTTGACCGGCATATCGAAATGCGGGGCATGGTCGAAAAGTGGGCGGCCACCCTGGACGGGTTCGAGATGTTCGCGCCCGAGGGCTACCGTTCCCCGACCGTGTCCACCGTGGTCTGCCCTGCAGGCATCACCGTGGCCCAGCTCAAGAAGGGCGTGAAGGAAGCCTTGCGCGGCGAGGGCTATCTCATGGACCCCGGTTACGGCAAGCTCAACGCCGCGCTGGAGGCCGACGGCCGCCGTCTGGTTTTCCGCGTGGGACACATGGGTGACATTACGCCCGAGATGCTCGGCGAATACCTCGCCAAACTCGAAGTCGAACTTAAGAAACTCTAGGAGTAGGGAATGAATAAACGCATCCTGGCCAATGACGGCCTTGTGGACGAGGCCCAGAAATATCTGAAGCAGCAGGGATTCACCATCGAGACCGAAAAGCGCGATGAAGAAGACCTGATGAGCGAGATCGGCAGCTTTGACGCGCTCCTGGTCCGTTCCGCCACCAAGGTCACCCGTGCATTGCTCGAAGCGGGCGTGAAAAACGGTGGCAAGCTCAAGATTGTCGGTCGCGGTGGCGTGGGCACGGACAACATCGACCTGGAAGCGGCCAAGGAGTTGGGCGTCATCGTCAAGTTTGCACCCAACGGCAACACCAATGCTACGGCCGAGCATGCTCTGGGCCTTATTTTCGCCATTGCCCGCCGCGTGCCCCTGGCCCATCACTCCCTGATGAATGGCACCTGGCACAAGAAGCGTTTCAAGGGCGTGGAATTGTTCGGCAAGACACTGGGCATCATCGGTTGTGGCCGCATTGGTCAGGCCTTGGCCTCCAAGGCGGGTGCCCTGGGCATGCGCGTCATCGGTTATGATATGTACCGTTCCATCGACGCCCCCCTTGAATACGTGGATTCCATCCCCGAACTGCTCAAGAAATCGGATTTTGTCTCTCTGCACTGCGGTGGCACCGATCCGGTCATCAACACCGAAGAGCTGAAGCTGATGAAGGAAACCGCCTTTCTTATCAACGCTTCCCGTGGCAAGAACGTGGCCGAAGACGCTCTGTATGAGGCGCTCAAGACCGGCCAGATTGCGGGTGCGGCGCTGGATTGCTACGAGTCCGAGCCCAAGCGCGAGGGGTTGCCTTTCGAGAACAAGTTGCAGGAGCTCGACAACATCGTCATGTCCGCCCATCTGGGCGCGTCCACCCGTAATGCGGGCGTGCGTACCGGCATGGAGATCGCCGAGGTGGTCACCGGCTACCTGCGTCGGGGCGACTACAGCAACTGCGTCAACGTGGGCGAGACCGTGTTGGACGAAGGGACCGAGGTCTACACCATCTTCATCACCCACGAGGACAAGCCCGGCATGTTCGGCAAGTTCGGCACCATCATGGGCGAGATGGGCGTGAATATCCGCGAGAATAATTCCCGCAAGCTCGGCGAGCAGGTTCAGACCGTGTACATGGTCCACGCCAAGCCCTCCGACGAAGTGCGCAAGGCCCTGGAGAGTATCGCGGGTGTGACCCGTGTTTCCATTTAAGTCGATTTAGACAACAGCGAATGTATACACAAGGGCCGGAGTTCTCTCCGGCTCTTTTTGTTTTTTTGTCCCGGGCTGCTTTGACCGTTTGATCGGGATGAGCTGATAATAATTCTTTTTTCCCTTGCTTCTGCTTTATGAAAGGGGAAGCTGAGAATTAACTGTGTGCAGGGGTTGGATGAATTTTATCGGAGAATGGTCATATGAATTTGCAAGAGTTGGAAAGGGTAAAGCTCAGGACCAAGCTGATCGGGGGCTTCGGGATTGTCCTTGTCCTGCTGGCTTTGGTGCTCGGCATGTATCAGGCGGCTTCCATGATTACTGGCCGGGGATACCGGGAGGTGGTGGCCGTGGACCTGGCCATCAAGGACCAGGCCCATCTGGTACGGGCGCAGATGCTTCGGTGCCGGATAGACGAAAGGGCCTTTTTGCGCGACCGTGATGACAGGTATCTGGACAAATTCATCGAGTCCGTGGCCACCCTTGTCAAGTCCACGGAAAAGCTGGTGACACTGGCCGGGGCGGCAGGCGATGCCCAAGTCGTCATCCTGGGCGAGCAGGTCAAGAAGGCGTGTTTCGATTACGAGTCGTTCTTTTATGACATGGCCGGGGCCGACACTGACGCGGCTGGCAAAAAGGCCGAGGCGGACATGCTCGGTGTGGTTGGCGTCATCCAGCCCGCCGTGGACAGTATCGTGGAGAGGACTGACGCCCTGGTCTCGGAGAAAATGGCCGAAATTGGGGAGTACGCCGGATTTTTACAGCGTATCGCATTCATTCTCGGCATTGCGGCCATCCTGATCGGTATGGCTCAGGCAGTGCTTCTCACGGCCAGTATTCTTCGTCAATTGGGCATCGATCCCATGGCTCTCAAGGAGATGACCCAACGCATCGCACGGGGTGAACTCGGGGTACAGTTCGAAAGGAGTCCTCGTCCGGGAAGTGTTTACGCGACCATGCACGATATGGTGGATAATCTCCGGCGGGTCATAGGCAATGCCTCGGAAGTGGCGGCCAACGTGTCTACCGGCAGTGTCGAGATGACCGGGGCCGCCGAGACCGTGTCCGCCGGAGCGAATCAGCAGGCGGCCGGGATCGAGACGGTTTCCTCCCATGTGGCGGTCATGGTCGACAGCATCGGGCGCAATTCCGAGAATGCTCTCCAGACCGAGAAGATGTCCCGGCAGGCTAGTGAGGACGCCGAAGAGAGCGGACGCGCCGTGAGTGCCACGGTCACGGCCATGCGCGACATTGCGTCAAGGATTTCCATTGTCGAGGAGATAGCCCGGCAGACCAACCTGCTGGCCCTCAATGCGGCCATCGAGGCGGCGCGGGCGGGCGAGCAGGGCAAGGGCTTCGCCGTGGTCGCAGCCGAGGTCCGCCAACTGGCTGAGCGCAGCGGCAAGGCTGCTGCCGAGATCAGCACGCTTTCGGTAAACAGTGTGGCCGTGGCCGAAAAGGCCGGAAAGATGCTGGAGAAGATGGTCCCGGACATCCTGCGTACCTCGGAACTGGTCCAGGAGATTTCGGCGGCCAGCGGTGAGCAGGCGGACGGCGCGGCGCAGATCAATATCGGTATCCGGGAGTTGGACGACACCATGCAGCAGAATGTCTCGGCTTCCGAGGAGCTGGCGGCCATGGCGGAAAGGTTTTCCGACCAGGCCGGGCTGTTGCAGCAGTCCATCAGCTACTTCAGCTTCGGAAGGGACGAGGACCGGGAGACGGGACCGCACCCTGATCGGGGTGAATCGGTCCTTTCCACCGCAAAGGGCAATGCTTCGGGTGACGAATTCGAACGGTTCTGATCTTCCGGCGAAACGGAACAAATGGCTCGGCACGTGGTGTGTCGGGCCTTTTTATTTCAGGAGGCTTTTGAGCTTCGGCGAGAGAAATGTTTCCAACTGTTGGTACGGGATACTCACGGCCTGTTCTCCGGCGGCATACGGGGCCACCTGATAGGGGGCGAAAAAGAAGGTCACGCCCTGGTCGGTGAGGACGAAGTCCGCATAGTTGTCCGGGGTGGGCGTGGTGCCGGGCAGGAGCATGTCCTCCAGGCACATTTGGCCGAGTGTTTTTTTCAGCGCGGTGCGGACCACGGGTGCGATTTCGATCAGGGCGTCCTCTGTCTTGACGAATAGGTCCGCGAGAGTCAGTGGTTTTCCGGTGACCAGATCGAAGACCCATGTCTCGGGCCAGTTGTTCGGGTGCGCGCCGCCCGTGTAGGCCATGGTGTGCAGCTTGACCGAGGCCAGTCGGCCGTTCCCGGCGCTCCAGGTCTTGTATTGCACGATCATCTCGTATTTGTGCGGGAATTCCGTCAGATCATGCTCCGGGAATTCCAGCTTGAACTCTGCCAGGGCGTGGGTGACGTGGTCGCGCAGGATGCGGGTGGCGTCGGACGAACAGAGAACCGGATAGGCGAGAGTGATGACGAATCCGGCGGTTTCCTCGCTGATGTGTACGTCTCCCAGGAATACGGGCGCACACCGGGTGGGCTGTGCCTGTGCCGCAACGGGCGCCATCAGGGTCAAGAGCAGGAGCAGGAGGGGGATACGCATGGTATCGCCTCAGGCGTGGTCGAACAGATATTTTCTCTGGCCCCAGGCGGCCTGTCCCAGGGAGATGCAGGCATCGCTGGGCGGCATGAGCCGATGACAGATCGGGATCAGCCCCGCTCCCTGGAGGGCCAGGGGCAGCTCGGCGGCAATGGTCAGGTTCTGCATTACCCCACCGGACAGGGCGACATGGGGGATGCCGAGCAGACAGGAGAAGGTGTACGCCATTTCTGTCAGCCCGTTGATGAGCCCCAGGTGGAAGCGGCGGGCGATGATCGGGACAGGTGTGCCCTTTTCCAGGTCCTCCAGCACGGCTCGGATGAGCGTGTGGGTGTCGAGCATCACCGGATCGTCTTCGGTGAGTGGGCAGGGATAGGCCCCGGATTCAGTCATGTCCTGGACTTTTTCCAGTCGGATGGCAGCCTGCCCCTCGTAGGAAATTGTTTCGGTCAGTCCGCACAGTCCGGCCACGGCGTCGAACAACCGACCGCAGCTTGATGTTTCGGGCGCGTTGATGCCCTTTTCCAGTATTTGGGGCAGGAATCGGGATTCCCGGCTGAAATTGTCCAGCCAGGGCCAGCGGTAGGCTCCGGGTTCGGTCACGCCCACGGCCCAGAGTGCGGCCTGGGCCAGTCGCCACGGTTCCCGCACGGCTGCTTCGCCGCCAGGCAGTCGGATACGGGCAAAATGAGCCAGCCGTTGCTGCTCCATCTCTTCGGGGATCACCATGAGACATTCGCCGCCCCATATGGTGCCGTCATCGCCCAATCCGGTACCGTCCAGGGCCAGGCCGATGGCCGGGCCGGTGAATCGGTTCTCGGCCAGTACGGCGTGGATATGCGCGAAGTGGTGTTGGAGCGTGGCCACCGGGATGGACATTTCCTTGCCCAGTTCGTCGGCCAGTTGGCTGGTCATGTAATCCGGGTGCAGGTCACGCACGATCATTTCCGGCCGCACCTGGAGGATATCCTGGAGGTGGGCCAGGATTTCCCGGTAGAATTTCAGGGTTTCCAGGTTGGACAGGTTGCCGATGTGCTGGCTGGGAAAGGCCTGATCTCCCTTGGTCAGGGTCAGGGTGCATTTGAGTTCCGGGCCGGTGCCGAGCACCGTGGGACTCGATGTGGGCAGGAATATCGGCGCCGGAGCAAAGCCTCGCGCCCGGCGGATGAGGACCGGGTCGCCGGTCATGGGGTTGATCCGGGTCACCGAGTCGTCCGTGCGGATGAGGATGTCCCGGTTGTGGAAAAGAAAGACGTCCGCAATGTCGGCCAATTGCTTGAGTGCTTCAAGATTGCCCAGGCAGATGGGCTCGGAACTCATGTTGCCCGAGGTCATGATCAGGGCGGGCGCATCGTTGCCGGATTGCTCGGCGAAATCCTGAAGCAGGACCTGGTGCAGCGGCGTGTAGGGAAGCACCAGCCCGAGATAATTCGTGTCCGGGGCGACCAGAGGGGAGAGCGGCAGGGGGTCGTGTTTGGCGGCCAGGACGATGGGACGTTTGATGCCGGTCAGCCATCCCGCCTCGTCCGGGGTGATTTCAGCCAGTTTGTGCACGGTCTTCATATCCGGGACCATGACGGCCAGGGGCTTGTCCGGTCGGTTCTTGCGGCGGCGGAGTTCCCCGACCGCAGCGTCCGAGGCCGCGTCGCAGGCCAGGTGGAAGCCGCCCAGGCCCTTGATGGCCGCGATCTTGCCCTCGGCCAACTCGATGGCAAGCCGGGGGATGGTTTCGCTGCCCTGGGCGATGATCATGCCGCCCCCGTCGGTGAGCATCAGCTTGGGGCCGCAGACCGGACAGGCATTGGGCTGGGCGTGAAAGCGCCGGTCCATGGGGTCGTCGTATTCGGCCTGACACTCGGGGCACATGGTAAATTTGGCCATGGATGTTTGGGGCCGGTCATAGGGGATGGACTGAGTGATGGTATAGCGCGGTCCGCAATTGGTGCAGTTGGTGAAGGGGTAGCGGTATCGGCGGTTGTTCGGATCGCTGATGTCCGCCAAGCAGTCCGGGCAGGTGGCCACGTCCGCGCTGATGAGCACGCTGTGCCCGCCGCTGCCCGTGGACTTGAGGATGACGAACGACTCCTCGTCATCCACCGGGGACATATTATTCATATCCAGGGTGACGATGCTGGCCAGGGGCGGCAGTTTTTCCATCAGGTCTTCGGCGAACCGGTCGAGCTGATCCGCCGGGCCTTGTACCTCGATGAGCACGCCCGCGCTGGAGTTGTTCACCGACCCGGTGAGCGAGTTGTCCATGGCGGCACGGTAGATGAACGGCCGGAATCCGACGCCTTGGACCTGGCCGGTTATCGTATAGCGGTGACGCAACAAATTCATGGCTTTGGTCATACCGCTCCGGCAGGTTCTGCGCAAGGAGAATTAGGATTTTGCCAAGTGCTTGAGCAGACTTTTCACCCGTCCCCTGACGATGCGGATCGGGTCGAATTCGAGGTCGCGCACGGGCGACATCTCAAATCCAGTGGCGTCGAACAGGGCGGGTTTCTCAAGAGGATACTCGATATCCGCCGGATGCGCCCCGTCCATCTGGCGCAGGAGAGCCTCCTCCCAGAGGGGGACCTGGGCCGGGATAAGGCCGATGATGGAGTAGGCCACGGTGTCCAGGGCAATGCCGCTTTTCGACGCGGCCAGCAGCCCCAGTCGGAATGGTTCGCCTTTGGTGGGGCCGTCCCGGTGCAGGGGGTGGATGCCGTCCATGAGATGGCGGGTCCGGGGCAATGCCTTATTGATGTCCATGATCATGGAGCGAAAGCGTTCCGTGCTGTGCCCCATTCGGTTGTGGGCCAGGGCCTTGCGGAATCCCACCACGCAGCCGAACATGTTCTTGACCGCTCCGGACATGGTCATCTGGCAGTGGACCTTGAGCTTGGGCATGTTCAGAATGGTATCCGTTTCCAGGGCATCGCCGGACAGCCCGATGGAGGTCCCGTCCGAGAGCTTCAGGGGAGCGGGTCGGCCCAGAGTCTTCACCTTCAGCCCCAGGGGACTGAGGGCCTTGGACAGTCCCGAGGCGCGGGCCACATACGAGGCCGGACCAAAGGCGGGTGAATCCGCCACCGTGACGCGGACTCCGTGGTCGAGTAGCCAGATGCAGGCCGCCCGCACCACCAGGGGGTGGGTGGTGCAATGGCGCGCATTGCTTCCCGTAACCAGGTTCGGTTTGACCAGCACGCGCTGGCCCGGCGTGGGCGTGAATCCTGATTCTTCAAGGACCAGGGCCGTGGCCGAGTCGAGCAGGGTAGACTCGTATTCCAGAATTCTGGCTATGGCGACAGGGATGGACATTCCCCACCATACGCCACAACGGGTTGTTTTTTCAAGGCGAAAGGGTTGCCATCCGGCGGCGGAAGGGGAACAATGAGAGTATGCATCCTCTCATTGAACTCAAAGACGCCCTGGTCTCGCGTGCGGGGCATCGGTTGGCCGGTCCGCTGACATTTACCCTGCGCAGAGGCGAATCCGTGGGCGTGATCGGCATGAACGGCGTGGGCAAGACCACCCTGCTGCGGCTGCTGCAGGGTGAATTCCCCCCGGATTCGGCAGCCGGGCGGACCTATGATTTTGGCGACGGACCGCAACAAACGGTTCTGGGCCTGCGGCAGCGCATCGGTTTGGTCTCTGCGGACATGCAGGACTTTTATTTTTTGCATGCTCCTCGCACTTTGGGCCGGGCCGTGATCCTGGCCGGATTTTACGATACCCCACTTTTATACGAGCGGCCCACACCTGAGCAGGAAATGGCTGTGGACGAGATTCTTGCCCAGTTGGGTATCGAGGCCCTGGCTGCCAGCGAGATGGGCGCACTCTCCACAGGACAGGTGCGCAAGCTGCTCCTGGCCAGGGCACTGGCTCCGAAGCCCGACGTGCTCCTGCTCGACGAATATCTGGACGGGCTGGACAGTGCCTCCCGTGTCGAGGTCCTCGCCTTGCTGGAAACGGCGGGCGAATACGCCACCCTGGTCAGCGCGGTTCACCGCATGGGCGACCTGCCCTCCACCATCGGCCGCGTCCTGGTCATGGAATCCGGGCGTATCGTTGCCGACGGCCCGCGTGAGAACGCCTTGGCCCGGCTCCGGGAAATCGCACCCGAGACCGTGGCCTGCGAACTGCCCTCGGTCAGCCATCCTTCCCTGGACTATCTGTTGCGTATGGCCGACGTATCCGTGGTGATCGACGGCACCCGCATCCTGCACCGGATCAACTGGGAGGTGCTGCCCGGTGAGAACTGGCTGGTGCTCGGTGACAACGGGGCGGGCAAATCCACGCTGCTCAAGCTGATCCTGAGCGAGGTGGCACCCTATGCGGACGACGAGGATGGCGTGGGGCGCATTGACCGGCTGGGCGGGCTGACCATGGATGAGGCACGCCCTCGGATCGGGGTGGTGTCGCCCGCACTCCAGGCATCTTACGGGCGGGAACTCGGCTGGGAGGTGACCGCCCTGGAGACCGTGCTCTCCGGCTGCCGGGGGAGTGTGGGTATGCTGGACGAACCCACCGGACAGGAGCTTATGGGTGCCCGCGAGTGGATTGACCGGGTGGGACTCGGGGATCTGGCAGACCGTGCTTTGCGCCGAATGTCCTACGGCCAGCAACGCCGGGTGTTTTTGGCTCGGGCCATGGTTTCGGGACCGGCCTTGCTTTTGTTGGATGAACCGTTTTCCGGTCTGGATTCGGCATCGCGCGCTCAGATGCTTGATATCCTGCAAAGACTGGCCGTGGCCGGGACCACGCTGATCCTAGTCACCCACCATGTGGAGGATCGACTGCCTTCCATCAATCGGATCATGGTGCTGGAGCGCGGACGGCAGCGATTTTGCGGTGTCCGGGAGGAATTTGAGACAACCCCGACTTTGAGATAATCGAAAATAATGGCTATGGAATGATAAATCAGGGTGTTAAGTTGCAAATATAAAAAATAATAGTTCTTGACATTCTGTTGATCTTGACAAATAGATGGGTTTCTACACCAGCGGCACCCGTGGAGGCGCGGCCTAATGTTGGCCAGATCTGGTTGAAATGAAACAGGTATATCGAGGAGCAGCGTGCGGTTCGTGTACGCTGCTCGTTTTTTCGAAAAATGACGTACGGGCGTCATTGATACTTCATTATTTTTTTCAGGAGTTTTTTCAATGTCCAAGAACATCTATGTCGGCAATCTGCCCTGGTCCGCTACTGAAGACGAAATCCGTAATGCTTTTTCTGAGTTCGGTGAAGTCACTTCCGTCAAACTGATCGAAGATCGTGAAACCGGTCGCCCGCGTGGTTTCGGTTTCGTGGAAATGGATGACGCCGGTGCTCTCGAAGCTATCGAGAATCTGGATGGCAAGGATTTCGGTGGCCGCAACATCAAGGTCAACGAAGCCAAGCCCCGCGTGGAACGCCCCCGCTGGTAGTTCCGGGCTGCGAAGTTAGTTAGGCAAATCGCGCCCGTCTCTCGTTTCGGGAGACGGGCGCGATTTTTTTTTCCGCTGCCGACGGAACCACATTAAACAGAGGAGATTCCTTGGCAAAGCCCAATTATAAATTCCAGAAAAGACAGAAAGAGTTGGCAAAGAAAAAGAAAAAAGAAGAAAAACAACAGCGCAAAAACGCCAAGAGGGATGATTTCCCGGAAGACGGCGAGGCCTCAGAGACGGATGAAGAGACCGTCGAAACCGAATAGTCTCCGTTTTTTTTCAGCCCTGCGCATTGCCAAGAACGCTTGATTGAGGATATCCTCTATCCATCGCTCATGTTTTCATTCGGAGGTATCCTGTGCGGCGCGAAGGCGAAGTTACCTGGTTCAACGATCATAAGGGATTCGGATTCATCACAGGCGATGACGGGGTGGACGTGTTTGTCCATTATGCCGAGATCGTCCGCGACGGCTTCCAGACCCTGGAAGCCGGAGAGCGCGTTTCCTACGAGGTGACCGACGTGGATGTCGGCCCTAAGGCCACAGATGTTCGTCTTACAGAAGGTAAATCGTAACCGATGAATTTGTAAGGCTTATTTTGAAGCGATGAGAAAGGCTACCCAAACACGGGTGGCCTTTTTTGTTTGGGAGTTTAGATGGAAGGGGAAGGAAGGACGGGAGAGGTTTCTTTTTACAGCCCGTGTTCGCGTTGGTGTGCGTCCAGCACATTGTCCACCTTGATCTTTTTTTCCTCTATTTTGCCGGGATGGATGGTGTAGCGGGTGACTTCCCATTCGACGTGGTCGATGTATTCAACGTGCCCGTAGCCGCCTTCGGGCAGCAGGTCGCAGAGCTGTTCGATGAAATCGTCGATCATGAGGTAGACGCCTTCGTGGTCCACGCGCAGGACATCGCCGTCGTATTCCACCTGGTCAAAGGGGATGGCGTCCTTGATCTTTTCGAATATCTCCGGGCTGATGCGGTGAAAGTCACCGTAAACGCGGACGTCTTCCATGGTTTTCTCGCTTTCGTGTTGGTCGGGAGGAATCAGGCGCTCAGGCCGAGCCGGTCGACCAGGAAATGGTATTTTTCTTCCAGGTCGGCCCACAGGCGGCCTGCGTTGTCGTTGGCCAGGGCGGCCAGTTCTTCGTTAGAGTACTTGGTGTCGAGCTTGAATTTGTTGCCCATGACATGGCCGATCTGTCGGGGGGTCTGGGCCTTGGCCAGGCTTGAGTGCTGTACGTGGCGCACGGCCAGGCTTCCGGTGTACAGGGCGGGCATGCCGGAGAGCGCGCTACGCAGGTCGCGGTCCAGGTCGTCGAACTGGGACGGGGTGTAGCGCAGATCGAAGCCGCCCACTTTTTCGATGGCCTGCATGGCGATCAGGTGGCAGCAGCCGGACACCGACAGGCAGGGCCGGGTGTAGGTGAACAGGCCGGTATCCACCGAACCGGCGCAGTTGTCGTAGACCAGAACCCGGTTGGGCAGCATCCCCGGTCCGGTGGGCTCGGGCGCCTTGGGAAAGAGGTTGTAGTCCGCCGATTGCAGCCCGAAAGGGGGTGTTGCGGCAGTGATGCGGCAGCCCACTGCGCCGATATCGTTGCGCGTTCCGGCCACGCCGAGCAGATGAAGCAGCCAGTTTTTGGGCAGGACCACATCGTCGTCCAGAAAGGCGACCCAGCGGCTTGAGCGCACCGCGTCCAGGGCGAGCAGCCAGTTGCGGGCAGCGGGCGCACCTACGTTCACGGGTAGGGTCTCGATGTGAAAGCGGTCCGGGCCGAAGCGTTCTCGGGCATTGGCCAGCACCTCGGCGGTGTGGTCCGTGCTCCCGTTGTTCAGGGCGAAAATTCTTGCCGCGCCGAGTGTGCTCTCCTCCAGGCTGGCCAGGGTGTCCCGAAGCAGGTCCGCCTTGTTCCAGGAATAGAGGAGAATGGCGGCAGAACCCGTGTCCGCCTCGCTGCCCGGAGGCGCGGAGTTGAAGAGTTCGTGCAGCTTGAGTGTCAGGTTGACGTGCCATGGGATGGTTCTCCAGAGTTGCGTCAACGCGCCCTTGGCCTGGCCCTTTTTCCCCATGCGCAGGAGCAGTTCCGCTCCGGTGTATGTGCGCCACAGTCCCCAGGCCGAGGCGTCGAGAGCCACCACAGAGTCAAAGGCTTCGCCGGGCGGCAGAAAGTGGAAGGCCCACTCCGCTTCCAGGCGTGGCCGCAAGGGGAGCGTGGTTTCCTCCCATGGGACCATATCGAGAGCGGCCCTGACTATCTCCGGTCTGCCGAGAAAGAGCAGGTCCTGCCAGCAGTGACCGAGCCAGGTCAGTCCCTTTTTCTGGTCGCCGAGCACCACGGCCAGGAAGCGCAGAATCAGGGATCGGTCGTCCTGCCGGACCAGGGCGTACCAGGTATCCATGGCTTCCCCGTCGTCGTCGGCCAGGGGGGTGACCAGGAGTAGGCGCGCCGCAAGCGTTGCCAGAGGGGGAACCAGCGTGAGGCCTGTGTTCGTGAGCCGGGCACACCATTGGGCCAGGTCCGTGACCAGCGGATGGGCCTGCATGCCCCACAGGGCCACCCCGTGAGCCACAGGCTCGAACTCCGGTTTTTTTTCGCTCATCGCGGTCAGCCCGTAAAGTAGGCCGGACAGGGTGTCGGGCTGCCCCATGCCGAGATGCCAGTCGGGGAAACGGTTTCGGAATGCGGGCTGGAGTCCGTTGCAAGGGGGGAGCGTGGCAGGGAAATCGAGTTGATTCATGATGGATTAGCCCTAACAGAAAACCGGGAGTCCCGAAAGTGGAGGTTGTTGACTTTCCCCCGGTTGCTGCATAGGTGATGAGCATGTACCCGTCTTTTGATTTCCCGGATATGCCCTCCGACCTGTTGCGTCCTTTGCTCATGGGGTTTTCCGGCAAGCTGCACCTGTCTCGTCTGGCGGAATCGGCTTTTGCCCAGAGCGCCGGGCCGGGGGACATCTTTTCCGCTATCGGCGGTGATGCCCTGCTGTCCGTCTGGGCGGAAAATCCGTTTGACGGGAATTGTGTGGCAGCCGTGGCCGGGAACCTGGGCAAATCGCCGCAGCTTCCGTCACCGCTTCTGCCGGTGCTCAAGTCCGTCATGAGCCATTGGCGTCCCGAGATCACGCCCGAAGCCGAACAGGCCATGGCCGGTGGCCGGGAGACCCAGTTGACCTTCCTGCGCGACCGGTTGCGTCATGCGGGCCGCAATCTGTTCTGGTGGCATCATCTCTATGAATATTGCCGGATGTACGGTCACTGGGCCGTGCTGCCCGAGATCCTGGCCGGGGCCTCGCCGCCCGAGGGATTGGTGGCGTTGTTTTCCTATGCCACGGCCAATGCATTTCTTGCCTCGGGCGACGCTCTGGCTGCGGCAGGACTGTACCGGCAGCTTGGAGATGTTTTGCCTTTTCCGGTCATGGAAGAGCGGCTGATCACTGCCTGGCTCCGGTCGGACAAGCGCGACGACGCCCTTGCGCTGTTGCGTGTGTGCGCCGGGAAAAGGCCATGGAATGTGGGGTTGTGGCTGCGTTTGTACGAGCTGATTCAGGATGGCAATGTTGCGGTGAGCCCGCCGCCGGGCCGGGTCATGGTGCTGGCCTATTCCTGGAACAATGCGGACGACCTGGCCGGGACGCTCGATTCCCTGTTCCGGTCCGATCTGTCGGATGTGCGGGTACGTGTCTTGGACAACGGTTCCACCGACGATACCCCCGAGGTGATCCGTCGGTTCGTGGACCGGTTCGGTTCGGGCAGGGCGGGCCGGGTGACCATGCCGGTCAATGTGGGTGCGCCTGCGGCCCGCAACTGGCTCATGGCCTTACCCGAAACGCGGGAGGCCGACTTTGTGGCCTACATTGATGACGATATTATTCTGCCCAAGGACTGGCTGAACCGGCTGGGCGCGGCGGCCTTGCGTTACCCGGAGGCGGGAGTATGGGGCTGCAAGGTGGTGGATTTCGGCGGTCCGGCACGGGTCCAGTGCGGTGAGCACAACCTGATGCCCTCGCCCGAAGAGCGGCAAAAGACGCTCATGTCCACCATCATGTTGCAGGACGGTGATTTCGGCCAGGCCGACTATGTCCGGCCCTGTGGTTCGGTGACTGGTTGCGTGCACCTGTTCCGCACGGACCGGCTGTTGGAGAACGGGCCGTTCGATCTCCGTTTCTCCCCCACCCAGTACGACGATCTGGAGCGCGATCTGCGCATGGTCCTTTCCGGCGGGTACGCTGTCTACAGCGGTTTTCTGGCGATCCAGCACAAGCGTCGCTCCGGGGTCTTGAGCGAGGAGGGAAAACCTCAGTCTGCCAATGCCACGGCCAACATGCACAAGCTTATGGCCAAGTATTCGCCCGGCGAGTTCGAGTTCATGGCGTCGGCCATGGATCGGGTGCTGCTGGTCGATCTGCTCATGAAACGTCAAGCCTGTGTGTGAGAATTTTACCATTGCATAACGAAAAAAAGCTGGCTTTTTGCCGATTTTTAATGCAAGTGCCATTGCTCCGACCACGCGCGCAGTGCATACTCACCGGGAAACCAACTGCGCTTTGTATATTTCGACAGCATCTTTAAGGAGATACCATGTCTAACGATTCGATTACTCTTTTCAGCGGCGGCGCCCAGGGCGCGGAGAACCAGTTTGGCAAGCTGGCCGAATACCACGGCTTGGCCGAGGTCAACTACACTTTTGAGGGACACAAGATTGAGCGCACACGGGGCGTTCGCGTCCTGACCGTGGAAGAATTGACCCGCAAGGACGTCAGCCTGACCTACGTTTCCAAGCTGCTGGGTCGCAAGTTCACCAATGCGGAGAAGATGCGCAAGGTGCTCCAGACCATCATGTACCAGATCGAGTCCGGTGAGCAAGTTTTCGTGGTGGGTACCATCCAGGAAGACGGCACCGTCAAGGGCGGCACCGGCTGGGGCGCGGAATTTGCCAAGATCTGCAACAAGGACCTGTACGTTTTTGGCCAGATCAAGAACGGCTGGTTCAAGTGGGAAGAAGGCGAGTGGATCAGCGTGGAGAACCCGGTCATAACCAGCAAGCACTTCACCGGCACCGGCACCCGGTTCCTGGAAGAAAATGGGAAAAAGGCTCTTGAAGAGCTGTTTGCCCGTTCTTTCAAATAAGACGGATCACAACACAAAATGACGAGGCGGTCGGGGCAACCCGGCCGCCTTTTTTCATGGCAGGGCTTGGCCGATGATTTGCCAGAAGACCTTGGCCGGTCCTGAAAGGGACGGAAGGGTTTTGGCAAGGGCCTGGGTGAACTGAGCCTCGTCCGCCCGGTGCACGGCTTGGTCCATGTGTTCCAGTTCCGCGAGGGTGAACTGGTGTTCCATTTTGAAATGGTTGGCGAAGGCCTGGCCGATGTTGGCCGGGGTCCGGGCCTTGCCCGTGTCCTGGAGGTGGATTACCGGGACGCCTCCGTCATAGACCACCTGTCCGCCCGCCTTCCAGATTTGCAGGTCGTGTTCGATATCGTCCACCTGGGAGGGGGAGAAGCGTACATCGAAGCCCGGTACATTCAGCCGGTCCAGCCGTTCCCGGTGGAAGAGATGGCAGCAGCCCATGACCGTCAGGCTGGGCCGGGTCGAGTCGAACTGGCCCATGTCCATGAGGGTGGGCGCGTTGGGTGTGAATCGAATTTTCCGTTCACCGATTTCATGGAAGCCCCGGAAGGCATACTGGATGGTACGAACGGCCTGGTTGACGCATTTTGGGCCCACGGCCACGGCTTCGGGAGTATGACCGAGAGTGGCAATGTAGCGGGACAGCCAGTGCTTTGGCAGCAGCACGTCGTCGTCCAGGAAAGCCACGTATCTGGCGGCCCGTATTTCGGGCAGGGAGAGCAGCCAGTTTCGGGCTGCCGGTGCACCCACGTTCACGGGTAGGTGAACCCATTTGATATCCAGGGCTGGTGCCGCCTCCCGAATGCGTTGTTCCAAATCTTCCGGCGGACAGGCTGTGGTGCCGTTGTTCAGGACGGTTACCCGCGCCGCGCCCAGGTCGGTACGGGACAGACTGGTCATGGTCTGCGCCAGCAGATCCGGCTTGTTCCAGGTGTAAAGGCAGATGTGGGTATCGTCGCCGATTGTTCCGTTCGGCAGATCCAGCCGGGCCAATTGTTCGATGATTGCGGGCTGGAATGGCTCGGCCTCCAGCGAGGCGAGCAGGTGGTTTCTGGCCTTGTCGAGGTCGTCATGATCCAGGGCCAGCCGGGCCCGGAGGTTGTGTGCAGGGAAAGCATCCACCCCTTCGTCCAGCAGCATTTTTGCCAGCAGTGGTTCGCCCGCGCTGTACGCTCCCCAGGCCATGACCGGCGCGACCAGCAGGCCCGAGGGTGAGCCAGCCATGATCCGAATGGCGGCGATCAACGGTTCGCGTGCTCCGGTCTGCCACAGGTGCAGGAGCACGGGCAACCGGCTGATGTTGGCGGGCTGATTTTTCATGTAGGCCAGGAAGTCGTCGGGCGTGGTGGTCGCCGGATTGGGGTGTGCCAGGTTTTCGACCATCGGCTCCCGACGGGTGAGGTCGTCCGCTGTTTTGAGCCATCGCGAGAAGGGCGGATGGGTGACCCGTTCGTTGACGTCAGCGGCCAGCCGGAGTTTATCCCGGTCGAACGGATCGAAAATGGCGGCCTGCCGGATGAGGGCCGGGGCCAGGGCCGCGAATGCGTCGGGCAGAGGGTTGGCGTCGAGGATGTTTCCGGCCACGGCCATGGCGTGATCCGGGGGGAGGTACCCGGCATTGCGGACCAGATGAAGGATCTGGGAGACGAGTTGCGCGACCTTGTGCATGGATAATCATAACAAAAAAGGCGGAGTTTGCAGACCCCGCCTTTCAGCTAATTTTCGATTTTCTTTTTCGATTTCATTTTCGATTGCGAGAACTTCTTCACTTCGATGTTGTACTTCTTCACCTTGTAATTGACGATGCGGTACGACACGCGCAGATCTCGGGCGGACTGGAGCATGTTGCCGCCGGTCTGTTTGAGGGAGTCCACCAGCAGTTCCTGCTCGAATTTGGCCACGGCCTCGCCGAAAGAGAGGTTGGTCCCCGTGGCAGAGCTCTCGGCGGATTGGAGCGTGGGCGGCAGGTGGTAGGTGCGAATGACCGCTTCTTCGCAGAGCAGGACCGCACGTTCCATGCAGTTCTTGAGTTCGCGCACGTTACCGGGCCAGTGGTACATGACCAACAGCTCGATGGCGGGGGTGGAGATGCGTTTGACCTCTTTGCCGTACTCGTCGGAAAAATCACTCAGGAAGTGTTCGGCCAGGGGGAGGATGTCCTCGCGGCGTTCCCTCAGTGGCGGGATGAAGATGGGGAAGACGTTGATGCGGTAGTACAGGTCTTCGCGGAATTTGCTCTTTTCCAACAGCTCTTCCAAGGGCTGGTGAGTGGCGCAGATCAGGCGCACGTCCACGGTGATGGTCTGCTCACTGCCCACGCGCTGAATTTCCTTTTCCTGGATGGCCCGGAGCACTTTGGCCTGGGCATCCAGAGAGAGTTCGCCGATCTCGTCCAGGAACAGGGTGCCCTGGTCTGCGACCTCGAACAATCCCCGCTTGGTCTGGAATGCGCCGGTGAATGCGCCTTTTTGGTGGCCGAAGAGTTCGGACTCGATGAGTTCGCTGGGCAGGGCCGCACAGTTGAGCCGGATGAGCGGTTTGTTGGCTCGCGGGCTGGACTGGTGAATGGCCTCGGCCAGCAGCTCCTTGCCGGTGCCGGACTCGCCGCGAAGAAGTGCGGTAGCCCGGCTGGGAGCCACCTGCCGCGACTGTCGGAGGACCAGACGCATGGCTTTGGATGCGGCCACGAAATCCTTGGGCGGAGCCGCTTCCATGCCTGCGCCCATAAGCCCTTGGGTGAGCAGGTGATTATGGGTGGCCATTTCTTCCTGCAACTGGGCAACGTGGCCCGCGATGATGCCCGCTACCACTTCCAGGAACTGGCAGTGGGCGGTCATGTCGTCGGCAGGAATGAGGGGGACATCAACAGACAGGGCACCAATGACTTCCTCGTTATCCGCATGCCGGTTGATGACCGGTACACAGATGAAGCCGAGCTTCTTGAGTTCTTCCTCGCTTCGGCCGAATGCCTTGTTCAGAAATTCCGGGTCGTCGGACATGCGGGGCACGGTGATGGAGGTGCCGGAGTTGAACACACGCCCGATGATGCCCCGTCCGGGTGAGTAGGTGACGTCTTCGATCTGGGCCGGAGAGTAGGTGAGCGAGAGTTTCAGATTCTCGGTCTTGGGGTCCATGATGACCATGAACGCCCGGACATATTCCATGTCCTTGGCCAGTATTTTGAGAAGCGCGTTCAGCGACTTTTCAAGTGGAGTATCCCGCTTCAGCGTTTCCTGGATGGTCTTGAGAGTGACCAGGTAACTGAGATCGGAGGTGTTCTGTTGATTGTTTGCCATGTTCCTCTCTCTAGGCGTCTTGCAGTGCCTTGACGCCCAGTTCCAGGGCTTTGAGGTTGACCGCCTGAATTTTAGCGGGGAGATTGGCCTTGATGGTCGCTTCCAGGGCCTCGGGACCGAAGGGCAGCTTGCCCGATGCGCACAAAGCGGCCAGCAGGGCAATATTGCCCGCCTGGATCGCGCCCGCTTCCAGTCCGATGGTCTGGCTGGCCATGAAGTATGCCTCGGAAGTGCAGGCGGCCACTTGTTTTTTCACGTCTTCGATGGTCGGGCAGGCCTGTTTGCCCATGGCCACGGAAAGCGGCGGCATGAATTCGGTGGCCGAGAGCACCAGCCCGCCCTTTTTCAGGTAGGGCAGGGCACGCAGGGTTTCCATGGGCTCGAAGCCGAGCAGGATGTCTGCCTCGCCATGGCCGATCTTGGGCGATTTGCACCCGATCAGGACCGTGGATTCAACCACGCCGCCACGTTGGGCCATGCCGTGGATTTCACCCGAGGTCACGGGCAGCCCATGGGCCAGAACCGTCTTGGCCAGCAGGGTGGTGGCGGTCAGGGTACCCTGGCCGCCCACGCCGGTCATGAATATCTTGATGGGGGTGATCTCACGCATTTAGCTGCCCCTTTTCTTTGCTTTGATGTGTCCGCAGACCTGGAGGCAGAGCATGCAGCCGTTGCACAGGATCGGGTTGACCGCAGCCTTGTCGCCATTCTTGTACATGGCGGGACAGGCGAGCTTGTCCAGACAGTCGAACCGGCCCGCGCAGGAGTCGGCCACGTAGGCCACCTGCGGGGCGACCTTCTTGTAGACTCGCCGGGTATAGAGAGGGCACGGCTCCTTGGCGATAAGCACGCGCACACCGGAGAGTGCCTTGAGCTCTTCCAGGGCGGCCAGGGTCTTTTTCTGATTGAAGGGATTGACGTTGCGAACTTCGGTGACGCCGAGGCCGCGAACCGCCGCCTCGATGGAGAGCGGATTTTCGTTTTCGCCGATAATGGTTTTGTCCACGCCGGGGTTGGGCTGGTGGCCGGTCATGGCCGTGGTCCGGTTGTCCAGAATCACTACCAGGATGTCATGGTTGTTGAAGACCGCGTTGGCAATGCCGGTCAGGCCGGAGTGGAAGAAAGTGGAATCGCCGATAAAGGCGACCACGGTCTGGCCGGAGGCCTTGGCCACGCCGCCGCCTGCGGAGATGGAGGACCCCATGCAGACCAGGAAGTCGGCGGCCTGGAGCGGGGGCAGGATGCCCAGCGTGTAGCAGCCGATGTCGGACGAATAGACGGCTTCGTCGCCGAAGACCTGCTTGGCCGCGAAATAGGTGCCGCGATGCGGACAGCCCGCGCACAGGTTCGGCGGACGGCCCGGCAGCTCGGGCAGGGCGCAGTCACAAGCCGCAATGGCGGGTTCGCCCAATTGTTCGCGGATGACGTTGTCTACCATGGTTATGGAAAATTCGCCGTATCGGGGCAGGACGGATTTGCCTGTTATGTCGAGGGCAAGGCCGTTCTTTTGGGCCAGGACGCGCAGATCGTTTTCCAGGACCGGCTCCAGTTCCTCGACCACCAGGACCGTGTCCACGGACTTGAGGAAGTCCAGACAGAGGGTTTCCGGCAGCGGGTTGGAAAAGCCGAGTTCCAGGACGGAGCACCGGTCAGTCAGACCCGACGCGGCCAGGGCGTCGGCCACATAAGCGCGGCTGATGCCGGAGCAGGCGATGCCGAGTTTGCCCTTGCCGGTGACGGAGTTGTAGGGAGATTTTTCCGCTTCCTCGCGCAGGGCCTCCATGCGTTCCAAGAGGGCCAGGTGCATGGGCCGGGCAAATGCCGGGATGGGCACGAATTTGGACGGGTTGCGCTTGAAGCCCTCGGCCTTGCCCGGATCGGGGGCCGGGCCGAACTCCACCGGACCGCGCAGGTGATTGACGCGGGTGGTGGTGCGCAGCAATAGCGGCGCGCCGTGTTTCTTGGAGAGCAGGACGGCGTCGCGGGTCATGTCCTTGGCCTCCTGAGCCGTGGACGGCTCGAAGACCGGCATACCTGCGATTCGGGCGTAAATGCGGTTGTCCTGTTCGTTTTGACTGGAGTGGCACCCGGGGTCGTCGGCCGAGAGCAACACAATGCCGCCGGGTGCGCCGATGTAGCACAGGGTCATGAGCGGATCTGCCGCCACGTTTACGCCCACGTGCTTCATGGTGCACAGGGTTTTGGCCCCGGCCAGGGTGGCACCGCCGGCCACTTCCAGGGCGACTTTCTCGTTGACCGAGTATTCGAAGTAATATTTCCCTTCGGGCGAGAGCCGGTAGAAGGTGTCCGGGACCTCGCTTGATGGCGTACCGGGGTAACAGGTGACCACCTGGATACCCGCCTCAACGGCACCGCGCACGATGGCTTCGTTGCCGAGCAGGAGGTGGGTCTCGCCGGGGGTGTTTGCCAGGAGAGGGTTTGCCATTATCTTCAGCTCCTAAAAATAGCCTTATTTGGCTTCCAGTTGCGTGACTTTGTAGTCGATGAACGGTTTGTCGGAAACAGGTTGTTCGGCCAGTTTCTTGTAAGCGTCGAGAGCCTGTGCGGTGTCGCCTGCGGCCTCGGCGGCCACGGCGAGCTGGCGGGTCACGGGGATGGAGTATTCCTCATCCACCACGCCTTGCAGGTCCTTGAGAATAGTCACGGCGTCGGCCGGTTTGCCAGCCAGTTGCAGGGCCTTGGCCTTGCCCATGCGGGCCACGATTTTGAGGTCGTCGTCCGTGTTTCCGGCCAATTGGTTCCAGTAGTCCGCGGCCTTGTCGTATTGTCCGGCGGTCATGGCGGCCTGGGCCATTTCCAGCAGCACGGCGGGTTTCACCGAGGACGGGGCCGAGGCGAGCAACGCATTCAGGGCGTCGAGCTTTTCCTGGCCGGTCTTTTCTATAAGGATAATACCCATCTTGGACTGGGCTTCGGCCATGGCCCGTTGATTGTAAGCAGAGAATCCGGCATACAGGGCCGTGCCAACAAGAATGGCCCCCACGCCGATGGCTATCTGTTTCCAATATTTGAAGGCGGCTTCGAGGATGGGATGCAGGGTTTCAGGCACGTGGGATTCGATGTCCTCAAGCGTTTCCTGTCCAGTTGTCTTGATTTCGGCCATTGGTTGTCATGTCCTCCATGGGGTGGGTATAGGGGTCGGGAACTTCGGAAAATGAGACCCGACAACGCAATGGGCTTGATAAGCAAAATTGTCAAAAAGGTCAAAGCCTATTTTGGAAATCGAGGTGAATTTGGACAAAATCAACCTTTTTCGTCTCCGTTTTTTGTCGCCAAATGACAAAAAGCGTAAAACGTATCTGGGCGAGGGCTGTAAAGTGAAGAAAATGCGTCCAGCCACGGTTTGACTTTTCTCCTTGTGGCAGGTTAGTTTTTTTGTTTGGTTGAAAATGAATAAAATTCGGTTTGAAGCCGGTGGGATATAAGGAGTGAAGATGGATATCCGCGAACAGATGGTGGCTATGGGCAAGCGTGCGAGAAAAGCGGCCAGGAAACTCGCCAATGCCTCGGGCAAGGCCAAACAGGAAGCCCTGTTGATCCTGGCCGATTTGTTGGAGTCCGGGAAGGACGCCATCGCCGAGGCCAACAAGAAGGATTTGGACGCGGCAGCCGAGCGCGGTCTGGACAAGGCCCGGGTGCAGCGGTTGACCATCAGCGACAAGGTGCTTGCCTCCATGGTCCAGGGGTGCCGCGATGTGGCTGCCATGGCCGATCCCGTGGGCGAGATCGAGTCCATGACCAAGCGGCCCAACGGTATGCTGGTGGGCCGGATGCGCGTGCCGCTCGGCGTGGTTGCCATGATTTACGAATCCCGACCCAACGCCACGGTGGACGCGGGAATTCTCTGCCTCAAGGCGGGCAATGCGGTCATTCTGCGCGGCGGGTCCGAGGCCTTCCACTCCAACAAATGTCTGGCCGAACTCATGCATCAGGCCCTGGACAAGGCCGGGTTGCCGAGCGACGCGGTACAGGTGCCGCCCACCACGGACCGCGAGGCCGTGGCCGAGATGCTCAAGCTCAGCGAATACATCGACGTGGTCATCCCGCGCGGCGGCGAGGGGTTGATCCGGGCCGTGACCGAGCAGGCCACCATGCCCGTGCTCAAGCATTACAAGGGCGTGTGTCATCTCTTTGCCGATGCCTCCTGCGACATCACCCGTGCCGTGCCCATTATCGAGAACGCCAAGATGCAGTATCCCAGCGGTTGCAACGCCCTGGAATGTCTGCTGGTTCACAAGGACGTGGCCGAAGTGCTGCTGCCCAGATTGGCATCCGTCCTGGGCGGCCAGGGCGTGCGTTTCAAGGGATGCAGGCAGGCGTTGCCTCTGCTGGGCGATACCGCCGAACCTGCCGGACCGCAGGACTGGGGCTTCGAGTTCCTGGACCTGATCCTGGCCGTGAAGGTGGTCGATTCTCTGGATGAGGCCCTGGATTTCATCGCCGCGCACGGCTCCAATCACACCGAGGCCATCCTCAGCGACAATTACGAGCACTGCATGCGTTTCGTCCGCGAGGTGGACGCCTCCCTGGTGGTCGCCAATGCCTCCACCCGGTTCAACGACGGCGCGCAGCTCGGCCTGGGCGCGGAGATCGGCATTTCCACGTCCAAGCTCCACGCCTACGGGCCCATGGGCATCAAGGAGCTGACCAGCGCAAAGTTCGTATTGCTGGGCGAGGGGCAGATTCGGGAGTAGTTTCTTCTCCGTGAACACGGATGAGTCCCAAAGAGCTGCCATCGGCAGACCTTTTATGTTTTGGGAGTTGTTTTCCGCTTGTCTTTAACGAGGGTGTGACCGCCTTCGGCAACTGAAATCTCGAAAAGGTCGATAGCCTCAAACAGGTCCTTCAGTCTTTTGTAGCCGTAATTGCGTACGTTGAATGACGTGTGATTGTTGATATGCAAACCGACACTGGAAAGAAGAGCCCAGCCGTCGTCATTCTCCGAAGTCTCGACCGCCCGTCTCAAAAGGTTCAGTAAGGCGGTGTCGCCTTTAAGAGTCTTTCCGTCCATTGGACCAATTGTTTGGGATTCGTAGTTTTGCGCTTCATCGTCGCCAATGTATGAAAAAGAATTGCAGACGTTGGCAAAGGCGGGTGGGGTTTTTCTTTCTCCGAAACCAATCACCGTATTGCCCTGGGCTCTGAGCCTCGTAGCCAACGGGGCGAAGTCGCAGTCGGAAGACACTAGGCAGAAGGTGTCTATTGTACCTTGATACATTATATCCATGACATCAATTGTCATTGCCATGTCCGTTGCATTTTTCCCTTTGGTCATGTCAAATTGTTGAATAGGCTGGATGGCTTTTTCAAAGAGTATATCTTCCCATGATTTGAGGTTCTCGTTTTTCCAATTCCCGTAGGCCCGTCTGATTGCAAGGGAGCCGTATTGGGCCAATTCTGTCAGGATTGCGTCAGTAGCTTTTGCAGGGGCGTTGTCAGCATCGATAAAAAGAGCGACTTTTGATCCGGGTGTTTGAGTCATCGGTGTGTCCTTTTGTTCTTTTGTAATGCTGAGTGTAATTAGTAGGTTGTAACGTTTCAATAGCTTAATAAGTACAGCATTTACTTTTTAACGCCTCCCCAATTTCTGGATTAGAGGGATAGGATTAGGGAGACAGGATACCTAATTGTTGGGAATTAAGTATACTGTCCCTTTAATAAAAACCTAAATCGAGCGGAGGGGTCTCATTGAAGCCTTCCTCGGCAGAAACCGGAAGAAGATTGACTCCAAAAATGGTGCGAATGGGGACAGCTTGATCGCTGAAGCGTGAAAATGCCACTCGTTTCGGTTGTGATACCAGATTTTTCAGGAAATTGGACGCACCTCTCCCATCGCTGGACATGGAGCGGGGCGTTCAGATCAGGTCCAGACGAATTTTGGAGCGCTCAGGCAGCGCTCCCACAGTTCTTTGAAACGCAACGATTCCATGGCGATCGCCGTGACCTTGAGTACGGTTTTGCCAGCATGGGACACCACCTTGGCGGCGACGTCCACCAAGGTGCGACGCAGTGTGGTCGGGAAAGACTTGACCGGTACCACCGGCTCACTCACATCTTCCTTGAACGCTTCAAACAGGAAGAAGCCGAGGAGCATGGTGTAATAGAAGGCGGCGTTGGGCACGAAGCGCTGGAACGGCAACTCCTCGAATCCGAAATCCTTGAACGCCCTGTGCACCAGTTCGTCCGCGCCCCGCTGGTGGTAGGAGTGGATGATGGCATCGGTTTCGGCCATGAACGCGAGGCCAGCCTCCTGCAATTGCTGATCCACGACACTATCCATGCCAAGGTTGGTGTAGACGATGGTGCCTGGTCTTGATCCGGGTAGCAGGAACTGCTTCTCTTCCAGTAAAGGTCGCCAAAAGATGGTCCTGAAGGACTTTTCCCAGGACTTGCGGCGGTCGCAGAACTCGTAGCACTGCCAGACATCCTCATCGGTTTTGCCGAAGTGATGCTGAAAGGCGGTTTCGGGAAGTGCCCCAATCATGGCCTTGATGTCGCTATAGAACTTGCCTGCGCAGATGAAACCGATATCCAGCCGCTCCATCTCGTCGAAGAGCTCCTGGTCGAAGAATCCGGAGTCCATGCGAATGATGATGGGTACGGTCTTGCTGTAGCGGGTACGGATCATGCGCACCACGTGACGGATCATCTTCGGGGCTGAGTCGCCGTTGAGAGAGTGTTTGTCGCCGCCACGGAACACGGCGTCTATAATGTAGCGGCCCCAGGTCATCTGGAGAGGCTGAAAGCCCAGAACCTTCTTGTAGGTGGGCTTGACGCCGTGACGCTTCGGCGCTTGGTCGTTATCCATGACCATGGTGTCGATGTTCAGTTCGATCACTTCTGGGCTGGTCATGCTGAGTCGCCAAAGGAAGAGTTGCTGCAACAGACGGCGAAAAAGATAGGTCCGTTGTGCGGAGAATGATTGGTAGAACCGCTTGACGGTGTGCGATGAGGCCATGCTCTTGATGTCTGTTTCGATGGCAGCCGCGTAGCCCGGATCTTTGGTCAGGACATCAAAGTGGGCCAAGTGACGGCTGGTGCCGTCAAAGAGGAAGCAGAGCACCTGCTTGAAAAGTTCATCGATGGGCGTGCCCTTGGGGTTCTTGCGCATGGAGCCGAAAAGGCGGTTGATGTGGGGGAAAAGACCAATGCCACGAATGTAGCGAGCAAAGAGGTTGAGCCCGGCCCGGCTTGTCAGACAGTCGTTCGTGACTTGGACATCGTCGATGAATTTTGCTTTGGTTCTCTTTGAGTTGGACATCCAGCCCTCCACCAAATGGGTGAAACGTTCATGACGTAGTGACTGGATGTGATTGTAAACAAAAACAAGGTGATATGCCAGCTTTGATGTTGTGTCAGGCTGGAGAATCGCTCAGATTAGGAAAAAAGTATAATGGATTGGTCCTTCAATTGGCTTGCTTCCATGTCGGGCGCGATTTATCATCAAAATGAGTAAAGGAGTTCTTGTGAAAATCGGTATCCTCGGCGGCAGTTTCAATCCCGTTCATATTGGCCACCTGCGCATGGCCATCGAAGTGCTGGAGCGGCTCTCTCTGGATCGGGTGGAGTTGGTCCCGGCCAAGCAGCCACCGCACAAGGAAGGGAAGGACATCCTGCCCTTTGAATTGCGTCTCGAATTGGTGTCCCGCGCCATAAAGGATGTGCCCGGCCTGGGGTCCAATCCCCTGGAAGGAGCGCGCTCCGGTCCGTCGTTTACCTGTGACACGCTCAATTGCTATCGTACCGAGCAACCGGAGTCCGAGCTGTTCTTTCTTCTGGGCGCGTCCACCTTTCTGGAACTGGACAAGTGGCGGCGCGGCCTGGAAATCCCGGAAATGGCCTCCCTGGTGGTGGTCAACCGCTGGGAAGCCTCGGCCAAGGTGGCTGATTTCATTGCCGACCGGTGGCCCACTGCGGAAGCGGACGGGGACGGAGTCTGGTTTTTCCCCCAGGGCCACGCCATACGGCTGGTGGACATTCCGCGTCTGGATATCAAGGGCGGGCATATGCGCCGTCGCTGGCTGGAACGACGGAGCCTTCGTTTCCTGGTGTCGCCCGAGGTGGAGGCACTCCTTGAAGAGCGTGCCGAAGAAGTGGAATCCTACTGGGGAAAGCGGTCCTGACCGGGCGTTCCCTTAGGGAAACGCTGATTAATTCGAAATTTGGAAGTGCTGTAGAATTGTTCTCTGGCGAGGCGCAAAAAAAGATCAAGACCGACGTGTACTTTCTGTACACGAGGGTTTGAGCTTTTTGCAGCAACGAAGCCAGAGGGCAATTATGCAGTGCTTCCCTAGCTGACCGTTGAAAAAGTCAACCAAGCAGGCTGTTCAAAAATGTGCGGGTGTAAGGCGCAAAAAAACATCAAGGCCGACGCGTATTTCCTATACGCTAGGATTTGATGTTTTTGCAGCAACGCAGCAAACGTGCATTTTTCAACAGCCTGTTAGAGCATCTCGCCGATCGTGCGCATGACGTGTTCCGGTTCCAGGCCGACCATGCAGGCGTGCCCCCTGGTGCAGTGTCTGGCTCCGTGCAGGGAGCAGGGGCGGCAGTCCATGTCTATTTCCAGCACCCGGTCCTTCGGGCCGGAGGGATAAAATCCCCATACCTTTGCCGTGGGGCCGAACAGGGCGGCCACGGGCGTGCCCACTCCGGTGCCCAGATGCATGGGGCCGGAGTCTGACGAGATCAGCAGGTCGGCCCGGTCGATGAGGGCACAGGTCTCCCGCAGATCGGTCTTGTTGGTCAGGTCGCGTCGGTGATCGGCAAAGAGCGGCTCCGGGTTGTGTCCGAGCACGAACCAATCCATCCCCGCGCTGGCCAGCAGTCCGGTCAGGGAGAGCCAGTTTTCCCGAGGCCATTGCTTGGCCGGATGGGTGGCGTAAGGATGCAGGGCGATGATCGGCTTGCCGTCCGTGAAGTCCTTGACGCGGGGGGCGACTCGCTCTTTTTCTTCTTGCGTCAGATAAATTCGTGGTACCAGAGACGACGGCTCGGGCGGCGTGTCTTCCATGGCCAGAGCGTACCGCTGAGGCACGTTGGTGGCTTCCAGGACGGCACGGTACTTTTCGCGGCGGGTGCGGTCATAGAGGCGGCGGGCCAGGCCGAATTTCGAATAGCGTCGGACCGTTCCCCGCCAGAAAATGGAGAGCAGATGCGAGCGCAGGGTGGAGTGCAGGTCGATCAGGGGATGCCCCTTGTAGGTCCGGGCAAGACGGCGGGCCTCCGAGAGCCAGGCGCCACCCTTGAGCACGTTGTCCTCCAGGGCCACTATCTCGGTTACGGCGGGATGGTTCTTCAGTAGGGGGGCGTTCATGGCCCGAGTCACGAAGATGAATTGGTTGCCGTTTTGTTCGTGCCAGTGGGTCAGGACGCCGGTGGTCAGGGCCACGTCGCCCAGGTGGCTCAGACGGAAGACAACTCCGGGTGCGGTTTCGACGGTTGTGGACATGCCCTTTCAGTTCGCTCCAATCCCCGAGGAAGTCAAGGTGGTTGTGAGTTGCGTGCCCGGTTTGCATCTGCTATCTCTAGGTCTCAGACTCCGGCTCGACCCGGACTGTTCGAGGAAAATAGACACCCAAAATGTTTGAACTCATCCTTTCGGTCAGCATCGCTGTATTCGTCTCCATGTTTTGTTCAGTGGCGGAAGCCGCGCTCTATTCCATGAGTTGGTCCGACATTGAAAAACTCATGTCCACTGGTAGCAAGTCTGCGAAAATGCTTCAAAAATTGCGTTCGAAAGTGGATGAACCCATCACCGCGATTTTGACTCTGAACACCTGTGCGCATACTGCCGGAGCCGCTGTGGCCGGTTGGGCCTGGGCCAATTTGTACGGAAAAGAGTCCCTGTGGCTCTTTACTGTGGGCTTCACAGTAATTATTCTCATTTTTACCGAGATTCTGCCCAAGACACTCGGGGTGGTGTACAACACGCAGATTGCGCCGCCTCTGGCCCGTCCGTTACGCGGGCTGGTTTTGATCTTCCGGCCCGTGATTGCGGTGATGGGACTCCTTTCCCGCCTCGTGAGCAAGAAGAAGACGGGACCGGACCACACGGAGGACGACATCCGGGCCATTGTCGCGCTGACGCGCCGTGCCGGGTCGATCAAGCCCTATGAGGAGCAGTCGATTCGAAACATTCTGCTGTTGGATTCCAAGGTCGTGGAACAGATCATGACGCCGCGCACCGTGGTTTTTTCTCTGTCAGCAGCCATGACCGTGGCTGAGGCATGGGAGCAGCAACCGCGCTGGCCGCACAGCCGGGTTCCGGTGTATGACCGCGATCCCGAAGATATCGTGGGTGTGGTCTACCGGCGGCAGGTGCTAGAAGCGTTGGCCGATGACCGGGACGAGCTCAAGCTCTCGGATATCATGCGGCCCGTGCGTTTCGTCTTGGAGAGCGTCACGTTGGATAACCTCCTGGTGAAGTTTTTGGGCAGCCGGGTCCATCTGTGCGTGGTGCTGGACGAATACGGCGGCGTGGCCGGTGTGGTCACCCTGGAGGATGTGCTCGAAGAAATCCTGGGCAGGGAGATCGTGGACGAGACCGACCAGGTGGTGGACATGCGCGAGCTGGCCCGTCAGCAGCGCGACGAACTTACCCGGAGCCGGGACAAGACCGACCTGGAAGATGATTGACAAATCAGGCGCGGCAACGCGCAACGTAAGGAATATTTATGGCGAAAAGCAGCAGCAAGGCGGTCTATGCCGTGGCCCTGATCCTCTTTTTGGGCGGATTGGGCTATCTCATTTTTTCCGGTCTGACCGAGGATAGCGTCTACTTCCTCAACGTCTCCGAGGCGTTGGCCCAGGACCGGAATCAGGTAGGGCAGGCCCGCCTTTTCGGCAAGGTCTCGTCGCAAAATCTGGTCATCGTCGAGGGGCAGCTTGGCACGTCTTTCGACCTTCTCGACAAGATGGACGAGTCCAAGCGCCTTCGTGTCGACTTCAAGGGGGCGGTTCCCGATACCTTCAAGCCGGACGTCGAGGTCATTGTCGAGGGTTCCTTTTCTCCGGATGGTCAGGTGTTCAAGGCCAGGACCCTGGTCACGAAATGTCCGTCCAAATATGAGAAAAAGAGCAAGCAGATGGAGGGAGCCAACGGATAAACCGCCAAGTGAAAAAATCTTCACATGGTTGTCATCACTGTTTTTCCGAATTACCGCCTCTTGACCTATGTCATGGACGCGCATTCTTTTTGTGCGTTATGACGGCGCACCAGTACGATTTTTCTTCAAGGAGTATATATGCATCTGACCGGTTACGTGGGACTTCTGTTCTCCCTGCTGGCTTTTCTCTTTCTCGCATGCTGGGCCGGTTTTGCGGCCTGGAAAGACAGGGACGATGCCCTGGTTCTGGTCGAGCGCGGCCAGATTGTCGGGGCAGGGGGCGTGATTCTCTCGTCTGTCATCATGCTCATCGCCATGGCATCCCGCGACTATTCGTTTCATTACGTCTACGAGAACGTGGATAATGCCCTGGACTTCGTCTACACGCTGACCGCGTTCTGGGGCGGCCGAGAAGGGTCGCTGTTGTTCTGGGAACTCATCATCGCTCTCTGCGGTATTCTGTTTGTGTTCACACCGGGCTACCGAATGCTCGCCGAACGCACCCGGCTCTATTTCTGGATGTTTTTCCTGACCATTCAGGGATTTTTCCTGCTGCTGCTGACCTGCTGGAGCAACCCGTTCATCGAGATGATTCCCGCTCCCATCGACGGACGTGGCCTCAATCCGTTGCTTCGGAACCCCGGCATGATTTTTCATCCGCCGCTTTTGTTCCTCGGCTTTGCCGGGTACGCCATTCCGGCGGCCTGCGCCTTGGCCTCAGCCATCGCGGGCGAACAGAAATCCTGGGTTCGGGCCTGCCGCAACTGGAATCTGCTTTCCTGGATGTTCCTGACCGCTGGTATCGTGCTCGGCGGCTGGTGGTCCTACATGGAACTCGGCTGGGGCGGGTATTGGGCCTGGGACCCGGTGGAGAATGCCTCCCTGATTCCCTGGTTCGCGGGCACCGCCGTGCTGCATACCGCCATTATCGAGGCGCGGCGCAACGCGCTTCAGCGCACCAATGTTTTTCTGATGTCGTTCACCTTCATTTTGTGTGTGTTCTCCACCTATCTGACCCGATCGGGCGTCATCGAGTCCTTGCACACCTTTGGCAAGTCGCCGGTGGGCCAGCCGCTGTTCTGGGGTTTGATGGTCATGCTGGCCGTCATGATCATGGTCACCTTCCTGAGTGAGCGGCACACCCACCGTACCTTGTCCGATTTCCTGAGCCGCCAGGGTATGCTGGTCATCACGGCCTGGTTCCTGCTTGCCCTCGGCATGGTGGTCTCTCTGGGCACCATGTGGCCGGTGATCAGCCGGATATGGACTGATCAGGCCATCGGTCTGGACGCCAATTTCTACAACCGCGTCTGTCTGCCGTTCCTGACAGTGCTTGTACTTTTGTTCAGTTTTTGCCCGTGGCTCGGCTGGAAGGGTGGCCTTCGTGATAAGCGGGGATTCTTCGGCGTGACAGGGGTGCTTGTGGTCTCCTTCGTCGGGTTTTATGCCCTGGGCATCACCAAGCCTCTGGCCAATCTGGCTGCCTCGGCCGCCGTGGCCGCCATGACGGGCATCGTCCTGCTGTTTGTCCTGAATCCGGCCCTGCGCAAGGCGCGTCACAACTGGGGCGTGTACGGCGTCCATCTCGGTCTGGCGCTCATGGCCCTGGGCATTGCCTTTTCCGGGCCGTACCAGATCGAGCAGGAGGTGGTCCTGGCCAAGGGCGAGTCCGCCCGGATCGGCGATTACGACATTACCTACCAGAGTCGGGTGGACGACAAAACGTCCGAGCTTCGGGCCCGTGCCACCACCACCCTGCAGGTCATGAAGGACGGCAAGCTTTTTGGTCTGATGGTGCCGGACAAGCGCATCTACAAGAACTTCGAGCGGCAGCAGTTCTCCGAGGTTTCCACCATCTTCAGCCTGGGCGATGAGGTCTATTCCACGCTGCTCGGGTTTACCCAGGACGACAAGGCGAGTTTCAAGATCAGCATCAATCCGCTGGTCAACTGGCTCTGGATCGGCGGTATGCTCATGTGTCTGATGCCGTTTCTGGCCTTGACCCGCCTCAGGCGGCCCGGAGAAGACGGTCGATGAGCGGGTCTGTGGACAATGCGCTCCTGACCGTGAAGCGGGCGGCCAAATTCTATGGCTCCAAGCTCGTCTTCAAAGAGGTCTCCTGCCGGATCGGTCCGGGCGAGATATTGTTGATAGCCGGTCCAAACGGGGCGGGCAAATCCACGCTCATGCGCATCATGGCCGGGTTGTCCAAGCCCTCGGCGGGCGAAGTCTCCCTGTCTCTGGACCCGGAGGACGTGGCCTATCTCGGGCACGCCACCTTCATCTATCCGGGCCTGTCCGCCCTGGCGAACCTGAAATTCTGGGGCTCCATGTACGGACTTGTCCCGTCGCGTGAGGAGCTCCTGGCGCTGCTCAAACGGGTCGGGTTGGATCGGGTCGCCGAGGAAAAAGCGGGCTCGTTTTCCCGGGGCATGGCCCAGCGTCTCAATCTGGCCCGTATATATCTGGTGGAGCCGAAGCTCATTTTTCTGGACGAGCCGGGCACCGGGCTGGACCCCCGGTCGCTGGCCACCCTGCGCAGAGAGATCACCGGGTTCCGCGAACAGGGGACCAGCGTGGTCTGGATCAGCCACCATGTTGCCGAGGACACGGCCTTGGCCGACACGGTCCTGGCCCTGGGCGGAAGGCAGGTGGAATATTTCGGCCCGGCTGCGGATTTCCGGTGGGACTCCGGTCCGGCGGAGGAGGGCGCATGTTGAGACGTGCCGTTGTTATTGCCGCCAAGGACCTGAAACTTTCGGTTTCCGGTGGGCAGGGATTGGTTCAGGCCGTGTTGCTCGGCCTGTTGCTCATTTTCCTGTTTTCCCTGTCCAAACCGCTGGGCGGGCAGATTTCCTCCCAGGCCGCTGGAGCGATTTTCTGGCTGGCCTCCGCCTTCGGGCTGGTGCTGGTATTCAACGACTTGTTTGCCATCGAGGAAGCCAACGGCTCGCGTATCGGCATCCTGTCCTCGCCCGCTCCCGTGCATAGCGTGTGGCTCGGCAAAGGCGCGGCCGGGCTCTGCCTGCTGCTGGTGTCCCAGCTCGTGTTTCTTCCGGCCACGGTGGCCTTTCTCGGTCAGTCCGTATATGGCCCGACCTGGCTGCTCTGGGTGACGCTGCTGGGCGCGGATGTCGGGCTGGTGGTCATCGGTGCTTTGCTGGGCGCGCTCTCCCAGGGGCAGGCCGCAAGGGAATCGCTGCTCTCGGTCATCGTTTTTCCATTGCTGCTGCCGGTGCTCCTGTCGTCCATCACGCTGTTCGGCATCTGTTTTTCTCCCGAGAAAGCCGAGGGATTCGATAGCTGGCTCGGGTTGATTTTCGCGTTTGATTGTCTGTTCGCCGGGGCAGGGCTGTTCCTGTTTCCGTTCGTCTACAGTGGGGAAGAATAGGTATGAAAGTCAAAATCCTGGCCGGGCTGGCCGTTGTTGCCCTGGCCGTGCATCAATATATGATCTGGGAATATGCGCCCGTGGCCCAATCCGGGCCGGTGCAGAAGATTTTCTACATGCACCTGCCGTGCTCCTGGTGGTCGCTCGTGAGTTTCTTCGTGGTCTTCGTTTCGTCCATCCTCTTCCTGCTCAAGCGGGATGCGGTGTTCGACCGGGTGGCCGGAGCCGCTGCCGAGCTGGGGGTGCTGTTCGCCTCCCTGGCCCTGGTGACGGGTTCCGTATGGGCTCGCGCCGAGTGGGGACATTGGTGGCTATGGGACCCCAAGCTGACCACGGCGTTGATCATGTGGTATGTGTACGCGGGCTATCTCGTGCTGCGTTCCACGCCCATGGGTCGTGACCGCAAGGCCCTGGTCTGCGCGGTGCTCGGCATCGTGGCTTTCCTGGATGTCCCGTTGGTCTTTTTTGCGGCCAAGTTGTGGGGCAGTGCCCATCCCGACGGGCTGGCCCGCAAGAGTTCGGGCATGGAATTGCGCATGTGGCACTCCGTGTTCGCCGGGCTGATCGCTTTCGGCTTTGTGTGGGGCTCCCTGCTGGTGTCCCGGATCAGGCAGCTTGGCAAGCAGGCCGATCTGGAAGCGAAGCTAATCTGGGACGAATAACCAAAAAGAAAATTGTAAGGATATATCATGTCTGCAACCACCTCTCTCATCCTGGCGAACGCGGCTGTCCTGTTCGGTGTGGTCGGGTACGTCGGTTTTCTGGTGAGCAAATCCGCCGGACTCAGGAAACGGGAACAACAGATCGAACTTCTGGAGGGAAACCATGACGGTTAGCTCCATCACCTTTGGCCGCAAGGCCGTGATACTCACCATTGTTCTGTCGGCCCTGGTCATGTTCATCACCAGTTTCATCTACCGCATGAACAACCCCAATCTTTTCGTGCAGGTCAAGGCCCAGCATACCGTGGACGATGGTCACGATCACAGTGTCGATGGTGCGGGACCCCCGCCCGACATGGGCCAGGGCGTGGCCGGGACCATGACCAAGGTCAAGGAATTCATGGCCCGTGTGGACGCGAACCCGGACGACGTGGAAGCTCTCGTCGGGCTGGGCAACGCCTTTCTCATGATGCGAGCCTGGGATCGGGCCCTGGAGCCGTTGACCCGTGCCAATGAGCTCAGGCCGGGTGATACGGTCGTGCTCAAGGGGGTGGGTATCGCCTATTTCAACAAAAAAGCGTTCGACAAGGCCGCCCAAGCCTACGAGGCCATTTTGAAGATTGAGCCTGAAGACACCTTGGCAATGTTCAATCTCGGGGTGATAAACAAATATTATTTCAAGAAACCGGACGTTGCCAGAACATATTTCGAGAAGGTCCTGTCCCTGGAAAAAGAAGATGCGGATATGATCAAGATGGCAAAGCAGGAGCTTGCTCAGTAAAAATGTTGGAAAAACAGGATGTTGTCTTGAGCAGGTGTGATGCTTAACATATTGACAAGATTTGTAAAATAAATACAATACGGTTTTCCGTCGCGAAGCCCGTGGGGAGATGGGCTTGTTTCGTCGAAAGCCACAGTTTGTATGGAAACAGTGGAACGGCTTGAACCTTATACATTTTTAGGAGAGGAAGTATGAGAAAACTGCATTTGATCGCCCTGTGCATCGCTTTGGTCGCCTTGTTGGGCGCGTGTTCCCAAGGTGATGAACAGCGTGACAAAAAGGCTGACGTGGAAACCGGTGAAGTGGCCGCAGGCAAATTGTATCTCGGCGTTGCCGGTGCCCATTCCGGTGACCTGGCTTCCTACGGCCTGCCCAGCGTCAACGCTGCCAAGCTCGTTGCTGCCAAGCTCAATGCCGCTGGAGGCGTTCTCGGCAAGACCGTCGTGATCGTGGCTCAGGACGATCAGTGCAAGCCCGAACTGGCCACCAATGCCGCCACCAAGATGCTGTCCGACGATATCAAGATCGTGCTCGGCCATATTTGTTCCGGCGCCACCAAGGCTGCGTTGCCGATCTATCTCGAATCCAAGATCGTCCTCATGTCTCCCTCTGCCACCAACCCGCCGTTGACCCAGTCCGGCGATTACCCGAACTTTTTCCGTACCATCGCTCCGGACGATGCTCAGGCCACCCTGGAAGTATCCTTTGCCAAAGGCCTCGGCCTCAAGAATATCGCCGTCATTCACGACAAGGGTGACTACGGCAAGGGCTTTGCTTCCTTCTGCAAGCAGTTCCTGGAAGCCGAAAGTGGTATGGAAGTCGCTTTGTTCGAAGGCGTGACCCCGGGCGCGGTGGACTACTCCGCCGTTGTCCAGAAGATCAAGTCCTCCGGCGCTGACGGTGTCATCTTCGGCGGCTATCATCCCGAGGCCTCCAAGATCGTTTCCGCCATGCGCAAGAAGGGCCTGGATATTCCCTTCCTGTCCGACGACGGCGTGAAGGACGATACCTTCATCAAGGTTGCCGGCAAGTACGCCGAAGGCGTTTACGCCACTGGTCCCCGGGACTTCTCCAAGAACCCGATCTACCAGGAAGCCGTTGCCGCTCACAAGAAGGAATTCGGCACCGATCCCGGCGCCTTCTTCCCGGAAGCCTACTCTGCCGCTCTGGCTTTGCTGAAGGCCGTTGAGAATGCCGGTGGCACCGACTACGCCAAGGTCGTTGAGGCCCTGCGCACCCAGTATGTCGATACCGCTGTTGGCAAGATCAAGTTCGATGCCAAGGGCGATGCCGAAGGCGTCGGCTTCTCCATGTACCAGGTGAAAGACGGCAACTACGCGGAAGTCAAGTAATAAGTATCAGCTAATAGCAGTTAACCAGGGGACAGGCCGATGCTTGTCCCCTGGCGCTATTTAATGAACAGGAATCCCAACTCATGGAATATTTTCTGGAACTGTTCTTTGGTGGATTGACCCGAGGCAGTATTTACGCACTCATAGCCTTGGGCTACACCATGGTCTATGGCATCGTCGAACTGATCAATTTTGCGCACGGCGAAATATACATGATCGGGGCCTTTACCGGCTTGATCGTGGCGGGCCTGCTCACCATGCTGGGTTTTCCCGGCATTTCCATCCTGGCCATCGCCATGGTTTGCGCCGTCATATGGGCCGCAGCCTACGGGTACACCATCGAGAAAGTCGCCTACAAACCCCTGCGCGGTGCGCCGAGGCTTTCGCCTCTCATCTCCGCCATCGGCATGTCCATTTTCCTTCAGAATTACGTCATGCTCGCCCAGACATCCGACTTTCTTCCCTTTCCCGAACTCATTCCTCAGTTTGATTTCATGAAGGGAATGGGGTCCATGCTCAGTTCTTCTGAGATGGTCATCGTGGTTTCCACAATTGTGGTCTGTGTCGGATTGACGCTGTTCATCAAGTTCACCCGATTGGGCAAGGCCATGCGCGCCACGGCTCAGAACCGCAAGATGGCCATGCTGGTCGGCATCAATGTCGACATGGTCATCTCCGCGACTTTTGTCATCGGTTCAAGCCTGGCTGCGGTCGGCGGGGTGCTCATTGCCTCCCACATCGGTCAGATCAACTATTTCATAGGATTCATCGCGGGAATCAAGGCCTTCACCGCCGCCGTTCTTGGCGGCATCGGCTCCATCCCCGGTGCCATGCTCGGTGCTTTGGTACTTGGCCTGACAGAGGCATTCGCCACCGGCTACGTCTCGTCCGACTACGAGGATGTGTTCGCTTTCTGCCTGTTGGTTCTGATTCTGATCTTCAGGCCGTCCGGAATCATGGGCAAGGACAAGATTCAAAAGGTGTAATTGAGGCCGTTTGCCTCTTTCTAAGGAATATACTGTGAATGACGCTACAAACAACATGCAACGGCAGAGCTTTTTTGGACTGCTCCTGAGTGCAGGGTGCGACAGCTTCCCCCACGCCCTGTGGAAGTCGTCCCTGGCCGCTCTTTGGTTCGTCTTCCTGACATTTCCGATTATGGTCATCCGGGTGAATACCATCGAGAAGACCGTCAGTTGGCATTGGGAGAGGATGGCATACGTGGCCGTGGCCGTGTTTTTCGGCTCGTTCATCTGGCGCTGGCTGTTGGTCCGCAAGGAAATGAAAAAGGACGAGAGCCGACAGGAAACCAAGGCCGAGTCCCTGCTGACCCTGATCCAGACCCGCCCGGGCCTCAAGTATGCCGTGCTCGCCCTGATCGCCGTTATGGCCAGCGTGGCCCCGATAAAATTCAACGTCTTCGGCTCCCATTTGCAGTTGTTCGATCTGTATCAGACCAACATCATGATCTCCTGTCTCATGTACGTCGTGCTCGGGCTGGGACTCAACATCGTGGTCGGTTTGGCCGGTCTGCTCGATTTGGGATACGTGGCCTTCTACGCGGTGGGTGCCTATGCCTACGCCCTGTGCAACATGCATTGGGACGTCGGCTTCTGGTACATGCTGCCCGTCGGCGCAGTGTTGGGAGCCATTCTCGGCCTGCTTCTCGGTTTTCCCGTACTTCGGCTCAAGGGTGACTATCTTGCAATCGTCACCCTGGGTTTTGGTGAGATTATCCGGCTGGTGCTGGAAAACTGGGGCGAGGTGACCCTGGGGCCTTCGGGTATTTCCAACATCGCCCGTCCAGAACTCTTCGGGGCCAAGCTCGGAGTAGTCGGTTCCACCAACTATATGTATTACATCATGATCGGCCTGTTGGTGTTTACCATTTTCTGTGTCAACCGATTGCAGAATTCCCGCATCGGTAGGGCCTGGCTCGCCCTGCGCGAGGATGAGATCGCCTGTCAGGCCATGGGTATCGACAAGGTCAAGACCAAGCTCATGGCCTTTGCCCTGGGGGCCACCTGGGCAGGCATGGTCGGGGTGGTGTTCGCGGCCAAGACCACGTTTATCAATCCGGCGTCCTTCACCTTCTGGGAATCCGCCATTATTTTGTCCATCGTGGTCATAGGCGGCATGGGCTCCATTCGCGGCGTCATCGCGGGGGCCATCATTCTCATTCTTCTGCCGGAATATTTGCGCGATTTCGCGGGATTCAGGATGCTCCTGTTTGGGGCCATCATGGTTCTGGTCATGGTCTTCAGGCCCCAGGGCCTGATCAGCGCCAAGCGCAAGATTTACAAATACGAAGTAAAAACTGCGAGTGCAGGCAATGAATAATCCAGTATTGAACGTCAATGCCGTGAGCAAGGACTTCGGGGGCATCCGTGCCCTGGACGAAGTCGATCTCGTGGTGCACGACAAGGAAATCGTGGCTCTCATCGGTCCCAACGGCGCGGGGAAAACCACCTTTTTCAACTGCATCACCGGCATCTACGTGCCCACGAGCGGCGATGTGCTCATTGATCCCACGGTGTCGGGCAGCCCCAACCGTATCAACGGCAAGAAGCCCAATGTCGTCACTGAATTGGGCATGGCGAGGACATTTCAGAACATTCGTCTTTTCCCGTCCATGACCGCTCTGGAGAACGTCATGATCGGCACACACTGCCGAACCCATTCGTCGATATGGGGTGCCGTGTCCCGCAACCGGGCCACACGCACGGAAGAACAGGCCGTGATTCAGCACAGTTATGAATTGCTCGAATTGGTTGGCCTGGCAGAATACGTCAACGAGTTGGCATCGAATATTCCCTACGGCAAGCAGCGCAGGCTGGAAATCGCCCGGGCCTTGGCCACCGATCCATTCCTGCTGCTTCTGGACGAGCCTGCAGCCGGAATGAATCCTCAGGAGACCAAGGATCTTGAAGGGCTTATCGTGGATATCCGCGAGCAGTTCGACATCTCCATCATGCTCATTGAGCACGACATGAAGATGGTCATGTCCATGTCCGACCGTATCTATGTGCTCGACTACGGGCGCATGATCGCGGATGGCACGCCTCGTGAAATCGCTGAAAATCCAACGGTCATCAAGGCCTACCTCGGGGAGGATCATGATGACTAGGATGCTTGAACTGAAGAACGTCAACAGCTTTTACGGCAATATTCAGGCCCTGTATGATGTGGAGATGCATATCGATGTCGGCGAGATCATCACCCTGATCGGTGCCAACGGCGCGGGCAAGTCCACCACGCTCATGACCGTGTGCGGTGTGGTCCAGGCACGCTTCGGTCAGGTCCTGTATCAGGGCGAGGATATTACCAAGGAAGCACCCAACAAGATTGTGTCCCATGGTATCTGTCAGGTGCCCGAAGGCCGTCTGATCTTTCCCGAGCTGACCGTGCGCGAGAACCTGGACATGGGCGCGTTCATGCGTAACGACAAGGGCGGCATCAAGCGGGACATGGAGTATTGCTTCGATCTGTTCCCCATTCTTGCCGAACGCCGCAGGCAGCCCGGAGGCAACCTGTCCGGCGGCGAGCAGCAGATGCTCGCCATTGCCCGTGCCCTCATGGCCCGGCCGCGCCTGCTGCTTCTGGACGAGCCGTCCATGGGGCTGGCACCGCTGGTCGTGCGTCAGATTTTCGAGATCATCCAGAAAGTCAACGCGGAGAACGGCACCACCATCTTCCTGGTGGAGCAGAACGCTAACCTCGCGCTCAAGATAGGGCACCGAGGATATGTGATGGAAAACGGGAGGATCGTCCTCACCGACTCCTGCGACAAATTGCTCGCGAACGAGTCGGTGAAGAAGGCCTACCTCGGTCTATAATTGAACAACATGAAGCCGGGCGGTAGCGTCCGGCTTCATTCTTAGATAGCAACTTAAGCGCTCACGGAGGAAATGTATGAGCAAGATACTTGATAGAGCACTCACTTTTGACGACGTGATGCTGTTGCCGCGATATTCCAACATCCTGCCTGATGCCGTGGATGTGTCCACGTATCTTACGCCGCTGCTCAAGCTGAATATACCGCTCATCTCCGCAGCCATGGATACGGTAACCGAAGCGCGCATGGCCATTTCCATGGCCCGGCACGGCGGCGCGGGTGTTATTCACAAGAACATGAGCGTGCGCGAACAGGCACGGGAGATCGACCGGGTCAAGAAGTCCGAATCCGGTATGATTTCCGATCCCATTACCGTGCATCCCGACGACGATCTGGGCAAGGTCAAGTCTATCATGGCCGAGTACCGCATTTCCGGGCTGCCCGTGGTCAAGGGCGACCTTCTTGTCGGTATCATCACCAACCGCGATATCCGGTTTTTCAAGGATGATAACGTGTTGGTGTCCGAACTCATGACTTCCCGCGACCTCGTCACCGTGCCCGAGGGCATCGAGAGCGAGGAGGCCAAACGGAAGTTGCACCAGCACCGTATCGAGAAGTTGCTCGTGGTGGATGAGGATAACCGTCTCAAGGGCCTCATCACCATCAAGGATATCAACAAACACAAGAAATATCCTGATGCAGTCAAGGATTCCAGGGGGCGTCTGCTTGTGGGCGCAGCCATCGGTGTGGGCAATGATTGCCTCAGCCGGTCCGAGGCGCTTCTCCGTGTCGGGGCGGATTTCCTGGTACTCGATTCGGCCCACGGCCATTCCGAGAACATCCTAAAATCTGCTCGCGAACTGCGCGCCGCTTTCCCCGAAGTACAGCTCGTGGGCGGCAACATTGCCACCTACGAAGGGGCCAAGGCCCTTATCGAAGCGGGTGTGGACACGGTCAAGGTCGGCATCGGTCCTGGCTCCATCTGCACCACCCGCGTCGTGGCGGGCGTGGGCGTGCCCCAGATTACCGCAGTCATGGAGGCCAGCCGTGCCGCCCGCGAGGCAGGCAAGTGCATCATCGCCGACGGCGGCATCAAGTACTCCGGCGATGTGGTCAAGGCACTGGCCGTGGGCGCCAACACCTGCATGATGGGTTCGGTCCTGGCCGGCACTGACGAATCTCCGGGTGAGACCATTCTCTATCAGGGTCGTACTTACAAGCAGTATCGCGGCATGGGTTCCATTGATGCCATGAAAAAGGGCAGCTCCGACCGTTACTTCCAGGAGAAGACCAAGAAGCTCGTGCCCGAGGGCATCGTGGGCCGCGTGGCCTATCGCGGCAAGGTCGGGGAATCTCTCTATCAGTTTATCGGCGGCCTGCGTTCCGGCATGGGCTACACCGGATCAGCCACCCTTGCCGACCTGTATGAACATTCCCAACTGGTGCAGATTTCACCCGCCGGGTTGCGGGAATCGCACGTCCATGATGTGACGATCACCAAGGAGTCGCCCAACTACCGTGGCGACGGCTAGCAAATTGCGGATAAAACGCCGTCTGCGTCGTTGTTTCGAGGATCGCAAACCCCCGCGTATTGGGATACGCTTTGATCTTGCGATCCTCTCGCGCCTGGCATCCGGCATTTTCTGAACGGTCTGTATCGACGGATGGAAGCATGGCCGTTTTGAGCGGTGAGGGATTTAAGCTTTTCATTTTAGCGGTTGTGAATTAGAGAGAGATATGCACGACAATAGAGTACTTATTCTGGATTTTGGCAGTCAGTTCACCCAGCTCATTGCGCGCCGCGTGCGTGAGGCAGGGGTCTATTCCGAGATCCATCCCTGCAATGTCGATCCCGAGCGGGTCAAGGCGTTTAAACCTTCGGCCCTGATACTGTCCGGTGGACCTTCCTCGGTGTTGGAGGGTGGGTGCCCGGATCTGAACATGGAATATCTGGAAATGGGTATTCCGGTGCTGGGCATCTGCTACGGCATGCAGCTTCTGGCCCACAATCTCGGCGGCAAGGTGGTGGCTTCCACGGACCGCGAGTACGGTCGTGCCCAGTTCACGGCGCAGAATGACTGCATTCTGTTCGACGGCGTGGAGGAGAAGGATAATTTGACCGTGTGGATGTCTCACGGCGACCGGGTGCAAGGCTTGCCCGAGGGATTCGTCCCCATGGGCAGGACCGATACCATCGAATTCGGTGCCATGGGCAATGTCGAGAAGAAAATCTACGCGCTCCAGTTCCATCCTGAGGTGGCGCACACCACCGACGGTGCCACCATCGTTCAGAATTTTCTGTTCAAGGTGGCGGGGTTGGAGCCTTCCTGGTCCATGGCCAGTTTTGTGGACTCCTGCATTGAGGGCCTCAAGGAACAGGTGGGCGAAGCCAAGGTCGTGCTCGGTCTGTCCGGCGGTATTGATTCCACCGTGGCCGCCGTGCTCCTGCATCGGGCCATAGGCAAGAACCTGCACTGCATTTTCGTGGATAATGGCCTCCTGCGCATGGGCGAGAAGGAAGAAGTTGTCGGCTTCCTGGCAGAGCATTTCGACCTCAATGTGAAATTCGTGGACGCAGCGCAGGAATTCCTGGACGACCTGAAGGGAGTCGAGGACCCGGAAAAGAAACGCAAGCTCATCGGCTACAAGTTCATCGAGGTCTTCGACCGCGAAGCCAAGGCCATTGACGGCGTGAAGTTCCTGGGTCAGGGCACCCTCTACCCGGATGTCATTGAGTCCGAATCCTTCAAGGGGCCTTCGGCGGTCATCAAATCCCACCATAATGTGGGCGGCCTGCCCGAGAAGATGCACCTCAAGCTGGTGGAGCCTCTGCGCGAGCTTTTCAAGGACGAGGTGCGTCGCGCCGCCTACGAACTGGGGTTGCCCGAGCATATTATTTGGCGTCAACCGTTCCCCGGCCCGGGGCTGTCCATTCGCATCATCGGCGAGGTGAACGAAGAGCGACTGACTATTTTGCGCCTAGCCGACAGGATCGTGCAGAATGAAATGGTTGCGTCGGATTGGTACCGTAAGGTATGGCAGGGTTTTGCCGTCCTGTTGCCGCTCAAGACCGTGGGGGTCATGGGCGACGACCGTACCTACGAAAATGTCATAGCCCTGCGTATCGTGGACAGCCTCGATGCCATGACCGCAGATTGGTCACGGTTGCCCAGCGAATTGCTGGCCCGCATATCCAACCGGATCATCAATGAGGTCAAGGGTGTCAACCGTGTGGTTCTCGACATCTCGTCGAAGCCGCCGAGCACCATTGAGTGGGAATAACGCGATAACCCTTTTGGATAGGTAGCCATATGTTTGGAGTAGGCGGACCCGAATTACTGATCATCTGTTTGGTGGCGCTCATTGTTATCGGCCCCAAGAAATTGCCCGAAATGCTCCGTTCATTGGGCAAGGGTGTGGCCGAATTCAAGCGTGTGGGCAACGATGTCAAGTCCACGCTGGACCAAGAGGTCAGCAAGGCCGAATCCGAAGCCCGCAAACGAGAGGTGGACGCGGAAATGGCCCGCCGCAAGGCTGAAAAGGCCAAGCCTGAAACCGAGGGTGCCGAGCCTGAGGACGGGGCCGTCAAGGATGAACAGGAAATGAACCAGGCCGAGCCTGCAGCTTCCGCTACCGACGCCAGCGACAAGGCCTAGATTCTCATGAGTTCCGAAAAAGACGATCTGAAACAGTCTGGAATTGATGAATCGACAACGGAATCCTCGTTGGATTCCGGTGACGATCCGTCCCTGGATGATGCGGACATGCCGGTTGCTTCGGACGAAGCATTGGCCGAGGCCGAACAGGCGTTGGTCGAGGCTGGTGGCGGTGATGGCGGTTCCGATGTCCCTGGCAATGGTAGCGACGAAGTCGATGGCGATGATGCCGACGATGATGCCGACGATGATGCCGACGATGATGCCGACGACGATGATGCCGACGACGAGGGCGAGGATGACGGCGAGGGCGCTCAGATGTCTTTGCTCGATCATTTGGGTGAGTTGCGGGTCCGGCTGACTCGCGTCTTTATTGCCGTGGCTGTGGGGATGGTCGCCTGTTACGGGTTTGCCGAGCAGATGTTTACCATCCTCATGGAACCCATGATGCAGGTCTTCCAGAAGAGGATGGCCGAAAGCCCGACGCTTCCGCCGCAGTTCTTTGATGATTTCAAGACGCTGCTTACGGACATGATGGGCCAGCATGGCATGGCCGTGGACAAGGTGGACCTGTTTGTGAACACGCTGCAGCATACCCTGTTGCAGGTGGCCCAGGAAGGACATTTTCAGTATACCTACCCGGCTGAGGCTTTTTTTTCCTACATCAAGATTTCCATAGTGGCCGGACTGTTTTTGGTCAGCCCATATGTGTTTGCCCAGATTTGGGGTTTCATTGCGCCGGGTCTGTATTCCCACGAGCGCAAATGGATGATTCCCATGGCTTTGGTGTCCGCCCTCTTTTTTACCTCGGGGGCCCTGTTCGGATATTTTGTCGTTTTCCCGTATGGGTTCGAATTTTTTGCCAGCTTTTCCACCGAGGGCATTCAGTTCACACCGAAGATCAATGAGTATTTGAGCTTCTGTCTGAAGTTGCTGTTTGCCTTTGGCTTTGTTTTTGAGCTGCCGCTGTTCATCTTCTTCCTGGCGCGCATGGGCATGGTGTCTTCCACCGGCCTGAGGAAAAAGCGCAAGTATGCCATTCTTATCGGTTTTGTCTTGGCCGCCGTCCTGACGCCGCCTGATCCGTTCACCCAGTGCCTCATGGCCGGGCCGCTGATTCTCCTGTACGAGATCGGCATATGGGTCGCCTTCTTCTTCGGCAAGAAGGAAAAGCGTCATCTCAAGAAGAAGGCCGAGGCCGAAGCTGCTGCACAGGCCGAGCTTGATGCTGTCGCAGCCAAAACGGAAACAGAAGACGAAACCGAAAAGGCATAACGACATTACGCCGGGCAGGACTGCTGAAAAAGGCTGTTCCTGCCCGGTTTTCTTTTCTAGAGATTTACTATACAGTCGCGCTCAAAGAGCTATTTTATTTTTATGAAAAGGAGTGCGCCATGAGCAAGCGCCGGGCAACAATCAATCGCACCACCAAGGAAACGGATATTTCGCTGACCCTCTCACTGGATGGCGAGGGCAGGGTCTCCGTGGATACGGGTGTGGGATTTGCCGATCATATGCTGACGTTGTTCGCCTTTTGGGCCGGGGTCGATCTCGATCTGACCTGCAAGGGCGATCTGGAGATTGATTCCCACCACAGCCTTGAGGACATTGGTCTGTGCCTGGGCCAGGCCCTTGCCGAGGCCCTTGGCGACAAGCAGGGCATTGTCCGGGTGGCGTCCGCCAAGGTGCCCATGGATGAGGCCCTGGCCGAAGTGGTCATCGACATATCCGGTCGTCCGTACATTGTGTATGAAGACTCGCTCTTGCCCGACATTATTGCGGGCGATGAAAAGGATGTCTGGCGTGAGTTCCTCAAATCTTTTGCGTACAAGGCGGGCATGAATTTGCACGTCAAGTTCGAATATGGCCAAAATGGTCATCATCTTTTGGAAGCCGCTTTCAAGGCCATGGGACTGGCGCTGGCCAAGGCCGTGCGTGTGGGCAGAAAAGGCGTCTCCAGCACCAAAGGGAGTCTTGACTGATGCGACGTATCCTAATTTTTCTGACCTTGTCGGTCTTGTGCCTGACCTTGCTCCTGGCGGCTGGCTGCGGCTCAAGCAAGCGCTCTGCCGCCGTGCCGCGTCCTGAAGGCAAGCTCGCTGTGGCCGGATTCACCAATCCCATCTACAATTGGCAGATTCTGGCAGGGTATCTGGATATGGAAGGCAAGCCCGTCCCGGATGGGACTCTGGACGCCCTGGATTCCATTCTGCTTGATGTCCTCCAGCGGCATCAGGTGTTCGATTACATCACACCCGTAGCGGTCAAGGCCTGTGAGGACGTGGTCGTTTTCGAGCAATCCGGTCTGCCCAAGGTCTCGGCATGGAAATATTGGCTTGGTGTGGCGAAATGCATGCAGGTCGATCTGTTGCTGGTACCGCAGGTGACCTATTGGCAGGAGCGCGTGGGTTCCACTTCCGGGGTCCAATCTGCGGCTTCCGTGGCTCTCGATTTTTATCTCATCGACACGCGATCCGAACGCATGATTCGCTCCCGTTACGAAGAAACCCAGCAGTCTCTCATGGAGAACCTGCTCACCGCAAAGAAATTCGCCGACCGTGGCGGCCAATGGGTGACCGCCACCCGACTGGCCTCGGACGGCATAGAAGAAAAACTCATGGAACTTGGATTATGATTCCGATGCGCGTAGAATAATAAACGCCAAATAATCGGATTAAATAAAATCAAGGGGTTAGCTGTTTGTCTCAGCTAGCCCCTTTTTCGTGTTTTCTGGCTGTTTGCCAACCGGAAATGCCAACCTGCGTGGTTGGCATTGTTGGTTTCGTTTTTGTTTTTGTTGAAGACCTCAGCTGTCAATCGGCGTTGAAAGTTGACCCATCATCGGCGTCGAAATTTGACCCACCCCGAACGTGGTTTTCGGGTGTTGGGGGGAGGCTTTTCCGGGGGCGGCGGCAGGGTCGGGAATGGAGGGAGCCCGGAGGGCGACCGGAATTCCCGACCCTGCCGCCGACGCTTATGCGTCCTGCCCTTGGTGCTGTCCCCTGCCTTGTTTCAGCCTCCAGCTTTCATTGCCTGTTTCGATGATCTCGCAGTGATGTGTGACGCGGTCCAACAGGGCCGTGGTCATCTTGGCGTCTCCAAAGACCTGTGACCACTCCCCGAAGCTCAGGTTCGTGGTGATCAGCACCGAGGTCCTCTCGTAGAGCTTTGAGAGCAGGTGAAAGAGCAGCTGGCCTCCTGACCTGGAAAACGGCAGGTAGCCGAGTTCGTCCAGGATGACCAAGTCGAAGCGCGCCAAAGTCTCGGCCAGCCGTCCGGCCTTGCCGTCCGCCTTTTCCTGCTCGAGCTGGTTGACGAGGTCCACCAGATTGAAAAAGCGCACTCGGGCGCCGTTGCGCACGGCATTGGAGCCGATGGCGATGCTTAAATGCGTTTTTCCGGTGCCCGTGCCGCCTACAAAGACCACATTGATCCAGCTCTCCATGAAGCCGCCCTGGTATAGATCCCTGATCCTGGCCTCACCGACGTGCGAGTCCTGGAAGTCGAAACCGTCCAGATCTTTGCTCACGGGAAATCTGGCGATCCCCAGGCGGTATCGGATGCTGCGTACGCGGCGCTCGGCCTGTTCCGCCTTGAGCAGATCTAACAGAAACCGTTCCAGAGTGGCCCCGGATCGACGACCGTGCTCAAGCATCTCGTCGTAAGCTCCGCGCAGGCCATGCAGCTTGAGCTCTTTGAGCAAAGCCAAGATGTCATTGCGAAGCATGGCTCGCCTCCAATAGCTGGTCATAACGTCCGCAGTCGGCCACAGGCTCGCATTTGATCCTGAGGTGATCGGGGACGCAAACCTCTTGGGTTGGCCTTTGATCACGGGAGCGGTTCAAGATGTTAAGGACCACGTCCCGACTCACCGTGTTCTGGTCCAGGGCCGCCTGGCAGGCGTCGGTTACTGCCTGGAGTCCATGGCTGGGCACCGCTGTCAGGATACCCGCAAACTGTCGGTCCCAGTCCTTATGCCGCCGCAGGGACAGACGGATTTGCTCCATCGGCGCAGGAAGCCTCCAGTCCTGGAAGGGAGCGCCGTTGCGGAGCGCTCCGGGCTTACGCTCCAGGACAGGCACGTAGTGCCACGGGTCATAGACAGTCTTTTCTCTGCCGAATCGGCGGGCATGTACGGCCAGCACCCGGCCATCGCGAATCACCGAGATGTGGTCGGCGTACGCCTTGATCTGCGCCGCCTGTCCAGCCGCCTCGCAGGGTACGCTGTACCGGTTGTGATCAAACCGCACCAGACATGTGGAGGAAACCCGGCATTCCTGAATACGGTAGCCATCGAAAGGGGCTGCGGGCTTGATTAGGTTTTCACGCTCCTGCAGGAAGACCTCCCAGATCGTCTTGTCCGTAATCTCCGGATGAGCCTGAGTCTTGGCCCAACCAATAGCTCGCTCCAGCAGCCAGGCGTTGTACTCCTCAAGGCTCCCGAAACGCCATCTGCCGGATAAAAAACGAGTACGTACCAGATGGACTTGATTTTCCACCTGCCCTTTTTCCCAGCCAGCAGCAGGCGTACACAGCGTGGGGTCCACCAGGTAATGAGTGCACATCTGCTCGAAGCGGGAATTGAGTTCGCGTTGCTTGCCGCGTAGAACTTTGTTCACTGCGGTCTTCATGTTGTCGTAAATACCTCGGCCACAAGATCCGCCGAAAAAGGCAAAGCCGCGCTGATGGGCGTCGAATACCATCTCCTGGGTCTCCCGAGGGTAACCGAAGCAGAAGACCATCCGGCTATGGCACAATCGCATGTGCGCGGTCTTGACCGTCATTGGCATGCCGTCAATTTCGAGTTGCTCGTGGCTCCAGTCGAACTGGTAGGCCTCTCCAGAGGCGAAAGTCAGCGGGACAAAGGCTTGCGACACCCTGTGCCCTTCGGCTTCGCGCCAGCGGGAGACATGACGCCGGACAGCATCATAGCCTCCCTCGTAACCTTGCCCCTGAAGCTGCTCAAACAAGACCTTGATCGTGCGTCGATGTTTGCGTGGAAGCCCGACATCCCGCTCCAACTCGCTTTCCAGCCAGGTCGTGAATTCACCAAGTTTGGGCATGGGCTGGATCGCTCGTTTGTACTCGAAGCGCGTCTCCTCCGAGCGCAACACCTTGCGGACCGTATTCCGGCTCATGTTTAAATTCTTGGATATCTGCCTGATCGGCGTCTCATGCCGGTCATGGGCCACCTTAATCTTTCGAATTGTTTCCACCGTCAGCATCTCCTCGCTGGCCCTCCCGTCACGATTTTCTCGTGACCTTGAGGGGCTTGCCGGGGTGGGTCAAATTTCGACGCCGATTACCGGCTCAGGTGGGTCATATTTGCACGCCGATTCACATTCACTGGTATTATTACCAGCAAAACTTAGGAGTGCCGACATGGTATTTTATGGCAAGCACGGCTTGTAAAAATCTCACACAAGGTGTATACGGATTCCTAATTATTAACACGATTCCGATTTTCTCGTGACCTTGAGGGGCTTGCCGGGGTGGGTCAAATTTCGACGCCGATTACCGGCTCAGGTGGGTCATATTTGCACGCCGATTCACATTCACTGGTATTATTACCAGCAAAACTTAGGAGTGCCGACATGGTATTTTATGGCAAGCACGGCTTGTAAAAATCTCACACAAGGTGTATACGGATTCCTAATTATTAACACGATTCCGAAATCCGTTTCGAACTCGATTGAGTGGAGTGGTTGCCGAATGCACATATCCGAGGGAGTCCTATCCGCACCGGTGTTGATCGTGGGCGCGGGGCTGACCGTGGTCGGAACGGCCATCGGCTTGAAGAAAATCGATTATGACCGGATTATGACCGTGGCCATTCTGTCGGCCGCTTTTCTTATGCGGCACCATGTCAAGAACTTCCTTTTCTCTTCATTCCTTCTGTAATTAGGCTAGGCTCCACCCTCGCCTTATAGCATAATAGTAATGTATTCCTTTTCTTATTCGTGCTCTATGGCACCAAGTACCGATTCGGTACATTAACAATTTAGGATCGCCATTTTTTGTTCGTAGTCTAGGCTACCAAAGGCCGCTCGCGATCCGTTTACGACTGCGCCACAGGTAAGCTAAGCTTCCAGAGTAACGCGGCCAGTTTACGAGCCAAAGCAGCTATCGCCTTTTGAGCAACTCCGCTTTTGCTGTAAATTCGGTTGTAAAATTCTCTCGCCCATTCGTCTCTCTGTTTCCAAATCCATGCCGCCTCAATGAGCAAACTTCGTAATCGCCGTTGCCCAACTGGGCGCAAGCGGCCTTTCCCTTTGCTCAATCCGCTTTGCCGCACAACAGGCGCAAGGCCCAAGTAAGCCGTAACCTCCTTGCTATTGTTGAATCGTTCAGGTCGGAATATCTCGGCCGCAAAGGTGGTTGCCACGACTTCACCCACTCCAGGAACGGACCTCATGGTGGCAATGCGTCTTGCCTCGTCTTGTTCCTGGGAAATGACTCGTAATCGAAGATCAACCTGACGCTGTGCGGAAATGAGATAATGCAATTCTTCGAGTAAGCTATTTCGGGTGTCGTCAGCTCCGGGTGGTAGTGGCAGTATAGCCAGAGCTGCAATAGCGATTTTGCTCCAATGGTCGATCCCAACGGGTTCGGCAATGCTCAGAGATAACAGCAAAGCGCGAATTCTCTGCTTTACTTTACGCAATGAGTCGGTGAGTTGATGTCTTCGACGTTGGAGTGACCGAAAAGCTTCTTCTCTTTCACTAGGAATGGCAATTGGGCGGATCAGTCCTGCTGCGGCAAGTTCAGCCAACTTTCGGCAATCGAGGCTGTCTGTCTTGTTGGTTGCGGTTACTGGGCGTGGTATTCGGCTGGGCGCGGCAACAATCACACGAATACCTGCAGCCTTGAGGCTTCGAGCAAGGCCAAAACCTGTCGGGCCAGCTTCGTAACAAACTGCACCGATGTTAACAGGGAGTGAGGAAAGGATTTGTGTAAGTGATGTCACGTCGGCGGGACTAGACCAATCTTTGATCATTCCGTCTGGTCGTAAGAGTGCAACACTGAATGTCTTTTTGTGAACATCAACGCCAACGAAAATGCGCTGATCAACAAATGCTTCCACAAACCGATAAGCTGATGATATCTTGATACTCGCCATGTCGGCCTCCTTTGAGCTTCACATTTACTGGTACTGTTACCAGATTAAGCCGTGGAGTGCCGACATGGTATTTTTTGTTGCCTCGCTGGTACATGTTCCCATAGGGCCGGGCAATGCCCACCTTTTGCTCAACGGACTGCTCGGGCTGATGCTCGGCTGGGCCGCGTTTCCGTCCATCCTGGTGGCCTTGCTGCTTCAGGCCGTTCTCTTCCAGTTCGGCGGACTGACCGTGCTGGGTCTCAACACGTTCACCATGGCCGCGCCGGCAGTGCTCTGCTTTTACGTGTTTCGTCCTTTGCTGGACAAGGGTAACGGGACACGTTTCGCCGCTGCGTTTGCCTGTGGATTCACCGCCATGCTGATCAGCGCGTTGTTGACGGCCACGGCCCTGTCCCTTTCGGGTGAAGCCTTTGAAAGCGCTGCGCGGATGTTGTTTGTCGCCCATCTGCCGATCATGGTGGTGGAGGGCGTGATTACCGGTTTCGCCTATTCTTTTCTGGCCAAGGTCAAACCGGAGGCCCTGGCCGCGTAAGTCTTGTTTCAATGGAGTATGCATGACTCGTCTCATCATTGCCATTTGTATCGCCATGGCCGCCAGCCTTTGTCTGGTTGCGTTTTCTTCCGCGCATAAGGTCAACATTTTTGCCTATGTGGACGGCAATTCCATTGTTACCGACAGCGGGTACAGTCGTACCAAGCGGGTAAGCAAAGGGGTGGTCGAGGTCCATGACGCCGCTTCGGGGGACTTGCTGCTGTCCGGGAATACCGACGCGGATGGCAAGTTCAGTTTTGTCGTCCCGGAACGGGCGCGCGCCGAGAAGATGGACTTGCGTCTGGTGCTCAAGGCCGGGGAGGGACACCAGGCTGAATGGGTCGTAAAATTTGATGAATTCGGCGCGGGGGCCGGGACAGATCCCGCGCAAGCTGCCGCGTCCGGTTCCGATGCCGGGAAAATCGGGGCGGCCGATGCTGTCGCGTCTTCCGCTCCTGCTGCGGCAATTGCCCCTGCCGCAAACGCCGCAGACATCGCAGCGGTCGAGAGCGTGGTGCGCCGCGAGTTGGCACCGGTAAAGCAAATGCTGGCGGAAATGTACGATTCCGGGCCGGGTGTCACCGAGATCCTCGGCGGCATCGGATACATCTTTGGGCTTTTTGGCGTCGTTGCCTACATGAAGAGCCGCAAATCCGCTTGATCCCTTTCTGTCGGTTCGGACAATGACGGTTTTTCGGCCAACTGTTGTCCTGATATCCTTTCTGTGCTAATTCCCCTACAAAATGAATCGTTATTCGGGGAGTGTAATGATATCAGATAGTCACGTTGGCTAAATTCCCGACTCAAACAGTTTGAATTGTTTGTTTTCCGGTCGCAGAAAGGCCGGAATCATGACTGAAGAGATCATGTGAGGCTCGAATACCATGCGCTTGACCACTCGAAGTAGATACGGAACCAGAATGGCTTTGGATATTGCCCAGCATTGCGCTGGTGGCCCGGTGCGAATCCAGGACATAGCCGAACGCCAGGGCGTGTCTGTCAAATATCTGGAAAAACTTATCCGCAAGCTCAAAGATGCGGGGTTCGTCAAAAGCAAGCGGGGGCCGCACGGCGGCCATTCCCTGGCCCGGCCCGCTTCCCAAATTCCCATGGGTGAGGTGGTTCGTGTGCTTGAGGGGGACGACACTTTGGTGGAATGTCGTGCGGGCAAGGATGGGTGCGACCGCATGGATGTCTGCCTGACCCGCCGTCTTTGGGTGGAGGCCGCCGAGGCCATGTATACCCGTCTCAACAGCTTCACGCTGGCCGACATGCTGGAAGACGCGCTCAAATGCGTGGACTCCGAAGCGCCTCCCATGCTCATGGACTAGCGCGTGTACACGGTCTATCTGGCCTTGGCCGCAGTGCTGATCGCGGTCGCTCATATCCTTTTGTGGGGTGAGCCTGTGGCGGCGACCCTGCTCCTGTGGCTGCTGGTGATCAAGGTGGGAATGGGCGGCCTGTGGGCCTTTCTCGGGCATTATTTCAAGTCCGACGAAGTTGCGGCCTACATCGGTTGGCCTGCGGGCAATCCGTTCCAGAAGGAGGTGGCCTTTGCCAACCTCGGCTTGGGGACCTGTGGCTTGCTCTGTTATTTCTTCCGGGACAGCTTTTGGCTTGCGACCATTGTTTTCGCTTCGGCTTTCCTGATCGGGGCCTTCTCGGTCCACCTCCGCGATCAGCGGGAGAGTGGTAACAGGCATCCGGGCAATGCTGGGCCGGTGTTTTTTGCCGATGTGCTGGGTCCCGTCGCCCTGTGGGTTCTGTTTTTTCTCAGATAGCCTTCCTTCTGCGGACAGTCGGTTTAAACGCTTGTTTATCGGCCGAAGAGAATTTATGATGATCCATGTGATAATCCATTTCCCCCAGGAGTCGTCATGATCGTCTCCCTACGTGATCCCATGAGCGGGTTGACGCATCTGATCGGCGCATTGTTGGCCGTCCTGGGTACGGTGTTGCTCATCCTGCGTTCCGTGAATCCGGTCATGCCGTGGCATCTTGTCACGTTCTCCGTCTTCGGCGGGGGCATGATCCTGCTCTACACGGCCAGTACCCTCTATCACTGGCTGCCGCTCTCGGAAAAGGGCACTCGTTTCCTGCGGCGGGTGGACCATTCCATGATCTTTTTTTATATCGCGGCCACCTATACGCCCATTTGTCTCATTCCCCTGCGCGGCCCCTGGGGCTGGTCCATGTTCGGCGTCGTGTGGGGGCTGGCGCTGGCTGGGATAGGCATGAAAATATTCTGGCTCTATGCTCCGCGCTGGCTCTCCACGGGCGTCTACCTGGCCATGGGCTGGTTAATTGTGGTGGGCGTGTATCCCCTGGTACAGCGGCTGCCTGTGAGCGCCCTGGTCTGGTTGGCCAGCGGTGGGGTGATCTATTCCCTCGGAGCGGTGATTTATGCCATGAAATGGCCTGATCCCTGGCCCGACTTTTTCGGTTTTCATGAGATATTCCATCTTTTCGTGATCGGCGGCAGCTTTTGTCATTTCGTGGTCATGTACTGGTTCATTTGACCGGTGCCCATGACCACGAAAGAGGCCGTTCCATTTTTGTGGGACGGCCTCTTTCGTGTGGTCGGTTCGACTGCTTTCAGGATTGGAGCCACACTTCCGCTTCCTGCGGGGTGTCGAAACGTTTGTAGGTGGCGGATCGGTTGGTGAAGGCGGTTTCCGCCAACCGGCTTATTTCCGGATTTTTGGGGGACGAGAGAACGGCCAGTCGGAGTTCGAACAGCACCTCGAAATTGTTTTTGACATGTTTGGCGAAAGTGACGATGTCCAGCGGTGATATGTCCAGGGCAAAGTCCCGGTTGTCGATCAGGATTTTCTGGCGTTTCGTTTCCTGGGCCTTGGCGAGAACGGCATCGCCCCAGGAAATGAATTCCTCGATATTCACAAGCCTGCCTTTGGTGATGCAGAGCAGGTATGCTGGCATTTCAACGAAAGTCATGGAATACGTCATGGTTGTCATGCCTTGAATGGGGTTTTGCCGGAGAGCCGTTTGTCGGATGCTGACGCAGTGGTAAGCTTGGTTCTTTTTTCGCGGAATCAGAAAGTCAGTACCGTATAGCCCCGGACCATGTAGGCAGACATGGGCGGATGGCCGGACATGCCGTCCAGCAGGGGAAGCCCGGATTTTTCCACTTCGGCCAGGACGCCGAGCTTGGAAGAGCAAGCCTTGCACGCGCCGTTGATGAGTCCCTGCTCCTTGGCCCGCATGTACAGGGAGTGGAAGGGATTGGTTTCCTTTTCCAACTCCGGGATGAGTTTCACGCTCATTCCCTCGAAGACGATGACGACTTCCGTACCTTTGTCCGCCATGTCCAGAGCGTTGAGCAGGACATGGACAAAGCACAATAATTCGCCGTTGAAAGCATAGAGACAATACATGGCGTCCTCACCTTGTTCAGAATAAAAAAAGGCTCCCGAACGAAATTCAGGAGTCATGATACCCAAGTTGACTAATTAATCAAAGGCCAAATTGACAGTCCATTCCTTCCAGACCTTGCCCACCAGATCCGGGCCGGGTTTGAGCACGGCCTTGCCCGGTTTCCAGCCGGACGGAGTGGCCTTGGCGCCCTTGCTTTCCCGGACGAGTTGAAAGGCTTGAATTTGCCGGAGCGTCTCAAGCACGTTGCGCTCCACGGGCGGGGTCAGCACCTCGAACCCCTGCACAACGCCGTCCGGGTCGATAATGAATCGGCCTCGCACGTCAACCCGGCGGCTTCGTCGTACACGCCATACATCTTGCCCACATTGCCACCGCCGTCGGACAGCATGGGGAAGGGTCTCTTGCCCTTGGTGACCCTTTTGGAAAGTTCATCATCCTGCCACATCTTGTGGACGAACATGGAGTCCGTGCTCATGGACAGAACCTGGACACCCAGCTTTTCAAATTCCTCGTGCGTCTTTGCGACCGCAGATATTTCGGTCGCTCAAACAAAGGTGAAGTCACCGGGATAGAAGCAGAGGACGACCCATTGGCCGAGGTGTTCGGACAGCCGGACAGAACCGAAGCCGTCGTTGATAAACGCAGATGCGTTGAAGTCAGGGGCTTTCTGGCCGATGCGGACCATGGGCTTGCTCTTCACTGGTTGGAGGGTTTGCGATTGCGGCGCTTCGGCTGGAGCCGAATCTTCCACCGGGCCGCTGGTCGGCCGCTCACAGGAAATGTCTTGAGGTTCGGGCATGGGCAACTCCTTTTATGCTCAGTTGAATATACGCCGTATAGCTATCTAAATGGTAATTGTTACTGGTAGAGGTCGAAGGTTTTTATTTCTCCCTGCGCCTTGCTCTCGACCCCTTCTCCCCGGCCTGGGGGATGGGTGTGGATAAGGGGCCGTCGGCTGCGTTGCTGCGAGAAGTTCGGACCCTTGCGTATTGAGATACGCGGCGGTCCCGGACTTTTTTTGCGCCCTGCCCTCGGCTCCGGTTTTCTGGCTTGGTGTTTGAACGAGAAAAAAGGCTTCAAGCAGTGTTGCTTGAAGCCTTTTGCTGGCTGGTCGGGGTGGAGGGATTTGAACCCCCGGCATCCTGCTCCCAAAGCAGGCGCGCTACCGGTCTGCGCCACACCCCGTCATATTTGTGAGGATTCCCTCTGGTTTCGTTGCTGCGGATAATCCGGATTCCTGTATCGGAATACGCGGTAGTCCTGGGTTCTCCTTGCGCCTTGTCAGAAGAAATCCTCACGAATCTGACATGGCGTAGGGCAAATAACTGCCGAGAGGGTGTGCTATCTACTGGAAAAGGGGCGGCTTGGCAAGGGTGTCAACCCAAGTCCACGCCGTGGATCAATTCGCCGCACTTGGCGCATTTGCCGTCTCGGATGGCTGCGCGTGTGGACGAAAACCCCGTTCGGTCGATGAGAAGTGCCCCACAGGACGGGCACTCGGTCTGCTGCCGGTTCGCGCCGGGCATATTGCCGATGTAAACATAGCGTAGTCCCTTGGACTTGCCCATGGTGTAGGCCGCCTCCAGGCTGTCCTGCCGGGTCGCGCCCCGGTCCGTCATCCGGTAGTCCGGGTGGAACCGGGAAATGTGCCACGGCGTGTCCGTGCCGATCTCCTTTGCCAGGAAATCCGTCAGTTGGTTCAGCTCCTCCGGCGAATCGTTTTGGCCCGGAATGAGCAAGGTGGTCACTTCCAGCCACCAACCCAGTGTATGCTTGATATATTTGAGATTATCCAAAACCGGCTGGAGATGCGCGCCGGTTGTCTTCGCATAGAATGATTCGGTGAAGCCTTTCAGGTCCACGTTGATGGCGTCGATGTCCGGGGCCAGTTCGTCCAGACATTCCCGGCTCATGAATCCGTTGGAGACCATGATGTTCTTGAGTCCCCGCTCCCGTGCCAGACGCGCCGTGTCCTGCATCAGCTCGAAAAAGATGGTCGGTTCGGAATAGGTGTAGGAGATGGATGCCGCGCCCTGGCGGACCGCCTCTTCCACCAAACGTTCCGGGGTCGCTTCCCGCCCCTGGATGCGGCCCTCTTCGGCCGGGGTTTGGGAAAGGGACCAGTTTTGGCAGAAGGCACAGCGCAGGTTGCATCCCATGGTGGCAAAGGAAAAGGTGCGTGTGCCCGGCTGGAAATGGTAGAGCGGCTTTTTCTCCACCGGATCGAGATTCAGGGCCGCGACCTTGCCGTAGTTCAGGGCGTACAACGTGCCGTCCTCGTTGCCGCGGACTCCGCACTTGCCGCGTTTTCCGGGCTTGATGACACAGTAATGATTGCACAGACGGCATTGCACTGCGCCGTCCTTGAGCGGTTTCCAGAGTCTCGCTTCAACCATGGTATGGTCCTCCCGGCCCCACTTTGCCATAAGGAACGCCGTTCGTCATCTGTGGATCACTTTACCGTTTCGGTGGTGTTCGTGGTGGTCGTGCCGCCTGTGATACTGTCGGTGGTGGTGGAGGTCTTGGTCTTGGTGCTTTCCTTGGGCCAGCTGGTGTTCGGGTCCGCCGTGATGATGATCTTGTCGTACCAGTCCACTTCCTGGGGCTTGGGCGGAGCCTTGACCTTGAGGGTGCTGTCTCCGGCGTCGTCCTTGCCGGTGGTGATGGTGCTGGTGTCGGTGCCCGCGTCCGTGCCGAAGGCGTTTTCCCGCCGATCCTTGGCCGTGTCCTTGTTCTTGAACTTGGACCCGGCCAGGGCGAGCGAGAGCGTCAAAAGTACGATCGTGGTGGCTACGATGAATATTCTTCCGAGATATTTCATGATTTCCTCCGTGTGAACAGCGGGTTTTTCATACTTATTTTGTATGCGGCCAAGGCAAAAATGGCAATGCAAATCGCGGGCCGTCCGTTCGATGCGATTCAGGGCAACTTGTCCCTTGAACTTGGGCCGCCAACCATCTATAACCGGCACACATCCTCAAGTGCATCAGGAGAGAGATCATGAGCGAGAGCGCCAAACGTTCCCAGGCCTATACCGCCGCCGGAGTTGATATCGAAGCGGGTAACCGGTTCATCGGCCGTATCAAAGAGATGGTGAAATCCACCTTCACGCCGGGCGTGGCCACCGATATCGGCGGCTTCGGCGGTTTGTTCAAGCCGGAGATCGCAGGCATGGAAGCCCCCATGCTCGTGGCCGGGGCCGACGGCGTGGGCACCAAGCTCAAGCTCGCCTTTTTGCTCGACCGCCACGATACCGTGGGCATCGACCTGGTGGCCATGTCGGTCAACGATGTGTTGGTCCAGGGCGCGGCGCCGCTCTTTTTCCTCGATTACTTTGCCACGGGCAAGCTTGAGTCCGGCGTGGCCGAACAGGTGGTCTCGGGCGTGTGCGAAGGGTGCCGCCAGTCCGATTGTGCGCTTCTGGGCGGCGAAACGGCGGAAATGCCTGGCTTTTATCCCGACGGCGAATACGATCTCTCCGGTTTTGCCGTGGGCATGGTCGATACCCCGAAACTGGTCACGGGCAAGACCGTGGCTCCGGGCGACGTGCTTATCGGTCTGGCCTCTTCCGGTGCCCACTCCAACGGCTGGTCGCTCATCCGCAAGATTTTTGATCAATCCGGTCTCAAGGCCGACGACACCTTCCCCGGCACGGACAAGACCGTGGGCGAGGTGCTCATCACCCCCACGAAAATTTACGTCAAATCCGTGCTTGAACTCATGAAAGAAGTCGATATCAAGGGCATGGTCCACGTCACGGGCGGCGGTTTTTACGACAACGTGCCACGGGTTTTGCCCGAGGAAACGGCTGCCTCTGTCGAATTCGGCTCCTGGCCCATGCTGCCCATTTTCGAGTGGATCAAATCCCAGGGCGATCTTTCCTGGCCCGAGATGTTGCAGATATTCAACTGCTCCATCGGCTACATCCTCATTCTGGACGGGGACAGCGCCGAGAAGGCCCTGGACTTCCTTGACGCCCGTGACGATGTGGACGCCTACCGTATCGGCGAGATCATCAAGCGCAAGGACGGCGGCGAACAGGTGGAAATCGTTTTTCCATAGAATTGGAACAAGTGAAGAAAAGGCGGGCTATCCCAGTTGGGGTGGCCCGCCTTCATTTGTCATGATGCGTTGGCCTGCTAGGCCATGAAATCGTGGGCCCAGCGTACCAGATTGATGCCGATCAGCAAGGCGCCTTCCAGTCGGGTGACCTTCCAGCCGGTGCGCAGCAGGACCAGGACCAGCCCGACCATGCCCACCAGGACGATCAGCCCGCTCGATGCCTCTGGCGAGACCTGGAGCGGCTTGAGCAGGCAGGTCAGGCCGAGCACCCCCGCGAAATTGAAGAAATCCGATCCGATCAGGTTGCCGAGCAGCATCTCGTTTTTGCCTTTGACCGAGGCGGCCAGGCAGGTGACCAGCTCGGGAAGGCTGGTGCCCGCCGCCACGATGGTCACGCCGATGACCCAGGACGACACGCCCAGATCGGTGGCGATGCTGGTGGCCGCCGTGACCATGAGGTGCCCGCCTGTGGCTATGGCAGTAAAGCCGAGCAGAAGCAGCACGCCGTGGAGCCAGCTCGCTTTCTTGTCCCTGATTTCCTCCAGTTCTTCCTCGCCCACGGCTTCGCGTTTGATGCCGAGGTAGACGAGGTAGCTGACGAGTAGGGCGAGCAGGGCGCCGCCGAACCATCGCCCGAGTTCGCCGGTGAAGGAGACGGCCAGGATGCCCGCCGTAGTCAGAAACAGGAGCAACCCGTCGCGGTAGACGATGGTCCGGTTGGAAACCAGCGGTTTGATCATGGCCATGAGGCCGAGAATGAAGCCGAGGTTGAAGATATTGGACCCGACCACATTGGAGAGCGAGATGTCATTGTGCCCGCGCAGGGCGGCATTGACAGTCACGAGAAATTCTGGCGCGGAGGTTCCCAGGGCCACGATGGTCAGCCCGATGACCAGCTCTGACACGTTGAATTTGCGTGCGATGAGCGCGGCCGAGGTGACGATCCATTCGGCCCCGAACCATAGGAGCAGGGCCGAAGCGGCAAAGGTGATGATGTCGATGAGCATGATCCGTAGTTCTTATTCCATGGAATGGTTCCGGGCAAGGATTAGCCGTTTATTGCACTTTGCTCTTTCTTCCATGTCTTGACGATGTCCGGCTTGGGTTCGGCCCAGGGGAGTCGGGTGTCCCGGGTGGGCATGACCGTGACGGTCTCCACGGTCTCGCCGCGTCGGATGCTGACCGGAATCGGTTCGCCCGTGGCCTCGGCGTGTCTGCGGGCCTTGCTTGAGTAGGAGGTCACGAATGCGGCGGCGTCCAGGAGGGCGTCCGTGCTCCAATCCCCTGCCAGGGGACGGCAGACGGCCAGCGGGCCGGGAAAGGTCAGTGTCTTGAGCACGTAGTCCGTGGGCAGTACGCAGGATGCTATCTGCTCGTTGTCCGCTGCGGTGCGGCCAAAGGTCAGCCAGTGCGAATCCGTCCAGTACTGGCGGCCGGATCGGACCAGGAGAAAATCATTCGGGGTCGGGCGTTCCTTGAGGCTCAGGAGTTTCACGAACCGGGCCGCGCCCTGGGCTTCGGTCAGGCAGCAGCCGCCCGCCGGGGTGGGAATCTCGGTGAATCCGTATTGCTCGGCCTGGACGTATTGCGGCTTGCGTCCGCGTCCATACCAGTCGTGCAACCGCTCGCGGTCCACCAGCCCGGATTCCTCCATGGGGGTGGGCGGGAGTTTTTGGGCGCAAAGGGGTCTGAGCAACACGTCCCGCACCCGGGCTCGTTTGGTGATCAGATTGAGGGCGTCCTCCCGCTGGCTCATGGGGCGTTGGCCCACCACCTCGCCGGAGATGAGAAATTTGGCTCCGTACCGGGGCAGCAGGTCCATGGCATGCTCCAGCATGATGATCTTGCAGTCGATGCAGGGGTTGAGCCATTTGCCGTACCCCTGAGAAGGCGTGTCGAGCATCATGTCCACGAATTCCTGCCGGATATCCACTTCCACGGTCTCAATGGCGTAGTGGGCCTCCCAGAACGGGATCAGTTCCGGCTTGCCGAAAAACGGCGTGACAAAGTGCAGGCCGAGGACCGAAAGGCCCTGGTCCATGACCGTGCGCATGGCCAGGATCGAATCCAGGCCGCCGGACAAAAGCGCGAGTGCGTCGTATTTCGTGTTCGCCATGGAAGGGACCCTTAAGGGAGTTTACGATAGAGGGCAAGCCCGGGAATACGGGGATTGACAGTTGAACCGAAGTTGGGTCTTTTGGGAAAAGGGATAATCCATCGGTTTGTCAGAGCCGGATCAGAGAAATCGAGGTATGCAATGAATAGGCTGGAATGGAGCGACGAACTGAGTGTGGGCATTGAGTTGATCGACAGTCAGCACAAGGAGCTTATCCGCATTGCCAACGGGCTGATCAGTGCCGTGGCCAAAAAACGGGGCGACCGCGTGGTGCAGAATGTGATCAGACGTTTGCGCAACTACACGGTGTTTCATTTCAACTCGGAAGAAAAGTTCATGGAGGACGTGTGCTATCCCAAGCGGGGCGAGCACGAGGCCGAGCACGTCCGCCTGAAGCACGACGTCAAGCGGTACCAGCGCACCCTGTACGAGAAAAAGGATCTTCCGCCGGGGGGTGTCCTCAATTTTCTCAAAATCTGGCTCATCAAGCATATCCTTTCGGCCGACATCAAGCTGGCCAAGTTCGTTCACAGTCAGAAAAAAGCTTGTAGATAAACTGAATTATAGGTTTTTTTGTGCCAACACATGCCTGTTGCCCGCGTCTGGCGTATCTGGTATCCAAACGTGTTGCTTTGTTGTTGCGCCTGTAACCTTTCAAGGAGAGTCCCATGGCTCGAAAAGCCGTTGATCCCGATGCCCTGCGCAAGGAAGCGCTCGAAACCGCACTGACCAGCATCGAACGCAAGTTCGGCAAGGGGTCCATCATGCGGCTCGATGACGAGGCGTCGCATTCCATCCCGTTCATTCCCACCGGTTCCATCGGCCTGGATATTGCCCTTGGCATCGGCGGCGTGCCGCGCGGGCGCGTCATAGAAATTTACGGCCCGGAATCCTCAGGCAAGACCACCCTGGCCCTGCATATCATTGCAGAAGCCCAGAAGGCGGGCGGCAACGCGGCCTTTGTGGATGCCGAGCACGCCTTGGACCCGGGCTACGCCAAGCGGCTGGGCGTCAGGACCGACGATCTGTTGATTTCCCAGCCCGACTATGGTGAGCAGGCACTCGAAATCGCGGACCTGCTGGTGCGGTCCGGTGCCCTGGACGTGGTGGTCATCGACTCGGTGGCCGCGCTCATCCCGCAGGCCGAGCTGGAAGGCCAGATGGGCGAGACCCAGGTGGGTGGCCAGGCGCGGCTCATGTCTCATGCCCTGCGCAAGCTGACCGGCACCATCCACAAGTCGCACTGTGTGGTCATTTTCATCAACCAGATCCGCATGAAGATCGGCATGACCGGGTATGGCAATCCCGAGACCACTTCGGGCGGCAACGCGCTCAAGTTTTATGCCTCCTGCCGTCTCGACATCCGTCGCATCCAGACGCTCAAGGACAAGGAAGAGGCCTACGGTATCCGTGCCCGTATCAAGGTGGTCAAGAACAAGGTCGCCCCGCCGTTTCGCGAGGCCCTCGTGGACGTACTTTACGGCCAGGGCATCAGCCGCATAGGCGAGATTATCGACATGGGTGTGGAGCACGGCATCATAGAAAAGTCCGGTTCCTGGTTCGCCTTTGGTTCGGAAAAGCTCGGTCAGGGCAAGGAAAACGTCCGCGCTCTGTTGCAGGAAAACTCGGAACTTGCCGAGACCATTGAAGAAGCACTGATGACGCATCTCGGGTACCGTAACGTCCCCGAAGAAGTGGAAGCCGGAGACGCCGGCGAATAACCCTGTTTTCAGCCCGGATGGAGCGCCTTGGGCAGCGGCCTGAGGCGCTTTTGTCTGGTAATCATTTTTTTGGAGAATTTTGCACAATGAACGCTGCCGAAATCCGTAAAAGATTCCTGGAATACTTTGCCAAGAACAACCATACCATCGTGGATTCCGCCCCGCTGATCCCCAAGGACGATCCCAGCCTGATGTTCACCAACGCGGGCATGGTTCAGTTCAAGAAATTGTTCCTGGGCCAGGAAAAGCGCGACTACAACCGTGCCACCACCTCCCAGAAGTGCCTGCGCGTGGGCGGCAAGCACAACGACCTGGAAAACGTGGGCCGCACCGCCCGCCACCACACCTTTTTCGAGATGCTCGGCAACTTTTCCTTCGGCGATTATTTCAAGGAAGACGCCATCAGGTTTTGCTGGGAGTTTCTGACCGAAGAACTGAAGCTCGACAAGGAACGTCTCTACATTACTATTTATAAAGATGACGACGAGGCGGGCGAACTGTGGCAGAAGGTCGCGGGCGTCCCGGTCGAGCGCATCTACCGCCTGGGCGAGAAGGACAACTTCTGGTCCATGGGCGACACCGGTCCCTGCGGCCCGTGTTCCGAGGTCCACTTCGACCAGGGCGAGCACGTGGGCTGCGGCCCCAACTGCGGCATCGGCAAGTGTGACTGCGACCGCTACCTGGAAATCTGGAACCTCGTGTTCATGCAGTATGACCAGGCCGAGGACGGCACCCGCACCGACCTGCCGCGTCCGTCCATCGACACCGGCATGGGGCTTGAGCGTATCGCTGCCGTCTGCCAGGGCGTGGCCTCCAACTACGAAACCGATCTTTTCCAGTCCATCATTCAATATACCGCCGATCTGGCGGGCGTGAAATACCGCGAAAACGAGGAAATCGACACCGCGCTTCAGGTCATTGCCGACCATTCCCGCGCCATTGCCTTCCTCATCCCGGATCAGGTTCTGCCCTCCAACGAGGGACGCGGCTACATCCTGCGCCGCCTGATCCGCCGCGCCTACCGTTTCGGCAAGCTCATGGGCCTGGAAGGGTCCTTCCTCTGGAAGACTGCGAGCAAGGTCGTGGACGACATGGGCGGCCACTATGCCGAGCTTCAGGAGTCCAGGGATTTCATGATCGAGGTGGTCAGGGGTGAGGAAGAGGGCTTTGCCAAGACCCTGGACAAGGGCCTCGAAATGCTGGAGCAGGAACTGGCCGAGCTGAAACAGGCCGGGGTTGCCGTCGTGCCCGGCGAGACCACCTTCAAGCTTTACGACACCTACGGATTCCCCATCGACATTGTGCGCGACATCGCGGAAAAGGACGGCATCGGCGTGGACGAGGCTTCCTTCGATGTGCTCATGCAGGAGCAGAAGAGCCGCTCCAAGGCGGCCTGGAAGGGGTCCGGCGAAAAGGACGTGGCCTCGTTGTTCCAGACGTTGCTGGAGCAGGACGTCACCAGCGAATTTACCGGCCACGAGACCATGATCGAGCAGTCCGACATCACCTATCTTCTGAGCCTGGATGGCAAGGTGGTCGATTCCCTGCCCGCCGAAAGCACGGGCTGGCTCGTGGCCGCGACCACGCCATTCTACGGCGAATCCGGCGGCCAGTTGGGCGATACCGGCGAGATCGCCGCATCCTCGGGCAAGGCCATTGTGGTGGACACGGTCAAGCCGTCCCGCGACCTGACCGCCCACAAGGTCAAGGTGGCCGAAGGCGAACTGAAGACTGGCGAGTCCTGTTTCCTCAACGTGGACCGCGCCCGGCGGCTGGCCTCCATGCGCAATCACACCGTGACCCATCTGATGCACGCTGCCCTGCAAAAGGTGTTGGGCGACCACGCCAAGCAGGCGGGTTCCCTGGTCGGCCCGGACCGGCTGCGTTTCGACTTTACCCACATCAAGGGATTGTCCGACGAGGAAATCGCCCAGGTCGAAGCCCTGGTGAACCAGTCCATTCTCGACGCCATCCCGGTGGACCGCAGCGTCATGTCCATTGAGGACGCCCAGTCCAAGGGGGCCACCGCCCTGTTCGGCGAAAAGTACGGCGACACTGTCTCGATCATCGAAGTGCCCGGCGTTTCCATGGAATTCTGCGGCGGCACGCATCTGGACAACACCGGCATCGCGGGCAGCTTCGTCATCACCAGCGAATCCGGCGTGGCCGCAGGCATCCGCCGTATCGAAGCGGCCACCGGCGGCAATGCCATTGCCTATCTCAACGAACGCCGCAAGGCCGTGGCCGAGGCCGGGGCCATGCTCAAGGCCCAGCCCGCCGAGCTGTCCGGCAAGGTCAAGGACCTCCAGCAGCAGGTCAAGGACATGGCCAAGGAGATGAAATCGCTCCAGGCCAAACTCGCCTCGGGCGCAGGCCGCGACATGATGAGCGAGATCGAGGAAATAGGCGGCGTCAAGGTCCTGGCCGTGGAACTCGAAGCCCCGGACATGGGCGTGATGCTCGAACAGATGGACGCCCTGCGTTCCAAACTCGATTCCGGCATCATCTGTCTGGTGGCGGGCCACGACGAAGGCAAGGTCTCCGTGGCCCTGGCCGTGACCAAGGACCTGCACTCCCGCTTCAAGGCGGGCGACCTGATCAAACCCGTGGCCGGAGAAGTAGGCGGCGGAGGCGGCGGTCGCCCCGACCTGGCCCGCGCAGGCGGTACCAACGCGGCAGGCATCCCCAATGCCATCGCCAAGCTCAAGGAGCTTGTAGCTGGGTAAAGCCTCCGGCGGCCCCTTCGGGGAGACCAGGGCGTTGCCCTGGACCTGCCAAAGGCCGGGGGCCTTTGGAATCCCATAGGCGATTCGGGCCGAAAAAAACGAATGAAACGACGACGCACGCTTGAAAGGGCGTGCGTCGTTTTTTTCGGCCCGAATCGCGGGAGGGGGGGGCGGTAAAAGGGGCTTCGTCTTGTAGAGGTGTGTGTGTGACGGCCTACTGCTGATCAGTTTGCATTGATTTATTTGAGGGTCTATGTATTGGAAATGAAGCTTTCAAAGTTGTCTTTCACCGGGTGTAAATTTACCTGCTCAGCAATGTTGTGTTGGTTTGCGTTTCGGCACATAGATGTGTTTACGCAGGAGGCTTTGACCATTGCTCTTGGGGTCTTTTTGTTCGCGATATATGACAACACCGTCGACTACATCTTCCCCCCATCATACAAAAAGATTGCCACTATAACCCTTCTAATCACTGTTGTTTTGCTCCTGTTTCACCATTTTGGCGGGACTCTTTATCAATTCAACATGAGCCTTTTTGTCGGGATGGGGCTCAATGCGATCAAGTATGGATTCGAGTATTTCAAAATGGTTTCTCCAATATTTAAGAAACAGAATTAGTCACCTGATTTTGAATACCTTTATGACTCGACTTTCGGGGTTGAGCTCTACCCTTCAACGCACTGTGCTCTTTGACAATGTTGCCTGCTGAATCCGTAGAGATAGAATGCCCGTTGCAACGCTTCGGCCAGAATCGTCTGCACCAACTCTTCCGCAACCTGCTTGTTTTCCATCAAATGTAGCATCGTCAGCGTCAAAATGCGTTGCAGCGCCTCCACGTATTCCAAATCGCGCACCTCTTCGCAGCACGCATGAAAGAGCAGGCCAAGTGTTCGCGGGTCGTCGTGGCGACGCTGCTCCAGGGCAAGAAAGAGGTAGCGCAGCATGACGATGGTCGTATGCGCGATCAGCGAGTCGAAATCCCTGGCCTGGCAGCCTTTTTCCAACTCCAGGTGCTGCTTGGCCGTGCGGAAGAAGACCTCGATGTCCCAGCGCTTCCCATAGATGCGCACCACGTCGGCCTCAGGCAGTTTGCTGTCCGTGGACAGCAGGGCCAGCCAGTCCTTTTTGTGCTTGTTGCGAACAAAGACGATGCGTGCGGGCTTTTCATCCTTCATGGTCACAAGCGCGTTGGCCAGGACCCGCGCCCGCCCCCGGCGCTTTCGCAGCCGCCTGTAGATTTCATCCGCGCTCAGGCGCCCCCCCTCGAATCCGTAAAGAACCTTGGGCGTGCGCTTGATCATGCAGATCACGTGGATGTGCTCGCGGGCCTGGCTGATGATGGCGGGCATGCCGAACCAGCTGTCCATGAGCAGGTATCTGGCCTGGACTCCAGCGGCCAGGGCGCGTTTGAGCATCGGCCCGATCAGCTCAGTGGCCTTGCAGATCGCCTCTTTGCGTCGCTTGGCCCCGCATGAACGGTTGTCGAGTTGTTTGGTGACGCCCTGATAGCGATTTTTCTCCTTGGCGGACGACAACAGCGCGAAGTCCAGCGGTGCGAGCGTGGCGCCGTCGGACCAGCACAGGCTGAGAAGCCGGTACCCTTTGAGGAAGCCGTTTTGGGTATGATCGAAGACGCGGGCCAGCAACTCGACTTTCTTGGAGCGCGGCCGTTGGAGCGTTGAATCGTCAAGGATCAGCACGTGTTCGCGCTCCTGCGAGGTGAGTTCCTGAAGCATGGAGCAGACGCGGGCCGCCAGCAGAAGGAGAAAACGCCGCCAACTGAAGCGGCTGGAGCGCATGAATTCGTAGACGGCGTCTTTGCCAAAACCGGGGCTGTCCCGGGTTGCGAAGTATCGATATAGGTTGAGGCGATGGAACGGAAGCGAGAAAAGACAGGATAGCAGGACGGCCGGAGGAGCTCCTTTTGCTTTGGTGAAACCGCATCGATGGGCAAGGGTCCCAATCGCGAATTGCTGGAAAAACCGGTTGATGCGGCACGTGATGCGCTGTTCTTTCTCTTGAACATCATGGCAGATAGCGGTATTCTGCATTCGGGTCCTTCTCCTTGGCTTTTCTGTTGTAGTGCAACAACATAATACCAGGGCTGCAAGGACCCTTCAACATAAAATATGAATTATTTCAACATGCTGACTGTTGCTTGAACTGTACTTTCAACCCCGAAAGTCGAGTTTATGAGATTTACACCGTTGACATCTCCGGCCAGAAAAGATCGTTTTTTGCATAAAAACTATTTTCGGAATCTCGTGTTGGAGGAAACAAAAGATGCCAGACCCTCATTATGCGGAACTCATTCAACAAGGACATCATCAATGGAACGACTATCGCAAAAAAAACCCTGACGATATCCCTGACCTTTGCGATATGGACTTTAGGGGGACTGGCGCGATGCTGATGCGATGCAATTTGGATCGTGCGATGCTTATGAGGGCCAACTTTCAGGGAACAACGCTTCTGCACACATCGTTGAAGGAGGCTGTCCTCTATGATGCAGATTTTTGTGGAGCAGATCTTCTTGGAACAAATTTGAAAGGCGCAAGGCTGCTTGGCGTTCAGTATGATAACGATATGACGTGTCAAGGAGTTGATGTCTCCGGTTGCACTGGAAGCCAGCACTTCGTCCGGCATGTAATGGATATGGACTACATTAGAGAAACCCAAGAAAAGCATCCAATCCGCCATTACTGGTGGAGTATTACGTCCGATTGTGGTCGATCCTGGCCTCTTTGGGCGGCATGGTGTTGTGCGATCCTTTATGTATTCTGGGCAATATTCGACATTCTCAAGGTTAGCCGACCTTTTGTGACAAGCATAATGGCATTCACTTCGTTTGGTTTTGTTGATTCCAATAAACACGCAACTCCTGAGCTTATTTTTATCTGCATAGAAGCCATGCTTGGTTATATAATGTTTGGCGCTTTGGTTTCTCTTATCGCAAGCCAAATGGGACGCAGGAGTGGATAAGCTCATACCTAAATCGAGCGGAGGGGTCTCATTGAAGCCTTCCTCGGCAGAAACCGGAAGAAGATTGACTCCAAAAATGGTGCGAATGGGGACAGCTTGATCGCTGAAGCGTGAAAATGCCACTCGTTTCGGTTGTGATACCAGATTTTTCAGGAAATTGGACGCACCTCTCCCATCGCTGGACATGGAGCGGGGCGTTCAGATCAGGTCCAGACGAATTTTGGAGCGCTCAGGCAGCGCTCCCACAGTTCTTTGAAACGCAACGATTCCATGGCGATCGCCGTGACCTTGAGTACGGTTTTGCCAGCATGGGACACCACCTTGGCGGCGACGTCCACCAAGGTGCGACGCAGTGTGGTCGGGAAAGACTTGACCGGTACCACCGGCTCACTCACATCTTCCTTGAACGCTTCAAACAGGAAGAAGCCGAGGAGCATGGTGTAATAGAAGGCGGCGTTGGGCACGAAGCGCTGGAACGGCAACTCCTCGAATCCGAAATCCTTGAACGCCCTGTGCACCAGTTCGTCCGCGCCCCGCTGGTGGTAGGAGTGGATGATGGCATCGGTTTCGGCCATGAACGCGAGGCCAGCCTCCTGCAATTGCTGATCCACGACACTATCCATGCCAAGGTTGGTGTAGACGATGGTGCCTGGTCTTGATCCGGGTAGCAGGAACTGCTTCTCTTCCAGTAAAGGTCGCCAAAAGATGGTCCTGAAGGACTTTTCCCAGGACTTGCGGCGGTCGCAGAACTCGTAGCACTGCCAGACATCCTCATCGGTTTTGCCGAAGTGATGCTGAAAGGCGGTTTCGGGAAGTGCCCCAATCATGGCCTTGATGTCGCTATAGAACTTGCCTGCGCAGATGAAACCGATATCCAGCCGCTCCATCTCGTCGAAGAGCTCCTGGTCGAAGAATCCGGAGTCCATGCGAATGATGATGGGTACGGTCTTGCTGTAGCGGGTACGGATCATGCGCACCACGTGACGGATCATCTTCGGGGCTGAGTCGCCGTTGAGAGAGTGTTTGTCGCCGCCACGGAACACGGCGTCTATAATGTAGCGGCCCCAGGTCATCTGGAGAGGCTGAAAGCCCAGAACCTTCTTGTAGGTGGGCTTGACGCCGTGACGCTTCGGCGCTTGGTCGTTATCCATGACCATGGTGTCGATGTTCAGTTCGATCACTTCTGGGCTGGTCATGCTGAGTCGCCAAAGGAAGAGTTGCTGCAACAGACGGCGAAAAAGATAGGTCCGTTGTGCGGAGAATGATTGGTAGAACCGCTTGACGGTGTGCGATGAGGCCATGCTCTTGATGTCTGTTTCGATGGCAGCCGCGTAGCCCGGATCTTTGGTCAGGACATCAAAGTGGGCCAAGTGACGGCTGGTGCCGTCAAAGAGGAAGCAGAGCACCTGCTTGAAAAGTTCATCGATGGGCGTGCCCTTGGGGTTCTTGCGCATGGAGCCGAAAAGGCGGTTGATGTGGGGGAAAAGACCAATGCCACGAATGTAGCGAGCAAAGAGGTTGAGCCCGGCCCGGCTTGTCAGACAGTCGTTCGTGACTTGGACATCGTCGATGAATTTTGCTTTGGTTCTCTTTGAGTTGGACATCCAGCCCTCCACCAAATGGGTGAAACGTTCATGACGTAGTGACTGGATGTGATTGTAAACAAAAACAAGGTGATATGCCAGCTTTGATGTTGTGTCAGGCTGGAGAATCGCTCAGATTAGGTCATATCTATACCTACTATCAAAAGTACGTGCAAATACATCTTTTACACTTCTCCCACCCGAAGACCTGCACCAGCCCTCGAGCACAAGGCTTAGAAGCTGACAACGCGGGTAAGGCGGCTCTATCCCCAAAAAAACAGGCGTATCTCGGACGGCCTATGGTTTGTAAAAATGGCAAATAGCGTGAAGCTTCGCAGGTGAAGCCGTCCCGCTTTGATCAGCTTCTTTGCCTGTGATCGCAAGGCGGCGGCGTTTTTCCCCAGGCCCTTTTCTTTGGTTACTTCCTTTTGGGCCAGCAAAAGAAAGTAACCCCGCCGGGAGGGCATTTGGAGGGCTTTGGAGCCACCGGCTCCAACCCGGCTCTCGCCGAAGGCGTTTTCATCCGTCACGACAGAATTCGCCCTCTTCACCGTTATTTTATCGAAAAAAACACTTTATCTTTTTTCCTGTTCAATGTAAGAAGTGCCTCCCGGTCGTGACCACCGGCGATGTCCGGACACCCCCGTTACACCCGTCCTGACTCGTTTGTTGATGGTATTACGACAAGTTACAACAAGATGCACATGAGGTTGGCAGACGGGCAAAAGCCCTGGAAATGCCACCGACCATTTTTGCTTTTTAAGGAGCATTACTATGAAGACATATAGCCCGAAGCCGGAAGACGCGAACCGCGAATGGTTCATCGTCGACGCCACGGACAAGATCCTGGGCCGGTTGGCCACGGAGATCACCATTCGTCTGCGCGGCAAACATAAGCCCGAATTCGCCCCCCACATGGATATGGGCGACTTCATCGTCGTTATCAACGCCGAGAAGATCCGGGTCACCGGCCAGAAGCTCGACAAAAAGATGTACTACCGGCACTCCAACCATCCCGGCGGGCTCAAGGAAAAGACCCTGCGCGAGATGCTGGCTGCCAAGCCTGAAAACGTGATCACTGCCGCGGTCAAGGGTATGTTGCCCAAGAACAAGCTGTCCGCCCAGCTTCTCAAGAAGCTCAAGGTCTACGCAGGCAGCGAGCATCCGCACGCGGCCCAGGCTCCCACAACTCTGGATATTTAATCGGGGATTATCATGAGCGATTTCACTTACTCCACTGGTAAACGTAAGAACGCCATCTCCCGTACCCGCCTTTATGCCGGTACCGGGCAGATCACCGTTAACGGTCGTCCCTTCGAGGACTACTTCCCGCGTAAAACCCTCCAGATGGTCGTGCAGCAGCCTCTCAAGCTCGTCCGGATGCTCGACAAGTACGACATCAAGGCCACCTGCACCGGCGGCGGCGTGTCCGGCCAGGCTGAAGCCCTGCGCCACGGCATTTCCCGCGCCCTGTGCGAGATTGATCCTTCGCTTCGCGCCGTTCTGAAGCCCGCCGGTCTCCTGACCCGCGATGCTCGTAAGAAAGAGCGCAAAAAGTACGGTCTGCGCGGCGCCCGCGCCAGCTTCCAGTACTCCAAGCGTTAAGCCGGAATTCTGGAATACAGAGAACAAGAGGTCGGTACCGAAAGGTGCCGACCTTTCCGCGTTTGAAATCGGGACGGTTGTCGCCTTTCATCCGACGCTGTGCAAGTGGGGCATATTCACCCGAAGAGAATATACTGGAATCATTTCTTGCCCAAACGGGCACAATTTCAGTATACCCTTGTCATGCCATCAAAGAAGAAAGCGCAACCGCGCATGCTTTTTGCTACGCCGGACGGTGAGATATTCGATCATCCGGACCTGTTGCTCATGTGCCGCCGAGGCAATGAGTTCGGTTTGCCTCGCCCGGACGAGATTACGCCTCTGCCTGCGGAGTCCGAATTCTTCATGCTGCCCGGCCGTCATGCCATGGGCTACAATGTTGAGACCGGCCAGGCCGAGGTCATGGAAGAGATGGCCGTGGCCGCGTTTGCCTCTCCCGGCCATACCTTGACCGGCATATCGGCCTATGAGTCCGACGACGACGCGCCCGTGCTGCCGCTGCTTTCCTACGGGGCCATCGGGTACGCAAATGGCAGGTTCTGGGTCTGCGCAAAGAATGTGGACGAGGACAAGCGTCAGATATTCAAACACATCCCGCCCGACCGCATTGAAGCGGGGGCGCATCAGCTTATCAGCGAGTTTCCCGGCAACCGTCTGGTCAATCATTTGGCCGGGTGCGCGCTCTCCAGCGGCTGTCCGGCGGCCAAGAATCTCGCCCTGGGTCGGTTCGAGTGCCCGTTGCCCACGGCCCGTACCTGCAATGCCCGGTGTGTGGGCTGCATTTCCGAGCAGCCAGAGGATTCGGGCTTCCCTTCGCCCCAGTGTCGGATTTCATTCACGCCCACGGCCGAAGAGATCGTGCAGATCATGCGCCGCCATGAGTCCCGCGAACGTCGTCCCATCTTTTCCTTTGGTCAGGGGTGCGAAGGTGAGCCGCTGACCGAGGCCGAACTGCTGTGCGAGGCGGTCAAGCAATACCGCGACGACGGCGGCTCAGGCACGGTCAATGTCAACACCAATGGCTCCCGGCATCAGGTCATGCCCGCCCTCAAGATTGCGGGCTTCAACTCCATCCGGGTCAGTCTCAATTCCGCCCGCAAGGAGCCCTACGAAGCCTATTATCGACCCAAGGGATATCTCTTTGAAGATGTGCGCGAGACCCTGTGCAAGGCCCATGAAGTCGGCCTGTTTGTGTCCCTGAACCTGCTCTTTTTCCCCGGTATCACGGACACGGAAGAGGAGTATGACGCGCTGGTGGAACTGGGGGAGACGTGTCGATTCGATTTCGTCCAACTCAGAAATCTGAACCTCGACCCGGAACTCTACCTGAAACTGATGGAACCGTTCGGTCATTCTCCCTGCATGGGATTCATGAATTTCAAGAAGCGGCTCAAGAAGGCTCTGCCCTGGATCGAGTACGGGTATTTCAACCCTTATCTGGGGTAGGCGCGTGGATTCCGTATGGAGCTATGTCCTTGTCTTTGCGGCCACATTGCCCTTGTGCGGCTGGTTTGCTTTCCGTATCAACATTGACGACGCAACCAAGGGCAACCTGGTATCGCTTTTCTCCGGCCTGATCTCTGCTCAGGGCATCATCGTTTCGTTTGCCATGGCTGCCAATGAGTCTTTGCTGTCCATGGTTTCGAGCGACGGATTCCATCTTTTCAAGAAGGATGTCGCGTCCTTGACCTTGTTTCATTCCTTTGCCGACATCCTGAACTATATTGGTATTGTGGGAATAGTGGTGCTCGGCGTGGGCGCGTTTGTCTTCATCACCCGGACCCATCGCCACCTGCATAGGGCCATTCTCGCCCTGGGGCTTTCCTTTTTTCTCTTCGAGATTGTGAGCATCGTGCGTACGTATCAACTTATTCATACCCTGCGATTGCTCAACCTGCATCCGTAGCTGTTTTCGGCAGGACGGCGGCAAAGGATATTTTGCCTTCGTCCCCGGCTTGCGGTATCCTCGATCCATGTTATCACTACTCGGAAATATCATCTGGTTTCTTTTTGGCGGGGTGTTCCTCGCCCTCGGCTGGTTCCTGGCAGGATGCCTCATGGCCATTTCGATCATCGGCCTACCGTGGGCGCGTTCGGCCTTTGTCATTGCGGGCTTTGCGCTGGTGCCGTTCGGGCGGACGCTTGTCCGGCGTGATCTGATCACTGGCCGCAAGGATATAGGCACTTCGGGTTGGGGATTCCTCGGCAACGTGCTCTGGTTCGTTTTTGCGGGCTGGTGGCTTTGCGTGGGGCATATTGCTTCGGCCTTGGGCTGCTTCGTGACCATCATCGGTATCCCGTGGGGGTGGCAGCATCTCAAGCTGGCCGCCATCACCCTGGCTCCCATCGGCATGGCCGTGGTGCCTGCGGAAGATGTCGGTGTTGTCTATCGGGGCGGCCTCTGATTCGGTCACGAGTCAAGTGCAAGAATACGCTTTCCCTTGCCACATGGGGAAAAGCTGCTTAATTAAGAAACTAATGGCGGGACTTGTTCCCGATAATATCGAATGAAATACTTTTACGGAGGAATACAATGACTCAATACCCCAGCATGCAACGGGCTGGAACGAAAACCGAAGTCGTCAATGCGTTTATGCGTGGCGTCTACGGCTGGATGAGTGCGGGGCTCGGCCTGACCGCTGTGTTGGCCTTTGCCACCCTGAATGTCCCGGCTCTTTTCAATCTGGCCTTTACCGTCAACCCCGAGACCAACACGCTGGCTCCCACCATGCTCCCGATGATCGCCCTGTTTGCAGGATTCGGCATGGTCTTCTTCCTGAGTTTCAAGATTTCCACCATGAATCCGTCCACGGCCACGGGGCTCTTTCTCGCCTTCAGTGCTCTCAACGGTTTTTCGCTCGCGCCGATCCTCATGGTCTACACCACGGCCTCGGTGGTCTCCACGTTTCTGACCACTGCCGCCATGTTTGGTTCCATGTCCCTGTATGGGCTGATAACCAAAAAGGATCTGACCGGCTGGGGCAGCCTGCTGTTCATGGGCCTCATCGGCATCATCATCGCCATGGTGGTGAATATGTTCATGCAGAGCTCGGCCATGACCTTCGCCATTTCCGTCGTCGGTGTGATCATCTTCCTGGGACTCACCGCCTATGATACCCAGAAGCTCAAGACCATGGGCGAGGCCGTTCCCGAGGGTGACGAAGCCGCCATCCGCAGGGGGTCGATCCTGGGCGCGCTGATGCTTTATCTCGATTTCTACAACCTCTTCCTCATGTTGCTCAGACTGATGGGCGACCGCCGGTAACCAGCAAGCGGGGAGGCCAAGTGCCTCCCCTTTTTTTGCCATGTCACAACGTCTCCTCTCCATACAACACTCCCTGTCCTGGGTGCTCAAGCCCCTGTCCTGGGTGTATGGCGCGGGCATGCGCTTGCGCGAAAAGCTGTACCAGACCAATTTTTTCCATTCCTGGGAGCCTGAGGTCCTGACCGTGTCCGTGGGCAACATCGGCTGGGGAGGCTCCGGCAAGACCCCGGTGGCGGGCTGGCTGTTGGACTGGGCCGATTCCAAGGGGCTCGATGCTCTGCTCCTCACACGTGGCTACAAGGCCCGGCCGGTTTCCTGTCCTTATCTGGTCAAGCCCGGAGCCCTGGTCGAAGAGGCGGGCGACGAGCCGCTCATGCTGGCCCTGGAGCATCCTCAGGCACACGTGGTGGTGGACCCCGATCGTACCCGCGCCGGACGGTGGGGCATGCGCCAGTTCAATCCCAAGCTGGTCGTACTGGATGACGGATTTCAGCACATGGCCGTGAAACGGCACGTCAACCTGGTGCTGCTTCGGCCCGACGATCTCACCGACCAGTGGAACCGCGTCATTCCGGCGGGTTCCTGGCGTGAACCCATGGCCGCCCTGAAGCGGGCCGACGCCTTCATGATCAAGGCCGGGCCACAGCACTTCGAGCGGCTCAAGCCGCATATTGAACGGCTGCTGGGCCGTTTTCACAAGCCGGTTTTCAGTTTCCGGGTGGTGCCCACGGGCGTGCGCAACGTCCGCAGCGGCGAGACGGAACAGGATTTTGACGGCGGGAAATACCTGCTTGTCACCGGCGTCGGCGATCCGGAAATGGTGCGCCGGACCGCCAAGGCGCATTTCGGATATTCTCCCGTCAGCCATCTGAAATACAAGGACCATCATACCTACACCAAGTCTGACATGCTGACCATGCAGGCCACGGCCAAGCGGTTGGGGTGCGATTTCATCCTGTGCACGCCCAAGGACGCGGTCAAGCTCGGCCCCATGTGCACCAATGAGTTTTGGCAGTTCGACCTGTGCATGGCCTTTGGCCCTTCGACCATAGGCAAGAACACACCTTTCAACATCTGGTGGAAGGGCCGTTACGAGTCCACCCACCTGCGCCGCGTGGCCGGAGGGCCGGGCGGAGAGGAATCTCATGACTAGAAAGAAGCGTTCACAACCCCGTCCGTCCACCCCTCCCCTGTCTTCCTCAGCGCTCCTGAAACTTTTCCGAGAGGTGAAGCGTCCCCTTTCCCGGGCCGAAATCATCCGGCATCTCAATCTCAAGAAGCGGGACAAGAGCATCATCAAGGATTTGCTCGGCTCGCTGGTGGAGCAGGGCAAGCTCATCCGCATCCGGCGCGGCTACGGGCTGGCCGAGGCCATGCATTGCATTACGGGGAAGCTGGAAATCCATCGCGGCGGCTTCGGCTTTGTGGTGCCCGAGGACTCCCGGCGCAAGGACGTATTCATCAACCAGCGCGACATCGGTGAGGCCTGGCACGGCGACAAGGTCGTGGTTGCCATCATCCGCGAAAACAAAGGGGACAAGAATAACGAGGGCCGTATTGTGCGTGTCCTGGAGCGGGGCCGCAAGACCCTGCCGGTCAAGGTCGTCAAACGCATGCGCGGCGGGGACTGGCTCTGCCGTCCCACGGACCCTCGGCTGGCCTTCGGCATCCTCTGCGGGCTCAAGGACAAGTCCCTTGAACTGGAACGCGGGGACATTGCCCTGTGCGTGCCGGGCGAGAAGATTGATCCCGCCATGTGGGAGGGGGAGCTTATCGAGCGCCTTGGTCCCGAGGCGGATATCTCGGTGCAGGAGGCCCTGGTAAAGTCCAACCATAACATCCGGCTGCGGTTTCCGTCCGGTTCCCTGAATCAGGCGGAGGCACTGCCCGAAGAACCGTCGGAAAATGATTTCAAGGGTCGCAGAAATTTGACCGACAAGCCGTTCGTGACCATTGACGGGGCCACGGCCAAGGATTTTGACGATGCCATTTTCGTGGAGCGCAAAGGCAAGGGGTACCGCCTCTGGGTGGCCATTGCGGATGTGGCCCACTACGTGGCCGAAGGCTCGCCACTCGACCGCGAGGCCCTGGAACGCGGCAATTCGTATTATTTTCCGCAGTCCGTGGAACCCATGTTTCCGGAGCGGCTCTCCAACGGGTTGTGCTCGCTCAATCCCAACGTCAAGCGGCTGGTCATGGTGGCGTGCATGGACACGGACGGACGGGGTGCGCCCCGGTCGGCCGAGCTGTTCCCGGCGGTCATCGAGAGCCACGCCCGACTGACCTACGGACAGGTGAAACAGGCGGTTCTGGACAAGGAACCGGATGCTCGGAAGAAGATCGAGCATGTCCTGCCCATGCTGGAGCTGGCCGAGGAGTTGGCCCGCAAGATTAACGCGCTCCGCAAGGCGCGTGGTAGCCTGGATTTCGATCTGCCCGAACCTGAGATATTCTTTGATGTCCATGGCGAGACTGCGGACATTCGGCCCAAAATGCGTCACTTCGGGCACCAGCTCATTGAGGAATTCATGATCGCGGCCAACGAGGCCGTGGCTCATTTTCTCATTGAGCGCGATCTGCCCTGCCTGTTCCGCATCCATCCTCCGGCGGACGAGGAAAAGCTCAAGAACCTGTTCCGTCTTCTGGCTCAGACAGACAAGAACATTCTCATGCCCAAGGAGATGACGCCCAAGGCGCTCCAGCGGCTCATTGCCTCCCAAAAGGGCACGGACAAGGAATACATCGTCAACCGGATGCTGCTCAGGTCCATGAAGCAGGCCAAGTATTCGCCTGACAACGAGGGACACTTCGGGTTGGCGTCCGAGGAATATTGCCATTTCACCTCGCCCATTCGCCGGTATGCCGATCTTGTGGTGCACCGTATCGTCAAGGCGGCCCTGGCCGGATCGGGCGTTGGGCCGGGGATTCCCGGCTCGAAAAAGCTCTACAACGTGGCGGGGCATATCTCGGGCCGCGAGCGGGTGGCCATGGATGCCGAACGCGAAATCATGAAAAGGGTCATGGTCCTGTTTATGCAGGACAAGGTGGGCGGCACTTTCGACGGCGTGATCTCCCATATCACCGACTACGGATTTTACGTGGAACTGCGGGAAGTCATGGCCGAAGGAATGGTGCGACTCTCCTCCATGGACGACGACTATTACACCTACTGGGCCCATCGCGAAATGTTGGTGGGCGAGCGTACCGGCCAATCCTTCAAGCTCGGTCAGACGGTGGAGGTTGTCCTGGACAATGCCAGTCTGGATCGGCTGGAACTGGATTTCTCGCTGAAATCCGTGACCGCGTCGGCCATGGATTACAAGGACCTGATCGAGTAACCCCTCCCGGCGCGTGGTCGCCATGCCATTTCCCGCGGGCGATGCTTCGGGAAGGGGCCGCTGTTTCAATTGGATTGGATGTTGACAGGATAGTATATCAATAGTAAACACTATTGACAGAAAGCAACATTCTATTAACCAAGGCGCAACAATGAGCAATGGATTCGAAGCATTTTTCAAGCGACTATGCTCCGAGACGGAAATCCGCAACCAATCGCAACTGGCCCGCGAGCTGGATGTGGGACGGGCTGCGGTATCCCTGGTCAAACGGAAGGATTCCGTGCCCGCCCGCTGGGTTCTGGACCTGTCCGCCAAGTACGGGCTGAATCCGCTGTGGCTGGAGCAGGGCAGGGGAGTCCCTCGTGCCGAGACACCGGCTGCGGAGGAGGACGCGAGTTATCTTGAAGTGCCCAAGGTCCGCGCCCGATTGTGTGCGGGAGGTGGCTCCTTCGAGACCGAGGGGCAGGTGGAAGGCTACTACTCCTTTCGCTCCGATTGGCTGAATACGCGCGGCAACCCGGCGAACATGGTGCTCATGGAAGTCGTGGGCAACTCCATGGAGCCGGAGATTCGGGAAGGCGATCTGGTGCTCATTGACGAGTCCCGTTCCGATGTCCTTTCCGGCGGCATATATGCCGTGGGTGTGGAGGACACGGTCATGGTCAAGCGGGTGGAGCGACTGCCCGGCACCCTGGTGCTCCGTAGCGACAACATGGACTATTCCCCCATTCATCTCTCCGGGGATGAGCTGGACAACGTGCGTGTCATCGGCAAGGTGCTCTGGGCATCCAGAGAATACCGATAGTTTTCATTTTTAGTCGAATTTGTTTTTTCAAGCCCCGCAACCATCAGGTTGCGGGGCTTTTCTTATGCGGCCCCATGTCAAGGACTCCCTATTTACTTGATATCTCTGTCTCTTAGGCCATACTCTCCCCTCACCTAACTGGCTGATTTATTATATTCCTTTTCTTATTCGTGCTCTGCGGCACCAAGTACCGATTCGGTACATAAATCAGTTTAAGATCGCCATTTTATTTCCGTAGTCTACGCTACCAAAAGCCCCTCGCGACCTGTTTACGACTGCGCCACAGGCAAGCTTAACTTCCATAATAGCGCGGCCAGTTTACGAGCCAGTGCAGCAATTGCCTTTTGAGCAACGCCATGCCGACTGTAAATTCGGTTGTAAAATTCTCTGGCCCAATCATCCTTTTGTTTCCACACCCAGGCTGCTTCAATCAGCAGGCTTCGCAATCGTTTTTGTCCCACTGGGCGAAGAAACGCCTTGCCTTTACTGCCTCCGCTCTGTCGGATGACTGGCGCAAGACCTAGATAGGCAGTCACTTCTTCACTGCGATTGAAACGCTCTGGGCGATAAATCTCTGCTGCAAAAGTAGTGGCTACAACTTCTCCAACGCCGGGAACGGACCTCATTGCGGCAATGCGTCTTGCCTCGTCTTGTTCCCGGACAATCATTCGAAGCTGCTGGTCTACCTTTCGCTGAGCGCAGATGAAATAGTCCAACTCATCAAGATAGCTTTGAAGAGTATCTTTTGCTCCCAGAGGAAGTTCGAGTTGGCGCAGTGTAGCAATCGCCCCTTTGCTCCAATGGTCAATGCCATGAGGTTCGGGGTGCCCAAGATTGAGGAGGAAAGATCGAATCCGTTGCTTTGATCGCCGAAGAGATTCTGTAGTTTGATGCCTTCTACGTTCCAACGCACGGAATGCTTCCTCTTCAACTGTAGGAATCGCGATTGGGCGAAGAAGGCCAGAAGCGGCCAGCTCTGCCAGCTTGCGGCAGTCTAGGCTGTCTGTTTTGTTGGTGGCGGTAATGGGACGTGGGATCCGGCTGGGCGCGGCGACAATGACTTTGATCCCTGCTGCTTCAAGGCTTCTGGCCAAGCCAAAACCGGTCGGCCCAGACTCATAACAAACAGCCCCGACCGAAACCGGAAGTGATGCCACGACTTGAGTCAGCGCTGCCACATTCGCTGGGCAGGCCCAGTCCTTAATTACCCCATCGGGCCTCAGTAGGGCTACGCTGAAACTGAGTTTGTGAACATCAACGCCAATCCAAACTCTCTCATTGGAAAAAGCTTCAACAAACCGATAAACAGATGATACTTTGAGCTTTGCCATGTCGGTCTCCCTTTGTTTTGGGTTTCACTGGTATTATTACCAGCAAAACTTAGGAGTGCCGACATGGTATTTTTTTGGAGGAGGGAGGGGGATCAGACCGGTTGGTCGGAATCCCGGGCAAGGATTTTCATGGCCGCCCATCCCACGACCAACCAGACCGCCACGCCCGTCAGGCCGGAACCACCGCCCAGAAGCGGGTGGACGTTCGGGAAGAGCCACGGCCAGATGCCGTATCCCTGGGCGTTGACCGCGCCGTGGATGAACCCGGCCAGCAGGGCGGACCGGTAGTAGAGCGTCATTTCATTGAGGAATATTCCCAAGGCCGTGGACAGCAGGCACATCATGAGGATGCCTCCCACGGGGTGGCCCGGATAGTTGAACCCGGTCCAGATGAGGGGGGCGTGCCACAATCCCCAGAGGATACCCAGGAGCGAGTACGCACGTACTTTGCCCAGTCCCATGAGTCGGGGCAGCAGGAAGCCGCGCCAGCCGATTTCTTCGCCCAGGCCGAAGAGGAAATTGATGATCGGGCCAATCAGGGCGGATAGGGGCAGCAGGACGGTGAAGACTTCGCGTGGTGAAATTTGATCGGTGTTTCCGGTGGCCTGGGTCAGGGTGGAGAGGGTCGGGTCCGGCTCGGCCAGGCCCAGCGCCCAGGTCAGGCCGTATATGGCGGCGAAAATCAGGGGCGCGAGAATGATCGTCAGAAAATAGGGGCGGGCGGACCCCGGTCGCAGGAGCAGCCCGTCGACCAGCCCGGCCCAGGATAGCCGCTCCACGCCTTTGGCCACGAAAAGCGCGACCAGGCCGGGAATCCACATGGTGGCCAGCAGCCACAGAACATGGGCCGATTGCAGGACGTCGCCGCCGAAGCGGATGCCGGAGTGGATCAGCGCGAGCTCCACGCCAAAGGTCACCGGAAAGGTGAGCGCGAGAAAGAGAAAAATCGGTTTCCAGCGAACGGGTTCGGACATGAGGGGAAATGTACCCGAGGCGGCCGGTTTCGTCCACTCCCGGACAACGGCCTCCTCTGTCGGGTTAGAGGTCTTCCACCACCAGGGGCGTGCCTTTTTCCGGGGCCAGTCGCAGGGACAGGGCGTCCTTGGCGCAGGCCTCCACGCATACGCCGCAGCCCATGCAGCGTTTTTCGCGGATAAAGGCGTGTCCTTTCCGATAGCCGATGGCCTTGAACTGGCATTTCTCGGCGCACACGCCGCAGGTGGTGCATTTCTCTTCGTCCACCACGGCCAGATAGCCGGAGGAGCAGAGCATGTTGACGCCCATGCGTTGGGCCTTCATGGCTCCGCAGCAGCAGGAGCAGCAGTTGCAGATGGCGTAGAACCGGCCAAGCATCACATCCTTGAAAAAGGCGTGGGCCACATGACCTCGGGCATTTTCCGCCTTGAGGATGCGTACGGCTTCGTCCGGGGTGATCTCGCGGGTCTTGTCCGGGTGGTGCTCCAGCATGAACGAGGCAAAGGGGTCGCCGATAAGCAGGCAGACGTCGATGGGCGTGCACGGGTTCTGCATGCCGGACCGGCAGGGGCAGTCCAGCACCACGATCTTTTCCGGGTTGCGCAGCACGATTTCTCGGGCGCGGGTATAGGGCAGGACCTGTTCCGGGACCTCGGTGTTCACCGGGCGGTTGAGCTTGACCAGCTTGGTCGCCTCGGCCAGGGGCATGGGTTTGCCGTGATAGGTGTCGCCCCAGACCGGCTTCTTCTGATTGGGATCACCCAGCCGGTTGTCCTCGGTGGATTTGAACGGCGAGTGGTGATTGATCAGCAGGACCAGAGGGGCCCACAGGAATCGCCACCACGGCTTTTTATCTCCGGCCAGACCGATGTAGTGATAGCACCAGCGGCCATAGATGTAGCCGTGCAGGAACTCAACGAGAGACATGCCCCGTTTGCGACAGGCTCGGAAATAGTTGGTCGTGGATTGCTTGATGAAGGGTATTCTCATGAAAAATTACTGAGTTGTTTGAGGGTGCAACGGTTGCGGAATTGTACCCGGCAGAGGTGGAAAGTCAATGGACTTTGCCGGGGGACCGTGTCATTTCTTGCGAACCGTCAACCCGGAGAATCCCCCTGATGCTTCGAATTATTCTCACTGGCGTGCTTGCCAGCCTGTTTTTCAGCTCCACTTTCGTGCTCAACCGGGTCATGAGCCTGGAAGGAGGGCATTGGGTCTGGTCGGCCAGCCTGCGCTATTTCTGGATGCTCGCCTTTCTCGGCCTCTGGATCGGTGTCAGCGGTCGGGCGCGGCTCGGGGTGGAAACCCTTCGGCTGTTCCGCGCCCATCTGGGATTCTGGGTGCTGGCGGGAAGCGTCGGGTTCGGGATGTTTTATGCGCTGATCACCTTCAGTTCCGTATTCACGCCCGGCTGGGTGGTGGCGGCCACCTGGCAATTGACCATCCTGGCCACGCCGTTCATTCTGCTCGGTTTCGGGCGGCGGGTGCCGCTTCGGGCCATTGCCCTGACCATGGTCATTTTCGTGGGAGTGGTGCTGGTCAATGTAGAGCAGGCTTCGGCGGCCAGCGTGTCGGATACCCTGTGGGGCGCGCTGCCGGTACTGTTGGCCGCGTTTGCCTATCCCTTTGGCAACCAGCTCGTCTGGGAGGCCCGGCAGGGGGAGCACCGGCTTATACCGAAGATCGACCATCCGGCCATGGACGATGCCTTTTGCCGGGTGCTTCTGCTCACGCTGGGCTCCCTGCCGTTCTGGGGCGTGCTGATTCTCGTTACCGCGCCGCCCCCGCCGACCACGGGACAGGTGGCGCAGACAGCCATTGTGGCCATTTGTTCCGGGGTTCTGGCTACCAGTCTTTTTTTGTATGCCCGCCATCGGGCCAGGACCACGGCAGAACTGGCCGCAGCCGATTGCACCCAGTCCATGGAGGTGGTTTTCTCTCTGGCGGGCGAGGCCGCCCTGCTGGGCAATGTCATTCCCGGCACGCTCGGTTGGCTGGGTATTGCCCTGACCATGCTGGGCCTGATGCTGTACGTGAAGATGCAGAGCTCGACCTGACCTCGTTACTGCCCGTCATTTTCCAAGAGATATTTAGTTCGCAACGCCCTGTATTCTTCTGATGTCTTGAATTTTTTCAGTTCTTTTGAGAATTTCCGGACGAACGAGTCGTTGACGGTGTCTCGGTTGAATATGATGTACAGTCCGTCTTTCTTGATAACGATATTCCTATGAGGCTGGATACCCTTGAGCTTCAGCTTGTCGATGAGGTACATTCCGTTGCCGTACTCGGCCACAACGGCATCCAGCCTGTTGATGGCGAGTTTTTTCATGTTGATGGCGTCGGTGGTGACCTTCTCGACCTTGCAGTAGGTCTGGATGAAATTCCAGAATGCTTCGGTATAGCTGTACCCGATGACTACGCCGATACTTTTTCCTTTCAGGTCCTTCAAGGAGTCAATGGTACGCATGTTCTTGGTCCAGATTACCCACGGCGTATCAAATAGTTTTTGGTTCCTCGACGTTTGATGTGGATTTTTCATGAAGCCAGTAACTCCTTGATGGGAGCGCCGATCAGGTAAATCATGGTGATGAAAGTTTTCACGTTTCTATACCCCCTGGCTCGCGATCTCGCCGCTTGGAAGAGGCCGTTGAGTCCTTCAAGCCTGGCGTTCGACAGTAGCGACTCCCACCGGCGCAATATGCGCGGCAGGTGCTCCCGGAATGTCCCCAGTGCCTTGCGTACGGGTTTGAGCAAGTCCGATTCCCCAGCCAACTCCTCGGCAAAAGTAAAGAATCTGGTCGCTCTCCATTTGGCTGCCTGCTTGGTGTCGGCCAGACGCACCCAGCGCAGCAACTCTTTCACCCGAAACGCCGTGGCTGTGGCCAAACCCCGTTCTTCCAACTCCTTCAAGGCCTCTTTCTGTTCCTCAGTCCGTCTTGTCTCCAAGCCTTTGAGAACCGCCCAGCGCGTGCCCTTCGGCAAGGCAAACTCCTTGGCTTCCAGCCGTCGAACCTCATCCAACGCCTTGGTGAAAAGCTGGACGACATGGAACCAGTCCACCGTGACGGACGCGTTCGTGAAGGTTTTTCCGGCCGCAGACAGGAAGGCTGGTGACATGTCGCAGACCACCTCAATGACGTTGTCCGGATTGCCTCCCCGGTTCTTGAGGAACTTGGCGAAAGCCCCAAGGCAGGCCTTCCCCTTGCCGGGTGTGGCGAAGATCACGGGTCGGGTCTCCCGGTCCATATCCACAAAGATGGTTACGTAATGATGCCCGCGCTTGGTCGCTGTTTCATCAAGGCCGACCCCACATAGGCCGCTGAGATCAAGCTTGCGCATGGCCTCAAAGACGTAATGCCGGACTACGCGCCAGATGCGCTGGTCGGTGACGCCAACGTACCGGGCGACGGTCTTTACAGGCATCTCACGGGCCAGAAGCATGACCGCCTGCTCGAAAAGCAACGTAAAGCCGCTCCCTTCACGAGCCCAAGGGACATTCACTCGATGGATGCCGTGCTCGGGACATTTGACGCGTGGGACCCGGGCCTTGATCAGACAATGGTGCTGGAAGAAGTTGAGGTGCCGCCATGTAAATTCCTTGAAATCATGAGCCTTGCAAAGAGCTTCGCACTTCGGGCACGGGTATGTCGATCCGCGATCCGCCTCAACCTCAAGCCGCAACTCGCTGGGCTGCTTTTCCAGATCCAGCGCTTGACCGACCACCTTCCAGGGTTCGGTAAGGCCGAGTCCCAACGTAAGAAGATCATTCGCATTCATAGGCAGTCACCTCCCATTGGAGGTCTTGAGCTATCGCACAGTCGGAGTTGTAGTCAATGAAGTCAAATTCCACACGCCGCGTCGAGGAACCTAGTTTTTCTTCGGAGTAACGGGCATAAACGTCCCTGTTGGGGGTGTAATTGGCCGAGAACAGGGCGTCGGCATGGCCACTTTCGAGGATGCTCAGGGCGCGTTTCCACGGGAAGGACTTCAGAGAGACGATGGGAGTGTCCAGGCGTTTGTACACGGCTTTCACCATTTCCGTGGCGAAGCCGTTAATCCCGTCCGGGGTTTCCATCTGGTAGGGGGGCCATATGTCGCAGACGAGACGGGAAGGCGGAGTGGTCGTGAACACTACCGTTGCGGACAATACAATGGCGGCGCAAATCAGAAATATGGTAATGGAAAGGTTGAACCGGCTCTTGCTCATGATGATACCCCTTGAGCCTTTTTAGCATGAGTATCTGCATGTTACTGTTATTTTTTGTGACAGTGAGTCGCAAGAAACCGTTGCCCAGAGTTGGAAGGCATAGTGGTTCCGTGCGACCAGGTATGTCGGGAGGAGAGCGAGGGTGTTCAGTTCGCTTCCGGCATATGGTGCAGGTGCTCCTTGGCGAATCCGATGGATACGGGGCTGCCAGCGGTCAGCGTCCGGCCCAGAACCATGTGGCGGTCCACCATGGCGGTCATAGGTTGTCCGCCGCACGTCACCGAAGCGACCCAGGTGAAGCCTTCCCGCTCCACTCTTTCCACGGTGCCTTGAAGCACGCACCAGTTTTCGGGGAAATTCTCATTGGCTCCTACCACAACGTCTTCGGGGCGCAGGGCCGCGTATCCGGTCTCCCATGGCGGGAGGTTGGGCAGACCGGAGAAGGCGGCTCCGGCGAATGAACAGCCCCCGTTGATGTATCGGGCCGGGAGGATGTTGGTCATGCCCACGAAGGCGGCCACCAGCGGGGTGGCCGGGCGGCGGAAGATGTTGGTCACCGAGTCCTGTTGCCGGATGGTGCCGTCCTTGATGACTGCGGCCCGTTCGGCCATGGTCAGGGCGTCCACGAAATCGTGGGTGACCATGAGGAAGGTGGCATCGGTGGTTTCGTGTATTTTTTTGAGGGTGTGCCTGAGTTCGTCCCGGAACTGGGGGTCCAGGGAGGAGAGTGGCTCGTCCAGCAGGACCACGTCCGGGCGGCAGGCCAGGGCGCGGGCCAGGGCGGTGCGTTGTTTTTCACCCCCACTGAGCTTGGCGGGGCGGCGTTTTCCCTTGGAGCTCAGGCCGAGCATGTCCAGCAGCGCACGGGCTTCGCGTTTCCCTTTTTCGCGTTCAATGCCGTGGTAGCGTTGGCCGAACATGACATTTTGCAGCACGGTCAGGTGAGGAAAAAGGGCGTGGTCCTGGTAGACCAGGCTGACGTTGCGTTCCTCCGGCGGTAGCTTCGTGACGTCGCGACCGCCGATTTCCACGGTGCCGCCGTTGATCTTGGTCAGTCCGGCCACGGTCTCCAGGATCAGGGTCTTGCCCGATCCGGTGGCTCCCATGAGGGCGAAGAACTCGCCGGGTTGGACATGCAGATTGACGTCTTTGAGCGTGAACCCCGGCAGGTTGATGAACAGGTCGGTCAGGCGGATCATTCGGTTTTCTCCTTGGGCAGCGACAGGGTGCGCAGTAGCAGGAAGAAGAGCATGCTGACCAGGATGAGGATGACGGCGACCGGCTGGGAATATTTCAGACCGAACGCGGTAAAGCGTTCGTACATCAGCACCGGCGCGACCATGGGGTGGTAGGCCACGATGATGATGGCACCGAATTCACTGATGGCGCGGGCCATGCACATGATTATCCCCACCAGCATGTATCGCCAGCACAGGGGCAGGGTAATCCGGAAAAACGTGGAAGCGGCCCCGGCTCCCAGGGAACGGGATACCTTCTCCAGCCGAAGGGGGATGGATTCGATGCCCGACTTGGCAGAGTTCACGTAAAAGGGCATGCCCACGAAAAGGAGAACGGCAACGATGCCGGTCTTGGTCCCCATGATCTCGATGCCCATGGATTGCAGCATCTGACCGAACCGGGTGTTGGGGCTGGTCAGGCTCAGGAGTGCGATACCCACCACCGGATGGGGGATCATGATGGGCAGGTCCACCAGGCTTTCCACCAGTTTTTTGCCGGGGAACCGATACCGTGCCAGGAAATAGGCCAGCGGCGTGCCCAGCAGAAACGCGATGCCCGCAGCCATGGCCGCAGCGGACATGGAGAGCCAGACCGAGTTCAGGACCTCGCGGTCGGCCAGGGTTTCCAGCAGGATTTCCAGCGTCGGTGCCGTGAGGGTGGTGACCAGGGGAATGGCGATGAACAGCAGCACCAGCAGGGCCGATGCTGCCATCCATACTTGGAATATGCGGCCGGGGAAGCCGCGCAGCACAGCGAGGCCTCCCCGGGAATCATTCTTTGTTTTCACGGACTACTCGGCGACGGTTACCAGCGGCTTGAGGGCTTCAGGCAGCTTTTCCATGCCGGCTGCGTTGGTGCGTACCGGCACGAACGGGGGCTGGCCCATTTCCTTGAGGATCTTGAGGCCGCCATCGGGCGCGAACATGTAGGCCAGAAATGCCTTGGCTGCTTCCGGGTTCGGCGCGTTGTCGAGCATGGTGATGCCGTAGGTGATGGACTTGCCCACGCGGTCAATGAAGGTGCCGGGCTTCTTGCCGGTCACTTGCACCTTGGCAGCCCCGTAGTAGGAGTTCATGTCGTAGTCGCCGAGGTTGAGATGCTTGTCCAGGGTGACGTACTTCAGCCCGTGCTGCACGGCCACGGAGAGATATTCCCAGGCATAGTCCATGTGTCCAGCCTGAAGCAGGGAGATCAGTTCCACGGACTTGGGCCGGACGTTCTTGATGGGCCGGTTGGCGATGAGGGCGTCATAGAGGCCGGGCTTCTTGTAGAACTTTTCGGCCAGTTGGAGCACCATCAGGGAACGGTAGCCGCAGGGGTCCAGGTTGGGATCGGAATGGCCCCAGACCACGCCTTTCTTTTGCAGGATGTCAGCCCAGTTGTCCGCCGTGATTTCACCCGCGAACTTGGATTTTTCCGTGTAGCACAACACCATCTGGTTGGAGGCGAAACGGACGTTCCAGGAGGCGAATTTGGGGATGAGGGTCTTGTCGATGACCACAAAGTCGGCAGAGGCCATGATGTCGGCGGGTTTGCCGACTTCGGAGATCATGCGGGCCATCTTGGTGGAGCCACCAGCCTCGCGCAGCACATCCACTTCGGGGTACATTTTTTCGAAGTTCTTTTCTATGGCGGCAAAGGGAACGGACAGGCTACCCGCGTGAAAGATAATGAGCTTGCCCGACGGGGCTGCCTGGGCCGTGGATGCGGCGAGCGACAGCGGAAGGATCAGCATCAGAACGGCACATAACATAATGTAACATTTACACATATAAATACTCCTTGGGTTGTTTGGGTGCATTGCATGCAATGCCTTGCTATTATGCTACGTGTGGCATCATTGGTCAATTGTTCAATTTCTCTTATATCGAAAAATATAATATGAGGGCCCATTCATTTGATATGGCACCGATAGGGAAAAGGGGAGTCTGGACGACCCCCCTTTGGTTTTTTTTCAGTCATTGGTCGGCGTTAGCCGAGTTCCTTTTTGTACCCGTCCATGACGGCGAGGATGTTCTTGCCGATGGCTGTGCAGTCGTCTTCCGAGATGTTGGCCAGGGCCACCCGCAGGGACCAAGGCGGTCCGGCGAATCCGTCGCCGGGAAGGCAGACCGTGTGATATTTCCCGGCCAGCCGGAACAGAAACTCCAGGGCGTGTCCCTTGGCGAGTTTGGTCGCGAAATCCTTGCCGTATATCTTGGCCGCCAGCTGTTCGAGATTGATGAGAGCGTAATAGCGCGTGAGATTGTTGCCATCGGGTTCGGGCAGGCCCAGCGCATTGAACAGGGCGGTCCACCGTTTGCGGAGGATTTCCATGATGGTTTTCTTGTAGACGAACTTGGCATCAAGCAGTTCGAAGATGGAAAAGAGGCACATGGCTGCCTGTTGCGGGCCGGAAAGGCCGCCGGTGTGGGCCAGGGCCACCTGCCGACTGTCCATTTCCAGCCGGTCATAGAATTTGATGCTGCCGGGACGGGTGGAGGTCAGCCGGTAGCGCAGGTCGAGCAGCGCCTGTTTCTTCTTGGGCAACCTGCTGATGATCTTGTCGATGACGCAGTCTTCGTGGATCATGACCACGCCCAGCCGCCAGCCGGTGACGCCGAAGTACTTGGAGAAAGAGTATACCCCCAGGATATTTTTGGGCAGCAGCTTGCCGAAGGTGTTGAATTCATCCACGAAGCTCGCATAGACCGTGTCCGAGATGATGACCATGTCCGGGTTGTAGACCTTGATGGTGTCGGCCATGCGCCTGACCGTATCCGCATCCAGAGAGACCGAGGTCGGGTTGGTGGGGTTGACCATGTACAGGGCCTTGACCTTGGGATCCTTGAGTTTGGCGACTTCTTCATCCGGTACCTGCCACTTCATGGCCTCGCTGCCGCGAATGTAGACCGGTTCCAGGCCGTAGTCCTTGAGGACCGGCAGTTCCAGGTAGGGCGAGAAGACGGGGGTGACAATGGCTACCTTGTCGCCGGGGTTGAGAACCATATTTTCTTTCAAGGAGTTGAAAATATAGATCATGGCCGCGGTGGCACCTTCGGTGGCGAAGAGATTGAATTTGCCCTCGGGCGGATCGCCGGTGAAAACCACGCGGTCGAGGTATTTGTTCACGATCACTTCCGTGACCGGGAAGATGCGCGGTGGATCGGGATAGAAATCGCCCTGGATGCCGTCGGTCAATTGGAAGACCACGTCGTCCGGGTCCATGCCGAGGTCCCTGGTGGCGTACTCCATGGCCTGTTCCAGGAAGGTGGCCCCGGAATGGCCCCGGTGATCCTCTATGAACGCCGTGAAGCTCTTGGCCAATCCCTGTTTGTCGATTCGCAGGCCGGTATCCTTGGCCGATCCTGGTTTTTCTGCTGCTTCGGCGGCGAACAACGTGAGCAGGGCCAGGGATTTCCGCACCGTGGTGTTGAGGAAGTTGGGATTGCCCCGGCCCGCGTTTATCATGGTGCAGCCCTGCTTGGCACAGGCGTCCTTGGCCATGTCGATGAGCGTGTTCTTGATCTCGAAGGGGCTTTCCGTGGACAACCCTTTCCAGTCCGGCCCGGCAGCCTCGGCTATTTCGGGAACGGTCAATCCGAGGAGCGTGCCAGCGCTCATGGCCGAAACGCCGAAACATGCGGCGTATTTGAAAAAGTTGCGACGGCTGATATGCCCCTGCCTGGTCTGCTCTGCGGCTTCGTGGACGAATGGATGCATGGTTTTGTCCATGGCTGTCTCCCTGTTGTGTCATTGATGGATGTTCACGACACTAGCATATCTGTATAATTTGTCAAGGGAGTGGAGACGTTTCGGTCTGTTGTCGGGTAGGAAAAAGGGCTGCGATTTCTCGCAGCCCTCGTGTTTTTACTCAGAAATTGTTGGTCTTTATTCCTTGACCTTTTTCCGCTTGCCATCCTCGCGGTGGCGGACCAGCGCGGAGAGTTCCAGCTTCCGCAGCCGGATGGATTTGGTGTGACCTCCACCTGTTCGTCATCCTTGATGAAGTTCAGGGCGTATTCCAGGGTCATGGGTTTGACCGGGGTCAGGATGACCGCCTCGTCCTTGCCCGAGGCGCGCATGTTGGTCAGCTTCTTTTCCTTGGACGGATTGATGTTGATGTCGTTGTCGCGGTTGTGTTCGCCCACGATCATGCCTTCGTACACGGGTTCGCCGGGCACGATGAACATGCGGCCACGCGGCTCCAGGTTGAAGAGGCCGTAAGCTACGCCTTTGCCTGCACGGTCGGCCACCAGGGAACCGGTGTAGCGCGAGGCGAATTCGCCCCGGTACTCGCCGTAGCCTTCCAGGAAGGAGTTCATGATGCCGGTACCCTTGGTGTCGGTGAGGAACTCGTCACGGTAGCCGATCAGCGAGCGTGACGGCACGGAAAATTCCAGGCGCACGCGGCCGGTGCCGTGGTTGACCATGTTGGACATGCGTCCTTTGCGGGTCTGGATTTTCTCGGTGACAATGCCCATGAATTCCTCGTCGCAGTCGATGAACAGGTGTTCGATGGGTTCCAGCTTCTTGTTGTCCTTGAATTTCATGATGACTTCGGGACGGCCTACGGAAAGTTCAAAACCCTCGCGCCGCATCTGTTCCACCAGAATGGCCATCTGGAATTCGCCGCGTCCCTTGACCAGGAAGGCGTCGCGGCTCTCGGTGTCCTCCACCTGGATGGCCACGTTGAGCAAGGTTTCCTTCTGGAGGCGTTCGCGGATTTTGTTGGACTGGACGAGCTTGCCTTCCTGCCCGGCCAGGGGCGAGGTGTTGATGCCGAAGCGCATGGACACGGTGGGTTCGTCCACGGTGATGCGCGGCAGGGCCTTGGGAGATTCCTTGGTGCAGATGGTGTCGCCGATGTGCACGTCCTCGATACCCGCAATGACAATGATGTCGCCCGGCTCGCAGGTCTCGGTGGGCACGACCTTGAGACCGTCGTAGGTCTGGAGCTTGGTGACCTTGAGCGGCACGATCTTGCCCTCGTCGGCCAGGCAGAGCATCTGGTCGTTGGACTTGGCCAAACCGTGATGCACCTTGCCGATGGCCAGCCTGCCCAGATAGTCGGAGTAGGAGAGATCGGAGACGAGCATCTGGAACGGTTCGCTTTCGTCGTGGACCGGACCGGGCACCTTGTCCAGGACCATATCCAGGAGGATGTGCAGGTTTTCGCCGCGTTCTTCCGGGGTCTCCATGGCAATGCCGTCGCGTCCGATGGCGTAGAGCAGGGGGAAATCAAGCTGGTCCTCATTGGCATCCAGATCGATGAACAGGTCGTAAATTTCGTCGAGTACTGCGGCGGGGCGGGCGTCCTGGCGGTCGACCTTGTTGATGACCACCATCAGGGCCAATCCCTGCTCCAGGGCTTTCTTGAGCACGAAGCGGGTCTGGGGCAGCGGACCTTCGGAGGCGTCCACGAGCAGGATGGCGCCGTCTGCCATGGACAGGGAGCGCTCCACTTCGCCGCCGAAGTCGGCGTGGCCGGGGGTGTCGATGATGTTGATCTTCACGTCCTTCCACATGACCGAGCAGTTCTTGGCCGCGATGGTGATGCCGCGTTCGCGTTCCAGGTCCATGGAATCCATGATGCGGTCGTCCACATGCTGTCCTTCGCGGAACAGGCCGGACTGCTTGAACATGGCGTCCACGAGCGTCGTCTTGCCGTGATCGACATGGGCGATGATGGCGATATTGCGAAGTGACTCGTTTATTATCTTGGTGGTCATGATGTCTCCAATAATATGTAATGGGCGCGGCTGCGCAGGGAAGCGGTTAACCGAAAGTGCTCCACTAGGCAAGCAGAGAATTAATATGAGGCAAGAATCCCATTCAATTCCTGTCGCTTTTCGGGTACGTAATTTTTGCTTGTTCCAAATCTGACAGAGTCATGGAGATACATTATGCCTACTGATAGTCCTTCCACCGGAAAAGTAATAACCACTGCGCTTGTCGTCACCGGGTACATGGTGGGAGCCGGAATCCTGGCCCTGCCCATCAATGTCGGACCCGCCGGACTCATTCCCGCCGTTTGTGGCGCAGTGGCTGTCTGGTTTGTCATGACCTGCACCGGGTTGATCATATCCCGCCAGCCGTTCCTGGCGGAAAATGCCAATGCCGACCTGCCCACGCTTTTCGAGGCCGTGCTCGGTCGATCCGGGAAGTGGCTGAGCGTGGCAGCCAATATGTTCATTCTGTACGGGTTGCTCACCGCCTATCTGGCCGGTGTTTCATCCGTGGCGGTCAATTCCTTTCACATTCCGTTGCCGGAGTGGGGGATCATGGTCCTCTATTTCTGCGTCATAACCCTGCTGACTTCCCTGGGCGATGCTGTCCTGCGTCGGGGCAACGCTTTGCTCATGGTACTCATGTGGGTGCTTTTCGGTTCCCTGCTGATTCTGGTTGTCCCCCACTTTCAGGGCATCGACGTCAAGGCTTCGGATATGACGTTCTTCACTTCCGGTCTGCCTATCCTGGTGGTGGCCTTCAATTTTCACAACGTGGTGCCCACGCTCTGCCATTCCCTGAACAACGACCGCAAAGCCATCAATCGTGCCATCTGGCTCGGCTCGGTAATCGGCTTCACCATGACGCTGATCTGGACCGTGGCGGTGCTGCTGACCCTGCCCATGGAATCCACTGGCGGGGTGGATATCATTTCGGCCTTCAAGGCGGGCGTTCCGGCTACCGTGCCACTCAATAAGCTTATCGCGTCGTCCACGTTTGTCAACGTCTCTATCGCCTTTGCCGTGGTGGCGATGTCCACCTCCTACATGGCGACCGGGGCCGGGCTCATGAGTTTCATCAAGGACGTAAGCGGAGGCAGGGTGCGCAGTCGCGTAGCGATCTGGATGATGGCGTTTCTCCCGCCCCTGGTTGTCGGGGTTCTGTATCCCAACGGTTTTCTCGGTGCGTTGAACATGGTCGGCGGACTGGGCATCGGAACCCTGTTCGGTATCCTGCCCGGGGTCATGCTCATCAAGCAGGGAGCGCCCGGTTCCCGCAAGCGGCTGCTGGGCTGGGCCATTGTCGCCTTCTTCTCCCTGGTGCTGGTGGTTGAGATGGGGCAGGAATTAGGTATGCTCAAGATCGGTCCCAATGTGGAATACTGGTCGCATCACGTTTACAACTTCGGAGGGTAATGCATGAACGAATTCCGGCTTGAGCACGACAGCCTCGGCGAGGTCGAGGTCCCGGCAGAGGCTTACTACGGTGTCCAGACCCGGCGTGCCATGGATAATTTCCACATTACGGATATTCCCATGTCTCAGTATCCGCGCCTGATCAACGCCCTAGCCTACGTCAAGCGGGCCGCTGCCGAGGCCAACGCATCCCTCGGGCTGCTTGACGAGACAAAGAGCCGGGCGATTTCCAGAGCCTGCGAGGATGTTCTGTCCGGCAGGCTGCACGATCAGTTTGTGGTGGACGTCATTCAGGGCGGGGCAGGGACCTCGGCCAACATGAACGCCAATGAGGTCATCTGCAATCGCGCCCTGGAAATCATGGGGCACGCCAAGGGCGAGTACGAATACCTCCACCCGCTCAATGACGTGAACATGTCGCAGTCCACCAATGATGTCTATCCGTCGGCGCTTCGAATCGCCATTATCATGGAATTGCGCGAGCTGATGGACGCCATGGAGCACCTGCGCAAGGCCTTTGCCGCCAAGGGAAAGGAATTCTGTGACGTGCTCAAGATGGGGCGCACCCAGTTGCAGGACGCGGTGCCCATGACCCTGGGCCAGGAATTTACGGCCTGGTCGGTCATGGTCGGCGAGGATATCCAGCGTGTGGACGAGGCAGAGGACCTGGTCTACGAGATCAACATGGGTGCCACGGCTATCGGCACCGGCCTCAATTCCCACCCGGATTATGCTCGCACGGTCACGGAAAAACTCATTGAATACACTACGCTCAATCTCAAGTCCTCTCCCGATCTGGTGGAGGCGACTCAGGATACCGGCGTGTATGTCCAGCTTTCCGGCGTGCTCAAGCGGGTGGCGGTCAAGCTGTCCAAGATATGCAATGACTTGCGGCTGCTTTCCAGCGGCCCGCGTTGCGGCCTGAATGAAATCAATCTGCCGCCCATGCAGCCGGGATCATCCATCATGCCGGGCAAGGTCAACCCGGTCATCCCCGAGGTGGTCAATCAGGTCGCCTTTGCGGTCATTGGACACGACGTCACTATTTCCATGGCCTGCGAGGCCGGGCAGTTGGAGCTCAATGTCATGGAACCGGTCATCGGACATTCGCTTTTCCAGTCCATCAACATGCTCAGGCGTGCCTGCCTTACTCTGGCCGACAGATGCGTCTCAGGCATCACGGCCAACCGGGAGCGGTGCCGCGAGTTGGTGGAAAATTCCATCGGCCTGGTCACGGCTCTCAACCCGTACATCGGGTACGAGAAATCCGCAGAGATCGCCAAGGAGGCCATGCGTACCGGACAGTCGGTCTACAACGTCGTCCTCCAGAAGGAATACCTGAGCCGGGAGGAGCTGGAAGACATTCTCAAACCGGAAAACATGGTTTGTCCAAGATATGTCTGCCGGAAATAAGTCATTGGTAGTGGGCGATGATGGCGGCGAGCCTGCCGTCTTTTTTCATTTGAGCCAGATGGTTGTTGAATTGGCGGATGAAAGGTCTCCACTTGTCGTCTTTGGTGAAGGCGAAGCGGCAGGGCGCGTTGCCCAGAGTTGTTTTGCTGAAGGAAAAGTCGTCCAGGGAAAGGTCTGACTGGTTGCTGATTATCCATCGAGCCACCTGACTGTTGACCACGGCGCAGTCGATATGGCCGTGGTTGAGCATGCGCAGGAGATTCTCCGCATGTTTTGCCCTGTGGGCCGTGATTATGCCCTTGTGGATGAGCGGATCAAGTTTGGGATAGATGAATCCCAGGATGAGTCCCACATTCAGTCCGGCGAGGTCTTCGAGGGACGAGAAAGCGATGGGGTTTGTCTGGCGAAATACCAGGACGTCGGTGGAGTCGATCACCGGGTCTGTCCATAGATATTCCGTTGGGTCCGCAACCCATTCCTTGGCTTTGGGAATCACGTCCACAAGACCTTCTCGCAACAGCATGTACCCCCGTTTTTCGGGATAGAATTTCTGACGGAATTCATGCCCCAAGGCTTGGGATATATCGCGGAGTACCTCTACCAGGATGCCGTCGTTCCCCAAGTTTTGTTCCGTTCGGATGATGAAAGGGGGCCAGCCCGTGGGAGGTGAGGACAGGGTTATGGTCGCCCGGTCCTCGGCCCGGGCCTGCTTCGGCAACGAGGTCAAGCCAATGGCGGCAAGCAATAAGATTATTGATAATAGTATGATATTGTATAATTTCCCCATGACTCCATTTCTCCAAATTCCCGCATACCATATGTTGGGTTGAGAATGGAAGAGGAGGGGTTGTCTTTTGATGTTGAAGTCGTCTTGCCTTTTGTCGCGACATTCACTAGGTTTTCTAGAGAAACTTGAGAGTGTATCGCTGCAACCGGAGGGGAGCATGCGTCGATTTTTTGTGTTGCTTGCGGGAGCGGTCTTTTTATTCACGGCGGGGTGCGCCTCCCTGAATCCTTTTCCCAAGCATGTTTATTCCACGCCGCCGAGCCGGGAAAAGACCGCGCCTTCCAAGCGAGTTGAGACCAAAACCCGACCTTACAGGGTGTTGGGCAAGACCTATTATCCTCTCCAGACTGCTGCCGGCTATGATGAAGTGGGGTTGGCCTCTTGGTATGGCGAGGATTTTCACGGCAAAAAAACGGCCAACGGGCAGACCTATGACATGTACGGTCTGTCTGCTGCACACAAGACCCTACCTCTGGGGACTCGGGTGCGGGTGACCCACCTGGGGAACAATCGGAGCGTGGTCCTGGTCGTCAATGACCGGGGGCCTTTCGTGTCTGGCCGGATACTCGACCTTTCCTACGGCGCGGCCAAACGGCTGGGCACCGTGGAGAGTGGGGTGGCTCGGGTGCGGATATCCGCCATTGGTTCGGCCCCTGCCCAAACAGTCACCGCATCCGCCGTCAAGCGGTATCATGTCCGGGTGGGTGCCTTTGCCAATCGAGCCAATGCCGAGCGCACGCACCGTCGTCTCCTGGCCCAAGGCTACAAGGAAGCGGTTATCACCACCGAGAACCGCGACGGCCTGACCCTGCACATAGTCCAGGCGGGCAGTTTTACCAGCCGGGACAAGGCCGAAGCGGTCCAGGAACAGCTCAAGTCGGCATTTCCTACCTGTTATATTATCAGTTAAAGGAAGCCCCTTCCTGCGTAAGGTCTCGGCTGATCCTTTTTTTCGCGTTAGGCCCTTGACCTTGTTCCATCAGTGTACCCTCCCCCCAAAGCTCATTATGAGCGTCAGCCTGAAGCCGTACGGCGCAAGCGCAAGGCGCAAGAAAGCCCACGACCAAAGCGTATCTCCTCTCCCCAAGCCCGCTTTCTTCTCCCTCCCTCCCGCTCATTATGAGCGCGAGCCCGAAGCAGTAGGGCGCAAGTGCAAGGCGCAATAATCCCACGACCACCCTCCCACACCCTGCCGTCCGCCTCCCCAAAAAAAGCTCATTATGAGCGCGAGCCTGAAGCAGTAGGGGTGGGTAAGCGCAAGGCGCAAGAAAAGACCACGACCGAAGCGTATCTTAATACGCGAGGGTGTGGTCTTTTCGCAGCAACGAAGCGATTACCCGCCCCTACTGCTTCAGGTGCCAGGTGCCGTTGTTGTCGCGCCAGGCCTTGGCCATGATGGTGTCGCCGTCCTTGTCATCCTTGATGACCACATCACGGTAGACCTTGTTGTCTTCCATGTAGGGATGGCTTGGGGTGGCGGAGTAGGACTTGCCGGAATCCGGGTTTTGCCAGGTGGTTGTCTGGCCGGATTTTCCTTTTTCCAGGGATTGCTGAATCTGCTTTTCGTCGTGTTTGTCCCATTCGTTGCCCACGATGTAGCCCATGAGCACACCAACGCCCGCGCCAACGGCTGCACCGAGGAGTTTGTCCTTGAAGGTCAGGGCACCGATGGTCGCTCCTGCCAGACCTCCCATGGTCGCGCCTTGCTGGGCCTTGTTGGCACAGCCGAACCCGGCGGTCACGAAGCAGAGAAGCAAAAGGGAAATGGCGAATTTTTTCATTTTGTACCTGCCTGTTGAGGGTTACCTGTTTAATAATAGCACCAAGCCGGGGTTTTTGTACAGAATGAGCTCGACGACGGACGGGGGCGGAAGGGAAACCAAAGGGTCCGGCCCTTGCATTGAGTTGGGAAGCCCGATACATGAAACTTCGTCATGATAAGTTTGAGGAAAAATATGCATCTGTTGCGATACGCAATATTGTTGAGCCTGGTTTTTTGCCTTATGCCGGGCCAGGTCTCTGCCGAGCGGCCGAAGAAGCAGGTCCTGTATCTGAATTCCTACCATCATGGGTACCGGTGGTCGGATTCCATTCTTGAAGGCGTCCGGTCCGTGCTGGATCAGAGCGAGTACAAGATCGACTTGCAGATCGAGTACATGGACGCCAAGAAGTATAATTACGAGGACGTCACCGGCATGCTGTTTCGTCTCTACCAGGAGAAGTTCGCCGGGGAGAAGTTCGACGCGATCATTGTTTCTGACAACGATGCTCTCGTCTTTGCCTCTCAGTATCGGGAGGAGTTGTTTCCCGGTGTGCCCCTGGTTTTTTGCGGGGTCAACGATTTCAAGCCCGCGATGGTCGCCAAGGGGAACACCACGGGCGTGGTGGAAAATTTTGATCCTCAGATGACCTTGGATCTGGCACTCAAGCTGCATCCTGACAGGCGGCACATGGTGGTGGTGGGCGACGAGTCCACGGCCGGCGTGACCATCCTGCGGCAGATGATGTCGATCGTCCCCCGATATGCGGACCGCCTTACCGTGGAGTCCTGGACACGCCTGTCCCTGTTGGAAACGCTGGAGCGCGTGGCAAAGCTGCCGCCGGACGCCTTTCTCTTTTTCATCCCCTACTACCAGACCGTGGGCAGCCGTTTTTTCACTGCGGAAGAGGTGATGGAAGCCATCTACAAGCACTCCAGCGTGCCTATCTACACGGCGTGGGGGTTCCTCCTGGGGCACGGAGCGGTGGGCGGCTGGCTCATTTCCGGTTTTCAGCACGGACAGATGGCCGCCTCAATGGCCCTGCGCATCCTCGGTGGCGAGTCGGTGGAGTCCATTCCGGTAGTTGAGGAGCCCACCGGGGAATACGGCTTTGATTACAACGTGCTGTGGCGGCTCGGGATCGAGGAGTCGAAACTTCCCGAAGGAAGCCGCATCATCAATACTCCCGAGGCCTTTTATGAGCTGCCCAAGGAGTTGTTCTGGACCATTATCATCAGTTTCATCCTTCTCTTCATCATTTTGGTTTTTCTGGTCATCACCATGCTTGAGCGGCGCAAGGTGGAGCGCAAGGTCAAGGATCAGCTCGCCTTTCAGGAGACGCTCATGGATACGGTGCCACAATTGGTCTCATGGAAAGACGTCAATGGCCGGTATCTCGGTGCCAACCGGGCCTTTGCCGAGTTTTTCGGATTGAAGGACAGGCGTGTCGTGGTGGACAGGACTTCCGTGGAGATCGAGCAGGATGAGGATTATGCGCAGTGGGCCGTGAGTGCGGATATCGCTGTGGTCAATAAGCGGGGAGCCTTTCGCAAGGTCCGGCGCAAGCTCGCGGATGCCGAGGGCCGTCAGGCGTGGCTTGAGGTCAACAAGGTGCCCATTCGCGATCAGTCCGGGCGTATCGTGGGCGTATTGAGCACGGCTGAGAATGTTACCAAGGAGCGCGACCTGGAGAAACAGTTGTTGCAGTCGCAGAAGATGGAGGCCATAGGCACCCTCGCTGGCGGCATTGCCCATGATTTCAACAATATATTGACATCAATCATCAACTCTACCGAATTGGCTGTGGGCGATGTGGCAGAGGGCAGCGTCACGCACAAGGATCTGGAGCGGGTGCTCAAGGCGGCGCGGCGTGGTGGCCGGGTGGTCAAACAGATTCTGGCTTTCAGTCGACCGTCAACGGAAGGCTTCCGGCCCACGGATGTCGGCGCGGTGGTGACCGAGGCCATCGGTCTCATCGAGGCGTCCATGCCCGGCAATATCGAGGTCCGGGCAAATGTGTCACCCTCGCTGGCCTGCGTGTATGCCGACCCCACGCAACTCCATCAGGTAGCCATGAATTTGTGTACCAATGCCTTCCATGCCCTGCGAGAACAGGGCGGAATCATTGAAGCTCGGGTTGATCGGGAGGTTTTGGGCGAGGAGGATGCGCGTGTTCTCGGGTTGTCGCCGGGAGAATACGTGCGCATGATCATAGAGGATGATGGTCCGGGTATTTCGCCGGAAATAAAGGACAAGATTTTCGATCCGTTTTTTTCCACCAAGGACAAGACCGAGGGAACCGGCCTTGGTTTGGCTGTGGTGCATGGCATTGTCCGCAGCCACAAGGGTGGGTTGCAGGTGCTTCCACGTCCTGGCGGCGGTACGATATTCGAGATTTATCTGCCCCGAGCCGACAATGTCGACAATGATATGGCCTGTGTTCGACGGATTGGTGCCCCGACAGGTCAGCAAATCCTTTTCGTCGAGGATGACGAGGATCAGTTGCACACCACGCCCCGGCTGCTCAAGGCCATGGGGTACCGGGTTACGGCCATCCGCAGCCCGAAAGAAGCGGTGGCGCTCGTGACTCGGGAGCCAGAGGCTTTTGATCTGATCATCACGGATTATGACATGCCCGGTCTGAGCGGAACCGCACTTGCCGCCAAGGTGGCCGAGACCGCACCGGATATGCCGATCATTCTTGTTTCGGGACGGGAAGACGCGGTGGTGGCTGCCATGCACTTGCCGAGTATCCGTCAGGTGGTTATCAAACCCTATGACAAGGATGATCTGGCTGATGCCATCAGTGGCGTCATGGACGGCAGCTAGCGGAAAACGGAGAGATCGGACATGGCAAACATACTGATATTGGACGATGACCTGGAAGTCTGCGAGACCATGGAAAGCCTGATTTCCCGGCTGTCCTACGGGTGTGACCATGCGCACACCCTGCACGAAGGGCTCAGGCTGGCGCGCGAGCAGATGTATGACGTGGTCTTCCTGGACGTCCGGCTTCCCGATGGCAATGGGCTGGATATTCTTCCCGATCTCATGGCGCTGTCCGATCCGCCCGAGGTGATCATCCTGACGGGGCAGGGTGACCCGGACGGGGCTGAATTGGCCATCAAGGGAGGCGTGTGGGATTATCTGCTCAAGCCCTCCAGCGTGCGTGAAATTTCCCTGACCCTGGGCCGTGCGCTCAAGTATCGTGAAGAGAAAGCGGGCAAGGCCGGAGGCGAGGCCCTGGATATTCCCGACGTGGTCGGGGCCAGTTCGTCCATCAAGGCGAGCTTCAAGCTCCTGGGTCAGGCAGCGCGCTCCGATTCCAACGTGCTTATCACTGGTGAGACCGGCACGGGAAAGGAGTTGTTCGCTTCCACTATCCATGCCAATTCCAGGCGGCGGGGTGGGCAGTTTGTGGTGGTGGATTGTGCCGGATTAGGCGAATCCCTGGTGGAATCCACCTTGTTCGGCCACCGAAAGGGGGCGTTCACCAGTGCACAGTCTGATCGGACCGGTTTGGTCAAGCTGGCCGATGGCGGCACGCTCTTCCTAGATGAGGTGGGCGAACTGCCGCTCTCCATGCAGAAGACGTTCCTGCGCGTGCTGCAGGAGCGCACCTTCCGTCCCGTGGGTGACAGCCGGGAGCAGACCAGCGATTTTCGTCTGGTGGCCGCAACCAATCGTGACCTGGATGAAATGGTGGATAACGGTACGTTTCGTTCGGACCTGTTATTCCGCATCAAGACCATGCGCATTCACCTGCCGCCGTTGTCCGACCGGCCTGAGGACATTCGCGCCCTGACCCGGTTTCGGGTGAAGGGGGTGTGCGAGCAGTACGGCATGGAGGAAAAGAATTTCGGTTCGGATTTCTTTGCCACCCTGGAGAGTTATGGATGGCCAGGCAACGTGCGGGAACTCTTCAATATCCTTGAGCGCGCCGTGGTGGCAGCCGGGGAGGAGAAGACCCTCTACAGCATGCATCTGTCGCGCTCACTGCGCATCCAGGTTGCCAAATCGCAGATTAAACGCATGACCGGCTTCGAGGTCGTGGATGATGGCGACGGGTCGGGGGGGGGGACAGGCGTTCGGAAAATCGGACAGGAAATTTTTGAGGATATCTTCGATCAGGACCTTCCCACGTTGCGCGAATTCAAGGGTGTGGCGGAAAAGGTTTACCTGAGTGAGTTGATCCGTCAGTGTAGCGGCGATCTGGCCAGGATTCTGGAGATTTCCCAACTGTCGCGTTCCCATTTTTATTCGTTGCTGAAGAAGTACGATCTGTCTCTGTAGGTTTTGTGCTGCCGGATCGTCGGATTTGGTCGGAATAGTTCAAGAATTTGGGCGAAAAATTCGTCTTTGTCCGGCTGTACCCCTTGAGGCAGAGGGGAAAATGCGATTTTTTTGCAGAGGAGGCTGATTTTAGGCTTCCTTTCGAATCCTCAAGAGTGTATGCAATGGCAATACTTTTGCGTTCTAGGGACGTTGATGATTTTATACAACATTAGGAGACACAAACATGACCAAGGCAGAACTCGTTGGCAAAATCGCTGAGAAAAACGGCACTTCCAAGGCTCAGGCCGAAGCTTCCATGAATGCCATTCTTGACATCATCAAGGAAGAGCTTGCCGCTGGCAACAAGTTGACCTTGACTGGCTTTGGCACTTTCAGCGTGAGCAAGCGAAAGGCCCGCACTGGCCGTAACCCCCGCACCGGCGCCGAGATCAAGATCCCCGCCTGTAAGGTTGCCCAGTTCAAGCCCGGCAAGGTTCTGAAAGAAGCCGTCAAATAGTTCGGTTCTCAGGATAAGTATGAAGGCTTCCCTGGCGACAGGGGAGCCTTTTCCTTTTCAGGGGGTAAGTCTTCACCGCAGGAATTCCCAATCCATCAATACCATGTAAAGAGATATGTCCCGGGAGTGAGTATGAACACCTTGACCGGCATCCTTGAACGGATCAGTGACCTGGAGGAGGAGCTTGGCCGTGAGCTTTCGAGGAAACGGGCGGAGTTGCGTTTCACCATCGAGAAAAAGAAGGTGCGATTCAGCGAGGAAATTCGTCAACAGCACCGGGAACTGGCCGCCAAATTTTCGGACTACGTTTATGATTCCGGGATATTGATAGTGCTGACCATTCCCATTATCTGGGCGGCGCTCATCCCGAGCCTGTTGCTCGACGTGGTGGTCTGCGTCTACCAGCTCATCTGTTTTCCCATTTATGGCATCCCGCGCGTGAAACGGGGTGACTATGTGGTCCTCGACCGTCATACCTTGCAATATCTCAACTGGTTGGAGAAAACGAATTGCTTTTATTGCGGGTATTTCAACGGGCTCATGAGCTTCGTGCGCGAGGTCGCGGCCCGCACCGAGCAGTACTGGTGTCCGGTGCGCCATGCCCGGCCCGTGAAGTCGGTGCATTCCCGGTACAAGACCTTTTTCGAGTACGGCGAGGCCAAGGCATACCGCGAGGGTTTGGAAGCGGTGCGCAAGCGTTTTGACGATGTAGAATAGGACGGCGGGGCCGTTTTGGGAAATTGCGCTATGGATGCACCAAGAACGTATTGCGATTTTGTCCTGGGATTGGAGGAATCCAATGTCCACAAGGTCTATCATGACACCGCCTATGGTTTTCCCATCGAGGAAGACAACGAGCTGTTCGGGCGGCTTCTCCTGGAGATCAACCAGGCCGGGCTGAATTGGGAGCTGATGCTCAAAAAGCAGGATAATTTCCGCCGGGCCTATGCCGGGTTCGACATTGCCTCGGTGGCGATTTTTGACGAGACGGACCGTGTGCGCCTTCTGGCCGATGCCGGGATCATCCGCAACAAGCTCAAGGTCAATGCCGCCATCCACAACGCGGGCGTGATCCTGGGATTGCAGAAGGAATTCGGCTCATTCAGGGGCTGGCTGGATCATCACCACCCGCTCACCAAGGAGGCATGGGCCAAGCTCTTCAAGAAGCATTTCAAGTTCACCGGCGGCGAGATCGTCGGGGAATTCTTGATGAGCACGGGCTATCTGCCCGGAGCGCATGTGGAGGGGTGTCCGGTGTATGGGAAGATTTTGGAGGCTGGACCCGCGTGGGCGCGGGAGTGAGCCTTTTTGTCTTATAGAGGAAGAAGCGAAGAAAGGCCGCCCTGTTGGCAAGACGTTTTCCATAAATGTTGACGAAAATACCAAAAAAACATCCGTAACCCCTTGTTTGCTATAGCGAACAGGGGGTTCTTCTTGTGGCTAAAAAATTTTCCCAGGTTTGTAATCATACGCTATTACTATCATAAAATCGACTTACAGATGATTAACCTTTTATTTGTATTCACAAACACCTTGTTGGGGCTGGCCGACTCTGATAGTGACGGCGCATTACCCGTTTGAAAAAAGGAGGTCTCATGTCGTTTCTACTTTCCTTGTGTGGCTCTTTCTTAGGGGCGTTTGTGAATCGGCGTGCAAATATGACCCACCTGAGCCGGTAATCGGCGTCGAAATTTGACCCACCCCGGCAAGCCCCTCAAGGTCACGAGAAAATCGTGACGGGAGGGCCAGCGAGGAGATGCTGACGGTGGAAACAATTCGAAAGATTAAGGTGGCCCATGACCGGCATGAGACGCCGATCAGGCAGATATCCAAGAATTTAAACATGAGCCGGAATACGGTCCGCAAGGTGTTGCGCTCGGAGGAGACGCGCTTCGAGTACAAACGAGCGATCCAGCCCATGCCCAAACTTGGTGAATTCACGACCTGGCTGGAAAGCGAGTTGGAGCGGGATGTCGGGCTTCCACGCAAACATCGACGCACGATCAAGGTCTTGTTTGAGCAGCTTCAGGGGCAAGGTTACGAGGGAGGCTATGATGCTGTCCGGCGTCATGTCTCCCGCTGGCGCGAAGCCGAAGGGCACAGGGTGTCGCAAGCCTTTGTCCCGCTGACTTTCGCCTCTGGAGAGGCCTACCAGTTCGACTGGAGCCACGAGCAACTCGAAATTGACGGCATGCCAATGACGGTCAAGACCGCGCACATGCGATTGTGCCATAGCCGGATGGTCTTCTGCTTCGGTTACCCTCGGGAGACCCAGGAGATGGTATTCGACGCCCATCAGCGCGGCTTTGCCTTTTTCGCCGGATCTTGTGGCCGAGGTATTTACGACAACATGAAGACCGCAGTGAACAAAGTTCTACGCGGCAAGCAACGCGAACTCAATTCCCGCTTCGAGCAGATGTGCACTCATTACCTGGTGGACCCCACGCTGTGTACGCCTGCTGCTGGCTGGGAAAAAGGGCAGGTGGAAAATCAAGTCCATCTGGTACGTACTCGTTTTTTATCCGGCAGATGGCGTTTCGGGAGCCTTGAGGAGTACAACGCCTGGCTGCTGGAGCGAGCTATTGGTTGGGCCAAGACTCAGGCTCATCCGGAGATTACGGACAAGACGATCTGGGAGGTCTTCCTGCAGGAGCGTGAAAACCTAATCAAGCCCGCAGCCCCTTTCGATGGCTACCGTATTCAGGAATGCCGGGTTTCCTCCACATGTCTGGTGCGGTTTGATCACAACCGGTACAGCGTACCCTGCGAGGCGGCTGGACAGGCGGCGCAGATCAAGGCGTACGCCGACCACATCTCGGTGATTCGCGATGGCCGGGTGCTGGCCGTACATGCCCGCCGATTCGGCAGAGAAAAGACTGTCTATGACCCGTGGCACTACGTGCCTGTCCTGGAGCGTAAGCCCGGAGCGCTCCGCAACGGCGCTCCCTTCCAGGACTGGAGGCTTCCTGCGCCGATGGAGCAAATCCGTCTGTCCCTGCGGCGGCATAAGGACTGGGACCGACAGTTTGCGGGTATCCTGACAGCGGTGCCCAGCCATGGACTCCAGGCAGTAACCGACGCCTGCCAGGCGGCCCTGGACCAGAACACGGTGAGTCGGGACGTGGTCCTTAACATCTTGAACCGCTCCCGTGATCAAAGGCCAACCCAAGAGGTTTGCGTCCCCGATCACCTCAGGATCAAATGCGAGCCTGTGGCCGACTGCGGACGTTATGACCAGCTATTGGAGGCGAGCCATGCTTCGCAATGACATCTTGGCTTTGCTCAAAGAGCTCAAGCTGCATGGCCTGCGCGGAGCTTACGACGAGATGCTTGAGCACGGTCGTCGATCCGGGGCCACTCTGGAACGGTTTCTGTTAGATCTGCTCAAGGCGGAACAGGCCGAGCGCCGCGTACGCAGCATCCGATACCGCCTGGGGATCGCCAGATTTCCCGTGAGCAAAGATCTGGACGGTTTCGACTTCCAGGACTCGCACGTCGGTGAGGCCAGGATCAGGGATCTATACCAGGGCGGCTTCATGGAGAGCTGGATCAATGTGGTCTTTGTAGGCGGCACGGGCACCGGAAAAACGCATTTAAGCATCGCCATCGGCTCCAATGCCGTGCGCAACGGCGCCCGAGTGCGCTTTTTCAATCTGGTGGACCTCGTCAACCAGCTCGAGCAGGAAAAGGCGGACGGCAAGGCCGGACGGCTGGCCGAGACTTTGGCGCGCTTCGACTTGGTCATCCTGGACGAACTCGGCTACCTGCCGTTTTCCAGGTCAGGAGGCCAGCTGCTCTTTCACCTGCTCTCAAAGCTCTACGAGAGGACCTCGGTGCTGATCACCACGAACCTGAGCTTCGGGGAGTGGTCACAGGTCTTTGGAGACGCCAAGATGACCACGGCCCTGTTGGACCGCGTCACACATCACTGCGAGATCATCGAAACAGGCAATGAAAGCTGGAGGCTGAAACAAGGCAGGGGACAGCACCAAGGGCAGGACGCATAAGCGTCGGCGGCAGGGTCGGGAATTCCGGTCGCCCTCCGGGCTCCCTCCATTCCCGACCCTGCCGCCGCCCCCGGAAAAGCCTCCCCCCAACACCCGAAAATCACGTTCGGGGTGGGTCAAATTTCGACGCCGATGATGGGTCAACTTTCAACGCCGATTGACAGCCTTTTGTTGCTAAAGCAAGTGTAGCGTAAATCTGTTGTGTAACTGCAGCATATATCGGGGCAGAAACTGTCCCATCGTCAGTCGGAGTGCCGTGAATAGCGTATTCGTATAAATCACGGGGTGGGGTAAGAAGTTCAAGATACAAATCCTTGGCAGATCTTTTGATCTTTTTCGAAAACCGGATCAGAATATCCCAATACCGATCATCAAAATCTACATAGTCCGTATTTATCGGCAATGAAAAAGCGTCTTCTCCTTTGAAATACACTGGACTTCCATCGGGTAAGGCCGTGGTTGTCCTCCAGCCGTAGACCTCCAAGAACTCTGGAAGAGCCTTTAAAAATACTGAGTTTTTCAGGTCTACATCATTCATGACAAGTTCCTAATTCCCATTGATGCTTGGTACATCAATTTTTGCATTGTATCTTTATCAAGACGATTTTTTAATGGAATATCGATTGTTTTAGACTCTGTATTTATTTCTGGCATCCCGTTGAGAGACTTCCAGAATGCGCGACCGAAAAGAATAGTGCCTTCTTCAATCTCAAATAAATATTGTTTATGAATAGGAAGCAAATAGACGACTAGTAAACAAGGTTCACTAGATGCTTTTCTTAAGTCTTCATAATTCTTCTGAGTCAATTTTACTTTAACCTAATCTGAGCGATTCTCCAGCCTGACACAACATCAAAGCTGGCATATCACCTTGTTTTTGTTTACAATCACATCCAGTCACTACGTCATGAACGTTTCACCCATTTGGTGGAGGGCTGGATGTCCAACTCAAAGAGAACCAAAGCAAAATTCATCGACGATGTCCAAGTCACGAACGACTGTCTGACAAGCCGGGCCGGGCTCAACCTCTTTGCTCGCTACATTCGTGGCATTGGTCTTTTCCCCCACATCAACCGCCTTTTCGGCTCCATGCGCAAGAACCCCAAGGGCACGCCCATCGATGAACTTTTCAAGCAGGTGCTCTGCTTCCTCTTTGACGGCACCAGCCGTCACTTGGCCCACTTTGATGTCCTGACCAAAGATCCGGGCTACGCGGCTGCCATCGAAACAGACATCAAGAGCATGGCCTCATCGCACACCGTCAAGCGGTTCTACCAATCATTCTCCGCACAACGGACCTATCTTTTTCGCCGTCTGTTGCAGCAACTCTTCCTTTGGCGACTCAGCATGACCAGCCCAGAAGTGATCGAACTGAACATCGACACCATGGTCATGGATAACGACCAAGCGCCGAAGCGTCACGGCGTCAAGCCCACCTACAAGAAGGTTCTGGGCTTTCAGCCTCTCCAGATGACCTGGGGCCGCTACATTATAGACGCCGTGTTCCGTGGCGGCGACAAACACTCTCTCAACGGCGACTCAGCCCCGAAGATGATCCGTCACGTGGTGCGCATGATCCGTACCCGCTACAGCAAGACCGTACCCATCATCATTCGCATGGACTCCGGATTCTTCGACCAGGAGCTCTTCGACGAGATGGAGCGGCTGGATATCGGTTTCATCTGCGCAGGCAAGTTCTATAGCGACATCAAGGCCATGATTGGGGCACTTCCCGAAACCGCCTTTCAGCATCACTTCGGCAAAACCGATGAGGATGTCTGGCAGTGCTACGAGTTCTGCGACCGCCGCAAGTCCTGGGAAAAGTCCTTCAGGACCATCTTTTGGCGACCTTTACTGGAAGAGAAGCAGTTCCTGCTACCCGGATCAAGACCAGGCACCATCGTCTACACCAACCTTGGCATGGATAGTGTCGTGGATCAGCAATTGCAGGAGGCTGGCCTCGCGTTCATGGCCGAAACCGATGCCATCATCCACTCCTACCACCAGCGGGGCGCGGACGAACTGGTGCACAGGGCGTTCAAGGATTTCGGATTCGAGGAGTTGCCGTTCCAGCGCTTCGTGCCCAACGCCGCCTTCTATTACACCATGCTCCTCGGCTTCTTCCTGTTTGAAGCGTTCAAGGAAGATGTGAGTGAGCCGGTGGTACCGGTCAAGTCTTTCCCGACCACACTGCGTCGCACCTTGGTGGACGTCGCCGCCAAGGTGGTGTCCCATGCTGGCAAAACCGTACTCAAGGTCACGGCGATCGCCATGGAATCGTTGCGTTTCAAAGAACTGTGGGAGCGCTGCCTGAGCGCTCCAAAATTCGTCTGGACCTGATCTGAACGCCCCGCTCCATGTCCAGCGATGGGAGAGGTGCGTCCAATTTCCTGAAAAATCTGGTATCACAACCGAAACGAGTGGCATTTTCACGCTTCAGCGATCAAGCTGTCCCCATTCGCACCATTTTTGGAGTCAATCTTCTTCCGGTTTCTGCCGAGGAAGGCTTCAATGAGACCCCTCCGCTCGATTTAGGTTTAAGTTTTTTCTTGTCTGCGCTCAACCTGCAGTGTTCACCATATGAATATGCCTTAAGTTGTAACTGAATACCGCATGAACTTAGTATTGAATTATCTTTTGGCTTATCTCCACAAGCGATCCGAATGTCGATGCTGTCAAAATCGTATTTTGTTACGCTGGTGTCATACAAACAAGCAGCAGACAATGCTTTAATATAGCACTCACTAAAAATTTCTTTACTAGATGGGACTGGTAGGTTTGACATGTGCTTTAACTTTGCGGCTGATGATAGATGCTGGAGTAACTTGGCTTTCACTAATAGTGTCTATATAGGTAATATGTACGGGCAGAAACAAGGAAAAGCAAGAACTCCTCACAATTTTGGGAAAGATTTGTGTGTAGGCACTGTCTTTTGGGACTAACAGCAGGGCAAAGGTGCCCTGACCCAGCTTACAGCCCTTTCTTCTTCTCAATCCACTTATCTACATAGGGTGGCTCGTAGACGGTAAACTGGTCAAGCAGGTCACCTGGGTCGGATGCTGTCATGACCATGTGCCGATGCTCTTTGACCACAAACCCTTGATTCACCATGCGATCCATGTGCTCGGAAAGACAGGAGTAGTAGCCGTTGACGTCGAGCAGCCCGCACGGCTTGGCGTGATAACCAAGCTGATTCCAGGTGAGGGCCTCGAAAAATTCCTCCAGCGTGCCGATGCCGCCGGGGAGGGCGATGAAGCCGTCGGACAGGTCGGCCATTTTCTGCTTGCGTTCGTGCATGCTCTTGACCACGTAGCTTTTGGTCAGTCCGGTGTGGGCGACTTCCTTTTCCACCAGCCGTTCGGGGATCACGCCGATGGCCTCGCCGCCCGCCTTCAGGCAGGTGTTGGCGACCAGTCCCATGAGGCCGACGTCCGAACCACCGTAGACCAATCCGATGTTGCGCCGGACCAGTTCGTGGGCCAGGGCCACGGTGGCCTCGGCGTAGGCGGGATCAAAACCGGGATTGGAGCCGAGATAGACGCAGATGCGTTTCATGATACCGCCTCTACGGCTTTTTTGATGTCTGCCACGAACTCGTCGACCATGGCCTCGGTGGTGGCCCATGAGGTCATCCAGCGCACGGTGTGGTTGTGTTCGTCCCAGACGTAGAAGTAGTATTTTTGCAGGAGAATTTCCGTGGCCTCGGGCGGGATGTGGGCGAAGATGGCGTTGCAATCCACGCTTCCCTTGATCTCCACACCGTCGATGGCCCCGGCCCTGTCCGCCAGCCGCCGGGCCATGGCATTGGCCTGGCGGGCGTTTTTCAGCCACAGGTCATCCTTGAGATAGGCTTCGAGCTGGGCCGAGACAAAGCGCATCTTGGACACCAGTTGCATGGCCTGTTTGCGCAGGTAGGGGAAGCCCTCGCCGATGTCCGGGTTGAGGAAGATCACGGCCTCGCCCATGAGGCAGCCGTTTTTGGTGCCGCCGAAGGAGACCAGATCCACGTCCAGGGCCGTGGTCATGTCGAAGAACGAGCAGTCCAGCGCGGCGCAGGCATTGGCAATGCGTGCGCCGTCCAGGTGAACGAGCAGATCGCGGTCGTGGGCGAACTCGACGATATCCTCGATTTCCCTGAGGGTGTAAAGTTTGCCCAGTTCCGTGGGCTGGGTGATGGAGATGACCCTGGGCTGGGAGGCGTGCACAAAACCGATGTGCCCCAGGTAGGGGGCTATTGCGCCGGGCGTGAGCTTGCCGTCAGCCGACGGGACGGGCACCAGCTTGATGCCGCCGAAGGCCTCGGGAGCGCCGCATTCGTCGTTGTTGATGTGGGCCTGCTCCGCGCAGATGACCGAGTTGTAGGTGTGGGTCACGGCCCGGATGCCGAGTACGTTGGCCGCCGTGCCCGTGGTCACGTAGTGGATGCGCGCCTGGGAGCCGAAGAATTCCTTGAACACCTCGTCGGTGTGGATGGAGATTTCGTCGTCGCCGTAGGATTTGACGTCGCCCCGGTTGCACTGGACCAAGGCCTCCATGATCGCCGGGTGCGCCCCGGAATTGTTGTCGCTGGAAAAGGATTTGAGTTCGCTCATGTCTTTGATCTATTCGAGTCCGAAAAAGTCCCGGACCTCTTCTGATTGCAGGATGTACCGGGCCAGGGCCGCGTAGCCCGGAGCCGTGGGATGGACGGAGTCGCCGTCCGTGAGGGCCTGGGCATAAACCGGGTCGTCGCGCATGGCGTCGATCACCGGGAGGAAGGGGACGGAAAGCGTCTCGCACAACGTGCCCAATTGCCCGGAAAGGGCCGCTACTTTGCCACATTTCGTCTCGTCGGCCATTGGGGTGGGGCCTATCAGCAGGACATCGCCCATGGTTCCGGCTTCGGTCAGGATGGCCTTGGCCGCTGCCAGGGAATCCGCGTCGGCCACGTTGTTGACCACGTCCGCCACGCCGAAGCTGAAGATCAGTTTGGATTCCATGCCCTTGATCTGCCGCAGGGCAGCCTCTTGTTTCCATCGGTCTGCCAACATGAGCGTGGTCTCTTTGCGGATGCCGAGATTGTACGAGGTGACGTCCACACCCAGCGTGTGCAGAGTGCCGGACACACGGCCGGGCCAGCTGAGTCCGGCCGGGTCGCCGTAGCCCAGGGTGAGGGAATCGCCGAAATAACAGATGATCATGGGTTACTCCTTGATCCGTGCGGTCGCGTTTTCAATGCCGATGGCATAGACCGCCGTGACGGGCAGGACCTTGTCTTTGTAGGGCAACAGCTTGCCCAGGTGTTTGCGGGTGATGGCATCAAGGCCGTTTGTTTTTTCTTCGCCGTCCAGCAGGCGGGGGCGGCCGCTGCCCATGACCGACCGGAAGTGGTATCCCTGGTCGCAGGCATCGTCGCCGCCGTCGCGCATGTGCACGTCCACGGCAGTGGAAAAAGCTACGGGAGCGCCGGAATTCAGGCAGGCGGCCTTGCGGCCCTTCAGCCCGGAGTGGATGTAGAGCACATTGTCCCCGGCGGCAAAATTCACGGGCACGCAATAGGGGCCCTGGTCATCCGTCAGGGCCAGCCAGAGCACCTCGGCCCGATTCAATATGTCTGCGATCACTTCGGGATCGTCGGTCATTCCCTTGCGCATGCGTTGCTCCTGTGGTTCGGATCGAAGACTAGAATTCCATGAGTCCGAGGGGGTCGAGCTCGTCGATTTCCATGCGGACGAAGCTGGCCACGTCGAAGAAGAGGTCCTTCTCGATTTTGAGCAGCCGCCAGTCCCTGCCGGTGCCGAACGAGTTCCACAATTCCGTCTCGATTCCCTGGCGGATTTTGAACTTCACGATTTCCTGATCGGGATCAGCCCCTTCCAGGTGGGTTTGCATGAGTGGCACCAGGCCGCAGGTGACGTGCTTGATGTCAATGATGTCGGGCGAGTCGTTGGATTCTGTCATGGTCACTTTCCTATGCAAAAGGAGTCGAAAATGGTGTTGAGCACGTCTTCTGGCGCGATCTCGCCGGTGATGGAAGCGAGTTCGGTTGTGGCGGTTTCCAGACGTACTCCGAGCAGGTCATAGGGCACGGAAGCTTCGGCGTCCAGTTCCATCTGGCGCAGTTCTTCGGCTGCCCGGGCAAGCACCGCAGCCTGCCGGGCGTTGGGCGCGATTGCGTCCGGGTCGGGCTGGCCCGCGCCCCGGAGCACGCGGTCCCGGATGCGGGCGCACAGTTTGTCGATGCCAGTGCCGGTCTTGGCGGAAATGTCGAGGGACTCGAAGCCCCGGTCCGTGAGCGGGGTGCCCTGGGTGGCGTCGAAGCCGGGCAGGTCGCATTTGTTGAGCACCACCAAGGTTTTTCCCCGGTCCAGCGTGTCTGCTGTGGACAGGGTGTCGTCGGTCAGGGGCGTGGTTCCGTCGACCAGGAGCAGCACCAGGTCGGCCTGTTCCATGAGTCCGCGGCCCATTTCCAGGCCTGCGGCCTCAATCATGTCTTCGGTCTTGCGGATGCCTGCGGTGTCGGCCAGCCGGATGGCCAGCCCATCCAGGTTGACGGGTTCCTCCAGGTAATCGCGGGTGGTGCCGGGCTGGTCCGTGACAATGGCCCGGTCGCGGCCGAGCAGTGCGTTCATCAGGCTGGATTTGCCCGCGTTGACCCGCCCAGCCAGGACCACGAGCGCGCCCTCGCGCCAGGCACGGGTGCGGTCCATGGCGTCCAGCAGGGTGTCGATGTCGCTTCGGACTTTCCCGCTGATGCGGACCAGTTCCTCGGGCGGCAGACATTCCATCTCGTCTTCCGGGAAATCCACGGCCATGACCAACTGCGCTCGCAGATGCTCCAGTTGCTCCCGGAGATCGGCGATCTTTTGCCCCAGCAGGCCGGAAAGCTTGACCTGGGCCAGATGCATGGCCGCTTTTGTCGGAGCGTGGATCATTTCGGCCACGGCCTCGGCCTGGGTCAGGTCCATGCGCCCGTTCATGAAGGCGCGGTAGGTGAATTCGCCGCGCTCGGCCATGCGGGCTCCCAGGGCGAGGATTTCTTCCAGCGCGGCGGCCAGGATCGCCCGTCCGCCGTGGCAATTGATCTCGATCACATCCTCGCCCGTGTAGGAATTCGGGCCGGGCATGAACGCGGTCAGCACGTCGTCCAGCTCGCGGCCATCGGCGTCGAGCAGGTGGCCGTAGTGGAGACGGTAGGGGGTGAAATCGGTGAAGGACGCACTGGCCGGACGGAAGAGCCGGGCCGCGATGGACCGGCAGTCAGCGCCGCTGATGCGAATGATGCCCACGCCGCCGTCTCCGGGCGGGGTGGCGATGGCCGCGATGGTGTCTTTTGCCTGTTTCGGGTCGAGCATGGGCAAGTACTACAGGATGCGTTTTTGAAAGGCAAAAGGGAATCGGGACCCTGGACGGTGGCTTCGGACCAAGGCGGAGACCAACCGCCTACGGCATCATGGGCGCCATGGGGATTCCCTCGTCCAGGTCAAGCCCGCAGATCAGGTTGGCGTTCATCAGGGCCTGACCGGAAGCGCCCCGGCAGAGGTTGTCGATGGCCGACAGGATGATGAGTCGTCCGGTGCGGGGATCGACCACCAGTCCGATGTCGCAGAACACCGTGCCCCGCACGTACCGCGTCTCGGGCAACTGGCCCTTGGGGAGCACTCGCACGAAGGGCTTGTCCGCATAGAAGGCGGTGTAAGCGGCGTGGACGTTGTCCAGGGTGGTGGCCGTGTTGGTCAGCCGGGTGTAAATGGTGGACAGGATGCCCCGGTCGATGGGCAGCAGATGGGTGTTGAAGGAGAGGGTCACGTCCGTGCCCGCGAGCTTGGAGACTTCCTGCTCGATCTCCGGGGTGTGCCGGTGGGTGGGCAGGCTGTAAGCCTTGAAGCTGTCGTGCACCTCGCAGAACAGGGTGCCGACCTTGGCCCCGCGTCCCGCGCCGGAAGCGCCGGATTTGGCATCCACCACGATGTCCGCCGTGCTGACGAGACCGGCGTTCAGAGCCGGAGCCAGACCGAGAATGGCGGAAGTGGGATAGCAGCCCGGATTGGCGATGAGCCGTGCGCCCATTATCTGATCAAGATACAGCTCCGGCAGCCCGTAGACCGCCTCGGCCAGCAGATCGGACCGGGTGTGTTTTGTGTCATACCACTTTTCGTAGGTGGCCTTGTCGTTGAGGCGGAAGTCTGCGGACAGATCGACCACCTTCACGCCTTCTTCGAGCAGGGCGGCGGCGATTTCCATGGCGGTCTTGTGCGGCACGGCCAGAAAAACCACGTCACACTCGCTTGCCAGGTCCGCCGGATCGGGCTGGGTGATGATCAGGTCTCCCAGGGGGAGGCGGTTCAGGAAGGGGTAAATATCGGCCAGGGATTTCCCGGCTTCGGCCCGTGAGGTGACGCGTACCAGCTCCATGGATGAGTGATGGGTCATGAGCCGAGCCAGTTCCATGCCGGTGTAGCCGGTCACGCCGACCAGCCCCGCTTTGATCATCTGGGACATGTGAGTCTCCAACTATTTCGATTTGTTGACGTAGGCCATTCTGAGATTGTAGACAATGTCGCAGAGCAGCTTCCGTTCGTTTTCATCCAGGCCTTTTTCGAATTTTTCCTTGAGCATGCCGAGCACGTCAATGGTGTGCTTGGCCATCTGCGGATGAAATTCCACCTGGCCGGTGGTCGGGTCTTCGGCCTCGCCCAGTGCCACCATGGCCGACGAGGACAGGGAATAGATGAACGTGGTGAAATTGATATCCAGCGGAATTCCCTTCATGGGGTTTTCCCTGCAGTTTTTTTGTTCAGCCATGGCTCCTCCGGATAGGTATCAAGTGTACTTACGCCCGGAAAGTAAGGTGTTGGGTCGCCCACGTCAACAATTGTGTGGCGGGAATGGCGGTTGAGGGGTGTACATATTTTTCTAATATGCTTAGAGTACTTCGCATGATACATGAAAAACTTGTTTTCCGCCAACCCTTATAGAGTGTGTGTGCAATGCGTAAAGTTTTTTCGTTTTCCGGTTCGTATCTCGTCTTTGCCATGATCGTGTCCCTTCTGTCCGGCTGTTCCGGCGGGGAAAAGAAGGAAGTTCAGGCAGAATCGGCTCCCACCCCCATGAAAGTTATCAAGGTGGAGACCAAAACCATGCCTTATTGGGGCGAATTTGTTGGCCAGATCAGTGCACTCAAGACCGTGGATGTGCGGGCCCGAGTGGCAGGGTTCCTGGTTGAGAAGCGGTTCAAGGAAGGGGCTCGCGTCAAGAGGGGCGACCTGTTGTTTGTCATTGATCCCAAGCCGTTTCAAGAGGATTTGAAGCAGGCGCAGTCCGGCCTGGAGTACAATCAGGCTTTGGTGGCCAAGGCGCAAAAGGACTACGAGCGGTTCAAGAAGCTCTACAAAGAGAACGTGGTCAGCCGTGACGAGTACGAGAGCTACCAGACTCAGCTCGCCACCGATAAAGCCCAGATGCGTGACAATGCTGCCAAGGTGGAAAATGCAAAGATACAACTGGGATACACTCGTATTTATTCGCCTTTCGATGGCGTGATCGGTCGGGTGCAGGTCGATGTAGGGAATTTGGTCGGTCAGGGCGAGAACACGTTTATTGGCCACCATCTCCACCGTGGATCCGGTATATGTGAGCTTCAGTGTGAGCGAAAGCGACTATATGCGAGCTCAGAATAAGCCAAAGGACAAGAGTGATTTCAAGAATGTGATCAGGATGATTTTGTCTGACGGGAGCGAGTATAAACTTGAAGGCTCGTTTGATATGGTGGACCGGGCCGTGGACCCCCGCACGGGGACACTTGGCATCCGCGTTGAATTTTCCAATCCGGACGGCGCATTGCGTCCCGGTCAATATGCCAAGATACGGGTACTTTTCGATGAGATTGCCGATGCCGTGGTGGTGCCGGTACGCGCCGTCTTGGATGTGCAGGGCATGAAGTCCCTCTTTGTGGTGGGCCAGGACGGCAAAGTGGTCAGCCAGCCCGTGGAACTCGGGTTCGAGCGGAATTCCCTGGTGGTGGTCAAGAAGGGAGTCAAGCCCGGGGACATGGTTATTGTCGACGGCATCCAGCGGGTGCGTCCCGGCATGGGGGTCAAGCCCATCATCGTTCCCATGGATGTGAACCAGGGACAATCCGTGAACACGGGCGGGGCCGACAACGGCACTCAGCCCGCCGGTACGGGGGGGGACGACGGGAAGGACCAACCCGTCAAGACCGAGGAAAAGGCCGGGTAATTCATGTTTGTCCGTTTTTTCATTGATCGGCCCATTTTTGCCTCGGTCATGGCCATCATCATTTTGATGGTCGGTATTCTGAGTGCCATTTTTCTGCCCATTTCCCAGTATCCCGAGATATCGCCGCCCACGGTCCAGGTAACCGCCAACTATACCGGCGCGGACGCCCGGACCGTGGAACAGTCCGTGGCCACGCCCATCGAAGAGCAGGTCAACGGCGCCGAGGACATGATGTACATGAAGTCCATCTCGTCCAACGACGGCTCCATGAATCTGACGGTCACCTTTCAGTTGGGCCGGGATCTGGAGTTGGCCACCGTGGACGTGCAGAACCGCGTCAACCTCGCCACCTCACAGCTGCCTCAGGATGTCCGCGACTCGGGCATCCAGGTCAAGAAGCAGTCGCCAGACATGGTGCTCATGGTCAGTCTGACGTCCAAATTGCCGCAGTATGACACGCTTTTTCTGAATAATTACGCAAAAATAAATGTTTACGACGCACTCAGGCGCATTGAGGGCGTGGGTGATGTCAACCTGTTTGGCGACCCGGATTACGGCATGCGCATCTGGCTGGACCCGGACAAGCTCGCTTCCTACGGGATCACGGTTTCGGATGTGATCAACGCGGTGAATGAGCAGAACATCCAGGCCCCGGCCGGGCAGATCGGCATGCCGCCCGCGCCCAAGGGACAGCAGTTCCAGATGTCTTTGCGCGTCAAGGGGCGTTTGGCCGAACCCTCGGAGTTCGGCAATATCATTCTCAAGGCCAACGACGACGGGAGCACCGTCAAGATTCGCGACGTGGCCCGTGTGGAAATGGGCGCGAAGAATTACTATACCTTCGCCCGGTTGAACGAACTCGGCAACTCCATCCTGCTCATCTACCAACTGCCCGGTGCGAACGCCCTGAACGTCGCCCAGAACGTTCGCAAGGTCATGAAGGAAGTGTCCGCAAACTTTCCCGAGGGTGTCGAATACCGGATTCCCTACGACACGACCCGATTCGTCACTTCCTCCATCGACGAGGTCATGTCGACCTTGTACGAGGCACTCATCCTTGTTTTTCTGGTGGTCTTCATCTTCCTGCAGAACTGGCGTACCACGATCATCCCCATGGTCTGCGTACCGG
>CAXXUE010000014.1:0-305610 GCA_963662475.2 uncultured Pseudodesulfovibrio sp.
CTTGATCTCGTCGTGCAGCTTCTGGACCTTGACGGCCTCGGCGCGGATATTGGCCTCCAGCTCCTTGAGGGTGCGTTCCTTGACGGCCAGCTCCTCTTCCTTCCGTTTCAGGGCTTTCCATTGATCGGGCAAATCCTTTTCGGTGCGGACTTCCGCAGCGGCGGCGTCCGCTTCCGTCTCCCGCTTTTGCGTACGGTTGGCCTCGGAGTCTGCCTTGTCGGCAATAGGGGTGGGCGCTTCGTCTTTTTTCTCGGCGGCCACGGCCACGGACTCGGGCAGGATGGCCTGCATGACCCCAAGTGTCATGGAATCGACACTGAGCATACCAAAGACCGTGAGCTTCAGCAGGGCCAGAAAAACGAGACTCAGGAGGATTCTAGATATCTTGAGATTCGTAGCGAATCGCTGCCATTTCATCGTTTTCCTTCTCCTCTCGGGCACTTGCTTCATCATGATACTTTTTGGCCTGGTTTTCCTTGAGCTTTTCCAGGAGCTTCTTGTCCCTGGACCGTTCCACGGCTTCCTGGCGACGCTGTTGCAATTTGAGTTCCAACTGGCGTAGCACCGCTTCCTCACGGACTGAATCCTGCTCCAGGGCTTCCTTGTACTGACGCCACAGCCACATGTCGTTGGTGCTCTTGTGCGACTCCATTTCCTTGGCCATGTGCGTTCGGTAGCGACCTTGCAATTCCTCGACCACTTCACGCTGGGCATCACGGACCGCACGGGCCTTGGCCAGAAGGGCCTTGGCCTGTTCCTCCAGTTGTCCCCGGTAGTCGAGAACCCTTTCAAGCTTGAACGAAAACGGTTTGGCCATGCTACTTCCTCATGTCACGGGCGGGAAACACTGGCAAGACGCGCCTATCGGCCCTGCTGCGGGGTTCCGGCCAGACCGCAATAGCCCTCTTCCCTGGACTCGTCGACCCAACGCCACATCATGCACATGGTTCCCTGGCACATTTTCATCTTGTCGTCCGCAGTCTTGAGCAGCGGGCAGTATTTGAACCTGGCTTCACTTTCACTGGTCTGCACGATCACCTCCCTGTCAAAAAAAAGAAAACGGCACGCCGCTCTTTGCAACGTGCCGTCAATATATCTCGCATTGCCTGATTTGGCTAGCTTTCCGGGTCGGCGACCACTTTCATCGGGTCGGCCTTGGGCACCTCCTGGACAGGAGCCGCCGCCATTGGCGATGTGCCCAAATCGACCAGGGTGTCCATGCCGATGAGCGCCTTGAGCTTTTGCAGGGCAAGCACGCTACGCCGGGCATCGCTGTCCAGGATCTTGGCATACCCGCCGTCGGCTATGATCTTGGCGTAGTCCTTTTTCTTGAGTTTGGGATTGTCACGGAAACGAATCTCGAAATTCCGGACATACTCCTCGATCTTGGCATCAACCTGCGCATTGTTCATGCCCCGCACGTCCTTGAGACCTGCGGCCACTTCCTCGGGCGTGAGCCGAGCACTCTCCAGCACCGCCGCAAAACTACGTGCATAGCGGAGGCTGCCGTCATAGATATGACTGCGCTTGACCACGTTGCTGCCCATCCAGCCCGCATTGAGCCATTTGAACAGAAATACAGTACTTGCGGCCTCGTCCCGCTCCAGAAAAACCTGCACCGAGGCGGACTTGTACGTGAAGGTGTCCATCCAGCCGATCAACCCCTTGTTCAACCCCTCGATGCCGGAATAGAAATATTCCCATTGCTTGTCGTCGAGAATGGCTCCCTTGCGCCCCACGTCGGACTTGTCCGCCTGCTCGGAAATGGAGATGGCCACGTTCTTTCCCTTGTACTTGAGCAGCACGATGAGGCGATTCAGATCGTAGCGATAATATGCCTCGGCAAAGGAATCGGGCGTGGTGACCTCAAACTCGCGTCCCCGCACCAGCACGGGCTTGTCCAGGGTCTTGAGGTCGTCCCACAGCCGGGTCTTGCGGGTGAGGAATTCGCTCCCCTCGTGCCAACCGGACAGGCGCAGCACTGCCGGACAGAGCAGGAAGTTGGGGATTTCCGGGTTGTAGAAATAGCGCAGAATGGTATCGAGATCGGTCTTGACGTCCTTGCGCAGACAGATGCCGTGGCCGCCGAAGCGCCGGGCCGGGCTGATATCCTTGGGGTCTTCCGGGCCGTCCAGCACGAAATCGAGCATGGGGCCAATCTGGGCAACATCCAACGGCGTCCCGGTCTCTCCCAGCACGGCAAAGATATGGTCGATGCCCGTTTCCACGGACTTGTCCAACTTCTCCGGTTCCTTGGAGAGCTTGGCTCCCATGATCCCTTCGTCCTCGTCGGCCATGGCCGGAACCACGCATGTCAGCACGGCGGACAGCAGGAACAAGGCAAATAATACCAAGATCTTATGCATAAAAAATATTGTTTTCATATAGTGGTGGTGTTTATGCCGCTCCTGACAACGGCCGGTTTTCCTCTCAACTTGTTATGTAATAATCTTCACCGTCTTTGGCAAGCCATGCCGGAACATACTAAAACCCTTGTGCTTTCTATCTAAATTTTAACGTTTTTTCTTGAAGCCCAGTAGGTCGACACGGGTGACGGCCTGGGAACCGAATAGCTCCCGCACCCTGTCCACGGCCTGATCCAGCCTGCTGGTCTCCTCCGCCGACAACGGTGTTTCCTCGAAAAGATGCATTTGGCGGGCCCGCGCCTCGAAGTTGGACACACCCACCCCGATGAGCCGCACCGCACGCCGGAGCTCCAGATCTTTGAGCAGCCCACAGGCGGTCTCGAAGATCAGCGCGGTGTTGTCCGTGCGCGCCTCCAGGCTTGTACTGCGGGTTATCTGGCTAAAATCGCCATACTTGACCTTGAGGGTCACAGTGCGCCCCTTGTACCCATGGCTGCGCAGGTCCGCGCCTACCCGCTCGGACTGGGCCAGTAGCCATTTGGTGAGCACAGATCGGTCGGAGGTGTCCTCACTGAAGGTATTCTCCGCGCTGCAACTCTTGGCCCCGCCGCCCACCTCGACCCCGTTCGGATCAATGCCCAGGGACCGGTCATGCAGCGCGCCGCCGGACTTGCCGAGCCGGGCCACCCAGTAATCCCGGTCCCGCCGCCGAACGTCGCCACAGGTGCGCACGCCCAATTGCCGCAAGGTCTCCACAAGCTTTTTCCCCACACCGGGAATCTTGCCCACGGGCAGGGTGCGCAAAAACGGCTCCACCTCATGGGGCTGAATGATATATATGCCGTCGGGCTTGTCCATGTCCGACGCGATCTTGGCCAGAAACCGGACCGGGGCCGCACCCACGGAACAAGTCAGGCCGGTGACCTCGCGCACCCGCGCCTTGATACGCCGCCCGACCTCGTCCACAGGACCGAACAGCCGTTCCAGACCTGTGCCGTCCAGGTAGGCTTCGTCCACGCTCGCCTGCTCCACCAACGGGGAAAACTCGCCGAGTGCTCCCATGACCAGACGGGAAATTTCCTTGTAACGCTTCATGCGGCCCGGCACGATGACGATATCCGGGCAGAGCCTGCGCGCCTTGACGATGGACATGGCCGAGCGCACACCAAAGGTGCGCACCTCGTAGCTGGCCGCCGCCACCACGCTCCGGTCCGAGGTACCGCCCACGACCACGGGTTTCCCCCGCAGCTCGGGGTTGTCGAGCTGTTCCACGGACGCGAAAAAGGCGTCCATATCTATATGAAGAATCCAGGGCTGCATGCGCCCAGTGTACCCAAGGCGAGGAACGGCGGCTAGTCGGAAACCAGGGGAAATTCACGGATCACGGAATATACCGGTCCATCGGGTCGGAGGTCGCTCTCCCAAAGGATGAACCGGTCCACGGTAAAGGCCGGCCACTCCGTTTCACTTTCGGCCAGCACACCCTCCCAGTCGTCCTCGGCCGGTTTTTTGACGCGACCCAAAGTCAGATGGGGCGTGAACCGGTTCCCGCGTTTGTAGCCGAAGGGGTCCATGACATCGTGCACCAGGGTGGCCAGGGAAACGCATTGTTCGCCACCCTCAACCATACCGATCCGCAGAATACGCGGCTTGCCGCAATGGGGAAAACAACCGTGCCCCCCGGCCCGCAACCGAAAACGCAAAAACCGGACACCCCCCAAGGCGTCCGCCACTGCGTCCACCCGCTCCACAGGGGTTTCACCGAGAAATTGCAGGGTCAGGTGGCCGTTTTCCGGTCGGGTCCAGCGCACGGTGGAGTCGAGCCGCCCGGCGAGCGTGCCGGAAAGGGTAGCCAGTTGCCGCCCGTAAGCTTCGGGAACAGGAATGCCGACAAACAATCGTTGCATGATCCTCTCCTTCGATCCGACCTGTTGGGCCGGGCACCCACTCAAGCCTGGGCTTTTTCCCAGAACTCCGGCCAGAGTTCAAGCAGCTTGCGCATGGCCTTGCCACGGTGGGAACGCCCGTTCTTGACCTCCGGGTCCAGCTCGGCCACATGGCAGTCCAGCTCGGGGTCGATGACGATGACGTCGTAACCAAAGCCGCCCCTGCCCTTGTAGCCGTGGCCCACGCGGATCTCGTAGGCGCCGTCCGTATTGATCTCCCGACCATTGGGAGCACTGGCCACCATGACGCAACGGTAGCGGCCCGTGCGCTTCTCGTCGGGAACATCCTTCATCTCGGCCAGCATCTTCTCGTTGTTGGCGTGGTCGTCGCAGGCCTCTCCCGCATAGCGGGCGGAGTACACCCCCGGACGCCCGTCCAAGGCGTCGATCTCGATGCCGGAGTCGTCAGCCACAGTCACCAGACCGGTGATCTTTGCCACGGTACGCGCCTTGATGAACGCATTCTCCAGAAAGGTCTCCCCGGTCTCGGGAATATCCCCGATCTCCGGGAACTCGGCCAGGCTCTTCACGGTCACGCCGAACGGCTCCAGCATGACGGAAAGTTCCCGAATCTTGCCCTTGTTGTTGGTGGCCAGAACGATGGTATCCAAAATAAAATCTCCCAAGTGGTGAGGAATGCATCCCGTTGAGAAAAACAGGCTGTTCAAAAACGTGTACGGCGCGAAAAGGCATCAAAGCCAACACTTGCTCCGCGCATGCGAAAACTCGATATTGGTGAAACAACGCGACGATCCCGCGTTTTCCAACAACCGGCCAAGGGGGTGGTCTTTACTCAGACTCTTCGGTTTCCGCAACAGCAAGCAACGGCGGCAGATGCAGAGTGACCTTGGTGCCCACGCCCACCCGGCTGGCAAGGTCCACCTCGCCGCCGATCTCGTCGATGATCTTGTGGGTCTGGGCCAACCCCAGGCCGGAACCCTTGCCCTTGGTGGAAAAAAACGGACTGAATATCTTGTCCCGGATATCCATGGGAATACCGACTCCGGTATCCTCCACGGAAAGGAGGACGAAATCGCGATTCATGGCCGTGGTCACGTAGAGCTTGCCCCCGCCCTCCATGGCCTCAAGCGCGTTCTTGATAAGGTTGATGAGACACTGCTTGATGAGGTCCGGGTTGGCTCGTACCCGGGCCACGGACTCGTCCAGGCTGACAATGGGCTCCACGCCCTGATTGGCGCAGGGCAACTGCATGACGCCCATGGTGGCAACCACCAGTTCGTTGAGGTCCAACTCGGCCACCCGGGCCTCGGTGGGACGGGTGAAATTCATGAGAGCCTTGAGGATCTCGTCCAACCGCTTGGATTCGTCCAGGATGATGGCGAGCTTCTCCCGCGCTTTTTCATCCAACCCCTCGGCACGCATGAGCGAGTTGGCAAACCCGCTGATGGTGAAAAGCGGATTGCGGATTTCATGGGCCATGTAGGTGGACAGCTCCCCGATGGAAGCGAGCTTTTCCGCCTGTTGCAGCCGGTTCTCGATGGAGGTGCGCTGAGTGATGTCGCGCCGGATGGCGACCACATGATTGACGCTTTTCCCGTCCTCGTCAAAAACCGGATAGGTATAGATACGAAAATACTGTACCCGGCCATCCTCGCCAACCTGGCTGGTGACGGTCTCGGCCGTGGCCCGGCTCTCCAGGGTCCGGCCCACAGGGTCTTTCGCATACCCGCTTTCGGGATCGTCCGTGCCGGTGAATATCTCACGGTAGGAACGCCCCATGATCGCTTTCTTGGACAGGCCCACCCGGTCTACCAGGGTCTTGTTCATGCCGATGACCTTCCCGTCCTGGTCCAGGAACAGAATTTCCTGATCCAGCTGATCGATGATGGTCTTGAGCATGTTCTGGGTGTGCATGAGATCGGCCTTGCAAGCCACCCAGATCTTCTCCGTAGTGAGCAGGTTGATGAAAAAATTGGCTGCCCCGCGCTCAACCAGGGTGATGGACGGCGACAGGAATCCCCGCAGTTCATGCACCAAAGCGGTGCGCCCCGTGGTCTCGATGACCATGTTGATCTCGGGATGATTCTCCAGCATGGCCCGGTATCCGGCATAAGTGGGAATCTGCCGGTTGTCGTCGTGCGCCTCGGGCAGCACCGTCTCGCCTGGCAAAGCAGCAGCCACAATACCGATATCCTTAAGGACCTGATCGTTGGTCTGGTCCTTGAACATCTGCCAAAAAGTCAGTAATGCCGGAATGTCGCCGATTACACCGAGGACATACCGTTTATCATCATTATAAGGTGCAGACATCGAATTGACCTCCTGCCCGAACGTGTGCACTCTCTGACACCAAAAAGCGCATCGAAGAGACGTTGTAAACTTAATACATTTGGTCGTCCATATCAAAAGGAAATGCCATGTCCCTACATTCGGAGTCCTCCATAAAAGTCCACACCATCAGTCTGGGCTGCCCGAAAAACCGTGTGGACACGGAACGGCTGCTCGGCACCCTGGGCCAGGCCATGGTCCCGGTAGACAATGCGGCGGAGGCCGACCTGGTGCTCATCAACACCTGCGGCTTCATCGAGCCCGCAGTGGAGGAATCGGTGACCACCATCCTCGATGCCGTGCGCGAGGCCAAGGAAACAGCGGAAGAATCGGGCCGGAAACCGATCCTGGCAGTAGCCGGTTGTCTGGTCAGCCGCTACGGCAAAGACCTCAAGGAGGAACTGCCCGAGGTGGACCTGTGGCTCTCCACCGAAGAACTTGAACAATGGCCCGCCATGGCCGCCCGAACCCTGGCCATCCGGGTGGAAGAAGGATTGCCGCGCCGGGTCTCCACCGCACCGGCCTATGCCTATCTCAAGATCAGCGAAGGGTGCTCGCACAACTGCCGGTTCTGTACCATCCCCTCCATCCGGGGGGCACACCTCTCCTGGCCCGTGAATTTCCTGGCCGTCGAGGCCGAACAATTGGCCGCCGAGGTGCCGGAAATCATCGTGGTCGGCCAGGACTCCACGGCCTACGGCTCGGACCTGGATAACGGCGACGATATCCAAAGGCTGCTCACCCGGCTCAAGACCATCCCCGCCCTCAAATGGCTGCGCCTCATGTACCTCTACCCGGCCGGGTTGACCGAAAACCTGCTCGGCTTCCTGCGCGACCTGGGCGAACCGTTCCTCCCCTATTTCGATATCCCGCTCCAGCACGCACACCCGGACGTGCTCTCGTCCATGGGCCGCCCCTTTGCCCGCGACCCGGAGCGAGTCATCGACCGCGTGCGCTCCTTTTTCCCGGAAGCAGCCCTGCGCACCACCTTCATCGTGGGCTATCCCGGCGAGACCGACGCCCACTTTGATCACCTGATGCGCTTCGTGGAAAAAACCCGCTTCCACCACCTGGGCGTGTTCCCCTACTGGCCCGAAGACGGCACCCCCGCCGCAACCATGCCCGATCAGGTCCCCGACGAAATCAAAACCGCCCGCCGCGACGCGCTCATGGAACTCCAGGCCGGAATCAGCCCGTCCCTCCTGGAAACCCATGTCGGCGAGACCCTGCCCGTGCTCATCGAAAAGCCCTCGCCCGAATGGCCCGGCCTCTATATCGGCCGCACCTGGTTCCAGGCCCCGGAAGTGGACGGCGTGACCTACGTCAGCGCACCGCCCGAAACCGACCTGAAACTCGGCACCATCGTGGACGTGGAGATCGAAGAGAGTTCTACTTACGATCTTTCGGGGCTGGTTTAGATAGAGGGGAAGCCAGGGCTGTATCTGGCCTGTTAGGATAGAGGGGAAGCCGCTGCGCGGCGATGATGGGTGATTTCGCCTCCGGCGGGCAAGGGGCGATACCCTTTGCATCCCCAATAGCGGCTTCGCCGGGGTTTTCTATTTTTTCACACCCACAAACGCACAAAACCGGAGTGTCGCCAGACACTCCGCGCAAGTACCCCCGCAACCCACTGGTTTTTCGGAGACGTGGGTAGATGCGTCGACGCGAACGAAATCAAGGACCGCAGCGTATCTTAATACGCAAGGGTCTTGATTTCGAGAGCGGCGGCGCAGATGCCCGCGTATCCGAAAAACCACGCACGAAAGCCCGGAGTTTCGTTAGAAACTCCGGGCAAAAAACTATCGTTCGCAGTTAATAATTTTTGGAGACGTGGGTAGATGTGTCGACGCGAACGAAATCAAGGACCGCAGCGTATCTTAATACGCAAGGGTCTTGATTCCGAGAGCGGCGGCGCAGATGCCCGCGTATCCGAAAATTATTCCCAGATTTGTTTGGACTTGATGCGTGCGGCCTTACCCCGGAGATTGCGGAGGTAGTAAATACGGCTGCGACGGACCTTGCCTTCGCTGACCACTTCGACGCGGTCAATGAAGGGGGAGTTCATGGGGAACACACGCTCCACGCCCACGCCGTCGGAAATCTTGCGGACGGTGAAGCTGGAGTTGGTGGTGCCGCGACGGCGACGCAGGACCGCGCCCTGGAAAACCTGGATGCGCTCTTTTTCGCCCTCGATGATGCGGTAGTGAACCTTGACGGTGTCACCGGCCTTGAACGCGGGCATGTCGAGACGCAGGTGCTCGGCTTCGATCTTCTTGATGATGTTCATGCTATTCTCCTTGAATCCTCAAAAACTATTCTAATATTCATCTGCCGCGAGCCGGTCGACGATGATCGCCACCGCGCTTCTGACGGACAGATGGTTATAGTCGTCCAAATACCTCAGGGGTCGCAATATCCCTTCCGCCAGGGAAGTGATCTCTTCAGCCAGGCCGTGACCGGTTCCGAATACGAGCAAAACCGTTGATTTTTCAAGCCATTTTCGCAATTCCGAGTAGGAAAGTGCCGGCTCGGCCCCCTTGCGGCGATCCAGCCTTGCTGACGTAGCCGCGAGGCGGGGACATTGCCCTGTTTGCGCCTCGATGTCAAGGACCGCCGCCTGGATATCGTCAAAAACCTTGATCTTGGAAAATGCCTCGGCCCGATCCGGGTTGGCCTTGCTGCCCGCGCCTTCCCGCCAGTGGGCGAGCAGTTGTCCGGCCAGTGCTTTTTGATCCGCAATGGGCGTGGTGGCGTAGAAGCCGCCCAGACCGTAACTTCGGGCCACGCGGGCCATATCGTGCAGGTCGAGATTGGTCACGGAAACCGCCACCTTCTCGCCAAATTTGTTGACCACCGGGTAGTGACACAGAGCGATGTACAGGTTGCGCCCCAGCCGGGTACGGGAAAGGGTTCGCAGGTAATCCACGTCCTCCACGGTCAGCCGGGCTTCGGGCAGCAGATCGGGCCGATCATCCAGGGTGGTTGCCAGAGAGCGTTCCCGCCGCCACCGGGTGATCTTGCCGTGGTCGCCGTTGCGCAACACCTCGGGCACGAGCAGGCCGTCGAAATCGTCGGGGCGGGTGTAGTGCGGATATTCGAGCAGCCCGGCGGAAAAGGATTCCTCTTCCCCGGAATCCACATGGCCCATGAAGCCGGGCAGGAGCCGCGAGACCGCCTCCACGAGACAGACCGCGCCCGCCTCACCGCCATTGAGCACGAAATCGCCCACCGAGACCAGCTCGATGGGAAAGAGGTCGAGCAGTCGCTCGTCAATGCCCTCGTACCGGCCACAAATCAGGGTGATGTCCGCTTCCTGCGACAGGGCACGCGCCGTTGCCTGGGTAAGCGGCTTGCCTCGCGGGGAAAGCATCAGGATACGGCCCGGCGACTCGATGGACTCAAGTGCCTTGACCATGGGATCAAGCTTGAGCAGCATGCCGGGACCGCCGCCAAAGGGCCGGTCGTCCACGGACTTGTGCACACCGCCCGCGAAATGGCGCACGTCGACATGATCGAGCGCGACCAGCCCGCTTTCCACAGCCTTGCCCATGAGGCCCGACGAGAGCGGGGACTCGAAATAATGCGGGAAGATGGAAACGAGATGGAAATTCATGGGCTACTCAGACGGGGCCTTTTTCGGGCGCGGCTTTTTCTTTTCGGTGCGGCGACGGGGTCCCTTTTTCTTGGGCGGCTCGGGATTCAGATAGAGATCCAACAGCCCCTCTGGCGGGGCGATGGTGATGATCTCGGAATCCAGATCCACGTCGAGCACGAACTCGGGCACGGCGGGCAGCAGTATTTCCTTGCCATCGCCGTTGACGATAACCCAGGTATCCTGCTCCGCAGTCTCGAAAAACTGCTCCAGCACGCCCACATCGGTGCCATCTTCAAGCACCACGCGACAGCCCATCATCTGGTAGAGGTAGTGTTCGCCCTCTTCCGGATCGGGAAGGGCTTCCTCACGCACGAGCACAGTCAAGCCCCGGAGCGCATCGGCCCGATCCCGGTCATCCACGCCGTCGAGCGTCATGAGGACAAGCCCCTTGTGCTCGCGCCAGGAACGGATGGAGTATGACTTCGGGGGTTTATTCCCGTCCTGTAGGTATAGGGCGTCCACGCGATCGAATAGCAACGGGGAGTCCGCATAACTCATTATGCAAAACTCCCCGCGAATTCCATGCGGTTTGGCCACCCCGCCTACGGGGACGAACCCCTCAAGGCGGCGTTGGGTCATGGGCTGCTACTCGAGAATCTCCAAAACGGAGCGTTTATGAGCCTTGGTGGATGCGGCACCCAGCAGGGTACGCATGGCACGGGCCGTGCGGCCCTGCTTGCCAATGACCTTGCCCAGGTCTTCCTTGGCCACCTTCAACTCGATAACCGAGGTCTGCTCGCCTTCGACTTCCGAAACGTGAACTTCGTCCGGGTTGTCCACCAGGGACCTGGCAATGTACTCAATCATCTCTTTCAGCATGACGTCTACCTCCGGTGTCGGCGCGTCGTCTCGCGCCGTGAACATGAGCTGCCAAACGGTCCGGACTGGGAAGCCTGAGGGCTACTTGCCGGCCTTTTTCAGCAGGGAACGAACGGTGTTGCTGGGCTCGGCGCCACGCGCAAGCCACTTCTCGATCTTTTCCATGTCGAGCTTGATGTCGTTGGGTTCCACCATCGGATTGTAGTGACCGAGGAACTCAACAGGACGTCCGTCACGGCGGGCAGCACTGTCAAGAGCCACGACGCGGTAGAAAGGACGTTTTTTGGAACCCATACGAGTCAGTCTGATTTTCATAGCCATGATACTTATTCTCCCAATAGTTGTTTAATACGTTTTTGCCTAGAATATGGCAAGATGATATCTCTTGAAGGCGACACCGCCTTTCATGCCCGTTACTTCTTTTTCTTTTTCTTGTTTTTCTTGTTCAATTTCTTTTTCTGACGCGCCTTGAGCGTCTTCTTGGAAAGGGAACGCTTGCCCCCCTCTTCCTCGCCGGGCATTCCGGGCATGCCCATGCCTTCCATGCCGGGCATGCCGCCCAGAGCGCTCATGTCCGGCATGCCGCCGCCCAGCCCGGGCAGCTTGGGCAGGCCGAACTTGCCCTTCTTCTTTTTGCCACCGCCCATCATGGACTGCATGACCTTGCTCATCTGCTTGAAATTCTTGATGAGCGAATCCACATCCTTGACCTTCACGCCCGAGCCCATGGCAATGCGGTCCTTGCGGCTCTGGCTGAGGAGATTGGGCTGACGGCGCTCCTGCATGGTCATGGAGGAAATGATCGCCTCAGTGCGCTTCATCTCCTCCTCGGGCAGGACATCCTGGCCCATCTGCTTCATGATGTTACCCATTCCGGGAATCATCTTGAGCAATCCTTCCATGCTCCCGAGCTTCTTGATCTTGCGCATGTGGGAGAGGAAGTCTTCGAAATCGAACTCCGCCTTGGCCATCTTTTCGGCCATGGCCTGGGCTTCTTCCTCATTGATCTCGGACTGGGCCTTTTCGATGAGCGTCATCATGTCGCCCATGCCGAGAATGCGGGAAGCGATGCGGTCGGGGTGGAACAGCTCCAGTTCGGTAAGCTTTTCGCCCACACCCACGAATTTGACCGGTTTGCCGGTGACGGTCTTGATGGACAGGGCCGCACCGCCACGGGCGTCGCCGTCCATCTTGGTCAGGATCACGCCGGTGATGTCGAGCTTCTCGTTGAAGGCCTCGGCAACGGTCACGGCGTCCTGACCGGTCATGGCATCGGCCACGAACAAAATTTCCTGCGGCGAACAGGCATCCTTGATGTTCTTGAGCTCGTCCATGAGCTTTTCATCAAGATGCAGTCGGCCTGCGGTGTCAAAGAGCACCAGATCACAGCCCAGTTCTTCGGCCTTGACCAGGGCATCCCGGCAGATACCCACCGGGTCCATGTCCGTGGTGGAGGGGTAGACCGGAACATTGATCTGCCGCGCCAGGGTGGTCAACTGGTCGATGGCGGCGGGACGGTAGACGTCGGCGGGCACCAGATAAGGCTTCTTGCCGTGCGTCTTGCGCAGAAACAGGGAGAGCTTGCCGGAGCTGGTGGTCTTACCCGACCCCTGAAGCCCGACCATCATCATTTTAAGCGGCTTGGCCTTGAGGTCCAGTTCCTGCTGCTCGCCGCCCAGCAGCTCGATCAACTCATCGTTGACGATCTTGATGACCTGCTGGCCGGGATCAAGGCCCTTCAGGACCTCTTCACCCAGAGCGCGCTCCCTCACCTGATCGACGAATTGCTTGACGACCTTGAAATTTACGTCCGCCTCAAGCAGCGCCAAACGGACCTCGCGCAATCCCGCCTTGACATTGTCTTCGGTGAGTTGCTTCTGGCCCTTGAATTTCTGAAAGGCGATACCAAGTCTATCTTGCAGGCTTTCGAACAAGTGTTCCATCTCCCTGAATTTGCTTGCCGTCCACGCGCAAAGGTCCCATCCAGCGCGGGCAAAGAGGAGGTTTGTTAAGCCAGATTCAGGATATAGTCAAGGAATAGCGGTCAGCGACCGACCGTGAATTCCACAAGCGGCAACAAGCCCAGTCGCTGGTCCTCGGACCGGTGCATCAGGGTGGACTCGCGCTTTTTCATGGCTTTTACCCGACGGCTGACGGGTCAGATACGGATATTTTCTGCCGGGAACGGGGCGGGGCGAGCCAGTCTGCCCGCCCTGTTTTCGTTGCACCCGCCTCCCATTTGTGACAAGAATTCACAAAACTCCAGGGAATTATGCCAAACACCGAAAACACCACATTCAGGCAAGTCGCCTTCACCCATTTCGTGCCCTGCTTTTTTCTGGGCGTGATTTCCCTATTCTTTCTCAATGCCCTGACTCCGGACATGGAGTTGAGACTGCTCTTCAACGACAAAGTTGACATCATAGATATTGCCGTCAGCACCCTCAACGGAATATTCGTAGCGCTCGTGGTGGCCCTGTTCCACAGGCACAGCAACCAGCGTGCCGATGCCCTACCCTGGCGGGCCAATACCCATGCGGGTAAAAAAATCCTGTTCTACCGAATGATCATAGGATTTATCGGGGGTTCCTTCGACATCCTTTTCGGATTGCAGGATGAAGGCATCCTGGTGCTCACTGCGGTAGTGCTGTTCATTCTGATCTGGCACCTGCGGCTGTTCACCCGAAACATGATCCGAATGCTCAAGCCGGGCAGCCACGCCACCTGGAGCGACGTTGCGGAACTGCTGCGTATCTACCTGACCATGCTGGCCGGATTCACCCTGGTCAACGCCTCGCTGGAAGTGGCGCATCTCATGGCCAAAGCGCCGGAGCCGTTCGGATTCGGCCATGCCGAGGGCGAGCTTTTCCTCAACGCCCTCTATTACACCGTGGTATCCATGACCACCCTGGGCTTTGGCGACATTGTGCCCATGACCTGGGACGGCAAGCTGCTGCTCATCTTTCAATGCCTGGCCAGCTACATAATGTTCGCTCTCATGATCGGCATCATCACCCGGGGCGTGAGCGACAGCCACGATCTCCCCGGGATATAGACTACTCGGCGCATTCCACGCAAAGCTCGGTCTCCGGCATCGCCTTGAGCCGCGCCATGGGGATGGGGTCGCCGCACTCCACGCACAGGCCGAAGTCCTTGTCCGCATCCACCCGTTTCAAAGCCTCGCCCAGACGGACCAGCCGCACCTTGCTCTTGCTCAACTGCGCCTCGGCCACGGACTGGTTGACGATGTTGTCCATGCGCGAGATACGACCGATGGCGTTGTCCGGGGCCACGGGCTTGACCAATTCCTTGAGGCGCGGGATCTCCGCCTTCAGCTCTTCGATCTCGATCCGGGCGAATCGCTTGAAATCCTCTTTCTGCCGCTCGTTCATCAGGTGAGCCTCCGCAGACGATTCATGGCATCCTGCAACACGTCCATTTCCTTGGCAAAACAGAACCGGACCAGGGTCTCGCCCACCTCCCCCTCGTAAAAAGCCGAGCCGGGTACGCAGGCCACGCCGGTCTTTTCCAGCAGATACAGGGCGCGTTCCTTGGCCGTGTCACCGGGCAGGGAGGTCACGTCCGCCAGGGTGTAATAGGCGCCGTCGGGCACGTGCGGCGGCAAGCCGATATCGCGCAGGGTGGCACAAAAAAGGTCACGCTTGTGCTGGTGGTCGTCGGCCACGCCCCGGTAGTATTCCGGGCCAAGCTCATCCAAACCGCACGCACACCCCATCTGGAGCGGGGCCGGGGCGCAGACATAGACCAGATCATTGAAATGGCTGATGGGCAGGGCCCACTCGGGATCACACAGAGCATATCCCAACCGCCAGCCCGTGACCGCGTATACCTTGGAAAAACCGGAGATGGTAATGGTCCGCCGTTCCATGCCGGGCAAGGTGGCCGGGGCCACGTGTTCCTTGCCGTCAAAAACAAAATGCTCGTAAATTTCGTCCGTGAACACGAAGAGGTCGTGGGCCTGGGCAAAGTCCGCGACCATGGCCAGCTCCTCACGGGTGAACACCTTGCCCGCCGGGTTGGAGGGGGTATTCAGGACAATGGCGCGGGTGCGGGCCGAGACCGCGTTTTCCAGGTCCGCAGCCGCGAATTTCCAATGGGGCGGCTCCAGGGTAACATAGACCGGCTTGATGCCCAGGGAAGCCATGGTCACGATGTGATACCCATAGTACGGCTCGAAAACCAGGACCTCGTCCCCTTCGTCGAGCAGGGCCAGACAGGTGGCGTAAAACGCGCCCGTGGCCCCGGCCGAGGCCACCACCTGGCCTTCGGGGTCCACCTCCATCCCCGTGAAACGTTGCTGCTTGGCCGCAATGGCCCGCCGCAACTCGGGCAGGCCGTCGAACCGGGTATAAATGTTGGTCCCGGCACGCATGGCTTCGCTCGCCCCGCGCAGGACCGGCTCGGGCACCGGCAGGTCGCACACGCCCTGGGCCAGGTTGATACCGCCCCGTCGGGCGCATTCGATGGTCATGTTCCTGATCTCGGATTGGGCCACCAGATGGCGGCGACGGCTTACTTTCAATGACATAGGGGTGCAACTCGCGTATAGAAGGTGATATGAATTCGGGTAAAGGGAATCATATATGACTTCTCTCAGGAATAAAACCCTTGTGGTGACAGGCGCATCCATGGGCATCGGCAATGCCCTGGCCCGCGAACTGGCCCGCGAAGGAGCCAACCTCGTGCTGGGCGCACGCTCCGAGGAAAGGCTCACCGCCACCCGCAACGACTGCCGGCGGCTCGGGGTCAAAGCGGAGTGCATCAGCGGGGACGTGTCCACGTCCAACGTGGCGCAGGAACTGGTCACCGTGGCCAACGAGCTGGGCAATTTCTTCGGGTTCATCCATGCGGCCGGCGTGCTCGCTCCGGGCCCCACCCTCTGGGAGATGAACAAAACCCGATTCCGCGAGGTCATGGACGCCTCGGTCACGGCTGCCCATCAGCTCATCCGGCATGCGGTGCCGCTTCTGCTGTGGCGCGGCGAGGGGCTGGCCGTGTTCTTCGGATCGGGTGCGGCGGATATCGCCCAGCCCGGTATCGGTGCCTATTGCGCGGCCAAGGCTGCGGAGGAACATCTGGCCCGACAACTGGCCGCCGAAGCCCCACCCGTGACCACCATCATCTGGCGGCCCGGCGTGGTGGAGACCCGCATGCAGAAAGAGGCCCGAGAAAGCAGCGGCGGCGCAGCCGAAAGGTTGAAAAAGGTGTTCATCCCGTGGAAGGAGGACAACCTCCTGCTCACGCCCAAAGCCTCGGCGCAGGGGCTGGTCCGCTTCCTTTTGAACAACCCCGAAGCGTACAACGGCAAGATTGCCGACATACGAGAACTCTAGCAACGAAAAGGAGATACCATGAAAAAACTGACCTTCATCCTCAGCCTGCTCATGCTCTTCGCCCTGGTGGCAGCCTGTGGCGACGAGACCCCGGAAACCAAGCAGTCCGCCGAAGGCAAAGCCATCACCGAAGAAGTGGGCGGCCCGTTTTCCGAAGCGGAATTCAAAAAATTTCTCAAGGTCCTGCCCTCGATTCCGGGTCTCACGGCCCAGGGCCAGGGCGCGGTCACCGGTGCCGCACTCACGGCTCAGATCCTGGCTGCGGCCAAGACCCAGGGGTGGAGTGAGGAGCGGTTCACCTACATTTACAGTCATGCCGTGTCCGTGCTCAGCCTGAATCAGGTCGATCAGGCCATACAGCAGATGGAAGCCCAGATACAGGACATGCCGGATGCGCAAAAGCAGATGATGCAGCAGATGCTGGGCGGCGAAATGGGCAAACAGCAGCAGTCCATCCAGGCCGAAATCGACAAGCAGGTGCCCGCCTCGGAGCAACAAATCATCCGCGACAACATGGATGCGCTCCAAACCGCTCTGGGCATAACCAACTCGTAAATCATGATCGAAAAACTTGCCCTGTGGGGGCTGCAACCGGGCCGGGTCCGCGAAGACATCGTGCTGCCTGGCAGCCCGGAGCGGTGCGACTGCCGCGCCGCCGTGGAAGATGCGGACGGTCGGGTCTGGATGCTTGAGCACCTCCGCCCCGGCCAATTCGACCAACGCGAACGCATCGGTCGGACCCTGGCCGCCCTTGAACGGATCGGACTGCCCGTGCCCGCCTATCTCCCCGGACCGGACGGTCGCTTTGCCGTGGAAATCTCAGACGGCCACTGGCAACTCTCGCCCTTTGTTCCCGGCGATCCGCTCCCCCAACCCGAATTCATCGACCACGCCGAGCGCGGCCAAAGCCTCGGCCTGTTCGTGGCCGCATTGCACCAAGCCGGAAGCAGAATCAGGGAATTCGACCGGGAGCCGCCGTTTCTCCTGGAGGAGTATGTCAACGGACTGATGGGAACCATGGCGCTACGTCAGCCCCGGATTCACGCGGCCCTGCTGCCCGTGCTCCCGGTCCTGGCCCCGCTCTTCGAGGCATGGCACGACCTTCCCGCCCGATTGTGTCAGGGGGATTTTCACCCGCTGAACATCATCTGGCGCGACAGACAGGTGGCTGCGGTCATTGATTGGGAATTCGCCGGACTGCGGCCCGGACTCTTCGACGTGGCCAATTGTTTGGGCTGTGTGGGCATCGAAGACCCGCGTGCGCTGGTCAACGGACTGGCCCCGGCCCTGCTGACCACGCTCAAGGAGCACGGCTGTCTGGACCCGGTCGGATTCGCACTCCTGCCCGAGTTGATCCTGGGGCTGCGCTTCGCCTGGATGTCGGAATGGCTGCGGAAAGAGGACACGGCAATGGTCGACCTGGAGCTGCGCTACCTGCGGCTTCTGGCCAACTCCCTGGACACGCTCCTGCCCGCCTGGAAGAAAATCGTGTAGGTCCTTTCACCCACGGCCAAGCCCCCTACTTGGGGTGGCACTCCCTGCAGCTCTTCGGCCCCCGCCCTTTCGCCTTGTGGCAACCGATGCAGGCCTTCGGCCCCTTGTTGTGAAAAGCCTGATAATAGCTGTTGGGACTCCGCTTTTCCATTTTGCCACTGCTGTACATCGGCCAGTGACACCCCTTGGCGGAACAACTCCGGATTGCACTCCTGTCATTTTCCTTGTGGTGGCAACCAAAACAATCCGCGTTTTCGCGGGCGTGCTTTGCATGGGGGAACCGGACAGAAGGCTTCGTCTGTTTCTGCCCTCCGGGGACCTTCATGACCACAAGGTCGGGGAGTGATCCCCGCCAGGGGGAGGCGGATGCGGCAGGCGCGGGAGCAGGCGTAGGCGCGTTGACCCGACGGGCCTGAAGGGAAACCGGCATCACGAGGCTCTGCCCGCTCTCCAGCGTGATCCAGCGTTGGAAGGTGGCGTACCCCTGCCGGGAGACCTCCACCTGATACCGGCCGGGGCTCAATTCGATGCCGCTCCGGTATCGGGCCTGGATATTCAGGATGCGGACCGTTGCGTCCGACGGTTCGGGCCGGACCGTCAAGCGGGTGCGCCTCACGGCAGACAGGGTCAGCGGCAGATACAGCGTCTCCCCGGCGGATACGGACAGGGTCTGCTCCACGGGCGCATAGCCGCTCATTTCCAGGCGCACCCGGATACGCCCCGGATTCAACCCGATCACATTGATCGGCGTCCGCCCTCTCTGGGCATTGTTCACATACACCGTGGCCCCGCTAGGCTGGCTTTCGATCTTCACGGACGCCCGCCCGTCAGCCGAGGCCGGGGGACGGGGAGAGCCGTCGGCAACCATGGTGCCTTGGGTAAGAAAGACTTCGTCCACCAGAGAAGAAGAGGTCCAGGGAATCTGCCGCTGTCCGGTTTCACTGACCACGTCCTTGCGCACGCGACGCATGATGTCGTCCAGAGCCATTCCTCTGGTGCCAAGGTGGCGCAGCAGATATTTGGTGAAAATGCCGTTGCGCCCCTGGCCATCGGCGGCCACGCTTTCCGGGGAGGTGGCATAGACCAGCAGCGTGCCGATGGGAGCGTCCATGCGCTTGAGCCCCCTGGCAGCGGAACGGAAGGATCGGGCAAAGGGATTGTTGCGGCAGGCGTCGAGGATCATCACGTTCACCCCGCCCGTGGACCGTCGCATCGTGTCCAGGACACGCCCGGCATCCACGGATTCGTATTTGACGTCATCCTCGGCATAGACCTCGGAATCCACCGGGACCAGGTAGTTGGCCCCCTGGATCTGCATGCCGTGCCCGGCATAGTAGAACAATCGAATATCCGCCGATTGCAGGCGGTTTCCGAAGTCCCGAATACCCCGCTCCATGTCCCGCTGACCGGCGTTGGTCAAGAGAATCACCTGAAATCCCAACTCCCGCAACTTCGCCGCCATGTCCGAGGCGTCGTTCACCGGATTCTTCAGCGGTGCGCTCGCATAGCGGCTGTTTCCGATAACCAACGCGACCCGTTGGGCAGCGAGGGCCGGGGCTGACACAAAGACCAGCAACAGGAGGACTACAATCCCACTCTTCATCTCAACCACCTAAATTTTTACTATTTTTTAATCATCTACCTGAGAGAAGAAAAAAAGTGAAGGGGAATATCGCGTAAAAGCAACTACGCTTTGTCCACCCGGAAAAGCCTGACGGGAGCGATCCCCGCTTTCCGCCCGGATTTCGGGCCAGAAAAAGCCCGTCCTCCGTGTGGAGGGCGGGCCTTGTCTTGTCTTGATTTCTTTCGGACTAATCGTCGAGTTCCCGAGCCAGGGCCGCAATCTCCTCGCGGATGATACGGGCCGCCTCGGCAGGCACCATATCGGCAATCTCTTCGCGCAGCCGGTGTTCGAGCTCTTCGACTCGCGCTTCCAAAGTAATGACCTTGGCCTGGAGTTCCGCCACGGCCGAGGCCGAGGTTTCGGTGCGCACGTCTGCCAAAAGCTGATCCACGTCCACATCGCCCGACACGTCAAGTCCAGCGTCCGGCGGCATGGCTTCGGCGGTAATCATGTCAGAAAGAGACCCCGCAGCCACATCGTCCATATCGAGGTCTGGCACGTCAAAATCATTGTCGTCGTCCTCATCGTCGGAATCGTCGACAATGCCGGTCACGTCCACCTCAACATTGTCGAGCAGACTTTCCATGTTCTCCATGGCGTCATCTTCGTCCAGCCGGTCCACACCGGCCAATTCGGCAAGATCAAGCTCGGAATCCTCGTCGGATTCGGCACCCGGCTCGGTGAACAGATCGTCCTCAGCGGGCATATCGGGTTCGTCGGGTTCGTCGGGCGCGTCCATGAGCAAATCTATTTCATCGGCAGGCACGGCCTCTTCCACAGGGACATCGGGCGTCCCTTCCTCGGCAAAGGCCGCATCCACGGCATCCTCGTCTTCAAAGGAAATTTCTTCCACCAGGTCTTCGGCCAGGCTTTCATCCGCAACCGCTTCGAGCAGATCATCCCCAGGCAGGTCATCGACCTCCGGCTCTGCCGGTTCCTCGGCAACCACCTCATCCAGAAGCAGGGCATCAATATCGTCGGCATCGACTTCGTTGTCGGCTTCTGCGGCGCTTTCGGCCAGCAGGTCATCCAGGTCAGCCACGTCCTCGTCGCCGCCTTCGTCCAGCAGGTCGTCAAGTTCGATGGCCTCTTCATCGGCCACCGGTTCCGGCTCGGCTTCCAGTAAATTATCCTCGGCGATATCGTCCACCAAGGCGGCCACGTCGTCGCCGTCCGGTGCGGCCTCGACCACGTCGTCAAGCACCAGCAGGTCCTCGCCGTCATCCTCGGCCACGTCGTCAAGCACCAGCAGGTCCTCGCCGTCATCCTCGGCCACGTCGTCGAGCACCAGCAGGTCTTCGCCGTCATCCTCCACCATGTCATCCAGTACCATCAAATCCTCGTCGCCTCCCTCGTCCGCAACCTCGTCCAGAACAAGCATATCGTCATCCACATCGTCCGCGTCATCCGAGTCGCCGAAAACCACATTGTCCTCGATGACATTGCCATTGTCCTCGACCGTCACGAAGTCGTCCAGAACAATGGGTTCATCATCGGTTTCATGGGCTTCGGCAATAGCGGCATCCTCTTCCTCGAGATCGTCGGAAAAGAGGTCTTCAAGCTCCTGCTCGAAATCGGCGTCAAGATTGTCGGTGTCGAGTGCTTCGCTTTCGGGTGCGTCGCTGAGCACGTCATTCACATCGACGGTATCGTCTTTGGAACGGGGCGGGGGAGCCGGGGTCATGAGGTACCTCCATGAAAGAAGGTTTGAAAAAAGGGGAGCCGTTCGCACAGCCCCCCTTGAGTTACCCTAGCGAATTACTTCTTGGGGTGGCAAGTACAGCCCTTGGGGCCTTTGTTCTCGGCCTTGTGGCAACCCATACAGGAATTCTTGATTTTCTTGTTGTGGAAAGCCTGATAGAAACCCTTGGGGTCTTTCTTGGCGGCCTTGCTGGCGTCAACGTGACAGCCTTCAGAGGCGCAACCCTTAACGGCAGCTTTGTCCTTGGACTTGTGATGACAGACCAGACAGTCTGCGCGAGCTTCGTGCGCTTTGTGTCCGAAGGGAACTGCGGCCTTGGTCATTTTGACTCCGTCGGGAGCCTTCAGGACCATTTCAGCAGCCGGTGCAGCACCAGCGATGACGGACGGCAAAGCGAACGCACACACCAGGGCGGCAACCATAAGGCCGATAATCAGAGATTTTTTCATTTACCTACTTCCTCCTGTTGCATAAAAAATAAACTATCACACTCTCTACTATGCGGGATAAATAAGTATCCTCCCCCTGTCAAGCAGGGGTTGCCATCGTAGACGCTTGCTTTTACCTGAAAAACCCCTTCCAAGGCAAGGGCTTTTACCGTAATTGCGCACTGTTTCTAATATCATATTTGCGGTGATACCCTCGCGGGGTAAGCAACCTCCCCCCTGCCAGCCGGGTGGCACTGTTGCCCACGATGAGCACCGTCTGCATATCCACGGTCTCGGGATCAACGCCCGAGAGGGTAGTGACAACAACCTGCTGCCCCTCCCGGTATGCCCGCCCCACCATGCCGACCGGCGTGTCGGGCGAGCGATTCCTGCCTATGATATCAAGAGCTTTTTGCAGGTGATCATTCCGTTTCTTTGAGCGCGGATTGTAGATGGCGATCACAAAATCCGCCTCGGCAGCCAGACGAAGCCGCTTCTCGATGGTCTCCCACGGCGTGAGCAGATCGCTCAGGCTCACGGACGCAAAATCGTGCATGAGCGGCGCACCCAGCAGGGCCGCTGCCGCAACAAAAGCGGGCACGCCCGGCACCACGTCGAAAGGCACGGAATCCAGCAGCCCCTCGGCTTCGAGGATTTCCAGGAGCAACCCGGCCATGGCGTAAATACCCGCATCGCCACTACACACCATGACCGTACGCCGCCCGGCGCGAGCCGATTCAATGGCCTGGCGGGCGCGTTCCACCTCGCCCGTCATGCCGGTGGCAATCACTTCCTTGCCCTCCAGGAGCGCAGGACTCACCAGGGCGATATATCCCTTGTATCCGGCCACAACCTCGGCGGACTCGATGGCGGCCCTCGCCGCCGGGGTCAGCAGGGATTCGTCGCCAGGGCCAAGACTCACGGCTGTCAGCATCTATTTTCTCCTCGCCACGGCCAGGGTGACGGTTTTGGTTTTCGTCTTTTCCACAAGCAGCTCGCCGCCCTGGGCAAGGAGCAACGCCGCCGCCTCGCTCACGGACGCAACGCCCATGCGGGCAAGGACGGTGCCGGACGGATTGGGCACCCGGACTTTCGCCAGTTGTTCCGTGGGATGAAAGACCGGCTCCACGCCAAGGACGGTCGCCACTTCAAGCAGCCCTGGCTCGTCCTGTTTGGCCTCGACGCTCGCCAGTCCGCCCACGGCCTCCACGGAAAACCCGTTCTCGTCGAACACGGTGCGGATGTGCGTGAAAATCTCGTCGGCACCCACGCCCCGTCGGCACCCCACGCCGAGCATGAGCACCCTCGGGTAGAGCCACAGCGCGTCCGCGTCGGGGCAGTCGTCATATATGGGCACCCAGACGCCGGGCTCTCCCGGCTTCCAATCGCCGGGATTCTCCACCGGGACGAACCGCGCATCCCCGGCCAGCCCGAGACGGTCCTCAAGGTCGTGGATCTGCACCACGCGGTTGTCCAAAATCGCGCCGTTGATCGTCTTCACCCGCTCAAGATTGCCGATGGCCATATTTTTTTCAGACGCCAGCATATCCAGCGAAGGCGCACCAGCGGAATCCGTGGCCGTGGTGATCACGGCCTCCCCGCCCACGCTCGCGGCACACTGCGCGGCCAGCGCATTGGCCCCGCCCAGATGGCCCGAAAGCAGGCTCACGGCGAACCGCCCTTCCTGATCCAGACAGACCACGGCCGGATCGTGCGCCTTGTCCTTCAGGTGCGGCGCAATGCACCGGACCACAATGCCCGCCGCGGCCACAAATATGTGCGCGTCGTACCGGGCAAAAGTTCCGGTCACCAACTCGGACAGGGAATCAAAGGGGCGCGCACCGGTCTCCCCGGCGTGTCTGCGCAGGGCATGGACCGTACCACCCAGATCGGCGGCCAGCCGCTGTGCCAGGACGAGTCCCCGGCGGGTGAGGGCGTATATGGCGATGGAATCGGGCATGCTCTCCGGCATGTACCAGTTCAGGCCGGGATTCGGAAGGGGAAAAGCGGACACCCTCCCTGCACTCAGCAGAGCCGCGTACCGTCGAAATCGAACACCGCGTGATCCACGACGCACGCCCCGCCCGAAAAGGCTTCGGCTGCCTGCCCCGCCCTGGCGGCCAGCAGCTTGAGGAGGGCGGGCCGGGCCGGGTCATCGGCCAGCAGTTCGAGCACCTGCCGGGCGGTATTGGCATCGCGGATATCCTGCCGGTGCAACATGGAGCACCCCGCCTCGCCGCACCAGTCCGACAGCAGGCCGAAATCCACGGGGTGGGTCTTGGCATGGGTGTACGCCAACCCCTGCGCCTGCTTGACCAGCTTGCCGAAAAAGAGCGACCAGGTGACGCGGACGAACCCCCGCCTGGCTGCCGCCCGCATGGAAAATTCAAAAAAATCGGCAGCCTGGACCAGCCCCAGTTCCGGCGTATCCGGGAAGGCCTCCAGATAAAGCCGCTCGGACCGCCGCCCGGTGGTGAACACGGCATGGCTGATGGACTGGGCCCTGGCCACGTCCAGCCCCTCCTCGATGGTCGCCTTCCACGAGTCGTGAGAGTACGGTTTGACAATGCCCTGGGTGCCGAGAATGGAGATGCCCCCCACAATGCCCAGGCGCGGATTCATGGTCTTTTGCGCGATTGCCTCGCCGTCCGGCACTTCGATGACCACGAAGACTTCGCCGGTTTCCATGCCCTCCGCCGCCAGCCGCACCCCCGCCTCAATCTGTTTTCGCGGCTCGGGATTGATGGCCGCCTCGCCCACGGGCACGGGCAGGCCGGGCAGGGTCACCCGCCCCACGCCATGGCCCCCGTCAAGGCGCACCAAAAGCGGGCCGGACGCATCCCGGTCCACGGACACCACGGCCTGGATGTCACAGCCGTGCGTGGCGTCCGGGTCGTCGCCGCCGTCCTTGATCACCGTGACCCGGACCGCTCCGTCCTCCGGCTCAATGCGCTCCACGGGCACGGCCAGAGTCCCGCCCACGGGCAGGGGAACGTCCTGAAAGGCGGGTCGCTCGCCCGTCAGCAACCAGCGCACGCCCGCCATGGCCGCAGCCGTGGCGCAACTTCCGGTGGTCCGTCCGGTGCGAAGCTCGCGGGTCATTTTCCGGCCCTGATCCTTTTGGGCGGAGAATAGAGGTGCGTGCCCGCCTGGTGGGAGATATTCTTGATCATGTTGCTGAAAAGCAACACATGAAAGGGATACATGGCGTGCCAGTAAAGCATGCCGAGCAACCCCTTGGGCAGGAACTTGGCGGTCATGGAAAGGTCCACGGCATTTTCCCAATGGGTATCGAACGTGAACTCCAGGAGGGCTTCGCCGGGCAGCCGCATCTCGGCCAGAAGCAGCAGCCTCCGGCCGTTGTCGCTGGCCAGCACACGCCAGAAATCCAGGGCGTCACCCACACGCGGAGTGCCGCTGCCGTGCGGCCTGCCGCGTCGGATACCCGGCCCGGCCAGCAGCCGGTCGAGAAGCCCGCGCAACCGCCACAACGGGTCCCCGTAATACCACCCCTGCTCGCCGCCGATGCGTTCCACGGTCTCCCACACCTTTTGCGGGTCGCCCTGAAGCCGGGCATGGTAGCCCAATTCGTAGCGCGTGCCGCCCGCATAGTCGGGATCGTTGGCCCCGGCCCATTCCGGCATGCAGGCACTGCCCACATCGAACAGGCAGGTCTCGACCGTCTGTTGCTCGGTCTTTTCGAGTGCCCGCCGGATGGACTCGCGGCAGGTCGTGAGTTCCTGAGGCACCAGTTCCCGAATTTCGTGGCTGCGGCAGATGACCTCGTTGCGAAGCCCCTCCACCAGGGAACGGACCAGGGACATGGGCACCGGCGTGAACATGGACACCCAGAAAGAGGAGAGCCGGGGCGAAAGGAACGGCAGGGGAATGATCCGCCGCCTGGGCAGCCCGGCCACTTCCGCATAGAGATGGAAAAGTTCGGTATAGGAAAGGATGTCCGGCCCGCCGATGTCCAGGGTCAGACCGGCGGTGGCCTCGTTCTCAAGGCATCCGGCCAGATAATACAGCACGTTGCGAATGGCGATAGGCTGCGTTTTGGTACGCACCCACTGGGGCGTGATCATGATCGGCAACCGGTCGGCCAGATAGCGGACCAGCTCGAAAGAGGAAGACCCGGACCCGATGATCTGGGCCGCACGCAAGGTCGTGACCTTTGCCGGGCTCAGGGCCAGGATGCGGCTCACTTCGGCGCGGGAACGGAGATGTTTGGAGAGCGGATGGTCCTCGTGGTCCTCGCCCAATCCGCCCAGATAGAGGATCCGCTCTATCCCGGCATGGGCAACAGCGCGAACCATGTTGTACGCCGCGTCCCGCTCCTGAGCTGCGAAATCGCGGCTGGGACGGCTCATGGAGTGGACCAGATAAAACACGGCCCGGCATCCCTCGGCAGCCGCCATCAGGGACTCCGCGTCGTGCATATCCGCCCGGACTACCTCCACGGCGGGATTGTCAGCCCAGGGCCGAGCCAGGATTTTCTCCACGCTGCGTCCGGCAACGCGCACCCGGTGCCCCCGCTCCAGAAGCAGCGGCACGAGTCGGCCTCCCACATAACCGGTGGAACCGAGTACGAGTACAGGCCTTTCATCCATGGGAAATCACCCCCGTCTCAGAATTATCACTTCTTGCCGAAGCGAATCTCGCCCTCCCGGCGATTCCATCCCTTGTCGCTCATGCACTGGTTATACACTTCGAGCTGACGACGTTTGTCCAGGGGAAACTGCTCCCCGGATACGACCTCGCAGGCCACGGAATCGCGGTCGAACTGGGCGGAAGACTGTTTCTTATTCCCGGAGTCAGGGTTGGACCACGGCTTGGAACAACCGAGCAGCAAAGCGGTCAGCATGAGGCACAACAGGAACAGGTACGGACGCATGGAGGCTCCTTGGGTGGTCAACAACAGGCTATTCGTCCTTGAGATCCCGGCTCATCAGGTCTTCCACCGCCCGAGCCGGATCCTTGTCTTCATACAGTATACTATAGACCTGTTCGGTTATGGGCAACTCGACCCGCAGTTTTTGCGAAAGATTATACAACGCCTGGGTGGTCTTCACGCCCTCGGCAACGGCCTTCATCTCGCTGATGATGGCATCGAGCTTCATCCCCCGGCCGAGCTTGAGCCCCACCTGACGGTTGCGGGAGAGGTCGCCGGTGCAGGTCAGCACCAGATCGCCCATGCCGGAAAGCCCCATGAACGTGCGTTGTTGACCGCCCATGGCCATGCCCAGCCGACTCATCTCGGACAGGCCGCGCGTGATCAGAGCGGCTCGGGCGTCGTTGCCGAAGCCCAGGCCGTCGGCAATGCCTGCGGCAATGGCGATGACGTTTTTGACCGCGCCCCCCAGTTCCACGCCGCGATAGTCGGGCGTAAAATAGACGCGGAAGGCCGGGGTGGAAAAAACGGCCTGGAGCTCGCGCCCCAATTCGTGATCCTCGCACCCCAGAGAAACGGTGGTGGGCATGTTCCGGCTGACCTCGGCAGCAAAGGACGGGCCGGACAGGGAGGCGTACCGGGGCCGTTTGCCCTCCAGGGCCTCGGCCACAACCCGACTCATGGGGGCCAGGGAGTCCAGCTCGATCCCCTTGGAAGCGCACACGATAACCGGCCTCTCAGGCAGGATATCCCGGAACCCTTTCAGGGCCGGACGGATGAACTGGCTGGGGATGACCACCAGAAAATAATCCGCCCCGGCAAAAGCGATTTCGGGATCGGACTCCACCCGCAGGGCCTCGGACAAGGTCACTCCCGGAAGAAAGGTCGTGTTTTCGCGAGAATCGCGGATGTCAGCGACCACTTCTGGCTCACGCGCCCAGAGCACGGTATCCATTCCGTTTCGGGCAAGCATGTCCGCCAGGGTGGTGCCCCACGCTCCGGCGCCAAGAACGGCTATCTTCATGAAAAATCTCCTTCAAGTTGATGCAAGGGATTACTTTACGTGGACCACCGTATACTGGCAAGGACGAATCCGCGCAAATCCGATGCCACCACCAGTTGCATCCCGGACTCAGGGGAGGTATAGACCACAGCCATGGCTATTCAATTCACCGAGACCGAACAAAAGATACTGGCCCTGGCGGGCACCGACCTGCCGGATACCGAGCAACCGTTCAAAACCATCGCCGACGCCGTGGGTACGGATGAGCAGACCGTCATCGACCTGCTCAAAGACCTCAAGGAACGCAAGGTCATCCGCCGGTTCGGCGCGACCCTGCGGCACCAGAAGGCGGGCTACGGCCACAACGCCATGGTCGCCTGGCGCGTGCCTGCCGAGCGGAGTGACGAGGTGGGCGCGATCTTCGCGGCCCGGCCAGAAATTTCCCACTGCTACATCCGCCGCACCTACCCGGAGTGGACCTACAACGTCTACACCATGATCCACGGCGAACGGCCCGGCCATGCCGAGGAAGTGGCCGCCGAGCTGGAAAAAGAGGTCGGCCTTGACGACAACTGCGTGCTCCGGTCTCTCAAGGAACTCAAAAAGACCTCCATGGTCTATTTCAAATAAAGGAACTCATCATGGACTCCAAATCTCTCTTTGCCAAGGCACAGACCCTGATGCCCGGCGGCGTCAATTCACCCCTGCGCGCCTGCAAATACGTGCACGCCGAACCGGTCTTCATCGAAAATGCCAAAGGCGCATACCTCTTCGACGTGGATGGCCGAAAATACATCGACTACGTCTTTTCCTGGGGTCCCCAGATTCTGGGCCACCAGGACCCGGCAGTCAGCGAAGCCGCGCACAAGGCCATCGACCTCGGTTCCAGCTACGGTGCGCCCTGCTACGGTGAAATAGCCCTGGCCGAAGCAATCTCCGAGCTGGTCCCGTCCATGGAGATGATGCGCATGGTCTCCTCCGGCACCGAGGCCACCATGTCCGCCCTGCGCCTGGCGCGAGGCTACACCGGGCGAAACAAATTCGTAAAATTCATCGGCAACTACCACGGACACGCCGATGCCTTCCTGGCCGCCGCAGGCTCGGCAGCAGCCACCATACCCGGCACCCCCGGCGTGCCCGAAGACGTGACCAAGCACACCCTGCTCGCCCAATACAACGACCTGGACGCGGTCAAAACACTCTTCGAAACGTCCGGCGACGACATCGCCTGCGTCATCGTGGAGCCAGTGGCCGGAAACATGGGCCTGGTCCTGCCCAAGGACGGCTTCCTCCAGGGATTGCGCGACCTGTGCACCCAATACGGCGCACTGCTCATTTTCGACGAGGTCATCACCGGCTTCCGCCTCTCGCGCGGCGGCGCACAGGTGCGGTTCGGCATCACCCCGGACCTGACCACCCTGGGCAAGATCATCGGCGGCGGCTTCCCGGTAGGCTGCTTCGGCGGCAAACGCGAAATCATGGAGCACATGGCCCCGGTGGGCACCGTGTTCCAGGCCGGAACCCTGTCCGGCAACCCGGTGGCCATGGCCGCCGGTCTCGCCACCCTCAAACGGCTCGGCCAATGCGACTACGAAGCCCTGGAAGCCCGTACCAAAAAACTCGGCGATGCACTGGTGGCAATCCTGACCGAAAAAGGCAAGCCCGTAGTCATCAACCAGATCGCCTCGGCCTTCACCATGTACTTCTCGGACAAACCGGTCACCAACATGATCGAGTCCGGCCAATGCGACGGCGAAACCTATGCCGTCTACTGGAAACAAATGCTCGCCCAGGGCATCTACCTGGCCCCCGCCGGCTTCGAGTGCGCCTTCACCAGCTTCGCCCACACAGACGAAGACTTCGAAAAAACCCTGGAAGCCGCCCGCAAGGTCAAATTCTAGGACGAATTCAAGATAAAGACGCCAAGGGCCGCCCGAAAATGGGTGGCCCTTTTTTTGATGCCTCCGGTGGGCCCCTTCGGGGAGACCAGGACGCTGTCCTGGACCTGCCTAAGGCCGTGGGCCTTAGGAATCCCATAGCCGCTTCGCGGGGGCATAGCGCGAAAGGCTGTGCCATGCAGGGACGTCCGAAGCGGCCTTCCCTGCCGTGCCGGTTGACGGTTTGGGCGAAAGGGAGCGGACAAACTTCGTGCCACTTCGCCAAACATCGGCAGCCGCTCCCTTCCGCCCAAACCGCGAGGGGTGTTAAAGGAAAGACCAGCACCAGCTCGACCATTTCTATCCCGTTCTAAAATCCAACCTTCCGCGCAAGCCGCGCTAGCCGCGCTAGCACGAGCCTTTCATCCCAACCCCCACCCGAAGACCTGCACCAGCCATCGAGCACAAGGCTTAGAAGCTGACAAAGAGGGTAAGGCGGCTCTATCCCCGAAAAACAGGCTTACCTCGGACGGCCTAAGGTCTATAAAAACGGCAGAGAGCGCGAAGCTTCGCAAATGAAGCCGTCCCGCTTTGATCAGATTCTTTGCCTGTGATCGCAAGGCGGCAAAGCACCGGAAAAGCGGCACTTTTGGTTCTTTTGGTGCTGCTTAGCCAAAAGAACCGCCGCCCGCGCAGGGCATTCTGGAGGGCTTTGGAGCCACCGGCTCCAACACCGGCTCTCCTTCCCTAATTCTTCATCGCCGCCGCAGGCGGCATCCGCTCCCAAAAAAATAAAAAAAGACCACCCATTGCCGGGTGGCCTTTCCTATTCCTGTTTTCCCAAAAAAACTAGAATCCTTCCTCAAGCGGCGGCCACACCAACGCATACGTCTCCGGCGCGATATCCGCCCGAGGCTGCCCAGCACACCGCTTCCCCGCCACCTTCAGCTCAACATGACGATCCTTGATCGTCAGCCGGTTCTCCGCGATCCATTGAATAGCCTGAGGAAAAACACGATGCTCCAGCTTGAGAATACGCGGCCCAAGCTCATCCCCGGTCTCCCCGGCCTGACAGGGCACTGCCGCCTGAATAATGATCGGACCGTGGTCCATCTGCTCATCCACGAAATGCACGGTGCAGCCGGATATCTTCACGCCGTAGTCCGCGGCATCGGGCTGGCCGTGCACACCCGCGAAACTCGGCAGCAACGCCGGATGAATGTTGATGACACGGTTCTCGAAGGCCGCGAGAAACTCGGATGTCACAATGCGCATGAACCCCGCCATGACGACAATGCCGGTTTCGTCTACCCCGGCCTCGGTGATAGCCTCGATCATGGCCTGATCAAAGGCTTCGCGGGATGGGTAATCCGTATGCAGGAGCACCTTACAGGGGAGGTCGTGCATCCTGGCCCGCTTGAGACCAAAGGCCCCGGCCTTGTTGGAGATCACCAGCTTGATCTCGGCGTCGAGTACCCCTTCCTCTATACGGTCGATAATGGATTGCAGATTGGACCCGGACCCGGAAACGAGAACGGCTATGGGCAACGTCATCGGAACTCCTTGAAAATGTGAACCACGCGAAGCAGGGACGCTTCAAGCGCTTTCTTGTCCTAATCCGGCGCGTTTATCAAGTACGGATTTTTGGTGGGCGCAACCCGATGTTCCGGATCAGGAAGCGAGCCAGACCGAGGCCATCTTCATCCGGTCAAAGACCTTGATGGTAGCACCCCGTCCCACGCCGATGGTCTCATAGAACTTGAGGAATTCCACCCGTTCGGGCTGGGTGAGCAGGGCCACCTTGAGCGGCCGGTCCGGCGACATCCGCTCGATAGTCTGCAAGGCCAAGTCATAATACCCGGAATACTGGCAGTTAAACTGAAAGTTACGGTGATCCAACAGCATCCGAAACGTCCCCTGCTCACGGCAATCAGCCAGAATGCTGTCGATATATTCGAGCAGTTCCTCTGTCTGATCCGTGGCCCCTTCCGGCCGAAACCAAATGAAATCATTCTTTATCTCAATGGTGTATTCAACGGCCATGCGTTTCTCTCCGGTCAATCTGGCGGGATACGCTGATAGTATATACCGAATGAGAGATTTTTATCAACTCCGGAAAGAAAAAGGGGTTCCACCCTTGCAGATGAAACCCCCTGTCAATAACGGATAAAGCGGCTAGGCGTTATACTTCACCAGGGCATCCACCAGGCCGGGGATGGTATACTCCTCCGGCTCAATGGCGGGCGTGAAGCCGAAACGCTCCACGGTCTTGGTGGTGACCGGGCCAATGGAAGCGATCTTCACGTCCGGGAAACACTTGAATGTATCCGGCGAGATCAGCTCGAAGAAATTCTCCACCGTGGACGACGACGTGAACGTCACATACTGGATGGCCTCATTCTTCATGGCCTCGACGATCTCATCGCCGGACGCCTGGACCAGCCGAGTCTCGTAGACCGGCAGGACCGTCACGTTGCAGCCCGCCTTCTTGAGTTCCTCGGGCAGCACCTCGCGGGCAACCCGGGCGCGCGGGATGAGCACATCGCTCCCCTGGATGCCCAGCTTCAGAAGGCCCTCGACCACCTGTTCGGCCACGTATTTTTCGGGCACGAAATCCGGGTTGATACCCCGGACCTTCAATTCGTCAGCCGTGGCCGGTCCGATGGCCGCGATCTGCATCCCGGCAAAGATTCGGGAATCCAGACCGACCGCATTCAACTGCTCCCAGAAGAATTTGACGCCGTTGACCGAGGTGAACACCACCCATTGGTAGCGGGCCAGTTGCATGATGGCCGTCTCGACCTCGTTGTAGTCGTCGAGATGTTCCACGGAGATAGTCGGGAACTCGTGTACGCAGGCCCCGAGACCGCGCAGGACATCGACCAGACCGCTGGCCTGTTCGCGGGCGCGGGTGACGACCACGCCCTTGCCGAGCATGGGTTTCTTCTCGAACCACGCCAGTTTGTCATGCAGGGAGCAGACGCCGCCCACGATGATGATGGACGGGGCCTTCCATTTGCGGGCCTCGGCATCCGCCGCCACGTTTTCGAGCGTGGAGACAAAGGAGGTCTGGTTGCACCGGGTGCCCCAGCGGACCAGGGCCACGGGAGTGTTGGCGGCACGGCCATTGTCCATCAGGTTCTTGGCGATCATGGGCAGGTTGCCCACACCCATGTAGAAAACCAGGGTGGAATTCGACTGACCGTACACGGACCAGTTGTTGCCGGACTCGCCCTTGGTCGGGTCTTCATGCCCGGTGATGAAGCAGACAGAGGTGGTATGGTCGCGGTGGGTCACCGGGATACCGGCATAGGCCGCAGCGGCCACGCCCGCAGTGATGCCCGGCACGACCTCGAAGTCGATTCCGGCCTCCACCAGCTCCTCGCCTTCCTCGCCGCCGCGTCCGAAAACATACGGATCGCCGCCCTTGAGTCGGCAGATGACCTTGCCCGACCGGGCCTTTTCCACGATCAGATCATTGATCTTGTCCTGGGGCAGGGTATGGTCGCCGCCTTTTTTGCCCACATACAAAATCTCGCAATCCGGCTTGCACCACTTCAGGAAGTCGGCGTTGGCCAGATAGTCATAGATCATGATGTCACAGGTCTCGATGATCTCTTTTGCCCGCAGAGTGAGCATGCCCGGATCGCCCGGACCGGCTCCGACGAGGAATACGTTTGCCATTTTTTTGCCTCCGGCGGCCGGGGGAAGGGGAGAGGGAAACCCTTTGGAAAGGGTTGTCCCTCTCCCCTTCCCCCGGACCCCCATCCCCTCTCCTTTCCTAAACTTTTTGTGGCCGCTTCGCGGAGTTCGGGAGTGAGTTGGGAGTCTGGTTTGCTTATTTATACAGCGTCAAAACCGCTATTATTAGCCCATCACGGATTCAAGGCGTGCCTTGAGCTGGGTGAGCTTGGTCTTTTCTTCTTCCATTTCGGCGAGCTTTTTCTTTTCGCCTTCCACCACCGCTTCGGGGGCGTTGTTCACGAAACCGGGGTTCTTGAGCTTGCCCGCCACGCCCTTCATGGTCTTGTCCAGCTTGGTCAGGTTCTTGTCCAGCCGGGCCAGTTCGGACTCGAAATCCACCACGCCTTCCAGCGGGACCGAGAGTTCGTTGCCCTGCACCACCGCCGCGCCCGAGGCCTTGGGAGCCTTCACATCCGGGCCGATGGTGATATTTTCAATGCGGGCCAGGGATTGGATCAAGCCGATATTGGCCGTGAGCACGGCCTTGTCGTCATCGGATACGGTCTTGATGAGCAGGTCGAGCTTCTTGGCAGGCTCGATCAGCAGCTCGGTGCGGATGTTGCGGGTGCCGGACACCACGCCCATGAACAAGTCCATGGCCTTGACCGCGTCCGGTCTCAGACAGTTTTCCCGCGCTTCCGGGCACAGCAGGGTGGCGAGGTCCTCGCTCCGGTCGTCGCCTGCGGGCCTCGGCAGCACGGACCAGATTTCCTGGGTGATGAACGGGGTCACCGGGTGCAGCAGGATCATGGTCTCGGAGAGCACGGTCCAGAGCACGGCCTGGGTCTGGGCCTTGGCACCCTCGTCCTCGCCGTACAGGGCGGGCTTGATCATCTCCAGGTACCAGTCGCAGAACTCGGACCAGATGAACCGGTACAGAATCTGGGCTATCTCGTTGAACCGATATTCTGTCGTGGCCAAGGCTACCGAAGCCTTGACCTCTTCCAACCGGTGCAAAATCCACTGGTTGGCCAGACCGTCCACCTTGGAGACATCCATGGCCGGAATCTCCTCCGGCAGATTCATCATGGCAAAGCGGGTGGCATTCCAGATCTTGTTCATGAAATGCTTGTAGCCTTCGATGCGCTGCTCGCTGAGCTTGATATCGCGACCCATGGCGGCAAAGCTGGTCAGGGTGAAACGCAGGGCGTCGGCCCCGTACTTCTCGATCATGTCCAGCGGGTCGATGACGTTGCCCGTACTCTTGGACATCTTCTTGCCGTGCTCGTCGCGGACCAGGGCGTGAATGTAGACGTGATGAAACGGCACCTGTTCCATGAACTGGAGGCCCATCATCATCATGCGGGCAACCCAGAAAAACAGGATGTCAAAGCCCGTGACCAGACAGGAGGTCGGGTAGTATTTCTTCAGTTCCGGGGTGTCGTCGGGCCAGCCCATGGTCGAGAACGGCCAGAGCGCGGACGAAAACCAGGTGTCGAGCACGTCCTCGTCCTGGACGATATTCTTGGAACCGCAGGCAGAGCAGGCGGACGGGTCCTCGATGGACACGGTCAGTTCGCCGCACTTCTCGCAGGTCCAGGCCGGGATGCGGTGGCCCCACCATATCTGGCGGGAGATGCACCAGTCGCGGATGTTGTCCAGCCAGTCGTAGTAGGTCTTGGTCCAGTGCTCCGGGAAAATATGCGTGTCTGCGGGCACGGCGGCGCGGGCCTTCTCGGCCAGGGGTTTCATGGACACGAACCACTGGGTGGAGACGTGCGGCTCGATCACGGACTTGCAGCGGTAGCAGGCGCCAACCGAGTGATCGTGGTCGGCCACATCCACGAGCAGCCCCTCGTTCTTGAGGTCAGCACAGATGATGATCCGCGCCTCGTCTTTGTGCAAACCCCGATATTTCTCGGGCGCGTTCTCGTTGACGTTGCCGTCCTCGTCCAGGATGGGGAGCACTTCCAGGCCGTGCTTGCGGCCCAGCTCCCAGTCGTTCATGTCGTGGGCGGGCGTGACCTTGAGGCAACCGGTACCGAACTCGATGTCCACGTACTTGTCGCCGATGATGGGCAGCTTGCGGCCGACCAGGGGGAGCACGGCTTCCTTGCCGATGAGGTGATTGAACCGGTCATCCTCGGGATTCACCGCAATGGCGGTGTCTCCGAGCATGGTCTCGGGCCGGGTGGTGGCCACGATCAGATGGCCCGAACCATCGGCCAGGGGATACTTGATATGGTAGAGGTGGCCGGGACGCGGCTCGTGCTCGACCTCGTCGTCGGCCAGGGCGGTGTGGCAGCGGTTGCACCAGTTGATGATGTAGTCGCCCTTGTAGATGAGGCCTTCCTCATAGAGTTTGACAAAGACCTCGCGCACGGCCTTGGCACGTTGCTCGTCAAAGGTGAAGCATTCGCGGGTCCAGTCCACGGACGCCCCCATGCGCCGGATCTGGGTCAGGATGTGGTCGCCCTTTTCCTTCTTCCACTCCCATACGCGCTCGATGAACTTCTCGCGGCCCAGGTCGTGGCGGGTCTTGCCCTCTTCCTTGAGCTGACGCTCGACCACGTTCTGGGTGGCAATGCCCGCGTGATCGGTGCCGGGCACCCACAGGACGCTTTTGCCCTGCTGGCGGTTGAAGCGGCAAAGGATGTCCTGGAGTGTCAGGTTCAGGGCGTGGCCCATGTGCAGGACGCCGGTAACGTTGGGCGGCGGGATGACGATGGAAAAAGATTCGCCCGGACCGTCGGGATCGGGCGTGAACGTCTTGTTCTCTTCCCAGTGGGTTTCCCACTTTTCTTCGACATCCCAAGGCTCGTAGGCTTTTGCCAGCTCTTTGCGAGACATATAACTTTCCTTCCTTTATGCGGGCTTCGGCGCGAATCGCAGGGCGACGGCCTGAAATTTCGTATAGTTACGCTTGCGCAAAGGGATGCGCCTTTGATAGCGTCGGGCTACCCTTGTCGAGGGAGCCGTTTATGTCAAGCATACATATATACTGGGACGAATCACATTTCTGGGGACTTCTCGCCGCTCGTGCGCTTTCGGCGTGGAAGGTTCCCTATCGTCTGGTACGCGGCTCAGAAATAGCCGATGGCGTGCTGGCTGGCAAGTCCGGAGAACCACCCAAGCTGCTCCTGGTGCCCGGCGGGCGGGCCAAGGGCAAGGCGGACCGACTTGGCAAGGACGGAATGAACGCCATCCGCGAATTCGTGGACCAGGGCGGCACCTATCTCGGATTCTGCGGCGGCACCGGGCTGGCCCTGACAGGACCCTATGGCCTCGGCCTCTCTCCCTGGACGCGCAAGGGATACCGAAATCGGCTGCACCACTTTCTTTCCGGCCACGTGGAAGCGGACCTGAATACGGACGACCCGCTGGTCCCGGCGGACCTCGGTGGCAAGGCCATGCTGCCCGTGTGGTGGCCGGGCCGGTTCGATCCGGTGGACGACAAGGTGACGGTGCTCGCTCGTTTCGGCGCACCGGGCCCGGATTTCTGGGTGGCGGACCTGCACCTGGCCTCCCTGCCCGAGGGCACCATGACCGACTGGGAGAACCTGTACGGCATCCACCTGCGACCGGACTTCCTGAAAGGGCTGCCCTGCGTCACGGCCAACGATTTCGGCCAGGGGCGCGTCATTCTGAGCTACGCCCATCTGGAGACCCCGGCCTCGCCCCCGGCCAACCGCTGGCTGGCGCACCTGCTGGGCGAGGTCCTCGGCCAGCCGCTCCATGCGGAGCCGGTCCCGGCCTGGGATGTGGCTGCCCGCGATATCCGGTGGGAAGACCAGACTCTTCTGAACGCCAAAAAGGCCATGGAAACCATCATCGCCACGGGCACCAGCCACTTTCTGCTCTTCTGGCGCACTCCCTGGCTGCTGGGCTGGCGGCGGGGCATTCCGGGCGCGGGCATCAACACGCTCTACTCCCTGATCTGCGAATCCCTGGCCTGCGAACCGGACGACGCGACCCGAGAATTCTGGAACGGACGCACCGGGCGTTTCTCCGTGCTCATGGAGCTGCTGACAAACGGACTGTCCGGCTATCTGCTGGCCGAACGGCTGGCCATGACCGTATTCCACTCCGACCCGGATGCGGTTTCCAAGGAAGGCCTCAGGGAGCAACGCCGCGCCCTGTTCGGGATAGCGCCCGAGCCCGGCGGCATCTTCGCCGACCTGGTCGGGCTGCTTGAGGAACTCTACTGGCGTCTCTCCCTTTCCCGCACCGGCTGACACTCCCGACTATTTGCCAGGGGAGAACCGCCTGTGGTATCGACGGAAATCATGCGGTGGTGGCCGGTGGTGGAAGCGTTTCCCCACCGGGCTTGCTTGTCGGTAAAAACACCTTTTTCGGGGAGACCATGGCGGACGAGACAAACACACCCGATACCCCAAATGCCCAATTTCGCTTTTCCCTATCCGAAGATGGCATGAAGCTGGGCGTAAACCGGTACTTCCCTCCCACAGACGGGGAGGAACCCTCCATGGATTTGCTCAAGCTCCAGGTGGCCGAGGCTGGTGTCGCCCTTCCTGTGGACGAAGACGCGGCCAGACAAATCCTCGAATCCATTCGAGAGAACGGCGAAATAAAACGCATCCCCCTGGTTCGCGGCATCCCCGCCCAGGAGCCCAGGGACGGTTCGCTCATGGCCCTGGGGGACCTCGACTTTCCCGTGTTTCCCGGCGACCGGTTCGCCCGACTACGAAAGGCACAGCACGCCCGTGATGGTCGGACCATCGACGGCAAGGTGCTTCGCCCCAAGGGGAATTTCAATCCCGAAGTCGTGGAAATCGCCATGGGCGAAAACGTGGAATACGACCCCTTGGACGATGCCTACGTCTCCCAGGTCTGGGGCATGGCCCGGTTCAAGGACGGCGTCCTTTCCGTAAACCCGATTCCCCACGTGTCCGAGGACGCGATCACGATCACCGGCACCCTGCACGCCAAGGATTTCCGTGGGAAGCCAATCACCCCGGCCCGCGTGGAAAAAGAAATGCGTGATCTCGGCGTGGCCATCGACATCGACTCCAATGAGCTGGACAAAAAACTCCGCAAGGCCAGGGAAACGGGCAAGCCACTATTCGACCAGGTCCTCGTGGCGGGCAGCCACCCCGTGCCCGGACACGACGGCTGGCTGGAATACATGGTCTCCACCCGCGAACTGACCGGCACCGAAAACGAAAACGGTTGCCTCGACTTCCGTAACCGTGGTGCCTACCCCATGGTCGATCCGGGCCAGATCATCGGACGGCTGCACCCGCCCACTCCGGGCGAAGGCGGCATCGACATCTACGGCAAGACCATCCCGGCCCACGGCGGAAGGGAACTCTTTCTCCACACGGGCGAAAATGTTGTCTCGCTGGAGGACAAGGTCACCTTCCAGTCCAAGGCCAAAGGGATCGTGGTCATGGAAAGAAACGTTCTCGCGGTCACCGAGTGCCTGCTCATACACGGCAACGTGGACCTGGAGTCCGGCAATGTCCACGTCGAGCATGGCTCGGTCAAGATTCTCGGCTCGATCCAGGCCGGGTTCTCGGTCTCCGCACCCAACCACATCATTGTGATCGGTTCCGTGGAAAGCTCCACCGTAACCGCCGGAGGCAACATCGAAGTCTCGGGGGGAATCCTCATGCCCGACGGCGGCAAGATTTCGGCCGGAGGGGACGTGGTGGCCAACTACGCCACCAACGCCATCATCCACGCGGACGGCGACGTGACCATCGCCAACGACATCACCAATTCCCGTATCCGCGCCGGAGGAAAATTCTTCGCCACCAAGGGCAAAGGGACCGTCCAGGGCGGCGAGATCCTGGCCGCCCAAGGCATGGAGATCAACGAGGTCGGCTCCGAACTCGGCGTGGTCACCATTGTGGGCATTCTCATCGAACACGAGGAAGACGCTGAACTGCACGAGGAACGGCAAAAGATTGAACAGGCCATCCGCAAAATCGACGAAGCCCTGGGCACGGACCCGCCCGAGGTCATCCTAGAGAGAACCGAGCCGGGGAAATTCAAGGCTGTTGCGGAACTTCTCAAGCACCACAAAACCCTGATCAAACGGCGCAAGAGAATCAGCCAGGACCTCACCCAGCTCGCCCTGTCCCGCCAGCAAGAACTCGCAGGCATCGCGATCAAGGTCAAACGATTCCTCTATCCCGAAGCCACGGTCAAATTCGGCACCCGCACCCACTCCTTCAAGACCCGCACCGAGGCCTCCAATATCTACCGGGATCGCGAGTCCCGATCCATCGTCATTCGATAATTTCTCTGCCGGTTGCCGCGCACCCCCCTTTCAGGGTATGCTTGACAATCAAATGCTTTCAATCGTCAATACGAAGGAGTCGACCATGGCCGAAGCAAGCAGACAGACAACGGCGAACAGAACCGCAATACTGAAACGTTTCGCGGTGACTCTGGTGTGCATGATCTTTTTCGAGGTGACGGGACTTCTCATCCAACTGGCCGTGCTGTTCCAGTACGGATATCTGTTGGCAGTCAGAAAACGGAGCGAACCCCTACGCCTGTTTACCAACAATCTTGCCCAGTTCGGCTACCGGCTCATGCGCTTTAACACGCTCAACGAAAACAAGCGGCCATTCCCGTTCAACGCATTTCCCCAGGACAAGGAGTGCGAGCCGCCGGTCAAGCAAGTACAATTCAAGTGATGGAAAACAGCCACCGATTCTTCTGCAATGGCGACTGCCGGTATTTCCCGTGCCACGCCACGGACAAACCGGAAGAGTTCAACTGTCTGTTCTGCTTCTGCCCACTCTACTTCCTGGGCGACTGTGGTGGCAACTATCGGACCCTTGAAAACGGCGTCAAGGATTGCACCCTCTGCACCATTCCCCACAACCCGGCGGGCTATGACCACATCATGAAAAAGCTCAAGGCCCATTTCGCCAATATCCGGAAATCTTCCGGGGACAACGGGTAGAGAGGACCTCCAGACAACGGCAGGCAGGCGAAAACCTGGAGAACCTCACCCCTTCTGGGCGGGGATCTTTCGCTTGGTCGCCTTGAAGGGATAGTGGGTCAGGTAGTAGTCCATCTCCTGGGTGAGCCGCTTCGTGTCGCTTTTGAGCAGCCGCTGACGGGCATCCGCATCCAGGTCCCGATTCTGGAATCGGGACAGGGAAACGAAACAACGCTTGACCCGGCTGAGTTCCTCGGACCGGTTCTCTTTCCAATAATAATAGGCCAGGATCTTGGCCGCACTCTTGATGCTGTCCTTGGTGTAGGGAAGCCGATTCACATCCAAAAGCGAGTCGTTGTCGTCCTCCACCAAGGGGAGTACCCGAAGCAGGACTTCCTTGGACCGCTCCAGGGATTGCGGACTGATCCGGTAGACCGTGATTTTGCGATTCCCCTGCCACCACTTGGCAACATAGAGAACAGCCGTGAGGGCGACCAGCCCTATCCATATTTCCATATCCGGCATAGGTCTCTTATCCTTTGCGTGTGAGGTACGGCTTGAGATTGATCTTGTAGGTGGCGGGGTCGGCGCACTCGAGTATTTTCAAGGTGTTGTGACCCATAGCCTGCTCGGCGGCCAGATCGATCAACTCCGAGGGGATGGGGTGCAGATCCTCATCCAGGATGATTTTGATCTTGGGCAGCAACGGCAGGGCAGCATTGGACTCGTAGACCACGCCGTAGGCTCCGGTGCTGAGCTTGACCAGACTGCCCGAGGGGAAAATGCCCAGGCACTTGATGAACATCTGCACTTCCAGGGGGTCGAAATCCTGCTCGCGCATGCCGTACATGATGGCCAGCGCCTTATTGGGCAAAATGGCATCCTTGTAGGAACGATCGCTGGTCAGGGCGTCATAGACGTCGGCCAGGCTGATGATGCGCGCCAGGGGGGCGATGTCCTTCTTGATCCGGCTGTCGGGATACCCGCCCCCGTTGAACTTCTCATGGTGATCGCGCACGGCGTGAATAATATCCTCCGGCACGTTGCCCTGCTTCTCCAAAATGCGGCAGCCATACTCCGGATGACGCTTGATCTCCTCGAACTCCTGCTCCGTGAGCCGGGCCCGCTTGTTGATGATCCGGGACGGAACCGCCGTCTTGCCCAGGTCGTGCATCATGCCCGCCGCGCCCAGCCTGACGAGATCATCACGGCCCAGCCCCAGGTATTCGCCGAAAACCACGCTGATGGTGGCTACGTTGATGCAATGGGCATAGGTGTATTCGTCATAGTCGGACAGTTTGGACAGGCAGACCAACGTATCCGGGTTGCGCACGGCAGAATCCACGATATCGTTCACGGTCTGCAAGGAGGCATCATAGTCCACCTTGCGCCCCATCTTGACGTCATTGATGATGCGCTTGGCGTGGAGCATGGCGTTCTGGTACGTCATGCGAGCCACTTCCATCTCCTGCTCGAAGGGCACGCGGGGCTTGATCGGAGGAGAAAACTCTCGCTCGGCCAGCAGACGGTCCAGCTTCTCGCCCATGGACTCGATGCTTCCCGTCTCGACCTTCACGAACGCATGGCTGAACCCGTCCTGGCGGATAGCCTTGATCTGGGCTTCGGATTCAATCGCTCCGGGTTCGGCGTAGAGGTTGGGCAGGTGTTCCCAAAGCTCGCTGGAGAGCTTGACGACCTCCATACCGGGCTTCAGTTCCTCCACGGGAAGTTTCTTGATCATACCACGCATTCTCAGTACCGCCAGCGGCCTCTCAGGGTGAATTATAGTACTTGAACACTACCTGACCGCTCCCACTCTGTCGAGGGGCCTTCCCTGAATTTGCGGCAAGAAAGACGATAAACCCGGATTCTCTCCGAAAAATATGAACGGCTGTTAAAAAACCACGGCCTCGAACCAAAGGATGGTGGTGGCCGGATCGCGCCAGGCGTCGCGGGGCAGCCCCGCCTTGGCGCAAGTATGAGCCAGGAAGGTCTCCCGGTCCCATTTCCACTCCACCGGAACCTGGGGCAGCAGCAGTCCCGAACGGCCGTCTCTGGACATGATCAATCCGTGTCGCCCGATCTCCACCCGCTCCGTATCCGGGCAGGCCTCAATGGGACTCAGGATGGAGATTTCATATTCGACCTTCTGGAACTCGTCCTCAGTCAGGGACGGAAAGCGCGGGTCCTTGAACGCGGCCCTCTGGGCCATGTCCCACACGGTGCGGAACAGTTCGCCCGAGCCCTGAATGTTACCGATGCAGCCACGCAACCGACCACCGATCTTGAGGGTGACAAAGGCACCCAGCACCTGCCGGAGCTTGTCCGTGGGCGGCTCGGGCGGGCCAAAGGGCCCGTCGGACGGATTCAGACCAAAGGAGATGGATTGGACCACCAGGTCCTTGAGGTACTTCTTTTCCTCGTCAGTCAACTCGAAACGGAATTCTTCCATGGTTCACTCCTTGCCATGCGTGATGGCCTGCGGCACGAAAAGCATGCCCACAAAACCCAGCGCGAACAGGACGATGACCGATCCCATGCCCACGCGCTGGCTGTCAAAGGCCAGGGTCATCCAGCCCACCAGCAACGGGCCCATGAATGACGTCAGTTTACCGGACAGGGCGAACAGGCCGAACATTTCGCCGCGCACCTCTTCGGGGGCGACCCGTGCCAGGTAGGACCGGCTCGAAGCCTGGACCGGTCCCACAAATATACCAAGCGCCAGCCCAAAAATCCAGAACAGCGTCTTGGACGTCACCAGCAGGATCAGGGTGCCCGGCACGATGAGTCCAGCCAGGGCAAACAGGATAGTCCTGCGCGGCCCGAGCCAGTCGTCCAGCCAGGCAAAGGAGGCTGCGCCCAGCCCGGCCGTGAGGTTGAGACCGATGCCGAAGAGGATGACCTCCCCGGCCCCCATGCCGAAGGTCCCGGCCGCGTAGATGCCGCCAAAGGCGAACATGGTGGTCAGCCCGTCGTTGTAGAGCATGCGCGCCAGCAGAAAGAAACCGATGTCGCGGTAGCGCCGGACCTCGCGCAGGGAACCGTGCAACTGGGCCAAGGCCTCACTCACGGCCCGCCTCAGGGGAGTGCCCGAGGGCTTGCCGTCCGAGGCAAAGAAAAACAGCGGCAGGCAGAAAACCAGATACCAGACTGCAGTGAGCGGCATGACCGCACGCACATGCAGGGCCTCTTCACGGGGCACCCCGAACCACGCCCCCTGCTCCACGAATCCGTACAGGGCGAGGACGAGCAGCACCAGACCGCCCGCGTAGCCCAGTCCCCACCCCCAGCCGGACCAGCGACCCACGGTGGAGGGTGTGGCCAGGTCAGGGAGCATGGCATTGTAGAAGATCATGGCGTATTCCGACCCGATGGTGCCCACCCCTGCCAGCAGCAGGGCCAGCCAGACGGACGAGGGGGACGGGGTCACAAACCAGAGACAGGCCGTGGCCGCGATGCACAACGCGGTGAACAGGCCGAGCCACGGCTTGCGGCGGCCCGACCGGTCGGCCACGGCACCGAGCAAGGGACCGCCCAGGCCGATAATCAGCCCGGCCGCGCCCATCATGTTGCCCCATTGGGCCGTGCCGAGCGTCTCGTTTTCCGCCACGGCGCGGGTGAAGTAGGCGGCAAAGACAAAGGTCTGGACCAGGGCGGCAAACCCGGAATTGGCCCAGTCGTACAAGGCCCAGGACCAAAGGGCGCGCAGGGGATTTTTCGGGATCTCGCCCATGAATCTAGATGGTCCGTCCGGCAGCGCCCGAGCGGCGGCACGCCTCCACGAAAGCACGAGCCATCTCCGGGTTACTACCGAAATGGAGGTGGACGTAGGAGCCGAGCGTGTTGCCAAGCAGGAATCCCTCGGGCATCGCCATGATCCCCTTGCGTCCGGAAACGGTATACATGGGCGTCACCGCATGGGTGTCGATCTCGCCCTGAATGGACGAATAGTGAAATTCATGCCCCCGAACCACCGAACCGGTGGCTCCCAGTGGAGACTCGCGTTGGGTACGGATCTCGCGGTATCCGAGCGCACGGAAGGACTCGCCCATCTCCGCCCGCAGGGGAAAGACGCCGGACATGGCATAGCGCCCCCGGCCGGTGATGATGTCGTTCATGAGATACATGAAGCCGCCACACTCGGCATACACCGGACGGCCTGCCTCGCAGAACTCCTTGATCTCCCGCCGCAGCCGGGTGTTCTGGCCCAGCTCGAAGGCGTACAATTCCGGGTAGCCGCCCCCCAGGTACAGACCGCTCAGGTTGTCGGGCAGATGGATGTCCTGCATGGGGGAGAATTCCACCAGCCGGGCACCCGCCTCACAGAGCAGACGGAGGTTCTCCTCATAGTAGAAACTGAAGGCCGCATCACGAGCCAGGCCGATGGACACACTGCCGATCTCGGGCACAGGCTCGAACGGGGGCACGGCCTCGGTCTCGGGCAGGACACGCAGCAGTTCGTCCAGGTCCATGCCGGCCTCCACCCAGTCGGCCAGTCGCTGATAGCGTTCCATGTCGGGCCCGCTTCCTTCTGCCGTGACCAGACCGAGATGACGCGACGGTGTGGCCAGGGCTTCATCCCTGCCCAGGCAACCGAGCACCGGCACGTCCGGCACCAGGGACATGGCCTCGATAAGCAGCTCCGCATGATTCTCGCTGCCCACGCGGTTGAAAATCACGCCCGCAAGATTGACCTCCCTGTCGAACCCCGCATACCCGGCCACGAGAGCGGCAGCCGAACGGGCCATGGAACGCGCATCCACCACCAGGATCACCGGTAATCCCAGCGTCTTGGCAATCTGGCTGGTGGACCCTTCGTCCCCTGTGCCGGAAAACCCGTCGAACAGCCCCATGACCCCTTCCACCAGGGCCACGTCGCTGGCCGCAGCATAGCGGTTGAAAATATCAAGATTGGTGGTTTGGTCCAGCATCCAGCCGTCGAGATTATGGCTGGGCACCGGCTTGCCGCCTCTGGCGCAGGCCAGGGCATGATGGCCTGGATCAATGAAATCCGGGCCGCATTTGAATGGCTGTACCCGCAGGCCCCGTCGGGCCATGGCCGCCATAAGGCCCAGGGATACCGATGTCTTGCCGCACCCGCTGTGCGTTCCGGCTATGACACATGCCTTGATTGCGGACATGATTCTCCCGGTCCGGCCTACGGTCTCAGATCAGGCCTTTCTTGTTCAGGTAGTTGAGCATTTTCTTGCCGTGCTCATGCACGGGGTTGAGCTCCAGGCACTTGGTCACGGAGTCCGCGGCCTTGGCGTAGTCTTCCTTGTCGAACCAGGCACGGGCGAGATTGTACCAGAGATTTTCGTCATCCGAGGTCAGTTCCAGGGCGCGGGCATAGTATTCCGCCGCCTCTTCCAGAAGCTTTTTCTTCCTGAGCTCGATGCCGTACTCGTTGAAAAGGTGTTTGTGTTCGGAACTGAAAGCCGAGTCGATCTTCACGATGCGTTGAAAGACCTGCTGGGCCTTCTCGTTCTCATCGCGGGCGAGCAGGCACAACCCCACACCAAAATTGGCGCGCACATTCTCTTCGTCCAGATTCAGGGCATTGTTGAATTCAAACTCGGCAGTGAAGGTCTCGCCGCGCTTGCGAAACTTTTCACCGCGCGCGATGGATTTCTGGATATTGCGGATGTTGCCCATGACCTCCTTGTAGAGCTGAGGCATGGGTAGGTACTCGGCCAGCAATTCGTCCTTGGTAATCTGCTCCACATCGCCAAAGGGCACATTGTGGGGGTTGAGCAGTCGTATTTCGATGACGTCGTCGTCCACTTCCTTGCAGTAATACAAGGCGGTCTGCTTGACGCGCCGCGCCGTGGTGCCAGCGCCTATCTTGCCGGTGCGTTCGATGGAAAAGACGCCTTCAATGCGTCCTTCGGGATTGGTGGTGGTCATTGGTCGGTCACTCGTCGGTTGATTTGTACTTTCCGCCTTAGCCATCTTGCATGACAGTACACGGCTTCCCGCAAGAAGAGAAGCCTCTCCCCTCACTCCCTGCCGACCGAAATATTCCTGAGCAGGAAATATCCGGCCGCACCCGCCACGCTCGAAGCCCCGAGGATAGCGGTCTTGGCACCGGCAAGCATGTCAGGGGTTCCCTCGAAGGCCAGGGCCGCAATGAACAGGGACATGGTGAAGCCGATGCCCGCCAGCAAACCCACGCCCACAAAATGACCAAGGCGCATGCCGTCGGGCAGTCCGCCGGAGAGACGGGCAAGGGCCCACACCGACAACACGATGCCCACCGGCTTGCCCACCACCAGCCCGAAAGCCGTGCCCAGAGCCACGGGACCGGTCAGGACCGCTCCCAGGTTCCCGCTCAGGACAACGCCCGCATTGGCCAGGGCAAAAATCGGCATGATCACATAGTCGACCAACGGATGCAGGGCGTGTTCCAGCCGCTGCAACGGGGTCTGGGCGCTGCTCGTTATGGACTGCAAGGAAAGCAGTGCGGAGTTCATGGCCGGGCTGGTGAGCACCGTGACTCCGTGCCCGAGGGATGTCCCGTAGTCCTTGAGAACACCGTCCGCATTGGAGAGGAATCCTTCCGGGTCGGATCGGGTCCTGGCCGGAATGGTGAAGGCCATGAGTACCCCGGCCACCGTGGAGTGGATGCCGGACTTGAGCACGAGCAGCCAGACCACGCATCCCACCAGGGCATAGAAAACCGGCGTGCGCACGCCCATGCGGTTGCCCGCAAAGGCCACCAGCAGCATGGTCCCGGCTCCGGCCAGCATCCAGACAGCGATATCCGAGGTATAGAAGACCGCGATGACCAACACCGCGCCGATGTCATCCACAATGGCTACAGCCGTGAGAAATATCTTGAGCTGACTGGGGACCCGGTCACCGAGCAGGGCCAGAATACCCAAAGCAAAGGCGATGTCCGTGGCCATGGGAACGCCCCAACCGTGCCCGCCCGGACCGTCACCGTTAACCAGAACATACAGTGCCGCAGGGATCACCATGCCGCCCACAGCCGCCACAATGGGCAGAATCGCCTTGCTGAGAGAGGAAAGCTCGCCTACCAGAAACTCCCGCTTGATCTCCAGGCCGACGACAAAAAAGAACAGGGCCATGAGTCCGTCATTGACCCAGAGCAGAAGCGGCTTGGAGAGAACGGCCTTGCCGTAGCCCACGGTAAACGGTGTCTGCCACAAGGCAATGTAGCTCTCCGCCCAGGTGGAGTTGGCCCAGACCAGGGCCGTGATCGCGCAAAGGATAAGCAGAATTCCGCCTGTGGACTTGCTCCGCAGGAATTCCTTGAACGGCATGAGCGCCTCTTCAATGGGCTCCAACCCACCCTTGATGATGCTGCGCATTGTCTTGAAATTCTCTCCTGAAAAATTGCGACTACATACTGACGGTCCCGCACAACAACTCGTCCACCTCGGCAGCCGACATCGGTTTGTAGAAAAGATATCCCTGCACGAACCGACATCCTTCGCTCTCCAAGAAGGCAAGCTGGGCCGGTGTTTCCACACCCTCGGCCACGATCTTCAGCCCCAGGGATTCACCCAGGGAAAACACCGTCCGCACAATGGCCTGGCTGTCCTGGTCTCTGTCCACCCCGTCGATGAAGGAGCGGTCCACCTTGACCACGTCAATGGGAAACCGTTGCAGGTAGGACAGAGAGGAATAGCCGGTGCCGAAATCGTCGATACAGATCTGGATGCCCAAATTCTTGAGCTGCTTGAGCACTTCCTCGGCCATGGCCGGATTCTCCATGAGCGCGGACTCGGTGATCTCAATGTTCAGACTGGCCGGGGAGAGGCCCGAATCGTCCAGGGCGCGGGACACCTGACTGAGCAACATGGGCTGACCGAAATGCTTGCCGGAGATGTTAATATTGAGGGACAGTTCTTCCCCTATGTGGTCGCTGTACGTGGATTGCCAGCGCCGGATCTGGGCACAGGCGTCCACCAGCACCAGGTTGTCGATGGCGTAGATCAGGCCGGTGTCCTCGGCCAGGGAGATGAAGTCTCCGGGCATGATGATCCCGTGTTCGGCGTGCCGCCACCGGACCAATGCCTCGAACCCGGAAATCAAGCGCGTGCCGAGGCAAACGATGGGCTGGTAGACCACTTCGAATTCGCGCAGGTCCACGGCACGCCTGAGGTCGGTCTCCAGGGCCATGAGTTCCAGGGCTTGGTCGTGCATCTTCTGGTTGAAGACCTTGAACCGGGACTTGCCCAGCTCCTTGGCGCGGTACATGGCCGTGTCCGCATCCCGGAGCAACGCCTCGGGACGGTCATAGCCCTCGGTCTTGAGCACGATTCCCAGGGAGGCGGAGGTAAAGACTTCATTGCCGCCTATGACAAAGGGCTGGCGCACGCCGTCCAAAATCCGGCGGGCAATGGTGATGGCATCCCTGGGCGCAGAAATTTCCTCAAGCAAAATGGCGAACTCGTCACCGCCGAACCGGGCCAGGGTATCCACGGAACGGCCACAGGACTCCAGCACGCGGGCCACGCCCCGGAGCAGTTCGTCGCCGGTCTCATGCCCCAGAGAGTCGTTGATGACCTTGAACCGGTCCAAGTCCATGTAGATGACCGCGAACAGGTGCCGGCGGCGGCGACCGCGCTCCATGGCCAGACGCAGGTGATCCAGAAACAGGGCGCGGTTGGGCAGTCCGGTCAACGGATCGTGGAACGCCTGCCGCTTGAGTTGGTCCTCGGCCTTCTTGCGCAGGGTGATGTCCTCAAGCGAGCCTTCGTAGCACAGGACCGAATTTTCGCTGTCCGTGATCTTGCGGGCATTCTCCGTGACCCAGATGATGCGCCCGTCACGACGGCGCACCTTGGACACGAAATTCTTGATCTCGCCCTTCTCCTCCAAAAGCCGGATATATTCCTTCCGCCGCACCGGGTCCATATACATTTGAGTGCCAATTTCGTAGACCGCGCTCATGAGCTCCTCGGGCGACTGGTAGCCCATGATCCGGGCCAGGGACGGGTTGGCGCTCAAGAAACGACCGCTGGGCGAGGATTGGTAAATCCCTTCCACCGCGTTCTCGAAAATGGTGCGGTACTTCCTCTCCGCCTTGCGCAGGGCCTCGCCGACGACCTTTCTCTCGGCAATCTCGATCTTGAGTTGGGTGTTGGCTCGCAAGAGTTCGCTGGTGCGCTCCTCCACCTTCTGCTTGAGGGCGTCCTGCGCCTCCTGAAGCTCCCGGGTCTTCTTGTGGACACGGTCCTCCAGGTTGCCCACCAGCTCGGCTATGTGCCGGGCCATGTAGCGCATGGCCCTGGCCAACTGGCCGACTTCGTCCTTGGCATCGATCTCCGGCACATCAGCGAAGTCCTTATTGGCCACGCGGCGGGCATACTCAGTCAGCATGGTCAAGGGTTTGGATATATTGAGGATGAAAAGGAACGCGATAATCAGGCTGGCCCCAAACAAAACAAACACCACGACCTGCTGCTCCAGCACGGCTTCCTGGATGTGCTCGGCGATAATCTGCGAATCCATGCCGATATGCACATATCCGGCCAATCCTCCCAGAATCGGGTACGCCACATGCAGAAAAGTGCCGTCGTCGAACTGCAGATCGCGCAACAGATGCTCGTCGCCAAGCAGGGTCCCGGCGGTCTCCCGGATCAAGGCCCGGACCTCGTCGGGCACGTCCGGAATAAAGGAATGGGCGATAACCTGACCGCTCTCATCCACGACCGCCACATAGGAGACACCGGCAATGGCCTGATACTGGTTGATACGTGCCTGGACACTTCCGGCCTCCCGCTCCAGGATGGTCACGATGTCCGATTCGGCCACGCTGCGGGCCAGGGCCAGGGCCTTGGACTCATACTCGCGGGTCATCTCCCGCTTGAGGCGGGTGCCAAAGGTTGTGGAAGAAACCGCAGAGATCAGACCGAAAACAAACACCATGAACAGAAGCGGCTTGAGAAAGAGTTTGGGCGCTTTCATGGACGCCACCTCTCCCAATCTTCAAGAGGCTGGAACCGATGGTCCACCACCGTGGTAAAATAAACCACGTCGAGTCCCTGATGCCTGTCATGCCCGAAGTTCACGTTGACCCCGATGCCCATATCAAAATCCCGGATGGATTCCAGGGCCTCGGGGATGCGGCTCCTGACGGGATTATCCGCCATGCGGCGAACCATCTCGCCGAGCAGCACTCCGTTCAGGAATCCCTCGAAACTGACAAAACTGAACCGGCGCGGCCGGTATCCCTTGTCCGAAAGAGCCGGGACATTGGTACTCTTGTCCATGAGCGTTCGATAGAAACGGACACCCTCCAGGGAGGTATCCTCGTAGCTGGGCACCACCTGGGAATTGATCAGGTTCGCAGTGTAGTCATGCCCGGACCTTCGACCGGCCAGAAGGAGCAGTTCGAGCATCTTGTCGCTGTCCGCAAAAGAAAGGCCCGCAATGGGGAGATTATATCCGGCGTCACGGGTGTCGCGGATGAATGCGGCCTGGGAAGCATAGGTACCGACGACTATCACCGCATCCGGCTTACCCTCCATGAGGTGACGCACCTCGCGGCTGAAGTCCTGCTCGAATGACGCGCCGCGCCGGTAGGCGGCTTCGGACACGATGGACAACCCCTGTTTTTTCAGGGCACGCCGCACACCGTCCCAGCCCGTCCGCCCATAGGCGTCTGCCTGGTAGAAAACCGCGATGCGGTCACTCCCCACCTTCACCAGATTTTCCACCAGACCCGCAGTCTCCTCGAAATAGGATGCGCGGAGATTGTAGACAAAGTGCCCGAAGGGCGGCGTCCGAAGCGGCATGGCCCCGGTAAAGGGGAAGAGCAGATAAATATTCTGATCCTCAAATTTTTGCAGTAGCGGCAAGATATGCGTGGCGGTCGGGGTGCCCACGTAGGAAAAGAGCGCAAACACCTTATCTTTCTCGATAAAGTTCAGGGTATTTCTGAAACAGGGAGTTGGATTGTATCCGTCATTGGCGGGCAGAATCTTGATGGTCCATCCGTTTGCCCCGCCCTGGGCGTTGAAATGGTCGATATAGGCCATGAAGCCACGGTAGAATTCGACGCCCAGTTCACCGATGGCACCGGTAAAAGCTGCGGACATGCCAAAGACCAACTCCCGGGGCTGTTCCGCACCATACGTACGAACCGGGGCAAACAAATGCACCAATGCTAGTACCATGGCAATAACAAAAATAGTCAACGTACGTTTCAACACAGAAATGGCATGCCATTCCTATGAGAAAAGTGCAACCTTCAGAAGAGATTTTCGACTTGCTCGTCAGCGGACTGGACCGGGCAGCAAAGCCGGTGCTATATTGCGGACGTGACACAAAAAATACCATGTCGGCACTCCACGGCTTAATCTGGTAACAGTACCAGTAAATGTGAAGCTCAAAGGAGGCCGACATGGCGAGTATCAAGATATCATCAGCTTATCGGTTTGTGGAAGCATTTGTTGATCAGCGCATTTTCGTTGGCGTTGATGTTCACAAAAAGACATTCAGTGTTGCACTCTTACGACCAGACGGAATGATCAAAGATTGGTCTAGTCCCGCCGACGTGGCATCACTTACACAAATCCTTTTCTCACTCCCTGTTAACATCGGTGCAGTTTGTTACGAAGCTGGCCCGACAGGTTTTGGCCTTGCTCGAAGCCTCAAGGCTGCAGGTATTCGTGTGATTGTTGCCGCGCCCAGCCGAATACCACGCCCAGTAACCGCAACCAACAAGACAGACAGCCTCGATTGCCGAAAGTTGGCTGAACTTGCCGCAGCAGGACTGATCCGCCCAATTGCCATTCCTAGTGAAAGAGAAGAAGCTTTTCGGTCACTCCAACGTCGAAGACATCAACTCACCGACTCATTGCGTAAAGTAAAGCAGAGAATTCGCGCTTTGCTGTTATCTCTGAGCATTGCCGAACCCGTTGGGATCGACCATTGGAGCAAAATCGCTATTGCAGCTCTGGCTATACTGCCACTACCACCCGGAGCTGACGACACCCGAAATAGCTTACTCGAAGAATTGCATTATCTCATTTCCGCACAGCGTCAGGTTGATCTTCGATTACGAGTCATTTCCCAGGAACAAGACGAGGCAAGACGCATTGCCACCATGAGGTCCGTTCCTGGAGTGGGTGAAGTCGTGGCAACCACCTTTGCGGCCGAGATATTCCGACCTGAACGATTCAACAATAGCAAGGAGGTTACGGCTTACTTGGGCCTTGCGCCTGTTGTGCGGCAAAGCGGATTGAGCAAAGGGAAAGGCCGCTTGCGCCCAGTTGGGCAACGGCGATTACGAAGTTTGCTCATTGAGGCGGCATGGATTTGGAAACAGAGAGACGAATGGGCGAGAGAATTTTACAACCGAATTTACAGCAAAAGCGGAGTTGCTCAAAAGGCGATAGCTGCTTTGGCTCGTAAACTGGCCGCGTTACTCTGGAAGCTTAGCTTACCTGTGGCGCAGTCGTAAACGGATCGCGAGCGGCCTTTGGTAGCCTAGACTACGAACAAAAAATGGCGATCCTAAATTGTTAATGTACCGAATCGGTACTTGGTGCCATAGAGCACGAATAAGAAAAGGAATACATTACTATTATGCTATAAGGCGAGGGTGGAGCCTAGCCTAATTACAGAAGGAATGAAGAGAAAAGGAAGTTCTTGACATGGTGCCGCTGAGCCGTCCTGAAATAGGTTGACGGTTTTTGAAGGTTTCAATCAGGCTGTGGGGCTAGCCCCACAGCCTGATTTGTGTACGTCGTCCGGCGTTCTCATTCCCAAACTGAGATGAGGTCGCTCCGCATTGTATATCTCCACTGACTCTTTCACCAATGCATTGAGTTCTCTAAGGTTATTGCATGTGACGGTTAAAAACTCCTGCTTTAGAATCCCATTCATCCTTTCTGCCAAGGCGTTTTGATAACAGTCGTAACCATCTGTCATAGAGGGAGTCATGTCTGATTCCCGAAGTTTTTTCTGGTAAACGGAAGAGGCATATTGAAGTCCTCGGTCTGAATGGTGAATCGTATTTACCCTCTTTCGCTTGTTTTCAATTGCCGCATCCAGTGCTTTGGCTGTGCTTTCCGAACCGAGGTCTCGGCTCACATTGTATCCCATTATCTTTCGGCTGAATGCATCGGTCACCAGCGAAAGATAGCATGTCTGTTCGCGTGTTTTTACGTAGGTTATGTCGCTTACAAACACCTGCTCCGGGAAGCTGGGCTGAACATCTTTCAACAAGTTAGGATGCTTTTTTAGCCAATGTTTCGAGTTGGTTGTCTTTGTGTAGTTCTTTTTTCGCTTGATGAGCATGTGCTCGCGCCGCAACAGGCAAAACAACGCGTCACGTCCAAGCTTGATTCCCTTTGCGGAAAACGCGTCCTTCAACAGGAAGTACAGCTTTCGCGTTCCGAGGCGGGGCATCCTGGCCCGCACGCTCAAGACCATGGCCTTTGCCTCTTGGAGCATGGCCTCCCGTACATCATGGCGTTTTTCAGCCTGGTACACGGACTGCCGACTGACCCCGAGCTGCCTGCAACAGGCAGACAAGCTTATTTGTCTTTCTTTCTGAAGACTTCGTGCAGCTCGGGGGTAAGCTTTTTTCTTATCGAAGTCCCAAGCTCGCGGTCTGAAATCTCAATCATCTTATCGAGAAGCGCGGTCTTGATCTTCTCTTCCTCAAGCTCTTTCTCCAGCCGTTTGATCTTCTGGGCTGGAGTTTCCTTTGCTTTGGGGGCGTTGCGGGAATGTACCATGGGTCTGCTCCAATCACGGGTGCCGTGCTTCCTGAGCCACTTCAACACTGTGCTTCGCCCTTGAATACCATAAAAAGCCTGAGCCTGCTTGTACGTCATCTCGCCCTTTTCCACCTGCGCCACCACCGACAATTTAAAGGCCATCGTGTAGTCGCGCCGAGTCCGTCTAACTCGCTGTTTGGGATTGCTTTCCATAAATAGGTCCTTTGGTTATCAACCTATTTCAGGACGGGACACGCATAAGAAAAAGGCCTGCCCATTTACATGGACAGGCCTTTTGCTTTTTGCTGATCAGGCTTATTCGGCCTTATCTTCCTTCTTGTCTTCCTGCTTGGCCGGGGCTTCCGGCGCTACAGCCGAAGCTTCCGGTGCTACAGCCGGGGCTTCCGGCGCTACAGCCGAAGCTTCCGGTGCTACAGCCGGGGCTTCCGGTGCTACGGCCGGGGCTTCCGGCGCTACGGCCGGCGGCGTGAGGTCCAATTCCACGGCACCCATGGCGGCCACGATGTCGGCCGTGACATCCACGGTATCCGAGGCAGCCACGACGCTCTGCTTGCTCAGGATCAGGGTGAGCCCCTTGTCCTTGCGGTAAGCCTCAAGCACCTGGCTGAACTTGGCGTCAATCAGGGCAACAACACGCTGCTGTTCGCCGTTCATGACCATCTGCAATTCACCCATGGCCTTCTTGTAGGCAGCCACGGTTTCCTCGGTCTGATTCGCCTGCATGGCCTTGTAAGCTGCTTCGGCCTTCTTCTGAAGGGGGGCACCCAACTCCTGCAGGTACTTCATGGCTTTGGCAGCGGCCTTGTTTTCTTTGAACGCGGCGGCTTCGTCCACCACGCCGATGGCCACGCCAGCGGTCGGCTGGTTGCAGCCAGCGAGAAGAGCAAAGCCCAGAAGGGCGGCACCCAAGAGGGCGAAAATCCGTTTCATGTTTGGTCTCCGTATCTGTTGTCGGTTGGTTTCACTCTCAGAACTTCATGTCACGACACCCTACCCGTACGAAAGGTTCCTGGCAAGAAAATACCGTCTCCGCCGTTTCCCCCTCCCGGAAAGCGACACGATATTTCCGAGTATGTTCAAGATAACCTGCCGGATTACAACATCTTAACAAATGGCACATCCTTTGCTTCTCCTCCGGGTGAGAAGGAATCGGGAATTTTTTTCCGGGGAGTGGTTCCCCCGGTGGTTCCCAGCCAAATCCGGCTATGCGCCGGATTGGAGGATGTATGAGTTTCAGTACGATGTATATCGGCGCGACAGGCGTCATCGCCCATGGTGATCGCATGCAGGTCGTGGCCAACAACCTCGCCAACGTCAGCACCATCGGCTACAAAAAGGCGGACGCCCTGTTCGGCGACCTCATGAGTACGCAGATGATGTCCGGCGGTGCCGAGTATCAGTCCGGCGCAAAATCCATCAGTCAGATGGGCACAGGTGTGGCCGTTTCCGAGATACGCACCCTCTTCATGGAAGGCGGGCTTCGGGATACCAATGAGGTAACGGACCTAGCCATCACGGGCAACGGTTTCTACGGGGTGCGCAACACGCATGGCACGGGCAGCACCGGCGCATCGCATTACACGCGGGCCGGAGCCTTCCATTTCAACAGCGACGCCTATCTCGTGGACCCGGGAGACTACCGGCTCCAGGGCTATGCCGTGGACCGGGACACCGGCACCGTCGCCACCGTCCGTGTCCGACATCCAGCTTCCCTATGACGACATCGTGGTGGACGGCCAGGATGTGCGCGTGGTTCGCTCCGATCCCAAGGCGACCACAAGCCTTGAAATGATCACCAACCTGGACGCCCTGGCCACGGACCTTTACTCCAGCGCCGACAACCCGTTCTTTGCCATGCTTCAGGCCTATAACGGTGGGCAGAGCAATGCGAGCAATCCTTTCGGTGATGCCCTGCCCGCCTATTCCTCCAGCCTGGAAGTCTACGACGCGAACGGCAACGCCCGCGACCTCACCGTATATTTCGATCCGGTCACCAGCAACACCCTGTCCAATGCCACGCCCGGCTACACCTATTGGGAATACCTCGTGGCCCTGCCGGCCGAGTCCGACGGGTCCGCCGCATACGGCACCTCCGCCGCCGGACTGGCCGGGGTGGGGGTCATGGTCTTCGATGGCCTGGGACAACTGGTAGACATAGCCTCGTTCTCCCTCAACTCCACCAGTGGTGCGGGAGGCAAGAATCTGGGAGCCTGGGACCCCTCCGCCTTCAGCGCGGACGGTCTGCCGGAACTCAGCTACACATTCGGCAGCAACGGTTCGGCCATCGGCACCACGCAGTCCATCGGGTATGACTTCGGCATCAATCCTCGGTGGGCAGATGGGCATCCGGCGCAGGCTCGGCCGCAACCATAGGCATCGACGCCCAGCACCTCCAATCCCTGGTCAGCCCGGACCGGGATGTCAATCTTTCCACCAGCTACGACTCGGGATCGGCCACGATCTATCAGGATCAGGACGGCTACTCCTGGGGTTATCTGCAAACCCTGAGCGTGAGTAGGGAAGGGCTACTCGAAGGCCATTTCACCAACGGTCAAACCGAGGAACTTTATCACATCGCCCTATACAGCTTCAACAGTCAGTGGGGACTCAGACGCGACGGCAGCAACAACTTCCTGGCCACCGAGGCCTCTGGCGCAGCCAGGGATGGCAGGGCCGACACCGCAGGCCGGGGCACCCTCCAGCAGAACACCCTGGAGGAAAGCAATGTGGACATGGCCGAGGAATTCGCCAACATGATCCTGACCCAACGCGGCTATCAAGCCAATTCCAAGATCATCACCACTGCGGATTCCCTGCTCAACACACCATCGGCATCAAGCGCTAGCCGCCCAATCAACCGAAATGAAAACCGCCGCCGGTAAATCCGACGGCGGTTTTTCCGTCTGTAGTCCCCCATTCTTGAATTCCCCCTTCAAACCGGATAGAGACACGGGATGTATCCGGCAATCCAAGGAGTGCACCCGTGACCGATAGCGCCAAGCGTTCAGACAAAACCATACTGGCCCTGGTCAGGGAGGTTGAGGTCGAGGCCGCAGGCGGAGCCGAGGCCCTGTTCATGGCCACCATGCTCGCCCCGTCCACCCTGCCCTACGACTTTGTCCTGTCTGTGGAAGGCACACAGCACAATCCCTCGCTCATCAATCCGGCGGCAGCATTTTTCGCGGCAACGGCCACCATCGACCCCCTGATCACGCGCGACCTCGTGGATATCGACGCCGACTCCCAGGTCTTCCAGTTGCACGACGACGTGCGCCAGACGCTGAGGGAAAACCTGTCCGACGAGGAACAACTCGAATGGGCCGGACGCGCGGTCTACGGGCTCAATCTCATCCTGCCCGATGCCGAACCACAGCACTGGCCCACCTATCAATGGCTCATGCCGCACATCCACGCCTGCCGCGAGCTGGTCACCAATCTGGGTCTGCACACTGCCGCAGCCAACCGCGTCCTGCACCAGGCTGGGTTCTCCTTCTACCACCAGCAGCGCAAACAGAGAGGCCGCCGAGCTTCTGGACATCGCCCTGACCGTGGACGTGGCCCTCAAGGGACGCCAACACCCGGACATCTGCGCCGATCTGGAGGGACTCGGCACCGTGCTCTGGGCCGGACAGGATATCCCGCGCGCCGAGACCGCCTTTGCTTCCTGCCTGGAGCTGCAAAAGATCATCTTCACCGAAGACAATCCGATTACCGCGCCCATCCTCAACAGCCTGGGCGTTCTCCGTCAGGCCATGGGAAGATTCGACGCAGCCGAAGCGGACTTCAAGGAATGTCTGCGCATCCTGACCACGGCCCATGGAGAAACCCACCCGGCCATCGCCTCCTGCCTGTCCAATTTCGCCCTGCTCTGCGAGGCCATGGGCAAACCGGAAGAGGCCCTGCCCCTGGCCGAACGCTCCCTGGAAATCAACCGCGCTGTCTACGGCGACGAGCACCCCGAAGTGGCGGCCGACCTCAATACCGTGGCCCTGCTCCACGAAGCTGCGGGCAATGAGGGGGGAAGCAGAACGGTTGTTCCGGGAAAGCCTGGCCGTGCGCGAGAAGATTTTTGGCAGGGACCACCCGGAGACCGGCCAGTCCCTGTGCAACCTGGCCCTGTTCCTGGACACCCGCAGCCGCACCGAAGAGGCCCTGGGATTCTACGAACAAGGGCTGACGGTCTATGAAAAGGCACTGGGACCCGATCATCCGCTCATGGAGTCCGCCCTGGACAACTACATCCTGCTGCTCGAAAAGACCGGCTCCCGGCCAAAAAGCGACACGATGCGCGCCCGCACCGAGGCCCACCTGCGCCGGATCGTGGAGAGAGCCGGATAGTGTCCCGCTTCACGGCCATGGGACTCGGCGAAATCCTCTGGGACGTGCTGCCCGGCTCCCGCACGCTCGGGGGGGCACCTGCCAATTTCGCCTACCACCTGAATGCCCTGGGCGGCACAGGTATCCCGGTCTCCCGCGTGGGCGACGACAACCTGGGCCGCGAAGCCTGGCCGCACTCTCGGCTCACGCCATCCCCGTGGGACACATTGCCCTGGACCCCGACCACCCCACCGGCACGGTCCAGGCCGTACTGGACGCCCAAGGTGTGGCCTCCTACACTTTCCCGGACAACGTGGCCTGGGACTTCCTGACCCCGGACAAGGCCGACCTGGCTCTGGCCGGACAGGTCGACGCCCTCTGTTTCGGCACCCTGGCCCAACGCGCTCCGGCCTCCCGCCAGACCCTCCGCGCCCTGCTCCATGCAGCACCCAACGCTCTGAAAATATACGACATCAACCTGCGACAGAACTTCTTTGACAGCGGTCTGATCCGCGCCTCCCTGGGCCTGGCCGACATCCTCAAGCTCAACGACGACGAATTGGTCATTCTCACCGATATGTTCTGTCTGCCAAAAGACGAACACAGTGCCCTGGACCAGCTCGTGCGTCGCTACGATCTCAAGCTCGCCGCTCTCACCCGAGGCGGCAAGGGGAGCCTGCTCCTCGCGCCCGGCGCAACGTCCGACCTGCCCGGACAATCCGCCGCCACCGTGGTCGACACCATCGGAGCGGGCGATGCCTTTGCCGCGGCCATGACCCTGGCCTACCTGGACGGCGATTCCCTGGACGAGATCAACCGCTACGCCTCCCAGGTAGCCGGTGTCGTGTGCGGTCGCCCCGGAGCCATGCCGGAGATGCCGGAAACCCTTCGCCGATAAACGAAAAGCCCGTGCCGGGAAAACCGGAACGGGCCATTCGAAAACGCAATCAAAAAAGCTACAGATTCTTGCAGATATCCGGGACGATCTCCGCCATGAGGGTTCGCAGGACTTCGGCCATGAGCTCGGATTCACTGCCGTAGCCCGGAAGGACCACGTCCTGAACTTCGCTGGTGAATTTTTCCGAATGGACGACCTTGCCGCCCTTCTTGAGCACGACGCGGACCGTGGCCCGGCCCGTGTAGGTGGTGGTTCCGGTCTGGTTCAGCGCCACGTCCAGCACCTCGCCGGTGATCACGGGCGTGCCGTCGGTCGGCAGGGTGGAGGTGCGGTACTTGACCTCACCCCCCGCAGCCTGAAACTCGTCGAACAAGGCCCAGCCCACCCAGTCGACCACGTTGGAGAGCGACTCGATGGGCCTTCCGTTATCGTCCTTGCCCAACTGAGTGGCAGGACGCTTGTCTTCAAACTTGAAAATAACGGCCTTCCCCGAACAAACAGCCGGAGTGGGATTGAGGGCGTAGGTCAACTTGACCCCGTTATTCTTGAATGCAGGCCGGCACCAGTGCCAGCAACAGGACCAGGACAAAAAAATGCTTCATGTGTGCATGCATGGGTTTCACCACTAGATTTCATCCCCCTTGGGCGCGGGAGGCTGCTCCTTTGTTCGTTCGTCCAATTCCCGCTCCATCTTGTCCAGGAGCTTCTTGGTAATGGCAAGCAGCCGGTCCAGGTTCTCTTTCACAAAGGTCTTGGCCTTGGTGTCGATCTGTTCATCCAGGTCGCCGGTATCCCCTTTGGTAATATCCTTGGGCTTGTCCAGGGCCTCGGCCCGGCCTTTTTCAACTTCCAGGAGGGACTGAATGCCATCCAGGTTCACGCGGATCATGGCAAGTTCTTCCCGAAAAGCTTTTTCTCGGGCACGGGCTTCGGTCTTGAGGGCCTGGACCTCAGCCTCCAGGGCGATCAACCTGTCCGCCGTACCGGAAGAATCCGAAGAGCAACCCGCCAGAAGGCAGGCTGCCGCCAGCACCAGGACCAACAGAGCACCTGTTCCAACCGTAATATTTTTCATGTCAGGACAACTAACATACACTTGGGCAAGCTGACAATCCGCGTCTTGATTTTATGACCCAAATCCGTACAATAGAGCGACAGGAAAACGTATAACAATCACCAACCAAGGAAACGCATTACCCATGAAGATTTTTCACATTCTGGCCGCCCTCCTGACGGTGCTGTTCCTGGCTGCCACGGCGCTGGGCGGAGACTATGTGGGAACCCCGGCTCCCGACAGCTTTCGCGGTCTCAAATGGGGCACCCCTCTGGCCGACATCCCTGACCTCCTGGCCGTAGACAAACCGGGATTCGAGGACACCTTTTTCAGAAAAAAGCGAACGCCTTTCCTTCGGTGAAGCGGATATCTCGTCGGTTGCCTACTATTTCCGCAAGGACAAATTATACCGCGTGGGGGTGGCCTTTTCCGGACGTGCCAACCATTTCCTCATCAAGGACCGGCTCCTCGGCATGTACGGCAAGGGGCGGGGTGTGGGACAAAAATATGGTTGGATGTGGCCGAACTTCTCTGTCGAGCTTGACTATGACGACGACGCCAAGGGCGGAGCCCTGTACTATACCTACGAAGGCCCGCTCGAATAATCCCGGAAAGACGCCCATGAAAAATGACACACGGCCCATCTATCAGCTCAAGACGAAGTACAAACTCTTCTACGCTCTCAGCGTCATGGCTCTGGCCGTTTTGTTGTGCGCCAACTTCGGCGTCATCTACACCCTGATGGTCACGCCGCCCACGGACCCCGGGGGCATCATGAAATTCGTCTACCTCCTCATGGTGGCCGGGTTCTTCATCCTCGCGGCCCAGGGACTTCTCGTCTTCACCCGCTTCATCGCCATCCTCGGTCGTGACACCGCAGCCATGAAGGAGATGAACGATCAGCTCGACAAACTGACGGTCATCGACGATCTGACCAAGGTATACAACCGCTACAAGTTCGAATCCGTGGCCTCCCGCGAACTGGAAAACGTCCGCCGATACCATTCCACCCTGTCGGGCATCATGTTCGACATAGACGACTTCAAGGCCCTCAACGAAACCCACGGGTACCGCACCGGCGACAAACTGCTGGCCAACCTGGCCCAGTTCGTGAGCAACAAACTCCGAAACACGGATTACGTATTCCGCTGGCGCGGCGGCAAGTTCATCATCCTCGCCCCCCACACCGACCTGGACAAGGCCGCCATCGTTGCCGAAAAACTCCGCCAGATCGTGGCACACAAGCTTTTTGGCGGCAAAATCCGCATGACCCTGTCTCTGGGCGTAATCCAGGGCCGGGACGACGATTCCATGGATACCTTCATCCACCGCATTCAATCCGCACTCACCGGGGCCAAAACACAAGGCAAGAACCGAGTGGTGGTTTCACGCAACTGACGCCTTTGCATACTAATGGAACTAATTACCTAATCAGTATATACTGGTTTCAAATGGGACGAATCATCTTCTCAACCAAACCAGTGATGCACCTATGTCGAAAAACACAAAAGAGTTCATAAAATTTTTCTGGCCACTGGCCCTGACGCTCATCGTTGTTTCGACTTGGTTCCTCCAAAGCCGGATTCAGCGCCATAGGGATATCTTGGCCGTACAACAGGCGACGGTGGTCTCCCAGGCCGCCAGCCTGATTGCCCATGACATGAAATCCCACTTTTCTGACGCGCGCTTTCTTGCCCGATTGGTGGGCCGCACCTTCGACGGCAATAACAGCGACCTCAATATCTCCGAACTGGAAAAAACCCTCTCCGATTTCGCAGCCAGCCGCCCCTTCTATTTTCAGGTCCGCTTTCTGGGCAAAAACGGTCAGGAACTGTTGCGCATAGACCGGCTCCAGGACAGTCCGGTCATCATCCCGCCGCAAGCCCTCCAAAACAAGGCACACCGCTATTATTTCCAGGAATCCATGCGGGGAGAGAAGGACGACGTCTACATCTCCGACTTCGACCTCAACATCGAACATGGGAAGCTGGAGATACCGCACCGGCCCACCCTGCGCTTCGCCTGCCCGGTCATCTCCCTCGCGGGGGAAAAACTGGGCGTAGTCGTCCTGAATTTCGACGGAACCAACTTGCTGGAACGACTCAAACAACAAACCGAGATCGGAGAGAACTCCACGCTGTTCTGCAACAGCGACGGCTACTGGTTCCTCACCCCTGAAGCCGGGAGAGCCTGGGGCCACCTCCTGGACAGGAAAGACGCGACCATGACGCACCGTTTCCCACAGGTGTGGCAAGCCATGTCCAACCAGGACTCGGGGCAGGAGACCACGCCGCAGGGGCTCTTCTCCTTTGCCTCCCTGAGCATCACACCCAACAGCCTCGTCCCCCTGAAGGCCCCCCTTCGGGACACGACAAAAAACAGCTGGAAAATCATAACCTGGGTGGCCCCGGCCCAACTCGCGTTACCTTGGACCAACCTGTTCATCCTGTTGACCTCTCTCTCCATGCTCGTGCTGGCCGCAGGTGCATGGCACCTCATCAACTACCGGGTCCGCCAGACCCTGGCCGAAGCCCAGGCCCGTGAGAGCAAGGAACGGATGCTGGCCATCACCCAGTCGTCCCAGGACGCCATCATCATGGTGGATGCCAACGACCGGGTCACCTATTGGAACCCAGCGGCCCGGACCATGTTCGGATATGAGGACGAGGACGTGCTCTCCCGGGAGCTGCATACGTTCCTCACCCACGAACCCCTGGTCCTCAGCGCAGCCAGGGCAGCCCAAGGGACCGAAAAGGTGTTCGAGTTGGAGATGCTCCACCGAGACGGCAGACCAATTCCCGTGGAATTATCGACCTCCAGCTTCCAGATCACGGACCAGTGGTACACCGTGGGGTCCATGCGCAACATTTCCCGCCGCAAGCGGAGCGAGATGGCCCGGAAACGAAGCGAAGAAACCGCCCGCGCCCTGCTCAACGCGCCCACGGAAAGTGCCCTGCTCATCGACCTGGCCGGAACCATCGTTTCCATCAACGAAATCGGCGCCAGACGTCTGGAAGCGGAGGTCAAGGATCTGGTGGGCCGCTCCCTTCTGGAACAAGTCGGCGAGGAAGGAGCCAAACAATACCGGGAAGCCATCCGCACGGTGCTCGAGACCGGAGAATCCATGCAATTCGAGAGCGTACGCCGAAACCGCCGCTTTCTGATCAATGCCTACCCGGTCAAGGAAGACGACCGGGCCGTGGAAAACATCGCCATCTTCGCCCGCGACGTGACGGATCAACGCCGGGCCGAGACCGCACTCAGGCTTTCGGAGCAACGATTCCGCGATGTCAGTGAGGCCGTGGGAGAATATATTTGGGAGACCAATGCGGACAATGCCTTCACCTTTGTCACCGAAGACTCGATCTTTGTGCTGGGCTACACGCCGGACGAACTCCTGGGCCGGACGATGGATTCCCTGGTCCCTGAATCCATTGTCGACGATTACCGTGCCTGGCAGGCCGACACCATAGGCAACCACCAGCCATTCAGCAACATCGAGGTTCAGATCCTGACCAAGGACAATCAACGAATATGGCTCCAGATCAGCGGCGTGCCCTACTTCGACGAAGAGGAGCAATTCATGGGATACCGCGGTGCGGCCATGAACGTCACCGACCGCAAGGAACAACAGGAGGCAGTCAAGGCCAGTGAACGAAAACTGCGTGCCCTGGCAGAGTCCGCCTACGACGCCATTGTCATGATCAACGCCGATGGAATTATCTCTTTCTGGAATGAGGCAGCGGAAGCCCTCTTCGGCTACAGTGAAGACATGGCCCTGAGTAAGGATATCCACGACCTTGTCACGCCCCCGGAGAAGCGCGATGAGGCCAGGGCGGGACTTGCCCGCTTTGCCCTGACCGGTAAGGGGCCGATTCTGGACGCGGTCCAGGAAGTGGAAGCCCTGCACAAGGATGGCAAACGCATCCCGGTGGAGCTCTCGGTTTCCGGATTCCGTCTCAACAGCCAATGGTTTGCCGTGGCCACTGTCCGTGACATCACGGAACGGAAGGCCACCGAGGCCAAACTGCGGGAACTCGCCACCACCGACGGATTGACCAACCTCAACAACCGACGGCGATTCATGGAACTGGCGGAACGGGAATTCACCCGTACCAGACGCTACGCACGCCCCCTGGCCATGTTCATGGTGGACATAGACCACTTCAAGAACGTCAACGACACCTACGGCCACGACGTGGGGGACGAAGTACTCCGTTCCCTGTCCATCACAGCCACAGACGCCCTGCGCGAGGCGGACGTTCTGGGACGGCTGGGCGGCGAAGAGTTCGGCATACTCCTGCCGGAAACAAGCAAGGAGGCCGCCATGGACGTGGCCGAACGCCTCAGATTGTCAGTGGAGCAGACCTCCATACCTACCAGCGCGGGAGAACTGAACATCACCGTGTCCATCGGAGTGGCAATCATGGATGCGGAGTCCGCCTCCGTCGACGCCCTGCTCAAGAAGGCGGATGTGGCCCTGTACAAGGCCAAACAGACCGGACGCAACCGTGTTGAACAGGGCTGACCGCACAAGATTCTTCACACTTCTTTTTTTTCGAAAATAACGTTAGAGACACATTAGTAGGCATAAACCCAACGCTTCGTGTAAAGATAGGCCATGACCGTACACCGACTGAAAACCCTGCTTCGGCACACTCCATTTCGGATTTTATTGCCGACCTCTCTCATGGTCCTGCTGTTGGCGGGCTCCATCTTTCTGTATCTGCTGCCGTCTCTTCAGACGACATTCATGAACTACAAGAAACAGACCATCTTCGAGCTCACCGGCTCGGTCATCAAGTCGCTGGAACATCTGGACAATCAAGTCAGGGAGGGAAAAACCTCCCTGGCCGAAGCGCAACAGACGGGAAAAGAGATGGTCCGAGCCCTCCGTTACGGCCCGGAGGACAAAGATTATTTCTGGATAAATGACACCCTTCCACGCATGGTCATGCACCCCTACAGGCCCGACCTTGAAGGCCAGGACCTCACTGACTACAAGGACAAGGACGGGAAACACCTCTTTGTGGAATTTGTCCGCACCACCAAGAATCATGGGGGCGGATTCGTGGACTACTTCTGGCAATGGAAGGACCAGCCGGGGAAAATCGTCCACAAGCGGTCCTACGTCCGCGAGTTCAAGCCGTGGGGATGGATCGTGGGCACCGGCATCTATCTGGATGACGTCGCAGCGGAAATGGCCTCTTACCGCAACAAAATTACCGCCATCTTCCTGTCCGTCCTGCTTGTCATCTCGGGGCTCCAGTTCTATGTCCTGCGCCAGACCGCCCTGAGCGAGGAAAGACGGACCAAAATCCAGACCCAGCGCGAAAAACTCGTGCACGCCCTGCGCGAGGGCGAAGAGCGATACCGCACCATTGCGGACTTCGCCTATGACTGGGAGATATGGATAGGCATCGACGCCTCCGTGCTCTACTGTTCCCCTTCCTGCCAACGCATCACCGGGCATCCTCCCGAAACATTTTTCGAAAAGCCCACCTTGGTACGCGAAATCATCATCGCACAGGACCAACCGACTTGGGATCACTTCCTGGAGGACGCGAACACCGAAAAAGGAGACTTCCTCGATTTCCGCATCCGCACCAAAGATGGAAACATCCGCTGGATCAACGTCGTGGGCCGTAGCGTATTCGGCATCGGCATGAAGCCCTGGGCCTACGATGCAGCTTTCGCGACATCACCGAACGCAAGAAAATGGAAGAGCAACTCCGGCACCAGGCACTGCACGATCCGCTGACAGGGCTGGCCAACCGGACCCTGTGTCTGGACCGCATAGACCAGGCCATGCGCCGGGCCATCCGCCGCGAACACTACTACTTTGCCGTCGTCTTTCTGGATCTTGACCGATTCAAACTCATCAACGACTCCCTGGGCCACCGCTTCGGCGACATGGTACTGGGAGAAAGCGCCCGTCGGCTCTCCGAGCAGGTCCGCAGCCTGGATACCGTCTCCCGGTTCGGCGGCGACGAATTCGTCCTGATCCTGGACGAACTGTCCAGCCCCGGCGAGGCCATCCGCATCGTCAAGCGCATCCGCAAGGCCATGGCCACTCCTTTCATCTTCAACTCCAACGAGGTGCAAACCACGACAAGCTTCGGCATCGTGCTCTCACCCATCGGCGACATCAGTCCCGCAGACGTGCTGCAAAACGCCAACATCGCCATGCACCGTGCCAAAGAAGCCGGACGCAACCGTTTCAAGGTCTTCACCGAAAAGATGCTCGAAAACGCCGTGGCCCAAATGTCCCTGGAAAACGATATGCGCAACGGCCTGCAAAAAGGCCATTTCCACGTCGAATTCCAACCGATCATGGACCTCACCGGCTCGGACCTCATGGGTTTCGAGGCTCTGGCCCGTTGGGACCACCCCACACGCGGCCCGGTGCCGCCGTCAGAATTCATCCCCCTGGCCGAGGAAAGCGGATTCATCCTCCAGCTCGGTGAATGGATTCTCAGGGAGGCCCTCCAGACCCTGGCCACATGGCGCAAAGACACGCTCGGAGCCAAAGAGATTTATATGTCGGTAAACCTCTCCAGCAAGCAGTTCGCCCGCATGGAACTGGACAAGGTCATCCTGGGGGCTCTCAAGGACGCAGGCCTGCCTCCCCGCTGCCTCAAACTCGAAGTCACTGAATCCGCCATCATGGATCACCCTGAATCAGCGCTCCGTATCCTCAACCGGCTGCGCAAGCTCGGCATCAGCTTCTCCATCGACGATTTCGGCACGGGTTACTCCTCCCTCTCCCAGCTCCAACAACTGCCCGTGGACACCCTCAAAGTGGACCGATCCTTCATCTCGCGCATGAAAACCGACCCTGAGAACATGGAAATTGTCAAGGCAGTCATTGCCCTGGCCCACTCCCTGGACCTTGAGGTGGTGGCCGAGGGTGTTGAGGAACCCGAGCAGGTCTGCTCCCTGCTCAATCTCAAGTGCGAATGCGTCCAGGGGTTCTATTTCCACCGGCCCCTCAAGGTGAAAGATGCACTCCACCTGCTCAGACTCCGGGATAAAGAGGATTCTTCCAAGGAACAGATGGATAAGGCCAAGCGAGGCTGCCTGGAAGCCGCGGAGCAGGCGGATGAGGACTAGCAGGCCGACCAACTTATAACCCCTCGCCCTTGTCTTTCTCACTACGGATGCTTACACTTATTTCATGACTCAATTCGATCCCGAACTACTGTACGTGGAATGCAGCCAGTGCGGTCAACCGATTCTCTGGAAGCAAGGCTTGACATCGAAACTCCTCAAAATAGCCGGAATCGATCCGGCCTCATTGGACGAGCGGTGTGTCATCATGTCCGAGGGCTGCCCGGCCTGCCATCCGGGAGAGACTTCATTCACCACCCAGGTCATCCGCCTGGGCCACGAAAAAAACGATAAACGTCCCATGCCGGCAGTGGCCAATTAGACCACGCGGCCAACTCGGCGTTGAAAACGCCCGTATTCCGACATAACCAGCCGGGATACGGGCTTTTTTCGTTTTTTCCCGTCCGTTCGTCACACCGCTTCTTCAGTCGGAAAACCGACAATCCGCCAAGTTATGCCATTCTCACCCATTATCATGCCTTTTCCTTCCTTTCTTGCCCAAAGACGGTTTTTCGCTCATTTTAGAGCAGAAGCAAATCAGCCTAATCTACTTAAATCACTCATATAAAAAAAACGACTACCCAGTACGTTTCTCGAAACCGCTCCCCAAAAGGTGTCAAGCGGTAAAGTTGTGCTTTTATTACCCGCTCGCATGCCGTTTTTACCCGTTTTCATCCCGGCCCGAAAACCGGGGCTACACTCCCCGCATGCCCGGAGGAGCCCGGAAAACCACACAAGGAGACGACATGACCATAGCCACCCCGTCACTGACCAACTTCACCGCAGGCGAAATCAGCCCACGCCTGGAAGGCAGGACCGACCTGTCCAAATACTTCAACGGCTGCCGTGGCCTGGAAAATTTCCATGTCCACCCGCACGGCGGCGCAACCCGGCGCTCCGGCTTCCGTTTCGTGACCCAGGCCATGAACCCGGACAAGCCGGTGCTGCTGATTCCCTTTGAATTCAACGCCAGCCAGACCTATGTCCTGGAATTGGGCGAGGATGCTTCGGGCCAGGGGCAAATGCGCGTATTCACCGACCACGGCGTGGTGCTCTCGGGTGAGACCCAATACCGCTGCGCCATGCCCTACACTGCGGATCAGTTCAATGAACTGCGCTTTGCCCAATCCGCCGATCTGCTCATTCTGGTCCATCCCGGACATCCGGTGCGCAAGCTGACGCGCCTGGACCACGACGACTGGAACCTGGAGGAAATGACCTTTATCGGTCAGCCCGAGGCGTGGCAGGAGGACAACTATCCCTCCGCCGTCTGCTTCTACGAGCAACGACTGGTCCTGGCGGCCACGCCTGACAAGCCGGGCACCCTCTGGTTCTCGCGCACTGGCCACATGACCGACTTCCGGCTCAGAACCCGCGAGGTGCCGCTGGATGGCTGGCGCGACCTGGAGATCGTCAACGGGCAAGGGGCCATGCGCGACGGCACTGCGGGTGACACTTTTGTTCTGCTCGACGGCGACGGCTTCGAGAAAACCGACGGCATCCGGGGACAGCACCCGGACGGAACCACCCGCTACTACCGCTACAAGGGCGACCAGAATCTGGTGGCCTCGGGCGCGGATATGACTGTCACCTTTGCCACCTCCCCCGGCTCCAGCGGCATTGAGGCCATCTGGGACGACCAGGGGGAACTCAACGAAACCTACTGGGACTGCTTCGAACCGGGTGATCGCACCGACGGACCGGCCGGGAAATCGCCCCTGGACGACGACGCCATTGAAGTCACCCTGTCCGGCAGGCAGGCCAACGCCGTCGAATTTCTGATACCGCGCTCCAAACTCTGGGTCGGCACGGCAGGCGGCGAATGGACCATCTGCGGATCCCTGAGTGACGTCGTGACCCCGGAGACCATCAAGGCCAACCACGAAGGCACCTGCGGCGCGGCCGCCACCCGACCCGAGTCCGTGGGATTCGCCACCCTCTACATCCAACGAGCGGGGCGCAAAATCAGGGAAATGGCCTATCGCTACGAGTCCGACGCCTATGTTTCCCGTGATCTGACCATCCTGTCCGAACACATCACCAAGGGCGGGCTGACCCAATTGGCCTACGTCCAGGAGCCGGACTCCATTCTCTACGGCGTGCGAGGCGACGGTGTGCTCGTGGCTCTGACCTACGAGCCGGACCAGGACGTTGCTGCCTGGTCGCGGATGATCACGGACGGCGCAGTGGAAGGCATCACCTCAATCTTCAACGACACGGTCAAGCGCGACGAACTATGGGCGGTGGTGCGCCGCACGGTGAACGGCCTTGAACAGCGGTATATCGAATATCTCGAAGCCAACTTCGATGGCACCATCGAAGACGCCTTTTTCGTGGACAGTGGCCTGACCTATCGGGGGGAGGCCACCGACACCGTCAGCGGCCTCGACCATCTGGCCGGGCGCACCGTGGCTGTATTGGCCGACGGCGCAGTCCAGACCGACAAAGTGGTGGCCCAGGACGGCTCCATCACCCTGGACCGGACCGCCACCACAGTGCATGCGGGCCTGCCCTACACCGCCCGCCTGCAACCCATGCGCCTGGAAGCCGGCAGCTCACGCGGCACGGCACAGACCAAGAAGAAGCGAATCACCAAGGTGGCTGTGCGTTTCCACCAGACCTTGGGCGGCAGGATCGGCCCCGACGAAACACGTTTGGAAACCGTCTGTTTCCGGTCGTCAGCCACCCCCATGGGCCAATCCCAGGGGGCCTGGAGCGGCGACAAATCCGTCAATTTCCCCCACGGCTGGAACCGGGATGGTGTGCTCACCGTGGTGCAGGATCAACCCCTGCCCATGACCGTACTGCTCATCGTGCCCACAGTCATGGTCAACGAATAACCCTTAACGACACACGGAGGACAACACATGGGAATGGATCAACAAACAGCGGCCTCGCTCCAGAAGGGCGTGGGCCTGGCCAACGACTTCATGGATTTGGTGAACGGCTCGGCCGACTCCGGTCAGCCCGACTATTCGGCCCAGGCCGAAGCCAACGCCATGCTGGTCAAGCAGGACACCGCCGAATCGGCGTATGACCAGAAACAGGCGGCCAAAAAGGAAGCGGCCATCTACCGCGAAACAGCCGAACAAAAACGAGCCGGAAGCCACACGAACTGGGGCAAGTCCAACCTGGCCATGAGCGGCTCCAAACAGCTCATCCGCCAAAGCGAACGGCTCAAGGACACCCAGGCGGAGGACGATCTCCTGTTCCAGGGGGACCAGCAGGTCCAAAGCACCCTGAACCAGGGCCGCCACAAGGGAAACCTGCTGCGCATCAACGGCGAGGCCACGGCCAACAACACCACCCTGTCCCTTGGCTCCAAACTCTACAAATACGGAGGATAATCATGACCATCTCATCGACAATCACAAAAATCGTCTACGCAGGAAACGGCTCAACCACGGCCTTTGCGGTCCCCTTCCCGTTCACCTGTGACGAGGACATCGAGGTCGTACTCTCAAGTCAGGAATATGAAACCCTGCAAACCAGCAGCACCGACTACCAGCTCACAGGCGCGGGCGAATCGTCCGGCGGAGCCTGTACCCTGACCGCGCCTCCGCAGGAGGGAGAAACTCTGGTAATCCGCCGCAATCCGGCCATGGTCCAGGAGGTCGACTACGTGGAAAACGACGCCTTTCCAGCCAGCTCCCATGAGGCGGCCCTGGATAAGCTGACCATGATCTGCCAGGCCCTGGCCGAACGATTGGACCGGACCCTCTCCTTCCGCATCTCATCCGCAGTCTCCGGCGTGGAATTGCCCAACCCCGATCCGGGCCGCATTCTCGGCTGGAACGAGGACGGGGACAACCTGCGCAACGCCGACCTGGCAAACTTTGGCGAGGTAGTCCTGCCCCTGGCCGTTAACCAGGGCGGCACGGGTGCGGGAACCGGCGACAGTGCCCTGGACAACCTTGGCTTCGGCACCACAGGCAAGGGTGTGGCCGCAGCGGACACCGTGTCCGAGGGACTGGCCGCCCTGGATGCGGAACCTGCGGACACGGCCATCCTCAAGGCGGACCTACCCGACCTGCTCCAGACGGTATTCGGTGACGAGGCGCAAGCCCGTGGTGGGAGTAGCCTTATAGGAGTTACACTCACCCGCAATCATATGGTGTGGACATTGTCTGCTGCTAGCTCTTTCTCAGATGTGACCTTGCCTTATGACGGCGCTTACGTGTTCCACGTCTATCCCAATGGCAACGCCCTCTCCCTGGCCGCCAGCTACAAGACGGACGGCAACCTGCCAGACCCCGATTCCACAGCCGGTGAAATCCGTCTTGTGGTGGAGCAATACCACAGCCGCAAGACCATTGTGTCTCTGCAAAATATGGAGGCGTAGGTCCATGCCTTTGACTCCAAAAGAAATCGGGCTGGCCGGTGGTGGAAACTACTTCGGCGACAGCTCCGACGGGGATGTAACGATCTCCAGCAGCACCAACTTCGCCTCCACGCAGGATGGTGATGTGGTCGTCAAACAATACGCGTCACTGACCATTGACGCCGGGCAGACGCTCTCGGTGGCAAACCGCTGCCGTGGGCTGATCCTCTTCGTGGACGGGACGCTCACCGTGAACGGCACGTTGTCCATGACCGGCAAGGGCGCACATGCCAACCCTGCCGACTCAACTACGTCTACCCATACGCCAGTCGCGCCATCGGACGCTAACGCCGTACCTTCGGAAGGCATCGTGCTGCGGTTCCTGAAAGAGGGTGGGGCTGACGCTCACTCGGAAACGGATATTGGAAACGGACTTGGAACGGCGGCGAGGGTGGCCCTGCAAAAATTCCCAAGTGTGGCCGCTGGCTTGGTTGAAAAGATACCCCTCGTCGGGGGTGCTGGTGGTGCATACCGGACATGGGAAAGTGCCGGTGCACCGGGTGGAACTGCTGTAAATGGTACGGGTGGTGGCGGCAGTGGTGCGGTAAACTCTACCCGCTCAGGTGCCGGTTCAGCGGGAACATGCTTCTCAGGTGGTTCGGGCGGTGGTGGAGCGTATTCAACTACCACCACGGACGCACTGCCTTATGGTGGTGCAGGAAGCCCGGGGGCTGGTGCGGCTGCTGGTGGCGGTGCTGGTAATCCCGGTGGTGCTGGCGCTGGCGGCTCTAATGCGGGTGGTACTGGTACGGGCGGGCTACTCATTGTAATTGCACGGAGTATTGCCGGTAGCGGTCAATTCCAATCTCTCGATGTTACGGGTGGAGCTTCGACCAATGGCATGGCCGGTGGGTCTTCTGGTGGCGGGATTGTCGCACTGTTTTACAGCGACTCCTACACATTTACCGGGACGCGCTACGCTAACGGTGGTGTAGCTGCCAGTGGATACTCATCCTACAATGGCGGTCCCGGCGGTTCTGGACAACTTATTGGTCCAACACAAATAGACAGCTAAGGAGCGAATATGAATTACTATGAATACTTGTGGAATATGCCGGGACGTACACCCGATCAAGGGCTTGTGCAGTTGCCGCGTCGCGTTGAATTCGAGGGATACCTTGTACCGGTCGAGACACTGACCATCGAACAACTCGACGCCATAGGCTGGAACCGGGCGGTCCCCATCGTGCGTGAGGAGTTCACAACCTATGAAACCGAGTGGGTGCTGGACGATGACCTGATTTATCAGGAAACAATTACGAGCGCGGTAGTGGATGAGGAACCCTTGACCGCATACGAAGCCTCAGAAGCCTGTGCCGAGCGTGACCGACGACTCACCGCGTCCGACTGGACGCAACTGGCTGACGCACCTCTGGACGACACGGCCCTGGTCCTGTGGCAAAGCTATCGTCAGGCCCTCAGGGATGTGCCGCAACAGGCGGGGTTTCCGGGGGCGGTGGACTGGCCGGGGGTGCCGGCAACCGAATAAACGCAAAGGGCACTTCCCGAGGAAGTGCCCTTTTGACGTTCTCGATTTACTCAGCCGTCAATAATCGGATCATATCCATGAAATCGGGATACTGTTTCAACAACGGCTCGCGCAGCCCGTGGGCGTAATCCGCGAACTCGAAGCCCGGAGCCACGGTGCAGCCCATGAGCCCCAACGCACCGCCGGGCAAGAGCCGCATGCCCTGCCAGCTCCCACGCGGCACTACCACTTGGGGACGCTGACCCGCATGGAGGTCGGGACCGAGCACCAGCACCTCGCCGCTGCCGTCCGGGTGCAGTTGCACCATCTCGCACGGGTCGCCCAGATAGAAATGGAACACCTCGTCGGTCTCAAGCCGATGCATGTGCGAATAGGTATCGGGCGTCAGCAGGTAATAAATGGCCGTGGAATGGCAGCGCGGTGCGCCGTACCGTGCGGGAAGGTAACCCGCCGCCACGGTCTCGCCCGAGCGATGGGTCTCGGAAAAGTAGCCACCCTCTTCGGGGTGCGGCTCCAGGCCTAGAATATCGATAACTTCTTGAGCAGTAATTTTCATCATTATTTCAATAAGTAAATTTGTATTCGTCAACTTGCCGAAAGGCTTACCTGCCATAGTGGGGCGGAGGGGCATCCTGACCAGGTCCCTGCTCCAGCATATCGTCCATTTCGCGAATCTTGCCCGCCATCCGCTCCAGCTTTTTCTCCAGATCAATGATCTGTTGTTGCTGATCGAACAGCGAATCATTCAACTTCTCGATGGTCCGATCCTGAAGCGACACCAGACTTTCCATCCGTTCCATGCGCTCTTCCATGTTCTTTTCCATCCCATCGCCTCCCTTTGACCGTCTTGTATCACGACCGGTTGGTCAGGTACACGCCGGTGATGACCATGAGGCCGCCGGTCAGCAGCGACAGGTGCACGGGTTCACCCAGCAGCAGAAAGCCCATGACCACGGCAAAGACCGGTACCGTATTGATGAAAATGCCCGCACGGGATGCGCCAATGACCGCTATGGCCTGATAATACCAGAAATAGGCGAGACTGGTGGCCAGGGCTCCGAGAAAGACGATGCACCCCCAATCCAAGGGGCGGGCGCGAATCACGTCCCCGACCAGACCGGTCATCAGCGCAAAGGGAAAGAGCAGCACCGTGCCCACAATGCAGGACCAGGTCACTGCCGAGAGCGGCGGCAGGACCTTCATGGCCGATCGACCGCCCAAGGTATAGGCGGTCCAGCTGACCACGCAACCGAGGATCATGAAATCTCCCCGACTCACCCCGCCCGAAAGCAGGGCCAAGGGATTGCCGTTGGCGATGACCACGGACACGCCCACCAGCGAAAGCAGGGCACCGATCACCCGAACCTTTCCAAACTTCTCTTTGTAAAACAGGGCGGATATGATCGAGATACAAACGGGAATACAGGCCACGATAAGCGCGGCGCGGCCCGCCGGAGTGGTCTGCAAACCCGTAAAAAAGAAATAGCTGTAGGCAAAAACCCCGGTAAACCCGAGAAACAGGGCCGGAAACACCTGATTGCGCCTGAGGGAAGGCAACCGTCCTTCGGATCGCCAGACCATGTACACGAGCACAAAGGATGCCACCGTGAACCGTAGAAAGGCGGCAGACAGGGGATGGATGGACTGGGCCAGAACGCGGCCCGCCACCCAGGTGCCACCCCACAGGGCCATGGATATTATGAGAAGGAAGTAAATACCGGTCTGTTTTTTCATGGACACACTCCGCTTGAGGGCCCGTATAGTCCGGTTACCCTGATTAATCCACACCGATTTTCCGATGGCTCCCTGCGCAATGGCTGATGAGACCATTTCTGCGAAGCAACAAAGCCAGCGGGCAATTTGCAGTGCTTCCCTAAAAGGTGATGCCCACGGCCCGCACCGGGCAGGCCTCGCCGTCCGCGATACGCAGGGGCAGGCAGGAAAAGAGAAAATCGTGCTCAGGCAGTTCCCCGAGATTGCAGAGGTTTTCCACCACAACCAGGCCGTGGTCCATAAGCGTTTTGTGGGCGCGGAGCGCCGTGTCATCCGCAGGATCGGGCGAGGGTGTGTCCAACCCCACCCCCTTGAGGCCGAGACCACCCAGGTAGCGGCAGGCCAGTTCGGTCAATGCGGGATAATCCGTGAAATAGCGCTCGTCCTTCCAATACTGGTCCCAGCCGGTACGGATGAGCACGAAGTCCAGCCCCTCGATCCCGCCGAGCACGGCCAGCAGCGGCTGGTCGATGAACGATCCGTCCAACCCCGTAACATCGACCACCGCCCCCCAGCCCACAAAGTTGTCCGGCCCAAGCCAGTCCAGACCCGGCGCGTCGGCAAACAGGTGGGCCGCCACGTCCACATGGGTACCCGCGTGGGAATTGAGGGCAAGCGTGGTCATGGCGTAGCCGTGCTTGTTCACAAACCGCGTCCGTCGGACATTGACCGGCTCATCGCCCGGAAAAACCGGCATGCCGGTGTGGGTTGCGTGGGTGAGGTCTATGACGTGCATGATTTTCTTCCGATTGTTTTTATGTCAGTCTATCTATCTAAAATTTAAACACTTTGATTAAACACTGTACATATTCATATTCGGTCGCCTGACGAGCTGCAAATCTGGAGGGATGTGGTCGCGAGCCACGACGCGGACCGCGTCCATGGAATGGCAGCCCAAAAATCTCGTTTGAAGGCTGTGCCCAAAGGTAAAATTGGCCGCAAAATAGATCGTGAACACCTTGTACCGCTTGAGGGCGCGGCCGGGATCATAGTGATGCTCCAGCGCGTCGGCCAGGGCCAGGGCGTAGTCACGAAATCCGGTGTCCGCAGGCGTAAACCCAGAAGTCCACCGGGCAAACAGCCAGGGCCGGGCAATGGCCATGCGGCCCACGGAAACACCGTCACAACCCGTGTTTTCGAGCATGGACAGGCACTCTTCCGGCAGGACCACATCACCATTGCCGAACACCGGGATGGACACGGCCTCGGCAATGGCCCGTATATGGTCGCGAAACGGCGGCCGGGTGCGTTTGTCCGGGGCCACGCGGGGATGGAAGACCAGGCAGTCCACCCCGGCCTCTTCGAACCGCCGGGCCAGGGCCACGGCAGGAGCGATGTCCGGCGACCAGCCCGTGCGGAATTTGACGAACAGCGGGATCGAGACCTCGGCACGCACGGCCTCCACCACGGCCAGGGCCGCGTCCGGGTCCTTGAGCAGGCCAGCACCCGCGCCCTTGTTGACAATGCTCCTCACCGAGCACCCCATGTTGATATCCATGCCGAAAAACCCTTCGTCCTCCACACGCCGTGCGGCGGGTACCATCTCTCCGGGCGTGGCTCCGGCCACCTGGCAGACCAGCCGGGGAAGCTCCGCCTGCCGCCAACTGAACACCGGCGACACCCGGGGATTCTCGGTGGGCACGGACCGGGCGCTGCACATCTCGGTGAACATCAGACCGCACCCGCCGTAGCTGTCGAGCACCTCGCGGTAGGCCACATGCCCAAGCCCGGCCATGGGCGCAAGCCAGAGCCGATTTGCCACGGGTTTACCGCCGATCGTCAACGGTCGGTTCAAAAGCCCGGACAGGCGCGTGAGGACGGATTCTTCGCTTTGTTGCATGGCGGCCAGTCAACCCTCTCTCCCACCCCCTGTCAAGCTGCCGAGTTATACTTTTTTTACCCGTTCTGCTGCTTATCCTGACCGTTTTCCCCGTGGCCGAAAACCCGTGGTATGGTGTCCGGAATTCACGCCAAGGGAAAACAGGCAACCCACATGAGGTATTGATATGGCAACAAGTGTGATCGAAATATGCAACAACGCACTCCTGGACCTGGGCGAGGAAGCCATCATGTCCCTGGGCGACGAGAGCAAGGCCGCCGGGCTGTGCAATCATCGCTGGCCCGCCGTGCGAGACGCCGTATTGCGCGCCCATCCCTGGAATTGCGGCATGGCCCAGGCAGAGCTGGCCGCAGCCGCCGCAGCCCCGCTGTGGAAATGGGAATTCCAGTACACCCTGCCCACGGATTTCCTGCGCATCACCCAATTGGTGGGCACGGACGGCAACACCATCGCGGACTGGGAAATCCAGGGCGGCATCATTCTGTGTAACGAGGCCGCACCCATCTACATCTCGTACGTGCGCCGCGAAACCGACCCCCGGAAGTATGACGCGCTGCTCGGCGAAGCTCTTTCGGCCCGACTGGCCGCCACCCTGGCCTATCCCCTGTCCGGGTCCACTTCCCTGGCCCAGGCCTATTGGGAGGTCTACCAAAACAAGCTGGCCGAAGCCCGAGGCGTGGACGCCCGCGAAGGCGTGCCCGAATCCGTGACCCCGACCAGTTGGCTCGGGGCCAAGAAGGGCCTGCGTTGAACCTGGGAGGGGAGTGTCGCTCCCCTCCCGTCCCTGAACGAGAGACGACAAGACTAACTGCTCGACGACGGCTAGCTGCGAAGTACTAATCCACGCCTCCGTGAGAGAGGCGACCAACGTAACAAATCACTAGGAGGATAATTGAAATGAACGAAGATATGATTAAAGCAATCATGGTAGAGGCATACAAAGCAATGGAAAAGCTCGGGGCCAAAAGTGACCTCCTCGGCACCATGGGCAGTTTTGGCGACACCCTGAGTGACGAAGAGGTCTTGGACTTCCTCAAGATGTGGAACGAAGGCTAAAGCATAGCGTATACGTGCGGAATGGCCTTGTCTCCGTCAGGGTTGTACCTATCACGGGGACCAGGGAAGCTCTTTCCTGCTTCAGAAATGCTATTGGCCTCCTCGACACGAAAGAGCTTCCAGCCTTCCGTCTGCCCGGAATTGCTATGGCCTGAGACTTGATACGCCCGGAGCAGGTCATGCCCATTTTTCCCCTGTCCATAACAATGCGGCTCAACAAAACGTTCGCCGCCATTGTACTCTATGCACAACACTTGTTGGTTGTGGATAGCGTTAACAATAATATTGTTCATGATACCTTCCTTATACAAAGCTTAGGGTTGCAGCAAACAATCGAATACCTGAAAAAAAACAATGTCCGCATACGCTATACCAGATTATATTCCGAAAGTGAACTCGACAACCACCTTTGAAAGAATCGTGAACAATGAGTGTTTCAACCCGCTCTCATGCGAGGGCGACAGACCTCCGCCGTCCTGTCCGAATTGTTTCGCTGTCAATCCGTAGCCATTCAACGTCTGAATCTGGATTCCTACCGTCTTTTGCGCTACCTTCTTTCTAATGGATAACCAAACGATTCTCTACGCATTCGGCCTGACCCTGTTCGCCGGACTCTCAACCGGCATCGGCTCGGCCCTGGCCTTTTTCACCCGGCGCACCAACACCGGCGTCCTCTCCCTGGCCCTGGGATTTTCGGCAGGCGTCATGATCTACGTCTCGTTCATGGAGATCATGGTCAAGGCCAACCGCGCCCTGACCGGAACCCTGGGCGAAGTCACGGCCCAATGGGTGACCGTGCTCTCCTTTTTCGGGGGCATCGCCTTTATCGCGCTCATCGACAGGCTTGTGCCCAGTTACGAGAACCCGCACGAGATGCACTCCATCGAGGAGATCGACGCGGGCAAGGAGAACCTGCCCAAGAACGAAGCCCACGATTTCGACAAGCTGAAACGGATGGGCATGTTCGCAGCCCTGGCCATCGCCATCCACAACTTTCCCGAAGGCTTGGCCACCTTCACCGCCGCCCTGACCGATCCCGCCCTGGGGTTGGCCATTGCCGTGGCCATTGCCATCCACAACATCCCCGAGGGTATCGCGGTTTCCATACCCCTCTACTATGCCACCGGAGACCGCAAAAAAGCCTTTTTCTACTCCTTCCTGTCCGGCCTAGCCGAACCCGTGGGCGCGCTCATCGGCTATCTGGTGCTCATGCCGTTCTTCTCCCCCACCGTGTTCGGCGTCCTGTTTGCGGGCGTGGCCGGGATCATGGTCTTCATCTCTCTGGACGAACTGCTGCCCGCTGCCGAGGAATACGGCGAACATCATCTCTCCATCTACGGATTGATCGCAGGCATGGCGGTGATGGCGTTGTCGTTGCTGCTGTTTCTGTAAGAAAGAAGAGGGAAAAAAGAACGCCTTCGGCGAGAGGCGGGTTGGAGCCGGTGGCTCCAAATGCCCTCCAGAATGCCCTCCGCGGGCGGCGGTCCATTTTTGTTGGGGCAAAAAGGGACGAAAAAGCCCCTTTTGGTGTGCTCCGCCGCCCGGCGATCACAGGCAAGAATCTGATCAAAGCGGGACGGCTTCATTTTCGCAGCTTCGCGCTCTCTGCCTGTCTCAAAAACCATAGGCCGTCCGAGATAAGCCTGTCTTTTTGGGGATAGAGCCGCCTTACCCGCTTTGTAATATTCTAAGCCCTGTGCTCGAGGGCTGGGGCTGGTCTTCGGGTGGGAGTTGGGATGAAAGGCTAGTGCGAAATCTGAAGTATGTGCTTCTTGGACACACGATTTCCCCTTCGATTTCGGGCCACCGCAAACCTTGGAACCAGGCGCGAACCGTTTCTTCATCCCATTCCGCGACTTCCGGAAGAGATATTTTGCGTGCCTACGCTTCAAGCAGGAAGTGTTAATTATGCATATGGTCACCGAGAGACTTCGATGACCATTGTATGCCATGAATTTATAATAAAGCCAATAATGGCAAATTGTTACCACAAGCCACTGAAATAACGGTGAAGAGTTTATCTTTTATTTTTTAACATGTAACTTTTCACTTTTTTGCTTTATACATTTGATAAATACAAAATTAAAATGACAAAACTTGACAAAACTTGACGACAGGGATTACTGTATTATTATTCAAACACGAGGGATAATCCGGTGAGCAACCAACGAATTTTAAATACAGATAAAATTGAAACATTGATGAGCTTTGCTTCAATCAGTCAGGCTGATGTAGCAAAGCATCTCGGTGTGTCGAGAACATCTGTGTCCAATTGGCTAAGTGGAACAGGTAAGCCGAAAGCCAGAAACATTGGTGGGCTTGCCATCATGTTGGGTGTACAAGCTCCTGATCTGTTAGTTGATTGGAAACCAAAACCCACTATCAGCATTCGTCCTAGGCAAAAAAGGGCTACAGCCAAGATGACAGAATCGGCTCACAGAATGTCAGTTGATGCTGCGAATTCTCTGGAAAAGCTTAAACCATATTTACCAAAAGCATCTTCAGTAGAACTGGTTAGCTTAAAGAATGGGTTTAGTGGTAATAGCGTTGAGCTTAGCAAGCTTTGTTTGCATTTGCGGAAACAAATGGGTCTTGGTGTAAATGATGTTATTTCATACACTAATCTTGCCTGTTTGCTTGAGGATCTCAATGTTTTCGTCATTCCCGTTCTTCTTGGTGAGAAGGTCAAAGAACATCCCAGTGAAGCTTTACATAGTCGCCCCTGAAATATCCTCACTTCCCTGATTTTGCTTAACAATACTTCGCTCATAATGTAGTATTTTCGACCAGGAAATGCAGTAATTCCGCAGAAACCCGGTCGAAACGATGTAGCACTTGGCGGTAGAATCATGAGAGCGAAACCCAAGAAACAGCCGCAAGGGACCTTCCTTTATCCAGATCTTCTGGACCAACTCAACCCGAAAGATCCGCTTCTTCAACTGGCGAAGAGAATTCCCTGGGATCGCTTCGAGCAGGAGTTCGCCGGGCTATACAGCGAGCATGGTCGTCCGGCCAAGTCTACGCGGCTGATGGTTGGGCTGATGCTGCTCAAGCAGTTGGAGAATCTGAGCGATGAACGGGTCGTGGAGGTATGGGCACGGAATCCTTACTACCAGGCGTTTTGTGGAATGACGGAGTTTCAGTGGAGTCTGCCCTGCGACCCGACGGACTTGGTGTATTTCCGCAAGCGCATTGGCGAGGACGGAGCGCGGCTGATTTTCGAGACCTCCGTTGAATTGCATGGTGACGATGCCAAGGAGTGCGAAATCACTGTGGACACCACGGTTCAGGAGAAGAACATCACGTTTCCTACCGATCTGAAGCTGATGGAGAAGATCATTAAGAGCTGTTGGACGATAGCAGATCGGGAGGGAGTTCGACTTCGCCGCAGTTTCAGGCGTACGCTTCCCAAGCTGCGGATGAAACGGATGAAGATGGCAAAAAGTCGAAGAAGCTGGGCACGATGGCCGGGGCATTGATTCGAGATCTTCACCGCAAACTGCCGAAGGAAGCCTTTGCCTGCTATCGAGAGCGGCTCGCGCTGTTCGAGCGGGTCAGAAATCAGAAACGAAGCGACAAAAACAAGGTCTACAGCCTGCACGAGCCAGACATCCTCTGCATCTGCAAGGGCAAGGCGCACAAGCAATACGAATTCGGCCGCAAGGCGTCCGTCGCCGTCACCAAGACCACGGGCATCATCGTCGGCGCGATGAGCTTCAATGAAAACGTATACGACGGCCACACCTTGCCGGATGTCCTCGAACAATGCTGGACGATCACGGGAAACTGTCCGTCAGTGGCGATCTGCGACCGAGGCTACAGGGGGCTGAAGCAAGTCGGCGACACACGGATCATGATTCCAGGCCGTCCGAAGAAGAAGGATACCCGATACCAGCGCTTCAAAGCCCGACAGCGCTTCCGACGCCGAGCTGCCATCGAGCCCGTCATCGGCCACCTCAAGCACGACCACCGCATGGCCCGGAACTATCTCAAAGGCGCGGTCGGCGATACCATCAACCTGTTCATGGCGGCGGCTGCATTCAACTTCAGGAAGTGGATGAGGAAGCTGGGAGGACTTTTTGCGCTTTTGGCATTTCTGCTGGGTTGCCAGGACTCAAGGCGGCGGCTCGCAGTCAATGCTGGATAGGTGTTGAAACGGCTTTTTCAGGGGCGACTACATATAATATCCAGCCATACAAATTTGGAGTGGATGTATGTAAACATCGAAAGCTATTTATATCATTTCAAATTCATGGTCGCACATGAAATTTTCCATGTCTTAGCCAAAAGCCTTGGATTAGATGAAAAAAGCGAAGAAAAATTGGCCGACTTGTTTGCTCAAATTCTTCTTTTCCCAAATTTAAAAGCTAAAGAAGCTTACGAAGATCTTTGTGATGTTGCCAACCAAGTGGGCCAGATCAAAGTATGTATTGAATATGCGGAGAAATATGGAATCCACCCATACCAGGTTTACAAGTCAGCAGATTATTATGCTGAAAACAACAATCTCCCCAAGCTTCCAAAATATGGAAAAATTTACATTCAACTCCAGAGATGGGTTGCAAAAAACGGGTTAGTTCTTGATGCATTGTTTGACAACAAGCCATTAAATACAATTTCAGAAAGACAATTTCTGGACATATTATCTGATGTTTTTTGTACACCAATATTTGATGCTTTAAAAAAATATGCTGCTGATTATAGTGATGGCCTACGTATGGTCAGCACTGTTTTGTATATGAATCAAATGGATGCAATCGGCTTGCTAAATTACTGGAATACAGTCGATGGCACAGACAAAACTACTAGCTGATACAAATATTTATCTTGCTATAGGGCAACACATTGATCCTATTCTAGGCGAAACCTTCTGTGAGGAGGATTACGCTTTGTATCTTTGTGACAATTTTTACAAAGAATATGATAGAAATGACCGTTTAACTAAGAAGTTTGGGTGGGTTGATGATACCCCTTACAGACAAAATAGAAAAGAATTGCAACTGTCAAACTCTGATAAAAAGGAAATTGATTCTAAAACAAATGACATCGCAGAATGGCAAAACAACTTTCGTTACATGCTGATTGAAGACGGTGATGATCCTGAGAATGCTCCTGAGCTTAAACCCCAAGAAGCAGACAGATATATTTTAGCAACCGCTATTATAGCTAAGACTACGCTAGTAACTGATGACAAGGATTTGATTGCCCTTAGTAAGCAATTCCTTGTTAAAGCCATAACGATTTTCGATTTGTTTCGGTTAATGCTGGATTGTGAATTTCTCGACATAAAAAGATTGGATGATTTGTCTCAAATTATCGGGATTATGGATCGATCAAACAGTCAAGCCTGGCATAAACAATATCTTGAGTGTCAATCGGCGTTGAAAGTTGACCCATCATCGGCGTCGAAATTTGACCCACCCCGAACGTGGTTTTCGGGTGTTGGGGGGAGGCTTTTCCGGGGGCGGCGGCAGGGTCGGGAATGGAGGGAGCCCGGAGGGCGACCGGAATTCCCGACCCTGCCGCCGACGCTTATGCGTCCTGCCCTTGGTGCTGTCCCCTGCCTTGTTTCAGCCTCCAGCTTTCATTGCCTGTTTCGATGATCTCGCAGTGATGTGTGACGCGGTCCAACAGGGCCGTGGTCATCTTGGCGTCTCCAAAGACCTGTGACCACTCCCCGAAGCTCAGGTTCGTGGTGATCAGCACCGAGGTCCTCTCGTAGAGCTTTGAGAGCAGGTGAAAGAGCAGCTGGCCTCCTGACCTGGAAAACGGCAGGTAGCCGAGTTCGTCCAGGATGACCAAGTCGAAGCGCGCCAAAGTCTCGGCCAGCCGTCCGGCCTTGCCGTCCGCCTTTTCCTGCTCGAGCTGGTTGACGAGGTCCACCAGATTGAAAAAGCGCACTCGGGCGCCGTTGCGCACGGCATTGGAGCCGATGGCGATGCTTAAATGCGTTTTTCCGGTGCCCGTGCCGCCTACAAAGACCACATTGATCCAGCTCTCCATGAAGCCGCCCTGGTATAGATCCCTGATCCTGGCCTCACCGACGTGCGAGTCCTGGAAGTCGAAACCGTCCAGATCTTTGCTCACGGGAAATCTGGCGATCCCCAGGCGGTATCGGATGCTGCGTACGCGGCGCTCGGCCTGTTCCGCCTTGAGCAGATCTAACAGAAACCGTTCCAGAGTGGCCCCGGATCGACGACCGTGCTCAAGCATCTCGTCGTAAGCTCCGCGCAGGCCATGCAGCTTGAGCTCTTTGAGCAAAGCCAAGATGTCATTGCGAAGCATGGCTCGCCTCCAATAGCTGGTCATAACGTCCGCAGTCGGCCACAGGCTCGCATTTGATCCTGAGGTGATCGGGGACGCAAACCTCTTGGGTTGGCCTTTGATCACGGGAGCGGTTCAAGAGGTTAAGGACCACGTCCCGACTCACCGTGTTCTGGTCCAGGGCCGCCTGGCAGGCGTCGGTTACTGCCTGGAGTCCATGGCTGGGCACCGCTGTCAGGATACCCGCAAACTGTCGGTCCCAGTCCTTATGCCGCCGCAGGGACAGACGGATTTGCTCCATCGGCGCAGGAAGCCTCCAGTCCTGGAAGGGAGCGCCGTTGCGGAGCGCTCCGGGCTTACGCTCCAGGACAGGCACGTAGTGCCACGGGTCATAGACAGTCTTTTCTCTGCCGAATCGGCGGGCATGTACGGCCAGCACCCGGCCATCGCGAATCACCGAGATGTGGTCGGCGTACGCCTTGATCTGCGCCACCTGTCCAGCCGCCTCGCAGGGTACGCTGTACCGGTTGTGATCAAACCGCACCAGACATGTGGAGGAAACCCGGCATTCCTGAATACGGTAGCCATCGAAAGGGGCTGCGGGCTTGATTAGGTTTTCACGCTCCTGCAGGAAGACCTCCCAGATCGTCTTGTCCGTAATCTCCGGATGAGCCTGAGTCTTGGCCCAACCAATAGATCGCTCCAGCAGCCAGGCGTTGTACTCCTCAAGGCTCCCGAAACGCCATCTGCCGGATAAAAAACGAGTACGTACCAGATGGACTTGATTTTCCACCTGCCCTTTTTCCCAGCCAGCAGCAGGCGTACACAGCGTGGGGTCCACCAGGTAATGAGTGCACATCTGCTCGAAGCGGGAATTGAGTTCGCGTTGCTTGCCGCGTAGAACTTTGTTCACTGCGGTCTTCATGTTGTCGTAAATACCTCGGCCACAAGATCCGCCGAAAAAGGCAAAGCCGCGCTGATGGGCGTCGAATACCATCTCCTGGGTCTCCCGAGGGTAACCGAAGCAGAAGACCATCCGGCTATGGCACAATCGCATGTGCGCGGTCTTGACCGTCATTGGCATGCCGTCAATTTCGAGTTGCTCGTGGCTCCAGTCGAACTGGTAGGCCTCTCCAGAGGCGAAAGTCAGCGGGACAAAGGCTTGCGACACCCTGTGCCCTTCGGCTTCGCGCCAGCGGGAGACATGACGCCGGACAGCATCATAGCCTCCCTCGTAACCTTGCCCCTGAAGCTGCTCAAACAAGACCTTGATCGTGCGTCGATGTTTGCGTGGAAGCCCGACATCCCGCTCCAACTCGCTTTCCAGCCAGGTCGTGAATTCACCAAGTTTGGGCATGGGCTGGATCGCTCGTTTGTACTCGAAGCGCGTCTCCTCCGAGCGCAACACCTTGCGGACCGTATTCCGGCTCATGTTTAAATTCTTGGATATCTGCCTGATCGGCGTCTCATGCCGGTCATGGGCCACCTTAATCTTTCGAATTGTTTCCACCGTCAGCATCTCCTCGCTGGCCCTCCCGTCACGATTTTCTCGTGACCTTGAGGGGCTTGCCGGGGTGGGTCAAATTTCGACGCCGATTACCGGCTCAGGTGGGTCATATTTGCACGCCGATTCACAATCTTGAGCATTTTCCTGAATCAACCCTTGATATTAACTGAAAAACGCCCCTTCTAACAGGGGCGTTTCTTTTCATTTTAAACGATGTCTCATACGGACTAAATCATTCTGCACTAGTAGATTGTGCATTTCCTACATAATGCCGTTACAGGACAAACTTCCCTTACTTGCCGAACGGGCACTTGGGGAAACCGCAGGTCTTGCAGTTCATGCAGAAACCGCCCTCGCCCAAGCGGGCCAGTTCCTTGCGGGTCAGGACGCGTCCGGCCAGAAGCCGGGGGAGCAGGACGTCAAAGGATGTGGTCTTGTAGAACAGGGCGCAGGCCGGAACACCAATGATCTGCGCGGACCGGATGGTGCCCACCAGGGTCATGGTGCCGGGCAGCATGGGCACGCCGAACAGGTCGTCCTTGAGGCCCGCGTCCACCAGGGCTGCGCGGGTCACGTCGTCCGGGTCCACGGACATGCCTGCCGTGGTCACGATCAGGTCGCACCCGGCGTCGAGCATGGTTGTGACCGAGGCTGTGATGGCCGCCCGGTCGTCGGGCACAATGTCGGTCCGGTGCACCTCGCAGCCGAGTTTCAGAACCTTGGAGGAGATAATGGGGATGAATTTGTCATCGATAATCCCCTGAAAAACCTCGGTGCCGGTGGCCAGGATGCCTACCTTGGCCTCGCGCAGAGGCAGGACTTCGAGCACCGGCCCTTCCCCGAGTGCGGCAAGGGCACGGCTGAATTTGTCACGGGAAATATAGAGCGGAACAGCGCGTGTCCCGGCCAACCCCTTGCCCTTGGGCATGACCGAACCGTCGTGCCGGGTAGCCAGCATGACATCGGGCGACAGGTTGAATCGCTCCATGGCCTCCCGGTCAATGGACAGCATGCCAGGCCGATCCGCAAAGAAATTGATCTTGCCCTCGCTCGGGTCGGGATCATAGGTGATGCCCTGGCCCGCCATACGCGTGGCAAAGGCCTTGACCGCCTCGTTCTCATGCACCCACTCGTCACCGGGCAGGTCGTCCTCGGCATAGACGTGGAACTTGCCGATGCGCTGCAACCGGCAGACATCGCCCACATCCAGAGTGTCGCCCGCCCGGGTAACGGGACCCTTGGATTCGCCCGGCACGATGCCGGTCATGTCGTGCACGGCCTTTTTGCCCACGGCCATCTCCACAGGCACGGCACGCAAAGGCGGCGCATCGTCCAGACAGACCGCGTCCTCGATGGTCACAAAGGGGGCCTCCCCCTGGCAACCGCGGCAGATGGAACCATCATTACCCGGATAGGCCTCACCGCAGACCGGACAAATGTCGATGGAGGTCATGTGCCCATGACCCAGGTATTTCCTGTCGATGGTCACGGATCGGATGGAGCAAATGGTATCACCCGCCTGCTCGATCTCGGCAAAAAGCTTGTCCGTATCCTGCTCCGCCTTGGGCTTCTCCTTCATGAACCAGCCCCTGATCTCGGGCCAGGCATCGAGCTTCTTCCGGTCAACGGCCACGCGCACGCCTTCGCCCGTAAACTTGTCGTAGAGCGAAACCGCGTACCGGCCCAGCAGCTTGACTTTCATCCAGTTGTTGCCGGTCGAGCACAGGGTCAGCAACTGCACGGCATCGGGCAGGCACTTGCCGGACTCCACCAGGGCCTCGAACAACGTGCCCTCGGGGATGCGCGCCTTGGCCGCTTCCACCATGAACCCGCCGATGAGCAATCCCGGCGCAGGGTAGCCGTGGAAGTCTTTTGCCTTCTGCTTGAATTCCTCGAATGTGTATTCACCGATATTCATATGCACCTCATTCGTGATCAAATAAACGCTGACGGGACATGCCCGACAACAATCTTCTCGAATTTCAACTGATGAATGATTAATTATGCCATGCGAAACAAGGAATGGGCAATTATTTAGAAGAAGTTCTTTTTTTCACGAATGAGCTGCGACACCGGCTTCTTGCGGCTCTTCCTCGCTCGACACCACCGCAAACGGTTGCATGCAAAAAAGCATCCCGGTGCGGGTTGCACCAGGACGCATTGTGGTAAAGAAAGCCATCATCCTTGATCCAGCCTAGACGGTTCATGCCGAAAGCGTCACAGACAGCCCTCCCGGACGGACTGTCCCATCAATAATATAGAGGGCGATAATGCCAATAGGGCTGTTCTCTCCCGGTTTCCATGATCCGGTGCGCCTCCAGATCAGGCGGGGGCGCGTAATTGTAGTCATACCCGCTGCTATAAGTGGTGACAGTGCAACCCGAGAGGGCAAAGCAGCAAAGACAAAACGCCAGCATCAGAAATATTCTCACTCTGTATTTTGACATGGCAATCCCCTACCTAATCTGAGCGATTCTCCAGCCTGACACAACATCAAAGCTGGCATATCACCTTGTTTTTGTTTACAATCACATCCAGTCACTACGTCATGAACGTTTCACCCATTTGGTGGAGGGCTGGATGTCCAACTCAAAGAGAACCAAAGCAAAATTCATCGACGATGTCCAAGTCACGAACGACTGTCTGACAAGCCGGGCCGGGCTCAACCTCTTTGCTCGCTACATTCGTGGCATTGGTCTTTTCCCCCACATCAACCGCCTTTTCGGCTCCATGCGCAAGAACCCCAAGGGCACGCCCATCGATGAACTTTTCAAGCAGGTGCTCTGCTTTCTCTTTGACGGCACCAGCCGTCACTTGGCCCACTTTGATGTCCTGACCAAAGATCCGGGCTACGCGGCTGCCATCGAAACAGACATCAAGAGCATGGCCTCATCGCACACCGTCAAGCGGTTCTACCAATCATTCTCCGCACAACGGACCTATCTTTTTCGCCGTCTGTTGCAGCAACTCTTCCTTTGGCGACTCAGCATGACCAGCCCAGAAGTGATCGAACTGAACATCGACACCATGGTCATGGATAACGACCAAGCGCCGAAGCGTCACGGCGTCAAGCCCACCTACAAGAAGGTTCTGGGCTTTCAGCCTCTCCAGATGACCTGGGGCCGCTACATTATAGACGCCGTGTTCCGTGGCGGCGACAAACACTCTCTCAACGGCGACTCAGCCCCGAAGATGATCCGTCACGTGGTGCGCATGATCCGTACCCGCTACAGCAAGACCGTACCCATCATCATTCGCATGGACTCCGGATTCTTCGACCAGGAGCTCTTCGACGAGATGGAGCGGCTGGATATCGGTTTCATCTGCGCAGGCAAGTTCTATAGCGACATCAAGGCTATGATTGGGGCACTTCCCGAAACCGCCTTTCAGCATCACTTCGGCAAAACCGATGAGGATGTCTGGCAGTGCTACGAGTTCTGCGACCGCCGCAAGTCCTGGGAAAAGTCCTTCAGGACCATCTTTTGGCGACCTTTACTGGAAGAGAAGCAGTTCCTGCTACCCGGATCAAGACCAGGCACCATCGTCTACACCAACCTTGGCATGGATAGTGTCGTGGATCAGCAATTGCAGGAGGCTGGCCTCGCGTTCATGGCCGAAACCGATGCCATCATCCACTCCTACCACCAGCGGGGCGCGGACGAACTGGTGCACAGGGCGTTCAAGGATTTCGGATTCGAGGAGTTGCCGTTCCAGCGCTTCGTGCCCAACGCCGCCTTCTATTACACCATGCTCCTCGGCTTCTTCCTGTTTGAAGCGTTCAAGGAAGATGTGAGTGAGCCGGTGGTACCGGTCAAGTCTTTCCCGACCACACTGCGTCGCACCTTGGTGGACGTCGCCGCCAAGGTGGTGTCCCATGCTGGCAAAACCGTACTCAAGGTCACGGCGATCGCCATGGAATCGTTGCGTTTCAAAGAACTGTGGGAGCGCTGCCTGAGCGCTCCAAAATTCGTCTGGACCTGATCTGAACGCCCCGCTCCATGTCCAGCGATGGGAGAGGTGCGTCCAATTTCCTGAAAAATCTGGTATCACAACCGAAACGAGTGGCATTTTCACGCTTCAGCGATCAAGCTGTCCCCATTCGCACCATTTTTGGAGTCAATCTTCTTCCGGTTTCTGCCGAGGAAGGCTTCAATGAGACCCCTCCGCTCGATTTAGGCCCTAGTTAATCTGTTGGATGCCAAAGACAGCCCCGACGGGATCTTCAATGATGGCCAACCGGCCCTGCTTGACGCTCATGTCCGGGGCAAGCAGGAGTTTGCCGCCGAGTTTCTGGGCCTTGATCGTCGTGCCAAGCACATCGTTTACCCCAATGTACGGAATCCACTCCGGGGTGGCGTGACGCCAGGGCAGGCTGACTATGCCGCCACGGCGGCGTCCCTGTGACGTCAACACGCGGTACTGAACCTTTTCGTGCACCTCGACCAACTTGATGGTGTATCCTGCCAGCTTGACATAAAATTCCCCGGCAGCGTCTGCATCGGTTGTCCAGAGCTCACAGCCCAGCCACCGATTCGCTTCGGGCTGGTCGTCGACAGGATCGCCGATGGACGACGCGACCATGGCAAATGCCGCCTGTTGCGGATCAAGGGCGATGCCGATACGTCCTCGGTTCGGCAGCTCCTTGGCCTGTTTGTAGATGGTACCACCCAGGTCTTCGGCATGCTTCAGGGAACTGTCCACATCCTTCACGGACATGTAAGGAAGCCATCGCGCCTTGCCCGAATCAGCTTCCCGGCCAATAAGGTTGGCAATGGCGCGGCCTTGATAATGGATGGTTTTGACCCTGGCAACATCGCTGTTTGTCCGCTCGATCCGCCATCCAAACAAGGCTTCGTAGAAATTCGAAGAGGTGGTCATGTCCGTGGAAAAAAGATCGAACCAGACGAACTTTCCGGGCAGATCGATCCGCGCCGCCGTCTCGGTAATAGGCGGGACAATCACCTTTGTGGAGGGACATCCGGCCAATCCCAGGACCAGGAGCAACAGTCCGACAGAAAAAACATGGTTTCGCATCGTGAATAAAACCTCGGTTGATGATGAATCAATGGCAAAGGGCCTTGCCGAGCCAAAAAATCCATACCACACTTCTCATCAAAGGCTATGGGAACATGGCCGGATCACAAAAATTTCCCGAGCCGGCTCAAAGGGGCTCCTCGCCCCGGCTGAACACGGACGCTACCGAAAGGATGAGCCGTCCTGAAATAGGTTGACGGTTTTTGAAGGTTTCAATCAGGCTGTGGGGCTAGCCCCACAGCCTGATTTGTGTACGTCGTCCGGCGTTCTCATTCCCAAACTGAGATGAGGTCGCTCCGCATTGTATATCTCCACTGACTCTTTCACCAATGCATTGAGTTCTCTAAGGTTATTGCATGTGACGGTTAAAAACTCCTGCTTTAGAATCCCATTCATCCTTTCTGCCAAGGCGTTTTGATAACAGTCGTAACCATCTGTCATAGAGGGAGTCATGTCTGATTCCCGAAGTTTTTTCTGGTAAACGGAAGAGGCATATTGAAGTCCTCGGTCTGAATGGTGAATCGTATTTACCCTCTTTCGCTTGTTTTCAATTGCCGCATCCAGTGCTTTGGCTGTGCTTTCCGAACCGAGGTCTCGGCTCACATTGTATCCCATTATCTTTCGGCTGAATGCATCGGTCACCAGCGAAAGATAGCATGTCTGTTCGCGTGTTTTTACGTAGGTTATGTCGCTTACAAACACCTGCTCCGGGAAGCTGGGCTGAACATCTTTCAACAAGTTAGGATGCTTTTTTAGCCAATGTTTCGAGTTGGTTGTCTTTGTGTAGTTCTTTTTTCGCTTGATGAGCATGTGCTCGCGCCGCAACAGGCAAAACAACGCGTCACGTCCAAGCTTGATTCCCTTTGCGGAAAACGCGTCCTTCAACAGGAAGTACAGCTTTCGCGTTCCGAGGCGGGGCATCCTGGCCCGCACGCTCAAGACCATGGCCTTTGCCTCTTGGAGCATGGCCTCCCGTACATCATGGCGTTTTTCAGCCTGGTACACGGACTGCCGACTGACCCCGAGCTGCCTGCAACAGGCAGACAAGCTTATTTGTCTTTCTTTCTGAAGACTTCGTGCAGCTCGGGGGTAAGCTTTTTTCTTATCGAAGTCCCAAGCTCGCGGTCTGAAATCTCAATCATCTTATCGAGAAGCGCGGTCTTGATCTTCTCTTCCTCAAGCTCTTTCTCCAGCCGTTTGATCTTCTGGGCTGGAGTTTCCTTTGCTTTGGGGGCGTTGCGGGAATGTACCATGGGTCTGCTCCAATCACGGGTGCCGTGCTTCCTGAGCCACTTCAACACTGTGCTTCGCCCTTGAATACCATAAAAAGCCTGAGCCTGCTTGTACGTCATCTCGCCCTTTTCCACCTGCGCCACCACCGACAATTTAAAGGCCATCGTGTAGTCGCGCCGAGTCCGTCTAACTCGCTGTTTGGGATTGCTTTCCATAAATAGGTCCTTTGGTTATCAACCTATTTCAGGACGGGACAGGATTGAAAAAAAGGGTCGCTCCGTGTGGAGCGACCCTTGTAATCAGCCTTGTCCTAGCGAGATGACGTTACGTGGCGAGGCTGTAAGTCGAGACTATTCGGCCTCAACGGCTTTGGCCATCTCCATGGCGGCTTCGGCCTTTGCTGCGCAGTCGCATTTATCTTCGGAGGAACATCCGCAGGGCAGAGCCTGGGAGTGTCCCATTTCTTCTTTTACTTCCGTGGCGATCTTGAAGAGGATCGTCACGACCAGGGCGCCGATGGCGTAGACCATCATCGAGACCAGGAGTTCCTTGCCGGTGGGCCAGTAGGAAGCGACCGTCTCGAACGGGGAGGGGTTGAAACCACCGATCAGCAGGCCGAGGCCCTTATCGATCCAGGTCGCGATGACCAGAATAACCAGGGTCCAGGGCAGCAGCTTGAGGTTGTTGCGGAGCTTCGGGGTGGTCAGCGCTGTGATGGAGATCGCCGCAAACGCGATGAACGTCCACATCAGGGTAACCAATCCGGTGCTGGCATGTTCGAACAGATACAGGATGGGGTGCATGTGACCCGGAATGTTCGAATAGAACGAAGTGAAGATTTCCAGGGCGAAGAAGAACATGTTGACGCACATGGCGTACGCAATGATCTTCACCAGGGTCTTCACGGCATTCTTGGGCATCTTGAACGTGGTAACCTTCTCCGTGACCAACAACACCAACAGCAGGATGGCGGGACCGGAGCAGAACGCGCTCGCCAGGAAGCGGGCAGCCAGGATGGCGGTAAGCCAGTAGTGGCGGCCGGGCAGGCCCTGGTACAGGAACGCGGTTACGGTGTGGATCGAGAAGGCCCAGACGATCGAGACGTAGATGAAGGGCTTGAGCCACTGCGGGTGCGGCAGGCGCACACGGTCGGCCTGCAGGCAGAGCCAGCCCACCAGCAGGTTGAGGCTCAGGTAGCCGATCAGTACGGTCATGTCCCAGAACAGGATGGAGTTCGGGGTGGGGTGCAGCATGACGTTCAACATGCGGGTGGGCTGCCCGACGTCCACGGCGATGAACAGCATGCACATGATACACGCCGCGATGGCCATGAACTCACCGAAGATGACCATGTGCTTGTTGGTCTTGTAGGAGTGGAAGTAGTTGGGCAACACGATCATGACGCCGGAGGCAGCCAGACCGACCAGGTAGGTGAACTGGGAGATGTAGAATCCCCAGGACACGTCGCGGCTCATGCCGGTAATCTCCAGGCCGTTCAATATCTGATCAAGGTAGGCTGTGGACCCAATACCGATCAGGACCAGGAGGAATGCAATCCAGCCATAGTATCTCTTGGAACCTTTGAGAGCTAATTCAAGCATTCTGATTCCTCCCTATATCACGTAGTAGACGCAGGGCTCGGTGCCGACTGCGGGTTTGCGGCGAATAGTGAACTTCTCGCGAAGCACTTTACGCACCGGCGACTCGGGGTCATAGAGATCGCCGAACACGATTGCGCCCTCGGAGGCCTCGACACAGGCGGGCATCTTGCCGACCGCCAGCCGTTCCACACAGAAGTTGCACTTTTCGACAACGCCGCGCATGCGGGTGGGGAACTCCGGATTGAGCTTGGTCAAATCCAGATTCTTGCGAGGTTCGCCCCAGTTGAAGGAACGGGAACCGAAGGGACAGGCCGCCATGCAGTAACGACAGCCGATGCAGCGATGGTAATCCATGGCCACGATGCCGTCGGGACGCTTGAAGGTCGCCTGGGTGGGACAGACGCGCACACAGGACGGGTTCTCGCAATGGTTGCACAACAGCGCGTAGGCACGGTGGTGCACCTCTTCGGCCAGATGCGGGTTCTCCTGCTCCGGGAAGGTGTGTCCGTAGGTATCGGACCACAACCACTTGATTTCCTTCTTGCCCGACGCCGTAGGGACGTTGTGGATGGAATGGCAGATATCCGCCAGCTTGGCGATGTCTTCCTTGCTATGCAGCTTGGTGGTGTCGATAACCATGGCCCACTGCTTGGCATGGACGGCCTTGGGATTGGCCGCGACCGGCGAATGCCCGCCGCTGGACGCCATGGCCCGAGGGGCTACGGCGAGACCGGCTGCGGCAATGCCGGCAAGTTTGATGAAGGCTCTTCTGTTTTTCTTCATTTCTTCAAACCCTCCGGCTGAACGTGACAATCCCAACAATAGGGAGAGACACCGACATCGTTGTGACACTTGTCGCAAAAGTCAGCCTTGTTGCTGTGACACTTCATGCAGGTATTCTGCAGGCTGATGGTGAACTCTTTGCCCTCGTGGTTCGTGTAGATGCGCTTGCCGTCGCGCAGAGCCCAGTCGCGCCAATCGTTGAGGAGCTGCATATGTTCACGACGCATGAACTCCGTGGACTCGATGCAGTTCTTTTCACCCACGACTTTCTTGGGCTCGGGCTGCTTGTACTGTTTGGTGACGACCTTGCCCATGGCAAAGGGCGCGGTGAGCGCACCTATGAAAATAAGCAGGCCGATGATGATGGGGAATCCGTATTGCATTCTCATCTATGCATCCTCCGTGTTCGGGGGCGTCCAATCGTCGTCCTCGTCCTCAAATCCGGGCAGAGGCTCCTGACGCAGGTCCATTTTGCGGACCTCGCCTTCCTGCATGATCAGGGCGTTGGCCACCAACTCATGCGTGCCGGAGATGACAACGCCGGGAGCCCAGTAGTCTGCCAGAGGAATCAGCGTGGCGCGATCGATGGCGCAGATACAGGCCATGACGTTTACGCCGTGCTTGTCCTGGACATACTTGAGCGCATTGCCGCGAGGCAGGCCGCCACGAAGGCGGATTTCAAGAATTTCCTCGGTGTTCAATCCGGCACCGCCAGCGCAGCAGAAGGTCTCTTCGCGGGTGGTTCCGGCCGGCATCTCGAAGAAGTTGTTACACACGGCCTTGAGCACGTAGCGCGGTTCCTCCAGCAGTCCCATACCCCGAGCGGGGTTGCAGGAATCGTGGAAGGTGACACGCAGGTGATCGTTACGGCTGGGATCGAGGTTCAACTTGTTATGCGTAATAAGGTCGGAAGTGAACTCGGTGATGTGCAGCATCTTGGTAGCGGCCGCGGTCTCGAAGACCGTGCCGGTGATCGGGGACTTCGGGGTCATCATCTGGGGACCCTGAGTGTCGGCGTTCATGGTGTCCATGTACTGGTGGACGACGCGCCACATGTGGCCGCACTCGCCGCCGAGAATCCATTTGCAGCCGAGGCGGTTGGCTTCGGCGTACATCTTGGCGTTGAGCTTCTTCATGACTTCGTTGTTGGTAAACGAGCCGAAGTTACCGCCCTCGGAGGCATAGGTGGACAGCGTGTAGTCCAGATCCAGGTAGTCGAACAGCATCAGGTAACCCATGAAGGTATAGATGCCGGGATCGGCAAACACGTCGCCGGACGGGGTGATGAACAGGATTTCATGCCCGTGCTCGTTGATGGGAGCCTTGATCCGCTTGCCGGTGATTTCCTCGATATCGTCAACCATGAAGTCCACGATGTCCTTGAAGGCGTGGGGCTGGATGCCGAGGTGGTTACCGGTGATATTACAGTTGGCGACGGGCTCCATGATCCAGTTGGTGTTCAGACCGACCAGGTGCATGAGTTCGCGGGCCATCATGGTCATTTCCGCGGTGTCGATGCCGTAAGGGCAGAACAGGGAACAGCGTCGACACTGGGTACACTGGTAGAAGTAGATGAACCATTCTTTCAGGACATCTTCTTCCATGACGCGGGAACCGGAGAGCTTGGACAGGATCTTGCCTGCCACGGTGAACTCGCCGCGGTAGACCGAGCGCATCAGCTCGGCACGCAGGACCGGCATGTTCTTGGGATCGCCGGAACCGATGAAGAAGTGACATTTGTCGGCACAGGCACCACAACGGACACAGATATCCATGAAGACCTGCAGCGTGCGGAATTTCTTCAGACGCTCGCGGAATCCGTTGACCACGGTTTCCTTCCAGTTGGCAGGCAACTTCCAGTCAATGTCGCCGGGGCTCCATTGGCGAGCCTGGCCCCACAAACCGGGAAGCTTCGATTCCATGTATTCGATCTTTTCCGGCTTGGCGGGATAACACCAATTGCCCGGCGAGAAGTCCACCGGGGTCTCCATCCAGCCTGTGGCCGGCGGAGCGTAATCTATGCTCTTGAAGAGCTCATCTGCTTTTGGGATGTCGGACATATTTCTTCTCTCCTAAATAGAAGTGTCTCACGAGTGAGCGGACCCTAGGCGTCGGCACCCTCTTCGGGGGCCTTGCCGTTTTCCGGGTTATCCAAAGGCAGGCCTGCTTCAGCCATGGGGACACCGAATTGCTTCTCGTAGTCCGCGTAAGCGTGGGCCTTGATGTTCGGATCATTCCAGGGGTTCACATGGTGCTTGGCACGGGTGTCGTTCGGCATGTTCCTGGTCGGCGACAGGAAAACGCCGGGCAGGTGCATGAGCTTGCTGAACGGGAAGTACACCATGAGCGTGCTCACCAGGAAGACATGGATGAAGAAGGAGACGGAAATGGTTTCCGGCACGACGTAGTGGAACGTCATCAGGCCCATGGTCAACTCCTTGATCGCAATGACATCGACCTTGGCGTAGTAGCGCATGTAAATGCCCGACAGGGCGATGGCCAGGATCAGGAACAGCGGGAAGAAGTCCGAGGCGTAGCTGATGTAGTTGATCCGGGCAGAGATGAGCCTACGGCCGAGCAGGAGGAGCACACCGGCAACCAGGCCAACGTCGGCCAGATACATGGTGGGTGCGCCGATCTGCAGAATGCCGTCCACAAACTCCAGGCCGTTCACGAAGAACGGGATCGGTTCGAGGAACAGGCGGAGGTGCCGCAGGGCAACAATGAAAAAGGAGTAGTGGAACGTGATGGCGAAAAGCCAGAGCCACTTGCTCGATTTGTAGGCGACCACGGGGCCGTCGTTTTCATGCAGAGACACCGCAGTGTTGCGGAACAGGGAACGGAAGGCAAAGACTTCCAGGACCATGCGGAAAAATGTCTGTGCACCGGTCTGGGGACAGTCCAGCTTGTTCTGCTTGAACCGCTCGGGGTCATAGGACCTGAACTGGCCGCCGGTTGTGGGAATCCGGAACGGCACATCGGTCCGGGCCCAGGTGATGACTTTATAAATAAAGCCGACAAGGAAGATGATGAACGCCGTGACGGGGATACAGACACCGAAGAAAGTCCTCATGTGTGCTGCATCAACCCCGAACAACGGGATCAACACCAGGAGAAAGACGAACAGAAGTGAGTAAAGAGCATTCATCTACCGTCACCTCGCTTGAAGGTTGGACCTGCCGGGTCTCACGCCGGAAAGCCTGCCACTTTTTTGGTACGCGCCCTGAAGAGTGTTTTGTTGAGATGGCTTGCAGAAATACCGTCGCCGAAACGAGAACCCCCCCGCCCGGAAATACGGCACCCCCATGCCCGACTCCTCCCACACCAACACAACCCCGTGGTGCGTCCCTAATCGGTCGATTGATCGACCGTAACGTCCACTACCATACCGGCCTTCCTGAGCAGACTGCTCTGGGCGCGCTTTACCTCGTCCACGCGCATCCGGTATATCTTTTCGCGACTTTTCGAGTAGATGTCGAAGGACATCATGGCCAGGTTATCCACCTTGGCCTCAAATCTGAGCAATTCATCCAGCCGATTGTCCGCCTTCATGGGCTTAAAAAACTCGTCGCGAAGGAGTTTCTTCAACAAAAAGACGAAGCTGATGGCCTGTGAAGGCGAAAAATCCTGCACGCACCGGATGCGAATGAGCGGGTCCAGACTCCGGGCGATGGACTCCGCATCCTGCCAATCAAGGATAAGATCAAAGAGATCCCGAGTGGATTCGATGATAGTCGCTCCCACCGGATTCTGAAATCGATCCTTTTGCCGACCCCAGACCTTCTGGGTTTCCTTGGGGTAAGTCTGAAGGACGAGGTCCGCCCACTTTTCCGCCAGTTCGGCCTTGCGCTGAGCAAGTTGGGACTCAAATGTCATTATCTGCCTGTAGGGATTGGAAAAATTGCGCAAACCGCCCGGCCCGTGAAGCCGGGAAATTCACCCTTTCCCAAGCCATGCTTGTGTAAATTGTGAAAATCATCACGTAAGACTTAGAACCATATTCCAAACCCCTTGCAAAACGTCAAGGTTTTTTCAAGGAAAAACCGGCTTATGAGACGGGTTCTCAAGGCATGATTCAGACAGTTCGACAGGGAACGTCAGGCGGGAATCAACCCACTGGCCAGGGGAAAAACCGAGGGACAGAGGCGGGGATCACCCCTTTTCCAAGCGGTTGCGACCCATTCGTTTGGCACGGTAGAGGGCTTCATCCGCGCGGCGGATAATCGCTTCCATGCTTGTATCCGATTCAATACGCTCCGCCGCCCCGATGGATACGGTGAAATGCATCGTGTTGCCGTTGTCGTCCTTGACCGTAAGACCTTGCAACTCTTCGCGCAACCTCTCGGCCACCAGCAGACCGCCCTGAATTTCCGTTTCGGGCAGGATGGCGGCGAATTCCTCGCCCCCCAGACGTCCGAACACGTCCGTTTCCCGCAAGGAGTGAAGGCTCTGGGCCACCAGGGCCTTGAGCACGGCATCACCGGCTTGATGACCAAAGGTGTCGTTGATGGATTTGAAGTAGTCGATGTCCAGCATGAGCACGGTCAGGGGATGTCCGTAACGGGTTGCGCGGCTCAATTCCTCTCCGGCGCGGCGGAAGAACTGATGGCGGTTATCCGCGCCGGTAAGGGCGTCGGTGGTTGCCATGCGCTCCATCTCCCGCTCCAGGCGGATACGCGACGTCACGTCATGAACCAGCGAGTAGATAAGCTGCCTGCCCTGGACCAAAATGGGGCCGGAATAGGTTTCCACATCCCGAATCTCGCCGTTTGCCAGCCGGTGCCGGGACAGAAAGCTGGCACGCCGCTCCAGGTGGGCTTCGGCCATTTCCTGAAAGGTCTCGGCCCCGCTCAGGGTGTCGATGTCCGCGATGTTCATTTCCCGCATGGCCTCAACGGAATAGCCGTAAAACGAACTGGCTGCGGGATTGGCGTCCACGATGCTGCCGTCGCGGGGGTCCTGCAACAGCATCACGGCGTGATTGTTTTCGAAAAACGCCCGGTACAACTTCTCCCTCTCGCGCAGGAGCTTGTCCGCCTCGGCTTGAGCGGTGATGTCTTTCCCGGCGGAAAGGACGCCCACGGGATGGCCTTCGTCGTTCGTGAGCAGGTGGCTGTTCCAGGATATGAGCCGACGCTTCCCGGACCGACTCACCAGAGAGTTGATGTATTCCTCCTGAAATGGCGCGCCCTGGCCGATAATGGAATGAAAATATTTTCGGACACTTTTCCGTTCCTCTTCCGGGATGGCCAGATCAAACCAATCCCGGCCAAGCACCTCCTCTTTCTCATATTCCAAGGCAACCAGTCCGGCCTTGTTGAAAAGGGTAACGGAACCCGAGGCATCCAGAGCCAGGACTATGGACCCGATGATGTCGAGGTAGCTGGTGGCCCTGTTGCGCTCCCGCTCCAATTGCCTTTCCGTCTCCATGTGCATCGTAATGTCGTTGAGCACCACGATCAGACCGGAGAACTTGACCGAAATGTCAAACATGCGGGACACGGAAACAGCAAAATTCCTGGGCCCCAACGCGGTGTTGGCCGCGATGTCAAATCGGAAGCAACTCTGGATATCCTCCGAGAAGGACTCGCCCTCCAAAACTTCGGCGAGCCACGGGGCCAGGACCTTGAGCAAAACCCTGGACTCCGAAAGCGATCCGGAGACCGCTGACATCCTGCTGGTGTAGTAAAGCTGACCCGGATCGTTCGCCACGCCGAGATACTGTGCCGCAGCCAGGTTCATGGTTTCGACAGCCATTTCGCCATCAAGCAGCAAAACCGGCGTTACCAGACTCTCGAACAAGGTCAGTAACCGATTTTTCTCATTGGTCATGAGTCTGTTGCGATGCTGCAACTCCTCAATACGATCCTGCTCTTTCACCCTGGCCCAATCCGTACAGAAAGCTATCTCCAGCCGGTCAAAAGAACGGCCCACCGCTCTCCGGCACTGTTCCGGCCGCTCCAGACCGTCACCCTTTTCCCGGATCAGATCAATATAGGTCTGCCGGTAGTACTTGAACATTCCCAAAAACATGCTCAACGTAATCCCCCGCTTGCGGTGAAGGCGGGATTCCTCCACGGCAAAAGCGGAAACAGGATCATCCCTGAACGTGTCTTCCGGCGTAAACTCGTGATCGTCCAGGCCGAAAACGTCCAGGGCCAGGAGAACCGCCCGGGTCAATCCGGAGATGGACTGACGCCACGCTTCCAAAAGTGTGCTGGTGTATTGAGTATATCCCCGCTCTTCGGCGTACATGAGGATACGCTCCATGAGCCAGTCTTCATGGGAGACAACAAGCTGTCGGAGCTGTTCCACAGCATTGATAGAAGGGCGTTCATTCATGTTATGGTAATGATAACAAAAACTATTTGGAAACACCAACAGGAATACGTCGGCCGCCACCATGCCGGCAGACGTCAGCAGGAATCGGCTGCCTGAAACAACGAAGTCCTGATGGCGTCTATCCTGCCTTGATCCATGATTTTACGCCCGCTTTCGTCACGGACATGGAAAATGTCCGCAGCCCGGCCCTTGATGGTTGATATCTTGGCCAGATGGATGGAGACCCCGTGATCGGCCAACGTCCGGGCCATGTCAAAGAGAAAACCGGTACGGTCCGTGGCCGCTACTTCGATGATGGTGAAGAAATCACTGCTCTGGTTGTCGATGGAAACAATGGGACGCAATCGGGGACCGGTCCGTCCCTTGTGCAGAGGAGAGCAGCGCCGCTCTTCCAGCCGGTAGGCCAGGTCGAGCTTGCCCACCAGGGCGTAACCGATGGAGCGGGAAAGACGGGCCCAGACTTCCTCGGCAAAGAGATTTTCGGGCGGTTCGCTGACCGTGAACACGTCCACGGCAGTGTCGTCCTTCCAGGTGAAGAGGTCGCAGGCCAGGATGTTCATGCCGTGCAAGGCGATGGCTCCAGCCATGGTGGCAAACAGGCCGGTGCGATCCAGGGCGGCGATGGTCAGCCGGTAGGTCCCCATGACCCTGCCCGGCTCGGCCTCAATGAGATTCACGGACTTGCCACCAATGCTTGACGGCTTGCGCATGCGATCCTCGGCCACGCTCTTCCAGAGCCGCTTCACCAGCCGGATGTGCCCGGCCAGGGTCTCGGCATCCAAAGCGAGAAAGGCACGCATGGGCATGGCTCTGATGGCGGCATCGACGTACTCCGGGTCCATGTCCCGAGATGCTTCGAGCACCTGCCCCCGGGTACGGAGCAGCCTTTCCGCGGCCTCCGGCTCGGCCAGGGGGCCGTGTTCGAGCAGATTGCGCACCTTGTGGTAGAGTTCGGCGAACAGGGATTGGGTCCAGGAATTCCACGCCCGTGGGCCGGTGGCCATGGAATCGGCCACCGAGAGCAGGTAGAGCATATCCAGCCTCTCCAGGCTGCCCGCCATCCCGGCCACTTCGGCGACCACCCGCTCGTCGGACAGGTCGCGCCGGGTGGCGGCCTTGGGAATCAGCAAATGGTGACGGACCAGGATGACCACGTCCTTGATGGTTTCGCGGTCCCGACCGTACCGGGCCAGCACCTCGCGGGCGATGGTGGCTCCTGCCTCGGAATGGTGAGGCTCGCCCTTGCCCAGATCGTGAAAAAATCCCGCCAGAATCAGCCGCTCGGGAGCCTTGATGCGCCGGGCTATCTCCCCGGTCCAGTCCCCGGCCCGCAGGAAACCGACCAATTGGGCGATGGTGGCCAGGGTATGCCGCCCCACTGGGTGGACGTGGTAGTCATTGAACTGAATGAGGTGCTCCACGTCGCCAAACTCCGGGAAAATGGCGGGAAGCAGGCGGGTTTCCAGCAGACCGTCGCAGGCCACCCGCCCATGGGGGGCCATGAAGATTTCCACCAGGGTGGACAGGGTTCCGGGCCGGTCGACGAGCCGTCCGGCAAAACGGCCCGGATTATGCCGGACCAGACGGCGCGCCCCCCAACTGAGCGGCAGACCGGAGCGGGCGGATTCGAGAAAGGCGTCGAGCACGTTCTCCGGGGTCACCGCGCTCTCGCTCTTGAAATAGATACCCTGAGGCGAAGCCCCTATGTTGCGGATGGTCGTCTCTGGCACATCGGCAGGGACCACTGGCGAAAACCCCTCCAGGAACAACCCCTCGCGCATGGCCTTGATACGGATCATGGCCTGATGCAGACGGGAGAGAAAAAACTCCACCCCGCGACCGGTGGCCTCGGCCGAGCCGTCTTGGGAAACAAAACCCATAAGCCGGGCCGTGGGGGGCTGGAGATCGAAAAAGAGTCGGTCGGTCTTGCGTCCGGCGGCCAGGTGCAGGGCCGTGCGCACGCGGTTGAGAAAGGCCTGGTCATCACGCAGTCGGGCCAGCTCCTCGGGCAGGAAGACCGCCTTCCGCCCGCTGGCCTCCATCACCCTCGAAAGCCAGAACACCTGCTGCCCGTCCCGCAGCCCGCCCAACCCGTTTTTTATTTCCGGCTCCAGCATGCCCGTGGCATCCCCGTACTGCACGGCCCGAGTCTCGTTGTGCTCGCGCAGACTGGCTGCAAACATTCCCCCCTTCCGCTTGAGCACCTTCCGGTCAAAGGCGTCCCGGAATGCCCCGAACACCTCGGCGTCACCGGCCAGGGGGCGGGCATCCAGCAGCGAGGCCAGCACCTGAAAATCCTTGCCGCCCAGAGAGACGCAATCCGCGACCGTGCGCACGCCATGACCCAGGTCGAGCCCCAGGTCCCAGAGAGGAAAGAGCAACGTCTTGATGAACGACTCCGCAGCACCGGGGATGCGCCGCTTGAACAGGAGCAGGATGTCGATGTCCGAGCCGGGACAGAGCCGTCCGCGACCATAGCCGCCCACGGCCATCAGGGTGAAGGCAAACTTCTGCGCTCCGGCCTCAAGGATGCGTTCCTCGAAATAGTGATCCACCAGATGGGTGTATTCCCAAGCGAAACCGCCCACCGCCCCCTTTTCCGCCCGCTGCCACAGATTGCGTTTCGCGGCCTTGAGCCGTTTGGCGGATTCGGGAAGATGGCTGTCTGGCTGCATGGATTAACCCTACAGAGTGCGAGAGTATCTTGCAATTACACGGGGTGGAGCGGCCGAGATGTCCCCGACCGCTCCATGCCAACCCGGAAGTTGGCCGCCAAACGCTCCGAGGACTCTCGATCTCAGTGGGCGTTCGCCCTGCCCTGCCAAACCGAAGGGAGGCTCGGCAGGGCATTCAAAGACATGGGGCCTGACAGGCCGTTAAAAAAAGTCAAAAACACCGGTTGTTCAAAATGGGTGCGATGCAGCCCCAGCCGTGAGGCGAGCGGTCCTTCGCCCGTCATGCGGAGAGGGACAGCAACGCCGCAGATTGTCGTTTTTCACCGACCTGCTAAATGGCTTCTTCGCCGGTCTCGCCGGTACGGATGCGGACCACTTCCTCCACCGGGGAGACAAATATCTTGCCGTCCCCCACCTGGCCGGTCTGGGCGGCATTCTTGGCCGCCTCGACCACCTGGGCTGCGAAATCGTCCTCCACGACCACGTCGATCTTGATCTTGGGCACGAAATCCACCTGATATTCGGCACCGCGATACACTTCCTTGTGCCCGCCCTGGCGACCGAATCCCTTGACCTCGTTGATGGTCATACCCTTGACGCCGATACCGGCAAGCGCGGTCTTGATCTCGTCAAGCTTGAATGTCCGGGTGATGATTTCAATCTTCTTCATATCCATAAACTCCTTAAAGAGAATTCGTCTTTTCAGATTGTCGGCAAAGGCTCGGGTGCAACGCGGCAACCGGGCTTTCCCCCGACAGGTCGGCTACCATTGATAGCCCGTTTCAGAATGTTCGGCCACGTCCATGCCTTTGTCCTGCTCCTCGTCCGTGGCCTTGATGCCCACAGTGGCATCCACGGCCTTGAAAATGATGAAGGTCATGACAAAACAGAAAACCCAGGTAGCAACCACTGAGACGAACTGGACCCAGAGCTGATGGGCATTGCCCGCGATAAGCCCCTCGGCACCGATGGTGGCCAGCACGCCGGTGGCCAGCGCGCCGAAGGTGCCGCCCACGCCGTGGATGCCCACCACGTCCAGGGCATCGTCATAGCCGAACTTGTTCTTGAGCATGATGCCGCCGTAGCAGATCACGCCCGCGCCCAAGCCGAGCACGATGGCCCACATGGGGGTGATAAAACCCGCCGCCGGGGTGATGGCGACCAGTCCGGCCACCGCACCGGAAGCCGCGCCCAGGGTGGTGGCCTTGCCGCCGTGTATCCATTCGGCAAAAATCCAGGAAAGGGCCGCGGCAGCCGTAGCCATGTGGGTGGTTACAAAGGCATTGGCAGCCAGGCCGTCAGCGGCCAGGGCGGACCCGGCGTTGAAACCGAACCAGCCGAACCAGAGAATGGCCGCGCCAAGGATGGTCATGGGCAGGTTGTGCGGAATGAAGGCCGTGGAGCCGTGTCCCTTTCGCTTGCCGATGAGGATGGCGCAACACAAGGCCGCGGCACCGGAACTCATGTGCACGACCGCACCGCCCGCAAAGTCGAGGGCGCCCATCTGTCCCATCCAGCCGCCGCCCCAGACCCAGTGGCACATGGGAGCGTAGACCAGGATCAGCCAGAGAGCGGAAAAGACCATGAACCCGCCAAACTTCATGCGCTCGGCAAACGCGCCGGAGATGAGCGCGGGCGTGATGACCGCGAACATGCACTGAAAAATCATGAAGGTCAGGTGGGGCAGATTCTCGGCCGGAGACCCGACATTGTCCATGCCCACACCGTTCAAAAATACAAAATCCATACCCCCGATCAGTCCGCCGATATCCGTACCAAAGGACAGCGAATACCCGACCACCGCCCACAGCACGGACATCAACCCGAGCATGATGAAGGATTGCATTATGGTGGCCAGAACGTTTTTGGAACGGACCAGGCCGCCGTAGAAAAGGGCCAGACCCGGCGTCATGAACATGACCAGGGCCGCACAAATCAAAATGAAAGCATTGTCAACAAAGTTCATCTTCGATACCTCCGACCCCCCTTTCTGCAAAAACAAGGCCAATTTTTTTAGGGCGTAATTCCTAGCTTTCTACAAAAGAGTACTTTCTACCGTTTACAATTCTGGGAAAAAACAAAAAGTTTTTGCAAAATTGTAAATCACATATATTACATATGGGAAAGTTGAGAATCGGCTGAATAGAAAAATCAGCCCTCATTTGACCGGAACCGGAACGGGAACTATACTCAACACGCACCACCCCATTCGACTCGGGGAAGGAGGAACTGCCATGACACGAAACAAAAGTGCCATCATTGCCATTATCTTTCTTGCCACGGCAATCGTCGCTGCGGTCTCTCTGGACTACACCGACACCTACGTGGCCGACCGCTTTTACCGGGCGCTCGATTCTCCGCGCTACGAGCCGGACAAACCGTTTTCCCTGGATGCATTTCTGGAATACTACGACTGGGATGCCGTGTGCATCTGCCCTTCAGCCACCTCCTGTCCCGAACTCAAGACCCGGTTCGGTCTGCCCTACACCCCGAACGCGGACGGAGAGAAGACCTGGAGTCTGGTCTTCGTGAAATCCTATTACGTGGTGGCGGAGATCCCGGTCAGGCACGACGTGCTCCAGGGACCGGAAGACCGCGCCAACGCCAGTTTCGAGCGATGGACTGCCATTGTGAAGATAACAGACGAGGGCGGCGCAAAACGGCTGTCGTTCGTGGCCGACTGAAGAAAATCCTGTTCAGAACTCCCGACCGGGGAAATCCTGCTGCCTCACCCCCGAGCCAAGGTCATCCCTTGTGCTGTTTGCGCCATTCAGCCGGTGTCTGCTTCAGGCCGCCGCGTAGCCAGAACCCGCACCGCTGGGCGCGGGCCGCTTTCTCCGCCAGCTTGAACTGCTCGTAATGCCGGGTGTTGGGCTTGTACTTGACGGCAATGGCCAGACCGGCACGCACCATCTCCGCATTGAGCATCTTGTCGCCGCAATAGACATAGGCCAGCGCCCGTCCGAAGCGGTCTCGCCGCTGCTTGTCGAACTCCAGGCGCAAAATCCGGCCGTAGCAGAGCTTCATGGCAAGACATTTCGCCTGAACGCCGTATTCCTGCCCGTGTTCCGGGGCATCGACACCGATCAGACGCACCTCGCAGGAACGCCCGCCAAGCTCCACCAGCAGGGAATCCCCGTCAATGATCGAAATAAACTGGGCTTCCTGCGCCTGGGAAGGCGATGGGAAAAGAAATAGAGCCAGCAGTAGACAGGGCAGAAAAAGTGTGTTTCGAAAAGACATTGAAGTGACATAATGCATTTTCGCATTTACTGCCAGTCCCTCAGACCCAGCGAGGCAATTCCATGCAACTCACCTTTCTTGTTGAGAATAACTCTCTGATCGGCACGACATTCCTGGCCGAACCCGCCCTGTCCATACTCGTGCAGGACGGGGAAACAAAGGTACTCTTCGACGCCGGGTATTCCGACGCCTTTCTGAAAAACGCCCACCAGATGGGACTCGACATGCTCCATCTGGACTGGATCGTGCTCTCCCACGGCCACTTCGACCACACTTGGGGGCTGGATATCCTGATCCGCCACTACTTCGAAGCCGAGCGGTCGAAACAGGATATGTCCCGACCCCGACTCCTGGCCCATCCCGAAGCCTTTGTCACCAAACGCAAAGGGGCCATCCCGGAACTCGGCATGCTCCTGGCCGAAAACAAGCTGAACACCCAATTCGAGCTGACCCTGAGCACGGAGCCGGTCTGGCTGACGAAACGACTGGTCACTCTGGGAGAGATCGAACGGGTGCATGACTTCGAGAATCCGCCGCCCCTGGGCGAACGCATGAAGCCGGATGGCCCGGTGCCGGATTACCTGCCGGACGACACGGCCATGGCCTATGTCACGGACAAGGGGCTGGTGGTCATCTCGGGCTGCGCCCACACGGGCATCTGCAACACCGTGGAACAGGCCCGCCGCGTCACGGGCGTGGACAAGGTCCACACCGTGCTGGGCGGCACCCACCTGCTGGCCGAATCGCCCGACCGTCTGGACCCGACCACCGACTATCTGGCCGCGCTGGACCTGGAGGCGCTGTACGCCTGCCACTGCACGGACCTGACCGCCAAGATCAGCCTGGCCCGCAAATGCCCGCTCCGGGAAGTGGGCAGCGGCGTGAGGCTGGAGTTCTAGCCGGGAAAAGAAAGGGAAAGGAAGCCGCCGTTGGCAAATTTTTTCGTCATTGAGCATTGAATCAAAGATTCCCCCATGCCCCCCAGTTGCAAAGAAGGGAGGCCCCCCGATGGGACCTCCCCTTGTTCACGCCTGAGGGATTAGACAGGGTTTGTTGTTAGCTGCCGTTGACCACCGTGACCGTGCCGGTCGTGTTGGTCGCCACGAGCAGGTCGATGGCTGCGGCCATGTCCGCACCGGAACAGGCCACGATGATGTCACCGGTATCCAGGTTGTAGTCCTCCACTGCTTCGTCGAAGTAACCCGAGGCCACCACGGTGGCGATGGCGTCCTCGCTCCGGTAGATGAACAACTGCTGGCCGGGAACGCCGCCCATCAGTCGCATGTCTTCACTGGTATATGCCATGTAAGTTTTCCTCCATGGGACGGAGGGAGCGCGGCTCCCTCCGGTTGAGGTTGCTCGCTAGACGATGGTCGCGTCGTCGTCGCACTGGATCTCGATCACGCCTTCAGGATCGATGAGGCACGCGCCTGCACTGAGCATGTGATCCACCAGATGGGCGGCCTTTTCGGGCACCCAGTCCATGAACGCCTGGATCTGCTGGCCTTCGGCCAGTCCCAGGGCGTTGCGGTGGTAGATGAAGCAGGAGCGGGTGCCCTCGTTGACGGGCAACCCGGTGTGGAACATCCAGGTGATGCCCAGCCAGGTACGGGATTCCGTGCCCTTGAGCCAGGGGTACTGGTCGCCCGAGTAGTCGCTGGACTTGAACTCCTGGATATTGAGCAGTTCGTTCCACTGATGCGGACCGACCACCGCGAAACGGTGCCCGTCGTCTGCCACATCGTTGGCGTTGAGCGTGCCAAAGGCCTGGAGGATTTTATCCTTGCTCAGGCCGGAGGCGGACTCGGCCACCACATTGGTGGTACCGTCCAGCTTGGTGATGAGCAGCTCGTCGATCTTGCGGCCCAAGGCCCAGGCACCGGCGTCTGCTGCCACCTTCTTTTCGTTGAGCTTGTCCTTGATCTCGTCAAGCTTGTCCACGTACTCGGCTGCGTACCAGTCGGACAGGGTGCAGGACACGCTGGAATGGTCGAGGTTCATGAGCGGCACGTTGCCATGGCGGGTTTTCTTGCCTGCGGTGCCCTTGCCCACTTTCTGGAAGACGCACTTGGAGCCTTCCACTTTTTCCTGCAAACGCACGGTGTTGCGCATTTTGGAGCCACGGCTCTGGTACGCCTGATGGACAATGGCGCTGTACTCGCTGACAAACGCCTGATCAATGCTGTTGGACATATTCTTCTGTCTCCTTTTCTCTTTTCCGTTTCCGGTTGATGAAACGCCGGGTGTCCGTTCAGGTTCTTTTTCCGGGTATCCGGCGGCGTGGACCGAAAACGTTTCGATCAAGCCGCCGGGCCGGTCAGGGGACCTCCGGGCCGGGTGTGAACACCATAACCCCGGTTTTTTGCTCAGGGGAAAAAGGCAGGGAAAAGCAGGATAACGGGTAAAAAAGGTATAACTTGGGGGCTTGACAGGGGGCTGGGAAAGGGGATTTTGGGAAGAGGAAGAGGAAGAGGAAGAGGAAGAACGCCTGCGGCGAGAGCCGGGTGGGAGCCGGTGGCTCCCAATGCCCTCCAAATGCCCTCCCGGCGGGGTTACTTTCTTTTGCTGGCCCAAAAGGAAGTAACCAAAGAAAAGGGCCTGGAGGAAAACGCGAACGCCTTGCGATCACAGGCAAAGAATCTGATCAAAGCGGGACGGCTCCGTCTGCGAAGCTTCATGCTATCTGCCGTTTTTAGAGACCTTAGGCCGTCCGAGATGGGCCTGTTTTGTGGGGATAGAGCCGCCTTACCCGCGTTGTCAGCTTCTAAGCCTTGTGCTCGAGGGCTGGGGCAGGTCTTCGAGTGGGGGTTGGGATAAAAGGCCAGTGCGGACGCGAGGCAGGAGTTACCAAGATAAAATTTTTCATAAAACCCCTTGCGGTTTGGGCGAAGGGAAACGGCTGTCACTATTCAGCTAAGCCGCACACATTTCACCCGTTTTCCTTCGTCCAAACCGCCACTTGGCACACCAGCAAGCTACGCCCCCGCGAAGCGGCTATGGGATTTTTAAGGCCCTCGGCCTTAAAGCCCCGCTGGCAGGCGCCCCGCGGAGCGGTCTCCACGAAGTGGCCGCCGGAGGCATCCACAAAATCTAATTAGTCGCCCCTGAAAAAGCCGTTTCAACACCTATCCAGCATTGACTGCGAGCCGCCGCCTTGAGTCCTGGCAACCCAGCAGAAATGCCAAAAGCGCAAAAAGTCCTCCCAGCTTCCTCATCCACTTCCTGAAGTTGAATGCAGCCGCCGCCATGAACAGGTTGATGGTATCGCCGACCGCGCCTTTGAGATAGTTCCGGGCCATGCGGTGGTCGTGCTTGAGGTGGCCGATGACGGGCTCGATGGCAGCTCGGCGTCGGAAGCGCTGTCGGGCTTTGAAGCGCTGGTATCGGGTATCCTTCTTCTTCGGACGGCCTGGAATCATGATCCGTGTGTCGCCGACTTGCTTCAGCCCCCTGTAGCCTCGGTCGCAGATCGCCACTGACGGACAGTTTCCCGTGATCGTCCAGCATTGTTCGAGGACATCCGGCAAGGTGTGGCCGTCGTATACGTTTTCATTGAAGCTCATCGCGCCGACGATGATGCCCGTGGTCTTGGTGACGGCGACGGACGCCTTGCGGCCGAATTCGTATTGCTTGTGCGCCTTGCCCTTGCAGATGCAGAGGATGTCTGGCTCGTGCAGGCTGTAGACCTTGTTTTTGTCGCTTCGTTTCTGATTTCTGACCCGCTCGAACAGCGCGAGCCGCTCTCGATAGCAGGCAAAGGCTTCCTTCGGCAGTTTGCGGTGAAGCTCTCGAATCAATGCCCCGGCCATCGTGCCCAGCTTCTTTGCCTTTTTCGCCATCTTCATCCGTTTCATCCGCAGCTTGGGAAGCGTACGCCTGAAACTGCGGCGAAGTCGAACTCCCTCCCGATCTGCTATCGTCCAACAGCTCTTAATGATCTTCTCCATCAGCTTCAGATCGGTAGGAAACGTGATGTTCTTCTCCTGAACCGTGGTGTCCACAGTGATTTCGCACTCCTTGGCATCGTCACCATGCAATTCAACGGAGGTCTCGAAAATCAGCCGCGCTCCGTCCTCGCCAATGCGCTTGCGGAAATACACCAAGTCCGTCGGGTCGCAGGGCAGACTCCACTGAAACTCCGTCATTCCACAAAACGCCTGGTAGTAAGGATTCCGTGCCCATCCCTCCACGACCCGTTCATCGCTCAGATTCTCCAACTGCTTGAGCAGCATCAGCCCAACCATCAGCCGCGTAGACTTGGCCGGACGACCATGCTCGCTGTATAGCCCGGCGAACTCCTGCTCGAAGCGATCCCAGGGAATTCTCTTCGCCAGTTGAAGAAGCGGATCTTTCGGGTTGAGTTGGTCCAGAAGATCTGGATAAAGGAAGGTCCCTTGCGGCTGTTTCTTGGGTTTCGCTCTCATGATTCTACCGCCAAGTGCTACATCGTTTCGACCGGGTTTCTGCGGAATTACTGCATTTCCTGGTCGAAAATACTACATTATGAGCGAAGTATTGTTAAGCAAAATCAGGGAAGTGAGGATATTTCAGGGGCGACTAATTATGCGCTCGCTAGGCGTCTTCGAACATGTCGCGGATTTCGGCCATATTGCGGGTCAATCCCAGGGCACACATAAGGCGGAGCCGCGCTTTGGGGCCGCCGAGTCGTCCGCAGAGGATAACGCCTTTGTCCTGGAGGTCCGCGCCGCCGCCGGGGTAGCCGTAGATGGGCCAGACACCGCCCTCAATGCAACGGGTGGCCAGCACCACGGGCACGCCTTGGGCCAGACACTCCTCCAGGGCCGGGACAATGGTGGGCGGCACGTTACCGGCACCGAATCCCTCGATGACAATCCCTTGTATCCCGGTGGTTCTGGCATGATCGATAAGTGATCGGTTCATACCGGTATAAGCCGTGATGAGGGCCACGTTCTCCTCAATGGCCGCAGGTCGGAGCCTGCGCCGGGGGGTGTGGGCCAGGGGGCATCCGGCCAGAACCACTGACTCGCCCGCCACGTAACCCACGATGCCTGCCTCGCGGGATTCGAAGGCGTCCACGTTCAGGGAGTTGGTCTTGACCACCTCGCGGGCGGCGAAGAGGCGATCGGTCATGAGCAGACAGGCACCGGTTCCGGGCGGGATGGGCAACAGACAGGCCCGCACGCCGTTGATGAGGTTGCGGATGCCGTCGTACCCGGACTCGGAATAATAGCGCATGGACCCGGTCAGGATAACCGGCTTGTCCGAGTCGATGACCAGATCGCAAAGATAGGCGGTTTCGGCCAGAACATCCGTGCCGTGCAGGATGACCGCGCCGAGCACGGACGGCTCATTCAGGGCTGCTTCCACATCCTTGGCCAGCCGAAACATGTCTGTTGGGGTCATGTGCGGACTGGGCTTGTCCGACCAGAATATCGGCCGCAAGGTCACGCCCGAATCCTGGGGCGCGAGTTGGTTGAGGAGTTGGCCGAAGTTGTTGCCGGGGATGACCCCGTGCACGCCCTCAGCGGGCGACATCCCGATGGTCCCGCCAGTAAAAAATACTGCTATTTCAGATTGTTTGGTTTGTGTGCACATGTTGTTGGAGTCTGTTGGAGATACTTGTGGTCAGGCCGTTTTTCCGGCTGTGGCTGCTTGCAGTCTTTCGCGGAAAAGCTCTTCCGGAACAGCCCCTGTCAAAGGTTGCTGATCTTCGATGAAAAAACTGGGGATGGCGGTCACGCCCCGCCGGGCCGCCTCCCGGCTTCCCTCGCCGACCCGCTCCCGGTAACGCCCTTCGTCAAGCGTGGCCTCAAGGGGTCTCGGAGTCCAATCCGCACTCCTCGGCCACGGACCGGATCACCGCCCGGTCGCCGATATCCCTGCCGTCGGTAAAATACGCCTTGAACATGGCGTGGTGGAACGCTTCAAACCGGCCCACATCCCTGGCAAACTCCGCCACTTCAAGGGCCATGCGGGTGTTGCTCAACCAGGTCAGTTCGCCAAAGGCCAACCCATACGGCTCACCCCGTCTACGGCATTCAAACGTCACCTGCTCGATATCGAACGGGTCGAACACCTCTGCCAAGAGCACGCCCTGGCGCGGGGTTTCCGGGTGCAGTTCATGGCCCACCCAGGTCACGTCCAGGTCAAATTCTTCCGACAACTTGTCGACAATCCCCGTGCCTACATAGCAGAAGGGGCAGACGAAATCCGAGAATATGGTAATGGAGACAGGCATGGTCCCTCCCGCACCCGGTGCAGATTATGCGGTTTGTTCGTCCGCCTTGAGCTGGCCGCAGGCGGCCTTGATGTCCGCCCCCATGGAGCGGCGGATAAAGGCGGTCAGGCCATGGTCCCAGAGACGTTTCTCGAACGCCTCGACCTTGTCGCGGTCGGGCGCACCGTAGGGCATGCCCTCGGTGGCATTGTAGGCGATGAGATTGATCTTGCCCTTCTTGCGGTCAACGAGCCGGGCGAGCTGGTCCGCATGCTCCAGGGAATCGTTGACATCCTTGAGCAGCAGGTATTCGAAGGTAATGCGTTCACGCGGACGCATGGGATAGGCCCGGATTGCGGCCATGAGGTCGTCCAAGTGAACCTTGGCCGCCTTGGGCATGATTTTGGCCCGCAACTCTTGGGTCGGTGCGTGCAGGGAAATGGCGGGAAGAGCTATTTCCAGGTCACCCAGAATCTTGAGCTTGTCCGGGAATCCCACGGTGGAAACCATGGACCGCCGCCAGGACAGGGACAGGCCACGCTCGCACGGCAGGTCGGTGAGTGCCTTGATCAGGTTGTCGAGGTTGAGCAAAGGCTCGCCCATGCCCATGAACACCAGATTCTTGAGCGGATTCATGCCCTGGTCTTCCAGGTACTGCCGCCCCACCAGAATCTGGCCCATGATCTCGCCGTAGGTCAGATTGCGTTCGAACCCGAGCTTGCCCGTATTGCAGAAGGTACAGGCCATGGCACAGCCCACCTGGGTGGACAGGCACTGGGAGTAGCGGTCCTGCATGGGAATGAGCACAGTCTCGATGAGCTTACCGTCATGCAGCTTCAGCAGAAATTTGATGGTCCCGTCTTTGCTCGTGGCAACCCTGGCTATTTCCGGCCAGGTAATTCCGGCCATGGCCGCGAGTTTCTCCCTCAGCGACTTGGACAGGTTGGTCATGGCGTCGACGGAGCGCACGCGCTTTTGCCACAGCCACTGCCAGATCTGCTCGGCGCGGAAGCGGGGTTCCTTGAGGTCCTCGGCCACAAAGGCTTCGAGGTCATTTTTGGTCAACTCTATAAGATTTTGCATGGCGACTCCCTTGTAGGCCATTGGGGAAGTGTGTCAAGCATCCCCGACAGCTCAGAACCCCGAACGGCTCGGCCCGGTGTCAATATGTGGTAATGATTGATCCATACGACAATAGTATAGATTAAACCTATAAAACCCATCTGCATGGACTAGATACAAATCAATTGGTCCGACCTACGGTGACAATTCGCTAACGTCCGATAGGTTGCAAAATGGGGGTTTTTGGGTAATATTTTTATTCCTAAGGAGGAGGTATGAGTAACTTTTTCGCCACACGAAAAGGTATCATTTTCGTTGGGCTGGTGATCGGCTGTCTGGCCGCGTTGCTCCAGACTCCTGGGCAATCCCGGAAACATGGGCATCTGCGTGGCCTGCTTCGAGCGGGACATCGCCGGGGCCGTGGGATTGCACCGGGCGGGTGTGGTTCAGTACATGCGCCCGGAAATAATGGGCTTTGTGCTCGGCGCGCTGGGTGCGGCTTTCGTAGGCAAGAATTTTCGTCCGCGAGCCGGGTCCGCGCCCATCGTCCGATTCATTCTCGGCGTGTTCGCCATGATCGGGGCCTTGGTCTTTCTGGGCTGCCCGTGGCGGGCTCATCCTGCGTCTGGCAGGTGGTGACCTCAACTCGCTCTTCGGCCTGGCAGGCCTGATCGTGGGCATCGGCATCGGAACCGTTTTCTTCCGCCAGGGCTACAACCTGGGACGGGCGCAGAAGACCTACCAGCTCGGTCGGACTGCTCATGCCCCTGGTCATGGTCGGATTCCTGGCCCTGCTGTTCCTGTATCCCCAGGTGACAGGCGAGGCCGAAGTCCGGCGTGCTTTTCTACAGCCTCAAGGGCCCCGGTGCCATGCACGCCCCCTTGTTCATCTCCCTGGGCATCGGCCTGTTGGTGGGCGTCCTGGCCCAGCGTAGCCGCTTTTGCACCATGGGTGCGTTCCGCGACCTGATCCTCTTCAAACAGATCCACCTGCTCTCCGGCGTGCTCGCCCTGCTGGTGGCGGCCTTTGCCATGAACCTGGTGCTCGGCCAGTTCAACCTCGGTTTCGCAGGTCAGCCCGTGGCCCACACCCAGGGGCTGTGGAACTTCATGGGCATGGTTCTGGCCGGTCTGTGCTTCGCCCTGGCGGGTGGATGCCCCGGCAGGCAACTGTTCATGGCGGGTGAAGGCGACGGCGACGCCGCAGTCTTCGTGCTCGGCATGATCGTGGGCGCCGGATTTGCCCACAACTTCGGCCTGGCCAGCTCGCCCAAGGGCGTGGGCCCCCACGGTATAGCCGCCGTGTTCATCGGTCTGGCCGTCTGCCTGTTCATCGGTTTTACCATGCGTAAAAAAGTAGCCTAAGGAGGACAAGTCATGAGCGAAACAATCGACGCACGGGGGTTGTCCTGCCCTCAGCCGGTACTGGATACCCTGGCCAAGATCACTGCCATGGGTTCGGGAGAGCTTGAGGTCCTGCTGGACACCGAAGCCTCCAAGGAAAACGTATCCCGCGCAGCCCAAGGTAAGGGCTGGCGAGTGGAATCCGTCACCGAAGACAACGGCGAATACTGCCTGAAACTGGCCGGAGACTAGCCTTGGCCTTTCGTGACCTCTTCAAGAAAACAACCCCCCGTCCGCGTGCCGACCGGCGCGCGGACCGGGGACTTATGGTCTTTGAACACACCAGCGAGGTCATCCGGGCCGAGCAGACGCTCAAATCGGCGGGATACGCCATCAAGGTCATGGGCCCGCCCCCGGAAATTCAGCGGGGATGCGATCTGGTGGTGGAGTTCCCGCTCATGGAGGAACTCGACATCCTGCGCAGCCTGAAACAGACCAAAACCTTCCCCCTGGAGGTGGTGCCCGTGACCGGGCCGCTGCTCACGCCGGTGGACCTGTTCCAGATCAAGGATTTTGGCGACTATCTGATGATTCGCGCCGCCAACATGAAACTCACCGTGGACAAGCGAACCCGGACCATCGTCAACGTGTCCGGCGGCGGCTGCCCGGATGTGCCGTACATCGCGGCCCGACTCATCGGACGCACCCTGGACGACGCGCCCGCCCCCCGGGAGATCGGGCACACCCTGTGCGGATACGCCCTGGAACTCGCCCACGCGGAGATGCTACGCCAATGCTCGCTATAGTCGGAACCATCCCGGACCCGTTGGTCCCGGTGCTGGATGGACCCGTGGATCTGGTGCACGGCAATCTGCATGTGAATGGCCGGGAAATCAGCCCGGACAGAGGCACACCGGCCCTGCTGGCCTCCGCCGCAAAGGCCTGCCTCCACTTGGGGATACCGCTTCCCCACGCCTTTCTCGTGGGTGACGAAGGACTCGGCAAGGGCAGCCGGGCACTCTACCATCACCTGACCGACATTCTGCCCGACCGGACCTATTCCACCCTCGCCTTTCACTATCTCCAGCCCGACGTGGACTGGCACAACAAGGTCCTGCTGACCGCATTGTCCATGTCACCGCCGCCCACGCTCATCGCGGATGCCGGTTTCATGTACGCGGCCAAGATGAGCGGTCAGGCCGGAGAGTATGCCCTGTTCACGCCCGACGCCGGAGAGCTGGCCTTCCTGGCGGACGAGACCGCGCCACATCCCTTCTACACGCGGGGCTTCATCTTGCAGGATGAAAACAGGATACCGGAACTGATCGAACGCGCCCATATGCACGAAAACGCGGCCATCTGCCTGCTGGTCAAGGGAAATACGGATCACATTGCGGACCAAAGCGGCATCCTGTCCACGGTCACCGGCCCGTCCGAGGAGGCCATGGAGGCCATGGGCGGCACCGGGGACACGGTCACCGGCATGGCCTGCGCCCTGGTGGAATTCGGCCTGAACGTGCCCAAAGCCGCCCACATCGCGGCTCAGGCCAACCGCTACGCCGGACAACTCGCCGCGCCCACCCCGGCCTCGCAGATCGGGGAACTCATCGAGCACATCCCCGCAGCCCTGGCTCGGGCTATGAAGGAGCTTGATTGACCACCCGCCGCATCACCCCGGACATGACGCTCCTGGACATCGTGGGCCAACACCGCGCCACGGAGGACGTATTCCGCGCCCGCGACGAACAGGCGGGCGAGTGCCTGCTCTGCAACGCGCTCTTCGAGACCGTTGCCGCCACAGCCGATCGCTACGGCCTGGATTTGGATAGATTGCTGGAAGATTTGGAGCGGGCAGCAAACTGAAAGAATCTGCCAGGGCGATCGGGAACGAAAACTGCGAGTAGATTTCATCCCATTCTTAATCAGCCCTTATAAAGCAGGACCATCATCACGTAATGAGCCACAATGGCGGGCACAACGCTCCCGGTGGTCATTGTGGTCACCATGAAGGCCGCGCCCAAGGCGGCAAAACAGACTATGGTCCCAACCGAGTGGGACCAATACGCCAAAGCAAACACAAAAGTCGAAATGAGCACCGTGCTCACGGCTCCCATTCCCCATCTTTTCAATACGGACAGAGCCAGTCCCCTGAATACTATCTCTTCACTTGCCGCCACAAGGAGCAGACCGATCCATTTGTCGAATTCAGAAAAAACGTAATCCCTTGTGGACGGAACCATGCCAAGGCCTGCATACGGTTCATCGGCAAAGGTCTCCAAGCATATCGTACAAATGACAAACGACAACGCCGTCAAAATCATCGCGCCCGCCAAAGCGATATCCTTCCGCACCCGGCCAAGGCCGATGTCTCGCCAGGCAACCCAGTGCTGCCTAACCAACAAACAGACCACCCCCAACGCCCCCAAACGGACGGCATAGTCGATAACTACCCAGGAAAAATAGTCTGCAACAAAGACATCCGACATCTCCCTGAGAGCAAAAAGGATGGCCAACAAACCGTAGGCCATCCTTTGAATAGTCGCGTTTTCCCCGAATCACTCTCTTCTTCCTCCGGGAGATCAGGCAATGGCTAACTTCGTGTGCCGATATACCCTCTGCTTCCTTCCCATTTCGGTTCGGGGTCTTTTATTCCCCACGCCTTGCGCCTTCCGTCAATCTGCCGGGTCAACCCCCGCATCCCGCCGATGAAGGCTCGTCCTGCCGGGCCGGGCTGGCCGTACACTTCGCTGGCGGCATCGTACAACCGCCGTTGCTGCACCGGGGTCAACGCGCTCTGATCTATCCGGCCAAACGCGTCGAACCACTGTTGGGTCTGGGCCTCATCCTTGGGCAGGTTGTCGAGAAGCTTGTCCGCGTCAACGCCTGCCGTCCCGTTTCCGGTGCTTTTTTCCCATCCCTTCACCCGCTCGGCATCCTGCGCCGAGTTGCGCGGCGTTACCGCCTGGCCGTCGCCGGACTTCCCAGACTCTGCCTCCGCCGCCTTCCGCTTCGCCTCGTACTCCCAAAACCCCTCGCCGCCTTGAGCGATGGTGGACTTGTTGGAGGCCGGGGTGTCGGCGGGATAGCGGAGGCCTTCCGCCCACATCATTCAGGGGGACAGCATACCCCTTACCTGACAACATCCGTATGCGAAGAAATGGATATGGTGTTTCCCCTGGTCTCCCTTGACGAATTTTCCCTTCCCCTTCTCGGAACTACCGCCAAAACCACAGTACCAGATAATGACCAACCATGGCTGGAATCACGTTCTTTGTCCGCAACGTCGAAACCATAAAAAATATGCCAAGCACTCCCATGGCGACAATCGCCCTCAGGGAATGCGTCCAATAGGAGAGGGCAAACAACCCGGCGGAAATCAGAACTACACCCACAGTACCCAAACCTGCCTTTCGCAATACGGTCAACGCGATACCCCGGAACACCACTTCTTCGCTGACAACCAGAAGCGGCAACCCCAGATATCGGTCAACTCCCGGCCAGAAAGGGCTCGCTGGAACCGGAAGAGCACCAAGGCCGGGGGGAAAACACTCCCTTCAGCGGCAACATGACAAACAACACGAAAACCAGGGAGGCAGCGGCAAGAAGCACTCCATGTACCAGGAGAATATCTTTGCGGACTCCCGCAAAGCCAATATCATCTACGGGAAAAACCCTGCGGGCAACAAGCCCGGCGATCAACAAGAGGACTCCGCAACGGACAAAATAATCAATACCAACCCAAACCGAGAAGTCGAAGGCCATCACATCCGTCACATCACTGATCACAAAGACAGCGACCAATGCGAGATAGGCAACTTGTTGATTTCGATACCTGTCGGACATGATGTGCCTTCGCCTCCTCAACTTAGCTGTGGACAAAACTCAACGAACGCCAACGCCGACTACCGGAGGTTCGGGGTCTATTATTCCCCACGCCTTGCGCCTTCCGTCAATCTGCCGGGTCAACCCCCGCATCCCGCCGATGAAGGCTCGTCCTGCCGGGCCGGACCGGGCTGGCCGTACACTTCGCTGGCGGCATCGTACAACCGCCGTTGCTGCGCCGGGGTCAACGCGCTCTGATCTATCCGGCCAAACGCGTCGAACCACTGTTGGGTCTGGGCCTCATCCTTGGGCAGGTTGTCGAGAAGCTTGTCCGCGTCAACGCCTGCCGTCCCGTTTCCGGTGCTTTTTTCCCATCCCTTCACCCGCTCGGCATCCTGCGCCGAGTTGCGCGGCGTTACCGCCTGGCCGTCGCCGGACTTCCCGGACTCTGCCTCCGCCGCCTTCCGCTTAGCCTCGTACTCCCAAAACCCCTCGCCGCCTTGAGCGATGGTGGACTTGTTGGAGGCCGGGGTGTCGGCGGCGGGCCGTGTCTTTTCGTCAAAGAGCTGGTTACGGTTGCCCTTGTCGTCCCTGCCGTACCGGTAGTCCATGGTCTGCGGCTTTGCCTTGCCCATGTCCTCGCGGCGCAGGAACATATTCTGCCGGGGCAACTCTCCCTTGGCCTGACGGCCCGGCTTGTCGTGCTCGCCGTAATCATGGTTCGGCGTGACGTCGTGGCCGTAATCCCTCGGGTCCCAACCCTGCGGGCGTTCGGTCACCCACCAATCGGGCGCGTCCGGCTTGTTGCGGGATTTCCTGTTCACGTTCCCGTTCTTGCGCACCGGCTCAAACGTGTTGTCGCCGTAGCGTATCCAAAGCCGGTTCTGCTCGCCCGTGGAGGGATTATAATGCAATGATGTATAGTTGTCAGCATTCAATGTGTCAAATATATGTACTCTCCTTTATTTCGGGCCGGGGACTGTCACCTCCCCGGCCCGTTTCATTGAGGCCGGCTAAGCCCTGCGGCTGCCGGGGATGTAGTCGCCGGGATAGAGGGCCTTGAAGCCCTCGCGGACCTTGTTCACAAAGGCGTTGTCGCGCTGGAGCGGATCGGAATAGCGCGGGTCGCGCATCATTTCGAGCAGCTTGTCCTTGGAAAGCTCCTCACCCCAGCCTCGGGCCGAGCCGCGCAGACCGCTCTCCAGGACCAGGGGCGCGATCTTGGCGAACGCGCTGATGACTGCGGCCCGGTCGCCCGCGCCCGTGGAATTCAGGGCCTCGAGCAGCTCCTCACCGCCGATGGCCTCAGCCGCACGCAGGGCGTTGTCGAGCATGGTCGGGGTGTCGCCGCGATGCACGTTGCGGATGGTCTCCAGCTCGGAATCCCTGAACTTTCTGGCCTCGGCCTCCATCTCGTGATGGGTGTCGAGCACCACGGGCAGGAACCACTGGTACAGGCCGGATACCTGGGCGGGCGTCAGGCCGAGTCCGTGCGCCGTGGACCGGAAACCCTCGATCATGGCCTCCTGCAACTCGAAGCCGTCGGGCAGGTCGATCTCGGGCATTTCATAGCCACCCGCCGCCTCGGGACGACCCAGGGCGGCATGGAACGCGGCCACCTGCTCGGGGTCGGCATCCTCGCCCGGCACCTGCACATAGCCCTCCGGGGTCTTGCCCAGCAGTTTCTGGGCATGGACCAGCGCCTTCACGGCCTCGTCCTTGGTCTTGTAATCCTGAAGGGCCGGATGTTCGCGCAAGGGGATTTCCACGGTCTTGCCGTTCTCGTCCATCTGTTTCACGGTCCATTCCTCGGGAAGGGTCATCAGCCAGTTTTCAGTGGTGTCTTGCTTCTTTTCCTTGGTCATCTCTCTGTCTCCTTGTTGATGAAGTTGGTTTCGTCGAGCATGTGTTTCATGTGCAGCACCAGGGAGCGACGCCCCTCCTGAAACTGAGTCCTGCCGGGATCGGTGGAAAAGGTGGAGCGCAGGAAGCACCCCCGCTTTTCCAGGTCGTCCATGACTGTCCGGCCATCGGCGCAGTCAAGGAGCCGCTTGTAGGCGCGGTGCAGTTCCAGGGGATCAGTCTGCATGGCCTGCCTCCGGTGCCTGGGGAGCAGCCCCGGCCCCCATCACGGTCTCGGCCATGACCTGGAGCGGATTTTCTCCGCCTTCGGGTTCGGCTCCGCTCCGGGTGAGCAGACCCCACAGCTCGGTGAGCACATTGGGCCGGTCCGTGTAGGCCTCGGACAAGGTCTTGGCGATGACCGCCATGTCAGCCACGGTCTTGGACGTCCGGGCGGACTGGTTGGCCTGGGCCTTGCCCGCACGCGCCTGTTCCACCTCCGGCTCGGGCTTGAGGTAGTCCGAGGGGGTGTCGAACAGCTCGGCCACATGCCGGGCCACCCGATCGGTGCGGAAGTTGTCCATGATCCCGAACGGATCACCCGAGCCGACCAGCGGAGCCAGGTATTCCATGGTCCGGGTCAGCCCCTGGGCCTCGGACTGCTTCTGGGCCCTGGCCATGGGCGAGGTGTACTTGACCTCAATGTCGTCCGGGGTCAGCCCCTCCGGGAACCGGGGCAGCTCGCCCGCACGCAGCAGGATGCGGAACACGCGCTTGATGAGCGGGCTCAGGAACTCGGTCTGAAGCCGTCCGAGCACCGGGCCGAGCACACGCATTTTCTCGCTCTGGCGGATGACCGCCTCGGTGGCCGTGACCGCCGGACCGTCGGGGGCGAGCTGGTCGCCCAGGAAGATACGGCGAATGGACTCGCGCCGCTGGTTCATCATCTCCTCGGTGGCGGCCAGGTCCACGCGCACGGGAAGGGACTCGATACGGTCCGAGGAACCCGCCCGGTAGTAGGACAGCCCGCCCGGCCCGGAACGGACCGGTCCGAGAAAGCCGTCGTCCGGCACCATGAGCGGCGGATCGGCCATTTTTTCGGCGGCCATGAGCGCGGTGCGGCCCATGGCATTGAGCACCCGGGTGTCGGACAGGGCGGTCTGGCCGGGTCCGCGTCCGTATATCTCCCCGGCGGCCTTGGCCCAGCGGGGCACCAGATAAGGCATTTCCAGGTACCCGGACTCCTCCAGGATGTGCTCGGTCTCGATCTCCAGATACACGCTGCCATAGGGGAAGTTGGTCGCGCCGATGCCCATGGGGTCGCGGTCGGTCCGTGGGAACACGGCGTGCAGGATTTCCACCTTCTCATCCGGGTTATCCACGGCCTTCCGCCGGACCTCGTCCGACAGGCCGGAACCCCATTCACGGGCGGCCTGACGCGCCGGAATCTCGTAGCGACGGTAGACCGTGTCCACCATGCCGCGTGCGGATTCGGCCACAAAGACCTCACCCAGAGGCCGGGTGGAGAAACGGACCACGCGCTCGGGGTCCGCCTCCACGTACATGACCGCCGTGCCAAACAGGGTCACGTCCAGATAGAGCTCGTGCACATTAGACTGGAAGCCTGTGTCCTCGCTGTTGAACACCGAGGCCATACGCTCGCGGGCCTGTTGCAGAAAGGCGCGGACCTCGGCCGCGTCGCCCGCTTCCTGGTCGCGGGCCCGGATATCGAACCAGACCATGGCCGGGTTGGTGAGCAGGCCACCCAGGGACGAGGCGAGCAACTCCAACGCGTGCATGGGCGTGGAGTCGAAGATGCGCTCGTCCCTGGCCTGGCCCCGGTTGAATGAGACCGTGGAAGACAGTGCAAAACTGTTCTTCCGGGGCAGCATGTACTCGGTGAGTTCCTGCCACGAATCGATCCAGGGTTGGCGGGTCTCTTCAAGGCCCTGGAACCGGGACAGCAACGAACGCGCAAGTTCTTGTTCGTCCATGGCTATTCTCCCAATTTCTGTTTGAGTTGTGTGGTGCTGACAGCGGCATCGTCGGTCAGGCCCGCGCTACCGGAAGCCAGGGTTGACTGGCTGCTGGCCGAGGCCTTGGCGGATTTCTCCGCAGTCCGGGCCTCAACGACCTTGTCGCGGGTTCGCTTGCGCTCCTCCGCCTCCTTTTTGCGCTGTGCCTCTTCCTTGGCCTTGCGCTCCGCATCCAGGGCTGCGGAGTTGTCCGACACCTCGGGTGTCTTGGCCCCGGAAATCAGGCCAATGACTGAAGTGATGAGACCGATTGATGATCCTCCCATAACGAAAAACCTCCTGTTAAATGATTTGCGCAGGAGTATACCCCCGGTTTTTGGCTCCGGGAAAAATGGCAGGAATAAGCATGAAAAGGGGTAAAAAAAGGTATAACTCGGCAGCTTGACAGGGTTTTGAAAACCGCCTTTTTCAGCCGGTTTTCAAGACCGCTCCGCACACAGGAAAAAACCCCCGGCGACGGATCGCGGGGGGCTTGTCTTCAATTTTGGGGGAAAGAGATATTCGAGCCGAGATCGGCCCGGCGAGGACCGCGCCTAGATCATATCCACGGTAACGCCTTCATTGACGTAGAAAAGCACCTCGTACTTCTGCTGAAGGGCATCGACGACCTCTTCCACGGATCTTTCGCCGGTCCCTTCCACGCGGATATAGGTCTTGCGGAAGCCGGGATGGGATGTGTCATTGGCCGTAAAGACGCTGGAAAAGGTCAAGCCTATGTCCCGAATATCGGCCAGGAGCCTGGACAACGGACCGGGGCTGGCCTCCAGGCGAAAGGCGAGTTGTGTCCCGGAACGCATGGAACCGGCTGCGGCACAAAGGAATCGCAACACGTCGGCCTGGGTGATGATGCCGGAGAGCTGACCGCCATCCACCACAGGCAGTCCGCCGACCTTGTGCTTGACCAGGAGTTCGGCCACTTCGTTGATGGCTGTGTCCGAGGTCACGGTGATGGGGTCGAGGGTCATGATATCCCCGGCAGTGAGCGTATAGAGACCACCGCCCTTGACCTTCACGGCATCGCCCGGAATGAACTTGGACGGCATGGCATCACGGATATCGCGGTCGGAGACAATGCCCACCAGGAAGGCCTTGCTGTCGATGACCGGGAATTGGCGGATGTTCTTCTCGCGCAGTATCTCGGCGGCGTCGAGCACCGAGGAGTTGACTCCCAAGGATATGACATTGACCGTCATCCAATCTCTGACCAGCATCGCTTCCGCCCTCCTGCTCACCGTACACCCGGTCATCGCCGGTTCAGTCTTCGTTAGTAGGTTACCGGAGAAAAAGCAACGGACCGAATCCCTATAACGTCTCGGCACGACGACGCACGATGTCCACCAAGGTGGCGAATCCCGCTCGGAGCTTCTTGATGTCCTCCCGAACCTCTCCGGCCCGGCCTTGGGAGCACCGCCGCTCCAGGCAACGTGCGGTACGGACGATATCCAGGGCCAGGACGTGGCTGGCGATATTGGTGACGGAATGCAGGGCGGCCCCCAGCGCGACCGCATCACCTCGGGCCAGACTCTGATCCAGTTTGGCGATATATTCCTCGGCCTCGGTCAGGAACAGGCCCAAAATTTCCTTGAGCAACCCCATGTCCCCCTGGAATCGGTCGATCAGCCCGTCCATGTCGAAATGCACCGCCTCCTCTTCGACCAACGGGCACGTCTCCCCGGCTACACTCCTTTCCTCCAGGCAACGATTCATGGTGTCGACAAGGGTGGGAATGTCGATGGGCTTGCTGACATATTCATCCATGCCCGCCTCAAGCATGCGTTCACGGTCGCCCTTCATGGCATAGGCGGTCAAAGCGACAACCGGGATACCGGGATCAAATCGGCTGCCGTCGGAAGCGCGAATCGCGGCGGTGGCTTCAATGCCCCCCATCTCCGGCATCTGGATATCCATGAGTACGATATCAATATCCCGCCCATCCCGGCGAAGGGTCTCCAGGGCCTCCATGCCGTTTCCGGCCACGGTGACCCGATGCCCGGCCCGAGTCAGGAAATGGGTGACGAACCGCTGATTGAGAAGATTGTCCTCGACCAGGAGCACACGCAGGCGGCGTGATGGCGACACGGCCGATGACTCCGGGAGAGCGGGTTGCCGGGACTCCGACTCACGGAACCAGGCCGTAAACGAAAAGATGCTACCCCGATCCGGCTCGCTCTCCACACCGAGTTCGCCGCCCATCATCATCACCAGATCCCGTGAAATGGCCAGCCCCAACCCCGTGCCCTGGTGCCGCTTGTGCACGGAACTGTCGCCCTGGACAAACGTCTCGAAAACAGCCTCAAGCTTGTCGCGGGGAATGCCCTCCCCGCTGTCGCGCACGGTGAAACGCAGGCAGGATCTCCCCGGCCTGCGCTCCGCCACCTCCACCGTGATTTCCACATATCCCTGCCGCGTGAACTTGATGGCGTTGCCCACGAGATTCCTGACCACCTGGGCCAGCCGGTCCGCATCGCCGTTGACCACACGATCCACCTGGCCGGATACCGAATGCCGAAACGCAATGCCCTTCTGCTTCGCCAGAGTCGCAAAGGGCTTGAGCGTGCGCTCCAACATGGAACGCAACTCGAAATCCACGGGAACGAGCTCCATTTTTTGGGCCTCGATCCTGGAAAGGTCGAGCACGTCATTGATGATGGTCAGCAGGGAACGGGCCGCATCTCGGATCATATCGAGGTATTCGCGATGCTCGCCAGACAATTGCATGTCCGCGAGCATCTCGGCCATGCCCAGAATACCGCTGAGAGGGGTACGGATTTCATGACTCATGTTGGCCAGGAACCGGCTTTTGGCCCTGTTGGCGTCCTCGGCCCTCCGATTGGCCGCCATCAACAGGTCCTCCATCTTACGCCGCAGAATGGCCGAGCCGAAAATATCCGCCACCAGGGTCACGGATTCGATTTCCACAGGCAGCCAGTCACGCTCCTCCCGGTGTTCGGAAAAACCCATGAAACCCCACCAGTCGCCGCCCGAGAACACCGGCACCAGCAGAAGGGACCGAACACCGGTCTGCTGCAAAAACCGCCGCTCCTCGGCATGAAGGTTGCGCACATGGCAGGCCACCACCTTACGGTCCAGCAGGGAGGCAATCAGCCGTTTATACAGGACATCGTAGGGCTGACCACGCATTTCCGGCAGGTCCTTGATCGAGGCCATACCGGGCGCAGCCCACTCATGGGCCATGCTCAGATTCTCCTGCCCGGCAACCACCTCCGATTTTCGGAAAACATAGGCCCGAGTAACGTCCATGGCCTTGCCCAGATCCGCCAGCCCGCTGTCCACACCGCCCTCCCAGTCGGACTCGCGCAAAAACCGTGCGGCAAACGCGGCAACCACTTGAAGCACGCCATCCCGCCGAAAAAGAAAATTCTCGAACTCCCGCTCGGCGGTGACGTCGCGGAGCAGGCCAAAGGCGTGAAACACATCCCCACTCCGACCATGCTCCACCCGTCGGTGCAAATGGAGATACCGGAGATCATCCTCGCCCACCCGGACGCGGTATTCGAAATCCAGGGGCCATCCCTGGTCAAAGGTCGCCTTGTTGGCCTGTTCGTAAATCTCCAGGTCTTCCGGGTGGACGAAAGAGCGAACACTGTCGAACGCCGTGGTCAGCTTCCCGTCCGTGTCATTCAGGATGCGACGCGCCCCGCGTGACCAGATCGTCCGCCCCTGCTCGTCCATGGACCAACTGCCCAGCCGTCCGGTCTCCTCCACCCAGTCAAACATGGTCCGGGTCTGGCAAAGGCGGTCTTCCAATTCCACCTGACGGGCCAGGTGGCGAAAACTCCGTTCAAGGTCGTCAGACGTCACCGAGTCCCACCGGAAAACATCAAACGCACCCGCATCCAAGCCCGTTTCCCGTTTCCGGTCATCCGGCAACACCACCACCGACCGCACATGGTGTTCCTCCCTGATCCGGCGCACGGCCCGAGGCCAGGTATCGTCCTCCGCATTGGGCACCAGCAGCACCGTGTCCGCCGGGAATTTCTCCAGCCGCCGGACGCCACGAGACAGTTTCCCGTAACGAGCCAGCTCAAAATCCCCGGGGCCGAGCAAGGAAATCACCTCGCGCTCGTCCACGTTTTTTCCGACCAATGCCAATATTCGCAAGAAGACCCTCCCGGCCTCACGTCGATCAGACGATTCCAAACGATTATGCCCTGTTGTAAAACAGTTAGCCCGACTCGACTGCGAGCACAACCGGTTTGAGGAAAATATCATCCCCGGTCCCAAAGATGTCCCAAAGGGCCAAAATCGGACAATTTATACTGCAAATATCTGAAAAGATAAGCCATTACAAAAAACACCCTTGCATTATTCTTGGCCTGGGTTTACAGAGGGGAAAGCGTCGGATTCTCCGGCCAAAACTTCTTCAAGGTGACGACCCCATGAATTTTATGCCTGAAAACGACATTGTGACCCTCCTGATGGGCGCGACCCTGGCCGTGAAGCTGGTGCTGCTTTTCCTGGGGCTGATGTCCGTGTGGAGCTGGACCATCATTTTTTTCAAGTTCTTCACCCTCGGCACGGCCAGAAAAAAGGTCATCCTGGGATACCAGCTTTTCATGGACTCCGATGACCTGACCAGCGGACTCAAGAAGCTCGGGGGGAAGACCCAGTCTCCTCTGGCCCGCGTCTCCACCCTGGCCGTGCACGAGTTCCGGCTCCTGGAAAAGGCGGACGTCAACCGCGAACGCAAGCGGTTGCTCGTCAAGGACACCCTGCGCCGCGTGCTCAAGCAGGGCATTTCCAAGGAGATGCGCAACCTGACCCGCAACCTGCCGTTTCTGGCCACCTGTGCCAATGCCGCCCCGTTCATCGGGCTGTTCGGCACGGTCTGGGGCATCATGCATTCTTTCCACGCCATCGGTCAGACCCAATCCGCCGCCCTGTCCACCGTGGCCCCCGGTATCTCCGAGGCACTCATCGCCACGGCCATCGGGTTGCTGGTCGCCATCCCGGCCACCATTTTCTACAACTATTTCCTGGGCAAGCTGAACGAGGTCGAATCCGGCATGGTCGATTTTGCCGGGGCATTCCTCAACCGCGCCGAGCGTGAGATCGCCTGGTCCGCCAGAGGCGGCAAAGAGGACTAGCCATGGCAATCAAGACCGGCGGCGGCTTTTTGAACGAGATCAATGTCACGCCCTTTGTGGACGTGATGCTGGTGCTGCTGATCATCTTCATGGTCACGGCACCGCTCATGACCCAGGGGGTGGAGGTGGATCTGCCCGTGACCAAGACGGTCAAGAATCTGCCTCAGGACTCCGAACATCTGGTGCTCTCCATCAAGCGGGACGGCTCAATTTTTCTGGACGAGTACAAAGTGACCGTGGACATGCTTGCGGACCATCTCAAGCAACTGGTATCCAAGCAGAAAAAACAATTGTTCCTACGGGCTGACAAGGAAGTGGCCTACGGTCTGGTGGTCAAGATCATGGGCGAAATCAAGAGTGCGGGCATCGATCGCCTCGGCATCGTGGCCGAACCGGACAAGGATGAAAAAAAGTAATCCCGGCGAAATTATGCGGTATGCAAGCTGGTTCCTCTCCCTTCTCCTGCACGTGACCGTGTTCACGGTGCTGATGCACAGCATCCATCTGCCACAGATGGACCTCGAAAAGCTCATGGAGGTCGATCTGACCAAAGTGGAGCCCGCCGAGGAAGTGATAGCTCCCATGCCTGCGCCGCCACCGCCGCCACGCCCCATGGTGGTGGCCGAATCCGCACCGCCCGAAGCCCCGGCAGAAGCCGCGCCGCTGCCCATGGACAAGACCCTGGTCCTGGCCGACGAGCCGATCCAGCCGCCGTCCGAACCGGAGCCGGAACCCATCGAGCCTGAGCCCAAAGAAGTGGAAATCAGTCCGGTAAAGGTGCCGAAAGAGCCGGAGGAGAAAAAAGACCTGCCCCCGCGCATCGACGTCCGCAAGGGGGACGTCGTGGTCCACCGAGGCCACGAGGCCCGCTTTGGCCGCTCCATGATGGGCGACTACTTTTCCTATTCCTCCAGCGAATTTTCCGGCCAGTTCACCGCCCGTGACGACCGGGTCATCTCCATCATCGATGCCCGCAACACCAAGTACGGCCGGTTCCTGATCTACGACTCGAAGAACAAGACCCTGCGCCGCCTCAAGGAGTTCGCCAAATACGTCTACACCATCGGCCCGTCGGTCTACGCGGACGAACCCGTGATCGGCGTGGTGACCTTCCTGGCCAAGGACGACCGCATCGAACGGTTCATACTGACCACGGACGACGACCGTCTGGCCCATTACCCGCACAAGGTGCACGTCCAGGAAGACGCGGTCACCTTCCCCGCGCCCGATGGTGAATTGACCGGGCTGACCACCCTGCCTCCCGAAGGGACCGGTCATTCGGCCGTGGTTTTCCTGCACGGAAACCAGTGCGTGGACCCGGGGTTGATCCGAGGCGTGACCCGCTCACTCTCGGCACGGAACCTGGCCTCGCTCACCTTCGGGGTGCGCGGTTGCGAAGGAGAAAAAGGTGTGCCCGACGATGAGGCCACCCTGGTAGCCGACGCTGCCGCCGCCCTGGAATTCCTCGCCGCCAAGGACCAGGTCAAGGGTGGACACATCGGCCTGTGGGGCAACGGCCAGGGTGCGCCCGTGGCCATCAGGACGGCCCTGGCACCCGGCATCCGACACCCCGACTTCCTGATATGCGTGCTCAACGACAGCATAATCCCGAAGGCCATGCCCGACCCGGCCCGGCTCAAAGGGCTGAACATGCCGGTCCTGTGGCTGTTCACCGGCCGCAAGACCGCAACCTGGCGGCCCTACATCACTTCCCTGGAAAAACTGCGGGACAAGAACAAACAGCCCTTCACCATTGTGCTTTCTCCGCTCAAGGCAAGCCATGACGTCAAGGATGCCAAGACCGACCTTTCCTCCTGGGTCGAGCAGGTGACCGAAGACCACTCGCGCCTGACCACCTCATGGATTCAAAGCCTTTCAAAATAGCCCATCTTTCTTTTGCGGACACAATGAGCTATGCTCTGTTCCATTGTTAAACGCGGTCACGCAACCGGCTTGAATACGTGAAAAAAGACAACGCCATCCCCCGAAATGCCTCTCTGTCGCGGCAAAAAACCGACCTGGAGACCAACCCGCATCTGTTCAGGCAACTCCTTGACGCCTCGGGGGTGGCCATGGCCGTGCGCAATACCGAACTCGACCCCATCTTTTTCAATCGGGCCTTTTCCGATTTCTACGGCTACAGTGTCGAAGATCTTCACCGCATCGCCATGGCCCAAGTCCTGCCCGAGGATACCCTCCGCCTCTATATCCAGGAAATAATACCCGCCATCCATTCGGGGAAAAGTTGGGACGGCGAATACGTGATCCGCACCCAGTCCGGCCTCCGACGTCCGGTTTGGGGCCGTTTCGACCCGGTTCTGGACGAGGCCGGGAATCTCACCCATGTAATATCCATCATGCGCGACGTTTCCGACGCCAAACGGCTGCGCAACGCCTTGAGTCAGGCCGAGCAGTACCTTCACTTCCTGGCCGAAAACATCTCCGACTGCCTGTTCCGCCTGCGCCTGTCCGATGGCCGATACGACTACATCAGCCCGGCCGTGGAAACCATCACGGGCTACCGATCCCGACAATTTTACGACAAGCCCCGTTTCCTGGAACAGTTGGCGGAAGAGGGTTGGGGCGACACCTTTGCCCGGTGGTGGGTCCAATTCCTGGACGGCACGTCGCGCAAGGAATACGAATTTCCGATCCGGCACAAGGACGGCACGCGCAAATGGATCAACCAGCGCATCACCCTGACCAAGGACGATTCGGGAACCCCCCTGGCCATCGAAGGCGTGATCACCGATGTCACGGCCAGGAAAGAGGCCGAAACCGAACTGGCCACGGCCCAGAAAAGCCTCCACTTCATCAGCCAGTCCACCAGCGACATCTTCTTCCGATTGCGTATTCCCGAGGGCACCTACGACTACCTCAGCCCATCAGTGGAACGATTTTCCGGCTACAGCATACAGGAATATCAAGACAATCCTTTACTCATCCGAAACATAGTCCTCGAGAGCTGGCAAGATTATTTCAATGAGACCTGGGAGGAACTCCTGCGCGGAGAAATCCGGCCCGAGTATGAATTCCAATACACACACAAATCCGGTGAAGTACGTTGGGCCCGTCAAAGGGTCATCATGATCAAGGACAAAAACGGCAATCCCATTGCCATTGAGGGCATCGCCACCGATGCCACGGACCACAAGCAGGCCGAGGAAGCCCTCAAGGAAAGCGAGCGCAAATACCGACTGCTGGCAGAAAACGTCAGCGACGTGGTCTGGACTCAGAACAACGATTCCGTATTCACCTACGCGACCCCGTCCGTGGAGTCGCTGTGGGGATATACCCTCGATGAATTGCTTGGCTTGGACTACAACATCCTGTTCACCCCCGAATCCCTGAAGGCCGTCCGGGCACAAATCCGAAATCGAGAAATGATGGAAGCCCAAGGGAAATACGATTTCACGGACAGGATGGAACTGGAACATATTCGAAAAGACGGCACCATGGTGTGGGCGGAAAGCATGGTCAGCCGTCTGCTGTCCCCCAAGGGAGAGCCTACCGGCTACCTGGGGGTTACCCGCGACATCACGGCCAGAAAACGCGCAGAATTCGCCATTCAGAAAAGTGAACGGCGCTTCCGCACCCTGTTCAAGGATTCGCCCATCTCTCTGTGGGAAGAGGATCTCACCCGGCTCAAGGCCTATTTCGACGAACTCAAGGACTCCGGCATCACGGATTTCCGGCAATACTTTTACAGCCACCCGGAAGCACTGAAAAAATGTGCGACCCTGGTGGATGTGGTGGACATCAACCGGGCCACGCTGGATCTGCTGGGAGCCAAAAGCAAAGACGAACTTATGGGGAACCTGGATCGCGTGCTGACCGAAAGTTCCATGGCCGCCTTCACCGAAGAAATGATCCTGCTCGCCTCAGGCGGTTTTGAATATCAAGGCGAGATCACCCACCGCACCCTGAAAGGCGATATCATCTGGGTGGCGGTGCATTTTGCGGTTCCCCCGGAATATCAGGACACCCTCTCCCGAGTCCTTGTCTCCCTCATCGACGTCACCCCGCGCAAACGGGTCGAACAGGCTCTCATGGAATCCGAGGAACGCTATCGCGCCCTGGTGGAAAATTCCAAGGAAGGCGTGGTGGTGGTGGTCGGCAGCAAGCCCATGTTCATCAATGAGGCCATGTCCGACATCCTCGGCTATTCTCTCGACGAACTGAACCTCCTCAATTCAAAGAAGATAGTGCATCCCCAGGACATGAAATCCGTCACCGAACAGCTCAAGGAGTATATGGACGGAAAACGCAGGGAAGGCTTCGCCACCTGCCGGGTGCTGACAAAAACGGGACACGAAAAATGGATCACCATAAGCGTCAAACCCATTGTCTGGGGTGGCCAGGACGCGGAGCTTCAGATCCTCACCGACATTTCCGCCCACAAGCACCTGGAGGAAGAACTCCGGGCCGCGCACAGGGATATGGAAAAACGCGTGCATCTGCGTACATCCGAACTCTCCGAGGCCAACCTCCTGTTGCACGAGGAGGTGGCGGAAAGAGAAAAGACCCAGGAACACATCTTCGCCCTGACCAAGGATATCCTCCTCGTCCAGGAGGCCGAACGCCAGCGCATCGCCCGCGACCTGCATGACAATGTGGCCCAAGACCTTTCCTCCATCGTACTCAAGCTCGAAACCCTGTTCGATGGCCACGATCGGATCGACTCCGAACTCTACAGCCGGGGCGAGGCTGCGGCCCGTGTGGTCAAAAAGGCCATCGCCGCCGTGCGCGACATCGCTTACGGCCTCAGGCCTCCCGCCCTGGATCAACTCGGTCTGACCCGAGCCCTGGAAAATCATTGCCAGGAAATTGCCGGGCGAACCGGCGTTCTTATTGACTTTTTCTCGACAGGCATAGAAAGTGGAACAATGGATCCCGACACGGAAATCAATGTCTACCGAATGCTTCAGGAAGCCCTCAACAATGTTGCCAAGCATGCCCAGGCCAGCAAAGTCACCGTGCGCATGGTGAGGAGCCATCCCGACATCATCCTGCGTATCGAGGACAATGGCCGGGGCTTTGACGTTGCCAGGAGGCTGGCTCAGGCGGCAGACGAAAAACGTATGGGCGTCCGTAGCATGGAAGAACGGGCCCGTCTCATTGGCGGCTCCATGGAAATCCAATCTCTCGTGGGCAAGGGGACCAGGATCATCTTCACCGTACCGCTCGAACACGCCAGGAGGCTGTAAGAAATCATGGAAATCATGATCGTGGACGACCACCCTCTGTTCAGGGAAGGACTCAAGGCTATTGTCAGCCGGGACGAAAAATACATCGTCACCGCTGAAGCGGGGAACGGCAAGGATGGGCTCAAGCTCGGCAAAAAACACCGGCCCGACATCATGCTCGTGGATATCTCCATGCCCGGAAAAAATGGTATCCAGATGATTCGGGAACTCAAGGAATCCCTGCCCCACACCCGGTTCATCATCATTTCCATGCATTCCGAAGCGGACTATATAGTAGAGGCCTTCCGGTCCGGGGCCGCTGGATACATGATCAAGGAATCCGCCGCCGACAATCTCATCAGGGGACTCGACACCGTGGCCCAGGGCGAACTCTTCCTGGACAATGCCCTGTCGCAGGAAGTGGTCTTCAAGCTCATGCAGGCCAAATCGGATTCCGCAGACGACGACCTGGAGCCGTACTCGACGCTGACAGCCCGGGAGCAGGAAGTCATGCGCCTGTTGGCCGAAGGTCTGAACACGAAAGAGGTGGCGAGCAAACTCTTCATCAGCCCCAAGACCGTGGAAAATCACCGGACCAACCTGATGAAAAAACTCGGGCTGCAAAACACGGTGGAGCTCATCCGGTACGCTGCCCGACTCGGCCTGATAGACCTCGAAACCTGGGCCATCTGAGTCGGCGCGGACAGGGAAAAGACTTCGGAAGATCGAATCCGGACCGTTCGCAACGCGGTCTTGCCGGTCCCGAGACACGCACTCTGTGCGAGGATTACACTTTGAAATTATTGGGATTATATCCAATTCCGAAAAAGATATACGTCAAGAAAACAAGAATTAGTGAGGTCTTCATGCTGGGAAATATCAGTCTGAAATGGAAAGTTTTGAGTCTGGCTGTGGCCGGCCCCCTCGTCATCGCCCTGGTCCTGACCGTTCAACAAGTCATTCAGATTCGTCAGAGCGGGCAGGAAGACATCCTGAACCAAAGCAAAGCCGTACTGCTCATGGCCGAAGCGGCCAGGGATGAAATGGCCAAAAAAACTGACATTGGGAGTAATCAAACCCTTTGATCAGCTCACGACCAGAGAGGCGTTGCTCGAAGCGGTGCCGATCATCACGGCCATAAACATGGCCCAGCTCAAAGCCGAAGAACTGGACTATGTCTTCCGGGTTCCCAAAATGGCCCCTCGAAATCCCAAGAACGAACCCACCTCCCTTGAGCTCTCCATCCTCACCGAGATGAAGGAAAAGGACCTCAAGGAAAAAGTCGTCATCGAAGACGATCAGATACGCTATTTTCGTCCCATCCGCCTGACCAAGGAATGCCTGTACTGCCACGGAGACCCCAAGGGGACCAAGGACCCCCTGGGTGGCACCCTGGAAGGATGGAAAGTGGGAGAAATCCACGGGGCCTTTGAGGTCATATCCTCCCTGAAACAGGCAAACGCCGATATTTTCAAGGCGGAACTTTACACAGCCGCCGAAACGCTGCTCATCCTGCTGTTCATAGGCGGCGGGGTCTGGTTCCTGGTCCAGTGGATCATTGTCGGTCCGCTCTTCCGCATCCGCAACTTTGCCCAGTCCGTTGCCGGGGGTGAACTCGATGTACATCCCGAGGGGGCCTTCGCGGCTGAACTGCACGTGGTCAAGGATGCCATAGAGATCATGGTCGACAAGCTCAAGGCGAAGATGTTTGAAGCGGCGGAAAAGAAAGAGGAGGCCATGACGGCCCAGGCCAAGGCCGAAGAGGCCATGAATGAGGCCAAGAAACAGGAAGCCAAGGCCACCGGCCTGCTCGACAAATTACAGCGCGTCGCGGGCGAAGCCCAGCTCATCGCCGAACAGGTCACCAGTGCCGCAGAGGAACTCGCAGCCCAGGCGGATCAGGTCAGCAACGGCGCGGACGTTCAGCGCGACCGGACCACTCAGACCGCCACGGCCATGGAGGAAATGAACGCCACGGTCCTGGAAGTGGCCCGGAATTCCGCCAGCTCGGCAGATTCCGCTGCCAAGGCCAGAGAGCAGGCCCAGGAAGGGGCCAAGGTGGTCGCCCTGGCCACCGAAGCCATCAGCCAGGTGAACACCTTGACCACCACCCTCAAGCAAAGCATGGACAAGCTGGGTGACCAGACCACGGACATCGGCAAGATCATGAACGTCATTGAGGATATCGCTGACCAGACCAACCTTCTCGCCCTGAACGCGGCTATCGAAGCCGCCCGCGCAGGCGAGGCGGGACGGGGTTTTGCCGTGGTCGCCGACGAGGTCCGCAAGCTGGCGGAAAAAACCATGGCGGCCACCAAGGAAGTGGGCAACGCCATCCAGGTCATCCAGGACGGTGCCGCCGACAACATACAGAGCGTAGACACCGCAGCCCATGCCGTGAATCAGGCCACGGATCTGGCCAACCGTTCGGGCGAGGCTCTGGAACACATTGTCCGTTTTGCGGACGACACCTCAGGTCAGGTTCAATCCATTGCCACCGCCGCTGAGGAGCAGTCTGCTGCCAGCGAAGAGATCAATCGGGCCGTGGAGGACATCAACATGATAGCCAACGAAACCGCCGACGGCATGAACCAATCTGCCGAAGCGATCACGGAACTGGCGCGACTGTCCAACCAACTGCGCAAACTCATCGAAGAAATGAATAGCTGACCAACAGAAAATCCAAACAGAAATCCCCCGGCTCCAAAAGAGTCGGGGGATTTCCGTTATATGGGTCAGAGGGTGGTCAGGCTTGTTATCCGGCCTGAATCTCGATCCGCTTGGGCTGAACCTGATCCACCTTGGGCAGCACCAATTCGAGCACACCGCCATCCAGGTTGGCCTTGATCCGTTCGCGGTCCACGATGTCGGTAATGGAGATGGAACGAACGTATTCGCAATCCCCGAACTGCATCTCCACGAAATGTTCACCTTCACCCTGGGCCAGACTGGTCCGGCCGGTCACGGTCAGTTCGTCTTCCTGCAGATCGATGGTCATATCCTCACGCTTCACACCAGGCAGATCAATGTAGATCACAAATCCTTCCTCACGCTCCAGAATGTCGGTGGCCGGCCGGTAGCGGGGAATGCTTCTCTCTTCCGTCTTGGCTATATCACTCATGTCCATACCTCCTTTAGGCGACCTCAATGCTGATGGTCCGGGGCTTGACATCCTCAGCCTTGGGCAGGGTCACGGTGAGTACGCCATCAGTCATGGTGGCGGACACCCGATCCCGGTCAACCGGAACACCAATGTTGATAATCCTGTGGAAAACACCGCTCGGACGCTCCTGTCGGTAATACTTTCCCTGAGGAGCGGTCCGCTCACCCTTGAGCACCAACGTCTTGTCCGAAAGGGTCAGTTCCACGTCCTCAATGCCCACTCCGGGCAATTCGGCACGCATGTAGATGGCTTCCGCGTCATTGCTCAAATTGAGCGGAGGATAGGCAAAACGGCGGTCTTCGCCCATGGGAGAGTGGAAAAACTCCTGAAACACCCGGTCGAACCGGGAAGGGAAATTATACAGCGTGTTAAAATCGATAACCATGATTCGGTCCTCCTTTTCGTTTCCTTGAAAAAAAATAGGCATGCTTTTTTTTCAGTCAAGTCCACCTGTGGAAAAAAAATGCTCCGCACCCGAATCCGGGCGCGGAGCATTTTTTTCACAAACGATTGAGGCTATTTCGAACCGGTCCACTCCTGCTCGGGCACAGCCTGTTCCACCAGCATGATGGGGATATCGTCCCTGACAGGATAGATCACCCTGCATTTGGGACAGGCGAGGCCGTCCTCTGCGGGCAGGACCGTAAGTTCGCCCTTGCAACCGGGGCAGGCAAGGATATTGACGAGTTCTTTCTTCAGCGACATGGAGTTCCTCCTTGAATATCCCGCATGATACACCGGGCCGACCCGGCAGGCAACCGCCCCAATCCCGACCGACTTTAAAATCCCGGTTCAAGGCTTTACCTGCCGCCCGATCCCCTGTTACACAATGACAGGCAAATCAACCCGAACAATCAGGACACCATGAGCATTGATCTGCACACCCACTCCACGGCCTCGGACGGCACCCTGTCTCCCACCGAACTCATCAAACTGGCCAAGGAAACCGGCCTGGACGCCGTGGCGCTGACCGATCACGACACCCTCAGCGGCCTGCCCGAGGCCCTGGCCGCCGGGAAAAAATTCGGCATTGAGGTCATTCCGGGCTGTGAACTGAGCCTGGAATCGCCCGAAGGCGCGGGCTGGATGCATGTGGTGGCCCTCTGGGTTCCCGAAAACCCGACCGAACTCCAAAAAGCCTTCGACTGGGTCATTGAAGGAAGAAAGACCCGCAACCAGCAGATCGTGGAAAAGCTCCGCACCATGGGCATCGGCATCACTTACGAAGCCGTGGCAGCCAGGGCCGGGGGCACCATAGGCCGTCCCCACTTCGCCCAGGAACTCGTGTCACTGGGTGTGGTCTCTTCCATCAACGAGGCCTTCACCGTATGGCTGGGTGACAACGGCCGCGCATACGTGCCCAAACGCAAGCTGAAACCGGAACCGGCTCTGGGTATCCTGAAATCCATCGGAGCCACCGCCATCCTGGCCCACCCCTTTGCCCTGGGCCTTGACCTCAAAGGGACTGAAAAACTGGTCAGCGAACTGATGGATTACGGCCTGGACGGCATGGAGGTCTACTATTCCGAGCACAGCGAGGCGCAAACCAAAGCCTATGGGGAAATGGCCGAACGCCTGGGCCTGCTCATGAGCGGCGGCTCGGACTTCCACGGCACGGTCAAACCAAAAATAAACCTGGGCACGGGCAAGGGCGGCCTGCATGTGCCCACCGACCTGCTGGAAACCATGAAGGAAGCCCGGCGGGCCAAGGGGCTGCCGGTTTAACCGTCATGCCGAGTTGATTAAATTCGACAACTCATAATAATCTATTTTTATTGAATTATGGTTGTATCATGCGGCCACAAAACACGCACGACTCTCCCGGCTCAGGATCGACGGACACCTCGTTGACCACCGGATCTCAGGGTCAATCCAGCTCGTCCATATTCCAGGGTGTTCTGACGAACATACCGGGCCTGATTTCCGGGTGATCGCAAATCAGCACCGCACGCTGGCCCGGATGGGAGACGTCCAACCCCACACCGAGGTCGTTTTCCACGCCGTAGTCCTCGGGGGAGATGCGCGGTCGAATCAGGCCGGGAATGAGCAGTTCTATGTCGCCGGAAGTATCCCAGCGAGCCTTGGCCTGAACGCTCCACTGCCCCTCGCCCACGGATTCCAACACGCGGGCGAGCACGGGCCGCTTCTCGCTCTCGTCCGGGGGCAAAGCAATGGCTCCGGGCCGGTCGGGGTCGAAGAAACCCGTGGTCAGGGGCCGGGAAGCGGCATTGACCAACTCGGAAAGATACATTTCAGGCCGAAATTCACCGGTCTGGATGTGGCGCAGGGCCGTCTTGTAAGCATCCACCACCTGGGCCAGATAGGCGGAACTCTTGGTCCGTCCCTCCAGCTTGACCGAAGCCACCCGCATACGGGCAAACCATTCGAGATAATGGATCAGACACAGGTCCTGGGCCGCAAAAAATTTGGTCCAGCCCCCGGTCTCCACAGCCTGGGTCAGGGCCGGGTCCGCCGGAATCTCTCGCGCCCGCTCATTTTCGGGCAATTCAAAGGAAAATTCGTCGTCGCCACCGTCAAAAGAGAACTCGTCCCCCGCGTCTTGGGGAGTGTAATCACGGATTTCCCATAACGGTTCGCCAGGGCGGGTCCGCTCCTCGAAGGTCACGGAAAGGGGCCGATATTCGTAACGGCAGGGGTGTGAACATTCGCCCAGATTACCGGGGCGATTATTGAGCAGGGCGGACAGATAGCAACGCCCGGAAACGGCCATGCACATGGATCCGTGCACAAACACTTCCAGTTCCATATTCGGCATCTGCTTGCGGGCCACGGCCAGCATTTCCAGAAGCTCCTGGCTGCGCAATTCGCGGGCCACATTCACGCGCCGGGCACCGCATTCGCGCCAGAACCGCACTGATTCGGAGTTGGACGTATTGGCCTGGGTGGACACATGGACCGGCACCTCGGGCAGTTCGCGTCTGAGCAGCCGGATCACGCCGGGGTCAGCCGCAATGACGCCGTCCGGCTTCAGCTCGCCGAGCATCTCGATATATTCCCGCACCTGGGGCATCATGCTCTCACGCGGGTAGACGTTGAGCGTGAAATACGCCTTCACGCCCGCCTTGCGGGCCAGGGCGAGCCCCTCTTTGAGCTCGGGCCACGAAAATCCCCCGGCACCAGCGCGCAGGTTCAGGCCGTCGCCCCCCAGATACACGGCATCGGCCCCGTACAAAATGGCGGTCTGCAGCTTTTCCATGTCCCCGGCAGGGACCAGCAATTCCGGAATGAATCCATTGTTCGGCATAGCATCTCCCGGCCTGCACGCTACATGAAAGAGCCTGGGTTCGCCAAGGGGAAGTTGCCGTCCACGCCGATTCTGCCGGACACTCGAAGAAAGAGGTTTTCTACAAATTCTGCCGGACCCAGGTGACCAGGTCCCCGGCCCCCGTGGCTCCGGATTGGCGGGCGATCTCCCGGCCGTCGCGGAACAGGACCAGGGTGGGCACGGCCTGGATGTGAAAACGTCCGGCCACGGCATTTTCAGCCGAGGTGTCGAGTTTGGCCAGACGCACATCGGGATAGAGCGTCTGAGCCGCCTTCTCGAACTCCGGCCCCATCATGAGACAGGGGCCGCAGGTGGGGGAATAAAAATCCACCAGGAGCGGAACGGTGGTCTTGGCCAGATGGCGATCAAAGGTCGGCCCCACCAGCTCCAGCGGGTGCGCGTCAAAGACCTTGGCCTTGCATTTGCCGCACGTAGCCTGGGATTCCCGACCCGATTGGACGCGGTTGAGAGCCCGGCACTGCGGGCAGACGATAATATGACTTTCCGTACTCATGAAAATATCCTCCGGGAAATGGTTCCCAAAGGATAATCATGAAATCGCTGAACGCAACCACTCGCGGACGCAGAACCGCCCGAAAAGACCCTCTACTTCATGGCCACGGTCTGGATGACGATGGTGTGCTCCGGCGCGTAGTCGGCAAGAATGTCGTTGACGTAATTTTTGACCCGCAGATTGCTGCTGTGATGCAGAGTCTTGACCAGCCGGGCTTCGATGGACGTATGTTGGTCCTTGAGTACCTGGGTGGAGAGCGTTATCAGCCGCCGCCTGACCACGGAATCGGATTCCTCCTTGGCCAGGGAGAGGATGCGCTGTTTCATCTTCAGACGCGCCTTCTGCCACACGGTCCGTTCCTTGGGGATGTGAGTTTCGGCGAGTTCCTGCATGGTCGGCCGGGACGCTTCGGTGGCCGAGGCCACGGCTGCGGACGGTTTTTTGCCGACAGCTTTGGACGCCATGGACTCCTGGCCCCTCAGTCTTGTTGCGGCCAGCATCTGCGTCTGGGTCATGAGCACGTATAAATCGTTATCCTGCTTGGTACCCTGTTCATAGGCGTCCTGGATGACGAGCAGCGACGTGACCTTGACCGGATGCTTGCTCCGGGGCCGGAGTCGCTCGACAAGGGCAACCACGGCTGCGGCTTCCCTGGCATCGTCCACCACCCCCATGATGACCGCTTCGCCCTGCACCACCTCTACATCGACATTGGCAGACTTGATGTGCAGTTCCTTCAAAAGGCCGGTCTCGATCACGGTTTCGGCATGCTTGTCGCTGATGGCGGGTTCGACCATGGCAACCAGGCTGGTGGGCTGGGCCTTGAGCACTCCCTTGACGGATTTGACTCCCTTGATCTTCTGCAAGGCGTCGATCACGTTTTCCCGGTCGGCGGGCGTGGCGTATTCGCCAACCACGTAAATTTCGCCGTCGAAGCACTGGGCCTCGACGTCCGCGCCGGTCTCGGTCATGAGAGCGGCCTGGGCGCGAATGGTGGTCAACTTGTCGGAGAGCATATCATCCATGCTGCGTTCATCCGCAGCGATAAGGACAGTCTTGTGCACGGTGCTGGCGGCGCTGATGGCCAGGGACACGGTCTGCGGCACGGCAAAAGAAGCACCCGTGGTCACCAAAGCAGGGATCACAGCGCAGCCCCCCGAAAAACAGGCGGCGAAAAGAAGAGTAAATATTACAATAAGTTTTTTCATGATATACCTGTCCCGGCAACCCATTCCAGAGCAACACGGGAGCGTGCCGATTATACTCATTATAATAGTAAGACAAGGACTTTCTTCGCACCTAAAGCACAAAAAACATCTAAGCACAAGAAAATATCAACTATTTTTTATTCATATTATGACCTAAATCGAGCGGAGGGGTCTCATTGAAGCCTTCCTCGGCAGAAACCGGAAGAAGATTGACTCCAAAAATGGTGCGAATGGGGACAGCTTGATCGCTGAAGCGTGAAAATGCCACTCGTTTCGGTTGTGATACCAGATTTTTCAGGAAATTGGACGCACCTCTCCCATCGCTGGACATGGAGCGGGGCGTTCAGATCAGGTCCAGACGAATTTTGGAGCGCTCAGGCAGCGCTCCCACAGTTCTTTGAAACGCAACGATTCCATGGCGATCGCCGTGACCTTGAGTACGGTTTTGCCAGCATGGGACACCACCTTGGCGGCGACGTCCACCAAGGTGCGACGCAGTGTGGTCGGGAAAGACTTGACCGGTACCACCGGCTCACTCACATCTTCCTTGAACGCTTCAAACAGGAAGAAGCCGAGGAGCATGGTGTAATAGAAGGCGGCGTTGGGCACGAAGCGCTGGAACGGCAACTCCTCGAATCCGAAATCCTTGAATGCCCTGTGCACCAGTTCGTCCGCGCCCCGCTGGTGGTAGGAGTGGATGATGGCATCGGTTTCGGCCATGAACGCGAGGCCAGCCTCCTGCAATTGCTGATCCACGACACTATCCATGCCAAGGTTGGTGTAGACGATGGTGCCTGGTCTTGATCCGGGTAGCAGGAACTGCTTCTCTTCCAGTAAAGGTCGCCAAAAGATGGTCCTGAAGGACTTTTCCCAGGACTTGCGGCGGTCGCAGAACTCGTAGCACTGCCAGACATCCTCATCGGTTTTGCCGAAGTGATGCTGAAAGGCGGTTTCGGGAAGTGCCCCAATCATGGCCTTGATGTCGCTATAGAACTTGCCTGCGCAGATGAAACCGATATCCAGCCGCTCCATCTCGTCGAAGAGCTCCTGGTCGAAGAATCCGGAGTCCATGCGAATGATGATGGGTACGGTCTTGCTGTAGCGGGTACGGATCATGCGCACCACGTGACGGATCATCTTCGGGGCTGAGTCGCCGTTGAGAGAGTGTTTGTCGCCGCCACGGAACACGGCGTCTATAATGTAGCGGCCCCAGGTCATCTGGAGAGGCTGAAAGCCCAGAACCTTCTTGTAGGTGGGCTTGACGCCGTGACGCTTCGGCGCTTGGTCGTTATCCATGACCATGGTGTCGATGTTCAGTTCGATCACTTCTGGGCTGGTCATGCTGAGTCGCCAAAGGAAGAGTTGCTGCAACAGACGGCGAAAAAGATAGGTCCATTGTGCGGAGAATGATTGGTAGAACCGCTTGACGGTGTGCGATGAGGCCATGCTCTTGATGTCTGTTTCGATGGCAGCCGCGTAGCCCGGATCTTTGGTCAGGACATCAAAGTGGGCCAAGTGACGGCTGGTGCCGTCAAAGAGGAAGCAGAGCACCTGCTTGAAAAGTTCATCGATGGGCGTGCCCTTGGGGTTCTTGCGCATGGAGCCGAAAAGGCGGTTGATGTGGGGGAAAAGACCAATGCCACGAATGTAGCGAGCAAAGAGGTTGAGCCCGGCCCGGCTTGTCAGACAGTCGTTCGTGACTTGGACATCGTCGATGAATTTTGCTTTGGTTCTCTTTGAGTTGGACATCCAGCCCTCCACCAAATGGGTGAAACGTTCATGACGTAGTGACTGGATGTGATTGTAAACAAAAACAAGGTGATATGCCAGCTTTGATGTTGTGTCAGGCTGGAGAATCGCTCAGATTAGGTATGAGAAAGGAAGCGGTGGCCCGGGCCGCCTCGAAGCCGTCCGAACGGAGGACGGCCTCGGCAAAGACCACCCGCCCGCCGCGCTTGGTGACACACGCCTGACAGACCAGATTGGCCCCCTTGTTGACCGGGCGCAGGTAACTGACGTTCATATTCACGGTGGTGGTCAGCTCGCCGGGCCTATTCCCGGCCAAAACAGCATGGGCCATGGTTTCATCAAGCAGGGTGGCCATGATACCCCCGGCCGCAAACCCTGCCCCCTGGATCAATTCCGACTTGACCGGCAAATGCAGGACAGCCCGATCCGGGGCTATCTCCTCCACTTCCACGCCGAAAAAGGCAAACAGCGGATTCACCTTCTGCCCGTCCTTCCGCACGTTTTCCAAATATTCATTGGGCATTGTCACGTCCCTGGATCAATTGTTTTTCCATGGCCTCCCGGAGGGAAACCAGGAGGCTGACCGTGCCGTCCACATCGTCGGGAAAGGCTGACGGCTCCAACTCCAAGGTAACGTACCGCGCATATCCCCGCTTGCCAAGATGCTTGAGGAAATCGTCCAGGGGCAGATTGCCGACACCGGGCGTCAGGTGCTCGGTGTATCCCAACGCATCGGAATAATGAACGTTGTAAAGCAAATCCATGGGCACCTTTGCGATGGCTTCCATGACGTTTCGGCGCGAAACGCCCATGTGGCAGACGTCAAAGGTGAGACCGACATTCTTGTCGCGGCACTGGGCCATGAGCTTCTCCAGCGGGTCTCTGGAAAATGGCGATTCCTCGGGCCAGGGCATGTTTTCCAGGGAAAACTGAATCCGCCCCTTGGCATCGAGGAGCAGGGGCAGATCGCACGCCTTCTCGAACCATCGGTTCTGGATCATGTTGGCAAGCTTGGAACCGGGCGGATGCATGACGATGTGGTCCACATTTTCCAGGGAGTTGGCCAGGGCCGTGGTGGCCTTCCACGAAGCCAGATGCCCGCCCCAGGCGGACCAGTCGCGGAACGGGGCGTGGATGCTTCGGATGGGCAGCACCTCGTTGATCGCCCCAAGCCCGGCCTCGGGATTGAGCTTGGGCGAGTTCATGATCAACTCCATGCCGTAAAACCCCGCGTCCCGGCCGATACGGGCAATCAGCTTCAGCGGGAGGTGAAACAGGCAGCCCGCCGAAAGCAGGATCTGGGGGCCGGGGCCGGAGGGATCGTGGTCCATGTTCCATTCATACGGGACATGGTGGCAATCGCAATGAGAATTTCGGGGAAGGGTACAATCCGACGGGTAAACGGCAACGATTCCTGAACTGCACAGCAGACCGAAAGCCGTGGCCCGGATTGCCCGGTGTCCCACCAAAAAAGAAAGGCCGGGAAATAACTTCCGGCCAAGCCCTGAAAGGTGTTAGCTTATCTGTTTGATTTAAAATGAAATATATATCGTCGCTTATCGAAAACTTATCGTGCTGGCGACTTTTCGATGAGATCCAGGATGACCAACGCCCAAGACATATCCCGCTTGTTGTCCTCGGTGATGGCATCGAGAATCCATTCCTTGAGAGGACTGATGGCCGCCTTGAGTCGGGCCTGACCGAACTCGGTCAAACGATACGCGGCTTCCAGCGCGTTCAGACAGAGGTGGTCGAAGGCCGGCTCGTGTGCGCCCACATGGTGGGCCACCAAGCCACGCGCCTGAAGCAGGCCAAAGACAACGGATTCGATCTCCCGGTAATCACGCCCCCATATTGCTCCGCCGGAAACCTCCGGTCGGGCCGGTCGTTCCACTTTCTTTTGCGATGGCCGAAGGGACTGTCTGAATGTCTCCAACGCGACAACGTTACCCATACTCTCTCCTTCTTCTGTTGGTCGCTGTCTTTTCGGATACTTCCGAAAATTACTTAAGAGGCAAGGCAGGCAGGGACAAGGCTCGAAAAGGGCAATGGGCACTCTTTTCAGAGTGCCCCTTGCAGGAAGCTACAGGGTAGAATCCGTCGGCGAACAATTCATTTATTACACACAAAAAAAGTTTCGGCAACTTATCGATATTTTCACAGGAAAGCTTTTGACGCCAACACTATTCGCGGTGCACGCAAAAACGGCGTCTGAATATTTTTTCTGCGAAACGCGGATTTATACCACGCGGTGCACGGGGTCCACAGCCCAATACAGGACTTCAAACTGCTCTTCCATGTCCGCCTTGAGACGCTTGTATTCCGGCTTTTCCATGTCCCGAATACGGATGTATACGTTCTTGGTCCCCACGGACTCGGGAACGTTATGCGTCATGATATTCATGATACGCGCCTTGTGATCCTTGAGAAAACTCAAAACCGGGGCCAGGCTGCCCGGTGCGGTAGACAATTTCAGGCAGACCTGGGTGCCACCCTCGTAGACCCCGGATATCTCCACCAGGACCTTGAACACGTCGGAGTCGGTCATGATTCCCACAACCCTGCCCTCTTCATCCACCACGGGCAGACTGCCGAAATGGCCTTCCAGCATGAGGGTTGCCGCCTTTTCCACGGTCTCGTCCTGCCGAAGAGTGACGACCTTCTTGGTCATGATGTCCTTGATCTTGATCTCGGACAGCAGGTAGTAAAGCTCGTGCATATCCAGGGTCGTGGCCTTGGACGGCGAGGCTTCCTTGATATCGCGATCAGAAACAATGCCCACCAGCTTGCCACCCTCGTCCACAACGGGCAGACAACTGACATTATTGTCCTTCATGAGCTTTGAGGCCTTCATCATGGAACGGTCCGCCGTGAGTGTCACCACATCCGTGGTCATCCAATTCGCTACCAGCATCTGTTTCCTCCTATGGTGTCCTGCTTGAATAAGCGGTTGTATTCCTACTCTTCTTCTGGCCTATACCGACAACAACACCTTTTGGCTAGTGTCCGCGACACTCCCCGGGGTTGTTTTTTCAATTCTCACGACCACATGCCATTCTGCACCCAGCCGAGCAACCGGCGGGCGACCAGGGAAGCGACGGAAGCCGCATCGTCCAGACCGAAGATAGGCCGGGTCGTGTCCACGGCCACATCCGAGACCATGGCCAGCAATTTCTTATCATCCTCATTTTGACGGTCACACAGGGGATGGCTGTGAACATCGGACCGATGGATCTCTATCTTGGGCTGGTCGGAACGGAAAAACCCCTCGGCCACGACCAGTTGCCGGTCCGCGAAAAATTCCTCGGCCAGTTCAGCCAGGGTCGCCTCCCGCTCCAGGTTCTTGATGAACGCCACCCGATCAGGCGAGGAAATTACCACAGTCTCAGCCCCGGCCTGTCGGTGACGCCACGAGTCCTTGCCTTCGCGGTCCATTTCAAAGGAATGGGCGTCATGCTTGACCGTGCCCACCGAGATGCCGAGTGCCTTGAGTTCGGGCAGCATTTTTTCCAGAAACGTGGTCTTGCCGGATTTTTTCTTGCCGACAATGCATATGATAGGTGGGGTCATGATATCCTCGTCGTATCAGATGTTGTTGCAACGATTCCAGTATGCCCGAGGACTGGGGAAAATTCCACACCCTTGAATTATTATCGGGAAACCGCGTCAACAGGCCACTCTTTACAACGGCTCGGGCTGGTGACACAATCGCGGGCATGACCAGAACCTTCATCTCTCGCGACCGGGCCGTCAAGCGGCTCCTCAGATATGCCGCGCCCCGTAACCCGGAATGTCTCCCGCCCTTCGAGGCTGCAGAGCGGATCGCCTCCCACAACATCACCGCCTTCTGCAACGTGCCGGAGCAGTCTTGCTCCCTGCGCGACGGATATGCGGTCCGGGTGTCGGACATCGAAAAGGCCGGACCCATGCATCCGGTCCGCCTGACCGTGACCCAGACCCTGCGGGCCGAGTCCCGCCACGGCACCCCGGTAGAACCGGGTGAGGCGGCCCGCGTGCTTACCGGCGGAATGGTGCCGGAATGCGGCAACGCCATCCTGGCCGAAGAGGACGTGGAGATGGACAACGACGCAATCATAGTCCGCGCCCCGGTGCGTCCGGGCTGGTTCGTACGCCCCACGGGCGGCGAGATCGAGCTGGGTGCGGTCATCACCAGGGCGGGAGAAATCATCACGCCCCAGGCTGCGGCGGTCATGGTCCGAACCCGATCCGCCTCAATCCACGCCTATCCCGTGCCCCGCGCCCGCGTCCTGGCCCTGGGCAGCGAGCTGTCCGATCCGGTCTGCGAAACAGCCAATTCCTCGGCCCGCTTTCCCGCTGACAACCTCGTGCTTACGGGCGGACTCCTCCAGGAGAGCGGCGTCAATGTCGTGGAAGCCGGCGTGCTGCCGGATAATCTGGATACTCTGGTGGAAACCCTTTCCGGCGACCTGCCGGAAGTGGTGGTCACCACCGGCGGCACGGGCCGCAGTGAGCGCGATTTCGCCCGGCAGGGCGCGGAACGGGCCGGGTTCACCATCCTCTTTGACGGCGTGGACATCCGTCCGGGCCGCAATCTTTTCGGGGCCGTGCGCGACAATACCCTGCTCTTCGGCCTGCCCGGACCGCCCATTGCGGTCTTTACCTGCTTTCACGGGCTGATCCTGCCCGCACTCCGCCGCTTGCGGGGCCTGCCCGACCAGACCGAGCCAACCCTGGCCCGCTTCGAGGAAGGCCTCAGCGTCCGACCCGGCTGTGAATGGCTTCTGCCCTGCTCCCTGCACCGCAAGGGTGCAATCCTCGTGGCCACGCCCCTGACAGGGAAACGCGTGCCGCCCATGCTCGCCCTGGGCCTGGCCCATGGGGTGGCCGTTATCCAGGGCGGCGACGGCGTATTGCCGGGCGGCGATGTGGAAATCGTGACCACACGGATGGACTGAGGGAAGGGGGGGATCTCTTTTCCTTAGGAAAATGCTGAAAATTCGATCGTTAGGAAGTGCTTCCTTATATCCCCATGCAGAAAATCAGAATCCCGGTTGCAACGCCAACCGCTCGGCCTCGGCCAGGTCTTCGGGCCGATTGACGTTAAAAAAGGATACCAGAGCCGGGTCTCCTTTTTCGAGCTGAGACACGGCCACTTCACGGACCGACACCTGCTCAAAGAAATTGATGATTTTATAGTCGTCGCGCTTGAGTTGCTCCTCGATGAAGGGGAGGCAGCGCTTGGAATAGACCGCGCACAACGGTTCCCGGTAGCCGTCTTCTTTGATGGGAATGACCACATCATCCGAGGGCAACACCTCATCGAGCAATGCCCGAACCAATCCGCCTCGCAGAAAAGGCGCGTCGCAGGCCGCGAAGAACCCGTGCCCGGCACGCATGGCAGCCAGTCCGGCGTGAATGCCGGTCAGGGAACTGCGCGCCTCAAATTGATCCTCGGCCACGGGCAATCCGTAAGACCGAAACTCCTCCGGGTCGCGGGCCGCAATGAGAATCTCGTCAAACAGCGGACGGTACACGCCCAGAAGCCGGTTCAGGATGGTCTGCCCGCCGATCTCGATGAACGCCTTCTTCGCGTAACCCATACGGGTGCCCAGCCCCCCGGCCAGAATGATGCCTGCTATTTCCATGCAGACAGCCTAAATCAAGCGGCAAAGAATGAAAAGGGTCGGGACTCCACAAACCATGCATTCCCCTGTATGCTCACCCCATGTGGACACTTCTGAAAATCGCCTCCCTTCTGACCCTGGGCTATGTCCTGGTCGCGGCCTGGGTCTATGGTTCCCAGCGACGGATGCTCTACCATCCCTCGCGCGCCCTGACGGCAACGCCCTCGGACATCGACCTGAAGTACACGGTCGTCCACCTGACCAACCGGCTCGGCACGGACGTCCACGGGTGGTGGCTTCCCTGCGACGGGGCGCGGCTGACCCTCCTGTTCTGCCACGGCAATGGCGGCAATATCTCCCACCGGCTGGAATCCCTCCGCCTTTTCCACGCCCTGGGGCTGTCGGTCCTGATCTTCGACTACTCCGGCTATGGACTGAGCGGAGGCAGGCCGTCCGAAGAGGCCACGCGGGCCGATGCACGCGCCGCCTGGGACTGGCTGACAGGGAAGGCTGGGGCCAAGCCGCAATCCGTGGTCCTGTTCGGGCGCTCCCTGGGCGGTGCCGTGGCCGCCGGGCTGGCCGGGGAACTGGCCCGAGAAGGCGTTGAACCGGCCGGGATAATCCTGGAATCCACCTTCACCTCGGTGCCGGACATGGGCGCATACCTCTATCCCTGGCTTCCGGTACGACGGCTGGTCAAAGACCGCTACAACGCCACAAGCGACCTCGCCGGGTTGCGGCTCCCGGCCCTGTTCGGGCACAGCCCGGACGACGACGTGGTGCCCTATGCCCTGGGCCGGTCGCTGTACGAAGTTTATTCCGGGCCGAAAACCTTCCAGACAATGCGCGGCGGTCACAACGGCGGGTATCTGGACATGGGCCAAGCCTATTCCGACGGACTCGACCGCTTCCTGTCCACCCTGGAGCCTCTCCCATGACCGAGGCCCAACACCTGCTCCTGGCCGACACGATCCTGGTGGCCCACTTTGCCGTGGCCGCCTACATCACCCTGGGATTGCCGGTGATCTGGGCAGGTCGGCTCCTGCGATGGGCCTTTGTCCGCAATCCCTGGTTCCGCTATTCCCACGCCGGGCTTATGGGGGTTGTGCTGCTCGAATCCCTGGCCGGGATATTCTGCCCACTGACCGCCTGGGAAAGCGACCTGCGTCAGGCTGGAAACGCGGGGTACGCGGGCGACGGCCAGAGCTTCGTGGCCCGCTGGGTGGGAGATATCCTGTTCCACGACCTCGGCGAGACCGCCTATACCGTGATTTACGCGCTGTTCTTCGTTTCCGTCGCCCTCACCCTGTGGCTCGTCCCGGTGAGACGCCGCCACCAGACCAGACCGGAAAATCCTGCCTGATTGGCACACGGTAAAAATCTTTATCCTGCCGTAATAAAAAGACAACCTGTTTTCAGCACGAGTTTTGCTTTCTTCAAAGGCATCTCGCAAGGAGGAACATTTATGCCCGGTTTGGAAAGCACACAAGGATTTGACTTTCGGATCGACCAGATCAGCAGGAAAGTTCAGGAGATCAGGGAACGCAAGACTGACGGACTCGACGCTGCCATGAACGTGGTGGGGGACAACCTTGGCCGAGATCAGGCCCGCGAAGCGGAAATGAGTCTCAAGGGATTGGCCGGAAAGCTTTTGACCCAGCAGTCTGCCATGCACCTGCTGGACCCCGCCAAGGTCGCCGATCTTATCAGCGACCCTTTTGAAGAATAACCGGCAAACGCCTTTACTGCCTTACACCGGGTTCGCCTTTTTCGAACGAATCCGGTGTTTGTGCTTGCCTTTTTATTCGACTGACAATATACTGTCATAATTGTATCTATTGAAAACACCGTATCTTCGTGCGGTGATTCTTTCCCTCCCAAAAAAAGTTTCATTTTTATCTTCAAAGCTGACTGCCGGTTGCGTCTGTCCGACCACTTTTCGGGCGCTACCCCCTTGCTACGTTTTTTGGGGAAGCGTATAAAGGAATCAGTGGATGAGGCCCCTCGGAATGAGGAATGACAACCACTCTTGACGGAGGATGAGAGGAAATAGAACCCGATTTCTTTTTTCCGCATAATGGCGAATCGAGTCGCCCCGCTCCCAGAAAGAGCACCGTGCGCCAAACACAACGAACCCAGTCACCATAAAGTAAATATTTTGAAATGGTGGTCCAAGTTCCAAGCCGGAGAATCCGGCCCGGCGCACTTTCTTTTGTCCGAAACAGACTGGACAACGCCAAAGGAATGCTTATTTGTAAGGTAAGGGGAATGGCCCCATGACATACACGGATTTCACGACAACGGAGGGTACTGAGCGTTAAACCCGACAAAACCATAAATCAGCGAGACGAGTCGCTCACCAGCAATCATTAGAGTGCGCACGAAGTTCCCAGCGACAAGCGGGAAATGGCCTGGACAGGCAAAGCGCACTTTTTTTGCGCCCTGTGTCCGGCCTTGCGGCCCGGTCCGATTACCCACCGGGATTGAACGCCCGGCAAACAACAAAGACAGGGCATGCGGCAGGATTCCTCCCGGACCGGTTGTCGATATCCTTCCCCTGTACCCGAGTTTTCCGTCCGCAACTACCCGCCGACTTTGCTCGCGCCCGGGAAAGGACCGTGGCGGACCGATCCCTTCCATGGTATAGGAAAATCCATGATGAAAAAAGCCCTTCACCTCCTCTTTCCGATAGTGGCGACCCTGGTCCTGACGGCCTGCGGCTCAGACCCCGCACCCGTGGCCGAAAGATCAACCTACGCACCGCAATCCACGGCCACGGCAGAGCGCACTTCGCTGCCACGGCTGTTTGATGCCGTGGGCACGGTCCAGGCCCGCACCGACAGCCGCGTGGAAGCCCAGGTCACCGGCCGGGTCCTCAAAGTGCTGGTGCGGCCCGGCGACAAGATCAAGGCGGGCGACGAACTCATCGTCCTGGACAGCCGCGCCTCCGAGGTCCGGCTGGAACGATCACGTCAGGCACGGGCTTCCGCCGCCAGCATGATCAGCCAGGCACGGGATGCCCTGGCCTCGGCCAAGGCCTCATTCGACAAGGCGGAATCCACCTACAAGCGCATGAAGCAACTCTACGACAAGAAGGTCGTCACCACAGAAGAAGTGGAAAAGGCCGAATCCGCCTATCTCCAGGCCAAGGCAGGCCTCAGCCAGGCACGAGAAGGCGTGGTCGCGGCCCAGGCGCGTGATCAGGAAGCCTCCAAGGTCATCCAGGAGGCCGAGATCGGTCTGGGCTACACCACCATCACGGCCCAGGAGGACGGCGAAGTAGCCCGCCGCCTGGTCGAACCCGGCGACCTTGCCTTTCCCGGCAAGGAGCTGCTCACCCTCCAGACCGGAGCCAGTCTTCGTCTGGAAGCCATGGTCCGCGAAAGTCTCATCGGCAAGGTTTTGATCGGCGACACGCTCAAGGTGGTGGTCTCCGCCCTGGGCAACGGTGAGCCTCTCACGGTTACCGTGGACGAAATCGAGCCTCTGGCCGACCCGGTGACGCGGTCTTTCCTGGTCAAGGCCCGTCTGCCCGAGATGCCCGGCCTCTATCCCGGCATGTTTGGCCGACTCCTGATCCCCCAGGGACTGCGCGACACCGTGCTCGTGCCCGAAACCGCCCTCACCCGTGTGGGCCAGCTTGAGACCGTGATGGTCAAATCCGGCGAGACGTGGCAGCCCGTCTACGTCCGAACCGGCGCGTCCCACGGCGACAAGGTCGAAATCCTGTCCGGCCTGTCCGGCGGCGAAACACTCGGCATCGGCATCGAAACGGAGGCCAAGTAATGGCCGAACTCCCCGCACGCAAAGACGGCGTGATCGGCTCGATCGTCCGTTATTTCCTGACCTCGCAGATGTTGATCATCCTGGCCCTGGCCTCCGTGGTCCTCGGCGTGGCCGCCATCATGGTCACCCCGCGCGAAGAGGAGCCGCAGATAGTGGTACCCATGGCCGACGTTTTGGTCCAGGTGCCCGGCGCGTCCGCCGACGAGGTGGAAAAGCTCGTGACCACCCCTCTGGAGCGGCTGCTGTGGCAGATCGACGGGGTGGAATACGTCTACTCGACCTCGTACAAGGACATGACCGCGGTCACGGTCCGTTTCACCGTGGGCGAGGACCGCGAGGACTCGCTGATCAAGCTGCACAACACCATTTTGAAAAACACCGACCTCGCGCCGGGCATTGTCTCGGGCTGGGTGGTCAAGCCGGTGGAGATCGACGACGTGCCCATCGTGGCGCTGACCCTGCACGCCGACCACGGGTTCGAGAACCGCTACACCGATTTCGACCTCCGGCGCATGGCCGAGGAAATGTTCCACCGGCTGGCCGAGGTGGAGGATGTCTCCCGCGTCAGTCTGCACTCGGGCCGCAGCCGCGAAATACGGGTGGAGATCCGGCCCGAACGCCTCGCCGGGTTCAATGTCTCGCCGCTCGAAGTCTTCCGAGCCCTCAGGGGGGCTGATCGCTCACTCTCGGCCGGCGACTTCGTGGGCAGGGACACGGTCACCCCGGTGGTCAGCCAGTCCTTTCTCCTGTCCGCCGACGACGCGGCCTCCCTGGTGGTGGGCGTGTTCGACCACAAGCCCGTCTACCTGCGCGACGTGGCCGACATCATCGACGGCCCCGAAGAGCCGGGCAGCTACTCCCGCATCGGCTTCTCCAATCTCTACCTGACCGAGCTGAACCAAAAGGACGCCGCGCCTTCGCGGCCCGCCGTGACCCTGGCCCTGTCCAAGAAAAAGGGCGTCAACGCCGTGGCCGTGGCCGATGCCATTCTCAACAAAGTGAATCAACTGAAACGGGAGGTCCTGCCCGCCGGGGTGGAGGTCACCGTCACCCGCAACAGCGGCGAGACCGCCCATGCCAAGGTCAACGAGCTGCTCTCCTCGCTCCTGTTCGCCATCATCACCGTGGTGGCGCTGCTCGCCTTTGCCCTGGGCTGGCGCGAGGCCCTGGTGGTGGCCCTGGCCGTGCCCATGTCCTTTTCCCTGGCCCTGTTCGTCAACTACCTGTTCGGCTACACCATCAACCGGGTGACACTCTTTGCCCTGATCCTCTCTCTTGGATTGGTGGTGGACGATCCCATCACCAACGTGGACAACATTCAGCGCCACATCCGCATGGGGCTGAAAGATCCGCTCGAAGCCACCCTGGACGCGGTGAAAGAAGTCCTGCCCCCGGTAATCCTGTCCACCCTGGCCATTATCGTCTCGTTCGCCCCGCTCTTTTTCATCACCGGCATGATGGGACCATACATGGCCCCCATGGCCGCCAACGTGCCGCTCACCGTGACCTTTTCCACCGTGGCCGCCCTGACCGTGGTGCCGTGGATGGCCTACCACCTGCTCAAGAACCGGACCTCGGCCCAGACCGCCACGACAGCGTCTGCACCTCCCTCGGTCAATCCCCGACTGCTGGCCGTGTACGAAAAAATCATCACCCCGTTCCTGCGCTCCGCCCGCAACCGCTGGCTGCTTCTGGCCGCGATCATCGGCGGGCTGATCCTGTGCGTGGGGCTGGTCTTCCTGCGTCTGGTACCGCTCAAGATGCTGCCATTCGACAACAAGAACGAATTCCAATTGCTCCTGGACATGGACGAAGGCACCACCCTGGAACGCACGGACCGCGTGGTGCGCGACTTCGAGACCTACCTGGGCACCGTGCCCGAGGTCACCACTTTCGTTACCTATTCCGGCTCGCCCTCGCCCATGGATTTCAACGGCATGGTGCGCCACTATTACTGGCGCGACAAGCCCCATTTCGCGGACATCCGCGTCAATCTCAAGGACAAGGACGACCGCGACACGCAGAGCCACGCCATCGGCCTGCGGTTGCGCAACGACCTGAACGCCATTGCCCTGCGCCACGGGGCGACCCTCAAGATAGTGGAGACCCCACCCGGCCCACCGGTTATCGCCACCCTGACCACGGAGATATACGGCAAGCCGAGTCTGCCCTACAGCTCCCTCATCGACGGGGCAAAACACGTCCGCGCCCTGATGGGGAAAGAACCCGGTCTGGTGGACCTGGACGACTCCTCCGAGACCGACCGGATGATGATCGACTTCGTGCTGGACAAGGGAAAGGCGGCCCTGCACGGCATCACTGCGGCCGATGTGGTGGAAACCCTGCGGCTGGCCCTGTCCGGCTCCACCCCGGCCTCGGTCCACCTGCCGCGCGAACGCCAGCCTTTGCCCGTGCGCATGGTGCTGCCCGTGGCCCTGCGCGCCGGACCGGATACCCTGGGTGAGCTACAATTGAAGACGCCTGCCGGGGCCATCGTGCCCCTGGCCGAACTGGGCGTGTTCCGCAAGGTCCCGGTGGAACAGCCCATCTACCACAAGAATCTCAGGCGGGTGGCCTATGCCTTTGCCGACACGGCGGGCGTGCCTCCGGGCGAGGCCGTGCTCGACCTCCAGGCCCGGCTCAAGACCGATCCCATGCCCCCCGGCACCGAAACCGAATGGGCGGGCAAAGGCGAATGGAAGATCACCCTCGACGTGTTCCGCGACCTGGGGCTGGCCAATGTGGCAGCTCTCTTGGGCATCTACATCCTGCTCATAGCCCAGACCGGCTCATTCCTCCTGCCGCTGCTGATCATGTCCGCCATCCCCCTGACCCTGCTCGGCATCCTGCCGGGCTTCTGGCTGCTGAACGTCATTGCCGGAGGCACGGTGGGCGGATTCGGCGACCCGGTCTTCTTCACGGCCACTTCCATGATCGGCATGATCGCCCTAGGCGGCATCGTCATCCGCAACTCCCTGGTCCTGATCGAATTCATCCAGGGAGAAGTGGCGGCGGGCAAACCCCTGGCACAAGCCATCGTCCAATCCGGCGCAGTGCGCATGCGGCCCATCGTGCTGACCGCGCTGACCACGGCCCTGGGCGCATGGCCCATCACCCTGGACCCGATCTTCTCCGGCCTGGCCTGGGCCCTGATCTTCGGACTGGTGGCCTCCACCCTGTTCACCCTGGTGGTCGTGCCCAGCGGCTACTTTGCCCTGTACGGCGGAAAGCAGGTGGAGACGGAAGCATAGAAAACACGATGCCACTGAACAAGACCACTTTCTTATTTTTATTCGATATTGTATTAATAATCAGTAAGTTGCTTGATGTTGTAGAAATAAGACAATTGCGATAGGCTTATTTTGGAGGCCATCGCCATGCTGGAAATATCGAAAAGAGAAATCATCTCCCGTCTCAAGGCCGTGGACAATCCGTGGTGGGATGAGCGTCCGGTACCCGAGGAGTGGATGTATGCCGACCTGCCTCGGCGGGCGTATTTCAACGCCTTCCACTCCTTGTGTTGCGAAAGCGGCGTGCGGCGGGCTCCGGTGCTCATGGGTCCGCGCCGCGTGGGCAAGACGGTCATGCTCCACCAGACCATCCACCAGATGATCCAGGACGGATGGAACCCCCGGCACATCCTGTTCGCCTCGGTGGATACGCCCCTGTATACCGGCCTGCCACTGGAGACCTTTGTCAACATCCTCATCGAACTGCACAAGATGGACCGTAACACGCCTTTTGCCGTGTTCTTCGATGAAATCCAGTACCTCAGGGATTGGGAAGTGCACCTCAAAAGCCTGGTAGACAGCTATCCCAAGGCGCGGTTCGTGGCCTCGGGCTCGGCAGCCGCTGCCCTGCGGGCCAAGAGCCGGGAATCCGGGGCCGGACGCTTTTCCGATTTCATGCTCCCGCCGCTGACCTTTGCCGAATACCTCGCCTTCATCGGACGCGAGAAGGAACTGATCGGGAAAGACGCAAAATATTTTGATAAGATACAACTAACTCACATCGACCAGCTGAACGAGGAATTCGTCAACTACGTCAACTACGGCGGTTATCCCGAGGCCGTTACCAGTCCCAATGTCCGCCGCGATGCCCCGCAGTTCATCCGCCGGGACATCATCGACAAGGCACTGCTCCGGGACATCCCGAGCCTCTATGGCATTAACGACGTCCAGGAATTGTACCGCCTGTTCACGGTGGTGGCCTACAACACAGGGGAGGAATTCACCTTTGACGGGCTGTCCAAGGCCAGCGGGGTCAAGAAGGCAACACTGCGCAAGTACATCGAATACCTGGAGGCCGCCTTTCTAATCATCAAAGTCCGGCGCGTGGACGAGACCGGCAAGGCCTTCAAGCGGGAGCGGGGATTCAAGCTCTACCTGACCAATCCGTCCATTCGGGCCGCGCTCTTTCAGCCCATCGGGCCGGACGATGACGCCATGGGACACCTGGCCGAAACCGCATTTTTCAGCCAGTGGTTTCATGCAGAAGAAATGGACACCCTGCGCTACGCCAGGTGGAAAGGCGGCGAGGTAGATTTCATTCAACTGAATGCCACCCTCAAGCCTGCATGGGCCGTGGAAATCAAATGGGCCGACCGATATTTCAAAAATCCGCAGGAACTGGGTGCACTGCTGGCCTTCACGGAAAAGGCGACCCTACACAAAGCCCTGGCCACCACCAGGACGGCCTTCGGATTCACTCAGGTCGGGGAGATCGGAATCAGCCATATCCCCTGTAGCCTCTATGCTTATTGGATAGGAAAAGAGATTGTGCAAGGAAAAGTCACGGATATTTCGAGCAAGATTAACTTGATATAACAGCAGTTACGACTACTCTAGAAAATAAGCATTGTCCGAAAGCCTTATTTTGCCAGCCTTTGGCTGCCAGTAAACCATTGAGGGAGCCCACCATGTCCAACCACGCCCTGGAAAATGCCGCCGAGGTGCTCCGAAATGCCCGGTGCGCCGTGGCCTTTACCGGCGCGGGAATCTCGGTGGAGTCCGGCATCCCGCCCTTCCGGGGGCCAGGGGGGATCTGGTCGAAATACAATCCCGATCTGTTCGAGAAGGCCTATTTCAAGAAGCATCCGGCCGAGGTCTGGCCCCTGCTCAAGGAAATCTTCTTCGATATGCTGGGCAAGGCCAAACCCAATCCCGCACACCACGCCCTGGCCGATCTCGAAGCCGCAGGCAAACTCACGGCGGTCATCACCCAGAATATCGACGGACTGCACCAGGACGCGGGCAGCCAAACCGTCTACGAATACCACGGGTCCACCCGGCGCATGCAATGCATGGACTGCCGTCAATTCTTCGACTCCAAAACCATCTCCCTGGAATCGCTGCCACCCCCGTGTCCCAATTGTGGCGGGCTGCTCAAGCCGAATTTCGTCTTCTTCTCCGAAGCCATTCCCTTTGAAGTCCACCAGGAAGCCACGAAACTGGCCAAGCAGAGCGACGTCTGCCTCATCGTGGGTACCGGGGGCGAGGTCATGCCTGCCGGACGCATCCCCTACGTCGTCAAGAATGCGGGCGGCAAGGTCATTGAGATAAACCTGTTTGATACGGACTACAGCTACCGCACCAGCGACTACTATCTCCAAGGAAAAGCGGGCACAATGCTCCCGAAGCTGGTGGATGCGGTGCTTGGGCGATAGTCTGAGTGGGGAGAGGGAATAGAGGATGCCGCTGTGCGGCGATGTCGGGTGACTTCGCCTCCGGCGGCCAAAGGGTGAAACCCTTTGGATTCCCTTTCGCGCCTCGCAGATCGCCGTTTTTCAACAGCCTGCTATCCCATTTCTGGTTCGCCTATTTCCGGCTTGCTACGCCAGACAAAGAGCGGATTGAGCGGCTTTATGTTCACGAAATCCACGCGCACGGCGGAAAAAGCACCCACAAAGGGCGGGAATATGCCGCTGTTGATCCACTTGCGGACCCCGCTGTCCCGCCAGGTCTGCATGGGGCCGGGCAGGACGGACCGGGCCACAGTCGGTCCAAACCCCGTCCCCTTCCGAATCAGGTCCTGCATGGTGCACCAGGTCTGCCAGTTGCCCTGGCTCATGGGGCCGGACGACTTGCGTACATTCATGGAATAATACAGGGAATTGCGATTGAGAAACCCGATGAGCACCCCCTTTTCCGCCACACGCGCAGCCTCGGCGAGCATGGCTTCGGGGTCTTCGACAAACTCAAGCACGGACCACAAAAAGGCATAGTCGAACTCGTTGTCCGAATACGGCGTGAGTTCGCCGTCGCCCAGATGGATTTCCGCCCGCTTGCCCAGCCGCTTGCGTGCGGCCATGACCATCTCCGGGCTGGAATCAAGCCCGGTGACATCAAATCCCATCTGGTAAAGCATCTCCAGGAACAGTCCCGTGCCGCAGCCGATTTCCAGGAGCTTGTGCCCCCGCCGGGGCCAACCCGCCAGGACCGATTGCAGAAGGCCCGCCTCACGCTCCAGCGCGAACCGCCCTTCCGGGGTATCGAACCACCCTTCGTATCGATCCGGGTCCCAGAACATTTCGTGCTCCTCGCTGTGGGATTTACGAAAGGACTGCCTTCCTACTTGAAAGTATGACCACTGTTCCAAGCAGTGTAAATAGCAGATGCGAATTTAGTCTATCTGGATATTGTAGGCCTTGAGCTTGCGATAAAGCGAGCTTCGTTCCAGCCCCACCGCCTTGGCGAGCCGAGAGATGTTGCCGTCGAACTCCCGAAGCTTGGCCTCAAGGAAACGCGCTTCGAAACCCGCCCGCGCCTGCTTGAGATCAGTGGGGCCGTCTGCGATGACTATGCCAAATTCTGTTTCCGTAGCTTCCTCGCCCCCGGTGGGAACCGGAGCGGGCCGGTCATCCACGACCGCATGAAATTCCGGCGGCAGCCGATCCGGGGTCACGGATTCCCCGGCAAACATAATGAACATGCGTTCCACGAAATTCTTCAGCTCACGCACATTGCCGGGCCAGGGATACACCTTGAGCGCCTCAATGGCAGCCTCGTCAAAAGTGATGGGCTTGAACCCGTGCTGGCGCACCAGCGAGGTCACGAAATCGTTGATAAGCAGCGGCACATCGTCCGCCCGATCGCGCAGGGGCGGCACCTCCAGAGGAAAGACCTTGAGTCGATAATATAAATCCTCACGGAAATTCCCCACCTCGATCTCGCCGGGCAAATCCTTGTTGGTGGCCGCAATAACGCGCACGTCCACCTTGATCGTCTTGCGCCCGCCCACATGCTCAAAAGACTGCTCCTGAAGGATGCGCAATATCTTGGCCTGCGTCTTGAGGCTCATGTCCCCGATCTCGTCCAGGAACAGCGTGCCGCCGTCGGCCAGCTCGAATTTGCCCTCCTGTGCCCTGTCCGCACCGGTGAACGCCCCCTTCTCATGGCCGAACAACTCGCTCTCGATCAGCTCTTCGGGTATGGCCGCACAGTTGACCGCCACCAGCGGCTTGTCGCTGCGAGCGGATAGGTCGTGAATGGAACGGGCCACAATCTCCTTGCCCGTGCCGTTCTCGCCCGTGATCAATACCCACGACTCCGTGGGAGCCACACGGGAAATGACGCCATTGAGATTTTCGATGGCCTCGGACTCGCCCGTGAGCCGAACCGGCTGCTCCGAACTGATGCGGGTCTTGAGCGCGAGATTCTCCTGGCGCAGTTTCGAAAATTCCACCGCATTGCGGGTCGCCACCACCACCTTTTCCAGCGACAACGGCTTCTCGATAAAATCAAATGCCCCTTTCTTGAGCGCCTTGACCGCCGTTTCAATGGTGCCATGACCGGAAATCATGATCACCGGCACGCCGTCATAGTCGGCCTTGATTGTATCCAGCACCTTCAACCCGTCCATGCCGGGCAACCAGATGTCAAGAAACACCATGTCCGGGATATCCGAGCCCAGCAACTCCAGCCCCTGCTCGCCAGACTCGGCCTCCACAACCTCGTGGCCCTCGTCCTCCAGAATGCCGCGCAAGGAAAAACGGATGCTCTCTTCATCATCAATGATCAGTATCTGTCCGCCCACGAGCACTCCACTGCAATACGATTGAACCATAAAAAAACCTCAGCCGTCCCTCTTCATAAAGCACTGTGGCGAGGGATTCAAGCGCTACCGGAACTCTGTTGTTTGACAGGTCCGAGGGAAAGGCCTCCGGCGGGCCTACCGGCGGCCCCCTTCGGGGAGATCAGGGCGCTGCCCTGAACCCGCCAAAGGCCGAGGCCTTTGGAATCCCATAGCCGCTTCGCGGGGGCGTAGCGCGGGGTTTGTGCCATGCAGCGACGTCCGAAGCGGTCGCCGCTGCCGTGCCGGTTGGCGGTTTGGGCGAAGGAAAACGGATGATAATGTGTGCGGCTTCGCCAAACATTGCCAGCCGTTCCCCTTCACCCAAACCGGGAGGGGTTTTAGAAAAGAGAAAACTATCTTGGCAATTCCTGCCCCAAGCGAACACAGGCCTCTCGACCCAACCCCGCGCTAGCACTGGCCTCTCGACCCACCCCCGCGCTAGCACTGGCCTTTCATCCCAACCCCGACCCAAAGACCTGCACCAGCCCTCGAGCACAAGGCTTAGAAGCTGACAAAGCGGGTAAGGCGGCTCTGTTCCCACAAAACAGGCTGATCTCTGACGGCCTAAGGTCTATATAAATGGCAGAGAGCGCGAAGCTTCGCAGATGAAGCCGTCCCGCTTTGATCAGATTCTTGTCTGTGATCGCAAGGCGTCCGCATTTTCCCCCAGGCCCTTTTCTTTGGTTTGTCCCGTCCTGAAATAGGTTGATAACCAAAGGACCTATTTATGGAAAGCAATCCCAAACAGCGAGTTAGACGGACTCGGCGCGACTACACGATGGCCTTTAAATTGTCGGTGGTGGCGCAGGTGGAAAAGGGCGAGATGACGTACAAGCAGGCTCAGGCTTTTTATGGTATTCAAGGGCGAAGCACAGTGTTGAAGTGGCTCAGGAAGCACGGCACCCGTGATTGGAGCAGACCCATGGTACATTCCCGCAACGCCCCCAAAGCAAAGGAAACTCCAGCCCAGAAGATCAAACGGCTGGAGAAAGAGCTTGAGGAAGAGAAGATCAAGACCGCGCTTCTCGATAAGATGATTGAGATTTCAGACCGCGAGCTTGGGACTTCGATAAGAAAAAAGCTTACCCCCGAGCTGCACGAAGTCTTCAGAAAGAAAGACAAATAAGCTTGTCTGCCTGTTGCAGGCAGCTCGGGGTCAGTCGGCAGTCCGTGTACCAGGCTGAAAAACGCCATGATGTACGGGAGGCCATGCTCCAAGAGGCAAAGGCCATGGTCTTGAGCGTGCGGGCCAGGATGCCCCGCCTCGGAACGCGAAAGCTGTACTTCCTGTTGAAGGACGCGTTTTCCGCAAAGGGAATCAAGCTTGGACGTGACGCGTTGTTTTGCCTGTTGCGGCGCGAGCACATGCTCATCAAGCGAAAAAAGAACTACACAAAGACAACCAACTCGAAACATTGGCTAAAAAAGCATCCTAACTTGTTGAAAGATGTTCAGCCCAGCTTCCCGGAGCAGGTGTTTGTAAGCGACATAACCTACGTAAAAACACGCGAACAGACATGCTATCTTTCGCTGGTGACCGATGCATTCAGCCGAAAGATAATGGGATACAATGTGAGCCGAGACCTCGGTTCGGAAAGCACAGCCAAAGCACTGGATGCGGCAATTGAAAACAAGCGAAAGAGGGTAAATACGATTCACCATTCAGACCGAGGACTTCAATATGCCTCTTCCGTTTACCAGAAAAAACTTCGGGAATCAGACATGACTCCCTCTATGACAGATGGTTACGACTGTTATCAAAACGCCTTGGCAGAAAGGATGAATGGGATTCTAAAGCAGGAGTTTTTAACCGTCACATGCAATAACCTTAGAGAACTCAATGCATTGGTGAAAGAGTCAGTGGAGATATACAATGCGGAGCGACCTCATCTCAGTTTGGGAATGAGAACGCCGGACGACGTACACAAATCAGGCTGTGGGGCTAGCCCCACAGCCTGATTGAAACCTTCAAAAACCGTCAACCTATTTCAGGACGGCTCAGTTACTTCCTTTTGGGCCAGCAAAAGAAAGTAACCCCGCCGGGAGGGCATGGAGGGCATTGGGAGCCACAGGCTCCCTCCCGGCTCTCGCCGAAGGCGTTCTTCCTCTTCCTCTTCCTCTTCCTCTTCCTCTTCCTCTTCCCAAAACCCCCTTTCCCAGCCCCCCTGTCAAGCTCCCAAGTTATACCTTTTTTACCCGTTTTCCTGCTTTTCCCCGCCTTTTTCCCCGGAGCCAAAAACCGGGGGTAAACTGGTCGGCATGTTTCGGAGATGGTCTTCGAAGCGGCATATATACTCCTTCAGGGCGGGGCCTCGGCTCCGCCCGCCGGGAGGACTCCACAGCAAGAAAGGAAAATCCCATGCTCTTCCCCGACTATCAAAAAGACCGCTACTGCAAATTCACCTTCAACCCGGACCGAAACGACTATGACCGCGACTGGCTCCACTACGCCGACGGCACCTTTGAACCCGTCCGACGCGAGGGCAACCTCGCCAAAAAATGGACCGGCGGACGGGATGTCCAGGTCTGGTGGCACGAACAAAAACCCGCCCATTGGCTCCCCTGGGAACACGGTTTCGGCTTTGCCTGGAACCACACTCTGGGCGAAGACCACAAACCTCCGGACTGGGGCAACAAATCCGAAGCCGAACGCCTGGCCGGAAGCTCCCCGTATTTCCTGGAGATCAAAACCGGCTCCCACGGCCGGATCACCCAACGTACCGAGCGCATCGACGGCCGCCGCGAAACATGGCGGTTCAAGTACGACCAGCAGGGCCGCCTCACCAGTTGCCTGGCCAGAAACGGCTGGGCCCTGGACTACGAATACGATGAACAGGGATGTCGCAGCGCGGACTACGTCGTCGGACGCTCACCGTTCATGCGTGTGTTCAGGCATGACCGGCGAAAACGTCCTGTCGCGGTGGACAACATCCAATACGAGTACGGCAAGAACGGCCTGCGGACCGTCAAGCGGGGTCCCGAAGGCATCACCCGTTACCACCACTCGTCCGACGGCCAGTTGACCCTGGTGGAGCTGCCTGGCGGGCGGCTGGTGGAATACCGGTATGACGAACAAGGACGGCCCGAGATTCGACTGGTAAATGGGGATCCGGTGGAAATCTACCGCTGGCGCGATGACGGGAAGTTGGCCGGATTCAGCGACGGGCGACGCGAGTGGGAATTCCGGCACGCACCGGGTGAGACCTTGCCCCTGGCGGTGACCATGGAGGCGGTGGAATTCACGTTGGAATACGACCAGCTCGGCTCTCTCAAGGCGGTGATCAACGAGGCCGGGACCGTCATCAAGGCCGTGCAATATGACCCGTTCGGCGTACGCCTATGGGATTCCAACCCCCGCTTTCGCGTGCCGCTGGGGTTTGCCGGGGGCATGGACGACCCGGACACGGGGTTGATCCGCTTGGGCTGCCGGGACTATGACCCGGACACGGGCGGCTGGACCGACGGATCAGCCCAGCAAATCTTCCAGCGCCCCTTCGAGCTCGGGAAATTTGAATTGGTAGCCCGCTTCAAGCAGCCGCTTGGGCAGGGCGAGTTGACCGGAGAGCAGGACCTCGTCCGCCATCTGGCCAAAGAGCATGCGCAGGGCAAAGGCCGGGGCCTTGAGCCCGGACGGGCGATGTAAGGTCTCGCCCAGGACGCGGGCGAAGGTGCGAAAGACAACCGGGTTGGGTGCCGTCATATTGAATGCACCCCGTGCACTCTCGTGTTCCATGAGGAAGCGGATGGCCGCCACCTGATCGGCCAAGTGAATCCAGGACACGCCCTGCAACCCTGTGCCGGGAGGGCCGCCCATGAACAGACGAAACAACGGCAGCATTCTTTCGAGCGCGCCGCCCTTGCCGAGCACCATGCCCGTGCGGATAACACAACGCCTGATACCCATTTCATCCAGTGCGGCTGAGGACTTCTCCCACTGGCGGCAGACGTCGGCCAGGAACCCGGAACCCGACGGGGAGTCCTCGTCCACGGGCCGGTCGCCACACGGACCGTAATATCCTACGGCCGAGGCCTGGATCACGGCAGCGGGAACGCCCTCTGCCAACCGGATGGAGCGGACTATCCCATTCCCAGCCTCCAGACGGCTTTGCAGAATGCGCTGCTTTTTCTTCGCATTCCACCGGCCGCTGGCGATATTCTCGCCCGCCAGATTGACAATCACACAGCTCGGCCCGAGCATATCCGGCCAATCGCCATTGTCCGAGCGCATACCGATGACACCCGAGCCGAACACCTCGGCCACCTTGCCGGGCGCACGCGACAAGACCACGATATCCCAACCGTTCTCCTTGAGCTCGGCCACCAATGCCTGACCTATGAAACCGGTTCCTCCGGCAATGATTGCGCGCATGTCTCTCCCCGAATATCTTCACTGAAAGAAGTCACTTGAGACAATACCATTGTACTCTTGGTTAAGCCAGAATCAATTGCTTTTTATAAACCGTGGCAAAGAGTTGGCTGACAACATTTTCAAAAAATCGACTTCCCTTCGCGTATGGAAGGAAAGACGCACGCAAGGAACGAGGGAAAGGCCTGACCACAGGGCAGGAGAAACTGCAGGACGGGCTTACGCATCCGGGAGTTCAACAATGAACACGGTGCCGGTGGGGATATTGGACTTGGCGCGAACCTGTCCTTTGTGATCGGCCACGATGGAGCGGACAATGGTCAATCCGAGCCCTGTGCCACCCTTTTTCTCGGTATAGTATGGCTCGAACAGGCGGGAGGAATCCTTGGGCAACCCCGGCCCGTTGTCGGCCACGGTGACCGAAACCAACCCGATTTCCCTGTCATGATTCACCGTGATGGAGACTTCGGCGTCAGCCACGTCCTTGAGTGCTTCAACCGCATTGGTCAGCAGGTTGATAAACACCTTGCGTATGCCTTCCCGGTCAAAGGGGAATTCCTCAATGGGTGTGAAAAATTCCAGACTCCAACAGATTTCACGGTGCGTATTTTCAAACATGGCGACCACTTCTTCGAGGACCGGGGCCAGATAGTCAGGACGGGGTTGGACCTCGGGCAACTTGGCATAGGCCGAAAACTCGGTGACCATGTTCTGGAGACGCTCCACCTGATTGACGATCAGTTCGGTACAGTCGTCAAAAACAGTCTCGCCCACGGTTTTGCCGTATTTTCGCTGAAGCCGCTGGGCGGAAAGCTTGATGGGCGTGAGCGGATTCTTGATCTCATGGGCGATACGGCGGGCCACCTCGCGCCAGGCGGCAAGCCGCTGGATCTTTTCCAGTTCGGTGATGTCCTCAAACACCGCCACATGTCCCGCATCACGGCCACCCACGTTCTTGAGGGAGACCATGTTGATCAGCACCTTGATGACGCGGTTGCGCACGGGCAGGTCGAATTGTCGCAGCCACAGGGTGTCCGGGCTGGTGGACAATTGGGTGAGCGCCTCCTGCATCATGTTGGTGAAGTCGCCGGAGAGCAGGTCATTGGGCTTCTTGCCGATGAGCAGGGCTCCGGGCACCCCGAGGATATTTTCGGCTGCGGTGTTGACCGTGCCGATACGGCCCTTTGAATCCATGGAGATCACGCCTGAGGTGATGTTGTTGAGCACGGCCTCGATATATTGGCCGCGCCGCTCCAGCTCCTGGTTCTGCTGGGCCAATCGCTCGTTGGCCTGCTGAACCGAAACCTGGCTTTGCTCCAGATCCTCGGCCATGCGGTTGAATGACTGCACCAGGAAGCCGAGTTCGTCGTCGGAGCGGTCCTCCAGGCGCACGGAAAGATCACCCCGGGCGATGCGCTCGGTACCGGCGGCCAGGGCCTGGACCGGGGCGGAAATTTCCTTGGCCAACCGGAACCCGAACCAGATAGCCCCGAGGATGATCAGCATGGCCATGACGCCCATGGTCAGATAAAGGTTCATTTTCCATGGATATTTTCTGGTCTTGAGCTTCTTGTACTCATCCAGACCGCGCACGATCTGATCCAACCGGTGCAGCAGCCCCTGGCCCACAGTCTCGCCGATGACCAGATATCCGGTGCGGCCCTCGTCAACCGGCGTGACGCCGAGCACCAGATCGCTGCCGGGCTTGGGGATGATGGTGGTCCAGGCACGCGGGTCCGCCTTGAGGGATTGCCAGTCGATCTTTTCCTTGATCTCAGGCCAAGCCAGACCCCACTGGGCAGTGGAATGGGTATTCTGCTCGTTGCCCTCGGGGTTGATGACACCCACCAGGCTGAGGTCATACTCATCGAACTTCTTTCGCAAGTATATGTCCATTGCCTTGCCGCCCCAGGCATACTCGCTCTTGACGATCTCCCCGATCATGTTGGCACCGCGCCGCTCCAACCGCTCCTGGGCCGATCCGTAAAAGGCGCGTCCGAGTTCAAGCGCCTGCTCCATGGATTCCTCCACCTGCCCCTTGAACCAGTAGTCCACCGACGTCTGCACGAATTTGACCGAGACAAGATAAATGAGCGCGGTGGGGATGAGCGACAAGGAAATAAAGGCAAGAACCAGCCGGGTGCGGAGCTTGGAGCCGAGTACGCGGCGACGACGCTCCAGCATCAGCCGAACCGCGTTGCGCGCCACATAGAACAGCATGGCCAGAAGCAGGACCACATTGAGGACGAGCAGGTTGAGGATGAGGTAGTAGTCCCCGCTCAGGTACTTCAGTTCCGCCCAGGTCAGGCTCGTGATGAGCAGCAGGAAAAACAACGCGATGAGGTATTCCCGCTTGCGCCGTTTCTTTTCCCTGCGGGTGGTCGGGTTGATGCGGATGGGATCGGGAGTCATGAGCGGCCCTGGCGAATACACTTGGGTTGAACGGAACACGGTCCGGCGGGATTGCCTACAACACTTCCGCAGGCTGGCAACAGGTCGTTAAAAAATCAAGAATTCAGGCTGTTCAAAATTGCCGGGATTCAGCCCTGGGCGTTAGGCGAGCGATCCTCCGCGAGTCTTGCGGATAGGGACAGCAGCCATGGGCGCGGAAAAATCCAAGGCCGAAGCGTACTCCCTGTACGTAAGAATCAAGTTTTTTGAAGCAACGCCGCAGATCGCCATTTTTCGACAGTCTGTTAAGGCTTTACCAGCAGCGGTCCCAAAGGACAAGCAACCCTCCTTGTCTTTTTCACTGCCCTCGGCATAGTATGCCAAAACACGCCAAAGGAGCTTCGCATGCAAAAAGAACTGTTACTGGCTATCGGCGATCAGCGTGCAGCCTCAAATACGCTTCGCTTTCTCAAGGAAATTTTCGAACATTTTTGCGACCTCAAGCTGACCCTGTTTTATGTGGCCCCGCGCAAGACTTCATGGAATATCGACTCCAAGGGCCTTGTCCCGCATGGTCACGGCTACGAAGAACTCGTGACCCACACCCGGACCAAGGGGGTCAAGGCCATGGATGACGCTGTCCAATGGATTCACGACATCGCGGGCTGCTCCGGGGCCAACGTGGTGACCAAGGTGGTTCATTCCCGTAAGGGAACGGTCCAGGAACTGGTGGACGAAGCGCACAACGGCCTTTACGATGCCTTGGTCCTCGGCAAACGGGCCTTCTCATGGTTCGAGGAGGTCTTCGAAAATTCGGTCTGCCACGAACTCCTGTGGCAGAACATCGACTTTCCCATCTGGACCTGCCGCAAGCCTCCGGTCAATCCGCGCCACGACATCCTTCTGTGCCTGGACGGATCAAGCGCCTCCCTGCGCATGGTAGACCATGCCGGATACATGCTGGCCGCAGAAAAACACCACACGTTCACCCTTTTTCACGTGGCCGACAGCTTCAAGACGAACAGGGGGGAATCCCTTTTCGAGGATGCCCTGGACCTGCTGATGAATAACGGGATAAAAGAAGAGCGCATAGAGATAAAGATGGTCACGGCCCGAAACACGATCAAGGCCACCATCAAGGAAGCGGTCGAAGGCAACTACTCCGCCGTGGGCGTGGGCCGTCACAACATGATAGAACCCAGCCGGATGCAAACCATGTTTCCCAGCTCGGTCACGATCCGGCTGCTCCGGCAACTGACGAATACATCGCTGTGGATCAGCAAGTAGCGCAAGCGTATAGATAAGCACAAAAAATACCATGTCGGCACTCCACGGCTTAATCTGGTAACAGTACCAGTAAATGTGAAGCTCAAAGGAGGCCGACATGGCGAGTATCAAGATATCATCAGCTTATCGGTTTGTGGAAGCATTTGTTGATCAGCGCATTTTCGTTGGCGTTGATGTTCACAAAAAGACATTCAGTGTTGCACTCTTACGACCAGACGGAATGATCAAAGATTGGTCTAGTCCCGCCGACGTGGCATCACTTACACAAATCCTTTCCTCACTCCCTGTTAACATCGGTGCAGTTTGTTACGAAGCTGGCCCGACAGGTTTTGGCCTTGCTCGAAGCCTCAAGGCTGCAGGTATTCGTGTGATTGTTGCCACGCCCAGCCGAATACCACGCCCAGTAACCGCAACCAACAAGACAGACAGCCTCGATTGCCGAAAGTTGGCTGAACTTGCCGCAGCAGGACTGATCCGCCCAATTGCCATTCCTAGTGAAAGAGAAGAAGCTTTTCGGTCACTCCAACGTCGAAGACATCAACTCACCGACTCATTGCGTAAAGTAAAGCAGAGAATTCGCGCTTTGCTGTTATCTCTGAGCATTGCCGAACCCGTTGGGATCGACCATTGGAGCAAAATCGCTATTGCAGCTCTGGCTATACTGCCACTACCACCCGGAGCTGACGACACCCGAAATAGCTTACTCGAAGAATTGCATTATCTCATTTCCGCACAGCGTCAGGTTGATCTTCGATTACGAGTCATTTCCCAGGAACAAGACGAGGCAAGACGCATTGCCACCATGAGGTCCGTTCCTGGAGTGGGTGAAGTCGTGGCAACCACCTTTGCGGCCGAGATATTCCGACCTGAACGATTCAACAATAGCAAGGAGGTTACGGCTTACTTGGGCCTTGCGCCTGTTGTGCGGCAAAGCGGATTGAGCAAAGGGAAAGGCCGCTTGCGCCCAGTTGGGCAACGGCGATTACGAAGTTTGCTCATTGAGGCGGCATGGATTTGGAAACAGAGAGACGAATGGGCGAGAGAATTTTACAACCGAATTTACAGCAAAAGCGGAGTTGCTCAAAAGGCGATAGCTGCTTTGGCTCGTAAACTGGCCGCGTTACTCTGGAAGCTTAGCTTACCTGTGGCGCAGTCGTAAACGGATCGCGAGCGGCCTTTGGTAGCCTAGACTACGAACAAAAAATGGCGATCCTAAATTGTTAATGTACCGAATCGGTACTTGGTGCCATAGAGCACGAATAAGAAAAGGAATACATTACTATTATGCTATAAGGCGAGGGTGGAGCCTAGCCTAATTACAGAAGGAATGAAGAGAAAAGGAAGTTCTTGACATGGTGCCGCATAAGAAAAGCGGTGCCGGGGCCATGGGCGTCATGCAGATCAAGCCTTCGACCGCAGCAGACCCCAATGTGAACGTCAAGGACATCGACACGCTCGACGGTAACATCCACGCCGGGACAAAATACCTGCGCTTCCTGCGCGACAACTATTTTCAGGACGTGAATGCCGATGCCAGGGTGGATTTCGCCCTGGCCGCCTACAATGCAGGACCCGCCAGAGTGCGAGAATTGCGGAAGACGGCCAAGGGCATGGGCCTGGACCCGAACCAATGGTTCGGCAACGTGGAATGGGCCGCCTACAAGGAGATCGGCAGGGAAACACCGACCTATGTGGCCAGCGTACAGATGTACTATGCGGCCTACAAATCCATCAGAAGTGCGTTGGGCAAACAGGGACCCAAACCTTAGGGCGCACAATGCCGCCGTGGCCTCGGAACGCATCCGGGCCAGGCACGATCACGCTATCTGTTCGGTACGCTAGTACCGGGGACGGGGTTCGCGCGGTCTGGCTTCGTTTACCTTCAGATTGCGACCGGCCATTTCGCTGCCGTCGAGTGCCTCAATGGCGGCCAGGGCACCGGTGTCTTCCATCTCCACAAAAGCGAAACCACGAAAACGGCCGGTCTCTCGGTCATTGATGAATTTAACGGACGTCACTTCACCATACTCGGCAAAAAGGGCCTGCAATTCGTCTTCGGATACGCTGAACGGAATGTTGCCAACATAAATGCTCTTCATTTCAACCAATACTCCAACTAAAGTCTTCTGATAACAGGAGGCTGGGGCTGGACCGCCTGCCCAAGGGAGACTCTCCCGAGGAACGCCAACCGCGCCTACCCGCGCCACGGCCAAAATCCGTCGCCAAAAATCCGCGCGCCAGGCGCGATAAGCGACGACTCAATTCTGCCGTTACGCGATCAGTATTTTTTCGTCAACAAAATTTAGACTTTATAGGAGTACTTCCTGTTTTCACCCCCACAGGGAAAGAACGGGCCGATGCCGGGACCGGGTGCAACCCCCTCCTTGCCCTTTGTCCATTACCTATGTAAGGGAGGTGCCTGCCGCTTCAAGCGGACAATATATAGAAGGAGCAATCAATGGCATCCAACGTCGACGAAATCACCATCAACTATTCCGAGGACAACCAGCTCATCGTCAAGGAGTTGGACAAGGTCATCCTTTCCAAGGGCGCATGGACCACCATCGTCTTCCGCTATCAGGAACTCAACCGCGCCAAGGGCGAATACGGTCCGGAAAAATTTACCATCCGCCGCTACCAGAAAGTTGACGGCACCTACCGCCCCAAATCCAAATTCAACATCTCCAGCCAGGCCCAGGCCCAAAAGATCGTCGAAGCCCTGACCGGCTGGATCGAATAGCTTCGGGGACGGCCCATGTTTCTTGGGGCGCATATGTCCATAGCCGGAGGCCTGTACATGGCCTTCGACCGCATCAGGGCCGTTGAGGGCACCGCGCTCCAGATATTCACCCGCAACCAGCGCCAGTGGAAGATCCCGCCCCTGTCCAAATACGATATCGAGCTCTTTGCCATGGCCCGCGAACAATGGGGCGACTTCCCCATGGCGGCCCACGACTCCTATCTCATCAACCTGGCCTCGCCCGACACGGAACAGGCCCGACGCTCGCGTAGCGGCTTTGCCGAGGAGCTGCGGCGTATCCAGGCGCTGAAAATCCCCTATCTGGTCACCCACCCCGGCTCCCACCTGGGCGAAGGTGCGGACGCGGGGATCGCCCGATACGTGGCCAATCTCGACACCGCCATTGAAGATTCCGGCACCAAAACCGGCATGATCCTCCTGGAAACCACTGCGGGCCAGGGCACCAATCTCGGAGCAACCTTCGAGGAGCTGGCCCGCATCATCGAAGGCTCGGCCCACCCGGACCGGCTCGGCGTGTGCTTCGACACCTGCCACGCCTTTGCCGCGGGCTACGACATCCGCACCCCCGAGACCTACGCGGCCACCTTCGACGCCTTTGACCGGACCATTGGCCTGGACCGACTCCGCTTCTTCCATCTCAACGACACCAAAACCCCCTTGGGATCGCGCAAGGACCGGCACGAGCACATCGGCCAGGGCGAGATCGGCCTGCCCGGATTCGGCAACCTGATGCGCGACGCCCGCTTCGCCGACGTGCCCAAGACCCTGGAAACACCCAAAGACACGGACCTCCAAGACGATGTCCGCAACCTGAACATCCTGCGGGAACTGGCCAAGGGCTAAAGGACGCCATGAACGGACTCGACGCGGTCATCTTCGATTTCGACGGCACCCTGGCTGACGTCCCCCTGGATTTCGCGCTCATGAAAACCAGGATCGCGGCCCTGGGCGAGGTCTTTCTGGGCGAACGCCCCACACCGGGCGACACCCCCGCCCTGGAATGGCTGGAGTCCCTGGTGCAGGAGGTCATGGTCCGGGATGGGGCCGAGGGCAAGGAATTCCGCACACGCGGCCATCTGGTCATCACGGCCATGGAAATGGACGCGGCACGGGACGGCAGGTTATTCGAGTTCACCCGCCCGGCCCTGACACTGCTGCGCGACCGGGGCGTGGCTGCCGGGGTCATCACCCGCAATATTTCGGCTGCGGTCCGTGCGGTCTTCCCGGACATCAACGAGTTGACGCAGGCCTTCATCCCGCGTGAGGACGCGCTTCGGGTCAAGCCCCACCCGGACCACCTGCTCCGGGCCCTGGAACGGCTCGGTGCGCGGCCCGAAAAATCACTCATGGTGGGTGACCACCCCATGGACGTGGAAACAGGCAAAGCGGCCGGAACGCTCTCCGCCGCCGTGACCACCGGGCGCATGACAGCAGAGGACTTCGCCTGCCACAAGCCGGACTTCATCGTGTCGGACGTGGGGGAACTCATGGCCTGCCTGACGCGCAACGACCTGCTCTGATTCGGAAATATTACATAAAATCCCAGTGCTTCCTGCGCATCCAGGAATAGGAACGCATGCCGTGGACCATCTCGGCCAGGGGCGTTGACGCACGGTTGACAAACAGACCGAGCGACTTCGGTCCTGCGCATTGCATGGCCCGGAATAAAAGCCAGCGCAAGCGATCCGAAGCGCGTAACTCCGGAATGACCTGTCGGTGCAGACGGCGGGCATAGATCGGACCGGGAGACACGGACTTTCGCAACCCCTCGGCTACAGACTCCCCGGCATACCACCCCGTGCACAGGGCGTAAAAAATCCCCTCGCCCAGCAAAGGCTCCACGAACCCACCCGCGTCCCCGGCCAGCAGGGCCCGGCCACAGACCGGATTTTCAAGATAATTGCCATAGGGCAGGGGATGGCCGCGCAAGGGGGAAGTTTGATCCAAACTCACGCCCAGAAAAGACAGGTAGTCCTTGAACAGACGGGAAAAATTCTCATTCTTCCGGCGCAGGCCGCAGATACCCGCAACCACCGTATCGCCACGGGGAAAGACCCAGCCATACCCCGCTTCCAGGAATCCCACGTACAATTCCGGGAAGTCCACCGGCCGAGGAAACGCCTGGGCATCCATGGAAACTTCCAGGGCCGGGGCCATGTATCGTCGCACCCGATCCCGGTTCACATGAGGAAACGACCGGCGCACCACCGAATGGGCTCCATCCGCGCCGATAATATGCTTCCCGGAAAAATACCTTCCATTTTTTTCAAAAACGACACCTTTTTCGGGGTCGCAAAAACCGACTTCTGCATCCATTATTATGTCTGCCCCAGATTTTTCAGCCTTATTAAGAAGCAGAAAATCAAAAACTTCCCGTTTCACGAAATAAAAGGGGTAAGACAAATCACCCTGAGCCAGGGGTTTGGAAAGGGTATGAATGGCGTAATGGTCCGCCCGATCACGGATCGCCCCGGCAGCGGTCAGGGATTCCTCGGTCTCACCGAGCACCTGCTCCAGGAGCCTGACCGATTTCCAGGTAAGCAGCCCCCCACAGAGTTTTTCCCGTGGAAACCGTGCCCGGTCGAGCACGGCAACGGAAAATCCCTGCCGGGCAAGAACCAGCCCTGCAGCCGACCCGGCCGGACCTCCGCCACATATGATCGCATCGTAACACTTTTCCATACCAATCACCGTATCAGCTTCTTCTGTACACTGTCTGGCGCAGACTGCGCAAGGTCCTGCTCCGGCAAAGGACGACAAGTCCGATCAACCGGGAAAGCCACTTTGCCAAACCAGCAAATATAATAGTATAGCCGTGGTTCAGACCACGCCGCCAGCCGCAAGGAGTTTCTTCGTGATTTCAAGACGCCGGGACAAGACCGGGGAACATGTTCGCAATTTTTTTCTCATCATCCTCGCGGTGGCGGGGGTGTTCATTTTCTTCAACCTGGACATCATCCGCAAAGGCGAATCCGTATTCAGCAAAACAGCTGACAAGAAACTGAACTTCACCGGGCAGTTGAAACAAAACGACTACACCGCCGCCGAGGTGAAGCGGCTGCTCGCCTTCATTCGGAGGTACGACAGCCGGATAACCGGCCTGACTATCCAGGCCTCCGCCCAGGACAGCTACGGAAAAATCACCGCAACCACTGAGGTGCTCTTTGAGATCAAAATGGTCATGCGCGACGGAGCCGAGATCGCCGCGCCCGTGCGTCGTGCCCCGCGCAAGACCTTGGTCACCGCCATCCTCGAAAAGCTGAACAAGGACATGCGTGCATACAACAGACTAAAAAAACAAGGGAAAAAAGTAGACTCGCTTATTAACACCATGTAACCCCCCGGACGGCCTCGCGCCTGACCGATTTCCATTCCCGACCACATCTCAAGAGAAGCCGCGAAACCAACTGGTTTCGGGGCTTCTTCCATAAAAAAGCGACGTTGAGAAAAGGCCGCCCCCTCCGCAGGGAGGGGCGCAACGGATTTGGCCCCCCCAGATCAGAGTAGATTCATCCCGCGAGTTGTTCCAGGAATCGTGCGCTGGCCGGGCCGCCGTCCAAATCAATACAGTGGGGTACGGCAGGCCGGTCCAGCCCCGCCGCCATGCGGGAGGCCAGGACTTCCGGCGCGAGATCAGCCGCTTGCAGCATCCCGACAACGCCGAGCTGTTCCAGCTTCTCGGTGCGCATGCGCTGCTCACGATTCTGCGCAAAGGGAAGGATAAGTCCGTAGGTATCGGTGGCCAGCAGGTTCATGGTGGTGTTGTAACCACCCAGGGAAACGGAAAGATCCGCCGCATCCAGGTAGGCCGGGAACCGGGAGGTGAACCGCTTCACCGTGATCCGGGAATCCTGCTCGGCCAAGGTCCGGTACCAGGCGAAATCCTCGTCCCGGCAATAAGGTCCGGTGAACACGCACAGCCGATGCGGATGGGTCTTCTCCAGCAGGAGAGCCGCCCTGAGCCCTGCCTCCAGCAATTCCCCGCCCACGGAGCCTCCGCCCGTGCTGAGTATGACCAGCCGCTCATCAATCGCAATGTCGAGTTCCCGGCGCAAGGCCGCACCCGAGCCCGGTTCGGGCCTGCGGGCCACGTAGCCGGTGTAATGCACCGGCGACCGTATTCCGGCCAGGCCGGGATACGTCTCTTCCAGCCGGACCACGGTCGGGTCCGCGTGACAGAGCACCGCGTCTAAATAATCATTGAGCACCGGGTTAACCCGGCTGACGTATTTGGCGGGATCGTCCTTTTCCACCAGGATATCGCGCACCGAACAGACCGCCTTGCACGGTCCCCACCGGCCCACGCTCACGCCCCGCAGCACGGGCAGCAGCTCGAAACCGAACTTTCGGCGGCCAAAGGGATACAGCTCCACCAGGAACACATCCGGTCGGTATTGGTCCATGATCGCCTCGAACCGGGCCAGTCGCCGGGACAGCACTTCGTCCACGTCGTCCGCCTCGGTTTCCAACGGGATGAACGTCTTGAAATCCGGGCTCATCATCAGACCGGGCAGCCGTTCGCGAACCATGTTTGCGGGCGGCGTGAATCCCACCTCGGCACCGCCAGTGACCAGGATCACCTCATGGGGGGCAAGCCCCTTGACGATCTCCAGGCTGCGGAAGACATGGCCCACGCCAAGTACATGCTGACAATAGAAGACGACGCGCATCAAAGCTCCATGTTGCTCTCGCTCAGGGCGATTTCATTGTCGAAACACTCGATACGGTGCAACCGGTAAGGCTTGACTGGCGACGGTTCGGACGGCAGAAAATCCAGGCCGGACAAGGCATATACCAGACACTTGAGTACCCCGTTGTGGGTGACTACCAGCACCTTTTCCTCCTGGTGAGCCTCCGCAAAATCCAGCAGGGCATCGCAGGCACGCAGGAGCACCTCGTCCCGGCTCTCGCCCCCGGGCGGCCGGAACTCGAACCCCCGCATTTCCTGCTTGCGGACACCCTTGCCCAGTCCCAGCATCTCCCGTTTGGTCAGGCCGGTCCATTCCCCCCAATCCTGCTCGGCCAGCCGGGGATCGGCGTGCAGGGGCAAGCCGAACCGATCGTTGAGAATCTCTGCGGTCTGCACGGCCCGGGCAAGGCCGCTGGTCAGAATGCGGTCAAAATGGTTGCCGGTCAGGGATTCGGCCCAGGCCTCGGCCATGACGCGGCCCTCGTCGCTGAGATCGACATCGGTCCGACCCTGAATGCGCTTGTCCGTATTCCACTCGGTCAGCCCGTGACGCATACAAAAAAAAGTGGTCATGCCCGCCTCCCGGAGACGATGGTCTCCATGATTTCCACCATGTTCCGGCAATTGGCCATTGCGTCGTGATTGCGAAGAACAGACTCCCCGGCCCCGGCACCAAGCCGCCCCCGGAGTTCCGGGTCCGCCACCAACCTGTCCACGGCCCCGGAGAACGCCTCCCGACTCGTGGACGTGACCAGACCGGACTGGTCGTGATCTATGACATACGGTGCTCCCTCGTCGTCGGTGGCCACCACGGGCAATCCGCAGGCCTGGGCCTCCAGATAGACCATGCCCACACTCTCCCTGAGGCCGGGAAAGGCGAACAGGTCGCCCGCGCTGAACACTTCCGCCAGCTTTGCCCGCTCCACCATGCCGAGAAAAGTCGCCCGTTCGCCGAGCCGGGTCCGGGCCAGGGATTCGATCTCCCCGCGCCGGGGACCGTCTCCGGCCACCACCAGGCGCACATCGCGGCCCCTGTCGATCAGATCGGCGCAGGTCTTGATGACCCAGGCCAGCCCCTCGGCCTTGACCCCGTGGCGCATCATGGCGGCGGTCACAACCACAGCCGATTGCCCTACGCCCCACCGGGTGCGCAACCGCTCACGGGCCGTTTCGTCGCGCCCGAACAATCCGGCGGGCAGCCCTGGCCGGACATAGGTATAGCGGTCTTCTGGCAGCAACTTTTCGCAGCCGCGCACGTCGTTCATACGGTTGAGAAATACGTGATCTGCCCGAAGCATGGCCCGTCGGTTAAGCCGATAGCCGGGCCAGGTGGTGAGCCGCTTGCCGCGTCCGACCGCATGGGAGGCCTGAAACAGGAAGTAGGGAATCCCGAGACGGCGGGAACCCGAAGGACCGAACACGTCCGGCACCTTGTAATAGCTGCCGTAGGTCAGCCAGCAGTCCGCATCCCGCGCCGCTTCGACCATGCGGGCGAGAGTCTGAGCCGCGCCGGACCAGGCCAGAGGGTGGCGATAAATCCACTTGGCCGGGAAATGCGGCAACACGATGACACGATGCCCCAGGCCCAACAATGCCGCGCACAGGTCGCGGGCAATGGTCACGTCCCCCGAGACACTCGGGTGATCGACCGGCTTGAACGGGGTGCACAGGGCTATATTCACGAAAAGTCCTTGCCTGTTTCGGCCAGATTCATCATGCCAGCCGCCGGGCGAATTCCGACACCAGGATCGCCCCGGCCTGAGCCACGTTCAGGGAATCGAACTCACGCAGGAGGGGAATATACAGGCTCTCATGGCAAAACTTGGCCACGCCGGGCCGGATGCCCTTTTCCTCGTTGCCCAGCACCAGCACGGCCGGGGTCTTCAACTCTGCGGTGTGTCCGTCGAGCGCGCCGGTGCAGGCACGGGCACAATACACTGTATAGTCGTAGTTCACGCAGTCCTTGAGCGCGTTGGCGAGATTGCCCACTCTTGCCACGGGCAGCTTGTTGAGCGCCCCGGCACTGGAGCGGACCGCCCCGGCTCCGAGGTACGCGCCGTGGTGCTGGCACACGACCAACCCGGCCCCGCCCAAGGCATATACAGTGCGGGCGAGTACACCCACGTTGCCGGTGTCCTGGACCTGGTCCAGAACCACGATGAGCGGCAGAGGCGCGTCAGGCGCGGTCTCAAGCAGGGTTTCCAGCGGCACGTATGACAAGGAGGCGCACCGGGCCGCGATGCCCTGGTGATTGCCCCGGTACATGTAGTCCAGGTCTGCGGCAGACACGGACTTGTATGCCACCTTCTGCTTGCGGCACAACTCCAGGACCTCTTCAAGATGCTTGTCATGGCGCCCCTTGCGAAAGGCAACAAAATCCACCCTGGACGGATCATCCATGAGCAATTCTATCACCGGCTTATTGCCAACTACATATACTTTCGAATCTTTTTTTTCTCGGCCATCATTTTGCATCAGATTTCCCCAAAAAGTTCGCGCGGCAATGAATTGCACATGGTTGCGCTCCGCACGCCGACTATGTAGGAGGTTTATCGCGCTATTGCAATTCCCCGCAAGGTGAGATAGCACATACTCACCGTATTTATGAAATTATGACTTTTTCTAGACTTCCCACACATCCACATATCTGGTAATGGGATGCGGGAAGCCGGAGGAAAATTTGGACATATTCAAATCCATGCGCCTGCTGATGACGGTCCTGCTCGTAGTGGGACTCCTTGTCGGTTGTGCCAGGAAGCCTTTAGATACCGCGATGACGGACCCCGAGGACAGCGAGGTCCCGGTGGACGCGATGCCTTTGGACCCGGAGGTCAAGGCCTCCCCGGATGTTCAGGGCGACCTGACCAAGACCGAACAGGCCGTGCTCAACGCCCGCTTCGGCCTCCTCTTTGACCTTGAGCCGCACGAGACCAAAGAGGTCGAAAAATACTTCAATTATTTCACCCATAAAGCCAGAAAGACCATGACCCGCTGGCTTGAGCGTTCCCAGCCCTACCTTCCTTATGTACGCCGGATTTTCACCAAATACGGCCTGCCTCAGGATCTGGTGCTGCTGCCGTTCACCGAATCCGGCTACAATGTCCGCGCCTATTCCTGGGCCGGAGCCGGGGGCATGTGGCAGTTCATGAAAGGGACCGGCCGACTCTACGATCTCAAATCCGACTGGTGGATCGACGAACGCCGCGACCCCTATAAATCCACGGAAGCGGCGGCCCGCCACCTGAAGGACCTGCACGACAGATTCGGGGACTGGTATCTCGCCCTGGCCGCGTACAATGCAGGCGAAGGCAAGATTTCCCGCGCCCTGCGTCTGTCCGGAAGCAATGACTTTTTCGAGTTGACCAAAAACAACCGCAAGCTTTCGCGCCGGGCACGGCTCAGGACCGAAACCCGCCACTACGTGCCCAAATTTATCGCCATTTCCAAAATATTCCAGAACCTCGACACACTCGGTTTCAAGCCGGTCTCCTGGGATCTGGCCCATGAAGTGGTGCCTATCAAGGTGCCGGGAGGCACGGACCTGCTCGCTCTGGCCCGCTCTGGAGGCATGACCTGGAACGAATTTCACGAATACAACCCCGCCTTCCGCCGTCAGGTGAGCCCGCCCCACATGGAGGCCACGGCCTACCTGCCCGGAGAAAAGGCGGAAAAGATGATGGCCTATCTGGCCAATCCCGATTCCCGCCCCTATGCAGGCTACACCCGGTACCGCGTCCGGTCCGGCGACTCCTGGTGGCGTATCTCCCGACGCTACCACGTCCCAGTTTCGGTCCTGAAAAAGGTCAACAACCATCGATCCAACACCCTGAAACCCGGCCAACATGTCATGATTCCGGGTAATGGGACCGGTCGCGCCGTGGCCGCAGCAGGATCGACGTCCTCTTCGACCAAGACCCAGGCCATCGCAGCCAAACGCGGCAACTACGTGGTCCGCAAGGGTGACACCCTGTGGAAGCTCTCCCGCAGATTCGGCACCACGGTTCTCACCATCAGGCGTGCCAACGGTCTCCGTTCCAGCTCTCTCGCGGCAGGTCAGAAGCTCTACATCCCAGACAACTCCAGCGTGGCCACCAAGCAGGCGGTCAAGGACGCGGAAAAGGTCAAGAGCCAACTGGTCCGCTACAAGGTCCGGCGTGGCGACAACCTGAGTGCCATTGCCCGCAAGTTCGGCGTCACGGTCAAGGACCTGCTTCGTTGGAACGCCCTCAATTCCAGAGGCACCATTTATGCGGGCCAACGACTGAAGGTCTACGTCCAATAGCCTGATCATTTTGAAATATCAGAAACCCCGTCGGCTCAGGCTGGCGGGGTTTTTCTTTGGCCAAGGCGGCACGAAAGCTTTCTGTTCGAGGCAACGCACCGGTCGCGATTTCGGACGGTCTAGTCGTTATCCCGGTTGCGCACGTTCTTGCGCCACGCATTGAGCGGCGCATAGCACCCCTGCCCCGCGTGCTGGGACCGGCGCACCTCGCCGCCCCGGTCCGGGTCGAGCATAAGTCCGCACAGATACCGCCCCTTGCCCTCGTCCCAGACCAAATCGGGACAACGGCGGGTGTATCCGTACCGCTGGTGGGATTCCGAACAGGGGTCGGTCAGGCAACACCAACCGCACCCCACGCAAGGGGTGCTCTCCTTGCTCAGCGGCTCAATGGATGGCGCGTCCGCGAACATGTCAAAATCATTTTTCGGATTATCGGTCATGGTAAAAATCAGAGGACAAAATCCTTGATGACCTGCCAGCCGGTGCTGAATTGATACAGGGCCATGCCCAGAAGCACCAGATTACCAAGGCCGTGCAACAGCGGCAGGATGGTCCGGCGCGCCTTCTTTCGGTCCATGTAAAAACCGGAAAGCGCTCCGAAGATAATGAGCGGCACCATGGAGAACGCGGTCTCGTAGTGATCGCCGGTAACAAAATTAACCTGCCAGGTGAGGCGGGCGACAATCAGGCCGCCGACAAGGCCCATCAGCCAAAGCCCCATGGCTGTCCAACCGAAAAAAACGTGGCGTTTCCACAAGAACTGGGTGCGCAGCTCCAGATGTTGGGAAAGAAACCGTTCCATGCCGAGATAGGCTGCATAAAAACCGATCAGGTTCGCAACCGTCATCAACACAGGATGAAACCACAGCATGAACACCTCCCCTTTTTTACCCAATCAAGACTACACCAAATAATCGGTAAGTCAAAGGGCGAGCTTGGAGCGCAAGTGGTCCCAGACCTTGTCCGGCGTGAGTTTACGCATGCAATCGTGGTGATCAAGGGGACATTTCCTGGGGCCGTGCAGACCGCAGGGGCGGCAATCCAACGGAGTCTCCGCCACCGTGGAACTGTCCCCACGCGGGAAAAAGCCGAGAGCACGCACCGTGGGGCCGAACAGGGCCACCAGCGGAACTTTCTGGACCCAGGCCAGGTGCATGGGGCCGGAATCGTTGGTCAGGTAGGCGTCAAGCCGCCCGAGATAGGCCGCCAGCTCCGGCAGGGAGAGCTTCCCGGCCAGATTGACAACCTCGGCGCCGTAAGGCAGCCCCGCCCCGGCCAGTATCTTGGCGGCCACCGCCTCTTCGCCCGGCCCGCCGAACACGAGCACCTGTGCGCCCCCGGCCACGGCCCGTGAGACGATCTCGCTGAAATAGGGAACAGGCCAGCATTTGGTGGGCCAGGTGGAACCGGGATGGATGCCGAGCACGGGCTTGTCGCCGCACCGCTCGGCCCAAAAATCCGCTGCCGCCTGCCGGGCCTCGGCGGGCAGGACCAGCTCCACCTCGGGCGCGGGCGTGGTGATGCCCAACGGGCGGACCAACTCGAACAGCCGCTCGATCTCCTCCAGCTCGTCAAAACGCCGGGCAACGGTCTCGGTGTAGGCCAGCCGATTGAACCACGGCGCATTGTACCCGATCCGGCGGGGAATTCCCGTACTCGCCGCGACCAGGGCCGAACGGAAGCTCTTGTGTGTCCCGATCCAGAGGTCGAAATCCTGACGACCAAGCTCCCAGCCCAACCGAACGGCAGCGGACAGGGATTTCTGGGCACCCCGTTTGGCAAACCCGTGCACGGCCGAGATCTCGGGCTGGGCCGAAAACAGGGACTCAAACCCGCTGCGCACGAAAAAATGGATGGCCGCATCCGGGTAACGCGCCTTGAGCGCACGCAACAGCGGCAGGGTGAGCACGGCGTCCCCGAGAAACGCGGTCTGCCAGACGCCAATTTTCCGTATCCCGTTCATGGGCGATGTTGTATCCTGTGCCGAAGATTCAGGCAATGGTTGATCTGGATTCCAATACCTTCTATCCTGGACCCCGAACCAAAAAAATATCAGGAGCCGTACTCATGAAATACATCATGTTCGAGGATTTTTCCGGCGCGCCGATCCCCGTGATCTTTCCCAACCGCATCGACCACCTGGAGATGCGCGAGCAGATGCCCTACACCAAGGTTCTGTCTGCGGGCTACATCTCCCACGGTCCCGAAGGCTTCCGGTGCCACGGCAGTTCAAAGCCCCTGGAAGCCCATGCCTCAAGCGGAGATGCCGCGATCATCGCCGAAAAGTTCAAAGACGTGGAAAGCTAGGCAAAGGCCGTCGGCACCCTCATGCGCGTTACCTTTGCCGGTGTGGGCGAGGCCTTTGACGAGACCCTGGCCAACACGAGCCTGCTGGTCGAGTCGGAAGGCAGTTCACTCCTGCTCGATTGCGGTTTTACCGCACCCTCGGCCTTCTGGTCCTTGGCCAGCCGTCCCCTGGACCTTGACGGCGTGTTCATCTCCCATTTTCACGGCGATCACTACTTCGGCCTGCCCGCCCTGCTGGTCCGGTCCGTGGAGGAAGGCCGCACCCGGCGGCTGACCATCCTGGGACAGCCGGGTGTGGAAAAACGGGTCACCACGCTGATGGAAATGGCCTATGCCAACGCCCTGGGCAAGGCCCTCTTCCAGCTCTATTTCGTGGAATGCGTGCCGGGCCAGGAGACCCATCTGGGCGACTTCCGCCTGAATTTCGCCATGGGCGACCACCCCATGCCATGTCTGGCTGTCCGGCTGGACTGCGGCAGCGCGTCCCTTTTCTACTCCGGCGACGGCAGGCCAACAAACGCCACCCGCCAACTGGCCACGGGCTGCGGCCTGGCAGTGCACGAATCCTTTTCCCTGGACTCGACCACGCCGGGCCACGGCACTGTGGATTCCTCCCTCGAATTCGCCCGCGAAACCGGGGTCGCCGCCCTGGCCCTGGTCCATGTCAAACGCCAGGTCCGCCGGGAAATGAAACAGACCATCCTGGCGCGGACCCAGAACGCGGATCACTGCCGGGCATGGCTACCCGAACCGGGCGAATCCTTTACATTGTAACCCAATGGTTACCGACCGACCGAGATAGGTCCCACCGAACAGATTATAACACACTTTCAGGTTTTTGCGGGGTATGACAGGGTAAGCCACAGAGAGACGCAAAACCGAGCGCAACAACACTGTGTCACATTCAGGGGAATTGTGAATCGGCGTGCAAATATGACCCACCTGAGCCGGTAATCGGCGTCGAAATTTGACCCACCCCGGCAAGCCCCTCAAGGTCACGAGAAAATCGTGACGGGAGGGCCAGCGAGGAGATGCTGACGGTGGAAACAATTCGAAAGATTAAGGTGGCCCATGACCGGCATGAGACGCCGATCAGGCAGATATCCAAGAATTTAAACATGAGCCGGAATACGGTCCGCAAGGTGTTGCGCTCGGAGGAGACGCGCTTCGAGTACAAACGAGCGATCCAGCCCATGCCCAAACTTGGTGAATTCACGACCTGGCTGGAAAGCGAGTTGGAGCGGGATGTCGGGCTTCCACGCAAACATCGACGCACGATCAAGGTCTTGTTTGAGCAGCTTCAGGGGCAAGGTTACGAGGGAGGCTATGATGCTGTCCGGCGTCATGTCTCCCGCTGGCGCGAAGCCGAAGGGCACAGGGTGTCGCAAGCCTTTGTCCCGCTGACTTTCGCCTCTGGAGAGGCCTACCAGTTCGACTGGAGCCACGAGCAACTCGAAATTGACGGCATGCCAATGACGGTCAAGACCGCGCACATGCGATTGTGCCATAGCCGGATGGTCTTCTGCTTCGGTTACCCTCGGGAGACCCAGGAGATGGTATTCGACGCCCATCAGCGCGGCTTTGCCTTTTTCGGCGGATCTTGTGGCCGAGGTATTTACGACAACATGAAGACCGCAGTGAACAAAGTTCTACGCGGCAAGCAACGCGAACTCAATTCCCGCTTCGAGCAGATGTGCACTCATTACCTGGTGGACCCCACGCTGTGTACGCCTGCTGCTGGCTGGGAAAAAGGGCAGGTGGAAAATCAAGTCCATCTGGTACGTACTCGTTTTTTATCCGGCAGATGGCGTTTCGGGAGCCTTGAGGAGTACAACGCCTGGCTGCTGGAGCGAGCTATTGGTTGGGCCAAGACTCAGGCTCATCCGGAGATTACGGACAAGACGATCTGGGAGGTCTTCCTGCAGGAGCGTGAAAACCTAATCAAGCCCGCAGCCCCTTTCGATGGCTACCGTATTCAGGAATGCCGGGTTTCCTCCACATGTCTGGTGCGGTTTGATCACAACCGGTACAGCGTACCCTGCGAGGCGGCTGGACAGGCGGCGCAGATCAAGGCGTACGCCGACCACATCTCGGTGATTCGCGATGGCCGGGTGCTGGCCGTACATGCCCGCCGATTCGGCAGAGAAAAGACTGTCTATGACCCGTGGCACTACGTGCCTGTCCTGGAGCGTAAGCCCGGAGCGCTCCGCAACGGCGCTCCCTTCCAGGACTGGAGGCTTCCTGCGCCGATGGAGCAAATCCGTCTGTCCCTGCGGCGGCATAAGGACTGGGACCGACAGTTTGCGGGTATCCTGACAGCGGTGCCCAGCCATGGACTCCAGGCAGTAACCGACGCCTGCCAGGCGGCCCTGGACCAGAACACGGTGAGTCGGGACGTGGTCCTTAACCTCTTGAACCGCTCCCGTGATCAAAGGCCAACCCAAGAGGTTTGCGTCCCCGATCACCTCAGGATCAAATGCGAGCCTGTGGCCGACTGCGGACGTTATGACCAGCTATTGGAGGCGAGCCATGCTTCGCAATGACATCTTGGCTTTGCTCAAAGAGCTCAAGCTGCATGGCCTGCGCGGAGCTTACGACGAGATGCTTGAGCACGGTCGTCGATCCGGGGCCACTCTGGAACGGTTTCTGTTAGATCTGCTCAAGGCGGAACAGGCCGAGCGCCGCGTACGCAGCATCCGATACCGCCTGGGGATCGCCAGATTTCCCGTGAGCAAAGATCTGGACGGTTTCGACTTCCAGGACTCGCACGTCGGTGAGGCCAGGATCAGGGATCTATACCAGGGCGGCTTCATGGAGAGCTGGATCAATGTGGTCTTTGTAGGCGGCACGGGCACCGGAAAAACGCATTTAAGCATCGCCATCGGCTCCAATGCCGTGCGCAACGGCGCCCGAGTGCGCTTTTTCAATCTGGTGGACCTCGTCAACCAGCTCGAGCAGGAAAAGGCGGACGGCAAGGCCGGACGGCTGGCCGAGACTTTGGCGCGCTTCGACTTGGTCATCCTGGACGAACTCGGCTACCTGCCGTTTTCCAGGTCAGGAGGCCAGCTGCTCTTTCACCTGCTCTCAAAGCTCTACGAGAGGACCTCGGTGCTGATCACCACGAACCTGAGCTTCGGGGAGTGGTCACAGGTCTTTGGAGACGCCAAGATGACCACGGCCCTGTTGGACCGCGTCACACATCACTGCGAGATCATCGAAACAGGCAATGAAAGCTGGAGGCTGAAACAAGGCAGGGGACAGCACCAAGGGCAGGACGCATAAGCGTCGGCGGCAGGGTCGGGAATTCCGGTCGCCCTCCGGGCTCCCTCCATTCCCGACCCTGCCGCCGCCCCCGGAAAAGCCTCCCCCCAACACCCGAAAATCACGTTCGGGGTGGGTCAAATTTCGACGCCGATGATGGGTCAACTTTCAACGCCGATTGACATTGATGCCGGTGCCAAGTGGGCTAAGCCTGAAGAAACTCCTGATGACTGGAGCTTTAAGAAGGCTCTAAACGCAATTCCTTCTGTGTTTAACCTAATCTGAGCGATTCTCCAGCCTGACACAACATCAAAGCTGGCATATCACCTTGTTTTTGTTTACAATCACATCCAGTCACTACGTCATGAACGTTTCACCCATTTGGTGGAGGGCTGGATGTCCAACTCAAAGAGAACCAAAGCAAAATTCATCGACGATGTCCAAGTCACGAACGACTGTCTGACAAGCCGGGCCGGGCTCAACCTCTTTGCTCGCTACATTCGTGGCATTGGTCTTTTCCCCCACATCAACCGCCTTTTCGGCTCCATGCGCAAGAACCCCAAGGGCACGCCCATCGATGAACTTTTCAAGCAGGTGCTCTGCTTCCTCTTTGACGGCACCAGCCGTCACTTGGCCCACTTTGATGTCCTGACCAAAGATCCGGGCTACGCGGCTGCCATCGAAACAGACATCAAGAGCATGGCCTCATCGCACACCGTCAAGCGGTTCTACCAATCATTCTCCGCACAACGGACCTATCTTTTTCGCCGTCTGTTGCAGCAACTCTTCCTTTGGCGACTCAGCATGACCAGCCCAGAAGTGATCGAACTGAACATCGACACCATGGTCATGGATAACGACCAAGCGCCGAAGCGTCACGGCGTCAAGCCCACCTACAAGAAGGTTCTGGGCTTTCAGCCTCTCCAGATGACCTGGGGCCGCTACATTATAGACGCCGTGTTCCGTGGCGGCGACAAACACTCTCTCAACGGCGACTCAGCCCCGAAGATGATCCGTCACGTGGTGCGCATGATCCGTACCCGCTACAGCAAGACCGTACCCATCATCATTCGCATGGACTCCGGATTCTTCGACCAGGAGCTCTTCGACGAGATGGAGCGGCTGGATATCGGTTTCATCTGCGCAGGCAAGTTCTATAGCGACATCAAGGCCATGATTGGGGCACTTCCCGAAACCGCCTTTCAGCATCACTTCGGCAAAACCGATGAGGATGTCTGGCAGTGCTACGAGTTCTGCGACCGCCGCAAGTCCTGGGAAAAGTCCTTCAGGACCATCTTTTGGCGACCTTTACTGGAAGAGAAGCAGTTCCTGCTACCCGGATCAAGACCAGGCACCATCGTCTACACCAACCTTGGCATGGATAGTGTCGTGGATCAGCAATTGCAGGAGGCTGGCCTCGCGTTCATGGCCGAAACCGATGCCATCATCCACTCCTACCACCAGCGGGGCGCGGACGAACTGGTGCACAGGGCGTTCAAGGATTTCGGATTCGAGGAGTTGCCGTTCCAGCGCTTCGTGCCCAACGCCGCCTTCTATTACACCATGCTCCTCGGCTTCTTCCTGTTTGAAGCGTTCAAGGAAGATGTGAGTGAGCCGGTGGTACCGGTCAAGTCTTTCCCGACCACACTGCGTCGCACCTTGGTGGACGTCGCCGCCAAGGTGGTGTCCCATGCTGGCAAAACCGTACTCAAGGTCACGGCGATCGCCATGGAATCGTTGCGTTTCAAAGAACTGTGGGAGCGCTGCCTGAGCGCTCCAAAATTCGTCTGGACCTGATCTGAACGCCCCGCTCCATGTCCAGCGATGGGAGAGGTGCGTCCAATTTCCTGAAAAATCTGGTATCACAACCGAAACGAGTGGCATTTTCACGCTTCAGCGATCAAGCTGTCCCCATTCGCACCATTTTTGGAGTCAATCTTCTTCCGGTTTCTGCCGAGGAAGGCTTCAATGAGACCCCTCCGCTCGATTTAGGTAGGATTTTATTTTTCTTTTCATTAAAACCCCTCGCGGTTTGGGGTGGAGAATGCGGCGGTGAATGTTCGGATAAACCGCACGGATTTTCATCCGCATTCTCCAGCCCAAACCGCCAACCGGCATGGTAGCGGCGACCGCTTCGGAAGTCGCTGCACAGCCCTTAGCCCCGCGCTACGCCCCCGCGAAGCGGCTATGGGATTTTCAAGGCCCTCGGCCTTGAAGCCCCGCTGGCAGGCGCCCTCGGAGAGGCTCCCGGCAGGGTCCCGCCGAAGGCGACCGCCGGTAGGCCCGCCGGAGGCATCCCTTTCGCCGTATCGCTTATCCGATCAACGCTTTTTCCACGGTGCTGATTTTTCTCAGCAGGTCGTCTTTCAGGAGTTGCTGTTCCCGGCGCATGGCTTCGAGGATGGATCCTCGGTCGTGCATGGTCTGCATTTTATACTTGTTTCCCAGGGCGTTGCCTTCTTGCTGGGGGGAGATACGGGAGGCCGCGCCGGTCCGTTTCTTGTGGCGCACGGTCAGATGGCCCTGGTAGGCGGCGAAAAGGCCGGATTCGCACAGGCGCAGGTCGTGTTCCAGGTCGTCGTACTGGGTGGGCGAGAGGTGCAGGGCGAAGTCGCCGGACGCGAGGAGCGTTTTGGTTCGGAAGAGATGGCAGCAGCCGGTGACCGACGCGCAGGGGCGCAGGATGTCGAACAGGCCGGTGTCGAGGCCCTGGATGTGCAGGCTTGAGAGCTTGAACGGGTTGGGAGCGGCGCGGGAGAGGTCCAGGGGCGGCGTGTCCGGGTCGGCGAGCAGGTGGGCGTCCGCGCTCTGGATGAGGGCGGGGTTGGCGTGGTCCACGACCTTGCAGCCCCAGACGCCTGCCTCGGGATATTGGCGCACGGCGGTTCCCAGGCGCAATAGCCAGTCGTGCGGCAATTCCACGTCGTCGTCCAGATAGCAGATGAAAGGGTGTTTTTGGACGGCTTCCATGTGCATGAGCCAGTTGCGGGCGGCGGGCGCGCCGATGTTCACGGGCAGGGAGACGTTCGTGAACCGGCCCGGACCGAGGTGTTTCTCGAACCGGCTGGCCCAGGAGGCGAGGATTTTGGGGGTCTGGTCCGTGGACCCGTTATCCAGGACAAAGAGGGAGGCCCCGGAGAGCTCGGAATCGAAGAGCGAACGCAGGGTGGCATCAAGTTCCACGGCCTTGTTCCAGGAGTAGAGCAGAATGGCGGTGGAGCCTGTCAGCGGATGGTGTTGGGCGTCCCAGCCCGTGAGCAGGTCGTGGACGCGGAGCAGCAGGCTGGAGTTCCAGGGGGTCAGGGCCAGTGCTTGGAGCAGCAGCAGGTTGGCCGATCCCTTGTCATTTTCGCGGAGCATGCACAGGCCCGCGTGCAGGGGAGGATAGGCCGCGCCAAAGGTTTCGCCTGTGGTCTGGGCCAGCCGGGCCGCATCGTGGCAGGAGCCGAGCCGAAAGCCGAGATAGGCCGAGACGTTGGCCATGACGGGGTCGAGTCCGGGCTGGGCCGGGAAGTCCATCAGGGTTTTAACCCAGTGGGGCGCTTTGTCCACGAGGCCCATGGTCAGGGCCTGTTCGCGCCAGAAGAGGTTGTCCGGCTCGTTGGCAACGGCCTGTTCGATATATTGGCGGATGCGGGCGAAGTCGCGGCCGGGGAGCAGGGCAAAATATTCGGGACTGTCAGGCCTGCGCCAGTGGTCGCGCAAGGCGGTCAGGGCCGTGAGGGTCTGCTCCGGCAGGAGGGCGCGGATGGGATCGTGCGCCAGGAGTTCGGTGGCCATGGCTCCGTCCAGGGGATTCTCTGCAAAGGCGGTCTGGATCGCGTTCGCGGCCATGGGCAGCAGGAAGGGGTCCCCTGAGCGCAGGACCCGGCCCGCCAGGTCAAGCAGGTGCATTTTCCCGGTGAATCCCAGGCACAGCCTGATCTGGATATCCTCGGGCAGGGACTGCCAGAATGTGGTCAGCGGCTTATGATTCGGATGATCCATGCGGCTCTCCTTTCTGCGGGAGTTGTTCGGCCACGCCCGTCACGTCCAGGGGGGCATTCACCTGTTCGCCCATGTAAACGCGGATGAGCTGCCTGCCTTTGATTTCGGGCGTGAGCAGGGTGCGCACCACGGCCCGTCCCGCGTATCCCATACGGAAGCGGAGGGCGGGATCGTCTGCCAGCAGGCGCATTTTTGCCGCCAGACAATCGATGTCCTCGCTGGCGCAGAGAAAGCCGTTCACGCCATCCCGGACCAGCTCGGGTACGCCGCCCACGGCGGTGCAGAGGCCGGGCAGACCGAGATCGAACCCCTCCAGAAGGGTGTTGGGCAGGCTTTCCTTGCGCGAGGTCATGCAGAGAACGTCGGAAAAGCGCAGGGTGTCGAGCACTTCGGCGTGGGGCAGTTCGCCCGTGACCGTGAGCCGCTGGCGCAGGGAAGGGGTGAGCAGGTGGTCGAACAGGGTGATGTCGTCCTTGCGCAGGCCGATGACCAGGAATTCCGTGTCGCGGCAGCCCGTTTCGCAGAATGTGGCGGCGGCCTGGAGAAAGACGTCGAGTCCTTTGATCTCGGCTCCGTTGCCCATGTAGACGAAGCGCGTGCCTCGTTTTTTGCGCGGCTTGGGGTCGCCGAAATCCGGGCCGTCGTAGGCGTTGTAGACCACATTGAGCCGTTTTTTCGCCACCTTGTATTTTGCCAGCACGTCCGCGCACTCGGCGGAGTTGCAGATCACGCCGTTGGCCAGGGCGGTCCAGAGAAAAAAGATGTCGTTGGGCCGGGAGATCACGCCCCGGTTGATGAAGAGTTTGCATTTTGCGCCCATGAACCGGGCGATGACACCCATCTTGTAGGCGCGGTTGTGGAAGGTGTGCACCACGTCGATGCCGTGCTCGCGCACCAGTTTCTTCAGGAATCCGCCCGCATGCAGGTAGTCCTTGAACCGCTCAAAGGGGGTGATGGTGACATCGAGTTCCCGTGCGGCAGCCACCAGGGGAGAATCCGGGTGAAGCACGGCGTGGACCTCCGCCCCCATGGCGCGTAATGCCTTCATGTTGTTGAGCATTTGCCGACTTCCACCGGACAGGCGCAGGGAGTCGGTGGCGTAGAGCACCCGTTTTACTTCAGGCTTCTTGTGGTGAAGTTTGAAAAATATCCGTGCGGTCGGGTCCGAGCCGTACATGCGCAGACGGGCCTGAATCCAACTGCCGGTCTTGGGCCGTCCCACGCCGAGGCGGTTGAGCCGGAAGGGATTGGTGCCCTTGGCATTGACCCACCGTTCCAGGGTGAATGCGCCCACATAGCCCGCTTTGGCGAGTTCGGCCTGGGCATCGTCGCAAAACTGGCCCCAGGGCCAGCAGAAAAGTTGCTCGTCGTATTCGTTGAGTTCGCGGATGCGTTTGATGCTCCGGGCGAAGTCGCGGCGGCACAGTTCCAGCCGTTCCTGCGGGGTCCGCATGACGAACCGGGGCATATCGGTGCCGTTGTGCACGGGTCTGAATCCGTCGTAGACATAGGCGCTGGCGTCGTCAAAAGTGGGCCAGTCCGGGTTGTAGCCGGGATAAATGGACCAGGCGGGCCAACGGGCGTGGGTCTCGCCCATGCGGGCCAGGGGCCGCATGGTGCGGAAGGTGCCTTGGTGGCGGCAGCCGTGGGAGAACACCTCCATGCCCTGGTCGAGCATGGCCCGGATCTCGTCCTCGTTGATGAACTGGGCGTAATCGTTGTTCAGGAGCGCGTCCTTGAACGCCTCGGGCATGATCTTCATGGCCGGGGCCGAGTCGCGGGTGCGGACCGCGCCGGGTGCGATGAAATCGGTGAGCGCGAAAAAGGTGCCGGTCATGGAACGGCGGGTCAACTCGGGCACCACGGTCAGCCAGTTGGAAAGGTGGCCGTCGTCAAAGGTCAGGACCACGGATTTCCGGGGGGCTTTTTTCTGTCCGCGCACCACGGCCAGCAGGTCACGGCCGGAGAGGGTTTGCCAGCCCGCGTCGAGGATGGCGTCCAGGTGCTCGGCAAAGCGCTCGGGCGTGTGGCCGTCGATCTCGCTGACGTTGTGGTAGCAAAATATGGGTATGGATGCTCGGATCATGTTTTTTCTCGTGTGCACATGGCTGTCAGGAAGTACCAGAAGCGGGGCAGCAGGGCAAGAAAACAGGCATCAGGGTCGCTTCTTCAATCGTCTTGCCGGGCTTTGGGCATCGGCCTTACCCTGAGGCAACGGAGGGCAATAGACTCTTTGAGGGCGGAGGGCAAGGCCGGGACCCTCGTGTGAGAAAAGTGTAATTAACTTCGGTTGGACGGTTGATTGTCTGGATTATTTCCAGTAAATGTCATGGACACTTTCTCGACCCAAAAGGACACGAGCATGAAAAGCATATCTCTGGTTGACGAATGCATCGCCAAGTTCATCAAGGGTGGCATGGAACGTTTTTCCCCGCGCACCTATGGACCTGGGGCGGTCAAGGAGATGGAAACGTCCGATTTGTTCCTACTCAAGCCGGTGATCACCCTGTCCGAGGACGGCATCGAGCGCGCCTTTCATCTCGACCTGATCTCCGAGCAGAAGAAGCGCAGCATGCGTACGGCCCTGGAACACAGCGGCGTGGAGCTCAAGCGCGACAACACGGCCAAAGGTCCGGCCTCGCAAGTAGCCTAGACGATTTTTTCCCGACAAATGAATACGCCGCCATCGTGTGATGGCGGCGTTTTTTATGGAATGGGGTGGCGGTCAAGCACTCCCGGCTGGAGGTCCTTCGGGACATTGTCCGGCCCGGTTTTGGCGAACCACTTGTAAACTATTTAAATGGCCTTGTCGTAAAGATTACGGATGGTTAGACTTTTCCCTATGTGGAGGAGTGAAAAGGCGGTCAGGAAGGGGATTTGTATATTATTGTATACCCAGACATAGGGAATATTTAAAACCACACAGCTGGCTTCTGCGTTGAAACTATAGTACAGAGTGTTTCTACTGTATAATTCTTCATTGGAAGAATTTGTCGAATACATGAGGAATCGCTTGGATTCGTTGAAAAATTTGCCCACCTCTAATGACATCGTTTTAATGTGCAAAAAAATCAGCTCGCGATGATTTCCAAGGTAAAGTACTGGCGAACTTATAATGACAAGCAAAAGGCCACCTCCTCATACTTAAGAAGGAGATGGCCTTTTTCGCTCTATGCTAAAGCTGGTTTACAATGAATCGCTCGTTTCCGCTCACCGCTCAACTCATGATAGTAGGTCCTGATAATCATTTGGGGTGACGTATGCCCTAAGAGGCCAGCCACGGCACGTATGTCGGCACCATTTGCGAGCATTGTCGATGTAAAGAGGTGTCTGAGGTGATACAGGCAGAGCTTTTCATGGACGTTGGCTCTCTTCTTGGTCTTGGTCAGCGACGTTTTGACTCCCTTGATTGGTTTGCTCTTGTACTCGATTAAATACTCTGTCTGAGCCTCCTTGCGTTTCTCGGTTAATCTCTGTTTGAAATCTTCGCTGATTGGGATCACTCGATCACTTGAGTATGTCTTGGTTCCTCTAATTCTCAGTGTCTTTGCATCCCAATTCACATCTTTCCACATTAAGCTGAACAGTTCTGTGATACCTGGGCGTGCACCTGTCTCCCACATCACCTCAAGGACCCATTGAAGATGAGGAGGTGCATGTTTATAGAGGCAGCGGAACTCATCGAGTGAGATGATCAACTCCCTTGGAGTCTCCCTTTGGCGAGCTTGACGCCACCAGTTCGCCATTGGGTTTTTATCGATGTACTCAAGCCTTACGCCATAGTTCAGCATCGTGTTCAAGTAGTCCATGTAGCGATTCTGTGTGGCTACAGCCTTTCCATCATAAAGGGCATGTACTCTCTCGAAATCGTTTGCAGTCAACTGCATGATTGGCACGGTTGCCAGCATGGGAAGCCATTCGTTATTAAGCTTGCTGGCAAGGAGCTTCAGGTGGAGGTCTCCATGTATGATCCGACTATTTTTGAATTTACGCTTCTTGTACTGGATGTAGATTTGAGCAAGTTCGTCTAGCTTCATCTCCATTGAATGGATTTCTTCGCCTCTGCACTTGAGAGTTTTGATTTCGAGATCACGGAGCTTCGCGCCCATCTTACCCTTTTCACCCTTGCCAAAGTACTCCTTTACCGGACTCTTCCTACCTGGAGCACGATACTGGCAGTACCAGATACCCGTACCTGCAATTTGACCTACACTCATAATGTCACAGGCTTGTATCCTGTTTCCCGCCTGATCTGATTTGGTGCAAAGACTTCGGGTCTCTCCATAAAGGCATCCAAATCATCGAGTTTATAGCGATTCAGCCTCGGGCTGTGAATCGGCGTGCAAATATGACCCACCTGAGCCGGTAATCGGCGTCGAAATTTGACCCACCCCGGCAAGCCCCTCAAGGTCACGAGAAAATCGTGACGGGAGGGCCAGCGAGGAGATGCTGACGGTGGAAACAATTCGAAAGATTAAGGTGGCCCATGACCGGCATGAGACGCCGATCAGGCAGATATCCAAGAATTTAAACATGAGCCGGAATACGGTCCGCAAGGTGTTGCGCTCGGAGGAGACGCGCTTCGAGTACAAACGAGCGATCCAGCCCATGCCCAAACTTGGTGAATTCACGACCTGGCTGGAAAGCGAGTTGGAGCGGGATGTCGGGCTTCCACGCAAACATCGACGCACGATCAAGGTCTTGTTTGAGCAGCTTCAGGGGCAAGGTTACGAGGGAGGCTATGATGCTGTCCGGCGTCATGTCTCCCGCTGGCGCGAAGCCGAAGGGCACAGGGTGTCGCAAGCCTTTGTCCCGCTGACTTTCGCCTCTGGAGAGGCCTACCAGTTCGACTGGAGCCACGAGCAACTCGAAATTGACGGCATGCCAATGACGGTCAAGACCGCGCACATGCGATTGTGCCATAGCCGGATGGTCTTCTGCTTCGGTTACCCTCGGGAGACCCAGGAGATGGTATTCGACGCCCATCAGCGCGGCTTTGCCTTCTTCGGCGGATCTTGTGGCCGAGGTATTTACGACAACATGAAGACCGCAGTGAACAAAGTTCTACGCGGCAAGCAACGCGAACTCAATTCCCGCTTCGAGCAGATGTGCACTCATTACCTGGTGGACCCCACGCTGTGTACGCCTGCTGCTGGCTGGGAAAAAGGACAGGTGGAAAATCAAGTCCATCTGGTACGTACTCGTTTTTTATCCGGCAGATGGCGTTTCGGGAGCCTTGAGGAGTACAACGCCTGGCTGCTGGAGCGAGCTATTGGTTGGGCCAAGACTCAGGCTCATCCGGAGATTACGGACAAGACGATCTGGGAGGTCTTCCTGCAGGAGCGTGAAAACCTAATCAAGCCCGCAGCCCCTTTCGATGGCTACCGTATTCAGGAATGCCGGGTTTCCTCCACATGTCTGGTGCGGTTTGATCACAACCGGTACAGCGTACCCTGCGAGGCGGCTGGACAGGCGGCGCAGATCAAGGCGTACGCCGACCACATCTCGGTGATTCGCGATGGCCGGGTGCTGGCCGTACATGCCCGCCGATTCGGCAGAGAAAAGACTGTCTATGACCCGTGGCACTACGTGCCTGTCCTGGAGCGTAAGCCCGGAGCGCTCCGCAACGGCGCTCCCTTCCAGGACTGGAGGCTTCCTGCGCCGATGGAGCAAATCCGTCTGTCCCTGCGGCGGCATAAGGACTGGGACCGACAGTTTGCGGGTATCCTGACAGCGGTGCCCAGCCATGGACTCCAGGCAGTAACCGACGCCTGCCAGGCGGCCCTGGACCAGAACACGGTGAGTCGGGACGTGGTCCTTAACATCTTGAACCGCTCCCGTGATCAAAGGCCAACCCAAGAGGTTTGCGTCCCCGATCACCTCAGGATCAAATGCGAGCCTGTGGCCGACTGCGGACGTTATGACCAGCTATTGGAGGCGAGCCATGCTTCGCAATGACATCTTGGCTTTGCTCAAAGAGCTCAAGCTGCATGGCCTGCGCGGAGCTTACGACGAGATGCTTGAGCACGGTCGTCGATCCGGGGCCACTCTGGAACGGTTTCTGTTAGATCTGCTCAAGGCGGAACAGGCCGAGCGCCGCGTACGCAGCATCCGATACCGCCTGGGGATCGCCAGATTTCCCGTGAGCAAAGATCTGGACGGTTTCGACTTCCAGGACTCGCACGTCGGTGAGGCCAGGATCAGGGATCTATACCACGGCGGCTTCATGGAGAGCTGGATCAATGTGGTCTTTGTAGGCGGCACGGGCACCGGAAAAACGCATTTAAGCATCGCCATCGGCTCCAATGCCGTGCGCAACGGCGCCCGAGTGCGCTTTTTCAATCTGGTGGACCTCGTCAACCAGCTCGAGCAGGAAAAGGCGGACGGCAAGGCCGGACGGCTGGCCGAGACTTTGGCGCGCTTAGACTTGGTCATCCTGGACGAACTCGGCTACCTGCCGTTTTCCAGGTCAGGAGGCCAGCTGCTCTTTCACCTGCTCTCAAAGCTCTACGAGAGGACCTCGGTGCTGATCACCACGAACCTGAGCTTCGGGGAGTGGTCACAGGTCTTTGGAGACGCCAAGATGACCACGGCCCTGTTGGACCGCGTCACACATCACTGCGAGATCATCGAAACAGGCAATGAAAGCTGGAGGCTGAAACAAGGCAGGGGACAGCACCAAGGGTAGGACGCATAAGCGTCGGCGGCAGGGTCGGGAATTCCGGTCGCCCTCCGGGCTCCCTCCATTCCCGACCCTGCCGCCGCCCCCGGAAAAGCCTCCCCCCAACACCCGAAAACCACGTTCGGGGTGGGTCAAATTTCGACGCCGATGATGGGTCAACTTTCAACGCCGATTGACAAGTATGCTTCCTCCAAGCATCCCGATCTTGGATCGACACCTCTCCCCGCTTGGAATCTGTTGAAGATGCGGGACTATGTCTCCATGTCGGTGCAGTATTCACGCGGTTGTCCCTTTGATTGTGAGTTTTGCGACATTGTGGCCATGAACGGACGACGCCCCCGCGTGAAGTGTCCCGAGCAGATGATGCGGGAGCTTCAAAGTTTGTACGATGCCGGATGGAGGAATTCCGTCTTTATCGTGGACGACAATTTCATCGGGAACCTTGCCCGGGTAAAAGCATTTTTGCCCAGGCTCGCACAGTGGCAGAAGCTGCACCATTATCCCTTTAAGCTCATGACCGAAGCCAGTGTGAATCTGGCGCAGGATCCTGAACTCATGGAGATGATGAGTGCGGCGAACTTCCACAAGGTATTTATCGGTATCGAGACGCCCTGCATGGAGAGTCTGGTTGAATGTGGGAAGAAACAGAACGTAACGGCTGATTTCAGCTCAGCGGTCCGGGAGATACACCAACACGGGATGCAGGTGATGGGTGGTTTCATCGTGGGCTTTGACAATGACACCGCATCAATATTTGAACAGCAGGTCAAATTCATTCAGGAAATCGGCGTTGTTACGGCGATGGTCGGGATCCTGAATGCGCTGCCGCATACAAGACTCTGGCATCGTCTCAAGTCGGAGGGGCGTTTGTTTGATGGGTTGAGTGGAGAAAATACCGACGCCCGCTTGAATTTCAATCCCCTTATGGGCTGTGAAGTCTTGCTCGATGGATATAAGAGTCTTTTGGGTGCTCTGTACTCCCCCAATAAATATTATGACCGGATCAGTACGTTTATCGCTTCCTACATGCCGACATCACGAGGAAAAATAGTGCGGACAGATGTTCAGGCTTTCTTGAAAAGCATGTGGGCTGTTGGCGTTGTCTCTTCTGCCCGCCTTCTCTACTGGAAAATAGTATTAAAGACGCTGCTGACCAAGCCAAAAGCCCTTTCTGCCGTTGTTGAGCTTGCTATTCTCGGCTTGCATTTTGAGCGTGTGTCCCACCGAGTCATGGGTGTATGACAAAAAAGTTTGCTTATTCATTATGAAAGCGCGTTGTGTGTGGAAGAGGGCACCCGTGCGGCTGTCGGCTTGTCCTGCCCCCTTTCGCACCCCACGCGCTGGCACGTACCCTCAAAAGGTGTTCCGCACAGCAGGGGGGCGGCTCACCGAACCGGCGTGAACCAGGCAGGCACGTACTTCCCGCCGCGTGTCAGCTCGCTTTCGAGACGTGTGAAATCGGGTTGATGGCGTGCCACCAATGCCCAGTATTTTTTGGAATGGTTCAGGACGGCGGTGTGACACAGTTCGTGCAGGAGCAGGTGGTCAACCAGTTCCGGGGGGAGGAAGAGCAGCTTGGCGTTCAGGCTGATGGTGCCCCTGGCCGAGCAACTGCCCCAGCGCGTTTTTTGTCGCCGCACGCGCAGGGCTGAGTAGGGCAGGTTCAGCTTTCGGCTCATGGTTTCCAGTTGGGGCAGCACGAATTCCCGCGTCTTTTTCACGGTGAATTTCTGGAGCGCTTCGAGGATGGCTCCCTGGTCGTCCATGGGGCCGCGCACCAACAGGCGGGAGGCGTTTTCGGTGACCACTATCCGTCCGGGCCGGTCCAGGTAGCCCACCCGGTAGGCCCGGCCACAGGCGCGGTGGTCGATGCGCTCGGGCGGGTCGGGCATCTGGCCGGAAAAGTCGACGCCATGGGCCTGCATCCGGTCGCGGGTGTGCTCGATCCAGGCCCGCTTTTCCGCGAGGATGGCGGGCACATTGGTCTTGCCGAACCCTTTGGGGATCACGACTTCCAGGCCGCGACCGGGCACGAGCTTCACGAGCACGCGGCGGGCGCGCGGGTTTTCCGTGATGGTCAGGGGAAGGTCGGCGAATCCGGTCATTTTGAGGGCGGGATTTCCTCGGTGTGTACGGTGATGCCGTTTTTCAGGAGCAGGTCCGCAAATATGCCGTTGCCCTTCACTCGGGTGGAGGTGAAGGTGCCGTCGTAGATTGTGTCCTTGCCGCAGGAGGGGGAGCGCGCCTTGAGAATCGCTTCGGTGCACCCGGCCAGCTTGGCCAGCTTGAGCCCTTCCTCGGCACCGCGCCGGAATTGTTCGGTGAGGTCTGCGCCCGTATTGTCCATGACGCGGCCGTCAGCCGTGATCTCGCACGGCGGACGCGGGGTGGGCAGACCGCCGTGGACCTCGGGACAGAACGGGATGGCCTCGCCTCGGCGGACGAGTTCGACCACAGAGTCGGTGGTGTTGTAGGAGCCGTTGTAACTGCAATAGATACCGGCCAGACAGGCACTGACGAGAATGGGCTTTTTCATGGGCAGTCCGGGGTTGAGAATGGGGTTGAACTGACGGCATTCTATCCTTGATCTTTGCATTGTCAACGGCCTATTGTGCGCCCGTGAAACAGGACTATCAAAAGCGCGGGATGTATTTTTTCCTGCTTGTGCTGGCGGCGGGATCGGCTGTTGCCTTCCAGGGATGGCGCACCCTGCTCAATAATTTTGCCGTGGACGTGGGCGGGCTGTCCGGTCTGGATATCGGCATTGTCCAGTCCGTGCGCGAGGTCCCCGGCTTTCTGGCCCTGCTGGCCCTGTATGTCATCCTGATCATCCGCGAGCACCGGCTGGCGGCCCTGTCCGTGATCGTGCTCGGCCTGGGCGTGGCCCTGACCGGGACCATGCCCTCCACGGGCGGTCTGGTGTTCACCACCCTGCTCATGAGTTTCGGGTTTCATTATTACGAAACCATGAACCAGTCCCTCACGCTTCAGTATTTCAGCCACGCCGAGGCCCCGCTGGTCATGGGACGGCTTCGGAGCGTGAACGCGCTCGTCAATATCCTGGTGGGCGGGGCCATTTACGGCCTGGCCCGGTTCATGGGGTACGGCGCGATGTTCGCTGTCCTGGGCGCGGTGGCCGTGGTCTGCGGCCTGTGGGCGTTGACCCGCGATCCTTCCCGGCAGGACCTGCCCATCCAGCGCAAGAAGATGACCTTCCGGGCCAAATACTGGCTCTATTACGCCCTGACTTTCCTGAGCGGTGCGCGGCGGCAGGTTTTCGTGGCCTTTGCCGTGTACCTGCTGGTGGCGCGGTTCGGGTATACCGTGCAGCAGGTCACCGTGCTTTTCGTGCTCAACAACGTGCTCAACTATTTTGCCAATCCGATCATTGGCCGGGCCGTGAACCGGTTCGGCGAGCGCGCCGTACTCAGTGTGGAATACACCACCCTGATGTTTGTCTTTTTGGGGTATGCCTTTACCGAGAGCGCGTTTCTGGCCGGAGCACTCTACGTGGTGGATAATATCGTGTTCAACTTTGCCATGGGCATCAAGACCTTCTACCAGAAGATCGCGGACCCGCGTGACATAGCCTCGGGCATGGCCGTGGGGTTTACCATCAATCATATTGCGGCGGTGTTCATCCCCTTTATGGGCGGGCTGGTCTGGATGGCGGATTACCGCAGCGTGTTTCTGGGGGCGGTTGTTCTTTCCGTGGCCTCTCTGGTGCTTACTCAGTGCATCCCCGGACAGTTGGAAAAGGCCGGGCACAAAGGTTGACTTGGCTGGGAACCAATGTAAAATTAAATAATGATTCCCATTTTTGTTTTTCGTAGCCGTGCGAGTGAGGCGCAACCATGAAAGGTTTGGGCCAGGGACTTCCCAAGGTCTTTTTGCAGACCGGAGACTGCTTTGTTGCCGTGCAACCCACCTTGGTGACAACGGTGCTCGGGTCATGCGTGGCCGTGACCATGCACGCGCCCAAGCTGGGCATCGGCACCATATGCCATGCTTTTCTGCCCGACAGCAGCTTGGACAAACACAAGGCCGATCCCCAGATTTGCCGGTATGTGGACACGGCCCTGCCAAACATGCTTGAATCCCTTGATCGACTCGGGGTGCCTCGCCGGGACCTGGTAGTCAAGATGTTCGGCGGTTCGACCGGTATCGCCGTGCGCGGGATGGAGGGGAGCTCCTACGACATCGGGCGGCGCAACCTGGAGATGGCTCGAAAGCTGCTCCGGTTTGTCCGACTCAAGGTTGTGGTGGAGGATGTGGGCGGAGTCCGTGGCCGCAAGATTCTGTTTAATACCCAGACCGGCGAGATATGGCTCAAGCGGCTCAATACGATCGACAGAACTTCCCTGGCAAGTAACGGGGATGTGGGAACCAAATTCTAGAAACACACAATCCCGAGGATAGTATGCGACGAATTCCATGGTCATTTCTGACAGCACTGGTTCTGACGTTGTCTTTGGCGGGAGCGGTCCGGGCGGGCGACGCCCTGTTTCAGTATGCCACCATCGACACGCTTTTGGCCGGGTTGTATGACGGCCACATGACTCTGGAGGCGCTCAAGTTCCAGGGCGACTTCGGGCTGGGCACTCTCAATGGTCTGGATGGCGAGTTGGTCGTGCTCGACGGCCAAGCCTACCACATCAAGGCCGGGGGCCAGGCCTCGATCCCGGCGGATTCGACCTGTATCCCGTTCGCCACGGTCTCCTTTTTCGAGGACGAAACCGTGCTCAAGCTGGGGAAGATCGACTCCTTGAAGGCCCTCAATCAGGCCGTGCTCAAGGGGATTCCGTCCGGGAATCTGTTCTACGCCATTCGTATCGACGGCAATTTCCCCTTTGTGAAGACCCGGGCCATTCCCCGGCAGAAGCCGCCCTACAAGCCCTTGGCCGAAGTGGTCCGGCAACAGGTGATCGTGGAGTTCTCGGGCGCGGGCACCCTGGTGGGCTACTATTCGCCATCCCTGTCCAAGGGCGTGAACGTACCCGGTTTCCACCGGCATTTCCTGACGAGCGACCACAGGGGCGGCGGCCATGTGCTCGACCTCGCCCTTGATCCTGTTTCGGCCCGACTGGATACGCTGCATAATCTCACCGTGCGGCTGCCCGACGATCGGGCGTTCGACAAACTTGATCTGTCCGGCGACCAGTCCAAGGCCCTGCACGCCGTGGAAAAGGAACCCGCTGCCAAGCAATGACGCAGGAGGACGCATGGAAACGGTTACGGTGCTTGTGGACAAGGATCTTGAGCCCATCATCCCCCGCTATTTTGAGCTACACCGTCGGGAGCTCAAGGACCTGGCTCGCGCCGTGACCGTGGGGGATGCCGAGTCCGTCCGGTTGATCGGGCACAAGATGAAGGGCACGGGCTCTTCTTACGGCTTTCCGTATCTCTCCGAACTTGGCGCGGGCATTGAGCTGGCGGGCAGGGCCGAGGATATGGCCGAGGCCGAAAGGTTGGGCGATGTCGCCCGCGACTATCTGGAAAGCGTCCGCGTGGTCTACACGGAAGGGACAACGCCGTGAATATTCTCATGCTCGCCATCAATGACCCGGCCGGGACCGCTATCCAGTTCGCCAAGGCCATCAACCGGCACAGCGACCATCGCTGTCGGCTGGTCACCCTGGAGACCCGCTATACCCACGCCTGGGAAAAGGATCTGCATGTGCCTGAGCTCGGGCCGGACGGCCAGGAGGAGATCGCCATTCTCATGCGCGAGGCGGACATCTTTCATTTCCACATGACCTGTGACGAGTTCCAGCCCTTCGGGTTGCATTTGCCAGCGGACTTCCTGCGCGGCAAGGGAATTGTCCACCATCACCATGGGCATCACGATTTCCGGTCCGACCCCGAATCCTTCCGTCGGAAATATCGGGAACGCGGCCGCGCCCATCTGCTGGTCAGCACGCCCGATCTCCTGAAAAAATTGCCCGAAGCCCGGTGGCAGCCGAATCTGGTGCCCGTCCACGAGACACTGTTCACTCCCCAGTGGGGGCGTTTTGACGATCCCGGCCAACTCAAGGTCTGCCATTCGCCCACGCGCAGAGACCTCAAGAACACCGACGAGTTTCTGGCTGCGGTCCGGGCGGTCAACAAACGCCGAGTGCACGTCCATGTGGACCTGATTGATGACGTGCCCAACGAGGTGTGCCTGTCCCGAAAACGGCGTTGCCATGTCCTTTTTGATCACATGCAGGGCTACTACGGCGTGTCCAGCCTGGAGGGCTTGTCCCAGGGGCTGGCGGTCATTGCGGGGCTTGACGACTGGAATCGGGAGCGGATGGCGGAGTTCGCCGGGACCGACGATCTGCCGTGGGTCTCTGCCCACGATCAGGCTTCGCTCGAAGCGCGACTGCTCGAACTGCACACGGACCGCGATCAGTGCGAGGCCCTGGGCCGGAAGGGGCGCGAGTTCATGGAGACGCGCTGGTCCGATGCACGGGTGGCCGGGCGGCTGATCAAGTTCTACGAGACCCTGTGATCCGGCTTGGTAGCTCCCCCCTTTGCCTTTCCGCCCGGTTTTGAGTATATCCGACACGCAGACCTTTCACGCGGAGTATCCATGACGAGGCTTTTTGGTAGACATATAGGGTTGGTGGCTCTGATTCTTCTGGTCGGGCTGGCCTTGCCGGTCCTGTTTGGCGGGACGATGGTTTCCGCCGATGGCTTGGGGCCCAGCGTTCGCATGGCTGTGGACCCCACGGTGCTGCCGCCCGTGCAGTTGCCCGGAGCCCCCGCCGAACCCGGAACGGAAGCCACCCCCACCCCATCCGCCGAACCCGGCGCGGAGGCCAAGCCTGCCTCTCCCCCCGAATTCGAGGTGGAACTCATGCCGGATACGCCCCCGGCGTCCGCGAAGATGGCTTCCCAGACCCCGACCGAACCACCCGTCAAGCCTGTGGAATCAACCCCGGTGGTGGCAGGCGGGGAACCCCCGACGGTGAAGCCGGAGCCGAAGGCCGCTGAAAAGCCCGCGCTCTCCGGTTCGGGAACCGTCCGTGGCGTGGCCCTCGAATCCACGGATCACGGCTTTGTGCTCACGCTCACCTGCGACCGCCCGGTGGGAGACACCACCTACCTGAATCTGACCAATCCCCGCCGGCTGGTGGTGGATATACGGCAGCCGTGGAAGCTCGGGACCCGCAACGTGATCCGGTCCGCCGCCGGCGTGGTCAAACATGTGGTGGTGGGCGAGCACCGCGACCGGCTCCGGTTCGTGATCCATTTTCGTACCCTTCCCAAAAGCGGCCTTGATCCCGTGTTTCGACGCACGGGCAATTCCCTGGTCGTGACCGTCGAAATGCCCTGATTACCGATTCTGTCCCATACGAATATCCCGCTCTGTAACGCAATTGTAACGAGCGGGTCATGGTGATGTAACGCCTGCGGGGTAGACACCGTGGATTCGCCGTGCCCGCCGGTGCGGTGTTTCGACTATTCCAATCGGGAGAAAATCGGCATGAACAACGCCATCAAGGTAGCCTCCAGAAGCCTGGATTTCTATTACGGGGATTTCAAGGCCCTGGAGGACATCAGCATAGATTTTGAACGCAACAGGGTGACCGCCCTCATCGGTCCCTCCGGGTGCGGCAAATCCACATATATCCGGTGCATCAATCGTATGAACGATCTGATCCCCGGCACCCGGGTGGTGGGGGAGTTGACCCTGGACGGCCAGGATATCTACGCGCCGGGTCTGGACGTGGTCTCGCTGCGTCGCCGCATTGGCATGGTCTTTCAGAAGCCCAACCCGTTTCCCAAGACCGTGTTCGAGAACGTGGCCTATGGGCTGCGCGTCAACGGACTGAATGACAAGGCCTATCTGGAACGCCGGGTGGAGGAGTCCCTCAAGGGCGCGGCACTGTGGGACGAGGTCAAGGACCGCATGCACTCCTCGGCCCTGGGACTGTCCGGCGGCCAGCAGCAGCGGCTGTGTATCGCCCGCGCCCTGGCTATCGAGCCGGAGGTCCTGCTCATGGACGAGCCCGCCTCGGCCTTGGACCCCATCGCCACCCAGAAGATCGAGGACCTGATTCACGAGTTGAAGAAGGATTTCACCATCATCATCGTCACCCACTCCATGCAGCAGGCCGCTCGCGTGTCCGACCGGACCGCGTTTTTCTACATGGGCAAGCTCATCGAGGTGGACAGCACCAAGTCCATGTTTACCAACCCGGCAAACAAGCAGACTGAAGACTACATCACCGGGCGGTTCGGCTAGCCGGTTGTCGGAAGCCGCAAATAACGGGTATAAGCAAGACGAAAACAGAACGGGCCGGAATGCGGCCTGGAGGAATACATGGAACAGCGCGCACATTTTTCCAAAAAACTGGAAGACCTCAAGGTCAAGGTCCTGCGCATGGCGGCCCTTTCCGAATCCGCCGTGCACAAGGCGGCCAAGGCCTTTCTCGAAAACGACTCCGATCTGGCCGAGGAGGTCATTGTCGGGGACAATGTCATCAACGAGCTTGAGGACGAGCTGGACAATTTCAGCCTGGAGCTTCTGGCCCTGGATCAGCCCATGGCCGTAGACTTGCGAACCATCGTGGGTGCCCAACGCATTACCGTGAACCTGGAACGGCTCGGCGACGAGGCCGTGAATCTGGCCCACCGGGCGATGTTTCTGTCCACACGCCCGCCCCTGCCGCACAACCCCAGGATGGAGAGCCTGGCCGGGACGGCCAAGACCATGCTTTCCGATGCTCTCAAGGCCTATGTCGACGAGAACGTGGTCCTGGCGGGCCAGGTCTGCCGCATGGACGACAAGGCGGACGACCTCAATATCGCCATCCTGCGTCAGTTCGTGTCGGACATGGTCACCGAGTCGCGCATTGTGGAGCGGGGCGTGCATTCCATCATGGGTGCCCGTCATTTGGAGCGTATCGCCGACCTGGCCACCAACGTGGCCGAATCCGTGGTTTTCATCGTGGAAGGCACCAGCATGAAACACAATTGCAAAGAGTAGATTTTACCGACATTTTCTTTGTGAAAATACCCTTACGGGGTTGCCCTGCATTTTTTGAATGACAGGGTCTCGTGCGTTGTGTCCAGACCCGGATTATCGCGCCACTGGGGCAATTCCTCCCGATTTTGTTTGGAAAAAAGAGTTTACACATACCGGTTTTTCCGCTAGGAACAGAACTCTTCTTATATAGAAGATGGCTGCTCGCCATAACCGGCCAGAATGGCTGGATTAATCAAATGAGCGTAAAGATTTGGAAGCCGGCCAACTTGGCCGACCGCGCGCTGGGGGCTCGACTGCCTCGGAAACGATGACCCGAACGCGCTGGTATCCTCGTCTTGCAAATATACGTAAAAAAACCAATTGTCCGAGGTCCGTTGTGGAGGTAACCCATGGAAGAAACTAAAGAATCTGTTGAAACGCCCGAGATGGAGATGAATTTTGCCGATGCTCTTGACGAGTATCTGAATTCCGATTTCGGGGATCTGGACGAAGGCACCATCGTTGCCGGTGAAGTCGTCAAAGTGGACAAGGACTACGTCCTCGTCGATGTGAATTTCAAGTCCGAAGGGCAGATCCCGGTGAGCGAATTCACCGAGCCCGACGGCACCGTGGCCGTCAAGGTCGGCGAGAAGGTCGATGTGTTCGTGGCCCGCAAGAACGAGGCCGAAGGCACCATCTACCTGTCCCGCGACAAGGCCAAGCGGATGCAGCTTTTTGACAAGCTCGAAGAATTGCAGGAAAAGGACGGCGAGGCCATCGGCCGCATCATCCGTCGCATCAAGGGTGGCTACACCGTCGATCTCGGCGGCGTGGAAGCCTTCCTGCCCGGTTCCCACGTTGATCTGCGTCCCGTCCCGGACATGGACGCTCTGGTCAACCAGGAATATAATTTCAAGATCCTGAAAATCAATCGCCGCCGCAGCAACGTCATCGTTTCCCGCCGTGTCCTCCTGGAGGAAATGCGCAGCGAACAGCGCGACAAGCTGCTCGGTACCCTGGAAGACGAGCAGGTGGTTGTCGGCAAGGTCAAGAATATCACCGAGTACGGCGTGTTCATCGACCTCGGCGGCCTGGACGGTCTTCTGCATATCACCGATATGTCCTGGAAGCGCATCAAGCACCCCAAAGAGATGGTCCAGCTCGGCGACGAACTGGAACTGAAGATCCTCAGCTTCGACCGCGAAGCGCAGAAAGTCTCCCTGGGTCTGAAGCAGCTCGTTCCCGATCCGTGGGAAAACATTGCCGACAAATACCCCGCTGATTCCCGCTTCACCGGCATCATCACCAACCTCGCCGACTACGGCGCGTTTGTCGAGCTGGAGAACGGTGTCGAGGGCCTGGTCCACATCTCCGAGATGTCCTGGACCCGCAAGCTGCGTCACCCCTCCCAGATGGTCAAGGTCGGCGACGAAGTCGAAGTCATCGTGCTCGGCGTGGACCCCGACAAGAAGCGCATCAGCCTCGGCATGAAGCAGATCTCCCCGAATCCGTGGGATGTCGTGGCCGAGAAGTACCCCGAGGGTACCGTGCTCGAAGGCGCCATCAAGAACATTACCGAATTCGGTGTCTTCATCGGCATCGAGGAAGGCATCGACGGCCTGATCCATGTGTCCGACATCTCTTGGACCAAGAAGATCCGCCACCCCTCCGAGGTCTACAAGGCCGGGGATGCGGTCCAGGCCAAGGTTCTGACCGTGGACAAGGAGAACGAGAAGTTCACCTTGGGTGTCAAGCAGTTGACCGAAGACCCGTGGACGCAGGTTCCGGCCAAGTACCCCGTGGGTCAGATGATCAACGGCACCGTGACGAATATCACCGATTTCGGTCTGTTCGTCGAGGTGGAGGAAGGTATTGAGGGTCTGGTTCACGTCTCCGAGATCAGCCGCAAGAAGATCAAGTCCCCCTCCGAGATTTACAAGGAAGGTGACACCATCGAAGCCAAGGTCATTCATGTCTCCGCTGACGAGCGTCGCCTCGGTCTGTCCATCAAGCAGACCAAGGAAGAGCCCGCTGGTGCAGGCCGCAAGCCCAAGAGCTTCGGCAGCAGCGTGTCTGGCGAGAGCTCCGGTTCCACTCTGGGCGACCTGCTTCGCGAGAAGTTGGAGGAAGCCGCCGGTGAAATCCCGGTTGACGAGCCGGTAGCCGAACCCGAAGTCGAGGCCGTGGCTGAAGAAGTCGTGGTCGAAGAAGTCGTGGCCGAGGAAGCTGCTCCCGAAACTGAAACCGAAGCGCCTGCCGCGGAAGAGGCTCCTGTAGAGGAAGCCCCTGCCGAGGAAAGCGAAGAGAAATAGGCACCCATCATGCGTATGGAAGGAACCCGATCCCGTTTCTCCCAGCGCCACCCCTTTATCTTCGGGGTGCTGATGATAACACTGGCCGTGGCCCTCATTATGGGGGCCATGGCCTTTTTCCGTTCCATGGGCTGGACTGCGGGTGGCTTCTCCCTCGGGGGTGACAAGCTCGGCGTGGTCTACATCGAGGGCATGATCACGGATTCCACCGAGATCGTGAACTGGATTCGGACCCTGGAAGAGGATGACTCGGTCAAGGGTGTGTTGTTGCGGGTGGATTCTCCCGGCGGGGCCATCGCGCCGTCCCAGGAGATATACGCGGCCGTGACCGAACTGGACAAGGCCAAGCCCGTGGTGGCCTCCTATGGCACGGTGGCGGCCAGTGGCGGATACTACGCCTCGGCTCCGGCCCGGGTCATCGTGGCCAATTCCGGTTCCATCACCGCATCCATCGGCGTCATGGCCGAATTCATTACCGTGGCCGACGCCCTGGAAAAGCTCGGCATCAAGCCCGAAGTGCTGACCACGGGCAAGTACAAGGCTGCGGGCACGCCCATGCGTGACCTCTCGTCCGAGCAGCGGGAACAGATTTTGGGACTCATGCTCGACATGCACGACCAGTTCGTGGACGATGTTGCCAAGGCACGCGGCATGGATCGCGATCGGGTGGCGGCCATTGCCGACGGTCGCGCCGTGACCGGGCGTCAGGCCGTGGCTCTCGGTCTGGTGGACATGGTGGGCAGCAAGCAGCAGGCTTTTGACAAGCTCAAGGCGCTTTGCAACATCAAGGGCAAGGCCGCTCTTATCGAAGGGCCGGTGGAAGAGAAAACGATCCTCCAGAAAATTCTCGGCACCATTTTCCATTGACCTGACCGCTTCCACTGGGAGCGGATGGTCCATTTCCTATAAATAATCACGGGCTAGTAATAGATCCCGCACCCCACGAATGCGTCCATGCCCTGCACGGGTTGGACCCAGGTCTTTTTCTGCTGGATTTGTCCGGTGGTCGGGTTGGCGTATTTGTATCGGACCCAGCCTCCGCCTTTTTGAGCGGTCTTGATCATCTCTCGAATCTGGTACACTCCGTCGGGATCGTGAACATCCCATCGGTTTTGGCCTGCGATTTCCGGCTTGGCACCCAGAGCGAGACAGGTGCCGTCATAGCGGTAGAAGAGTAGGTAGTCGCTGTCATCCAGGAACGGTCCCGACGGGTCCATGAAATCCCCGGCCGCTTGTTCGGGGCCAGCGTTGAGGATGTGGGCAAGCCCCTTGTCCACCAGAGCCTTGGCCTCGCAGTCGCCGGCGGAAGCCGCTGCCGGAATGAGCATGACAAGAAGCAGGATCGTCAGTACGCACTTTTGCATAAGTTCTCCTTTGGATGTTGACGAAGACAATGCCGTAATGTGCGCGTGTTCGCAAGAGCCGCTTGACAGCGCGGGCTACGCTCTGTCATCAATCCGGTATGACGCAATGATTACGCGGGAGGTATGTCATGAGTCGAAAAGTGCGTTCCGTTCGTGTGCCAAGGGAATTGGAAACGCTCAATCTGTCCGAATTGGTCCGGGAGTGTGAGCGCCATTTGCGCGATCTGGAGTCCGCCACCCTGCTCAAGCAGCAGGGAAGCCAGGAGGCAGCCGAAGCATTGATCAAGACTCGGCAGGCGGATCTGGGGAAAAAGGTCGGCAAGTTGGTGTGGGAAGCCCGTGTTCAGTTTGGCAAGAGCAGAGGAGAATAGCATGCAACCGAAATCCCCCAAGGAATCCGAAGTCCTCATGACCCATCTGGTGATGCCCCAGGACGCCAATCCCTCCGGGAATCTGCATGGCGGGGTGATCCTCAGGCATGTCGATACGGCGGGCGGTGTGGTGGCCAAGCGGCATTCACGCACCAACGTGGTCACCGTGTCCATTGACCGTATGGCCTTCAAGCAGCCTGCCTACATGGGCGAGTTGCTCATTTTCAAGGCGAGTCTCAACCATGTGGGTCGGTCCAGTATGGAGATCGGGGTGCGCGTGGAAGCGGAAAATCTGCGTACCGGCGAAGTGCGGCATACCAACTCCGCCTATCTCACCTATGTCTCCCTTGATGAGGACGGCAAACCCTCCCCTGTGGCGCCGTTGCTGCTCGATTCGGAGACCGCGATCCGCCGCCACAAGGAAGCGGAGCTTCGTCGGGAGCTCAGGCAGAAGGAACGCGCTCTGGAAAGCGGCGACAAGGTCTGCCTGCAAAAGAAATAGCCATGGTACAGTACACGGGCATCAATCATCTGGCCATGGTCACGGGCGACATGGACGCGACCATCCGGTTCTGGCGCGACCTGCTCGGCATGCGTCTGGTGCTCGGGATGGGTCGCCCCGGCTATCGCCATTATTTTCTGGAAATCTCCGCGCATGACATGATCGCCTTTTTCGAGTGGGAGGGCGTGGAGCCTCTGGAGGAAAAGGATCACGGGGTCCCGGTCCGGGGGCCTTTTGCCTTTGACCATATATCCTTCGAGGTGGCGACCGAAGACGATTTGTGGGAGCTGAAGGACAAACTCGACGCCGCAGACATCTGGTGTTCAGAGGTGGTGGACCACGGGTTCATCCATTCGATCTACACCTTCGACCCCAACAATATCGCCATAGAATTCAGTGCGCCGGTTCCGGGCGTGGCCCCACGCTTGACCCCGGTCATGGTTGATTACGACCCCACTCCCGAGGCCCGCAAGGGTGCCGAGCCGCAGCCGTCCGTCTGGCCTGCGGTGACGCATCCGACGCCGGAAAGTGAGCGGGAAGTGTATGAAGGGGAGAGCGAGGCCATTCTGAAGGCCCTGGGAAAACTGCGGGATTGATCGAATCCCGGGATCAATTTTCCGGGAAAAAGGCATCCATGATGTCATTGGCCTGACGTTCCGCCCGCCGGGAGATGTCGGGGAGATCGTCTTTGGAAATGTCCAGCATTTGCCAGGCATTGGTGTTGAGCTCCGGTACCAGTGACGTGCCGCTGGAGCCCATGCTCAGGGAGTGGGCGATGAAATCCGCTACATGAATTACGGCCGCCTCGCGGGGCATGGACGCCTCTGTGGGGGTGTGGTGGTGATGCACCAGCACTTCGAAAAATGCGGGCAGCCGCCAGTGTTTGAGCATGCGTCCGCCTATGTCCGCGTGGGTACAGCCCCAGAGTTTTTCCTCGATCTCCACCAAGCCCTTGCGACCTACCGCTGCCTGGCGCAGCACCTCGGTGGAGGCCTCGGGATGGATTCTGAGCATGATCAGCCGCCCGATGTCGTGCAGCAGCCCTGCCACGAAGAATTTCTCGTCTCCCGGCAGTTCCTTTTTCCCGGCAAGTAGCCGGGCCACGATGCCGCACATCACGGAGTGCTGCCAGAATTCCTTGAGCGAGAAGAATTTTTCCGGGATGCCCTCGAATGTGCTGATGACCGAGACGCCCAGGGCGATGTTGGTGAGCTGGTTGGTTCCCACGATGGTCACGGCGCGGGACAGGGTATCTATCTCGCTGGGGAACCCGTAAAAGGGTGTGTTGACCATCTTGAGCAGTTTGGCGGACAGGGCCACATCCTTGCTGATGACTTCGGCCACATAGGTTGCCGAACTGCGCGGATTCTTGATGCTTTCCGATATCTGGAAAAAGATGTTTGGCAGGGAGGCGAGCGCCATCTCCTGTTTGACCACCTCGTCGGGGTTGATGGTTCCCTCCGTGGATTCCGGGGGGGAAAAAAGGCCCAGGTCGTCGTCGTGTGGAGTGGCCGTAAGTATCCATCGTGCCTGATCCGGGCTCAGGTCGCGAGCCTGGCGCAAAACATAGAGTTTGGCCATTTCCTTGACCGCAGGATGGGAAGAAGGATTGAGCACAAACCGTTGGGCGGCCATGATCTTGCAGACGTCGAGTACTTCCGGGTCGAGCTGGTCCAGGGATGTGGGGTGTTCATCCTCTACGTCGTCGCCCTGAATGGACGCCTTGAGGATACCCCATACCCGGCAGGTGCGGATATGGGCTTCGGTGATCACCGCGCCGCGCGGCAGGAGCATACGTCCTTCCGGGGTGGTAAGGTCTTCTGCCAGGACCATGCCTGGCTCAAGTGCGTCGATGTTCAGTTTCGGCATGGGTATCCTTATACATGAAGTATGGATCTGTTGGGAGGAGTTTAGTGTATTTATAAAGGACGGGCAACAGTATATGACTTGCAAACGACGGTAAATGGTGAGAAACCCCGACATTGAATTACGTGAGGAGTCTGCCGTGTCCCGGATTTCGTGCACCCTGTCCTTTCCCGGCGTTTGTCGTCAGGCTGCCTTCCTGTCCCGCCACAAGCGGTTCACGGTGGAAGCACGCGCCCTGGACGGGGTAGATGCCGGGGGCGTACTTTTGGCGCATACCAACAACACCGGGTCCATGCTCGGCCTGCTCCGGCCTGGCGTCACTGCGCTTCTTTCGCCCGCAGACAACCCTGCGCGTAAGCTCAGATACACGCTGGAGGCGCTGAAAATCGACGGTCATTTCGTGGGCGTGAACACCCTGACGCCCAACCGCATGCTGCATCTGGCCTGGCAGACCGGGGCCATGCCGGAGCTGGCAGGGTATGATGAATTCCGAAAGGAAGCCAAGGTGGGGGCGAGCCGGTTGGATGCATATCTCACGGGCGAAAGCGGACCGTTGTGGGTGGAGTGCAAGAATGTCACCCTGGTCGAGGACGACGTGGCCTGTTTCCCGGACGCGGTGACCGAGCGGGGTCAGAAGCACCTGCGTGAACTCATGGCCCTGGCCGAAACCGGCGCACGGGTGGCCCTGTTCTTTCTGATCCAGCGGCCTGACGGCCATTGTTTCGGTCCGGCCGACGTGGTGGACCCTGTCTATGCCGAGCTGTTTTACGAGGCGCTCGACCGGGGCGTGGAGGTCTGGCCCTACGTGGCCCGTGTGGACGAACGCGGGATTAGCCTGGAGGGAAAACTCAAAGTTCTTAAAAAGTAATAACTTCTTGGAACATGAGTATTGCAAACTGATCTGTCATTCCAGATATAAAATCTACAACTGCTTGAATATATTCTTTTTCCAACGACAAGTCGTAAAGTTTACAATGATCTTTATGCTTTACCTTTGTCTCGTGGTTGATGGAGTATTTTTTTACCCAATCCAAGAAATGGGATGATAATTTGGGATAATTTCTAGAGGAAGTGTGGTAATTGAATAGTCCGGTCCGCTTATTTCTATGCCTCATTAAAGATTCAAAGAGCGAGTTAATAACAATATCGACATATTTTTTATAAGTATCAAGGCGTTCATGGTTATATATATGATCATAATTAAATTTTTTTATATCGTCCATTAACCTTAACCTAATCTGAGCGATTCTCCAGCCTGACACAACATCAAAGCTGGCATATCACCTTGTTTTTGTTTACAATCACATCCAGTCACTACGTCATGAACGTTTCACCCATTTGGTGGAGGGCTGGATGTCCAACTCAAAGAGAACCAAAGCAAAATTCATCGACGATGTCCAAGTCACGAACGACTGTCTGACAAGCCGGGCCGGGCTCAACCTCTTTGCTCGCTACATTCGTGGCATTGGTCTTTTCCCCCACATCAACCGCCTTTTCGGCTCCATGCGCAAGAACCCCAAGGGCACGCCCATCGATGAACTTTTCAAGCAGGTGCTCTGCTTCCTCTTTGACGGCACCAGCCGTCACTTGGCCCACTTTGATGTCCTGACCAAAGATCCGGGCTACGCGGCTGCCATCGAAACAGACATCAAGAGCATGGCCTCATCGCACACCGTCAAGCGGTTCTACCAATCATTCTCCGCACAACGGACCTATCTTTTTCGCCGTCTGTTGCAGCAACTCTTCCTTTGGCGACTCAGCATGACCAGCCCAGAAGTGATCGAACTGAACATCGACACCATGGTCATGGATAACGACCAAGCGCCGAAGCGTCACGGCGTCAAGCCCACCTACAAGAAGGTTCTGGGCTTTCAGCCTCTCCAGATGACCTGGGGCCGCTACATTATAGACGCCGTGTTCCGTGGCGGCGACAAACACTCTCTCAACGGCGACTCAGCCCCGAAGATGATCCGTCACGTGGTGCGCATGATCCGTACCCGCTACAGCAAGACCGTACCCATCATCATTCGCATGGACTCCGGATTCTTCGACCAGGAGCTCTTCGACGAGATGGAGCGGCTGGATATCGGTTTCATCTGCGCAGGCAAGTTCTATAGCGACATCAAGGCCATGATTGGGGCACTTCCCGAAACCGCCTTTCAGCATCACTTCGGCAAAACCGATGAGGATGTCTGGCAGTGCTACGAGTTCTGCGACCGCCGCAAGTCCTGGGAAAAGTCCTTCAGGACCATCTTTTGGCGACCTTTACTGGAAGAGAAGCAGTTCCTGCTACCCGGATCAAGACCAGGCACCATCGTCTACACCAACCTTGGCATGGATAGTGTCGTGGATCAGCAATTGCAGGAGGCTGGCCTCGCGTTCATGGCCGAAACCGATGCCATCATCCACTCCTACCACCAGCGGGGCGCGGACGAACTGGTGCACAGGGCGTTCAAGGATTTCGGATTCGAGGAGTTGCCGTTCCAGCGCTTCGTGCCCAACGCCGCCTTCTATTACACCATGCTCCTCGGCTTCTTCCTGTTTGAAGCGTTCAAGGAAGATGTGAGTGAGCCGGTGGTACCGGTCAAGTCTTTCCCGACCACACTGCGTCGCACCTTGGTGGACGTCGCCGCCAAGGTGGTGTCCCATGCTGGCAAAACCGTACTCAAGGTCACGGCGATCGCCATGGAATCGTTGCGTTTCAAAGAACTGTGGGAGCGCTGCCTGAGCGCTCCAAAATTCGTCTGGACCTGATCTGAACGCCCCGCTCCATGTCCAGCGATGGGAGAGGTGCGTCCAATTTCCTGAAAAATCTGGTATCACAACCGAAACGAGTGGCATTTTCACGCTTCAGCGATCAAGCTGTCCCCATTCGCACCATTTTTGGAGTCAATCTTCTTCCGGTTTCTGCCGAGGAAGGCTTCAATGAGACCCCTCCGCTCGATTTAGGCTTAAATATTTTTCCGAAATGCAAATTCCTTTTTCTGGGGTGCTATTTTTGCATAAATCAATTATGAGTTTATGCATGATAACAGTATTGTTTAATTTTCTAATTTTTTCTGTTTCGTATTTCTTCATTATCCATTTAAGTGCTTTTAAATCTTTTTTTACTAATATTTTTGCATAAATCGCATCTTGAATGTCTTTACCTAGATATGCAATTTTGTCAGATACTTTTACAACGCATCCCTCCCAAGTGTATGGAGAGACTTCATTAGGCTTGCTAATCGTGTTCAAATCAATTGATTCTTCGCGAGGGAATAATCCATTTTCATCGACCTCGCCGCAATGACAGATTATCCCATCTCGCACTGCATAAGTTAAATTGAGATTTTTATGATTGCCATCAGGATCTTCTAGCGTTTCGATTTTGTCTATAAATCGTAAGCTGTTTCTTTCATGCCAAAATGTGTCATTTAAATTTTTATTAACTAGTTTTTTGATTGCACTCTCGCCCGCATGTCCAAATGGAGCATGCCCAAGATCATGTCCTATAGATATTGCATTTGTTAACTCTGTGTTCAGCCCTAAAAAATTAGCTATAGTGTAACTAACTGAATTTACGTGATTTACATGTTCAATGCGTGTGCAGATGTGGTCGTTTTTGGTTGCAAAAAAAACTTGAGTCTTGTGTTTTAGGCGGCCATAGGCAGTGCAATGAAGAATTCGATTGTAGTCTCTTGCAAACGAACTACGGATGTCGTCGGCACGATTGTATATTGGATTTTGTCGTTCGGTGCTACTTGTCCACTTGAAATTTCCTGATACGATCGCTTGTTGTACAAAGCTGTCTTTAGGCATAAAACCTCCAAGATGATTACAAAATATATTTTATTTTTTATAGGTCGTCAAATGTTCCGTATTAGGTTTGTGCGTGTTGAACGAGGCCCTTTCGTGGGTAGGTATTAACTCATGACCGGCCTGCTCATCGGCGCGATCATCATCAGTTTTTCCTCGGTCATGGTGAAGCTGGCCCAGGTCTCGCCCGACGTGGTGGGGTTTTACCGGCTGTTTGTGGGCGGCCTTGGCATGAGCGTCATCCTCTGGCGCATGGACAAGCTTAAACACCTCACGCCCCATGTCTGGAAGTGGTCCCTGCTTTCGGCCATTTTTTTCATGGCGGACTTTTTTTTCTGGCACCGTGCCATCGGTCTGGTCGGTCCCGGTCTGGCGACCATGCTGGCCAATTTCCAGGTTATCGTGCTGGCAGCGGTCTCCGTGCTCTTTCTCCGGGAGCGGGTTTCCGGGCCGTTTCTGGTGGCCATTCCCATGGCCCTGGCCGGGCTGTACCTCATGGTGGGCGTGTCCTGGGGAAGCTTCACCCCCGGATACCAATTGGGTGTCGTCTACGGCCTGCTCGCGGCCTTGTTCTACGCGCTGTATCTCCTGAGCCTCAAGTTTTCCCTGACCAAGGCGGGGGCCGATCCCCTGGCCATGGCCTGCGCCGTGGCCTTGCTGACCGGTCTCATGCTCGGCGGCCTCTCCGTGAGCCAGGGCGAGTCCTTTGTCATCCCGGACCTCCAGTCGCTCCTGGCCCTGTCCTTTCTGGCCCTGGTCTGCCACGCGGTGGGCTGGTATTTGATCACCCGAAGTGTGCAGATGGTCCGCACCTCCCTGGTGGGCCTCATCCTGCTGTTGCAGCCGACCCTCTCCTTTGTCTGGGATATCCTGTTTTTCGGCAAACCCGCCGATGCGGTGGAAATCGCGGGTGTGTGTCTGGCCCTGGTAGCCATTTATCTCGGCTCACTCAGGACCAAGGATTCCTGATCGCCCCCTCGATATGGAACAGCACTCCCTGCCCACCTTCATTGAAGAGGCACACCTTCCCACGCCCACAGGAACTCGCGAAGCGCAACAAAAAGTTTAGGAGATTCTTAAGAACCCTTTTCAAAGGGTTCTTAAGCCGTCGGAGACGCCCCGCCGGCGAGGCGACCCCACGACGATCCCGCCGAGAAAGCGCCGCCATCGTCTTTTTGCCTTTGCCTCCACTCGGTGTTAGGACAGGCCACCACATGGCGGCGGGGGGTCCGGCGTCTGATACCCTTGGGGCACAGCCCCGGAGAAAACATGGTCGATGAAACCAAGGAATTTCTGGCTTCCCTGCCTGAACTGGAAGAAGGCAAGACGTATAATTTCAAATGTTATCCAGGTGTTGCCTGTTTCAATGCCTGTTGCAGCGACCTGGACATGGTCCTGACGCCCTACGACATTTTGCGTATGCGCAAGGCACTGGGCAAGAGCAGCATCGAATTTTTGCGCATCCACACCACCGGCCATCATGCGGCGAATACCAATTTCCCGGAGTTCAAGCTGCGCATGACCGACAGCGAGTCCCGGCCCTGCGCCTTTGTCACGGACAAGGGGTGCTCCATCTACGCCGACCGCCCCGGTGCCTGCCGCATGTATCCTCTGGGTCGGGCCACCCGCCCGGATGGCAAGGGCGGCGTCTGCGAGCAGTTCTTCATCGTCCGGGAAGACCACTGCCAGGGATTCCTGGAAGCGGACGAATGGACCGGCGCATCATGGAAGAAGGATCAGGGATTTCAAGAGTATACTGCCAGCAATGACCGCTATATGAATATCCTGGCCCGGATCAAGGAAGGGGGCCACCCCGTGTCTGACAAGATGTGCCATTTGGCCACGCTGGCCCTGTACAAGGTGGACGAGTTTCAGCGGTTCATCGAGAAAATGCGCCTTTTTGATCGTGTGGAAGTGGACGAGAAACGGCAAAAAGCGATACTTGAGGATGAATTCGTCTGTCTGCCCTTTGCCATGGACTGGTTCGAGCTGATGCTCTTTCCCGACACGGCCAAACTCAAGCCGAAAGGAGTTGCTCCCCGTGGGCCTGCCTGCCAATCCTAAACTCATGAGTATCCGCACCTTCCTGAAACGGAAGGCGGAATTCGCGCCCGGCCACAAGCTGGTCTTTACCAATGGGTGTTTCGATGTGCTGCATCCCGGCCATGTGGACCTGCTCGCTCGCGCCCGCGCCTTGGGCGACGCCCTGGTCCTGGGCCTCAATTCCGACGAGTCCGTCAAGATGTTGGGCAAGGGGGACGACCGTCCCTTGAATTCGCAGGAAGAGCGGGCCTTTGTGCTGGCCGGGCTTGCCTGTGTGGACTATATAATCATCTTCCATGAATCCACGCCGTTGGAGCTGATAAAAGGGGTTCGCCCCCAAGTGTTGGTCAAGGGCGGCGATTGGCCCGTGGACAGCATCGTGGGCAATGATGTGGTGACCAAGGCGGGCGGCCAGGTAATGAGCCTGCCCTTGCTCGAAGGCTATTCGACCACGGGATTTTTGGAAAAGATACGCGGGTAGTCCGTTTCTTCTATGCGGGCCGTTCCCTGCCGATAACCTGGGCACCGAAGATGGCCCAGGTCTTGAGAAACGTGGCGTCAAAGGTCCGCCGCTCCACGTGGCGGCGTGCTCTTTTGCCCATGTATTCGATCCGCTCCGGGGTGTCGATCAGATGGATGATGGCCCGGAGCAGGGCATCGGCGTCACCGGCCGGAAAAATGAGTCCGGTTTCGTCCCGGAGCATGTTTTCGCAAGGGCCGCCCCGGTCGCTGACGATGACGGGCAGCCCCGAGGCCTGGGCTTCGAGGACCACGTTGCCGAAGGTGTCGGTGGCGGACGGAAACACGAAGATATCGGCCGAGGCATAGGCCTGGGCCAGGGCCTCGCCGCCGAGCATGCCGGTGAAGGTGGCGGGTGCATTTCTCAGCGTTCGCTGCATTTTCTTGAGATATGGGCCGTCGCCCACCACGATGAGCTGGAGATTGTCGCGTATCGCGGCGGCCTTCTTGAAGGCGTCTGACAGTACGTCGAGTCCTTTTTCCACAGATATCCTGCCTACGTAGAGCAGCTTGGTTCGGCCCTGGACCGCGAAACGGCGGTAAAAACCGTTTCGCTTGTCCGGGTGGAAGCGGTCGGTGTCCACACCCCGGGGGTAGGTGACGATCTTTTCCGGGTCGATGCCCCGTTCGGCCAGCTCGAACCGGGTGGCTTCGCTGGGCGCGTAGATGACCTGCATCTGGTTGTAGAACCAGCTCATGTAGCGCCAACAGCCGTCTTCCAGGCCCGCGTCTTCGGTGAACGCGCCCACGTATTCGGGAAAGGCGGTGTGATACGTGCCGTGGAAGGGGAGTTTGAGAATCTTTGAAATGGCCAGCGCCGCCAGCCCCACCGGGCCGGGCGTGGCGGCCAGGATGCAGTCATATTCCTGTTCGAAGCAGTGGGTCAGCATATCCAGGAACGGCGGGTAGGCCAGGGTGATTTCCTCGTATTCCGGGAAGGAGAACCTCCCCACCGGGGCGAAGCTCACCGCGCCGGGCACATCGACCGTGGCCCCGCAGGTGATGACGGTCATATCCTTGCCGTGCCGGGCCACCATTTCCAGCTGTTGCCGAATGGTCCGGGCCACCCCGTTGACCTCGTTGAAGGTGTCGGTGAAGTGGGCGATCTTGAGGTCCCGCTTTCGTGCGTGTTTTTCCCCGCCCCGGAAACGAGTAAGACAGGCGCGGGAAAAGGCCCTTTCCCTGGAAAAAAGGTCGTACCCCACGAAGTACGGGGCCAGGAGCGCATAGAGCGAGCCTGCCGAACCGATGGAGTGGAACACGTCGAAAAGATTGGCTCCGAGCACGGAATTGAGGGTGCGGTCCGCGAACTGGGAGAGCACCCGGTTGGCGGCCAGGGACACGAACCGGGACCATTCCTTTTCCAGAATGACCGCATCGTGCACCTTGCCTTGGGCGATGCGCAGCAACTCCGGGTCGTGGACGATGATGTTCGCGGCCTCCTTGAGCAGGGCGTCCTGCACCGATTCGGCCGGGCCGTATTCCTTGTGCAGGGTGGCTTTGCCGCGCCCGATGAGTTTCAGGAACCGATCCACCAATCCCGTGTCCCGGCGTTGGCTGCCGGGGTCCAGGGATTCCCTGGCAAACCGGAAGCAGAGGTGCTCGCTGGCGGCGTGGCTCATGGCCCCGATGCGCGACTGATAGAAGCGGTAGGCGATGCCGTAGAGATTGTGCGCCATGGTCCGGGGCGTGGCCGGGGTGCCGCCGGTCCGGCAGGTGTGTTCCCGGATGGATTGGTGCACGTCCTGCACCGAGGGCGTACCTGGAAACACGGTGTGCATGCGGGCGATATTCAGGGAACTGTGATCGTCGGACCCGCCCAGGTACCAAATTTCAATCCGGCACTGTCCGGGATCGTCCAGAAAGCCCCCGAAATCCGGGGGTTTTCTTGTTTATACTGTCCAATACTGTCCGGCAAGGTTTATTGACAGCCGGAGGCATTTGTGAGTAGAAAGTGAGTAGATAGAAAATCATGTCTCACAATCTACTCACGAAGACAGCGAGGTGACGCCATGCCGTTGACAGTCAAGTCAATTGAGGCACTAAAGCCCAAGAAAAATCTATACCGCGTGGCAGACGGACATGGGTTGTGCCTGGAAGTCACGCCCACCGGCTCCAAGCTCTGGCGTTTCAGATACAGGATTGACGGGAAGGGAAAAATGTTAGCCTTGGGCCGCTGGCCCGATGTCAACTTGCAGGATGCCAGGAGCGCTTGCCAAACTATGAGGCAGCAGTTGGCAAACGGCCTTGACCCTGTCGCCGTCCTTCAAGAGAGAAAGTCCGAGGGCGAAGGCAAAGACACCTTTGAATCCTTCGCCCGGCTCTGGTTCTCCAAGTTTAGGCACAAGTGGGTTGATCGGACGGCCACGCGCAAGCTACGCCAACTTGAGGTGCATGTATTCCCGTTGATCGGCTCGCTACCCGTAGACAGAACGGACGCCCCACAGATTCGCCGGGTGTTGCTTCGCCTCGAAAGCATGGACAAGCTTTCAACCGCCCACCGCGTCAAGAACACCATTGGCGAGATCATGCGCTATGCCGTGGCAATGGGCCTGATTGTCCACAACCCGGTTCCTGACCTTGCCGGAGCCCTGCCCCCGACCCAAGAGAAACACCGGGCCAGCATCGTTGACCCTAAGGGCATAGGCGAGCTTCTCAGGGCCATTGACGGCTATTCGGGAAGCCTTGTCACCAAATGCGCCCTGAAGCTCGCGGCACTGACCTTTGTACGTCCTGGCGAACTTCGACACGCGGAATGGTCGGAGATCGACCTTGAAGGTGAAGAGTGGCGCATCCCTGCCGGTAAGATGAAAATGCGTCGGCCCCATGTCGTGCCCCTTTCCTGTCAAGCTCTGGCGATCCTGCGAGAGATTCAACCAGTGACGGGCCACGGCAAGTATGTTTTCCCGTCTGAACGGTCCTCGGCAAGGGCCATGAGCAACAACACCATCCTCGCCGCCCTACGCCGCATGGGATACGCCAAGGAAGAAATGAGCGGCCACGGCTTCCGCTCCATGGCTTCAACAAATCTCAACGAAATGGGCTTTCACCCGGACCATATCGAAAGACAGCTTGCCCACGTTGAAGCAAACAGAGTGCGGGCCGCATACAACTACGCCGAGCACTTGCCGGAGCGAAAGAAGATGATGCAAGCATGGGCTGATTATCTGGACGGTTTGAGGGAAGGCGGCAAGGTTATACCCATTCACGCCAACACTCGATAGTTGACTAGTGTTACCCAAGAGGTTACATGATGATCAAGAGCTTTTCACACAAGGGGCTTGAAGTCTTTTTCAGGACGGAGAGCACAAAGGGCATACAGCCCAAACACGCGGACAGGCTCGGCAGGATAATGGACCGACTGGACGCCGCCGCCGAGGTCCGAGACATGAACGCGCCGGGTTACGATCTTCACCCTTTGAAAGGAAATCTGGCCGGGCATTGGTCCGTGAAAGTGTCTGGCAACTGGCGTGTGACATTCCGCATGGAGAATGGCAACGCCTACATCGTGAACTATCAGGACTACCACTAGGAGGCCACACCATGGGCACCACGACCCGCAAGCCGACCCATCCGGGGGCGATCATCCGCCAAGACTACATGGAACCGTTGTCTTTGACCGTCACGGCTCTGGCGGCCCACTTGGGTATCAGCCGCAAGCATCTTTCCCAAGTTCTCCATGAAAGGGCCAATGTCACTTCCGGCCTTGCCCTTCGCCTTGCCAGGGCTTTTGATACAACCGCCGATCTTTGGTTGAACCTACAGCGCAAGCGCGACTTGTGGGAAGCTGAGCGCGACACGCCCGGCCTTGAAAACGTCGAGCCATTGCCGGAGTTGCAGGAGATAAGCAAGGACGCACGATAAGCGATCTTTCCACGCCCTAGCCATGGCCCGTACAGCCATTGGTGAAAGCCCCGGTCTCCTGCCGGGGTTGGGCGCGGACCTTAATGCAGGAGATGGCCGCAGGAGGGCCTACGGTGAAAACGATTGATAGATTGATCACCATTGGCAGCTTGTTGAAGAGATGGCCCGGAATGAGGGACGAAGACATAGTATCGCATATGAGGCCTACCCCTTTCGATGATGATTCAATCCTGAATGGTTATCTCCATATTAAGACGCTACGGGGACAGGATGGAAAGCCAATACATTATTGCGAAGCAACTCCTGTTTTTCCTCGTTCTTGGATGAATGGGAATGGTGTCTCTTTCGATTGGTCTGGAGGCTCTGAAATCAGTTTAGGTATTGTTTTTGACCTTGATGACGTAGAAAGAATGGAGTCATTGCACCCTGAATTTAGGAACGCAATTATTCTCCCTGATGAAATTCTACAGATTGTAGAACCCACTCAGTCAGGCGCAGGATATTGGATCAATTGCGATACTCTGGCCGACCGCTGGAAATGCAGCCCATTCGACGTGGTGGAGGCAATTGACGAGAAAGGTCTAAACCTTGACGCAGCATATGGAAATCCTTTGTTTCGGCATGATACACTAGATAACTTTTCAGTGCATAGCGTTGACCTCGCCAAGTTTGAGCATGAACATGCTGAATATCTGGAATCGTTCAAGCCGCCACAAGAGCCTAGCCATGCAAATATTGACACTCTTTCCAATCTCTTTTCGGACCAAAAAGAAAGGGCAGAAGCAGAAAAACTTTTGGCTCAGGCCGATGCCATCCGGGACGTTGAACAATTACAAAAAATTATTGATGAACTGACCGCAGAAAATCTCAGGTTGCAATCGGAAATTGAATCCAAAATGAACGAGCGTAACCAAGGGCCTTGTCCTCTATGTGAAGCCACAAGGAAAGAGGCTGAAAGAATAAAAGATGATGCGAGTCGCAGCCGATGGCTTCCGTCATGCGAAGCGGCTTGTAAAACTCTTGCTATGGCGGTTGCCGATAAAGAACGAATCACAAAAGATCAATTTCTGGACAGGCTCAGTATTAATTACAAGGGGAACAACGGAGTTCTGACCGAAGCTGAAAACGTTGCATGGCGAAATTTCCCTGCTTACTTGAAGCACAGTAATGGGGAAAAGAAATAAAACCTACAAACCTGAAATCACAGCATTATATCCATGTGGGCCATTCGTTTCGACGTATGGCTTTTTTTGTTTTTTGGGTTTTGCAGCTTTTTCAGGTTAGGGACATTTCTGGAAAAAACACCCTAGCGTTCCCTCATGTTCAACAGCGGTCTTTCCGGGCCGCATAGATCAAGGAGGGAACACATGACCCCAACTATCCCGCAGGAAGGCTTTGTACGCCTCAAGCAAGTGTTACAGATTGTCCCTTTCGGAAAAACGAAGTGGTGGAACGGCGTAAAAACAGGGGAATTCCCCCAGCCTGTCAAGCATGGCCGTTGCACTCTCTGGCGCGTGGAGGATATCCGCAAGCTGATTGCCAAGATAGGCAACCCAAGCGGACAGGTGGCATAGGTATGAAGCCCGTTAGACTGACTGACCTTCGCCAGCATCAACGGCTAGACTTTTCGCTGAAGCTTGAAGCCTATAGCCGCAAAGACACACCTGAAATTGCAAAAGTGACGGCAGAAGTTTACGAACGGCTCGAACTGAATCATCCAAGCAAACGCTTCCGCGAGAACCTTGCTGCGATCCTCTGCAACTTGATCGTTGCATGGCAAACTCCAGGAAACCCTTTTCTTGCAATCCCACTCAGGAGGGGTGCCTATTCCCCCGGTGAAAGGCTTCACGCCTTGTACTTCCGGTATACGGCAGTGAGGGATATTATTGATAGGTTGGAGAAGAGCGCGTTGATTGATAGGTACGCCGGATTCTATGATGGGACTAAGGGGCGATCTACACGTATAAGAGCAACTCCGGCACTTATCAAGGTGTTCCTTGCCCACAGGTTCCCCCTGCGCCAGTTACGAATCGAGCATGATCTGATTGTACTTCGAGACGAGTTAAAGCAACCAATCAACATAACTCGGGGACCACATTCGCATGAGGCCAAAAAGTTGTCCGTCCGCGTTGAGGCCCTCAACGCCTTTCACGGTTCCGCGTGTTGGGAGCTGGCACTACCTGAGGAAAAATTTATCGAATATTTCCTTCGGCGTGCCAAACCGATGCCGCCACCAAATCCCACAAGCACAGAGCTTCACCGAGTTTTCAACTGCGGGTTTGACCGTGGCGGACGATTCTACGGGATATGGCCGCATGGAATCCCTAGACAGCTCCGCCAGTATATTATGATTAACGGCCAAGCAACCATCGAAAGAGACTTTCGGGCGATACACCCAACGATCTTGTATGCTTGGGCCGGAAGTCGTCTTGCCGAGGACCCATATATCATCCCCGGCTACGGAGAATACCGCAAGCCAATTAAGCTTCTTTTCAACATGGCTCTCAATGCCAGCACCAACCAAGAAGCCATGTCTGCCTTCCGTCACGAAATCAAAAAATCGCATGAGCTTATCCACAAGTATGGGCACACAGCCCGCAACATTTGGTTAAAACCGGCCTACGCGGCCATGTGCCACTACCACCGCGCCATTGCCGAGCACCTATCCTCAGGCGTGGGCACGAGACTTCAGCGTATCGATGCCGACATTGCTGAAAAAGTCCTTTTTGATCTCATCGCACAAGGTATTCCCGCAATCCCGGTCCATGATTCTTTCATAGTCCCAGAATATGCAGATACTATTCTCGCCGAAGTCATGAAATCGGCATCTTTGGCGGTTGTCGGGGTGGCTATTCCAACTGATCTGAAAACGCACCACGACAAAGCCAATCAAACAAACATTGATCAAGTGATATCAAATGCTTATCCATAAAGACATCCCAGTAATAGGGAATAGGACTATGGGAATGTGCAATTGGATGGAATTCCGGTTGTTGTTGAAGGAAATCCGAATCAGGGGGGGTCTCAGCTCTAATTCGGAGGTTCAGCCGTGAAGATCATCCGTGACTCCCGCGAGCAATCCCCCTTCCATTTCGAAGATGGCCGTTATGAAGGCGTGGAGGTCATCGAGGGAACCTTAACCACTGGCGACTATTCAATAGCCGGACTCGAAAGCCGAGTGGCCGTGGAGCGCAAAAGCCTTGCTGACTTCATCGGCAGTATCAGCACCGGCAGAGAACGCTTCGAGCGCGAGTTGACCAGGGCGCGAGGATTGGACGCCTTCATGGTTGTGATCGAGGCTCCTTTCTCTGACTTGGTGGCGGGAAACTATCGAAGCCGCATGGACGCCAAAGCCGCGACACAGACGACCTACAGCTTCATGGCCCGCTACCGCTGCGCATTTCACTTCGCGCAAAGTCGGGCCTGGGCCGAGTATGCGGCTTATCACTTCCTGCGCCATTACGCCCGACAGGTGAAACGTGAATACAAGGCGGCTGTGGCGTGACTCATGACAGCAATACGCGCGTGCGTGTGCCTGCCCGCATAGACATGAGTTTTTCGACCATAACGCGCGTGTGTGCACGTATGCGCGTAGTCCCGGATAATGGAGAATGAACATGACGAAAATGCAGCTCTACAGGCTCGTGGCTCATCGCCTCGGCATATCTCAAATCATGGCCCTGGACGTGTGCGAGGTCTTTCTTGAATCCATCGTGGAAGCTCTTGCGGCAGGGGAAAAAGTCAAGCTGGCCGGATTCGGCACGTTCCGCACTTCGACTTGGGGCGGGTACATCTCCAAGCAATCGGGCAAAGAGATTCCGGTTCGGCATGTCTGTAAGTTCACTGCCGGGAAAGGCATGAAGGAAGCATCGGCCATGGCCGGGGAGCGGGATTGATACCGCCGCCGGGAGTTGCCAGAGCAGGAGAAGGAAGCCCCGCCCGCTTCACAGGTGGACGCCATGGGAGGGGGCTATCAAAACCTTGCAACCGTCTGATTGTAGACCGTAGTGCGACGTTGGCTGTTCAGTTATCTGAAAAAACCGGGGTGAAAAATGGGAAAGACGCCTGAAAAAACAGGGCCGAAACAGAAGAACACGCGGTTCAAGCCCGGCGAGAGCGGCAACCCGACAGGACGGCCCAAGGGTGCCCGCAATCGCGCCACAGTGGCTGTACAGGCTCTTCTTGAAGGTGAAGCCGAGGCACTGACCCGCAAGGTTATTGAGAAGGCCCTGGACGGGGATATCACGGCCCTGAGGTTGTGCATGGATCGCATCGCCCCGGCCCCGAAGGACAGGCCACTGGACCCGGACGCCGTGAAGCTCCCGCCGCTGAGGTCCGGCAAGCTCTCGGAAGCGTCCGCCGCCATTATCCGGGCGGTTGCTGGCGGCAGGCTGACCCCGAGCGAGGGGCAAGCCCTGGCCGGATTGCTCGAATCGCACCGACGGGCCGTGGAACTGGTGGAGTTGGAAGACAGGATTTCAAAACTTGAAACCCAGGACAGATGACGATGAAAAAGACGAAATCCAGAGTCGCAGCCCTTGAACGGCAAGCGGAGGCTCGAAAGCCGCCTATGCCCAGCCTCTTGATTTTCTCCGACATGGAGCGCGGCGGCTTCAACTGCAATGACCAGCATTTCGAGAGCGTGGCCGAGGCCAGGGCCGCATTCCCCAATCACAAAATGGCAATCACAATCGTCGGGGGCAAGGACTGACGCCGCCCTTGAAGACTGCCGGAATGCGGCAGGACTTCGCGCAATCCGTCATATATCCAACTCCGGCAATCCGTTCACGATCTTCATTGTCTCCAGGCTGACCGTAATCACGCGCATGAAGAGTTCCAGCGGGTAGCGCGGGTTGTTCATGGTTTCAATGGCCCAGTCGTTTGCATCGTTGACGATGCCGCTTGCCTTGTCGGTTTTGACGCATTGGCGTTCCACTACCCAGTCGAGGGCGGGTTTGCCGTTCACAACGTAGTCATAGGCTTCCAGCGGGATGCCTTTCAGGGCAATGTGGGCGTTGTATATGAGCGTGGTTTTGTCCTTGCCCTTGCCGTATTTCATCTTGACCACGCGGTATTGTTCGGCGGTCAGTTCCTTGCCACCAGTATCCACGGTGACGGGGTACATATCAACGGTTTCATAATTCAAATGCAGGTCTGCCAAGTCCCGGCCCGCTTTGCTGAAGGCCCAGAAATCAGCGGCGGTTTTCACGCATGGGATGCGGGGCAGCTCTTTGGTCAGGTTGTCCTTGAACCGTTCCCGGTAATCCGGGGAATGAAGCAGGCCGTACACGTAATAGAAAATGTCTTCCTTGCTGATGGATTCGCCGGGATACGCTTGCTGGAATTCCTGCAAGCCTTCGTCGGTTATGGCATCGCGTTTGGTACGCTTGGCTTCTTTGGGCTTCGGTTCATCAAAGAGGCTGGCTTGCTTTTGGTCTTTGACGGGCTTTTCTTCTTCATAGAGATAGAGAGGGAAGCATTGTGCGCCGCCGTCTGTCTGAAGCTCAGGAAGTCTATCGACAATTAATGCCATCTGCCCATTTCCTGACCACCTTTGTTTAACCATAATGACAAGATTGTCATTCTCGCATTTAGGGTAAATATTATACATTTGGCCAACACGGTGGTTGAGCGTGCCGTGATAGTATGCCCATTGAGAAAAAAACGGCCGATATAGGCTGCGAACAAACTGACCTTCAAATAATGATAACTTTTGATTTTGAGCAAGACGTTGCTTGAGACTGCTAGTCCAGCTGATTTTTGCTGGATCGGTACAGATCGTACCAGCTATTCTCTTTGTCCTTTCACAGAGACTCAATTCACCATATTTTTTATTGAATTCAATTAGTTCCCCATTAAAAAAATCAATCGCTCGACCAATATTTGACTCGACTTTCATTTGAGAAGAGTTAAAACACCAAGCATCACGTCCTGTCTCTAACCCTCTTGAGTAGTTTTCAAAAAGCGTAACAGCCTTTTCTCTACCCTTGTTTCCAAGTATTATATAGTCGCCAAGGCTATCATCTCTCAAATTAAACCAATCGCCCCGCTCATCTGGTACTATTATTTCCCATTCATCAAGTGTAGATATTCCATCGACACTTATGAAAGCGGCTATTCTTTTCAGCTTTTCTTCCCTACTGAGATAGTCGCCAATGTCATGAAAAAGTATTTGACCATGCTTTTTTGCATCTGGATTTTTCACCAACAAGGAAATTGCTATCGGAGCACGGCTGCCACTTCCAAATATCTTTCCCCCTTCTTGTCGTGACCGCTCTCCTGAAGTTCGTTGATTGCCTCGGAGATGAAAAACATAAATATTCGAAAATTCTTCAACAAGGCATTTCCTCATGCCGTCTGCGGTATTGGCTTCCACAAAGCCGCCATTGGTGACAAAGCCAATGACGCCAGCATTTCCGATGCGATCTGAAGCCCAACGGATAGCACGTATATAGCTATCATAAAGGGCATTTTTATTTATGGCCGTCGAACTCTCCGCATACGTTCTGCGTATACGCTCATCCAAATGTGGGTAATCAATATGATGCCCGACAACGTAAGGTGGATTCCCCATTATAACCCGGATATCTAATGCCTTCTGCCGCTTCCTTCGCTCGCTGTTGTCTTCAAGGGCCATGCTTATCAGGTCTTCCTTCTCGTACATCTGGAAGGTGTCTGTAAGACAAATGCCCTTGAAAGGCTCATACTCACCGCCAACAATTCCATGATAGACGGCCTCAATGTTGATTGCAGCTATGTAATAGGCCAGCAGGACAAGTTCATTGGCGTGAATCTCATACCTAAATCGAGCGGAGGGGTCTCATTGAAGCCTTCCTCGGCAGAAACCGGAAGAAGATTGACTCCAAAAATGGTGCGAATGGGGACAGCTTGATCGCTGAAGCGTGAAAATGCCACTCGTTTCGGTTGTGATACCAGATTTTTCAGGAAATTGGACGCACCTCTCCCATCGCTGGACATGGAGCGGGGCGTTCAGATCAGGTCCAGACGAATTTTGGAGCGCTCAGGCAGCGCTCCCACAGTTCTTTGAAACGCAACGATTCCATGGCGATCGCCGTGACCTTGAGTACGGTTTTGCCAGCATGGGACACCACCTTGGCGGCGACGTCCACCAAGGTGCGACGCAGTGTGGTCGGGAAAGACTTGACCGGTACCACCGGCTCACTCACATCTTCCTTGAACGCTTCAAACAGGAAGAAGCCGAGGAGCATGGTGTAATAGAAGGCGGCGTTGGGCACGAAGCGCTGGAACGGCAACTCCTCGAATCCGAAATCCTTGAACGCCCTGTGCACCAGTTCGTCCGCGCCCCGCTGGTGGTAGGAGTGGATGATGGCATCGGTTTCGGCCATGAACGCGAGGCCAGCCTCCTGCAATTGCTGATCCACGACACTATCCATGCCAAGGTTGGTGTAGACGATGGTGCCTGGTCTTGATCCGGGTAGCAGGAACTGCTTCTCTTCCAGTAAAGGTCGCCAAAAGATGGTCCTGAAGGACTTTTCCCAGGACTTGCGGCGGTCGCAGAACTCGTAGCACTGCCAGACATCCTCATCGGTTTTGCCGAAGTGATGCTGAAAGGCGGTTTCGGGAAGTGCCCCAATCATGGCCTTGATGTCGCTATAGAACTTGCCTGCGCAGATGAAACCGATATCCAGCCGCTCCATCTCGTCGAAGAGCTCCTGGTCGAAGAATCCGGAGTCCATGCGAATGATGATGGGTACGGTCTTGCTGTAGCGGGTACGGATCATGCGCACCACGTGACGGATCATCTTCGGGGCTGAGTCGCCGTTGAGAGAGTGTTTGTCGCCGCCACGGAACACGGCGTCTATAATGTAGCGGCCCCAGGTCATCTGGAGAGGCTGAAAGCCCAGAACCTTCTTGTAGGTGGGCTTGACGCCGTGACGCTTCGGCGCTTGGTCGTTATCCATGACCATGGTGTCGATGTTCAGTTCGATCACTTCTGGGCTGGTCATGCTGAGTCGCCAAAGGAAGAGTTGCTGCAACAGACGGCGAAAAAGATAGGTCCGTTGTGCGGAGAATGATTGGTAGAACCGCTTGACGGTGTGCGATGAGGCCATGCTCTTGATGTCTGTTTCGATGGCAGCCGCGTAGCCCGGATCTTTGGTCAGGACATCAAAGTGGGCCAAGTGACGGCTGGTGCCGTCAAAGAGGAAGCAGAGCACCTGCTTGAAAAGTTCATCGATGGGCGTGCCCTTGGGGTTCTTGCGCATGGAGCCGAAAAGGCGGTTGATGTGGGGGAAAAGACCAATGCCACGAATGTAGCGAGCAAAGAGGTTGAGCCCGGCCCGGCTTGTCAGACAGTCGTTCGTGACTTGGACATCGTCGATGAATTTTGCTTTGGTTCTCTTTGAGTTGGACATCCAGCCCTCCACCAAATGGGTGAAACGTTCATGACGTAGTGACTGGATGTGATTGTAAACAAAAACAAGGTGATATGCCAGCTTTGATGTTGTGTCAGGCTGGAGAATCGCTCAGATTAGGTCATATTTGTACTTGTGGGGAAGTTGTTCTGGCAAGATCAGGCCGCTTTGCAGGAGGCGCGTAATAAATGTGCCGGTGCCGGTGAAGGGGTCGATGATATGCACACCCTCGCTGCCGAGGGTCTGGCCGAATTCGCTTTTCAGCACGTCATTGACGCTATGGATGATGAAATCCACCACCTCGACGGGCGTGTACACGATGCCCAGGCGTTCGGTCATTCTCGGAAAGGCGTTGCGGAAGAACTTGTCATAGAGTTCAACCACGATTTTCTGTTTGCCTTCGGCGTTGTCGATGCCTTCGGCCCGCAGCTTCACACTGTCATAAAACTTTTCCAGCGTATCTGCTTCCTTGTGCAAATGGTGCCCTTCCAAGGTGTTCAACACCTTTTGCATTGCCTGCGAGATCGGGTTTTGCTGGGCAAAGCTGTAGCCTTCGAACAAGGCTTCAAATACGGGCTTGGTCACAAGGTGCTGGGCCAGCATTTCAATGATTTCTTCGTCCGTAATGGAGTCATTGAGATCGTCCCGCAACTCTTCGGCAAACTCGGCAAACGCCTTGCGCTCCTGCTGGTTGCCTTCATTGTCTAGGATCGCATGAATCCGGCTGATATGGGTCTGGGCTATCTTGGCAATGTCATTGGCCCAGTCTTCCCAGTGGTGGCGGTTGCCGCATTTCTGCACCAGCTTGGCATAAATGGCGCGTTCAAAGTCGCCAATCTCAAAGGTAAGCTGTTTGGCTATCGGATCGCGCCGGGACGTTTCGGCCTCACCTATGCCGTATTCGCCCTTGCCAGTGTGGCTCTTCTTTGCGGCTGTCTTGGCATTGATCTTGTCGGTTATGGAAATGACTTCGATTTTGCTGATGTCAGGGCCGACGAATTCGGTTTTGTTCACCATGGCGTCAAAGCGGTCGTCATGCGAACGCAGGGCCTGCAACACCTGCCAGACGACTTTGTAGGTCACGTTGTCATTCAGGGCTTCATGGGGTTCCTTGCCTGCCGGGATAACCACGGGGAGAATGACATAGCCGCGCTTTTTGCCCGGAGCGTTTCGCATGACCCGGCCCACGGACTGAACCACGTCAACCTGTGAATTGCGGGGAGTGAGGAATAGCACGGAATCCAAGGCGGGAACATCCACGCCTTCGGAAAGACAACGGACGTTGCTCAGGATACGGCAGGTGTTTTCCGGCACCTCGGCCCGGAGCCAGTCGAGTTTCTCTTCCTTCGCGCTGGCGTTCATGGAGCCGTCTACATGCTCGGCCTTGCAAATGAGGGTGGAAGCAAGCTCGTCGTGTTCGGTCTTTTGGTATTCCTGGACAACCTCTTCAAACATGGCCGCTATGTTTTTCGAGCTGACCTTGTGTTTCCTCGCGTTCCTCGCAATCTCAATGACCTGGCAAAAGGCAACGGCCCGTTTCATGGGGTTGGTATCGTCCACAAGATCAGTGGTCACGTCCTGCTTTGAAAGAGCCTTCCAGCAACCAATGATCTTTGCGGCATCGTCAACCTTGAGTTGATTGTCGTCGGATTTGAGCAGGTCTTGAATGCGGCGGCTGACATGGCCTTCGTCAACGGACAGCACCAGCACCTTGTAATCGCACAACAGGCCACGTTTGACGGCTTCGGAAAAGTTGATGACGTACAGGTCTTTGCCGTACCGCTCCTCATCGTCCATGGAGCAAAGCACAATGTCGTCGCGTTCGGCGGTAGCTTTCGCCGTATCTCCATAAAGGCGTGGGGTAGCCGTCATGTAAATGCGCTTTGCGGCCTGAATGAAGCGGTTCTCATGGACCTTGACAAAGTTGCTCTCATCATCCCCTGCAAAGGTCGCGCCCGTGGTCCTATGCGCTTCGTCGCAAATAATCAGGTCGAATTGGGGCAAGCCGTGGTCGTATTGGGCTTGGCTGAGAACATCGATGGAGTGATAGGTGGAAAAGACCACGCTCATGTGCTGGCTGTCGTGGCGTTTCACCATTTCCTTTGCCAGCTTGTCCGGTTGCGTGGTGGCCGGGTAGCGCAATTCGTGGGTGAAGACCTGTACGCTGTCATCGTCCGTTTGGCGTTTCTTGCCCACGTCGCTATCGGAACACACGGCAAAGCTATGCAAGGGCGTTGCGCTCTCTTGCGTCCATTCCGTGAGGGTCTGGGAAAGCAGAGCAAGGCTCGGCACCATGAACAGAACACGCTTCCCCTTGCCTGCCAGTCCTTCGGCAATCTTCAGGCTGGTCAAAGTCTTGCCGGTTCCGCAAGCCATAATGAGCTTGCCACGGTCTGCCGTTTTCAATCCATTTTCAACGGCGGTGTATGCGTCCTGCTGGTGGGGGCGTAAGACCTTTTTCGGCTTCAAGACCGGCTCGGCCTTGGGTTGGTATTGCGCCCAGTCGATTTGACTGTTTTCAAGGTCGTGCAGGTCGATTTTGTTGACCGGAGGGAATTGGTCGCTGAGGGAGTCTTCGGCGGGCTTGCTCCACTTGTTCGTGGTGCAGACGATAAGACGGTTTGTGAAATACTTCTTGCCCGAAGCCGTGAAAAAGCTGTCTATGTCGCTCTTTTGAATCGTGTGGTCCTCGCCATAGAGCTTGCACTGGATAGCGTGGAATTCGTCCGTGCCTCGCGTCTTCGCCACAAGATCAATGCCGGTGTCCACCTTTGTCAGCCCTTGGAGTTCGGCCCATTCCGCATACGTCCAAACATCGCTGTACAGGTCTTTGTATGTGGCCTCATTCCTGAGATAGCAGATAGTCAGTTCTTCAAAGTAGGTACCTTTTTCGCGTTCGGTGACGGCGGCTGTGCGGTAGGCGTCGAGGATATTTTGAAGGGCGGTCATTGGAGGCTCCAAGCTTCGTTGATGCGATTATGGGGTAGCGAATGAAGTACTACCACCTGCCAACAGCAACAAGTAAAAACCTCACTAAACCTTACTTTGAAATGGGATTTGCCACCACTCGGACGGGCAGACCGCTTTTTTGGACAATGTCGATCCAGGCCCCGCAATCAGGGTGGCAAAGATTGCAAGTCTCCCTCTTTTGTGAGTAGATTTGTGAGTAGACAAAAAATTCAAATCTAGATTATACTTTAAAAACGGTTAATTGTGTAACCTGTTCATGTCCCGCCCCATCCCCTTGCGCCAGGGCTTGTCCCCCCGGGGAGCGAGGTTGTGGGTGTTGGCCAGCCGCTCGATGTCCACCGGGGTCAGCCGGGTCAGGATGTCGCGCAGCACCTGGTTCTGGCGTGCATCGCGGGTCCCGTTTTCCTCGAACACGTCGAACAACAAAAGCGCCTGCTCGAAATGGGCAGGCGTCAACCGGTCGTTGACGGCGAACAGCGGGTGCGCCAGGGCGTGGGTGATACCCTGGCTCCGCAGGTAGGAGACGAGGTCGAAGACGTTTTCCCTGATCCGCTGGAAGTCGTCGTGCTGCGTTTCGGTGATGTCCCAGGCGAGCACGTGCAGCTTGCACTTGTCCTCCGGGAAATAGGTGGTGATCTCTTCGCTCACGAAGGTTCCGGGCAGGTGGGCGATGGCCAGGCTGCCTTCGATGGTGTTGTGGTCGGTGATGGTCACCAGGTCCATGGACCGGGAGCGGGCGATGGCATACAGGTCCTCCGGTTCGGTGAAGCTTTCCGGGCAGCCGATCTTCTGGAGTATCCATTGTGACGGGCGTGTGGAAAATTTCGAGTGCACGTGCAGGTCCACTTTGAAGGCCGCGTCAACCATGGTGGTGTCTCCGGTTGGCGTTCATGTTCAGGCGCATTGGGTCAGGCCGTCTTCGGCGGAGGACTGGCAATGCACACACAGCCGGGCCGAGGGATTGGCCTTGAGTCGGGCCAGACCGATGGGGTCGCCGCATTCCTCGCACTGGCCGTAGTTGGCTTCATCCAGTCGTTTGAGGGCGTTCTCCAACTCCTGCATGCGGGCGATGCGCCGGTTCTGTACGGCCAGGTTCACGCCTTGACGGGTCAGTTGGCTGGCGAAATCGGTCTCATCCGGGCAGTTCTCCACCACAAAGGCGTTGTCTCTGTCCTGATCGGCGAGCAGGGCCAGTCCGTGCATCAGGTGTTTCCGTGTTTCCTTGCGCTGGGTATCGGTCATGGCGTTTTCTCCGGTCACAGGGTTCTTCCATGCCGAATCCTCTACGTTTATCCGGGAAGCCCTGAATGGCGCTTGGGTTACAGGAGACAGACATTTTCGCAGTAATGTACCCGTAAATCCGTGGACGAAGCGCGCATTGCGCGGTATCCTGCCCGATATGAAATGGTTTTTCGTTTTTCTGGCTCTCATTGCCGGAGCCACCATGCCCGTGCAGGCGGGGGTGAATCTGCGTCTCAGACAGGCCTTGGGTGATCCGATTTTCGCGGCCATGATTTCCTTTGCCGTGGGGACACTGGCCTTGGCCCTGTACTGCTTTGCCCTCCGCCCGGTGCCGACCGTATCCATGGCTGCGGGGGCGCCCTGGTGGTCCTGGTCCGGCGGGTTGTTCGGGGCCTTTTTCGTCACGGTGATCATCGTCCTGGCCGCCCGGCTGGGGGCCACGACCTCCATGGCCTGGCTGTTGGCGGGGCAGTTCCTGGCCGCCCTTGTCCTGGACCATTTCGGGCTCATCAGTTTTGACGTGCATGCCGTCTCCTGGCAGCGTCTGACAGGGGTGGCGCTGGTTGTCGTGGGGGCGTTGCTGGTCAACAAATATTAAGCGGGGAGTCCCATGGCCTTCATGAAAGACCTTGGCGTGATTTGCCGGATGATCAAGATCGAACACTCGGTGTTCGCCCTGCCTTTTGCCTATATCGGCGCATTTCTGGCCACCCGGGGTTGGCCCGGTCTGGGGAACCTGCTTGTGCTCACCGTGGCCATGGTCGCGGTGCGCTCCTTTGCCATGGCCTTCAACCGGTACGCGGACCTGGAGATCGACAAGGAAAACCCGCGCACCCAGGGCCGTCCCCTGGTCACGGGCGAACTGTCCACCGGGTTCACGTTGCTGTTCATCCTGGCGACCGGGGCCATTTTCGTGGCTTCCTGCGCCCTGATGAACTCGCTGTGCCTGCTGCTTTCGCCCCTGGCATTGGGGCTGAGCGCGTTTTATAGTTCCTGCAAGCGGTTCACCTACTGGTGCCACTTCGTGCTCGGCATGGTGCTCGGCCTGGCCCCGTTGGCGGGCTGGCTGTGTGTGGACCCCACCGTTACCTTGCCCGCGGTTCTCCTTTTCTGCGGCGTGACCCTGTGGGTGGCCGGGTTCGACCTGCTTTATGCCTGTCAGGACGCGGATTTCGACCGTGAGCGTGACCTGTGGTCCATGCCTGCCCGGTTGGGCATTCCGGCGGCCCTGGCCTTTTCCACCCTGAGTCATGTGATGGCCGCAGTCCTGTTTCTGTTGGCTGGCTGGGCTGCCGGGATGGGGGTGATTTATTTCCTGGTGGCCGGGGCAGTGGGCCTGATTCTCATGGGCGAGCATTTTCTGGTCAGGCCGGACGACATGAGCCGGGTCAACGTGGCCTTTTTCACCATGAACGGAGTCATCGCCGTGGTGCTCTTTCTGGGCGTGGTCGTTGATCTGTGGCTCACGGCCTGATAGCAAGGGGAGTATCAAGGGTAATCCATGGAGCAGAGACTCGTCGCCGCATATGAATTTCTGATGCACTGGCTCAACACCAATGTGTTGACCGTGAACACGGCTGTCCAGTGGGCGTGTGTGATCGGCACCTATGTCCTGACCGCGCTGGTCTGGCGCGGGTTCGAGCGCCGACTGTTCGAGCAGGTGGACCACAAGAAGGTCAGCACCCTGAGCAGGTCCATCCTTCGGGCCGTGGTGGACGTGGGCAATGTGGCCGCCTTTGTGGTGGCCATGCAGGTCTGCGTGGCGGTGTTTCAGTCCCTGGAGATGGAACCGGGTGTGCTGAATGCGGCCAGCGATCTGGCCGTTGCCTGGATCGTGATCCGGCTGCTGACCTCCATCATGCCCAACCGCGTTTTGGCCCGTGGGGTGACTGCCCTGGTCTGGATCGTGGCCGCGCTCTCCATCTTCGGCCTGCTCTCCCCCATCACCGATTCTCTGAACAATCTGAGCTTTTCCCTCGGCGAGTCCTCGTTTACCGCCCTGGGCGCGATCAAGGGCCTGGCCCTGGCCGCAATCTTTCTCCAGGCCGCTTCGCTGACTGCCCAATTCTTCACCAAACGCATTGAGTCCTCCAAGGACCTTTCGCCTTCCCTGCGGGTGCTTTTTGTCAAGACGTTCAAGGTGGCAATTTACGCTGGTGCCGTGCTCTTTGCCATGTCCAGCGTGGGCATCGATCTGACCAGCCTGGCGATTTTTTCGAGCGCGCTGGGCGTGGGTATCGGTTTTGGTCTGAAAACCATTTTCTCCAATTACGTGGCGGGCATCCTGCTGCTCATGGACAGCTCCATCAAGCCGGGTGACACCATCGAGGTGGGCGGCGTGTTCGGCGTGGTCCGCGACATGCATGGCCGCTACGCCTCGATTCTGACCCGCAGCGGCAAGGAACACCTGATCCCCAACGAGTTGTTGATCGCCGGAGAGGTGGTCAACTGGACCCACACGGACCGCAATGTCCGCCTCCAAATTCCGGTGGGTATTGCTTACGATTCGGATGTGGAGAAGGCTCTCGATCTTTTGAGCCGGGCCGCCGATGGCCTCCCCCGCGTGTTGACCAATCCCGTGCCTGCGTCCCGGCTGGTGGGGTTCGGCGACAGTTCCGTCAACCTGGAGCTGCGGCTGTGGATCGCGGATGCGGAGCGGGGCGTGACCAACGTGCGTAGCGAAGTGATGCTCAGAATATGGCAGCTTTTTCATGAGCATGGCATCGAATTCCCGTTCCCGCAGCGCGACGTGCTGCTCAAATCGGATTCCAGCCTTACCGTGAAAATCGAAAAGGAGTCGATCGATGACTGAGTCTCCGATCATTCGGACCATGACTCGTGAGGATGTGGACTTCGCCATCCGGCTGGCGGCCAAGGAGGGGTGGAATCCCGGCCTGTCCGATGCCGAGTGTTTTTATGCCGCCGACCCCGAGGGATTTTTCGTCTCCGAGCGCAACGGCCAGCCCGTGGGCACCATCTCGGCGGTACGCTACGAGGGCGGTTTCGGCTTCGTGGGACTGTACATCATGGTGCCCGAAGCGCGTGGCAAGGGATGGGGCATGGAGCTTTGGAACCACGCCATGGACCATCTCAAGGGGTGCAACGTGGGGCTGGACGCGGTTACTGAACAGGAGATGACTTACGTACGGTCCGGGTTTTCCACTTTTTATCGCTCGGCCCGGTATGAGGGTATGGGCGGCGGCACCCGGCCCGAGGGTGTGGTCCGGCTGGAGAGCGTGGAGTTCGCCAAGGTCTCGGCCTATGATCGCCAGTGTTTTCCCGGTGCGCGCGAGAGTTTCATGCAGACCTGGCTGGCCGCCCCCGGTGCGCAGGGTTTCGGTGTCCTGGACGGCGAGAACCTGGCTGGATTCGGAGTCATCCGTCCCTGCGCCAAGGGGTACAAGATCGGCCCGCTGTTCGCGGACAATGCCGAGGTTGCCGAATCCCTTTACCTGGCCCTGACCGCCGCGATTCCGGGCGAAAAACTCTATCTGGATATCATTGAACCCAACAAGGCGGCGGGTGAGCTGGTCAAACGACACGGCCTCACCGAGATTTTCGTGACCGTGCGCATGTACACCGGCAACGCGCCGGACATGGACACGAGCAAGGTTTTCGGGGTCACATCCTTCGAATTGGGCTAAAGGCGGGAGAAGCATATGCGTTGGCTGACCGTTACCATCGGGATCATTGTCCTGCTCATTCTCTGGGACGTGGCCTGGTGGCTGGGCTTCGGCATCGCACCCATGAGTCCGTGGACCCTCAAGCAGATGGTCAACCAGCACAACGCGCCGATGATCATCGACGTGCGCACGCCCTCCGAGTTCCATTCCTTCCATATACCGGGCGCGGTCAATGTGCCTTTTCCCGCCACCCTGGCCGAGCTGGCCTATGCCGCGCCCAACCCGGACAACCCCGTGGTGGTGGTCGGCCTGACAGGCCACCGCTCCCCACCCGTGGTCAGACAGATGCGTACGGGCGGTTATACCGACGTCACCAACCTCACCTGGGGCATGGCCGCCTGGAAGCTCTTCGGCGGCGAGGTGGAGGAAGGGCCGTAGGCTGTTGAAAAAGCACCCTCGGCGTCGTTGCTGCAAAAAGATCAACCCCGCACGCAGGGGACTACGCGTCGGCCTTGATCTTTTTTTTGTGCCTGGCATCCGGCATTTTTTGATCAGCCTACGGTGGCAGCGTCAGGCAGGGATCAAAGGGGTATTCGCGTCATGACGGGGGGGGTGAAAGGATCGCCCATTGACCGCGTCCTTGCGGTGTCTTACTAATTGCTTCATGAACTCTCGTGACGACAGCAGCTCCTCGGTGGGGCAGGTCAGCAGGCAGGACTTCACCTTCGGCGAGGACAGTGAAGGGCTGACCCTGGACTGTGGCCGGGTGCTGGCCCCCGTGACCCTGACCTATGAGACCTGCGGCACCCTGAACGCGGACAAATCCAACGCCATTCTGGTGTGCCACGCCCTGACAGGCGACTCGCATGTGGCGGGCTATTATCAGCCCGACGACCCCAAACCGGGGTGGTGGGACCGTATGGTCGGGCCGGGCAAGCCGTTCGACACGGACAAATATTTCGTCATCTGCTCCAATGTCATCGGTGGCTGCATGGGCTCCACCGGTCCCATGTCCCGCAACCCGCTCACCGGCAAACCCTATGGCGCGGATTTTCCCGTGGTCACCATCGGCGACATGGTGCGTTGCCAGCGCCGTCTGGTGGATCATCTCGGCATCGACACGCTCCTGGCCGTGATCGGCGGGTCCGTGGGTGGCATGCAGGTACTGGAGTGGTCGGTGCGTTACCCGGACCGCGTGCGTGCGGCCATCCCCCTGGCCACCACCACCAAGCATTCGGCCCAGGCCATCGCCTTCAACGAGGTCGCCCGCCAGGCCATCATGGCCGATCCCAAGTGGAATGGCGGCGACTACTACGAATCCGGCCGCCCGGAGCACGGGCTGGCCGTGGCCCGCATGGTCGGCCACATCACCTATCTCTCGGACGAGTCCATGCGCGACAAGTTTGACCGCAGACTTCAGGACCGGTGTGAGCTTTCCTTTGATTTCGAGGCCGACTTTCAGGTGGAGTCCTACCTGCGCTACCAGGGCAACAAGTTTGTGGATCGGTTTGACGCCAATTCCTTTCTCTACCTGACCAAGGCCGCAGACTATTTCAACCTGGAAAACCGGCACGGCAACGGTTCGCTGGTGGCTGCGTTCTCCCGCGCAAGTTGCCGCTACCTGGTGGTCTCCTTCACCTCGGACTGGCTCTACCCCACCTACCAATCCCGGGCCATGGTCAAGGCCATGAAAAAAAATGGCCTGGATGTCAGTTTCTGCGAGATCGAGGCCCCGTGGGGGCATGACGCCTTCCTGCTGCCCAACGAACGTCTTTCCTCGCTGCTCCAAGGATTCCTGAACCGGGTCAGTGCCGATTTCTCGGGAGGTTCCCATGCGGTTTGATCTGCAAGTCATCGCCTCCTGGATCGAACCGGAGGCCAAGGTGCTTGACCTCGGCTGCCGCACCGGATCGCTGCTTATGCATCTGACTGAGGAAAAGGGAATCAAGGGTACGGGCATCGAGCTGGATGAAGACGCGGCGGGCAAGGCCATTGCCAAGGGCCTTTCCGTGATCCACGGCGATATCTATGAGGAAATCGAGGACTACCCGGACAACGTGTTCGATTACGTCATTCTTTCACAGACATTGCAACAGGTGGCCGATCCGGCCATGCTCATCCGCGAGATGCTGCGCGTGGGCCGATGCTGCGTGGTTTCATTCCCCAATTTCACCCACTACAAGAACCGTTTGCAGATGTTTTTCCAAGGCAAAGCCCCGGTCTCCCGAGAGCTGCCCTACGACTGGCACGATTCCCCGAATATTCACGTCATTCCCCTCAAGGACTTTCGCCGTTTCTGTCGGGAACTGGGCGTACCCATCGTGCGCGAGGTCGATATTTCCACCGATCATCACGACACCCGAGGGCGGGCGATCACCTTTCTGCCCAATCTGTTTGCCTCTTTCGGTATTTTCCTGCTCGGTCAGCCTGAGAAGTAGGCGGTAGCCTTAGAGCTGGGGGGAGATGCCTCCGGCGGGCCTACCGGCGGTCGCCTTCAGCGGGACCAGAGAACCTTTTGGAAAAGGTTCTCTGGACTCTCCAAACTTTTTGGTGCGCTTCGCGGGTGTGTGCGTTCGCGTTTAGGCGTGCTTTTTCATGGTCAGACTACCTTGCCGCATAAAGTTTGGTTTAATCGCCTTACTGTTTTCCCCATACCCGCGAAGCGCTACAAAAAGTTTAGGAAGGGAGAGGGGATGGGGGTCCGGGGGAAGGGGAAAGGGTTATCCCTCTCCCCTTCCCCCGGCCGCCGGAGGCCTCTTACGCGCTCAACACGGGAGTGATGCGTTCCAGGGCCCAGTCCACTTCGTCTTTGGTAATGACCAGGGGTGGGGCGAAGCGGACGATGGTTTTGTGGGTTTCCTTGCAGAGCACCCCGGCTTCCTTGAGTTTTTCGCAGTACTGCCGCGCACCGCCCGTGTTTTTGTGAAATTCCAGGCCGATGAGCAAGCCCCGGCCTCGGACTTCCTTGATCTTGGGGTTGCCGATGGCTTTGAGTCCCTTCATGAAGTATTCGCCCATGGTGGCCGCGTTTTCGATGAGGTTTTCTTCCCGAAGCACGGCCAGGGCGGCACGGGCCACGGCGCAGGCGAGCGGGTTGCCGCCGAAGGTGGATCCGTGTTCGCCCGGTTTGAGCACGCCCAGGATCTCGGTATTGGAGAGCACGGCGGACACGGGATAGAACCCGCCGGACAGGGCCTTGCCGATCAGGGTCAGGTCCGCTTCGACTCCTTCGTGTTCCTCGGCCAGGAGTTTGCCGGTGCGTCCCAGACCGGTCTGGATTTCGTCGCAGATGAGCACGATGGCATGCTCGTCGCAGATGCGGCGGACATCCCGGAGGTAGCCGTCGGGCGGGATGATCACGCCCGCCTCGCCCTGGATGGGTTCCACCAGAAAGGCCACGGTGTTTTTGGTTATGGCCGCTTCCAGGGCGGCGGCGTCACCGAAGTCGATCACGGTGAAGCCGGGGGTGAACGGGCCGAATCCGGTGGTGGAGATCGGGTCGGTGGAAAAGGAAATGATGGATATGGTCCGGCCGTGGAAATTGTTTCGGCAGACGATGATTTCGGCCCGATTTTCGGGCACGCCCTTGATCTGGTAACCCCATTTGCGTACAGCCTTGATGGCGGTTTCCACGGCCTCGGCCCCGGAGTTCATGGGCAGGACCTTGTGGGAATTTGTCAGGTCGCAGAGCTCCTTGTACAGCGGCCCGAGTTGGTCGTTGCGGAAGGCGCGAGAAGTGAGGGTGAGTCTTTCGGCCTGCGTGGTCAGGGCGGCCAGGATTTTCGGGTGGCAGTGCCCCTGGTTTACGGCGGAATAGGCGGACAGGCAGTCCAGGTATTTACGACCCTCCACGTCCCAGACCCAGACGCCCCGGCCCCGTTTTATGACTACGTCTATCGGCTTGTAATTGTGGGCACCGTATTCCTCTTCGAGCAGGATGTATTCATCGGTTCGCATGGACCCTCCTTGCGGTATTGTCGCCATGGTACCCCCCCTGTGCCCAACCGCACAAGCAGGGGGGGGGATTTTATAAAGGAACTTTGTGAGTAAATGGGATAGCATTTCCCCTGGAATGAATATCTCATCAATTCGGATTCGTAGCACATGATCAGTGACGCTAGAAAAACCAAAGCCCAACTCATCGAAGAACTCAATCATTTGAGGGAGACGAGCGGGAAGGATTCGGCGCGGCATCTTCTCGACAGAGCCCCTTTGCCGTATCTGTCCGTGGATGGAGACGCTCGTATTCTGACCGTCAATCAGGCGTGGCTCGACATGATGGGATACCGGGAAGAAGAAGTCATAGGCCGTTGGACCGGTGACATCATGACGCCTGAGTCCCAAGCCAAGTTGAAAAAGGTTTTCCCTGCCTATCTGAAAAAGGGAGAACTCAAAGATGTGGAGTACACCTACATCAAGCAGGATGGAACGCGGATACTCGTCAGTCTGGACAGCCGATTGGAAGACACCGGCGACGGCCTGCGTTTCCACACCATTCTTCACGACATAACGGGCAAGCGCCGGGCCGAAGAAAACCTGGCGGCCAGCGAGCAGCGGTTTCGCGGTCTTTTCGAGTCCAATGCCGACGGCATCATCTATCTGGATATCTTTGGCACCATCCTAAACGTCAATCCGTCATTTTGTTCCATCCTGGGCTACGAGGCCGATGCACTCCTGGGCAAAAACATACTCGACATCACTGCCGAGCCCTTTAGCGAACGGGAGAATGATTTCTTCGGGAGCCAGGAGTTTCAGAGCGCGGGGCACTGCGAATACGAAAAAAATATGTCCACGCGGACGGGCATCATGTGTCGGCTTTCGTCCGAGTTTGGGTCAATCGGGACGAAGCGGGCGAACCCCAAGGCATATGGGCTCTTGTCCGGGATCTGACCGAGGCAAAAGCGGCTGAGGCTCGGGCAACCCGTTCCAGGGAGTTGTATCAGCTCCTGGCCGAGAATACGGGCGATGTTATTTGGACCTTGGACAATGATCTCAACTACACCTACCTCAGCCCGGCGGTGTACGATTTGCGAGGGTTTCATCCTGAGGAACTGATAGGCAGTAACGCACTGGACGCCTTAACGCCGGAGTCCCGGGCGGCTGCCGAGAGGCAGTACTGGAAAGTCATTGCGGATGAAGCGGCAGGTCGGGAAGTCGAACCCCGGCTCGGCGAAGCGGAACTGATGCATCGTGACGGTTCTTCGGTCTGGGCCGAGATAGAGGTTCGCTCCATGCATGATGAGCGGGGCAACCGGATCGGGTTCATCGGTTCCACTCGCAATATTTCGGCCCGCAAGCAGATGGAACTCCGACTCAGGGACAGTGAGCGTTCCCTGCGTGCCATGCTCGAGGCCACGGAAGATGCCGTGGGCCTGTTCTCCAAGGACGGCACCATTGTGGGGATCAACCGGAACATGGCGTCCTTGTTGCGGCGTGGGTCCGAAGAGGTGAAAGGGGCCGTATTTGCGGACTTCCTGCCCAACGATGTGGCGGCAAGGTGGATGGAGGCGTTGCACAGGACCGTGGAAACCGGCAGTCCCACATCGTTGCAAGAAGTTCAGAATGGACGGATATTTGAAACGTCGGTCTATCCCGTGCCGGACGAGTTCGGGAAGATAGGCAAGGTTGCCGTGTACGCCAGGGACGTCACCGAACGCATCCAGGCCGTTCAAGCCATCAAGCAGAGCGAGTCCCAATACCGGCGTATCGTGGAAACCGTCAATGAAGGCATCATGGGCCTTGATGCGAATCAGCAGGTGACCTTTGTCAACCAGAGGACCGCCGACTTCCTGGGGTACTCCGTGGCCGAGATGTTGGGCCGCAGGATGGAGGATTTCATGCCGGCCAGGGAGAAGGCGTCGCAGGAGGAGTGCTTCCGTCGGCGCCAGAGAGGCATGCAGGATCGGTATGAGCGTCGTTTTCTGCGCAAGGACGGGGAAATAGTCTGGGGGCTTGTCTCGGCTGCGCCCATCAAGGGGGAGGAAGGGGCTTTCCTGGGCGTTTTCGCCATGATCGCCAATATCACGGAGTCCAAGCAGGCAGAGGAGCGTCTTCGGGAGAGCGAAGCGCGTTACCGCAACATCTTCGAGAATTCGGTGGAGGGGCTGTATCAGTCCTTGCCCGAAGGGACGTTTTTCAGCGTCAACCCGGCTCTGGCCCGCATCCTGGGGTACGAAAGCCCGGAAGAGGTCATCGAATCGATTTCGGATATCGCCACCCAGTTCTATGTCAATCCCGAGGACCGTGTCAGCCTGTTGAATATCCTGCACGAGCAGGGGGCCGCGTTTGATTTTGAGAGCCTGGTCAAGCGCAAGGACGGCGGGACGGTCTGGATTACGGTGAACGCCCGTGTGGTGCGGGACAAAAAAGGCCGGCCGTTCATGTACGAGGGCAGCGTGGTCGACATCACCGAGCGCAAGCGAACCGAAGAGGCGCTTCGGCTTACCCAATTTTCCGTGGATATCGCGCCTCTCAACATTTACTGGATCAACAGGGAAGGTCGTCTGGTCTATGCCAACGAAATTGCCTGCGAGAGCCTTGGATACACCGGCGAGGAGATGCTGGAACTCCACATTTCGGATATCGACACCACCATCGCCCGTGAAACCTGGGACGAGTATTGGAACGAACGGAGTCAATACGACATCCGGCGGTTTGAGGCCAAGCATCGGCGCAAGGACGGCAGTTCTTTCCCGGTGGGTGTCACCAGCCACTACAAGGAATACGGTGGCAAGGAGTACATGTTCGTCTACAGTTACGATTTGACCGAGCGGGTGCGAGCCGGGGAAGCGCTCAGACGGAGCCGGGAGCTTCTCAATGAGGTGCAGCGCATCAGTCTCACCGGTGGTTGGGAGATCGACCTCATTGCGCAGGAGGTTCATTGGACCGACGGCCAGTTCCATCTGCATGGCATGGAGCCGCAGGAAGGCTCGTTGAACTTGAGGACGCTCATTAAACGATGTGTGCATCCCGAGGACCGGAGCCAATTGTTCAAGAATCTGAAGAAGGTCCTGCGTGAGAAGGTGCCGACCAAATTCGAATACCGGCCATTGCTCCCCGGTGGGGAAGAAGCCATCCTGGTGGGAACGGCCATCCCGGACGTGGACGAGAACGGCGAGGTCTGGCGCGTGTTCGGTTCCTCCCGCGATGTGACCATGGAACGCCGGGCCGCCCGAAATCTCCAATTGTCGCACGAACGGTTGCTCACCATTCTGGATGGCATTGATGCGGATATTTACGTTTCCGACATGAACAGCCATGCGATTTTGTTCATGAACGCCCACATGCGGGAATCTTTCGGTTCCCCCCCGCCCGGAGCGAGTTGCCACGAGTTTTTCCGGGGTGAGTCTGAACAGTGCTCTTTCTGTCCCAAGCCGGAATTGTTGGACGAGAAGGGTGACCCCGTGGAAACCCTGGTCAGTGAATGGTTCGATTCGTTCTCCAGTCGTTGGTTCCTCAATCAGGACCGGGTCATCCGGTGGCTGGAAGGCGAGATGGTCCACATGCATGTGGCTGCGGACATCACGGACCTCAAGGTCATGGCCGAGGACCTGCGCGTGGCCATGGGCGAAGCCGAAGCTGCCAACCTGGCCAAGAACGAGTTTCTTGCCAACATGAGCCACGAGATCAGGACGCCGCTCAATGGATTGCTTGGCATGCTCCAATTGCTTCAGTTTACCGACCTGGTTGAGGAGCAGCGCGACTATCTGGAGACCGCAGTAAGCTCGGGCCGCAATCTGATGCAGATACTCAACGACATCCTGGATTTGTCCAAGGTGGAGTCGGGCAAGCTGGAGCTGGAAGCGCAGGTTTTCGAGTTGGGCGAAGTGCTCGACTCCGTGATTTCGGTCTTTCGCTACCAGGCGGAGTCCCGTGGCCTGGATATCTCCTGGAAGATAGATGAAACCCTGCCCCGGCATTTCGTGGCGGACAAGGGCCGCTTGCGCCAGATATTGTTCAACCTGGTGGGCAATGCCTCGAAGTTCACCGATTCCGGCCAGATCAAGGTGGAGGCCTATCCCCTGCCTTTGTCCCTGCCTGATGGCCGCGTGCGATTGTTCTTTTCGGTTTCGGATACCGGCATCGGCATCCCGGACGACAAGGTGGGTTCCGTGTTCGATCCCTTCACGCAGGTGGACGGCTCGTTTACGCGCAAATATCAGGGCACCGGGCTGGGACTCGGCATCGTTCGCCGTCTGGCCTCGCTCATGGGCGGCAACGTGGCCGTGATGAGCGAAGAGGGGAAGGGCACCACCGTGACCTTTACCTTGCTCGTGGATGGTGCTGAAGAGGTCCTGAACGGATCAGCCGCCGTGAATGCGAATGCCGAGTCTTTCCGGCTTTCCATCCTGCTGGCCGAAGACGAACGGGTCAATCAGATCGTGGCCAAACATCTGCTTGGCAAGCTGGGACACGAGGTCGTGTGCGTGGAAAACGGCTTGAAGGCCGTGGAGGTCCTCCGGAAAGTCCGGTTTGATTGCATTCTCATGGATATTCAGATGCCGGGCCTGGACGGGATGGAGACCACCCGCGTCATCCGAGATACGTTGCATCTGGACCTGCCGATCATTGCCCTGACCGCCCATGCCATGAAGGGCGACAAGGAACGTTTCCTGGAAGCGGGCATGAACGGGTATGTTTCCAAGCCGTTTGACCTGCTCAAACTGGAAGCCGAGTTGCAGCGGGTCATGGGGGCAGGCGGCTGAAAAATGCACGGTATCGCTGCTGTCGCTATTCGTGAGACCCGCAGGGTACCGCTCGCCTGACGGCTACAATTGGCTCGTCCTCTTTTGAACAGCCTGTGTCTTTGATTCTTTCAATGGGCTGACAAGGAAATTCCCGGTCAGATGATGTGCAGCGGTGGTTCCCCGTCTCTGGGGGAGCGCGCGGTGCCGATGTGCGCGGCCAGATCGCCCGCAGCTTCGAGCATGGCCGATGCCTCGGCCAGCTTTTCGGGCGGCACGGCCAGGACCAGTCCGCCCGAGGTCTGGGCGTCGAACATCATGTCCACGTGGATGGGATCGAGGCCGTCGGCTATGGTCGTGCGCGGCAGGTAGTGGTTGCGGTTGCAGATGGACCCGGCCGGCATCATGCCCATGCCCGCCAGTTCCAGGGCCTGATCGATGAGCGGGACCGACATCATGCGGAGTTCGATGGTCACGCCGCTGGCCTCGGCCAGTTCGATGAGATGGCCGCCCAATCCGAAGCCGGTGATATCCGTGGCCCCGGTCAGTCCGAACCGCTGGATCACCTCGCCGCCCGCCTTGTTGAGCCTGCCGCAGACAGCGAAAAGCGTGTCTTCCATGGCGTCCGATCCGGGCATTTCCCCTTTGACCGCTGTGGCCAGCACCCCCGTGCCCACGGGCTTGGTCAGGACCAGTTCGTCCCCGGCCCGCACGCCGCAGTTGGAGGAGAAACCGTCCGGGGAGACCAGGCCGGACACGGACAGGCCGTACTTGATTTCGTCGTCCTCCACACTGTGACCGCCCGAAGGCACGGCCCCGGCTTCCAGGACGGCGTCGAGGCCCCCGCGCAGGATTTCGGTGAGCACCGTACCCGGCAGTTTCTTGATCGGGAAGCAGACAATGTTCATGGTAGAGAAGGGCGTGCCGCCCATGGCATAGACATCGGACAGGGAGTTGGCGGCGGCAATGCGTCCGAACCGATAGGGATCATTGACGATTGGGGTAAAGAAGTCCACGGTCTGCACCAGTGCCTTGCCCGCAGGAAAAGACAGGACCACGGCATCCTCGTTGTCGCCGGGCTTTCCGGCCAATACGCGGTCGTCGGTTGCTTGGGCTTCAAGGCCCGAAAGTACCTGCTCCAGGTCCCCCGGAGCGATCTTGGCGGCTCAACCGGCCGCTTTGACCATGCTCACGAGTCTCAGTTTGGGCATGCGCGCCTCCTTGTCCGCTTTTCTCTATCAGAGAGGCCGCGGAATGCAAAGGCGTGGAATCTTTTTTTTCGGGTGAAGCGGCAGTCTGCTAGTGCAGGAGCAGACGTTGGCCCGGAGAGAAGCAGCGCCGCCGGACCAGGCCGGTGACCACGAGCGCGCCCAGGGTGGTGGAGGCCACCATCATGAGCATGACCACGATCTGGTAGCGGATGGCCACGAGCGGGTCCGTGCCCGAGAGAATCTGGCCGGTCATCATGCCGGGAAGCGAGACAATGCCCACGGCCATGAGCGAGTTGATGGACGGGATCATGGCCGCCCGGATCGCTCCGGCCAGGATGTCCTGGGAGGCTTCGCGGTAGTCCGCGCCCAGGGCGAGCTTCATCTCCACCTCGGTGCGTCGGGTCTTGAGGTCGGAAAACAGCCGTTCCAGGGCGATGGCGATGGCCGTCATGGAGTTGCCCACGATCATGCCCGCCAGGGGGATGAAATATTGCGGCGTCCACCACGGCTTCGCGCCCACGATGACCCCGGTCACCAGCGCGGAAACCAGGGTATAGGTCAGCAGCATGGACACGAAGGTCGGGATGACGAACGGGATGGTGCGATCCTTGACCCTCCCTCGGATGGTGTGCACGGCTGCGGCCACCATGAACACGAACATGAGCAGCACCAGCCAGATGATGCGCACGTCGAACACGAACCGGAGCACGTAGCCCACGAGAAAGAGCTGGGCAAAGGTGCGGACCGTTCCCACCAGGAGGTCGCGGCCCAGGCCGAGCCGGTGGTAAATGGACGCGCCCCCGGCCAGGAGCACGAAACCGAGGCACAGGAAGAGCTGCCAGGGGGAGATATGGATGATGGCACTGGTCATGCGTACCTCAGCTTGCGGCCGTGGATTTCGATGATGTGGGTCGTTCCGTGCGGCATGGCTTCGGAATGGGAGATCATGATCACGGTGATGCCCGCGTTTTTGAGCGCGGCTGCCTGATCAAGGACCACCCCGGCGCTTTTTGCGTCCAGGGAGGCCGTGGGTTCGTCCAGGAGTACCACCTCGGGATGCAGCAGCAGGGTGCGGATGAGGCAGATCCGTTGCGATTGGCCCACCGAGAGTTTGTCCGCCGCAGTGTCCGGGGTGATCCCTTCGAGCAGGAGGGCCTCAAGAAGGGCTGCCATTTCCTGGTCGGAGGGAGGGGTGAGGTCGCTGTTGGCCTTGAACGCAAAGGGGAGCAGCAGGCTTTCGCGCACCGTGCCCGGCAACAGGGTGGGCATCTGCTGGACATAGGCCACGGATCGGCGCAGCACGGGCGGGGCCATGGCATCGGTGGGGGTGCCCTTGAACAGGATGCGGCCCGAGTCCGGCTCTTCCAGACGACAGAGCAGGCGGAGCAGGGTGGATTTTCCCGCGCCCGAGGGGCCGTGCACCAGGGCGAAGCTGCCCGGATCGATAGCCAGGGAGGCCTCTTCGAGCACGGGGGGACCGCCGGGATAGGCAAAGGATATCCGTTCCAGCTTGAGCGTCATGTCAGCCGCGTTTTTCGAGGACGGCCTTCAGCCGCAGTGCTTCCTCGAATTCAGGGTTGAGCCTCAGGCCCTTGTCCAGGTGGGACCGGGACTCCCGGAGGTCGCCTTGCGCGTGGTAGGCCCGGGCGATGTTGTAGTGCAGGTGCTCGTCTTCGTTGGTGAGCCGGAGGGCGCGGAGGTAATAGTCCACGGCCTGGTCGAGAAGTCCGGACTTGCGCAGGCTGATGCCGAACTCGTTGAACAGGTGCTTGTGTTCCGGGGAAAAGGCGGCATCGAGTTTGACAATGCGCTTGAAGAGATCGGCGGCCTTTGCGGTCTCGCCCCGGTCCATGTAGGTCAGGCCCAGGCCGAAGTTGGCGCGCACGTTGTTTTCGTCGAGGTCGATGGCGGCCTCGAATTCGAACTGGGCGGAGTAGAGGGCCCTCTCGTCGCGCAATCCTTCGGCGCGTTTGATGGTCTGGTTCAGTTCCTGGAGTTTGGGAAAGACTTCGTGCTGGTAGTATTCCAATTCCGGGCTGTATCGTTGAAGGAAGTCGTCCAGGACCACGGTCTCTTTGGGGCCGGACGGGATGTTGTTTTCGTTCAGACCCTGGATCAGGACCACGGGCGCGCCCTCGCCGTCCATCTGTTCGGCAAAGAAGTAGGTTTTTCGGATGGTCTCCCGCGTGGAACGTCCCGCTTCCTCCGAACTGACGCTTTGCGTGGAAAAGACGCCGGACAGCCGGTCGCGCCGCACGTCTTCGGGGATCACGCTTGTCGGTCCGGTTGCCTCGCGTGGGGTATCGTTTTCAAGGCAGGAATCGTCTGTGGTCACGTCGGGTCCTTTTCGTTTCCGCAGGAAAAGAGTTTTAAAAATACACTGCCCCCGGCCTGATGGCAACCGGGAGTCGTCCGCCGGAGAAAAAAGTGGCGTTTCGCCACAAGGTCTTTTTTTCTCAGTTCGGCGGGTCCCACGGCGTCGGACCCTCCGCATGCCTCCTTTTTCGTCGTATATTGCACGGCAAATCGTCTGTTAAACCGAAGAAAGTGACCTGATGTGTTCCCACTCCCTCAGGTGACATTCGTTTCCGTTTCGGGTACAGGCAGGAGCAACGAATTATTGTCTTCGGAAGGATACCTTTTCAGAAGATTTCACATAAGTGTAAAAATGAAGCTGTTTCAAGGAGACCCTGTACATGAGCACCGTGGGCAAGCGGATCAAATCCTACCGTGAAAAACAAGAACTGACCATTGAGGACCTGGCGAGCCGTACCGCGCTCAGCTACGATTTCATCAAGGCCGTGGAAGAGGAAGACACCTATCCGTCGCTTCGTCCGCTGGTAAAAATGGCCCGTGCTCTGGGCGTGCGTCTGGGCACGTTCGTGGACGACCAGGTGTCGAGCGACCCGCTCATCGTCCGGCTGGCCGAGCGCAAGGAGGAACTGACCATGCACCTGGGCGGCAACAAGCCCGGCATGGTCTTCCACTCCCTGGGCAAGGGCAAGACCGACCGCCACATGGAGCCTTTTTTCATCGAGATGTTGCCCGAGTCCGCCAATGACAAGACTCTCTCCTCTCATGAGGGCGAGGAATTCATCGTGGTCCACTCCGGCAAGGTGCGCCTGATCTACGGGCAGGAGGAATCCATCCTCGGACCCGGCGACTCCGTGTATTACAACTCCGTGGTGCCGCACAACATAGCCTCGGCAGGCGGCGAAAAGGCCGAAATATACGCCGTGCTGTATTTCCCCGAGTAGGTCACCATGGCAGTACTTCGTGAAATCACCCTCGGGAAATTGTTGGAAGAGACCGCCGGGAAATATCCGGACACCGAAGCCGTGGTCTATGTGGATCGCGGTTTCCGCCTGACCTACAAGGAATTCAACGAGCTGGTGGACACCGTGGCCAAGGGGCTCATGGCGCTCGGCGTCCAGAAAGGCGAAAAAGTGGCCGTCTGGGCCAACAACGTGCCCTATTGGGTTACCCTCCAGTTTGCCACGGCCAAAATCGGTGCCATTCAGCTCACGGTCAACACCCACTATCGGTCCCACGAGTTCAAGTACCTGCTGGAACATTCGGAGACCGAAAACCTGTTCATTATCGGCGATTACCGCGACCATGACTATCTGTCCACGGTCTACGACCTGGTGCCGGAGCTCAGGGTCCAGGAACGGGGGCATCTCAAGACCAACCGGTTCCCCAAGCTGAAGCGGGTCTTTTATCTCGGTCATGAAAAGCACCGGGGCATGTATTCCATCCCCGAGTTGCAGGCCATGGCCGCCGTGGTTTCGGACGAGCAATACGCCGCCCGTCAGGCCGAACTCGACCCGCACGACGTAGTCAACATGCAGTACACCTCGGGCACCACCGGGTTCCCCAAGGGCGTGCAGCTCACTCACTACAACGTGAGCAACAACGGCTACTGGATCGGCAAGAATCAGGGTTTTCGGGCCGGTGACCGGCTCTGCCTGGCCGTGCCCCTCTTCCACTGCTTCGGCTGCGTGCTGGGCGTGATGGCCTGCGTCAACCACGGCGTGACCATGGTCATCAAGGAGGATTTCATCCCCCTGGAAGTCATGAACGCGGTGGACGTGGAAAAGTGTACCGCCTTGTACGGCGTGCCCACCATGTATATCGCCATCCTCGACCACCCCATGTTCGAGCGTTTTGATTATTCCTCGCTGCGTACCGGCATCATGGCCGGATCGCCCTGTCCGGTGACGGCCATGAAGAAAGTCATGGACAAGATGAACATGCACGACATCACCATCTGCTACGGCCTGACCGAGGGCAGCCCGGTCATGTCCCAGACCACGCCCGGCGACACCATCGAGCACATGACCGAGACCGTGGGTCCGGCCATGCCCGAAATCGAGATCAGGATTCTTGATCCCGATACCGGCGAAGAATGTCCCTCCGGGGTCCAGGGTGAGGTCTGCTGCAAGGGCTACAACGTTATGAAGGGGTATTATAACAACCCTGAAGCCACGGCCCAGGCCATCGACAAAAATGGCTGGCTCCATTCCGGCGACCTTGGGACCTTGGACGACGACGGCTATCTGACCATTACCGGACGCCTCAAGGACATGATCATTCGGGGCGGCGAGAACATCTACCCGCGTGAGATCGAGGAATTCCTCTACACCATGGACGGCGTCCTCGACGTGCAGGTGGTGGGCGTGCCCAGCCAGAAATTCGGTGAACAGGTCGGGGCCTTCATTATTCTCAAGGAAGGCGCGGATTTGACCGAAGAAGACGTTATCGACTTTTGCCGCGGGCAGATTGCCCGTTACAAGGCCCCGAGATACGTGGCATTTGTCAAGGAATATCCCATGACGGCTTCGTGCAAGATCCAGAAATACAAGCTGCGCGAAATAGCCGGAGAAATGTGGCCGGACGCGTAGCCAGTAGTATTGAATGAATCTGGGGGAAACCTCTTGAGAGAGGGTTCCCCCCGACCCCCTTCCAGAATTTTTTGGGTCCATGCCGCCAGGAAGATCGAGGGGGGAAAGCAAACAGGCAAGGGCGGCGTGGGGGCAGGCATTTCCCACACGGATTTCTTATCTAAAACTGCCCGAATCGGCGCATGACGCGCAAGCGAGTCCGCACGAATTTCCTGCGCCGCGATAAAAAGTTTTGGAGGATTCTTAAGCAACCTTTTTCAAAAGGTTCCTTAAGCCGCCAGAGGCACTCTTACGTTGGAGGTTGGTAATGGAACAGTACAAGGAAATCGCTCCGCGCCTGATCGGGTTGCGCGAGGGTGTCGGCTGGACCGTCGAGGAAATGGCCGATTTGTTGGGGGTGTCCAAGGAAAAGGTGGAGCTGTACGAGTCCGGGACCGTGGAGATTTCGGTGGGCTACCTGCTGGACGTGTCCCGGTTGTGCCGGGTGGATCTGACCACGCTCATTTCCGGGCGCGAGCCGCATCTGAAGTCCTATGCCGTGGTCCGCAAGAACGAGGGCTTTGCCGTGGACCGGCGCAAGGACTATGACTACAAGAGCCTGGGCTACAAGTTCGCGGGCCGCGAGATGGAGCCGTTTCTGATCACGGTGCCGCCCAAGTCCGGTGACGAAATGACCGAGACCTCGCACCGGGGTCAGGAGTTTATGTACGTGCTCGAAGGCCGTCTCGAAGTCCGTCTGGGCGGCGAGCCGATCATTGTCGAGTCCGGTGATTCGCTCTATTTCAACTCGGAGACGCCCCATGCCTTGCGCGGGCTGGACGGCAAGGAAGCAACGTTTCTCGACGTGATTCTGTAGGGCTGGCCGCATTTCAGCCGCCCGCCCGGACCAAGTGCCAACGGTCTTGAATCCGAAAAACTGAACAATCACATGGAATCACGGAGAACAGACACCATGTTTACCAAACAGGAATACGCAAGCTACGAGGATCTTGTCGCCCGGTACAAACCGCAGTGCCCGGACAATTTCAACTTTTCCTATGACGTCCTGGACACGATGGACCCGGCAAAGACTGCGCTTGTCCATCTGGACGATGCCGGTACACGGCGCGAATACGACTTCAAGTTCTTTCAGGAAGGCTCCTGCCGTCTGGCCAACGCGCTCATGCAACAGGGCGTGAAAAAGGGCGACCGGATCATGCTGGTGCTCTACCGACGCGTGGAATACTGGACGGTCATGCTCGCCCTGCACCGCATCGGCGCGCTGCCCATCCCGTCCCCGTCGCTGCTGACCAAAAAGGACATTGCCCAGCGCGTGAACTACGCGGGCATCTCCGCTATCATCTGCGAGGACTCCATCTGCGAGCGTGTGGATCAGGCCAGGTCCGAATGCGACGGCCTGAAGCTTTTCGTGCAGGTCAACGGCCAATTGAACGACGGCTGGTTCGATTACGAGGCGTTCCTGGCCGATGCCGAACCCGTCTGCCCGCGCACCGGCGACACGCCCGGCGGCGACGATCCCATGGTCATTTTCTTCTCGTCCGGCACCACCGGCCTGCCCAAGATGGTGACGCACTCCTTCTCCTACCCGTGCTCCCACTACACCACGGGCGCGCTTTGGCACGACCTGGAAGAGGGCGACCTGCACCTGACCCTCTCCGATACCGGCTGGGCCAAATCGGTCTGGGGCAAGTTCTACGGCCAGTGGATGGCCAAGGCCGCCGTCTTTGTCTGGGATTTCCGAGGCAAGTTCGAGCCTGCCGAGCTGCTGCGCGTCATGGCCGAGAACAAGATCACCACCTTCTGCGCGCCGCCCACGGTCTACCGTTTTCTGGTGCGCGAGGACATGACCAAGTACGACCTGTCCGCCCTGCGCCACTGCACCACCGCAGGCGAACTGCTCAACGAGTCGGTCTTCCATGCCTGGGAAAAGGCCTTCAACATGCCCATCTACGAAGGCTACGGCCAGACCGAGACCACGCTCCAGATCGCCACTTTCAAATGCATGACACCCAAGCCCGGCTCCATCGGCAAGCCCGTGCCCGGCTGGGATATCGCGCTCATGGACGAGGAGGGCAACAAAGTGCCCCAGGGCGAGGAGGGCGAAATCTGCATCCGCATCGACAAGCCCGTGCTCGGCCTGTTCGACTCCTACATGGACGAGCCGGAAAAAACCGCGTCGGTCAAATATGACGACTGGTATCACACCGGCGACAAGGCCTGGGCCGACGAGGACGGCTTCTTCTGGTTCATGGGCCGTACTGACGATCTTATCAAAAGCTCCGGCTACCGCATCGGACCCTTCGAGGTCGAGTCCGCTCTGGTCGCCCACGACGCGGTCATCGAAGCCGCCGTCACCGGCCTGCCCGACGAAGTGCGCGGTCAACTGGTCAAGGCCACCGTGGTCCTCGCCCCCGGCTACGAGCCGTCCGACGAGCTGACCAAAGCCCTTCAGGCCTTTGTCCGCGAGCTGACCGCGCCTTACAAGTACCCGCGCGTCATCGATTATGTGGCCGATCTGCCCAAGACCATCAGCGGCAAGATCAAACGCAAGGAAATCCGCGAAGCCGATTTGAAAAAATTTGGCAAATAGCCCGGATTGAATGAATGAGTCACGACCGGCCAGCACTGTAACGGGTGCTGGCCGGTTTTTTTGTGGTGGCGTTGGTATGGGGTGGGGGATGCCTCCGGCGGGCCTACCGGCGGTCGCTTTCAGCGGGACCAGGGCTTTGCCCTGGACCCACCAAAGGCCGAGGGCCTTTGGAATCCCGTTGCCGCTTCGCGGGGGCGTAGCGCAGGGGTGAGTCCATGCAGGGACGGACTGCCCGCTCGACCCTGCCGTGCCGGTTGGCGGTTTGGGCGGAAGGAAGCGGGGATAATCCGTGCGTCTTTGCCGGACATTGGCAGCCACTTCCTTCCGCCCAAACCGCGAGGGGTTTTAGGGGAAACAGCAAGAGCACAATTGTCTCTGCCTCGGTTTCAAGGCCTACACCACCGCCTCCGCACTGGCCTTTAGTCCCAAAGCCACCTAGGCCTTACCCAAAGTTCACCCCCCCCCGCTAGAACTTGCCTTTCATCCCACTCCCACCCGAAGACCTGCACCCGCCCTCGAGCACAAGGCTTAGAATATGACAAAGCGGGTAAGGCGGCTCTGTTCCCGAAGAACAGGCCCATCCCGGACGGCCTAAGGTCTATAAAAATAGCAGAGAGCGTGAAGCTTCGCAGACGGAGCCGTCTCGCTTTGATCAGATTCTTGCCTGTGATCGCAAGGCGGCAAAGCACTAGAAAAGCGGCACTTTTGGTTCTTTTGGTGCTGCTCAGCCAAAAGAACCGCCGCCCGCGTAGGGCATTGGGAGGGCATTGGGAGCCACCGGCTCCCACCCGGCTCTCGCCGAAGGCGTTCTTCCCTCCTCTCCCCCATTCTTCATCGCCGCCAAATACCGCGAGGACGAGCGCACGCCATTTGCCATGCGCCGGGACGACGGCACGGTTTTCGGCCTGTTTTACGACCAGATCGGCTCCCTTCGGGTGGTTGTGGATATCCACGACAATGTGATAAAGGAAGTCCAGTACGATCCCTTCGGCGGGATCATATAGGACTCCGTGCCGGACTTCCGCATCCCCCTCGGCTTCGCGGGCAGCCTGCACGACCCGGACCTGGGCTTCGTGCGGTTTGGGTGGCGGGACAAATTCGCAGGACAGCGGATTTGGACGTTGCGGTCCCCCGCAACGCCCCAAGGGGTGAGGGCCATGGACGGCCCGAATCATTATGACCCGTTCACCGGAAGATGGACCGCGTCCGACCCACTGGGCGACGCGGGCGGCGATCCGGCGGGATTCCTGCCTTCCTGCCTTTTTATCTACAAACATTTCTTCCCCCGTTTGACTCCCGGGTCAGGCCGGTATAGGTTTTCGCAAATCTGAGAATTACGGAGTTACCCATGTATTGGATAGCTTTTGGCGATATACACGAATCTACCGGCGTTTTGTCCTCCATCCCCGGCCTGGCCCGCGCCGACGGGGTCATCATCTCCGGCGACCTGACCAACCGGGGCAGCCGGGTTGCGGGCGAGCACGTCCTCGACGCGGTGGCCGCCGTGAATCCGCATATTTTGGCCCAACCGGGCAACATGGATACCTACGCGGTGCAGGAGGTCCTGCGCGAACGCGGGATGAATTTTCACCGCACGGTGCGCGAGCTTGCGCCGGGGGTCGGTCTCATGGGTGTGGGGCTTTCCACGCCCACGCCGTTTAACACGCCGGGCGAGGTGTCCGAAGAGACCCTGGGCGGGTGGCTGGACGAGACCCATGCCGGGGCCGACCATTTCGACAAGCTCGTCGTGGTCATTCACGAGCCACCTGCCAACACGGCGGTGGATCGGCTGGGCGATGGCCGCCATGTGGGCAGCCCGTCCGTGCGCCGGTTCATCGAGAGGGTGCAGCCCGACATTTTCATCTCCGGGCATATCCATGAATCCAGGGGGGTGGACCGCATCGGAAAGACGCCGGTTTTCAACCCCGGCATGCTGGCCGGCGGCGGGTTCGTGCGCATCGACTACGACAACGGCGAACTGTCCGCCGAACTGATGAGCGTGTAGATGAGCGCGATCGGATTCATCTGGGTGGGCAAGCTCAAGGAGTCGTTTTCACAGGACGGGTGCGCGCTCTATTGGAAGAAGCTTTCCCGATTTTTTTCGTTGGAGGAAGCCGTGATCCGCGACGCACCGAGCAAGCTGCCGCCTGCGGACAAGAATAGAAAGGAAGGCGAGGGGATTCTCGCCAAGTTGAAGAAAGGGGACGTGCCGATCATCCTGGACGAGTTCGGCGACCGGCTCACCTCGCGGGAGCTGGCCAAGCGGGTGCGCCGGTGGACGGACGCGCCCAACCAGCGGCCTGTCTTCATCATCGGCGGGCCGTTTGGTCTGTCGGAGGACGTGAAAAAGGCGGCGCGGGGGGCCATTCGGTTGAGTGATATGACCCTGCCCCACGAACTGGCGCGGCTGGTGCTGCTGGAGCAGCTCTACCGGGCCGGGACCATTCTCAAAAACATGCCCTACCACCACGACTGAGGGAGAGACCCATGCTGGATATTGAGTACCTGGAACGGCTCGAACATTATTTCAAGAGCGGCGACTGCAAGTTTGAATTTGACAACGGCGAGGAGGATCGGCGCTTCCTGATCCTGGATTTTCTGGAGCGGCTCATGGAACTGGGCGAGATCGCCGACGGCATGGCCACCAAGCTGATATTCAAGGATGCCTATGCCTCCCTGACTTCCGAGGAAGGGGTGGAGCAGGCCGTGGCCGAAGAGCAGGATCAGGCAGGCGACAGCGACCAGAAATAGCGTGTGGTCCCGGCAACGGGATAGTCCGCGCTTTTGCCGGACCGCCAGCCGGTCGGCAGGTCGTCTGTTTCGGGCGGCGGGTCGTTGGACAGGATAATCAGGACGCCGTCCGGGGCGAGCATGGGGCGGACCAGGGTGAGCATTTTTTTCCACGGCATGAAGGCGCGGCTGAGGATCACGTTGGCCTGTTGTCCTTCGGTGCCGCCGATGTCGGACTTCGCATCCAGGATATCTTCGGCCCGACCGTGAAAGACCTCGGTTCCGGGTAATTGCAGTTTGCCGAGCACCGAGCGCATGAACAGGACCCGTTTTTCACGCAACTCCACCAGCCGGTATTCTCCCGGTTGCCAGAACATGCGCAGGGGGATGCCGGGCAATCCGGCCCCGGCCCCGAGGTCCAGGGTCAGCGGCTTTTTTGGCAGGGTGAGCCCGGCCAGGAAGTCGGCCAGGAACAGGCTGTCCACCACCAGGGTCTTGAGCACACTCTGCCAGTCCGCCTTGCCCACCAGATTCATCTTCCGGTTCCATTTGACGAGCTGATCCAGATAGGCAGTCAGGCGTTTTGTCTGGGTGACGGACAGGGAGCGGCCCAGCCGGGCTGTGGCTGCGGCCACCATTTTTTGTGTGGGAGCGGTGGTGATCATGTCCCTGGCAATAAATGCTTTCCCGGCAACAATCCAGCACAATCCCCGGCCCTGGAGAGAGGATGATATGAGAAAAGCCCCTGGTTGAGGGGCTTTTCCAATGGAGGAGGTTTTGCCAACACGTGGCTTTAAGGGAGTGTGCTGACTCTAGGTGTAAGGGAATTTGTGCGGCAGTGCCTTGATTTGGATCAAGAGACCTCTATATTTTTCGGTATTTTTGTCGATAAATAGAGACGTAGCCAATTTTCCCGCAGCTTTGACTTTTTTTGCGGGCGGGGATATGGCCCCTTAATGGAGAAAAATCGGCTTCGCGCGCGGGGGTAAGTCGCGCCGGGTCGGTTGGGGGAACATTCACATTAGACAAGAGGGAGTGAGCAATGAAACGACTGTTGATGTTGTGCCTTGCGGTGTGCGCCTTGCTCATGGCGGCCACCGCGTTTGCAGCGGGACCCCATGACATGGAGTGCATGGAGTGTCACAGCACCCACTATGCCAAGGGTGACTATGCCGTTGGCGTGAAGCCGCTGTTCGAGGACAATCCGGCCCGTACCCGTACCGGCCAAAAAATCGTGGACATCGACGCCCTGTGTTTGGGCTGTCATAACGAGGCCCAGGGCATCCTGCCCGTGAACCTGCATATGACCCACCCCACCGGGGTGACGCCCACCTATACCAAGGTGCCGCGCCAGTTGCTGAAGAACGGGTCTTTTTCCTGTGTCAGCTGCCACAATCCGCATCCTTCCAACGCCAATTACAAATATCTGGTCGTGCCCACGGAAAAGGGCGGCAGCATGGGTACCTTCTGTGCCATGTGCCATCCCAACCAGTCCGATCCCCAGTCCGTGGCTACTGCCAAGACGTTGAGCATTGTGGTGGACGGCCCCGGCGCACCCATCGTCAAGGTCAAGCCAGCGGCAGAATAAATTCCGCAACAGGAAATGTTTGTCAGGGCGCGGTCAGTAGGCCGTGCCCTTTCTTTTGGTCGCTCGTCAGCGGTTCGTTCCCTTGATGATCACCAGGGTGAGATCGTCTTCCTGGGTGGTCCGGCCAGTGAAATTGTGCACTGCCTCCACCACGTCCAGGATGATATCCTGGGCGTTTTTTCCGGCGGATTTGCGGAGGGTTTCCCGGAGTCGCTCCCCACCGAACATCTCGCCTTGCGGGTCCATGGCCTCCCACGCGCCGTCTGTACCCATGATCAGGATCTGGCCGGATGTGGGCAGGTTCTGGGTGTATTCGTGGAACATCCAGTCCTTTTCCACGCCCAGCGGGATGTCCTTTCCCTTGAGTTCGGAGAACTCGTCCGTGGCCGGATCGTAGAACAGGGGCGGCTGGTGGCCCGCGTTGACCCAGGTGCCGACGCCTTGCTCGGGGGCCATCTCCAGGAAAAACAGCGTCATGAAGCGACCGGTCTCCCCCACATCTCGGGTCAGGTTTCTGTTGGCCACGCCCAGGCGTTGGGAAAGGGGGGCGGGCAGGGATGCGCTTTGGCGGACCAGGGCCCGTCCGGCGGCCATGAGCAGGGCCGCGCCGATGCCGTGGCCGGACACGTCGCCCACCAGTACGCCGTAGTGCGTGCAGTCGGGCTGTTCACACTCGATGAAATCGAAGAAATCGCCGCCTGTCTCGTCCGAGAAACGGGCGGTCCCGGCCATGTCCAGGCCGGGCAGGTCCGGCGCGTGGTCGGGCAGGAAATGTTGCTGCACCTCGCTGGCGATGAGCAGCCCTTCGCGCATGCGCACGCCCTCGCGCAGGGAGCGGATCATGGTGTTGGTGTGCCCGGCGATGACGCCGAGCTCGTTGTTGGTGATCACCGGCACCTGTCGGGTGAGGTCTCCCCGGCTGACGTTCTCCAGCACCTCGGTCTGATTCCTGAAGAGCTGACGCATGTTGCGCGCGTAGGACAGGATGAGGTTCACCAGCATGATCAGCAGAAAGCCCATGATGATCCCTATTTCGACAAGCACGGAGCGGTTCATGAAGGCGATGGTTTCGCTGCTCACGTTCTGGGAGGCGAGCCAGTGTACATCCCGCACCAGGACCAGCATCATTATGCCGGTGGTGAACAGCAGAACCAGAGAGGTCGCCAGGAAAAAGGTTCGCGTTATGGGGGAGAATTTCCGGGGCGTTTCATAGGAGGCCCTGCCGGAGCGGGATGCCTCGATGACGGTCCGTTCCCTGGCCAGGGCCAGATCCAGAGCCGCGTACAGGCCTACGGTAAGGATGCCGAGCAGGAGTTTCAGGCCGCTATGCAGGAGGGGAAAGTGATAGACGAACATCAGGGTCAGGGTCGAGGCGAGTCCGGCAAGGGAAATGAGGCCGAATTCCATGCGGAATTGCATTCGGGGCTGTAGGTGGAGGGAGGCCGGTTTTACCATGCGTACCTCAAATGGGCCGCGTAATCCGTAGGCCAGGATGAGCGGAATCAGGATGACCAGACCGAGTTTCCAGGCCGAGAATTCTGCCAGGATTGGGCAGACCTGTCCGCCATATATTGCGCTTCCGACCACGGCAATGGCGTAGTAGGTGAGGGCCCGAATCGGATACGATCCCTTTCTCATGTTTCTTTATCCTCTTTTTGTTCTCTTTCTTTGCCAACTGGCAAAATCTCGTTTAATCATAAGACAGCGTATGCATGGCAAACAAGTCTTTTCAGTAAAAGGAAGTATTCCCGTTATGAAAAAAATAGTTGTCTGTTCCCTGTTGGTCTTGTTTCTGACCGCTTCTGCGGCCTTTGCCGCCGAGGGTTTCCCTGTGAATCTGGGTGGCTTCACCCTGGGAGATGACGTCAAGCAATATGCCACGAAATGTGATCTCAAGCTTGCTTCGCCCATGCCGGATGCGCCGTTTCTCACTGAAATGCACCTCAAGGCCGATTGCCTGAGCGGCGTGCGCGGTGGCAGTCTGACCTATGCCAACTGTCGCGAAAAGGGCCGTCTGGTCCGCATCAAACTGAAGTTTCATAACCGGGGCAAAGCGCTGTTCGAGGAACTGCTGGCCAAGTACAAGAAGGCGTTCGGCGACCCGGACAGCTATCAGGGCGATGCCTTCCGAAATGTCATTGCCTGGCAGTGGAATTTCACTCGGGGCAAGGAAAAGGTCTCGGTGTTGCTCATGTGGAGCCGAGAAATGGAGATGCGTCCCGGCGTGTCCATCAAGATGACCCTCGATTCCCTGCTGGACAGCGAATACGCGTGCTTCAAGGCCCGGTTCGACAAGATGGAAGTCGGCCGTGGCGGCCCGTCCAAGATTCAGGACATGGGTCAGTTCCTCCCCCGCTAGCATGCCGGAGATCATCTGGAACGGCGTTGGACTGGTCGTGCCCGACCACTGGGAACCAGCCGGATTGGAGCGGGATTCCCTGCTGTTGGAGAGCGGGGCGCGTCCGGTGTGCGAGTTGAAGTGGAACGTGGTTCGGGGTTCCTTTTCCTTTGAGAAGCACCTCAAGCGACTGGCCAAGGGGCACAAGGACGCGGATGTGCACGGCGTGGAACTGGCCGACACACCCGAGGTCTGGGTCGAGGCCGTGAAGCGATTGACGCGGTCCGGCCTGCGGTTGCGCAGCTTCATCTGGCGTAGCGACGGCCACCGGGGTATCGGGGCCGCCCTGCACAATCCCGGCACTGGTCTGGCCGCGTTGGTGCAATTTTTCATCGTCGAGGAAGCAGACGAGAGCGTGGCCGCCGAAGTGCTGGCCTCCTTTCGGGATCATTCCGGCGGCAAGACCGTGCCGTGGACTCTGTTTGGCCTGGCCGCACGAGTTCCGGCCGAGTTTCGGTTGGAGACCTTTTCCTTCAAACCGGGCCGCTATACGGTCAGCTATTGGCGGGCAAGGTCTGCTCGGCAGGACAATCGGCTACCTGCGGGCAAGGGGCCGGGCACGCGGCTGACTTTCGAGCGGTTTGTCCCTGCCAGCGTGCTGCTCAAGGAGAGCGATCTGGAGACCTGGGTGGGAGATGTCCTGAATGAGCCGCCGGGCTCCCTGTCCGTGACGACGACAGACAACGGGCTGGCCTGGGCGGGCGTGGTGCGGACCTCGCTGCTCAGGAAGCTTCTGCGCCGCGAAAATCATGCTCGGGGCCGGGTCTGGACCACGGAGCGCGGGAACGCCATTCTTTCGGTGACCACGGACGGGACGGTTCCCATGCCTGAAGAAATCTTCAAAACCATTGTTCGGAGCTATACGCTTGTTTAGGAAGAAAACACCCCTGCCGGTCATCCCCAGGGCCGAGGCGTTGAACATGGTGCCCGTGCGCAACGAGGCAGTGGAAGAGGAGCCGATCTCCGGCGGACTGGTGCGGCTTGGCTATCCCCTGGCGATCAAGCCGTGGTTCGGTCGGTTGGCCGAGACCGTGGGTATGTGGGACAAGCGGCCCATGATCAAGCGCATCGAGCTGGACGAGCTGGGCACGTTCGTGTGGCGGCTCATCGACGGGGAACACTCGGTCCGGCAACTGGCCGAGGCCTTCACCGCCCACTACGAGGTGCCGCCACGCGAGGCGGAACTGGCCGTCACTTCCTTTATCAAGACCATTGGCCAGCGCGGCATCATCGGGCTCAGGGAAAACGACTAGCCCGGCGGATCAGCGCCCCGGTTCCATCACCATTTCCACATCCATTTCCGTGGCCGTCTCTTTGAGAAATTGTTGGATTTCCTTTTTCTGGTGCGGACTGAAGCGGAGCAGGAGCACGCCGTCGAACTTGTTGATCACGGTGAAGAGGCCGAGGTTGTCGTGTCCCTCCAGCAGAAAGCGGAACAGACCGATCTTGGCGGGATCGACGCGGACGTACAGCCGTGCCGACCGCTCCGGCGGCGGGGGGAGGAGACGTTTTCTGGGTTTGCGTCGCGAAGAGGATGCCATGCCGCGTTGGTAGCCTTTGCGGGACCGGAAGGCAAGCCCGGCTTGATGGGCAGGACCCCGGATGTCCTGGCGAATCAGGCCACCTGAAAGATTCCGCCAAAGGCGGGTTCCCTGCCTGCTTTTCTGATTGCGAAGCACCGTTGGTTTAATTTTACGTGCTGGACTTTTGTCGGCAAAACACGGACTATCTCCCCTATCATGAAAACCAAAGAAGCCTATCGTTGTAGCGCCTGCGGCACGCAGTCTCTCCGCTGGCAGGGACAATGCCCTGCCTGCAAGGAATGGAATACCCTGGAACCGGTCACCGTCACCAAGGCGACCTCCCGGCCTGTGGGCGCGGCAGCAGCCAGGGACGTTCCCCGTCCCCTGGAGGATCTGGCTGTGGAAAATTTCGCGGCGCGTACCTCGGGCATGGAGTCCCTGGACGCGCTGCTCGGTCCCGGACTGGTGCCGGGCGCGGCCATCCTGCTCGGCGGGGAGCCGGGCATCGGCAAGTCCACGCTGCTGCTGCAACTGGCCGGAAGCCAGGCCCGTCTCGGACACACGGCAGTCTATCTCTCGGGCGAGGAATCTCTGCCCCAGCTCAAGACCCGCGCCGAACGATTGGGACTGCTCGGTCCCGGTCTGCTGGCCATATCCACCAACAAGGTCGAGGACGCCCTGGGGGTGTTGGATCAGCCCGAGCCGCCGGAGATGCTCATCGTGGATTCGGTCCAGACCCTGGCTTCGTCCATGGTGGAAGGTATCCCCGGTTCGGTGAGCCAGGTGCGCGCGGTTTCTGCCGAGCTGGTGGAAAAGACCAAGAAGACCGGCACCACCCTGATCCTGGTGGGCCACGTGACCAAGGACGGCCAGATCGCCGGTCCCAAGCTGCTGGAGCACATGGTGGACACGGTCCTCTATCTGGAGGGCGACCGCAAACATTTTTCGCGTATCCTGCGTGTGCTCAAGAACCGGTTCGGTCCCAGCGACGAACTGGTGGTATTCACCATGAATGAGCGGGGGCTTGAGGTGGTGGACGACCCGGCCACCTTCTTTCTCGGTTCGCGTGATCCCTCCCTGTCGGGTACGGCCATGGCCATGGCCGTGGACGGCCAGCGGCCCTTTGCCGTGGAAGTCCAGGCCCTGGTCAGCAAGTCATTTCTGACCATTCCGCGTCGCACCGCGCTCGGTTTCGACACCAACCGGCTCAATCTGCTCCTGGCCGTGCTCGAAAAACGGCTTCGTCTCAACTTGAACGGGTACGATATCTACGCCAAGATTTCCGGTGGCCTGGCCACCCGCGACCCCGGTCTGGATCTGGCTGTTGTCGCGGCCATCCTGTCTTCGTTTTACGACCAGCCTCTGCCCGAGTCTTCGGTCTACTGGGGCGAGATCGACCTTAACGGCCAGGTGCGTCCCGTGGCTGCCCACGACGTGCGCCGCAAGCAGGCGGATCGGCTGGGACACGACCCCCTGTGCAACGCCTCCACCTGCCCCACCTTGTCTGATTTGCAACGCACGCTGTTCGGCAAGAATCAGTAACGCAAGAGTTCAGGAACCCGCTTTTCTTTTTTGGAAATAATGGTATCGTTTACTCCCGCGCCAAACAGGTGTGGGTAGCCTTTGTCTTGCGCGAACGGGCGTCCTGGCCCGATGGACGCCAAACAATGTTGGAGGATGCAATGGCGGATATACTCGACTGGACCAGTGCTGATCTGGAAGGACTGGGCGTTGCCCCTTACGAGGCCCGATCCGGCGAAATGGCCGAACGATTGGTGGCGGAGACCCGTGCCGGAAAGCTGCCCTTTCTGACCATGCCGTATGCTTCTGCGCTCAAGGAGGACCTGACCCGGCTCCAGGATTTTCTCAGACAGTTCGATCACATGCTTCTGCTCGGCATCGGCGGTTCCGCTTTGGGCGCACGGGCGCTTCAGCGGGCGTTTTTCCCGCAGCAGGATCAGCCCGGCCATACCGGGCCCAGCCTGTGGATAGCGGACAATGTGGATGCCTATGCCCTGGAGGCGTATCTGGCCAAGCTGCCCCCCCGAAAGACCGTGGTGGTCACCGTGTCCAAATCCGGCGGAACCATTGAGACCGTGGGGCAGTATTTCATTCTCAAGGAGTGGATGCAGAAGCATTTGGGCGACGATTGGGCCGGACATATGCTTCTGGTCACCGACGAAAAGCAGGGCTTCCTGCGCGGCGAGGTGGACAAATTCGACATTCGTTCCTTGCCAGTGCCCGACAATCTCGGGGGACGCTATTCCGTGCTTTCGGCTGTGGGGCTTGTCCCGGCCCTGTTCCTGGGCATGGACATCGATGCGCTCGTGGCCGGTGCCAGGGAAATACTTGGTCCGCTTGCCTCGGCGGAACTCACCGGGGGGCAACTCGCACGGCACAGTTCGTTCCAGCTCGCTGCCTGGGCCGCAGCACTCCTGGACAAGGGCTACGACGAAATGATTTTCTTCACCTACATTCCCCTGTGGTCGAGTTTTGGCGACTGGTTCGCCCAACTCTGGGCGGAATCCCTGGGCAAGGAGGGCAAGGGAAGCCAGCCCGTGCCCGCCATGGGCGTGACTGACCAGCACTCGGTCAATCAGATGTTCATGGATGGCATCCGAAACAAGGCGTGCCTGTTTCTGACCTGTCCGAATCTGCCTGCCGGGCCACGGTTTCCAGCCGATCTTCCCGACCAGTTCGCCTATGTCCGGGGCAAGGATTTCGGGGAACTGCTCCAGGCCGAAGGGCTGGGCACACGCATGGCCCTGTCTCAGAACGGTGTGCCCCTGGTCGAGCTGCGCCTGGGTTCGGATACGCCGAGGGAGGCGGGCAAGCTTATCGGGCTGCTCGGCGCGGCCACTATTCTCACCGGCTGGCTCATGGGCATCAATCCCCTGGATCAGCCTGCGGTTGAGCTGGGCAAACGCCTTGCCAAGGCCCGCATGAACGCTGACGGGCTGAATGAGGAAAAGGCGGACCTGAACGCCTTTCTCACCGCTGATCGGGATATTCGGGAGTTCTGATTTCGTGCCTGATCGCATTGCGGTTGACGATTGTCTTATGGTCGCACGTGCTGTAAGGGTAGTGGGCAATGAAACGCCACCCAGTGGGCAGATATCGGGTCGCATGGGACGCCTCGTCCGGCCTGATCTTTGCCCTGCGTGCAAACCACGGGTTTGAACTGATTGGTAAACCAAAATGACAGCGGCACCCGGCCGCTTCAATTCGTCAAGGTCCTGTCCTGGAGTCTGTTTGCCATCATTCTTGGCTTCAGTCTGCTGCTGTCTGTCTTCATTTCCAAATATGCGGAACGTACCCTGCTGGACAAGCAGGAGGAATTCGGCCTGCTTTTGGCGGAAAACGTCAGCCACCAGGTGTTCACCCGTTTTGTCATGCCCACGGTCATGCGTTACGGCGGCATCAGTCTGCGCCAGCCGGAGCAGACCAAGACCCTGGATGAGGTGGTCCGGTCCACGGTGCACAGTTTTCACGTCACCACCCTGCGTATCTACGACGCCAAGGGGATCATCACTTACTCCCTGAACAAGGACGAGGTGGGCAAGCCGGGCAACGCTTTGTATCGGGTGACCCACACCTGGGAGTCGGCGGAGTTTTCTTCGGAGATCGTTGCCAAGGTCTCGAAGATGGCCTCGCTTTTCCGTTACCGACTCAAGCCCGGCAGCCTCAAGTTGCGCGCCTATTACCCGCTACGGGCTGAGCGCAGTCTGACCGATATCTCGGAAAACCCGATCATGGGTATCCTGGAGTTCGAACAGGACATCACCGACGACTTCATGGCCATGCTCAATTTTGAGCGGCTGGTTATCACTTTTTCCCTGTTTACGGCCTTGTTCCTCTTTTTCCTGGTCCTTGCGGTCCTGCGTCGGGCCGAGCGGATCAGCAACAAGCAGCTCAAGGAAAAGGAACACCTCCTGGCCGAGTTGCAGCAGCAGGAGAAACTGGCCGGCATGGGCCGCATGGTGGCCGGGGTGGCCCACGAGATTCGCAATCCCTTGGGTATCATCTGTTCCAGCTCCGAGCTTGTGCTCAAGAAAGCGGAAAAGGAGGGCAACTCCCACACCCGTATTCTTCGGGCCCTGCATGAGGAGGCCAAGCGGCTGTCCCGCACCGTGGCCGAGTTCCTGGATTACGCCCGACCCAAGCGACCCGCCATGCTGGAGGTGGACGTGAGCCGACTGCTCGATCAGGTGGTCGTGTTCATGGAGCCGGAATGCGAGAAGCTCGGTGTGACCATTGACCGGGAGTACTCCGGCGACATGAAGACCCTGGGCGACAAGGATTTGCTGTACCGTGCATTTTACAATCTGGTCGCCAATGCGCTCCAGGCCATGAAAGACGGCGGCCAGGTATTCATCCATGCGGCCACGGAAGAGGGCCGTCTGCACATCACCATTCAGGATACCGGTCCCGGATTTGCGCCCGACCAGATTGATCAGGTGCGCGATCCGTTTTTTACCACCAAGGACGAGGGCACCGGCCTGGGGCTGGCCCTGGTTTCCACCATCCTGGAAAGTCATGGTATTGACATGGATCTGTCCAACGCCGAGGACGGCGGTGCGCGGGTGGACATCATTTTCCCTCAATTGTAAAGGCGCTGGCGGAGTAGGCGATGTCAAAAGCGTGGATACAGGCAAAACACCCCGAATTTGTTCGGGATCTTTTCAAGTTTTTCTGCCAGAGCTGTGAGCTGCTGGAACTTCAGTTTGCCTCCTTTGACGCCGACGGCACCGTGGATTTCAGCCTGCTTCGGGATCTCCTGGGCGTGGAAATGAACAAGGGGCTTCTGTGGCGCATGAAGGACACCGCCCACCATGTGTTCCGTAACGACCCGCACTCCCAGCTTGGAGGCCAGTTTCTGGACTGGGCCATGGGATACATTTTTCACGAAACGATCAAACTCAAGGAAGATGCCTACCAGAAGCAGAACTATGCGCCATGGTTTCACAAATTGCATGAAGGCGACTTGAGCGGCTCGGAAAAGGACATTACGGATCAGTTCTTTTTGGTCTTGAATCAGACCGAGGAGTCCATGCGGCGCGAGATAGATCGTATCCGTTTCATCATCGACAAATGCCGCCAACTGCTTCCCTACTACCTGCACCGCTACAGCGAAAATGTGCTGTTGGCGCGTTATATTTTCTCACAAAATGAGTTGGTTAGAGCTGTTTTCAAGGATGAGTACGACTCGCTGATCCTGGCCATCTACAGCACCGAGCCAGAGCGCATGTTCATTCTTGCCAGCCAGAGTTTGCGCCTGGGCGGATGGATGGATGAGGCTGCCGAAGCCGTGAATCAGGCACTCAAGCAGAACCCGACCAGCAGAATAGTGTTGCAAGAAAAGAAAATTATTGATAATTGGGCCAATAGGATGAAAGCTTGACCTGTTGCGAGACAGGTTTGCAAGAGAGAATACCAATTCGAGGAGGCCGTTCATGAAGAAGTTGATTTTCCTCGCAATCGCCATGTGCCTGATGTTCGCCTGGGGTTGCTCGAAAAAAGTTAAGACCGAGCCGGAAGTGGTTGTGGTCGAGGAAAAACAGATCATCGTTGAAGAAAAGGTTGTTGTGGACCCCATGCAGGTTTACAAGGCTGAATACGATGCCCTGCCCGTTTCCCATACCGTGACCAAGGGTGAATGCCTGTGGTGGATATCCGAGTACAAGCATGTGTACAACGATTCCTTTATGTGGCCCCTCATTTTCAAGGCCAACCGCGATAAGATCAAGAATCCCGATCGTATCTATCCTGGCCAGCAGTTTGAAGTGCCCCGCTACGGCTTCGACCTGGAAGAGGTCAAGGCTTCCCGCAAGGAAGCAGGCGCTCCCTGGAAGGCTCTTGAGCCCGGCCAGGATGCCATGATTCCCGCTGAAATGCGGGCAGCCCTCGGGTACAGCTTCTAGATACGGCTTCATTTGATATCTATTCGGCAGTGGTAGCGCATGCTACCACTGCCGGATTTTCTTGTTGTTTCAAGGCAAGCCCGTCGCGTATCTCAATACGCGACGGGCTTGCTGTTTTTCGCGTCTGGTACGCAAACTTCTCGAATCTTGGGAGGGAGTTTTTAACACTCTGATATGCTTGATGATGAGGAGACGGGACTGACTGCGCCGTTGATTCTGAAGACGCAAAAGCCCCCGCGTATCTTCGATACGCGGGGGCTTTTGCGTCTGTTGGCTTGGGTTATTCCTGTTCTTCGGCGGGGCGGGTGTAGCCGCATCCCTTTTGGGGGCAGGCGATGTGTTCGCCCTTGTCTTTGGTGGTCTTGCGGGTGAGGACGGGGTGACCGCATTTGGGGCACGCTTCGTTGATGGGCCAGTTCCAGACCGCGTAGTCGCACTTGGGGTACGTTGAGCAGGAGTAGAAGAGCTTGCCCCGGCGGGATGATTTTTCCACCAATTCGCCGTCGCACCCTTCCGTGGGACAGGGCACTCCGGTGGAGAACGGTGCCGCATAGGTACAGTCCGGGTAATTGGAGCAGGCGATGAAGCGGGAGCCGGTGCGTGCCTTTTTGAGCAGCAGTTCGCCGCCGCAGTCCGGGCAGGTGCCCACGACCTTGGGCTTTTCACTCTCAATGACCTTGATGGTTCCGTTCTCGTCCCGTTCGAAATTGACGATGTTCTTGCAGTCGGGATAGCCGGTACAGCCGAGGAATTCGCCCCGGCGGGACTGCTTGATGGCCATGGGGCGTCCGCACTTGTCGCACTTGACGCCGGTGTCTTCGGGTTTTTCCCTTTCCACCACCTGGATGTTGCCTTGCTCGTCGCGGGTAAAGTTCTTGATGGTACGGCAGGTCGGAAATCCGGTGCAGCCCAGGAATTCGCCCGTGCGTCCGAACTTGATGGCCATGGGTTTGCCGCAGTTCTCACACTTGATGTCGGTATTCTGTTGGGACCGCGCCATTTCGCTGCGGGCCTTGTCCAGAGTGGGGTAAAAATCGTCACCGAAACTCTTGAGCAGCTCGACCCAGTCCTTTTTGCCTGCGGCCACATCGTCGAGCAGGGTCTCCATCTGGGCGGTGAAACTCACATCCATGAGTGCCTGAAAGTGTTCGGAGAGCTGGTCCGAGACCGTGAATCCGAGTTCGCTGGGCACGAATCGTTTCTCCTCCTGGTGGGCGTATTCGCGATCCAGAAGGGTGGAGATGATGGCGGCGTAGGTGGAGGGCCGCCCAATGCCGAGTTCTTCCAGGGTTTTGACCAGGGAGGCTTCGGAGAATCGCGGCGGCGGCTGGGTGAATTTCTGTTCCTTTTTAAGCTCATTCAGCTTCAGGACATCCCCTTCTTGCAGCTTGGGCAGTTCGGTGTCGGTTTCGCTGGTAGCCTTGTCCATGGCGGCCAGGAAGCCGGGGAAGAGCATGCGTTCGCCCTTGGCACGCCAGATGGTCTGGGGAGCGGATACAAGTACCGTGGTATCCCAGAAGGTCGCGGTCGCCATCTGCGAGGCCAGGAATCGTTGCCAGACCAGCCGGTAGAGTTTGTGTTGTTCGGCAGGCAGGTACTGCTTGATGTCGTCGGGCGTGATGGTGACGTCAACGGGCCGGATGGCTTCGTGGGCGTCCTGCGCGCTCCCCTTGGTCTTGAACTGGCGGGGTTTGGGCGGATAGTAATCCGCGCCGAAACGGTCGAGAATGAGTTCCTTGGCCGCGTCCTGTGCGTCTTTGGCGATGCGGACGGAGTCAGTACGCATGTAGGTGATCAGCGCGGTGGTGCCTCGGGCACCGAGCTCGACGCCTTCGTAGAGCCGTTGCGCGATGGACATGGTCCGCTTGGCCGAGTACCCCATGCGGCGGTTGGCGTCCTGTTGCAGGGTCGAGGTGATGTAGGGGGGCAGGGGGCTGCGCTTGCGCTGCTTCTCCTGCACCGCGTCCACGGTGAACGGACCCTGTTCCAGAGCCTCCTGCAAGGCTTCGGCTTCGGTCTGGTTGCCAATGTGGTTGACGCCGGGCTTGACGCTCTTTTTGTTCAGTTTGTGCAGGTCCATCCAGAACGGAGGCGGGTTATTTCCTTCAAGCAGGACCTTGAAGGGCCAGTACTCGTCGGTCTTGAAGGCGCGGCGTTCCTTTTCGCGTTCCACCAGGATCTTCAGTGCCACGGATTGGACTCGTCCGGCCGATATGCCGCGTTTGACGTTCTTCCACAGGATGGGGGAAATTTTGTATCCCACCAGTCGGTCCAGAATGCGGCGTGCCTGCTGGGAGTCAAACAGGTCCTCGTTGAGTTCCTGGGCGTTTTCCAGTGCCTCTTTGACGGCACGGGCGGTGATTTCGTTGAACTGGATGCGCCTGATCTTCTTGTTGACCGGCTTGATCAGCTCGGCCACATGCCAGGCAATGGCCTCTCCTTCGCGGTCGGGGTCAGGGGCCAGGTACACGGTGTCCGCCCTTTTGGCGGCGGCTTTGAGCCGCTTGACCACGTCTTCCTTGCCCTTGATGATCTCGTATTGGGGGGCGAAGTTGTTTTCCTCGTCCACACCCAGATCGCGGGTGGGCAGGTCGCGGACGTGGCCCACGGAGGCGTCGACAATATAGTCTTTGCCCAAAAATTTGGAGATGGTTTTTACTTTGGCCGGAGACTCAACGATAATCAGATCTTTGGGCATGTTTGGACTCGTGGTCGTACTGTCGGGGGGAACACAACCGCCTCAACGACCTGTTAAAATTGGGCTGCATGCCGTTTTTGGCTCGCAACGCTGCTTTGAGTGGGAACGTATGCCCGTTTATCGGGCCGGTCGTCAACCCTCTATATATTGATAATGGGAGAAATTTGACAAAATTTTGATGCGAAAGCGGGAAACCCCATGCCGTTCGTGAGAACCGGGTGCACAGGGGCGAATTTTAAAAAAGTTTAAATTTCAGGAGGTTCAACGCCGATGTCCATGCTGAGGTTGTCCAGTTTCTCAACCGAAGGCAGCGAGGCGAAGTATTTGAAGAAGAATTTGATGTCATTGCCCATGGCATTGCCGGTCCTGTTGGGTTCAAACTGCTGAAATCTCGTGGTGACACCGCTGCTCTGGTGGTGTTCGCAGGTGACTGTTCCGCAATACATGACTTTGTATCCTGCCAGGCACAGGGCCACGTCGTGTTCGATATCATCCACTTGGGAAGGAGAAAACCGGATGTCGAAGCCTGCCGGAACCGCATCCATGGCGCTGGTCCTCAGCAGGTGCTGGCATCCCATGACGTTGCGCGTTTCCCGAATGAAGTCGTAGGTGCCCGTGTCAAAGGTGCTCAGTGGCGCATGCAGGCTCATTTTGAACAGCCCGTGGCTGGCCAAGGCCACGTATCGGAACAGGTATTGAAAGGGGCGGGGCGATCCCGGACCCACGACCTTGCAGCCGACCACGGCCACTTTGGGGTCGGCTTCGGCAAGGGTCAGGAACTGCGCCAGCCAGTCTTGCTGGATTATGACATCGTCGTCAAGGAAGGCGATGTAGTCGCTGTCGTGAACCTCCGGCAGGGTCATGAGCCAGTTGCGGGCCGCTGGTGCCCCGATGTTTACGTGCAGCTCGTGCACGGTGAATTCGTTGTTCGGGAAGAGTTGTTGCGCCTCGGCCACCACCTGGCGGCTGTTGTCCGTGCATCCGTTGAGCAGGATGTGGATACGGGCCGGGCCGATGGTTGATCTGCTCAGGCTGTTCAGGGTCATGCGGAGGAGGTCCGCCTTGTTCCATGAGTAGAGGCAGATGGCCACCCGTTTGTCGTCCACCAGCGAGTGGTTCGGGACAAAAGGCGATTCCAGTTCTTTCATGCGCAGCCGGATGGGCGTTTGCCGGGGGTCCATCTCAATGGATTTGGCGTAGAGTGCCAGGGCCTGGGGGGTGTCGCCCTTGGCCGCGAACATGGCGGCGGCAAGGTTGAAGGTCGTCTCGCGCATACGGGAATTGTCCAGGGTGGGCCACAGTTCCATGGCCTTGTCCCACAGACTCAATCCGGCGTAGTGGTTGAAGAGACTGATATCCCAATCGGGCTTCAGACTGGCCGGGCATTTGAAGTCCTTGATCCAGGGGCCGGGCGGGTTCCCAAAGGAATTGTCCACATGCAGGGCGTATTGTGCCGCCGCTATATGGGTTTTATGGACGTGGATGAGTTCGGGGAGAAACTTGCGAACGTCATCGGCGTTGTATTTGAGATCAAGGCTTGTGATGAGGTCGTAGGTCTCCTTGGACTCGTTGAGCGCATTGACTATCTGCAGGCGGCCTTTCAACGGTTCGTTACCGGTCAGTTTGAGGGCTATGTCCAACACCTCCAGCCAGAACGGGCGTAACTGCAACGCCTTGTCCAGCAGGTATACGAGGCATTTGTGATGCTCGGGACGGTGTGTGCACTGCGGATCGTTGACAAGGCGTTCGATGAAGCAGCCACATACGGTGGTGTCCAGGAGAAAATTGTGCAGGTAGTTTCGGATGTAGAGGACCATTTCGTCCAGGTCGAGTTCCTTGAGCTGTGCGGACATGCCCTGCTGGTAGATGTCGAAATAATGTTTGTTCATGCGGTTGCCCTTGCGGTCGAAATGGGGGAAGAATATGGCATGCCTGCCAAGGGTATGCCACGGGGACCCGGCTCGTGACAAGCCGTTGCCAATGCGTCGTCGGACAGATATAGAAAGATTCTAGACTAATATTTTGAAAAAACAGCCTTTTTTCATTTTTAAATTTTTTTCCGTATTTCGGGTGGTTACACGGTCCCGAGTCGTGCTATGTAGTTGACAGGCAATGGGATTATCCAAAATATTCATTAATTCATTAAACTAATTGATAAACGGGCCGATAAAGACAGATGAAGTCTAAGACCCGGAATTCACTTGATACTTATGACTGAACGAAGCAGGGAACTGGCCGAGCGCGTAGCCGGGGTGAAAGAGGACTTGGCCGCAGCGGCCAAATTGGCCGGAAGATCGGCCCAAGACGTAACGTTGGTGGCCGTGTCCAAGTTGCACCCGGCCTCGGACATCCGGGCTCTGGCTGAAACGGGCCAGATGGACTTTGGCGAGAACTACGTGCAGGAGGCCATGGCCAAGCAGGAGGACCTGTCCGACCTGGGCGTGAACTGGCATTTCATCGGCGGGTTGCAGTCCAACAAGGCGAAGTTCGTGGCCGGCAATTTCGGGCTGGTGCACAGCGTGGATTCACGTAAGCTGGCTCAGGCGTTGCATAATAAGGCGAAAAGCCTCGGGGTGGTTCAGGACATCCTTCTTCAGGTAAACATAGCGGAAGAAGTGCAGAAGTCCGGGATCACAGTAGAAACTCTTCCGCAACTGGCGGATGAGGTCATGGCGATGGATGGAGTCCGGCTTGTGGGATTGATGGCATTGCCGCCTTTTTTTGACGACCCTGAGCGGGCGCGACCGGTTTTTTCCCGTCTGCGGGAGCTGAAGGACGTGCTGGAAAAACAATTGGGTGCGTCTTTGCCCCACCTGTCCATGGGCATGACCGGCGACTTTGTCCCGGCCGTGGAAGAGGGGGCGACACTGGTTCGGATCGGAACGCGGATATTCGGGGCCCGACCCCCGAGGGTATAGTGGTAAACAACGAGGCTGTTCAAGAAGGTGCGAGTGCAAGGTGCAAGGAAAAATCAAGGCCGGCAGGTGGTTCTGCTACGTGAGGCGTTGATGTTTTCGAGTCGGCGCGGCAATCGTGCGTTTTTTACCGGCCTGTCAACTGAGCGAAGATTGAGGTAGGTATGGATCTCGGGACAGTAATTGGCATCGTCCTTTCAATGGGGCTGGTTGTGTCGGCCATCCTGACGGGTTCCAGCCTGATTATTTTTGTTTCCGTGCCCTCTTTTCTCATTGTTATCGGCGGGACCTTGGGCGCGGCTATGGTCAACTATCCCCTGAGTTACATCATCGGCCTGATCGGTGTTATCAAGAATACCTTTTTTTCCAGCCTGGATTCGCCCCAGGACGTGATCGAGCGTTTCAAGGACTACGCCAACCGCGCCCGCCGTGAGGGCATTCTCTCCCTGGAGCCCCTCATCAAGGAGATCGATGACGACTACATGCGCAAAGGGCTTCAGCTCACGGTTGACGGCCTGGAACCGCAGACCATCCAGGAAATCCTGGAGACCGAGGTCTCCTATCTGGCCGAGCGGCATGCCACCGGCGCGGATCTGGTGGCCGTGCTCGGCACGCTGGCACCGGCCATGGGCATGATCGGTACTGTTATCGGCCTGGTGCAGATGCTTCAGACCATGTCCGACCCGTCCACCATCGGTCCGGCCATGGCCGTGGCCCTGCTGACCACGCTGTACGGTGCCATTCTCGCCAACCTCGTGTTCAACCCCATGGCGGGCAAGCTCAAGGCGCGCAGCAAGGAGGAAGTCCTGTTGCGCGAGATGATCATGGAGGGCATCCTGGCCATCTCCAAGGGCGAGAATCCGCGTATCATCGAGGAAAAGCTCAACAGTTTCCTGCCGCCCAAGGACAGGATCGTCTCGGATTAGCGGCGAACGCGCCGCGCAGGGGCTCGCGTCATGGCAAAGAAAGTCAAAAAACATATCTGCGAGGAGATGCCTCCTTGGATGATCACGTTTTCTGACGTCATGACCCTCATGCTCACGTTTTTCGTGCTCCTGGTTTCCATGTCCCAGATCGATTCCCGCCGCAAGCTTGTGGCCCTGGGGTCGATCATCGGTACCTTCGGCTTTCAGGACGCCAGTTACGAGGTCTTTTCCAGAAAGGACACCCGGCGCACGGTGGAGCCTGGTCCCATTGATTCCGGTGATCTGGAGCCGCTCCAGGAACTCAAGTGGGAGAACGTGGACAAGGATCTCAATTTTCGATCCAGCCGATTCGTCCAGATTCTTTCCATCAATTCCAGCATGCTGTTCATGCCCGAGTCCTCCACGCTATCCGAAGCGGGCAAGGCGTTGCTCGACGAGTTCATGCCCGTGCTGGCCCAGGTCCAGTATCCGCTGCTCCTGGCCGGGCATACCTCGGAGCTGCGGGATGAGCTGGGCATCAACTATCAGCCCGGTGATGACGAGCAGGTGCCGGACCTTTCCTGGAAGATCTCCCTTTCCCGGACCCTGGCCGTCTATCGTTTTCTCATTGAGCGCGGCCTGCGTCCCGACATGCTTCGCGTGGAGGCATTCGGCAAGTTCATGCCGTACTATCCCCAGAATTCGCCGGAGAATCGGGCCAGAAACCGGCGCGTGGATATCGTGCTCGACAAACGGGCCGTGGATTCGGGTGAACGCATCAAGGCCCTGTCCCAGGGCATTGACAGGCCTGCGGGCACCATGAGCGTGGACGGTTTCGAGTTCGATCTCACCCCCCCGGAAGGGCTGGAGTAGGCATGGCCAGGAAGAAGAAGCTGAACTGCCCGCCGCTGGCCCTCTGGTTGGTCACCTTTTCCGACCTGGTGACCCTGTTGCTCACGTTTTTCGTGCTGCTTTTGACCATGTCCTCCATGGACAACGCCATTTTGACCAAGGTCACCCTGCACACCGCCGACCTCGGGTTGCTCGACAAGCGCGGTTCGGGACGGGTCACGGCCAAGGAACGGCTGGTGGTGGACCTCATGGCAAAGCCGTGGGAAGTCATGGACAAGAAACAGCGCATCAAGGATCTGCTCTTCCCGGATGATCTCCTGCCCGAGGAGATCGACAAGGCCGATCTGGACAAGAATATCGATGTGCTGGCCAAGCCGGACGGTGTGGCCCTGGTTTTTACGGATAAGCTCCTTTTCGCTCCGGGTATGTCCCAACTGACGCCCCGTGGCGAGTTCGTCATCGACCGGCTCGTGCCCATGATGATGCATACCCCGGCCCCCATCAATGTGGCCGGGTACACGGATGCCACCGACAGCGTGGCCGATCCCTACGCCCTGTCCGGTGATCGTGCCCTGTCCGTGCTCACGTTTCTGGTGCGGGCCGGAGTGCCGAACCAGCGTTTTTCCCTGTCCGCATACGGTTCGCATGCGCCCGTGATCGATGAGCGGGGCAATCCCGTGGATTCGCCCATGAATCGCCGCGTGGAAATATTGCTCAAGACAGCCCGTCCGGTGGGCGGATATCAATAACGGTCGATCCGGGCGGGAACCGTTTTTGCGGACTGAAAGGGTAAATAGGTAAGCCGGAAGCGGTCTAAACTTTGTCTGGAAAACCCGGTCGAATCAGGCTATAAAGGGATAACACAGTAAACGGAAGGTGGCCAATATGGCTGACGAAGATGTAGTGCAGGAAAATGGGAAAAAGGGCGGCATGCTCAAGTGGATCATCATCGGCGTGGTGCTGATCCTGTTGGGTGTTGGCGGTTATTTTGGCTATACCATGTTTTTCGCGGCTCCTGCGGAGGATGCCGCCACCCAGCAGGCTGCCGACGGCGAAGGTGGTGGCGACAAGCCCCCCCTGGAGTCCCTGGAGGGGCAGTTGGTGCCGTTGCCGGTATTTCTGGTCAACCTGGCCGACCCTCTGGGCCGCCGGTACCTGAAGCTCGGTCTGGAGGTCGAGGTCCGCGATCCCGAAGTTCAGGCCGACCTGACCAAGTATCAGGCCAAGGTCAAGGATCGGTTGCTCCTGCTGCTGTCCAGCAAGACGTATGACGGACTTGCCACCATGCCGGCCAAGGTGGAATTGAAACAGGAAATAGCGGACAGGCTCAATCAGATTCTTGGGGAAGGAGCTGTTTTGCGGGTCTATATTACGGAAATGGTCATCCAGTAGCACGTATCTTGCAGACCCCCTGCGGGCCGTCAGTATTTTTGACGGGTGTATTCTGGATAACGTTTTCACGAGGTAAGCGATATGGCCGACGATCAAGACAAACTTGCACAGGAATGGGCGGATGCCCTGCTGGATGGCGACGGCGATGACGGTGCCGCCGACAGTGGCGTGGATAAAGACAATCCCCTGGCCGGGCTGGAGACCGTGACCGACCCCGCAGACGCGGGCAGCGCGGATGTGGGCAGTGACGACGACGCCCTGGCCGACGAATGGGCGGCTGCCCTGGCCGAGACCGAACAGGAAGAAGTCAAGCACGAGAAAGAGCAGGCGTTCCTCTCCACCCAGACCCACGACTATGATCTCAAGGACATGGGCAGCGATGCCAAGGCTGCTCCCAGCGGCAAGCGCGACCTGGATTTTATCTTGGATATTCCGCTGGACGTGTCTGCGGAACTGGGCCGCACCAAGCTCCTGATAAACGAGCTTCTGCAATTGGGGCAGGGGTCGGTGGTCGAGCTGAACAAGCTCGCGGGCGAGCCTCTGGAAATTTACGTCAACGGCAAGCTGGTGGCGCGCGGCGAGGCCGTGGTCATCAACGAGAAGTTCGGTATCCGCCTGACGGATATCATCAGCCCCATCGAGCGGGTGAAACAGCTTGGATAACGCGACCTTTGCAGTGAATGCAACCGCTGCACCGATGCAGCTTCCCGTGGTGGACACCGGGAGTACCGTTTTGTCCACCTTGGGCTATCTCTGCCTGCTGCTGGGCGTGATTTTTCTGGCTTATTATCTGCTTCGACGGCTCGGGGTGTCCGGTATGGGCGTCCAGGGCGGGGCCGGGTCCCCCCGGTTGATTGGTCGGCTCATGCTCGGTCAGCGTCAGTCCGTGGTTGTGGTTCGACACCAGGGCAAGGACCTGTTGCTGGGTGTCACCGAGCACAGTATCACCAAGCTTTCGGAAGAGGCGGCGGACCAGGCGGCGGAGCCATCCGCCGAATCAACATCGTTCGCATCGCTACTCAAGAGGAACATGGGCAAATGACGGCCAGAGGACATGGCATATTCACTTTTTGCCTGGCCGTTTTTGCGGCCATGGTTCTGTGTCCAGCCCTGGCCGACGCGGCCCCGAGCATTCCCAAGCTGACCATGGAACTGGCTGCCGGACAGGCCGAGCCTTCCGATGTTTCCACGCTGCTGGAGATCCTCTTTCTGCTGACCGTGCTGTCCATGGCCCCGGCTATCATGCTGACCATGACCTCGTTCACGCGCATCATCATCGTGTTTCACTTCCTGCGTCAGGCCATGGGAACGCAGCAGATGCCGCCCAACCAGATTCTGGCCGGGTTGGCCATCTTCATGACCCTGGTGATCATGATGCCGGTGGGCAAGACTATCAACGACACCGCATTTCAGCCCTACATGGCCGAAGAGATTCCCTTTCAGGAGATGCTGACCCGGGCCCAGAAGCCCATCCGCGAATTCATGTTCAAGCATACCCGCGAAAAGGACCTCTCCATTTTCTATTCCATCACCAAGGAAGATCGGCCCAAGAACAAGGAAGAGGTTTCCACCATGATGCTGGTGGCGGCCTATACCATATCGGAACTCAAGACCGGCTTCACCATCGGCTTTCTCATCTACATTCCGTTTCTGATCCTGGACATGGTCGTGGCCTCCATCCTGCTCGCCATGGGTATGATGATGCTGCCGCCGGTCATGATATCATTGCCATTCAAGATATTGTTGTTCATATTGATTGATGGATGGAATCTGCTGGTGGGATCGCTGGTCAATACGTTCCAGTGACGCGGCAAACTGTTTTACCTGGGGACCAGTGCGCCCTGATTTCGGTCGGAGTAGCAAAGTGACACCTGAATTCGTTGTGGGTTTTGCCCGACAGGCCATCGAGATGACCCTTATCATATCCCTGCCCATGCTTGGCATCGGCATGGCTGTGGGTATCTTTGTGTCCGTGCTCCAGGCCGCTACCCAGATTCAGGAGATGACGCTGACCATGGTGCCCAAGATCGTGGCCATCTTCATCGCGCTTCTCATAGCGTTCCCATGGATAATGGACAAAATGATTGCCTATACGACAAATCTTTTCCTCAATCTTCCCAATTATATACGATAAAATCATCCCTGTCGGGGCCGCGTCGCGGCCCGGCCCGGTCCCTTACATTGCCTGATGACATCCGGGATGAAAAACCGTATCTTCGTGATACGTTGCCTTCACCATGGATTTTTTACCGCCGCGAGTACGCATGAAAAAGACGAATTTTCCCACGGCCAAGTCCCTGCCCGCAAACCGACTCCGGGCCATTTTCGATCCCGCCCGGGTGCCGTTCCCGGACAGCACCAGCATCCCGGACCGCAACGTCTATTCCCGGTTCCAGCCCCGGGCGATTCAGGCCCTGTCCCTGGCGCTGGAGATCAAGGGTAACGAGCACAACGTCTATGTTTCGGGCGAGCCGAACATGGGCCGTACCTATTTCGTCAAATCATTTTTGAGCCCCGCAGCGGCCAAGGGCGAGGCGCCCCGCGATTGGCTCTATCTGTATAATTTCGAGGACAGTGACCGGCCCATCTCCCTGTCGCTGCCCGCCGGGGTGGGGCGCAAGCTCAAGCAGGCCCAGCAAAAGGCCATGACCCTCATTCGGCAGGAGATTCCGGCCCGGTTCGAGAAGGACGCCTTTCAGAAGAAACACGAGCGGTTGGTCAAGAAGTACAATGCCAAGCGCGAGGGGCTTTTCAACCGCATGGACGCCACGGCGGAGAAGGAAAATTTCAGCCTCAGTCTGGACGACGAGGGCGTGCTTACCCTTTCTCCGATCTTGGACGGCGAGGTGGTTTCGGACAAGGACTTCGACAAGCTCAAGCCCGTTGTGCGCAAGAAACTCAAGGCCAAGGGTGAGGAGCTGTTGGCCAGCGTTTCTACCATTCTGCGCCAGATCAACCAGAATGAAATGGACATGCGCGACTCCGAGACCGATCTGCACCGCGAGACGGCCAAGGCGGTTTTGGCCGACTGTTTCACGCCAGTCAGCGACAAGTTCAAGAAGAATGAGGGGTTGACCGAGTATTTCGAGGCCCTTGGCCAAGAGATTGTTGAAAACGTGGACCAGTTCATGCCGCGCGATTCCTCCCTGGCCGGGCTCCTGCCCGAGGGCATGCCCAGTGGCGAGGATTTTTTCACCCGTTTCGAGGTCAACCTGTTCGTGGACAACGGCAAGACCAAGGGGGCGCCCGTGGTGGTGGAGGACCATCCCACCGCCTTCAACCTGCTCGGCTCCATCGAGCGTGAGGCCGAAATGGGGGCGCTCTACACCGATTTCACCCTGATCAAGGCGGGTGCCCTGCACAAGGCCAACGGTGGGTTCCTGATCCTGAACATCGAGGACCTGCTGGGCAACCCCAATTCCTGGGAAGGGCTGCTCCGCGCCCTGCGTTCGGGCCAGTCGCGCATTGAGGACCCGGTGGACCCGGAGCAGGTGCGTGCCCGGACTCTCCAGCCCGGCCCCATCGACCTCGCCCTCAAGGTCGTGCTCATCGGATCGGACGAGCACTACGAGATTTTGCTCTACAACGACGACCGTTTTGTCAAGTTCTTCAAGCTCAAGGCGCACCTGCAACACGCGGCTCCGCGTAACGCGGCCAATATCCGCAACTATCTCTACGTATTGGGCCAGATCGCCCGCGAGTGTGAGCTGCTTCCCTTTACCCGCGAAGCCCTGGCCGGGCTGGTGGACCTTTCCTCCCGCATGGTCGAGGACCAGAAGCGTCTCTCGCTCTACGCGCCCCTGGTCCGCGAACGGATGATCGAGGCTTCGGCCCTGGCCCGCATGGCGGGCAAACGCAAGGTCGGCCCGCCCGAGCTTGCCGAAGCGGTCCAGGCCAAGGACTACCGGGTCAACCTCTATGAAGAGGAATTCATGACCGACTATGACCGCCAGGTCATCAAGGTCGACACCCACGGCCAGGCGGCAGGGCGCGCCAACGGCCTTTCGGTAACCATGTTCGGCGACTATGAGTTCGGTCTGCCGCACCAGATTTCCTGTACCGTGGGCGTGGGACATGGCGGTATCCTCGACCTGGAACGCGAGGCCCAGCTCGGCGGCCCCATCCACACCAAGGGCATGATGATCATCAAGTCCTGTCTGGTCCGTCTGTTCGCCCAGGACAAGCCCATCGTGCTCACCGGCGCGCTCTGTTTCGAGCAGTCCTACGCGGGCATCGAGGGAGATTCCGCCTCGGGCGCGGAACTCGCCTCGCTTCTTTCGGCCCTGTCCGGCATGCCCATCAATCTGTCCTACGCCTTTACCGGCGCGGTCTCCCAGTCCGGCGCGATCATGGCTGTGGGCGGGGTCAACCGCAAGATCGAGGGGTTCTTCGAGGTCTGTCGCCGTCGCAAGCTCACCGGCAGTCAGGGGGTCATCCTGCCTGCGGACAACGTGGTCAACCTGATGCTCAAGGAAGAGGTGGTCCAGGCCGTGGCAGAGGGCAAGTTCCACATCTATCCGGTCACGACCATCGAAGAGGCCATGTTCATTCTGACCGGCATGCGCTGCGGCAAACGAGGCAAAAACGGCAAGTATCCCACCGGTTCTCTCTACCATTTGGTGGATCGCCGACTGGCCGAGCTGTGCAGGCTCGCCGTGCCGGGCGATGGCGGAAAAACCGCCCGCTGATCGGTGCCGGACCGCATTCGGGCGCGGTTTTCCTTGACCTCCTCGGAGTTCGGAGCTAGGCAACGCCCATGAATGAAACATTGTGGATAATTTTTGCTTTGGTGGACCTGTGCATGGTCCTGGCGGTATATCGGTTGTTCGGGCGCGTGGGATTGTTCGGCCTCATGGTCTTCAATCTGCTCCTGTGCAACATTCAGGTGCTCAAGACCGTGGAGCTGTTCGGGCTGACCACCACCCTGGGGAATGTGCTGTACGCCAGCGTGTTTCTGGCCACGGACCTGCTCAGCGAGTTTCACGGCAAGCGGGAGGCGCGCAAGGGCGTGCTGCTCGGGTTCGTGACCCTGCTGATGATGGTCACCTACATGCAGGTGGCTCTCTATTTCCGTCCCGCAACGGACGATTTTGCCCAACCCCATCTCCAGGCCCTGTTCGGGTTCATGCCGCGTATCGCCCTGGCCAGCATGGTGGCCTATCTGGTCTCGCAACTGCACGACGTCTGGGCGTTTCATGCCATCCGTGAGCGCACGGGCGGCCGCATGTTGTGGCTGCGCAACAACGCCTCGACCATGGTCAGCCAATTCCTGGATTCGGCTATCTTCTGCACCATCGCCTTTTGGGGGCTGTTCCCGGTCAACGTGTTCTGGGAAATAATGCTCTCCACCTATATCATCAAGGTGGTCGTGGCCGTGCTGGATACTCCGTTCATCTACTTGGCCCGGCGTTTCTTCCCTGGCGGCGATGTCGAGGACGCGGAACACGCCTGAGAGAGATAGGGAAGCCGCTTCGCGGCGATGTCGGGTGATTTCGCCTCCGGCGGCCAAAGGGTTGTGACCCTTTGGAATCCCGTTCGCGCCTGTGGCGGGGTGGGTATATTCAAGCAAAAGCTCCATGGCATCGGCGTGGAGCTTTTTTCGGTCAGAGATTCCGACCGTACCCGCCGAAGGCGCGACAAAAAGTTTAGGAGAGTCCAGAGAACCCTTTTCAAAGGGTTCTCTGGCCCCCGGAGGGACCCGCCGGTAGGCCCGCCGGAGGCACTCCTCTCACCCGCCGAAAAAAGCCCCACACCTGATGGCGCGGGGCTTTGTAACGATCAAGGGTCTTCGGGTCAGAGACGTTATCGGGAAGGCTTTTTCTGTTTGAGCAGCGGTCGCTCGATGCCGAACTGGGCCAGGACGTCCTTCATGCCTGTTGTGGAGGCGGGGGTGCCGTGGTGCAGGACTTGGACGCGGTGCCATGTGGAGCCTTTGACATCTCCGGAGGCAATGGCGGTGCGCAATCCGGCACCTACGAGCTTGGAGGACAGGGCCTCGGCCATCTCGGCCTTGCGAAAGGAGGCCACCTGATAGATGTAGTCGAAGACCGGTTCGCCCGACGGGGCAGACGCTGGAGTGAATGCCTCAGGCTTGATTTCCGGGGTTTTTTTCCGGGCGCCCTGGGGGGCAGCCTTGGGTTCGGGCTTGGCTTCAGCGAAGGGCTTGCCTTCTTCCATGACTTTTTCCGGCGTAGCCTTGAGGCGGTCGGGATAGCCGAGTTCCTCGGGTTTGAGGATTTCCGGTCGTTTGGCCGTATCTTCGGCAAGCTGACTGGCTTCCTTGGTAGGCATGATGTCACTGAGCTGGGGTACATCCGACTCGGGGCGGTAGCCGCGGCCGATGAGGATGCCCATGACGAAGAAGAAGGACAGTGCCAGAATGCCCGAGCCCACCGCACTGATGAGGCCCGGCAGGGACAGGGTGAAGGTGAAGGCGCGGGGGGTGATAAGCTTGGAGGCCTTGACCTTGAACTTGGGCGCGTTGTTTTCCGACATGATACCTCTACATTGACTCGGGTGCGCTCACGCCGAGCAGCCCCAGGCCATTTTGCAGAACGTCGGCCACGCAGCCGAGCAGCGTGAGCCGGGCTGCGGCCAAGTCCTCACCGGCGGAAAGAACATGACAGTGAGTATAGTATCTGTGCAGCGTTGATGCAAGCTCCTGCAAAAATATGCTGATGACATGCGGCGACTGGGTGCGGGCGGCGGATTCCACATAGTCCGGATACTGGTCCAGCAGCGTAAGAAGTTCCATGTCGTACTCGGTGTCGAGCAGGGCCAGCCCTTCCGGGGTGACCGGGGCCGACTGCATGCCCGCTTCCTCGGCTTTCTTCTTGACCGAACAGATGCGGGCGTGGGCGTACTGCACGTAGTAGACCGGGTTGTCCATGGACTGCTGTTTGACCAGCTCCAGGTCGAAGTCGAGCTTGGAGTCGGACTTGCGGGACAGGAACATGAAGCGGGAGGCGTCGGCTCCGACCTCGTCCACCACGTCTTTCAGGGTCTCGAACTGCCCGGCGCGGGTGGACATGGCAATGGGTTCGCCCGCTTTGAGCAGGTTGACCAGATTGACCAGGATGACACTCAGGCCGTCCTTTTTGCCGAGCGCCTCGCACGCGGCCATCATGCGCGGCACGTAGCCGTGATGGTCTGCGCCCCAGATGTCCACCACGAGGTCGAAGCCCCGTTTGAACTTGTTGTCGTGATAGGCGATGTCGGACGCGAAATAGGTGGTGTCGCCGTTGCTCTTGCGCAGCACGCGGTCCTTGTCGTCGCCCAGTTGGGTGGACTTGAACCAGTACGCGCCGTCCGCTTCGTAGCCCATGCCGGACTTGGTGAGGTCGGCAAAAGTCTCGTCCACCTTGCCGTCCGCAACCAGGGATTTCTCCGAGAACCAGATGTCGTGGCGTACGCCAAAGGCCTTCAGGTCTTCCTTGATGCCGTCCAGGATGTCGTTCATGCCGTGATTTTTGCAGATCTCCACGGCCTCCGCCTCGGGCAGGTCGAAAATGCCGGGATTGGCGTCCAGCACGTCGCGGGCGATGTCGATGATGTAGTCGCCCCGGTAGTAGTCTGCGGGTTCGGTCACGTCTTTTCCGGCCAGTTCCTTGAGCCGGTACCAGATGGAGGAACCCAGGATGAGCATCTGTCGGCCCGCGTCATTGATGTAGTATTCGGCCTCGACCTCGTATCCGGCCATTTCCATGATACGGACCAGGGAGTCGCCCAGGGCCGCACCTCGGCCGTGCCCGATGTGCAGCGGGCCGGTGGGGTTGGCGGAAACGTATTCCACCTGCACCTTGGTGCCGTTGCCCAGGGTGGACGCGCCGTAGCGGTTGCCAGCTGCGTGTATAGCGGCCACGGTTTCACGCCAGAACGAGGGCGCGAACGTGAAATTCAGGAATCCCGGACCGGCGATGTCGACCTTTTCGATGAGCTCGTCGCTCGCCATGGCTTCGGCAATTTCCTCGGCAATGGCACGCGGGGCCTTTTTGGCCTGCTTGGACAACATCATGGCCACGTTGGCAGACATGTCCCCGAACTGTTTGTCCTTGGGCGGTTCGATCACGCTCTTGTCCGGCCAGTCCCAACCCTTGTCGGCCAGGACTTGCTTCAGTTGGTTTTCCAGATGTATTTTGGCTCTCATGCGGGATGTATTCTCCTTAACAAACCTTGTGGTCCGGGCATTACCACGTTTGCCCGCGATATCCAAGAGGAGAAAGAGGGGTGGCCCCGACCGGTCTGCAACGAGACTGTTTTGGCTTCAAACCGGGTGGCAATTGTGTTAGGAAAATTATTGGGGAGATTGTCATGACACAGAATAAGCGGCGCGGTACGCGCATCGAAGCGGACTTTGAGGCCTATGTCACCGTGGGCGACACGGTCATACCCGTTGCCACCCGGAATTTGAGTCTCAAGGGAGCGTTGCTCGAAGGGTGCGACGATTGTATGGAGGGGGCCTCGTGCGAACTCAACATACCCCTTGCTCCCGGTGTTCGCATCGTGGTGGAAGGCGACATCATCCGGGCGGAAAACAAGGAAATTGCCATGGTCTTTCGCGAGATGGACGACCTGAGTTTTGCCTCGCTGCACCGGCTAGTCCAACTCAATGCCGCGGACCCCGAAGCCGTTGACGATGAATTGAAGAATATTTCGGGAAAAAGCTGAGTTTGGGGCTGCGATCATTCCTTGGCAGGTGTGGTTTCGCTGACCGGGCTGTGGCCCAGGGCCAGGGTGCCGATTACGATCAGCACTCCGCCTCCGATAGTCCAGGCGTCAGGAATTTCTCCCAGAAATGATGCGCCCCAGAGGGCGGCAAACACGATCTCCAGGCAGCTCACCGCGCTGACGCGGGCTGCCGATTCCACGGCATATCCCTTGGTCATGTAATATTGGCCCGCGTTCATGAACAGGGCCACTCCCAGGAGCATGAGCCATTCCGATCCCGTGGGTATCACCCATCCTTCGGGGAAGAACGGCGCGGCCAGGCTGATGATCAGCGGCGGGTAGAACATGACCACGGCCGGGTGTTCGGTCTTGGCCAGGGAACGCACGGCCAGGATGGCCACTGAGGTGAATCCCACACCCATCAGGGCCATGGCAAGGGTCAGCGGTTCGATGGGAGTGCCGGTCATTCCGGTCAGGAAGTCCGGGCGGCAGACCACCGTCACCCCGACCACGCTGGTGATGATAGCGGCCATCCCCTTGACGCTCAGGCGCTCGCCCATCACGGCCCAGGCGAGTATGGCCACCATGACCGGATGCGAGAACAGGATTACCATGGCATCGGCCAGGGGCATGTGGACAATGGCGTAAAATTCTCCGAACAGGGCGAGAAATCCCGTCAGCCCGCGCAGGGCCAGCATGAATCTCCGTTTCCCGAATACGCCCGCCCCGGCGCGGCGGACAATGGCCCAGCAGAAAAAGATTCCTATCACCCCGCGCACGAACAGGATTTCCATGGTCGGCACGCGCTCGCCTGCCAGCTTGATGCACAGGGAGCCGATGGAAAAGAGGAAGGTGCCGAGCAGCATCAGTCGCATGCCCGGAGTGAGCCAGTTTCGCATCCGGGCAGCCTAGGCTCAACCGGGTGACGAGACAAGCCGTTTCTCGGGGATATTGTCCGAAAATTGTCACCGGACCGTGACCCTCATTCTCTTTGTCCCGTGTAGGAGATAGGCATACACGGATCACACTCCTTCCCCGGGACGCGGGGTGATCCCTCTCCACAACACAACACCCCGCGTCCCCCCTCCAAACCGCCTTTCCTTGCCAAATCCACGGGAGTATGGTTTCTCTTTGAACGTATGAAGACACGCATTTTCCTGCCGCCTGTGAAAAAGCCTACCGGCGGCATCACGGTTCTCCGGCAAGTGGCCGATATCCTGCACCAATCCGGGCATGACGCCTGCCTTGTGGCCCGCGATCAGTCCGGCTGGCGGCCTCAGGGCCTGGCCGATGCCGCCCCGGTTCTCGAATGGAATGATCTGCACCTGGAGCCGGGTGACCGCTGGCTCGTGCCCGAGGGGTGGGCCAACGGCCTGACGCCCGGCCTGGAAGCCGGTGCCACCTGCCTGAGTTATGTCCAGAACTGGGCCTACCTCTTTTCCTCGCTGCCCGAGGGTGTGCGCTGGAACCAGTTGCCCGTGGAGTTTCTGGCCGTGTCCGATCCCGTGGCCCATTTCATCGGGCAAATCCTTGGTCGGGATGTCCCGGTGCTCCGGCCCGGCATCGACCGCACCATTTTTCATGCCCCGGACAAGCCGGGAAACGGGACGATCACCGTGGCTTACATGCCGCGCAAGAACAAGGCCGACGCCAAACAGATCAGGGCCATTTTCGAGCATCGTTGCGGTCCGGACGTACTCCGTTGGCGCGCCCTTGAAGGCCTGGATGCCTTTGGTGTGGCCGAAGCATTGCGCAGCGCACACCTCTTTCTCATGGCTGGCTATCCCGAAGGGTGCCCGCTGCCGCCGCTCGAAGCCATGGGGTGCGGTTGCCTGCCCGTGGGCTTCACCGGCCTGGGCGGTTGGGACTACATGCGCCAGGCCCAGGAAAGCCCGCGCTTCACACCCTGGTGGCCCCTGCGCGATGTGCCCTGGGCCGGCAACGGCTTCTGGTGCGCGGATGGCGATGTCCTGGACGCGGCTCTCTGTCTCGAAGAGGCTGTCACCCTGCTGAAAAAATCCGGCCCCTCCCTTGACGCCATCCTCCGGGCCGGGCAAGACACGGCCAACGCCTACTCCACGGACAGGCAGAAGGAATCGGTCCTCGCCCTGTGGGAGACATTGTGAGCTGCTGAGAATGGGAAAGAAAAAACCGCGCCTCGAACCCGAATCCCTGGACCTGCCCCTGGTAGGGGTGGACTCCCACGCCCATATTGATCTCGACGATTTCGACGAGGACCGTGAAACCCTCCTTGCCCGCGCCAAAGCTTCTGGCCTGTCGCATATCCTCAATGTGTTTCTCGGCCCGGACGCCTTTGATAAAAACCGCCATTACTTTGACGATCATCCCGAGATATCCTTTCTGCTCGGCGTGCATCCCAATGAAGCCGACACCCTCACCGACGACGCCCTTGACCGCATGCGTACCCATTTCAAGGCCGAGCCGCGTCTCAAGGGCGTGGGCGAAATCGGCCTGGACTACTACTGGGAGCGCGTGGACCATGACGTCCAGAAAACCGCCTTCATCAACCAGCTCGCCCTGGCCCGAGAACTCACCAAGCCCGTGGTCATCCACTCCCGCGATGCCAACCCGGATTGTCTCGCCGTCCTGGTCGATCAGGGTTTCAAGGATTATCCGGTCCTCTGGCATTGTTTCGGCGCGGACCTGGACCTGGCCCAGACCATTCTGGACAACGGCTGGCATATCTCCGTGCCCGGCCCGGTCACCTTCCGCAAAACCGATGACCTCCAGGCCGCCGTGGCCCGCATCCCCCTGGACCGGTTGCTCATCGAGACCGATTGTCCGTTCCTCGCGCCGGAGCCCTGGCGTGGCAAACGCAACCATCCCGCCCTGGTCGGCTTCGCCGCCAAACGCATAGCCGAAATCAAGGGCCGCTCCGTGGCCGATATCTGGCAAATCACCGGCGACAACGCCCGACGGTTCTTCGGACTGTAGACTGGCTGGCAGGCCCTTTCGGGGGACCACTTTGTGGAGCGCAACAATGGGTGCTGCAAGGAATACTAGTCAGTTCCGGTGGCGTCCACGACGCTTGGAACCTTCACGAGTTCTGTCTCGGCATGATCGGCTGTTGCGCCTGGGACGCGCGGTACAGAAATGCCCGTTGAAACTTACGGACGAGCAAATTTGCATGATGGACCGTCTTGGCCCGAAATTCCGGGAACGGCACATTGAGACACGCCATGCCGACGATCACGTGGCTGCGTAACGCAACCCGCCAGGGGCGGCAGTGTCAGGTGAATCTTATTCTGTACCCGCTGCCGCGTTTCGACCAGATTTATACGGATTCACACCGTTTTCTGGTCAGGATATTTCAATATTATGATCTTCTGTTAAGTAAAAATTAAGGGGCAGAGATGGGTTCACTTCTTCGGACCACGCGGCAGCGAATCCAAGGTGGACAAATTCTCCCCATTGTCACAGTTCGATCACCGCGCATGTTCATTGAAGAGGGGTAATATCGCATCTTTTGGCGAGACTATGGGGTTTGAAATCGGCCAATCAATGCCGATGGTCGGGTCATTCCACACGATTCCACCTTCGCCCTGCGGATCATAATAATCAGTACACATGTAGTGGTAATCGACGATCTCCGAGAGCGTATAAAAGCCATGGGCCAATCCCGGTGGCACCCACAGTTGTTTGTGGGTCTGGTCGTCGAGTTCAATGCCGAAATATTCTCCATACGTCGGCGATCCTTCCCTGATGTCAATCGCCACATCATAGACGCTTCCGCGTGAAACCCTGACGAGTTTCCCTTGAGGTTTCCGCGTCTGATAATGCAGCCCGCGCAGAATGCCTTTGGTCGATCTGGACATATTTGCCTGGACAAATTCCATGTCGATGCCAGCTTCCCTAAGAAGGTCTTGCCTGTATGTTTGAGCCGTCCTGAAATAGGTTGACGGTTTTTGAAGGTTTCAATCAGGCTGTGGGGCTAGCCCCACAGCCTGATTTGTGTACGTCGTCCGGCGTTCTCATTCCCAAACTGAGATGAGGTCGCTCCGCATTGTATATCTCCACTGACTCTTTCACCAATGCATTGAGTTCTCTAAGGTTATTGCATGTGACGGTTAAAAACTCCTGCTTTAGAATCCCATTCATCCTTTCTGCCAAGGCGTTTTGATAACAGTCGTAACCATCTGTCATAGAGGGAGTCATGTCTGATTCCCGAAGTTTTTTCTGGTAAACGGAAGAGGCATATTGAAGTCCTCGGTCTGAATGGTGAATCGTATTTACCCTCTTTCGCTTGTTTTCAATTGCCGCATCCAGTGCTTTGGCTGTGCTTTCCGAACCGAGGTCTCGGCTCACATTGTATCCCATTATCTTTCGGCTGAATGCATCGGTCACCAGCGAAAGATAGCATGTCTGTTCGCGTGTTTTTACGTAGGTTATGTCGCTTACAAACACCTGCTCCGGGAAGCTGGGCTGAACATCTTTCAACAAGTTAGGATGCTTTTTTAGCCAATGTTTCGAGTTGGTTGTCTTTGTGTAGTTCTTTTTTCGCTTGATGAGCATGTGCTCGCGCCGCAACAGGCAAAACAACGCGTCACGTCCAAGCTTGATTCCCTTTGCGGAAAACGCGTCCTTCAACAGGAAGTACAGCTTTCGCGTTCCGAGGCGGGGCATCCTGGCCCGCACGCTCAAGACCATGGCCTTTGCCTCTTGGAGCATGGCCTCCCGTACATCATGGCGTTTTTCAGCCTGGTACACGGACTGCCGACTGACCCCGAGCTGCCTGCAACAGGCAGACAAGCTTATTTGTCTTTCTTTCTGAAGACTTCGTGCAGCTCGGGGGTAAGCTTTTTTCTTATCGAAGTCCCAAGCTCGCGGTCTGAAATCTCAATCATCTTATCGAGAAGCGCGGTCTTGATCTTCTCTTCCTCAAGCTCTTTCTCCAGCCGTTTGATCTTCTGGGCTGGAGTTTCCTTTGCTTTGGGGGCGTTGCGGGAATGTACCATGGGTCTGCTCCAATCACGGGTGCCGTGCTTCCTGAGCCACTTCAACACTGTGCTTCGCCCTTGAATACCATAAAAAGCCTGAGCCTGCTTGTACGTCATCTCGCCCTTTTCCACCTGCGCCACCACCGACAATTTAAAGGCCATCGTGTAGTCGCGCCGAGTCCGTCTAACTCGCTGTTTGGGATTGCTTTCCATAAATAGGTCCTTTGGTTATCAACCTATTTCAGGACGGGACAGTTTCTAGAAAAAAGCCTCGTTCATCGCCAAAGCATTTGGGTTGGATGACGAGGACTCCTTCGATATTGGTTTTAGTAATCTTCATATACTATCCCAGTCGGTTAGAGGTTGCTCCGGTTGTCGATTGCGATGCAACACTTTTCTTGACGATATTTGATTCGGGCTGTGAGAAGATCTGAATGCGGTGATTTTTTCCACAACAGGTTTTTCTGTCAGCATCAGATCGCCGATAATATCCAAAACCGGGTGGCGTGCCAATCCGTTTTCGAAGCGCAGCCCGCCCGGGTTCCATATTTTCCCCCGTCCGTAGACGAGCAGATTGCTCAGCCGTGCACCGCGAGCGATGGGGGTGCCTGGCAGGCAACTGAGTGTTTTTACGGGGAGGGCGTGTCTGAGCGGTGCGAACGTTCGGGCCGAGGCTATATCGGTTTTGAAGGTGTCTCGGTCGAGTGACCCTTTCCAACGGAGGGTGCTGAAACGACGCAAAGTAAGCGAGAGATCAATCGAAAGTTCGTTTGCAGGCTTGATCCGTACAAATCGTTTGCCATCGCGGCTTTCAATGGCTTCGTTTGGAATGACGGTTTTTCTGGGAACGTTCTGGACGATCGCCCCGGCACGCTCCACCTCTTTGACCAGTGGCGCGGCACTGCCGTCAAAAATGGGGACTTCCTCATTGTCCATCTTGATCAACGCATTGTCGATGCCGCAGGCATAGAGTGCGGCAAGTAGATGCTCGCACGTTCTGACAGTGATGCCGCCTTTCAAGAGACCGGAACAGCGGATAAGCTTGCGGGCGTATTCGATGGTGGCGGGAATTGTAATATGGCCCTTGTCCGTTCTTCGGAAAAGTATGCCTGAATCAGGTTCGGACGGGTGAAGTGTGACGTTGCAATGCTTGCCCGTGTGCAATCCTTTGCCGCCAAAAGATACACTTCGCGCAAAGGTGAATTGTTGGGAGGATGTCATCATTAACTGTTGCGTTATTCTTGCTGTCCGTCAAGAATCGTTGGTATCCGTGAATTCTCGCATGCGTGTTGATTGTTCAAGATAAGGGCATTCGATGGACATGTTTGACAGCCCCTTGGGGAAAGATGTCCGAATCTTCCTCTTTTTGAGGTCTGAGATGGCGACTAAGCCACTGCATAAAAAAGAAAATTTATGATATAATTTATGCTAACGCAAGCTTTCATCAAGTGCTATCCTTGATTCCCCGGCCGGGATTCAAGGCCTCGGCCCGGAAACACCGTATTTCCAAGCCTTACAGGATATGCCTCCCATGGAGCCAGCTCGTTTGCCTGCTCTTCAACTCTTCTGCTGGTGCCGAACCATGCGAGACAGCGTCCGAAGCCTGGAGACGTGACATCGGACCACGTGACGAGACCACCAGAGGCTGGAGACTTCACCGTCGGTGTGTCGTCAACATTCTCAAAAGAAACAGGAAATGTCCTCAGGGTTGAATCCGCATGGTCAAGCCATGTCCAAGGGTGAGCAACCGTGATATGCCCAAGAAAAGGGAGCAAGGTATGATATTGTATTTAGTTATCGCGGTAGTTGTTTTTATCTACTACATGAACAGCCGCAATGTATCGTTGGGCAGAGGTGTCGGATTGGCGGTCATATGGCCGGTGATTTTTTTTATGTATTTGTTTACCATGGTGACAGGTCGGTCTAGCCGATTCCCTTCTGTGGGCATGAATGGGAGGCAGGGTGGTCAAGGGCGGGGAAATGGTCGAAAAAGACGATAAAAGAAGACTGGAAATAACAGATATCTTTGTGGCTCAGCCGGTTGAAGGGTACTTCGATTCATGACTGCCCATGATTTTGTGTTTAAAGAATTTCGTATCCCGGCAGTCATCAGTTCGTCGTTTTAGTCTTTTTATTCTCTTGGTTGCCCCTTCATTTCTCAACAAAAAATACCATGTCGGCACTCCTAAGTTTTGCTGGTAATAATACCAGTGAAACCCAAAACAAAGGGAGACCGACATGGCAAAGCTCAAAGTATCATCTGTTTATCGGTTTGTTGAAGCTTTTTCCAATGAGAGAGTTTGGATTGGCGTTGATGTTCACAAACTCAGTTTCAGCGTAGCCCTACTGTGTCAATCGGCGTTGAAAGTTGACCCATCATCGGCGTCGAAATTTGACCCACCCCGAACGTGGTTTTCGGGTGTTGGGGGGAGGCTTTTCCGGGGGCGGCGGCAGGGTCGGGAATGGAGGGAGCCCGGAGGGCGACCGGAATTCCCGACCCTGCCGCCGACGCTTATGCGTCCTACCCTTGGTGCTGTCCCCTGCCTTGTTTCAGCCTCCAGCTTTCATTGCCTGTTTCGATGATCTCGCAGTGATGTGTGACGCGGTCCAACAGGGCCGTGGTCATCTTGGCGTCTCCAAAGACCTGTGACCACTCCCCGAAGCTCAGGTTCGTGGTGATCAGCACCGAGGTCCTCTCGTAGAGCTTTGAGAGCAGGTGAAAGAGCAGCTGGCCTCCTGACCTGGAAAACGGCAGGTAGCCGAGTTCGTCCAGGATGACCAAGTCTAAGCGCGCCAAAGTCTCGGCCAGCCGTCCGGCCTTGCCGTCCGCCTTTTCCTGCTCGAGCTGGTTGACGAGGTCCACCAGATTGAAAAAGCGCACTCGGGCGCCGTTGCGCACGGCATTGGAGCCGATGGCGATGCTTAAATGCGTTTTTCCGGTGCCCGTGCCGCCTACAAAGACCACATTGATCCAGCTCTCCATGAAGCCGCCCTGGTATAGATCCCTGATCCTGGCCTCACCGACGTGCGAGTCCTGGAAGTCGAAACCGTCCAGATCTTTGCTCACGGGAAATCTAGCGATCCCCAGGCGGTATCGGATGCTGCGTACGCGGCGCTCGGCCTGTTCCGCCTTGAGCAGATCTAACAGAAACCGTTCCAGAGTGGCCCCGGATCGACGACCGTGCTCAAGCATCTCGTCGTAAGCTCCGCGCAGGCCATGCAGCTTGAGCTCTTTGAGCAAAGCCAAGATGTCATTGCGAAGCATGGCTCGCCTCCAATAGCTGGTCATAACGTCCGCAGTCGGCCACAGGCTCGCATTTGATCCTGAGGTGATCGGGGACGCAAACCTCTTGGGTTGGCCTTTGATCACGGGAGCGGTTCAAGATGTTAAGGACCACGTCCCGACTCACCGTGTTCTGGTCCAGGGCCGCCTGGCAGGCGTCGGTTACTGCCTGGAGTCCATGGCTGGGCACCGCTGTCAGGATACCCGCAAACTGTCGGTCCCAGTCCTTATGCCGCCGCAGGGACAGACGGATTTGCTCCATCGGCGCAGGAAGCCTCCAGTCCTGGAAGGGAGCGCCGTTGCGGAGCGCTCCGGGCTTACGCTCCAGGACAGGCACGTAGTGCCACGGGTCATAGACAGTCTTTTCTCTGCCGAATCGGCGGGCATGTACGGCCAGCACCCGGCCATCGCGAATCACCGAGATGTGGTCGGCGTACGCCTTGATCTGCGCCGCCTGTCCAGCCGCCTCGCAGGGTACGCTGTACCGGTTGTGATCAAACCGCACCAGACATGTGGAGGAAACCCGGCATTCCTGAATACGGTAGCCATCGAAAGGGGCTGCGGGCTTGATTAGGTTTTCACGCTCCTGCAGGAAGACCTCCCAGATCGTCTTGTCCGTAATCTCCGGATGAGCCTGAGTCTTGGCCCAACCAATAGCTCGCTCCAGCAGCCAGGCGTTGTACTCCTCAAGGCTCCCGAAACGCCATCTGCCGGATAAAAAACGAGTACGTACCAGATGGACTTGATTTTCCACCTGCCCTTTTTCCCAGCCAGCAGCAGGCGTACACAGCGTGGGGTCCACCAGGTAATGAGTGCACATCTGCTCGAAGCGGGAATTGAGTTCGCGTTGCTTGCCGCGTAGAACTTTGTTCACTGCGGTCTTCATGTTGTCGTAAATACCTCGGCCACAAGATCCGCCGAAAAAGGCAAAGCCGCGCTGATGGGCGTCGAATACCATCTCCTGGGTCTCCCGAGGGTAACCGAAGCAGAAGACCATCCGGCTATGGCACAATCGCATGTGCGCGGTCTTGACCGTCATTGGCATGCCGTCAATTTCGAGTTGCTCGTGGCTCCAGTCGAACTGGTAGGCCTCTCCAGAGGCGAAAGTCAGCGGGACAAAGGCTTGCGACACCCTGTGCCCTTCGGCTTCGCGCCAGCGGGAGACATGACGCCGGACAGCATCATAGCCTCCCTCGTAACCTTGCCCCTGAAGCTGCTCAAACAAGACCTTGATCGTGCGTCGATGTTTGCGTGGAAGCCCGACATCCCGCTCCAACTCGCTTTCCAGCCAGGTCGTGAATTCACCAAGTTTGGGCATGGGCTGGATCGCTCGTTTGTACTCGAAGCGCGTCTCCTCCGAGCGCAACACCTTGCGGACCGTATTCCGGCTCATGTTTAAATTCTTGGATATCTGCCTGATCGGCGTCTCATGCCGGTCATGGGCCACCTTAATCTTTCGAATTGTTTCCACCGTCAGCATCTCCTCGCTGGCCCTCCCGTCACGATTTTCTCGTGACCTTGAGGGGCTTGCCGGGGTGGGTCAAATTTCGACGCCGATTACCGGCTCAGGTGGGTCATATTTGCACGCCGATTCACACTGATAACACTCGCCGACCAACTCAAAATTGATATGAAAGCTGCCGTAGTTAATTGTCGAGTCTCCTTCCGCGCACTGCTCAAACTCTATGCTGTAGTCCCAGTTTTTGTGCCCGAGTATCTCTTTGAGATCCTCGTGAAAAAGTAATTGCCAATGACCTGATTCCGGGTTCAGGCTAAACCGCCCAAGGTTGGAAACATCTTTCAGAGAAGCTCTTTCTGGCTTGAGGCTTTCTCCAGTTGCGAGAGGAACGCGCCCCTCAATGTAGTTTGGAGGGCCATATTTGTTTCTCAGTCCATTTACAAAAAACGGATGAAGAGCAGGAGGTGGGATGCAAGGGATCAATCCTTCGCGGATTAGACTTATTAGCTCCTGGGCAGTGAATTCGTACTGTCGAAAAATATCAACTCCAGACAATGCTTTGTGGTCGAATTCATGCTCATGGACTTTGGCTGATCGTGTGAACCAAATAGGACTTACTTGAGCAAAATAATCAAAACCACAAATGTCTTCAAAGTTCGAATTCAGATTATCTTTTTTTGTCATCACGAGCCCTCAATTTGTAATTCCTGTCCTCTTCAAAACTAGTACTATCCTAGTACAAAACGTCCAAAAAAGAAAAAGCCCTTACATCGTATTTGACGCAAGGGCTTGATCTTCAATGGTGCTCAGGGACAGAATTGAACTGCCGACACGGGGATTTTCAGTCCCCTGCTCTACCGACTGAGCTACCTGAGCACGCAGTCGAGAAGGCGTAATTACCGAAACGAAAGGTGGTTGGCAAGTCATTTCTTGCTGCCGGAAAGTTTTTTTCCCTTTCCACCCTCTTTTTATTGGGCCCCGGACTCGGCCTCGGAGGTGTCGGGCAGGGCCGCTCCCAGCTCCTTGATACGGGCAGCAAAGCCACGCCGCAGCTTTTCCATGTACTCCACATCCAGCGGCCCCTTCCAAGTGGTTATTTCGGTATACCGCTTGGGAATCTTGACCTTGTCCGGGTCATAGCCCATGGCCAGTCTGAGCCGCCAGCGGGCCTTCTGCACCCGTAGGCCGATCTCGTCCAGGCTACCGTTGAGACTGCCGTATCCCACGGCCTCCAGGGCCTCGGCCAGTGGGCCGTCCTTGTACACCCCACGCGAGAACAGGCAGCCTACCATACAGTTGAGTATGATACGGCTGCGTGCGTCGTTCACCAGGAAATCAAGAGCTCCTTCCACATCCTGCTCCTCGTGAGTCTGATCCCACGAATAGCCGCCCGCATCCAGGTGGGCGTGACGGAAACCAAGGGCCTCGGACACGAAAAACACCTCACCCGTGGCATACCCGGCCATTTCCTGGCCGAGCACGCAGGCGAAATCCTCGCCGCCATACTGTTTTGCGCACTTGAGCGTACCCTGGGCCAGCAGCCGGTAGAAATCGTTGGGCGGAGTGCCGAGGTATTCCGCCCCCTTCATGTAGGTATCGGCATCACCCCAATTGAATCGGACCAGGGTCTGCTCCTCGCTGAGGACGCCCTTGTCCAGGGCCTCGGTGGCCCAGGCCAGGGCCACGCCCGTGCTCATGTTGTCCAGCCCCACCTTTTCGATGACGTCGAGAATGCGCAGCACATCGCCCGCGTTCGTGACTTCGAGCATGCCGCCGCAGGAGAAAATGGGCTCGTAATCATATCCCACCTGACGGTAGAGATACTGGTTGTTGGCCTGGAACTGTTCGCGCACAAAGCCCACGTGGATACACCCCACCGGGCAGCCCGCGCAGGCCGCGTTCCTGAGCAGGGTATCGTCGGCAAAGGTCTCGCCGGATATTTTCTCCGCATCCGGGCTGCTGGTCTGCTGCATGTTCTTCCACGGCAGGCTCTTGAGCTTGTTGAGCGGACTGATATTTACCGCCGTGCCCACGCCGTGGTACTTGGCCATCATCTCGGTGGTGGTGAGTTGCTCGAAGATGTGCTTGTACAGCTTGGGGTAGGCCTTGCCCTCGGGCAGGTCAAAACCCCGGTCGCCCAGGATGCAGATGCCCTTCAGATTCTTGACACCCATGACCGTGCCGCCGCCCAGCCGTCCGAAATGGCGGTAGGTGTCCACGTTGATGCACGCATAGGCGCTGAGATTCTCGCCCGCCGGGCCTATCCGCACGATGGACCGCCGGCCCGATCCGGGAAACATCTTGCGCAGCACCCGGCCGGTCTGCAAGGCGTCGAACCCGCGCATGTATTCCACCTCGCGCACTTCCACCCGGCGCGACCCCACGCACAGGGCGGTCAATCGCCGGGCTTTGCCCGTGACCACCAACGCGTCCAGGTCCGCAAACCGCAATGACAGGGCGGATTTGCCGCCCGCATAGCTCTCGGCATACTGGTTGTGGTAGGGCGAGCGGAAGGAACAACAGGTCTTGCTCATGAGCGGATAGTAGCCGGTGAGTGGCCCGATGGCGAAAATCAACGGCTGGTCCGGGTGATCCCAGTCCTCGTCCATGCGTCCATACGTTTCGAACAGCAGGACCGCCAGACCGGTGCCGCCCAGATATTCGGACCGCCCTTCCAGCTTGACAATATTGGTCTTGCCCGTGCTCAGATTGACCACCATGACCCGGAAATAATCCCTAATCATCGCGTGCCTCCTCGTCCCGGACGGGCAGCTCCACCATCTCCAGACAGTCGTGCGGACAAAACGGCACGCACTGTCCGCAGTGGATGCACACGTAGGGGTTCACCTCGTGATCCAGGAAAATGGCGTCCACCGGGCATGCCTCAGCGCATTTGCCGCACCGGATGCACAGGTCCTTTTTCTGCTTGACGCCGCCGTCTCTGCGCGAAAGCAGGGAACCGGTGGGACACGCCTCGGCGCATGGGGCCGGACTACACGCCAAGCATATCCTGGCCTCGAATCCGGTGGACAATCCGCCTGCCGACGCAATGCGAATCCCCGCCTTGTTCCAAGACAGGGCCTTGTGGACCTGTCTGGCGCAAGCCAGCGAACACGAATGGCAGCCGATGCACCGCTCCATCCGCGATGCCCTGAGAACTTTCATTTTCTCTCCCGAACCTCCATTCGCTTCCTGCCTGATCAAAGGGGAAAATACACAGCGGGTTTCGACTCACGCCCGGGGAGTGAATGGAAACTGGATCACGCCAGGGCAGGCGGAAAGGGAATGGTTATTTGTTTACACGTTCCAGTATATCATGTTTGAGCGCCCACAACACATGATTTTCAGCCATGGCTTCATCCATATGCGGCTCCAATTCGATAAGCTTGCGTATCAGGCCCGCCGTGTCAACGGATTTACGGGCGAGAAAAACCAGTTTTCTGGCGATCTCGGGCGAGATGGTCCAGGTCAGGCCGGAATAGAGGGTGGGGAAATCCCGATCCCGGTAAAAAGCCTCGCCCGTGCGCCCGGCCCGAACCACGGTATCAGGCGAAAGGGTCCGGCTGGCATAGTGGCCGAAAAGCCTGCCAAACGGCATGGCCTGGGGATGGGCCAACCCGCGCAGAGATTCCCCGTCCACCGGAACCCGCCACAGGTCGTCCCAAAGCTGGACGTATCGGCGGATCACGCCGGACCAGGAAAAATGTTCGCACACCCGCTGCCGGGCGGCCTCACCCATGCGGGACCGTCGCACCGGGGAGCCGATCAGCGCACCCAGCGCCTCGGCCAGGGCAGGAATCTCCACCACGGTCCGCTGGGCCAGCAGCAGATGGTACTGGTTGTCGAACAGCACCGGGGCCAGCAGGTCCGCGTCCGGCGTACTCCCGGCAGCCACGGTGGGCACGAGCAACCCGGTCTCGCCGTGCACCACGATATCCCGGTAGCCGTCGTAATCCGAAACCACGGCGGGCAGGCCGAAAGCCCCGGCCTCCAGCAGCGTGATGCCGAAGGTCTCCTGCGGGTTGTCCGCAATAGAGAGAAAAATGTCCGCCGACCGAAACAATTCCACTTTTTCCGCCTCGGTGGGCCGAACCTTGACCGTCAGAGGAATCCCGATGTTGGCCGCCAGCCCCTTCAGGATGGACAGGTAATCGTCCTTTTCGTCGGTCCAGCCCGCCAGGACCAGCTCCACGGACGCCGGGTCCAGACCGTCCGAGACCAGCCGGTGCAGGGCGCGGCAAAGGGGCAGAAGATCCATCTTGGAATGGTGCGAAATCCGTCCGAACGCCAGCAGACGAACCGGCCCTTCCCCGGTCCCGGAGGAGCCGGGAGTCATCTCGTCCGGGTCCACGGCCAGGGGAATCCGGGCCAGGTGCGGTGCGGGCCAGCCCGCCTCGTCCAGCCCGTAGGACTCGCGCAGCCAGGCAAAGAAATTTGCCACCGTGTGCCGCCCCGGCTCCGAGGTGCAGACAATGGCGTCGCGGCCGGTCACGCCGGGCCACAGATGACGCAGAAACGCGTCGCCGTAAGTGGCATAGCTCAGGGAGTGGATGATGCCGGTGACCGGGAATATCTCGGCGCTGTAGCGGTTGCGCAGCCGGGCCATGGCGGGTTGGCTGGCAATGCAGTCCGAGAGGTGGAAACAGTGAAACCGCTCCCTGGCGAGCGCGTCGGGCAACTCGCGACGGTCCTGGATGCGAATGCGACCCGAGTCAAGCAGGGCCGGGGCCACCTTCCCCAAATGAGACTTGAGGGATTCGCCCTGCCCCTGGTCGCCCAAAAAAAAACAATATTCGTCAAAGGGGTCCTCACGGAGCAACCCGTCCAGAAACCGCCCGTTGGCCACTTTCCGCCCCAAGACCGGCCCGGATTCGTAAAAGGGATCAAGGGTTCCCCATCTGCGCTTTAATTCCGACATACCTAGGTGAAAACCGCATTGGCCCACTTTGTCAATGGATTTTGCAGACACAATCTTTGCCAGCCCATGGCATTCCGTCGCCAACCCCAAGAAAACAAGGCAATTTTTACCTCCCTTCCCAAACAGCACCCTTCCGGCAAAAGAAAAATATGAACCGTGATCCCAGCCGGATATATTGTGCAAAAACCCGCTTTTTGAATTTGACCCTCCAGGGGTAGCCCTATTGGCCCCCATCTTGCTCAATAGCCTGTGCGAACGCTTAAAGCGTCAGTTTTTTGACCGCAAGGAGAGACGAAAATATGCAGAAAAAGACGATCAAACGGGGCAAGCGGCCGGAGCTCATGTGGGGACTTGGTCTGACCGACACGCTCAAGCATCAGATCGAAGAGAGCGTGGGGCCCGGTTTTCATGTGCGACATTTTCCTGTGGACTCCCTGCCCGGACCCCGCGAAATCAATCAGGAAGAAACGCCCGCCACGGCCTGGATTCCCTGGTCCGTATGGAACGGACTGACCGGACATCGGAAGGAAGAACTCCGCAATCAGGATGCGACCCAACGAGTTCTCATCCAGGACGATTCGGACGAAGACCTTGAAATGGACCGGGTCCTGAACGAAGGTTTCCTCACCGTGGTGCGCACGCCGCTCACCCGACCCAAGGTGCAGGACGCCATGTTCCGGGCCAAGGAAGTCACCAGCATGTACTCGGACATCTACCGCATGACCGAAGAAATCATGCTGGAACGCGAGCTTTTGGCTCGCAAGACCGACCAGCTCATGTTTCTCAACAAGATTCTGGCCTCGGCCACCGAGAGCCTGGACCCGTCCACCATCCTGATGAACGCCAAGGAAACCCTGAGTCTGGTCCTGCCGGTCAAGCTGCTCAACGCGGTCTTCTGGAGCTATCAACCCGAGTCCGAAGTGGCCGACGTGGAAATCTTTCTCAACGGCAAGATGCCACCCGAGACAGAAAGCCTCTGGGTGGAACATCTGCTCGCCACGGCCGCCAATATGGGCAGCGGGCCGGTCAACGGATTTCATATCCTGCATACCGATTCGGCACGCCGTTCCGAATTCTCCCTGAAGCCCGAACAGGGCCGACTGGTGACCATGCCATTCACCGCAGGCCAGGAGACCTTTGGCAGTCTGGCCCTGCTGTGCGAACCCGACTATCGGCTGGGCAAGGACCAGGTGGAAACCTTCCGCTCCGCCGTGAACCATCTCGGACTGGCCCTGCGCAACGCCATGACCTTCAAGGAGGTCAAGCTCAGAGCCGACCGTGACGGCCTGACCCGCATCTGTAACCGCCACTCCTTCGAGGAACGGCTGGTCTACGAGATCAAGCGCCGCCGTCGCTACAATCACGACCTCTCCCTGCTCATGTTCGACCTCGACCACTTCAAGCTGGTCAACGACACCTACGGCCACAAGGCCGGGGACATGGTCCTCAAAAAGGTCGGCGAAATCCTCACCGAAACCTTCCGTACCACCGACCTTCCAGCCCGCTATGGGGGCGAGGAATTCGTGGTGCTCCTGCCGCACACCAGTGAAACGGCCGCCTGGAAGCTGGCTGAACGCGTCCGCGAGGCCATTCAGTCCAGCCGGTTCCACTTCGACGGCCACGACTTCACGGTCACGGCGTCCATCGGCGTGGCTTCGGTTGAGGCGGGTGCCCTGACCAAGGACGATGACCTCATCATCAAGGCGGACAAGGCACTCTACGAGGCCAAGCACAATGGCCGGAACATGGTCGTGATCTCACGGCCCCAAATGGCACAGGCCGCATTGCTGTAACCCTTTCGACCACTTCGATTCTCCGGGCCGACACCGCAAGGTGTCGGCCCTTTTCATTTGGGAAATTCGGGTGAAGAGCCACGAAAAGGCTCCCCCCGTTGTGGAAGTCATAGTACCCCCGGCAAAGCCGGGGGCTTGAGTTTGTGAGCCGCTCAAAGCGGCTTTAAGCACCGCCTAAAGGCGGAATTTCAATTGCTCGATTCGCTTATCTTCCTGCTCTTGCCTACGGATGTATTCGCGAATCACCTTTTCATCTCGACCTACGGTAGAAACAAAATATCCACGTGCCCAGAAACTCTGACCGGCATAGCCTCTTGCTCTGCCTTAAACTTCCCGAGCTATATGGATAGCGCTCTTTCCTTTCATAAAGCCAACAACTTGCGACACAGAATACTTGGGCGGAATCGCAATATACATGTGGACATGATCCTTACATAAATGCCCTTCCAGAATCTCACTCTCCCGCTGTTTCGCCAGCTTATGGAAGACTTCTCCCAAGTATGTCCGAATTTTACCAAATAGAACCTTGCGGCGGCATTTCGGTATCCAGACCATGTGATACTTGCAGTCCCACCGCGTGTGACATAGGCTTGAATTGTACTTCATTTAAAGCCTCTCCTGTGCTCACTCTGAGCAGCTCACCAGGGGAGGCTTTAAACTATTCCCGCAAAAGTCAAACTTTGTTGGTCCCCCAGCAAAGCTGGGGGGTTTCTCATTGGACTAATAAAGAGGGGCTGCAACCCGGTAGCCGGGCAAGGTTTCGCAAACGCATATTCAACCCCACCAACCGAGCGGGAGTTTCTACTCGTAGGTGGACCGAAGAATGGGGTTTTTACAGATACACCGATTGGGCATCACAAAGAACGTCTTGGAAGAAGTGTTCGGCTAACATGAAAAATACCATGTCGGCACTCCTAAGTTTTGCTGGTAATAATACCAGTGAAACCCAAAACAAAGGGAGACCGACATGGCAAAGCTCAAACCTAAATCGAGCGGAGGGGTCTCATTGAAGCCTTCCTCGGCAGAAACCGGAAGAAGATTGACTCCAAAAATGGTGCGAATGGGGACAGCTTGATCGCTGAAGCGTGAAAATGCCACTCGTTTCGGTTGTGATACCAGATTTTTCAGGAAATTGGACGCACCTCTCCCATCGCTGGACATGGAGCGGGGCGTTCAGATCAGGTCCAGACGAATTTTGGAGCGCTCAGGCAGCGCTCCCACAGTTCTTTGAAAACGCAACGATTCCATGGCGATCGCCGTGACCTTGAGTACGGTTTTGCCAGCATGGGACACCACCTTGGCGGCGACGTCCACCAAGGTGCGACGCAGTGTGGTCGGGAAAGACTTGACCGGTACCACCGGCTCACTCACATCTTCCTTGAACGCTTCAAACAGGAAGAAGCCGAGGAGCATGGTGTAATAGAAGGCGGCGTTGGGCACGAAGCGCTGGAACGGCAACTCCTCGAATCCGAAATCCTTGAACGCCCTGTGCACCAGTTCGTCCGCGCCCCGCTGGTGGTAGGAGTGGATGATGGCATCGGTTTCGGCCATGAACGCGAGGCCAGCCTCCTGCAATTGCTGATCCACGACACTATCCATGCCAAGGTTGGTGTAGACGATGGTGCCTGGTCTTGATCCGGGTAGCAGGAACTGCTTCTCTTCCAGTAAAGGTCGCCAAAAGATGGTCCTGAAGGACTTTTCCCAGGACTTGCGGCGGTCGCAGAACTCGTAGCACTGCCAGACATCCTCATCGGTTTTGCCGAAGTGATGCTGAAAGGCGGTTTCGGGAAGTGCCCCAATCATGGCCTTGATGTCGCTATAGAACTTGCCTGCGCAGATGAAACCGATATCCAGCCGCTCCATCTCGTCGAAGAGCTCCTGGTCGAAGAATCCGGAGTCCATGCGAATGATGATGGGTACGGTCTTGCTGTAGCGGGTACGGATCATGCGCACCACGTGACGGATCATCTTCGGGGCTGAGTCGCCGTTGAGAGAGTGTTTGTCGCCGCCACGGAACACGGC
>CAXXUE010000015.1:0-144293 GCA_963662475.2 uncultured Pseudodesulfovibrio sp.
GGAAAGCCTTCTTGCCGTTCTGCCTACAGGATCGTGATATACAAACGTTCCGAGGTACTACCGACACCGTGCAACACCCGTTTGACAGGAAAAGAAGCATCCCGTAATAATAATAGTGACATTTAAACAAAACGACCGGATATACTATGAAATCTCCCCAAGATGTCTTCGCAAATTATCTCAGCGAAAAGAATCTGAAAATCACGCCCCAGCGGCGACTGATTCTTGATACTCTTCTTAAGCAAAACGACCATTTGTCATCAGAAGAGCTCTACGCCAAGGTCAAAAAACGCGATAAATCCATAGGGCAAGCAACCGTCTATCGCACGCTCAAACTTCTCAGTGAAGCAGGACTCGTCGAGCCTTTGGACTTTGCCGACGGTCTGACTCGCTACGAATTGTGTTACGGCGAGGATCACCACGACCACCTCATCTGCGAACAATGTGGAAAAAATATAGAAATTTTCGACGAGATCATAGAAAAACGTCAACTCCAGCTTGCCAAAAAACACGGCTTTACCCTACTCAAGCACAAGATGTATCTCTATGGCATCTGTCCGAAATGTAAGGAAAAGGCCAAGAAAAATCAAGCCTCGGCAGCAGCAAGGAACTGAGCCAACGGCTTAAGTTCCCCGTGTAGAGTTTTCCATACGTACTGATTGCCGACCTTCTCCCCATGAGCGGTAAACTGAATGCCCAACCCAATGGCACCCCCTTTGCCTTTGAAGCGGCTGCGGATAGTACCGATCACATTGAAATAAGAAAATTTCTTGCTCTTCGGACTCCAAACGCTGACCCTAAGTACCATCTGACTCCCCATGGATAGCGGCGGCAACGTCCCCTTGGGGTTCAAAATGAACATACGCATGCCGCCCGCAGAAATATTTTCCACGGCTAGACGCATCTTGTCGCCGTACCGTGACGGATCATTGATGGTCTGAATATCCGGGCGACTCATCCAAAACGTTTTTCGCTTGCGGCCATCCCACGCCTTTACGCGGACGGCCCCTTCACGGGCCTGCTGTCTGGAATGCTTGCGTCGGATGGCAAACAGATACTTGACGGGCGTCAGCAAAGACATTTCCTTGATGGTGGCCCCCCGTTTGACCACACTCCCGACCAAGGTGAAAAAGGCATTGATCTTGCGGCCGGAGTAGGGTGAACGGCTTGGTATAGCAAATCACACGCTGATTTTTGAGCTTCAGCCCTGTGGGACTGACATTGATCAACTGCAACCGCATCTTGCGCTTTCCCCCAAAATTCGGACCACCGGTTAAGGTGGAATCAGCGTCCTTAAACCGATAAGGAAGGACGTATGACAAAGAGCAGCACAAGACGGAAACATTCTGACAAGTTCAAGGCCAAGATCGCACTTGAGGCAATTCGTGGCGTGAAAACGTTGGCGCAACTGGCTGCGGAGCATAAAGTGCATCCCAATCAAATTTCCATGTGGAAGCGGCAGCTCCTTAAAAACGCCGAGGATATTTTTTCCAGCGGCAAGAAGGCCAAGAGCCAGGAGGAAGTAACCGCTCCTCTATTTGAGGAGATCGGTCGGCTCAAGATGGATATCAAATGGCTTGAAAAAAAGTTGTAAGCCTGCCGCTTGAACTTCGCCGCCAGTGGATCAAACCTGATCGGAAGTATTCCACTCGGCGACAATGTAGGCTGGCAGGCATTTCCCGTTCGGGCTTTTACTACAAGCCGGTAGCCCAATCCAATGAGAATTTGGGCTTGATGCGTCTTCTCGACGAGCAGTACCTGCGTCAGCCGGATTACGGCTCGCCACGCATGACGGATTGGCTGAAGACCCAAGGCCATCAAGTCAACCACAAGCGAGTTGAGCGACTGATGCAACTGATGGGCTTGCAAGCCATCACTCCAGGGCCGCATACGAGTGTCCCCAATTCGGAGCATCCCGTGTTTCCCTATCTGCTGAAAGGAATTGCCATTGAGAGGAAAAATCAAGTCTGGAGCGCTGACATCACCTACATTCCGATGCAGCGAGGCTTTCTCTATCTGGTGGCAGTGATAGACTGGTGGAGCCGATTTGTGCTGGCGTGGGAGCTATCAAACTCGATGGATAGTTCATTCTGCGTGGATGCACTGAACAAGGCGTTGCGCATCTCCACGCCAGAGGTGTTCAATACGGATCAGGGAGCACAATTCACGAGCCGTGAATTTACCAGCGTTTTGCAAAGCAATGGCATCACCATCAGCATGGACGGTAAAGGCCGCGCGATCGACAACGTATTCATTGAACGGCTGTGGTGGACGGTGAAATATGAGGATATTTATCCCAAGGCGTACTCTGATGGAATCGAGCTATACCATGGGTTGGCGCGGTATTTTCACTACTACAACGAGGAACGCGCTCATTCTTCGTTGGACAAAAGGACTCCCGCTGCTGTATACAGGGGCATTGAATTGGCTGGTAGCCGTTGTTCCGCTCCGCCCTCGGCCCTTCGGGCCGCCCCTACGGGGACGGGCTACGCTCCACAACGGCTACGGTGAACCGCCTCTACGGAGGCACAAACTCGGACGCCGGACTCCACCTTAAAATGACCGATCAGTGGTCCAAAGGATGGGGGGAGGCGCATCTTGCCGCCCACGACTTCCTTTACGCGAACGTCGGCCAGCTTACGGCCTACGTTTCCATCGGTATACAGATAGATTTCAACCACAACCCCCTTGGTGACAAGATAATTTTTCACAATCCGGCCACTGTGGGGAGATATGAGATGGGAAAAAAAACGGAGAAAAGCAAAGACAAACACATGACGATAGACCCAAAGCGCAATAACAGTGACAACAGGCACGACCACCGACAAAATCTTGGTAAAGACACTCACCAGATCAAGCCGTGCCACACCCCCGAAATTGCGCTGCACATCGCGCAGATAATCCAACTGGGCCCAAAAATCGATCATACTCTCGCCGATTGTGATTCAATACATTGACGTCATCTGTCCAACAAATGGACAGTTGCAATATCGATACCTTCCAAAAAACACCATAACAGGGAACTAAGGCGAAGCAAACCAGGAGATATCAAAATAACCATCCCCTTCTTCCGATCATTCGATGCGCCAAAGAATGTGCTTGATCCACCCAAGTTTGTTGGTTTCAATATTCCCTTCCCCCAAAAACCGAAATCTCGATCACATTATGGCTTAACTCGTAGTCTTGCTGCTTGAGTCAATAAAATATCACGAAGGATAAAATCAATCAAAACACCAGTTAACATCATTTTATACTTGACTAACGAATTTCTCAGGAGCGACTATTCAAAATATTGTCTATAGCATTTCGTTAACATTTAAATAAGTAGGTATGATGAAGATTAGAGCTTGCCTTTGTGTTGTTACACTCTGTTTACTTATGTTGGTTGGCTGTGGAACTTCGTATGAGTATGATGGTTTTTATAACGATGGTGATTATATCTCATCCGATATCGATGTAAAATTTTGTACAATGGTTAATCAGAAAGGCGACAAAAAGATCAGTGGATGGACAATAATGAAGCAAGCGGGCCACAATCCTGCTATAGAAACAGATTTGTCGGCTATCAAAAGCATCGCGATGAGTGAGCTTTCTGAATTTGTATTAAAATATTCTCTAACTCGACTTTCGGGGTTGAGCTCTACCCTTCAACGCACTGTGCTCTTTGACAATGTTGCCTGCTGAATCCGTAGAGATAGAATGCCCGTTGCAACGCTTCGGCCAGAATCGTCTGCACCAACTCTTCCGCAACCTGCTTGTTTTCCATCAAATGTAGCATCGTCAGCGTCAAAATGCGTTGCAGCGCCTCCACGTATTCCAAATCGCGCACCTCTTCGCAGCACGCATGAAAGAGCAGGCCAAGTGTTCGCGGGTCGTCGTGGCGACGCTGCTCCAGGGCAAGAAAGAGGTAGCGCAGCATGACGATGGTCGTATGCGCGATCAGCGAGTCGAAATCCCTGGCCTGGCAGCCTTTTTCCAACTCCAGGTGCTGCTTGGCCGTGCGGAAGAAGACCTCGATGTCCCAGCGCTTCCCATAGATGCGCACCACGTCGGCCTCAGGCAGTTTGCTGTCCGTGGACAGCAGGGCCAGCCAGTCCTTTTTGTGCTTGTTGCGAACAAAGACGATGCGTGCGGGCTTTTCATCCTTCATGGTCACAAGCGCGTTGGCCAGGACCCGCGCCCGCCCCCGGCGCTTTCGCAGCCGCCTGTAGATTTCATCCGCGCTCAGGCGCCCCCCCTCGAATCCGTAAAGAACCTTGGGCGTGCGCTTGATCATGCAGATCACGTGGATGTGCTCGCGGGCCTGGCTGATGATGGCGGGCATGCCGAACCAGCTGTCCATGAGCAGGTATCTGGCCTGGACTCCAGCGGCCAGGGCGCGTTTGAGCATCGGCCCGATCAGCTCAGTGGCCTTGCAGATCGCCTCTTTGCGTCGCTTGGCCCCGCATGAACGGTTGTCGAGTTGTTTGGTGACGCCCTGATAGCGATTTTTCTCCTTGGCGGACGACAACAGCGCGAAGTCCAGCGGTGCGAGCGTGGCGCCGTCGGACCAGCATAGGCTGAGAAGCCGGTACCCTTTGAGGAAGCCGTTTTGGGTATGATCGAAGACGCGGGCCAGCAACTCGACTTTCTTGGAGCGCGGCCGTTGGAGCGTTGAATCGTCAAGGATCAGCACGTGTTCGCGCTCCTGCGAGGTGAGTTCCTGAAGCATGGAGCAGACGCGGGCCGCCAGCAGAAGGAGAAAACGCCGCCAACTGAAGCGGCTGGAGCGCATGAATTCGTAGACGGCGTCTTTGCCAAAACCGGGGCTGTCCCGGGTTGCGAAGTATCGATATAGGTTGAGGCGATGGAACGGAAGCGAGAAAAGACAGGATAGCAGGACGGCCGGAGGAGCTCCTTTTGCTTTGGTGAAACCGCATCGATGGGCAAGGGTCCCAATCGCGAATTGCTGGAAAAACCGGTTGATGCGGCACGTGATGCGCTGTTCTTTCTCTTGAACATCATGGCAGATAGCGGTATTCTGCATTCGGGTCCTTCTCCTTGGCTTTTCTGTTGTAGTGCAACAACATAATACCAGGGCTGCAAGGACCCTTCAACATAAAATATGAATTATTTCAACATGCTGACTGTTGTTTGAACTGTACTTTCAACCCCGAAAGTCGAGTCTTCTTATTTTTTCCTCGTTTTTTAGGGAGTGCAATTGCATTTCTCATGGATGACGCGTACTAATCATGCAGGAATCCATACAATTTATGCGGTTTTCCCCGAAAGCTATCAGGTAATTGGAGTGACGTGTGATGTTTAATGGTTCGCGTGGCGTAAGTATTGCGCTTTCCCCCAAAATTCGGACCACCGGTTAAGGTGGAATCAGCGTCCTTAAACCGATAAGGAAGGACGTATGACAAAGAGCAGCACAAGACGGAAACATTCTGACAAGTTCAAGGCCAAGATCGCACTTGAGGCAATTCGTGGCGTGAAAACGTTGGCGCAACTGGCTGCGGAGCATCCCGTGTTTCCCTATCTGCTGAAAGGAATTGCCATTGAGAGGAAAAATCAAGTCTGGAGCGCTGACATCATCTACATTCCGATGCAGCGAGGCTTTCTCTATCTGGTGGCAGTGATAGACTGGTGGAGCCGATTTGTGCTGGCGTGGGAGCTATCAAACTCGATGGATAGTTCATTCTGCGTGGATGCACTGAACAAGGCGTTGCGCATCTCCACGCCAGAGGTGTTCAATACGGATCAGGGAGCACAATTCACGAGCCGTGAATTTACCAGCGTTTTGCAAAGCAATGGCATCACCATCAGCATGGACGGTAAAGGCCGCGCGATCGACAACGTATTCATTGAACGGCTGTGGTGGACGGTGAAATATGAGGATATTTATCCCAAGGCGTACTCTGATGGAATCGAGCTATACCATGGGTTGGCGCGGTATTTTCACTACTACAACGAGGAACGCGCTCATTCTTCGTTGGACAAAAGGACTCCCGCTGCTGTACACAGGGGCATTGAATTGGCTGGTAGCCGTTGTTCCGCTCCGCCCTCGGCCCTTCGGGCCGCCCCTACGGGGACGGGCTACGCTCCACAACGGCTACGGTGAACCGCCTCTACGGAGGCACAAACTCGGACGCCGGACTCTACCTTAAAATGACCGATCAGTGGTCCAAAGGATGGGGGGAGGCGCATATTGTTTTGGGACTGGTTTTGTGTGTGTTGTTCGCCGGAAGTGTCTACTGGGGCGACTGGTTGGCCTATGGCATTGCGTCGGGCTGTGCGTTGGCGTGTATTGTCGCCGCGGTTGTTATACAGACTCGTTTTGACAGACTTCAGGGTAGGGCCATGGACGCGCTGATTGAATTCGGCACGGTCGAGGCTGTTGCGATGACGGGTGGTCGCCATGGAGACTCCTTACGGTCCCTCGCGGTATGCATGGAAACCATGCGAGGTGATGCGGAGTTTCTCGAGGCTGTTTTTCGGGAGCTTGGGCATCCGGCATATTTTTGTGATGCTAAAGGGAATATTTGCGGGGTTACCCGACCGCTTCTGGTTTTGTTGGGAAAACCAGCCGAGAAGGTGGTGGGGGAGACTGTCAGCCAAGCCTTTTTCAACAGCAAGGCAACGTTTGTTAGTGATGAAGTTCTCCGTAGCGGGAAATCTATTGAGAAAACGCTGGAAATAACCTTGTGGGATGGACGTTCACTTTCGGTGGATTTGGTCGCTTCGGCTGTTTCGAGCCGGGACAACGGGATACGTGGGGTGGTTGTTTCCCTTGTGGACACGACGAAGCGTTTCGAGCAGCAACGTGAAATTGAAGAGCAACAGAGCCATATGGCTCGGGCAGGAAAAAAAATCAGCGATCTGGCTGAGCATGTTGCGGCTGCCACTGAGCTTCTTTCCGCTTCGGCCGACGATCAAGCCCAGGGTGCACAGAGCCAACGGGTTCAGACCGTTTCCGTGGCCAATTCCATGGAAGAGATGACCGTGACTGTTCTGGAAGTTGCCAGGAACGCCTCGGCTACCAGCGAGGCGGCCGATCAGGCCTACGAGTCGGCCGGACAGGGGGCTTCCATGGTTTCCAAGGCCGTGGCCGCCATCAATGAAGTGGCTGAGTCCGCTCAAGAGCTCGGGCGTGAGGTCGGTGAATTGGATTCCCGGGCAGCGGAAATCGGGCGTATCATTAGCGTCATCAACGATATTGCCGATCAGACCAATCTTTTGGCTCTCAATGCCGCTATTGAGGCTGCGAGGGCAGGTGAGGCGGGTCGCGGTTTTGCCGTGGTTGCCGATGAAGTCCGCAAGCTTGCGGAAAAAACCGTGGCCGCAACCAAGGAAGTGGAAGAGGCCATCGGCACGATTCAGACCCGTTCACGGCATGCCATGACCGCCATGCGCCAGACTGAGCAGCAAGTGGGCGAAAGTAAGAGCTTGTCTAATCGGGCGGGTGAGGCGCTCCAGACTATTATGGAAAGCATCAAGGACATGGTCGGTCGGATTACGCAGATTGCTACGGCGGCTGAAGAGCAGTCGGCGGCTGCCGAGGAAATCACGCACAGTATTGGGGATATCGCTGACATTGCGGGCGAGGCGGATGAAGCTGCCGGACAGGCGGCCAGTGCTACCCGTGATCTTGCCGAGCTTGCTCAGGATCTTCTCAACCTGTCCAAAGGGGTTCGGGGGGGCGTCTCCGAGATGCAATTGCGTGAATCAGAGAGTGAAATGAAGGGGATATTGCTAAAATTGGCGCAGAGTTTCGTCCGTAAGAAATATGGCGAGGATGTGTATGAGGGCATGCAGGAGGAAATGGGGCATCCCGTTTTTCTGCCTGCGGAAAGCTATCCTGATCAGGTCCTCATGCAGATGGCGGAATTGACCTCCGTGCAGGCGGGTATTTCGGTACGGGACTTTTTCCTGGATTTCGGACGATTTTCCATTATCAACTCGACTTTCGGGGTTGAGCTCTACCCTTCAACGCACTGTGCTCTTTGACAATGTTGCCTGCTGAATCCGTAGAGATAGAATGCCCGTTGCAACGCTTCGGCCAGAATCGTCTGCACCAACTCTTCCGCAACCTGCTTGTTTTCCATCAAATGTAGCATCGTCAGCGTCAAAATGCGTTGCAGCGCCTCCACGTATTCCAAATCGCGCACCTCTTCGCAGCACGCATGAAAGAGCAGGCCAAGTGTTCGCGGGTCGTCGTGGCGACGCTGCTCCAGGGCAAGAAAGAGGTAGCGCAGCATGACGATGGTCGTATGCGCGATCAGCGAGTCGAAATCCCTGGCCTGGCAGCCTTTTTCCAACTCCAGGTGCTGCTTGGCCGTGCGGAAGAAGACCTCGATGTCCCAGCGCTTCCCATAGATGCGCACCACGTCGGCCTCAGGCAGTTTGCTGTCCGTGGACAGCAGGGCCAGCCAGTCCTTTTTGTGCTTGTTGCGAACAAAGACGATGCGTGCGGGCTTTTCATCCTTCATGGTCACAAGCGCGTTGGCCAGGACCCGCGCCCGCCCCCGGCGCTTTCGCAGCCGCCTGTAGATTTCATCCGCGCTCAGGCGCCCCCCTCGAATCCGTAAAGAACCTTGGGCGTGCGCTTGATCATGCAGATCACGTGGATGTGCTCGCGGGCCTGGCTGATGATGGCGGGCATGCCGAACCAGCTGTCCATGAGCAGGTATCTGGCCTGGACTCCAGCGGCCAGGGCGCGTTTGAGCATCGGCCCGATCAGCTCAGTGGCCTTGCAGATCGCCTCTTTGCGTCGCTTGGCCCCGCATGAACGGTTGTCGAGTTGTTTGGTGACGCCCTGATAGCGATTTTTCTCCTTGGCGGACGACAACAGCGCGAAGTCCAGCGGTGCGAGCGTGGCGCCGTCGGACCAGCACAGGCTGAGAAGCCGGTACCCTTTGAGGAAGCCGTTTTGGGTATGATCGAAGACGCGGGCCAGCAACTCGACTTTCTTGGAGCGCGGCCGTTGGAGCGTTGAATCGTCAAGGATCAGCACGTGTTCGCGCTCCTGCGAGGTGAGTTCCTGAAGCATGGAGCAGACGCGGGCCGCCAGCAGAAGGAGAAAACGCCGCCAACTGAAGCGGCTGGAGCGCATGAATTCGTAGACGGCGTCTTTGCCAAAACCGGGGCTGTCCCGGGTTGCGAAGTATCGATATAGGTTGAGGCGATGGAACGGAAGCGAGAAAAGACAGGATAGCAGGACGGCCGGAGGAGCTCCTTTTGCTTTGGTGAAACCGCATCGATGGGCAAGGGTCCCAATCGCGAATTGCTGGAAAAACCGGTTGATGCGGCACGTGATGCGCTGTTCTTTCTCTTGAACATCATGGCAGATAGCGGTATTCTGCATTCGGGTCCTTCTCCTTGGCTTTTCTGTTGTAGTGCAACAACATAATACCAGGGCTGCAAGGACCCTTCAACATAAAATATGAATTATTTCAACATGCTGACTGTTGCTTGAACTGTACTTTCAACCCCGAAAGTCGAGTTATCAAGTTCCATGAGATGTATCCGTCATATTTCAAAGATGATTCCCTGAAGTCGTTTTATCTTCGCATGAATGAGGTGCATGCCCAGCTCACGCGAGACAACCCGGGAATCAATCCTCCCAATTTTACCTATGAGGATAAGGGCGATGACTTGTTCATGAATTATCGCTCTAGCCGTGGCCTGTTTGATTATTTTGAGGGCATCCTGTTGGGAGCCGCGGAATTCAAGGGCGAGCGGGTAAGTGTCAAGGTGAAGCCTTTTGATGACACCTCCGCCAGAGCCGAGATAGAGTTTCACGGCAAAGCGTAATGAAGTGTGTATTTTATAATGGGCTAATGGGGTGTTTTTTTGCGATACTATGATTCCTTGGAAAGAGATGACGGCAAATGAATGTGGACTGACGTTGTATGACAGTGAAGAGTATTTGAGGAGCGTGACGCATGTCCGACGATCTCAATAGACAGATTTTCAAAGAAGAAGCATACGACCTGTTGGGCGAACTGGAAACGGGTTTGCTTGAGTTGGAGGAGTCGCCTGATGACATGGATCTGGTGAACCAGGTCTTTCGCGCTTTGCATACCATCAAAGGTTCGGGGGCCATGTTCGGCTTCGAGGACATCGCCGAATTCACGCATGAAGTGGAAACGGTCTTTGATATGGTTCGTAATGGCGATTTGCCGGTAACGCCGGAGTTGTCGAGCCTGACTCTGAAGGCTCGCGATTACATCAAGAAGATGCTTGATGGTTCGGAAGAGCCTGGTGTGGTGGACCCGGACATGATGCAGGAAATCCTTGAGGGATTGCAGGCTGTCACCAGTAGCGATGCCATTGAAGCTGCACCGGAAATCGTTGTTTTGGAAGATGCGACTGGGGATTCCTTGGAAGTTTCAGAGGAAGCCGGAGAAGAAGCGGGCGGTGAACAACCGGCTTTATCTGTACGCCACGAGTACCAGATTGTCCTGACTCCCAAGGGTGATGCCATTGTTGAAGAATCCATGTTGGTTTCTTTGTTCTCGGAGCTGGGCAACCTGGGTGAACTCCATATGATATCCCATCCAGAGGAGGGGGGCGGGGCACCTCTATGGAAATTGAGTTTGATCTCGGATGTCATCAAAGACAATATCCAAGATGTTTTTTTCTTTGCCGACGCCGATCTTGATTTTGATATTTTCGAAGTAGGGCAGGATGTTTCCAATAAACCTGCCGGACCCGAAGAAGCTGTCAAGCAGCAAGCCAAGGCACCGAATGAGTCCTTGCCTCAGAGTGTCGAGGATGATGATTTTGATGAAGAAACTCCCCGATTGGGTGAGATTCTCGTGAAAACCGGTGAGGTGACGGAGGAGGACATTCAGGAGGCATTGAAGAAGCAGAAGCCTCTGGGTCAGATACTGGCTGAAGAAGGCAAGATCGCTCCCGAGAAGGTAGAGACTGCCGTCCGGGAGCAAGTTCTTGGCAAGGAACGTGATGCGCATAAGAGGCGGCAGGATTCTTTGTCCAGCATTCGGGTTGCTGCGGACAAGTTGGATTATCTCGTCGATTTGGTGGGTGAATTGGTTATTGTCCAGGCCCAGATCACACAGGTTGTCAGTGAGCGACGGGACCCGGCCATGATAGCCCTGGCCGAGGAGTTGGAACGCCTGAGTGACGAGCTTCGGGATTCGACGCTGGGAATCCGGATGCTTCCCATTGGCACATCTTTCAGTAAGTTCAGGCGGTTGGTGCGAGATCTTTCCGGCGAACTCGGCAAGGAGATAGGGTTGTCCACCAGCGGTGAAGATACCGAGTTGGACAAGACGGTTATCGAGCGTCTGGGCGATCCTATGGTTCATTTGCTCAGAAATAGCATCGGCCATGGTATAGAGACGCCGGATGAACGCAGGGCTGCGGGCAAGCCACCGCAGGGAATGATTTTCCTTTCGGCAGAGCACTCCGGGGGCGAGGTTCTGATCCAGATTGTCGATGACGGCAAGGGCATGGCTTCGAAAATGATCCGGGAAAAAGCCATTGAGCGCGGCTTGATAACCAAGGAGACCGAACTCTCGGAAAAGGAATTGCTTAAGCTGATATTTGAACCCGGATTTTCCACTGCTACGGAAGTGACCAATGTCTCGGGTAGAGGCGTGGGCATGGACGTGGTGAAGCGGGCCATTGATTCCCTTCGCGGGAGCATCGACATCGACAGTAAACCTGGCAAGGGAACCACCATCACCATTCGACTTCCTCTTACCCTTGCCATTATCGACGGGCTGCAGGTGCAGGTTGGGGATGGGTATTACGTCATCCCGCTTTCCCTGGTTGAAGAATGTGTCGAACTTGCCGGAAGTGATGTTGAAAGTGAGGAGTCGGATCAACGCATACTCCATCTTCGGGGCGAAATCGTTCCGTATATCCATTTGCGCGAGTGGTTCGGCATTGAAAGTGAGCGTCCGGCCATTGAGCAGATTGTCATTACCGGTGTGGAGGGAAGTCGCATCGGTATCGTGGTTGATACTGTCATAGGAGAACATCAGACTGTCATCAAGAGCTTGGGCCGTGTCTATAAGGACGTTGAAGGTCTTTCCGGTGCGACGATCAAGGGCGATGGATCCATAGCGTTGATTCTCGATATCCCCAGACTGGTCCGTCGCGTTATCGCGGATTCCAGGTAACCGTTACACCTTGAGGCGTTGAACATGGCGAAGAATATTCGTGTGCTTATTGTGGATGATTCAGCCGTTGTGCGTCAAACGTTGGAAAGCATCCTTTCCGCTGCGCCGGGTATTGAGGTTATGGGAACGGCCGTTGATCCGTATGTAGCCGCTGAGCGCCTCAAGACAGAAGTGCCCGACGTTATCACACTGGACCTTGAAATGCCCCGGATGGACGGGTTGACCTTCCTCCAGAAGCTCATGAAACAACATCCCATCCCGGTGGTCATCTGTTCGTCCGTCGCGGAGCGGGGAACGGCCAATGCCCTTAAGGCGTTGGAGTATGGTGCCGTTGAGATTATCACCAAACCCAAGGTGGGCACGAAAAAATTTCTGGAAGAATCCAGTATTCGACTAATTGACAAGATCAAGGCTGCCGCCATGGTCCGTCCCAATGCGCTCAAGGCTACGTCGCCCATTCAGATTCGTCCGAAGCTGGATGCCGATGCCGTAATTCCCATGGGGAGACCTCAGATGTTGACGACTACGGAGAAAGTTTGCCTGGTGGGCGCTTCCACCGGCGGAACCGAAGCGTTGCGAGTTTTTCTGGAAGCCTTGCCACTCGGTTGTCCGCCTATTGCCATTGTGCAGCATATGCCTGAACATTTTACCGCCGCCTTTGCCAACCGCCTCAACACTGTCTGTAGTATTACCGTGAAGGAAGCCGCGGACGGCGATCCCATGCTGCGTGGGCAGGCTCTCATTGCCCCTGGTGACAAGCACATGCTTCTCAAGCGTAGTGGGGCGAGATATTTTGTGGAAGTCAAGTCCGGGCCGTTGGTCTCTCGGCATCGGCCTTCAGTGGACGTGTTGTTTCGTTCTGGAGCCCGGTACGGTGGGAACAATGTCGTGGCTGCCATCATGACCGGTATGGGGGATGACGGGGCCAAGGGAATGAAGGAATTGTTCGACGTCGGAGCCCACACCATTGCTCAGGATGAGGCCAGTTGTGTCGTCTTCGGCATGCCACAGGAGGCGATCAAGGCGGGTGGCGCACACAAGGTCCTGCCGCTGAACCAGATCGCCGCTGAAATAGTCCGTTCTTGTAGTTAGATGAAATTATTTATTGTTGTGTCGGTAGGCAATGACGGTCACCGGCTCCCGAGTGATCATGCCTTCGGTCATCATGATGTCGATCGCTTCCAGCAGAGGAGCCAGTCGGTCCGGGTGTTCGACGATTTCGATCACCACGGGCAGATCTTCGGATAGACGCAGAATCTTGTTGGTATGGATAAGACTGTTGGCGCCGAAGCCGCTGAGTCCTCGAAAGACGGTGGCCCCAGCCAGGCCGAGGCTGCGGGCTTTTTCCACTATGACGTCGGCCATGGGGCGTCCATTAAATTTGTCATCTTCGCCAGTATATATTCTGATTCGTTCGGCTTTTTCCAGTAGTTTCATGATGCCTCCTAAGGGGGGGGTCAACGTGTTGTGCCTAGAGCAATCTGCCAAGGGCCATGCCGAACAGAACGAACGCGAGACCGGCAACACTTTGGCCTACTACATTGGCCAAGGCCAGGGTCATCTGTCCGAACTTGACCAATTCGGCTGTCTCGAACATGTATGTGGAGAATGTCGTAAAGGCACCCATGAAGCCGGTGAGTGCCAGCAGGCGTACTTCGCTGCCCGGTAGCAGGCGGTTTTCAAAAAATCCCCATACCGCACCGAAAAGCAGGCAGCCGAGCATGTTTACCGCAAAAGTGCCGAGGGGAAAGGTGCCGCCAGCCATGCGTTGCACCACTCCGGAAAGCCAGTAGCGTGACAGGGTCCCGGCTGCGCCGCCCAGAGAGAGATAGATAATTTTCGTCAACATTGCGTCATCCTTGTTTTGTCATAGCAAGCCACGTGGAGAATGCCAATGGGTCTGGAATGCGAACTTAAGTATCTTGATGTCGATTTGAGGGCATTGAGCCACCATCTCCAAGAGTCGGGCGGCGTGCGTGTGGGCAAATATTTCGAATCCAATATTGTCTTTGATTACCCGGATCGCTCTCTCAGGGACGCGGGGATACTGCTTCGCCTCAGGGAGAAGCAGGGCAAGGCCGTACTTACCGTGAAGCGGCCACCGGAACAGGAAGGACCGGCTGCTCTCAAGGTGTTTGAAGAAATTGAATCCGTGGTGGATGAATTCGACACGGTGAAAAAAGCACTTGAGGTGGTGGGCTTTCATGTTGCCTTTGCCTATGAGAAGGTGCGGGAAAAGTGGGAGTTCTTGGAGTGCGCGGTCTGTCTGGATCGTCTGCCGTTTGGGGAGTATGTCGAAATAGAGGGAGCGGAAGACGCCGTGTTTCGATGTGCGTCGGTACTTGGCTTGGACGGTGTGTCGACTTCAAAGGAGACGTATTATGATCTCAATATTGAATATCGCCGGGAAAAAGGGCTTGCGCCTGATGAGAACTTCATGTTCTCGTCCAGCCAGAGGGAAGTGATTTTCAAGGAAATCGGGAAAGAATAGAATTCCCCACTCGACAGGCGTATAAAAGGAATTTATATTGTGTCTAAGGAAAATAAGAGGAGCGTTGGAGAGTAATACTTATGACAGAACCTTTTACCAATGATCGAATGGATTCGGAGTTGCTTGACAGGCATGAAGTCAAGGAACCCCGGAAGTATAAGGTCTTGTTGCATAACGACGATTACACGACCATGGAATTTGTGGTCGAGATACTGATACGCGTGTTTCACCGGAGTGAGGCCCAGGCCACGGTGATCATGCTGTCAGTGCATAACCAGGGATATGGTGTCTGCGGCGTCTATACGGCCGAAGTGGCGGAGACCAAGGTCGACTTGGTACATCGGTTGGCAAAAAGTGCCGGTTTTCCGCTCAAGTGCAGCATGGAAGGTGAATAGTTTATGACGATGCTCAGTAAGGAATTGGAAAGTGCTTTGACCTCTGCGGTCAATGAAGTGAAGCGAAGAAATCATGAATTTCTGACGCTTGAGCACCTTTTGTATGCTATTTCCATTCAGGAACAGGGCGAGGAGATTCTTGAAGCCTGCGGTGCTGAAATGGAAAAACTGCGCGATCAGCTCGGCCGTTTTTTTGTGGAGAACATGGAAGCCCTGCCTGAGGGAACCGAGACGGAAGTTATTCAGACTCTGGGAGTGCGCCGGGTTTTGCAGCGTGCCGTGTGGCAGAAGAAAGCCTCAGGCAAGAATACCGTTGAGGTCGGCGATGTGCTGGCCGCCATGTTTGACGAAGAGGATTCCTACGCCGTCTATTTTTTGCGTACACACGATGTCTCCCGTCTGGATATTCTCGAATTCATTTCCCACGGCATGTCCACTGGCGGCGATTGGAATAATCTGGGCGGCGATCCGGCTTCTCGACCAGATCCTTTGGAAACCGGACCTGGCGGCAAAAAGAGCCCGCTGGAAGAATATACGGTCAACCTGACGGACCGGGCTTCCCAGGGACTTATTGATCCCCTGATAGGGCGCGAGGCCGAGTTGGAGCGCACGGTGCAGGTGCTTTCACGTCGGCGCAAGAACAACCCCATCTTTGTGGGCGATCCCGGCGTGGGCAAGACGGCCATGGCTGAAGGGTTGGCTCTCATGGTGGTGGAAGGCAATGTCCCCAAGGAATTTATCCACGCCGTGATATACGGTCTGGACATGGGGGCGCTTCTGGCAGGTACCAAGTATCGTGGTGATTTCGAGGCGCGTCTCAAAGGTGTTCTGACCGAACTCAAGCAGAACAAGGATGCCATCCTTTTTGTGGATGAAATTCATACTATTGTCGGTGCCGGTTCGGTCAGTGGCGGGTCTATGGATGCCTCCAATATCCTGAAACCTTTGCTTCAGTCCGGCGAAATCCGTTGCATCGGTTCCACTACTTTCGAAGAGTACAAGAATCACTTTGAAAAGGACCGTGCCCTGTCCCGGCGGTTTCAGAAGATCGAGATCAGTGAGCCGACAGTGGAAGAAACCGTTGCCATTCTCAAGGGGCTCAAGCCCCATTATGAGGAGTTTCACGGGGTCAATTATTCGTATTTTGCACTCAAGGCGGCGGCGGAACTTTCCGAACGTCATATCACTGACCGCTACCTGCCTGACAAGGCAATTGATGTTATGGATGAGGCCGGGGCGCTCTATAAGCTTTCGGGGCGGCCACGTAAGGGAGACCACATCAAGGTGGCGGATATCGAGAAAGTCGTGGCCCGTATGGCCCGGATTCCGGCTCGTCGTCTCTCAGTGTCGGATAGAGCCCGGCTACAGAACTTGGAAGGTGAACTCTCGGATGTGGTCTTTGGCCAGGATGAAGCCGTGCAGGCTTTGGCTAAGTCCATCAAGCGTTCCCGTGCGGGTATGCGGCAGGTGGGACGTCCCGTGGGCAGCTTTCTGCTCACTGGTCCTACCGGGGTCGGCAAGACCGAACTGGCGCGTCAACTGGCTCAGGTGCTTGGTATCGGGTTCCTGCGCTTTGATATGAGCGAATACATGGAGAAGCATGCCGTGGCCCGGCTCATTGGTGCTCCTCCCGGTTATGTGGGGTTTGACCAGGGTGGGTTGCTCACCGAAGGCGTGCGCAAGAAGCCGCATTGCGTGGTCCTTTTCGATGAGATCGAGAAGGCACACCCGGATGTGTTCAATATTTTGCTTCAAGTCATGGATTATGCCACGCTTACGGACAACAACGGGCGCAAGGCGGATTTCCGTCATGTCATCCTGCTCATGACCTCCAATGCGGGGGCTCGTGAGATGTCCAAGGGGGCCATCGGCTTTCAGCGTAACGAAGATTCCGACCGGGCGGGCGGGGCCATCAAGGCTCTTGAGAAACTGTTCAGTCCGGAATTTCGCAACCGGCTTGATTCCATTGTTGCGTTCAAGACGCTTGAGCAGCCAGTTATGGAGCGGATCGTGGACAAGTTCATCAAGGAACTCAACGACCAATTGCAGGATCGCCGTGTGACGGTCGTGCTCACGGACAAGGCGCGTAGTCGTCTGGCCGAGTTGGGACATGATCCTGCCATGGGTGCTCGACCCATGGGGCGGGTCATTCAGACGGAAATTAAGGACATGGTCGCCGACGAACTCTTATTCGGGGAACTGAAGAAGGGGGGTGCCGTTACGGTCGATCTGGCCGGAAAGCCAAAGAAGGGAAAGAAGAGTCCCGCCCTGAGTGCTTCGGGCGAGTTTGTCTTTACGTATGATCCGGTTGGCAAGAAACAGTGACGGCTGAGATGAGAAACAACACGGGGCGGCATGGGTCGCCCCTTTTATTTCGGGCACAGTCATGACCATATATCGGCTTTTTGAGGAACCCGTTTTTCCGGACCCGGAAGAAGCGGACCCGGACGGGTTGCTGGCTGTTGGAGGCGACCTCAGCACGCAACGATTGCTCACGGCGTATTCCAACGGGATTTTTCCCTGGTATTCCGAGGGTTCCCCCATCCTTTGGTGGTCCACCAATCCCCGCCTCGTCCTGGTGCCTCGTGAGTTTCACTTGCCGCGCAGTGTGCGTCAGGTCCTGAACAGGGGCACGTTTTCTTTTACCCTGGACAAAGATTTTTCTGCTGTCATCCGAGGCTGTGCCCGTGCCCCGAGGCCGGAACAGGAAGGGACCTGGATCGTGGACGAGATGGTGGAGGCGTACACGTTGTTGCACAGTCTTGGATATGCTCACAGCGTGGAGGCTTGGCAGGACGGAGAGCTGGTAGGCGGATTGTACGGTGTTTCGTTAGGGTCGATATTTTTTGGGGAATCCATGTTTTACACAGTGCCCGATGCGTCAAAGGCAGCCTTTGCCGTGTTGGTCAGGCAATTGATCGCCTGGGATTTCACTTTGATCGATTGCCAGCAGACAACCCACCACCTGATGCGGTTTGGCGCGCGGGAAATGCAGCGTTTTCGTTTTCTGGCCGCATTGCGCGAAGGGATGAACGTCCCCAGTCGGGAAGGGTGCTGGCAACTGACCGGGCAGAAATAGACGGCTATTCCTCGACCAGGGGTGGGTGTTGGCTCAGGTCGTAGAGTCCCATAAGAGGAATGCTCAGGGAGTAGCTGGGTATTTTGGCGAATTCGATGATGCCGATATTTTTTCCGGGTTGTACCTGTGACAGGCCGGGCATCCCACTGGGCACCGGGAAAGAAAGCGGTCTGGCTTGGATAGCCGTAAGTCTTGTGGAATATTGTTCTTTCAGGTAATTTACTATTTGATCTCGTTCGCCGTCAGTGAAGGCTTCCATGACAACTTTCCGGCTGGGGTCGTCATCCGTGGAAGGGGACGAGAGGAGCAAATCCCAGTCCTGGCCTTTTTCATCAGCTTCGTCCCACGTCCCCCGGAACAGATGGACTTCCACGTCCCGGCGGCCCTTGAAACTGCGAATGACCATGGAAAGGGAGTTTCTGTATGGGGTAGGGAGAGTCGACGTAGCTTTGGTGATGCTGATATCCATGTGGGTCCTCCGGTCGGGCCGATTGTGGAATAGATTTTTATCATACGTGTTTTGTTGGTGTATCTCAAGAGGAACATCATAGCGAGTTATGCCGGATTTTAAATTGGTTAGCGAATTCATTCCGCGAGGAGATCAGCCGGAAGCCATCAAACAACTGGTTTTCGGCCTTCAGAGCGGGGTCCGTGACCAGGTGTTGCTCGGCGCCACGGGTACGGGCAAGACTTTCACTGTGGCCAACGTTGTGGCTACCCTCAATCGTCCCGCCCTGGTGCTTGCGCCGAACAAGACCCTGGCTGCGCAACTCTACACGGAATTTCGGGGGTTGTTCCCGGACAATGCCGTTGAATATTTTGTCAGTTATTACGACTATTACCAGCCTGAAGCCTATTTGCCGCATTTGGATGTTTATATCGAAAAAGATTCATCCATAAACGATGATATCGACAAGTTGCGGCACGCCGCCACCCATGCGCTGCTGACGCGCAAGGATGTGCTTATTGTGGCTTCTGTGTCCTGCATCTATGGCCTTGGTTCGCCGGATTTTTACGCCAAGATGGTCATTCCCGTTGAGGAGGGGCAGTCCCTGGCCATGGAGGCGCTGTTGGCCCGCCTGGTGGAGATCCACTATGAGCGCAACGACTATGATTTTCATCGCGGCACCTTCCGGGTGCGAGGGGATGTTGTGGAGATCATCCCTGCCTACAGCCGTGAAAAAGCCTTGCGTATCGAGTTTTTCGGCGACGAAATAGACTCCATCGCTGAGACCGATCCGCTGACCGGCGAGGTCAAGGATCGCCTGCGCAAGACCGTCATATATCCGGGCAGCCATTTTGTGTCGGATCGGGAGAATCTGGACCGTGCCGTGGACGGCATTCGTCAGGAGTTGCAGCAGCGTCTCGCCGGACTCAAAGTGGCGAACAAGCTGGTCGAGGCCCAGCGGCTTGAGCAACGGACCATGTTCGATCTTGAAATCATTGAAGAGCTTGGATACTGTAATGGTATAGAAAATTACTCGCGACATCTGGATGGTCGTCTTGAGGGGCAGCCGCCTGCAACCCTGCTCGATTATTTCCCGGACGATTTCATCCTTTTTGTGGATGAATCCCATATTGCCCTGCCTCAAGTGGGCGGTATGTACAATGGGGACCGTTCACGCAAGACAACGCTGGTTGATTTTGGGTTTCGGTTGCCGTCGGCCTTGGATAACCGGCCGCTCAACTATAAGGAATTCCAGGAGCGTATTCATCAGGCGGTGTATGTTTCGGCCACGCCGGGCACTCTGGAAATGGACTTGGCGCAGGGCGTGGTCGTTGAGCAGATTATCCGTCCCACCGGCCTGGTGGATCCCGTGGTGGAAGTGCGAAAAGTGCAGGGACAGATTGACGATTTGCTCACAGAGTGTAAGAAAAGACAAGCAAGAGACGAGCGGGTTTTTGTCACCACGTTGACCAAACGCATGGCCGAGGACCTGAATGACTATTTCAATTCAATGGGGGTTGCTTCCCGGTATTTGCATTCGGATATCGACACCCTGGAGCGAATGGCCATTCTCCAGTCTCTCCGAAAAGGTGATTTCTTTGTTTTGGTAGGTATCAACCTTTTACGGGAGGGGCTTGATATCCCGGAGGTCTCCCTTGTGGCCATATTGGACGCGGACAAGGAAGGGTTTCTGCGTTCTCCCCGGTCGCTCATACAGACTTTTGGTCGCGCTGCACGCAATTCGGACGGTCGTGTGGTGATGTATGCGGACAAGGTTACCGGTTCCATGGAAACGGCCATGGAGGAGACAAGAAGGCGTCGGGAAAAGCAGGCTGCGCACAACGTTGAGCACGGCATTACCCCGACGACCATTCGCAAGAAGGTTGATAATCTGTTTGGTGGGTCGGAAGGCGAGGCAATGCAGGCAAGGTTTGGCTTGGCTGCCGAGGAAGGGGCCGGATACGGTACGGACCTGAAAAAAATGAACCAGGCCATCCACAGGCTGGAACGTGAAATGCGTGAGGCGGCCAAGGAATTGGAATTCGAGCGGGCTGCGGAACTCAGAGACCGCGTTGCCATACTTCGAGAACGTATGTTGGAGTTGGGGTAGTCTATGTTCAAAAAGTTTCACCGGCGCATGTTACGCATGAGAGCGAGGCTCGGATCATTCTGGAGCATCGTGCTCGGTATGGTCTATCTTAATATTGTGGTAATGATAGGCATCTGGTTTTACATGGGATATGAGGATTGGGACTTTCCCAGTGCCTTCTACATGGTGGTCATTACTCTCTCCACGGTCGGCTTCATGGAAGTCAACCAGCTCTCCGATGTCGGGCGAATTTTCACTTGTTTTCTGATCATGGGCGGTGTTGGCGGTTTCGTGTACATCGCGGGTGCCTTTGCGCAGGTCTTGATTGACGGGCGTTTGCAAATAATGTGGGGTAAGCATAAAATGATTAAAGAAATTAGTAAGTTGAAAGGTCATTTCATTATTTGTGGGTATGGCCGTATCGGCAATATCGTGGTCCGGGAAATTCTCAACGACGGGCATGATGTGGTGGTCATTGAGCAGTCGCCGGAACTCATCGACAAAATGGAGCAGGGGGGCATCCTCTGTATCGACGGCGACGCCACCAGTGATCAGGTGCTTATCAATGCCGGTCTGCTACATGCCAAGTCCCTTATCTCGGCCCTGACCAGTGAAGCGGCCAACGTCTATGTCACACTGACCGCCCGGCAACTCAATCCAGATATCACCATCGTGGCCCGGGCAGGGGACATATCCCACATTTCCCGCCTAGAATTGGCCGGAGCCAACCGTGTGGTGCTTCCTCACTTCATTGGTGGTTTGCGAATGGCTCAGAGTGTTCTTCGTCCCACAGTGACCAACTTCATCGATCTGGCGGTGCGTGGCGGCATCGACCTCCAGATGGAGGAACTCGAAGTCACGTCCAGTTCCGAGCTTGTTGACAAGAACCTAATCGAATCCAAGATTCGTCCGCGGTTCAATCTCATCGTCATCGCCATCAAGAAGGAATCCGGCGAAATGGTCTTCAATCCCGGTCCCCAGGAAGTCATCAATGCCAACGACACTTTGCTGGCTGTTGGGAAAAAGATCAATTTGTCGGAACTTAAAGAAATTTTATAACTTCACAGGCTGGACTGGGTATGCTCTCTCCTGATGTCGCACGGCGCGTGGCTTTGTTGCGCGAAAAAATCGAATATCACAACCATCGGTATTATGTCCTGGATGACCCCGAGATCTCGGACGCGGAATATGATGTCCTGTTCCGCGAGTTGACGGCTCTGGAAACGGAATATCCCGAGTTGGACGACCCCAATTCTCCCACGAAGCGGGTGGGTGGAACCTTGGCAGAAGGATTTGTTTCCTATGAGCACGCCCTGCGTATGTACAGTCTGGACAATGCAATGGATCTGGATGGGTGGTTTACTTTCACCGATCGCGTGACCAAGGGCGTGGGACATAAGGACCTTGCGTACTGGGCGGATCCAAAGATGGACGGGTTGGCTCTGGAAGTCATTTACGAACAGGGACGCTTCGTGCGTGCGGCCACCCGTGGCGACGGGCGTATCGGCGAGGATGTGACCCATAATATGCGGACCGTCATGAACTTGCCGCTGACCTTGCGGGGAGGGATGGTTCCCGATCTCCTGGACGTTCGTGGTGAGGTTGTCATGTCCAACGCGGATTTCAGCGTTCTCAATGATCGTCGGCGTGAGGCCGGTGAAAAGGTTTTTGCCAATCCCCGCAACGCTGCCGCCGGGTCCATCCGGCAGCTTGATTCCAAGGTGGCCGCTTCCAGGCCGCTCCGGTTCATGGCCTATGGCATCGGGCGCGTGCAGTGGGGCAAACCGCTTTTTTCCTGGACCAGCCAACAGGAAATCATGAACGGCCTCAAGGGGCTCGGATTTGCGGTTGCCCCTGAAGCGAAACTGTGTGCTTCAAAGCAGGAAGTGGCTGATTATTTTATGGAGCTCATGGAGCGTCGAGCTGACATGCCTTTCGAGATCGACGGCGTGGTGGCCAAGGTCAACAGTCTGTCAATGCAACAGGCTCTCGGCTTTACTTCCCGTGCGCCCCGATGGGCTATGGCTCTCAAGTTTCCCGCGCATCAGGTCAAGACCCGGCTCAATGGGATCCGAATTCAGGTGGGCCGCACCGGCGTCCTGACGCCTGTTGCGGAACTGGAGCCGGTGCCGCTGGCCGGTGTCGTGGTGTCCAATGCGACCTTGCACAACAAGGGGTACATTGAGGAACACGATTTTCGCGTGGGGGATACGGTTCTTATTCAACGGGCCGGCGATGTCATTCCCCAGGTGCTTTCCGTTGACCTGGAGCAGCGCCCGGACGAAGCCATGCCGTATGAATTTCCCACGGAATGTCCTGTTTGCGGCAGTCCTGCAAGGGAAAACGGCGAGGCCGTGCGTTGTACCAACGATGCCTGTCCCGCCAAGACCGTACAGCGCATGATCCATTTTGTCTCCAAGGCCGGGCTGGACATGGACGGCATCGGCAGAAAGTGGGTGGAGCGGTTGGCCGAGGATGGCATATTGCTGTCACCGGCCGATCTGTTTACCTTGGATAAAACCACGCTGCTCAAGTATGAGGGTATGGCAGATAAATCCGCCGAGAATTTTATCGCGGCCATTGCCAAGGCAAAGCATGAAGCGCCATTGTGGCGACTGATAGCCGGACTCGGCATTCGGCACGTAGGCGAGCAGACGGCGCGTATCTTGGCAAATGCCTTTGAAGACCTTGAGGCCATCGGCCGGGTTACACGCGAGGAATTGCAGGAGCTTGACGACGTGGGGCCGATTGTGGCCGAGAGTTTGTTTGTTTTTTTCCAGAGCGAAGAGGCCAAGGTGCTTGTCGAGCGTTTCAAGGCGGTCGGATTTTGGCCGGAGGGCGGGACTGAGGTAGTGGAAGTGACCGCTGATCAGCCGTTGGCCGGGAAGGTGTTCCTTTTTACCGGCAGTCTGCCGGACATGACGCGCCAGCATGCCCAAGCTCTGGTGGAGGAGCTGGGCGGCCTTGCTGGCAAGTCCATATCCAAAAAGGTGGACTATGTGGTCGTCGGGGAGAATGCGGGTTCCAAGGTGTCCAAGGCCGAAAAACTCGGACTCGAAATTATTGACTTTGATCGGTTTATGGAATTACTCCATACGTCCGCATAATTTTTTCAATCTGTTACAAGGAGAGGCGGTATGGCTATTGATGTTGTCATTTTGGGCGCAAAGGGCCGTATGGGCAACACCCTGGTCAACATGGCCCTGGCTGATGATGAGTTGAATTTTGTGGGCGCGTGCGAACGCAAGGGCAATGCCGATGGCTTGGAGTATGAAGGATGCACGGCCTCCGATTGCCTTGAGGAGCTTTTGCCGAAGGTCCCCGGTGCGGTGATTGTCGATTTTACCGCTCCCGAATCTTCGGTGGCCATGGCGAAAATTGCTGCCAAACATGGCAATCCGGCCGTGATCGGAACCACGGGGTTGGACAAGGCGCAGCAGGCGGAACTGGCAGAGGCCGCCAAAGATGTCCCCCTATTCTGGGCACCGAATATGTCTGTTGGTGTCAACGTGCTGCTCAAGGTGCTGCCCACCCTGGTGCAGGCTTTAGGGTCGGCCTATGACATTGAAATGGTTGAAACTCATCACAAGATGAAAAAAGATTCGCCCAGCGGAACCGCCCTTAAGTTGGCCCAGTGTCTGGCCGAGGCCCGTGGCTGGGAATATGATGATGTCAAAAAACATTGCCGTGACGGCATCATTGGAGAGCGTTCCCAGAAGGAAATCGGCGTGCAGACTTTGCGCGGCGGGGATGTGGTCGGAGATCACTCCGTGTTTTTCTTTGGTCCTGGCGAGCGGATCGAGATCAAGCATCAGGCACATTCGCGTGAAATGTTTGCCTCGGGCGCATTGAGTGCGGTCAAATGGTTGGCAGGGCAGAAGCCCGGCAGGCTTTACGCCATGGCCGATATTTTCTAGCACGGATATCATTAAAAAATGAAGACGGGGTGTGGATGATTCCACGCCCCGTTTTTTTGGTGATGCATGTTGGGGCAATTCGACCTGGAGTCGTGTGGTCTTCTGCCGGTTCGGTGATCGAAGACTTTGCTACAGGATGGGGGAGAGCAGACGGGCGAATTTGATGATGGTTTGCTTGATGACATTTTTTTGCTCGTATTCCCCTGTTCCCACTTCGACGCTATGTTTGAAATCGTTGAGAAACATGGTTTCGACCTGTCTGCAGAAGGGAGTATCTTCCACCAGAATGGTGATCTCGAAATTGAGGCGGAAGGAGCGGTTGTCCATGTTGGCCGTACCCACGGCGGCCAGTTCGTCGTCCACCAGGAAAACCTTTTGATGCATGAAGCCTTTTTGGTAGCGGTAGATGCGGATACTTTCCAGTTGGAGTTCCTTGAGGCAGGCGAAGCCCGCGAGGTAGACCAGCCAGTGGTCGGCTTTTCTGGGTACGATGATCCGAACGTCAACCCCGCGCATGGCGGCCAATTGGAGGGCCTTGGTCACGGCGCTGTCCGGAACGAAATAGGGCGAGGCAATCCAGAACCGTTTTTTGGACGCATTGATGGCGCGTACGAACATCAGCGAGCAGGTTTCAAGGGGATCTGCCGGGCCGGAGGCAAAGGCAAGGGCTTCCGCTTCCCCGAAGGAGGGCGGGATGGAAAGATCCAGGTCGTGAAGGGTGCGCGTGGCCCAGTACCAATCCCGGGCGAAGCTGATCCGTATCCCGAGAACTGCGGGACCGGATATCCTGATATGCGTGTCGCGCCATTCTTTGAATTCTTTTGAAAGGCCGAGGTATTCATCCCCGACATTGTGGCCGCCCACAAAGGCGGTGTGTCCGTCCACGACCACGATTTTGCGGTGATTTCTGAAATTGAGTTGAAAACGGTTGCCGCTTCCCTTGGTGGTGTGGAAGGCGTGGACCTCGATCCCTCCGTCCTTCATGGTCTGCCAGTACCGTGCGGGTGTCGAGTGGCAGCCTATCTCGTCATAGAGGAAATGAATGCGCACGCCTTGTGCGGCCTTGCGGAGGAGCAGGTCTTGGAGGCGGCATCCCAGGCCATCTTCATGGACAATGAAAAATTGGACCAGTACATGTTTTTTCGCTTTTTCAATAGCCTCGAAGATGGCCGTAAAGGTGCTGTTTCCATCTGTATACAGCTTGAGGGCGTTGCCCCCGGCGAAAGGAATGTCGGCCATGGTTTCGAAGGAACAGCGAGGGGCGTGCGGGCGACTGCGCTCGGAGAGCTTTTTGACTTCCGGAAGATGATGTTTGTCCTCCAGCAATTGAATGAAGCGTTCTTCGCCAGAGCGCATGGTCTCCACATAGCCATGAAATTTGCTGCGACCGAAAATCCAGTAGAGAGGGAGGCTCAACAGAGGAAAGGTGACCAGCGAAATTCCCCAGGCAATGGCACCCTGAGGCGTGCGGGTATCCCGTACAGCCATGACTGCGGTAATGATGGCCGCGATTTCGACGAGGGTGTAGGCGAGGCTGAGTAGGCCGAGCAGTATTTGAACGTCCATGGATTCCATGTAATTGATTTAGCAAAAAATTCGGAAAAATGGAATGCTTTCTCTTGCTGTCCGGGAAGCAATGTGATCTGACTTTTCGGTCATGACAATATTCGAAACAGATGCGCACGGGACCGGTCGAACCCTGCATCCCTTTGTGGACAGGCCGAACAGGACCTTGATTGGCTTGGCTTTTCCCGTTCTCTTTTCCCTGGTGGCCGAGCCATTGACGGGATTGGCGGATACGGCTTTCGTGGCCCGGCTTCCCGGCTCCGAGCCCGTGGCGGCTTTGGGCATTGGCACCGTGGCCTTTTCATCTATCTTTTGGGCGTTTAATTTTCTCGGCATCGGCACACAGACCGAAGTGGCCCAGGATGAGGGGGGCGGCGACCATGGGCATGCCGTGAAAGTGGTTTCCCTGGCGTGCGCCCTGGCCGCTTGCATCGGGGTGGGGCTCATGTTCGGAGCCATGCCTTTTCTGAATGAGATATCGGGATTGCTCGGTGCCGAAGGGGTCGTTGATCAACTCGCTTACGAATACATGTTCTATCGATTGCTTGGCGCACCGGCCGTGCTTGTTTCCCTGGCCTGTTTCGGTGCTCTTCGGGGATTGCAGGACATGCGGACACCGTTCTATGTGGCCGTGGGCATTAATATCGTGAATGTGTTGCTCGACTGGTTGCTGATTTTTGGTGCGGGGTCGATTCCTCCTCTGGGAGTGGCCGGTGCGGCTATTGCCAGCACGATCAGCCAGTGGGTGGGCGCGGTTTGGACTTTGGCCGTTGTCGCCCGACGCATTGGTCTGACGTGGCATATGAGGGGGGCAGGGGTAGCCAAGCTCCTCAAGGTTGGTGGTGATCTTTTTGTGCGGACCGGCTCGTTGCTGGTTTTTCTGGTGCTGTGCACCCGCGTTGCCAACCGTTTCGGTGCGGACGAAGGGGCGGCTTACCAGGCTGTGCGACAGTTTTTCATTTTTTCTGCCCTGTTTCTTGATGCCTTCGCCATTACCGGCCAGAGTTTGGTGGGATACTTTCTCGGTGCGCGTGACGCATTCCAGGCCCGACGGGTGGCAAAGGTCGTCTGCTGTTGGAGCGTGGGCACGGGTGTGGTCATGGGTAGCCTCATGCTTTTGGGTGAGGACTTGGTGGCCTGGCTGTTGGTTCCGCCTGCGGCCTATGCGGTTTTCGGACCCGGTTGGATTGTGGTGGCCCTGTTGCAGCCCGTGGGGGCCTTGTCCTTTGCAACCGACGGCATTCATTGGGGAACGGGTGACTTCCGCTATTTGCGAAACGCCATGATTATGGCGACTCTTTGCGGGGGGGCGGCGGTTCTGCTTGTGGAATCCCTGCACCCTGCGCCTGTGCTGGTCTACATCTGGCTTGCCACAGCCCTGTGGACACTGGTCCGGGCTGGATTCGGTGTTATTCGCCTCTGGCCGGGAATCGGTCAGGCTCCCCTCAGAAAGAACGTATAGAGAGTTTCTAACGGGAATTGGCGTGGCTTACAGGCTGTCGGAAAACGGCGATCTGCTGCGTTGCTTCAAAAAGTTCCAACCCGCATGTACGGGAACTACGCTTCGGTCTTGATTTTTTTCGTACTTATCGATGCTGTCCCTATCTGTAAGACTCGCGGAGGACCGCTCACCCAACGGCGGCATTTCACCATTTGGGGATAGGTGGAATTTTCTATTTTTTCAGCGGTCTGCTAGTGCCCAGCCAGATAGTTGAACATGAAGGCGTAGGCCTTGCGCATTTCTTTTTCCAAAGTATCAAGGTGGCTTTTCACAGCTTCAAGGTCCTGATTTTTGGAGGCATTTTCAATGAGAAGGCAGCATTCCCGCACTTTCTCGACACCCATGGTAGCGGCTCCCCCCTTGAGAGAGTGGGCCAAATGGCGCAGACGCTCCACGTCTCGTGATTCAAGGGCGTTTTTTATTTCCTGAATGCGCTTGGGTTCCTGGGAAATGAAGACCGTGAACATCCGTTTGAGAAACGGCTGTTTTCCTGCCATGGATTGCAGGAATTTGCTGTCGATTATATCTTTGTTGTCCATGGTTTTATTGATGGCAGGATGATTCTTGTTTGCATGATATCCGCATTGTTTCTTTATACGACTTCCATGTTTTTTCGGCAATACTTTTGATGGAAAAACGATTCGGACAATGGTCGGATTTGATGACAGAAAAGGGTGGAACCACATGGTTCCACCCTATTGAGAAAGCGTTGGTGGCCGGATTCTACAGCTTGTAGAGTTTTTCGCCGGGCACGATGGTGATGCCTTTTTCCAGGAGCAGCTCAATGCCTTGATCCGTGCGGTCGAAGCGGAAGATCAGTACAGCGGAATTGCCGCTCTGCTGAACAAAGGCGTACATGTATTCCACGTTGATGCCTGCGTCCTGAAGCATACTCAGGATGTTGTGCAGCCCACCGGGTTCGTCCGTGACTTCCACGGCGACAACGGAGGTGCGCCCCACGGTGAAGCCTTCCTCCTTGAGTTTGGTCTTGGCGGTTTCGAAGTCGGAAACGATAAGGCGCAGGATGCCGAAATCCGAGGTGTCGGCCAGTGAGAGGGCGCGGATGTTGACGCCTGCTTCGGACAGGATACGGGTCACCTCGGCCAGACGACCAGAGCGGTTTTCCAGGAATATGGAGAGTTGATCTACTTTCATGGTGTTCTCCTTGAGGTATTGGCGATTAATCGTTCTTTCGGTTGTCGATGATGCGCTTGGCCTTGCCCATGGAGCGTTCGATGGTCTTGGGTTCGACCAGTTTCACCTTGGCGGTGACGCCGAGGAATTCCTTGATATTCTTCATTACCTTTGATTCCACGCGCTGTAAACTCTTGATCTCGTCAGAGAACATGGACTCGTTGACTTCCACCTGGACCTCAAGGGTGTCGAGGTTCCCCTGGCGTTCTATGATGAGCTGATAGTGCGGGGTGAGGCCCTTGGTCTCAATGAGGATGGATTCGATCTGAGACGGGAAGACATTTACGCCGCGTATGATGAGCATGTCGTCCGAGCGGCCGGTAACGCGCTTCATGCGCATGGTGGTGCGGCCACATTTGCACGGGACGGGGTTCAGGGTGGTCAGGTCGCGAGTGCGGTAGCGGATGAGCGGGATGCCTTCCTTGGTCAGGGTGGTGAAGACCAGTTCGCCTTCTTCACCAGGGCCCACGGGTTCCCCGGTCAGCGGGTCGATGGTCTCGGCCAGGAAGTGGTCCTCCTGAATGTGGAGGCCATCCTGGGCTTCTTGGCACTCAATGGCAACGCCGGGTCCCATGACTTCGGACAATCCATAAATGTCGATGGCTTTGATGCCGAGTTTTTTCTCAATTTCGAAACGCATTTCGTTGGTCCAGGGTTCGGCTCCGAAGATGCCGATGCGCAGGGGCAACTCCTTGATATCAATGCCCATTTCAAGGCCGGTTTCGGCCAGGAACAGGGCGTAGGACGGGGTGCAGCAGATGACATCGGGGGCAAAGTCCTTGAGCAGAAGGACCTGTCGGCGGGTGGCACCGCCGGAAATGGGTACCACGGTCGCGCCCAGGGCCTCGGCTCCATAGTGGGCTCCGAGGCCGCCGGTGAACAGGCCGTATCCGTATGCGTTGTGCACGGTGTCGCTGGCCGAGGCGCCGGCTGCCATGAAACAGCGGGCCATGAGTTCGCCCCAGTTTTGGATGTCCCGCTTGGTGTAGCCGACGACCGTGGCCGTTCCGGTGGTGCCGGAGGAGGAATGGATGCGGACGATCTGGTCTTTGGGCACGGCGAACAGGCCAAAGGGGTACTGGTCGCGCAAGTCCTGTTTGACGGTAAAGGGGAGCAGGGTGAGGTCTTTCAGGGATTTGATGTCCTGGGGTTTGACGCCCTTTTCATCGAATTTTTTATGGTAGAAAGGGACATTGGCGTAAACCCGCTCACATAGGGACTGGAGCCGCTTCAATTGAAGCTTCTCTATGTCCTCCCGAGGCAGGGTTTCATTTTCTATGTCGTAAATCATCCTTTGATCCTCCTTGTCGGCTTGGGCCGCCCGGTATGAAATAAAGAAACCACGGTCATAAAAGCCCGTGGTTCGTTTTGGCATTTTCTCGCCTTTGCTATCCCACGAGCTTCATATACTGCTCGTAAAAAAGAAAGGGTGCGTGGACAGGTTTTTTTGCATACCCGGAAGATTGCCTCATGTTACAATCTCCGTCAAGGGGTTTGTCCCCGTGTTGCAACACTATTGCGGGCAGAGCGCGCTTTGCTTTCTTGAAAGAGTTCAACTATAACCTAATCTGAGCGATTCTCCAGCCTGACACAACATCAAAGCTGGCATATCACCTTGTTTTTGTTTACAATCACATCCAGTCACTACGTCATGAACGTTTCACCCATTTGGTGGAGGGCTGGATGTCCAACTCAAAGAGAACCAAAGCAAAATTCATCGACGATGTCCAAGTCACGAACGACTGTCTGACAAGCCGGGCCGGGCTCAACCTCTTTGCTCGCTACATTCGTGGCATTGGTCTTTTCCCCCACATCAACCGCCTTTTCGGCTCCATGCGCAAGAACCCCAAGGGCACGCCCATCGATGAACTTTTCAAGCAGGTGCTCTGCTTCCTCTTTGACGGCACCAGCCGTCACTTGGCCCACTTTGATGTCCTGACCAAAGATCCGGGCTACGCGGCTGCCATCGAAACAGACATCAAGAGCATGGCCTCATCGCACACCGTCAAGCGGTTCTACCAATCATTCTCCGCACAACGGACCTATCTTTTTCGCCGTCTGTTGCAGCAACTCTTCCTTTGGCGACTCAGCATGACCAGCCCAGAAGTGATCGAACTGAACATCGACACCATGGTCATGGATAACGACCAAGCGCCGAAGCGTCACGGCGTCAAGCCCACCTACAAGAAGGTTCTGGGCTTTCAGCCTCTCCAGATGACCTGGGGCCGCTACATTATAGACGCCGTGTTCCGTGGCGGCGACAAACACTCTCTCAACGGCGACTCAGCCCCGAAGATGATCCGTCACGTGGTGCGCATGATCCGTACCCGCTACAGCAAGACCGTACCCATCATCATTCGCATGGACTCCGGATTCTTCGACCAGGAGCTCTTCGACGAGATGGAGCGGCTGGATATCGGTTTCATCTGCGCAGGCAAGTTCTATAGCGACATCAAGGCCATGATTGGGGCACTTCCCGAAACCGCCTTTCAGCATCACTTCGGCAAAACCGATGAGGATGTCTGGCAGTGCTACGAGTTCTGCGACCGCCGCAAGTCCTGGGAAAAGTCCTTCAGGACCATCTTTTGGCGACCTTTACTGGAAGAGAAGCAGTTCCTGCTACCCGGATCAAGACCAGGCACCATCGTCTACACCAACCTTGGCATGGATAGTGTCGTGGATCAGCAATTGCAGGAGGCTGGCCTCGCGTTCATGGCCGAAACCGATGCCATCATCCACTCCTACCACCAGCGGGGCGCGGACGAACTGGTGCACAGGGCGTTCAAGGATTTCGGATTCGAGGAGTTGCCGTTCCAGCGCTTCGTGCCCAACGCCGCCTTCTATTACACCATGCTCCTCGGCTTCTTCCTGTTTGAAGCGTTCAAGGAAGATGTGAGTGAGCCGGTGGTACCGGTCAAGTCTTTCCCGACCACACTGCGTCGCACCTTGGTGGACGTCGCCGCCAAGGTGGTGTCCCATGCTGGCAAAACCGTACTCAAGGTCACGGCGATCGCCATGGAATCGTTGCGTTTCAAAGAACTGTGGGAGCGCTGCCTGAGCGCTCCAAAATTCGTCTGGACCTGATCTGAACGCCCCGCTCCATGTCCAGCGATGGGAGAGGTGCGTCCAATTTCCTGAAAAATCTGGTATCACAACCGAAACGAGTGGCATTTTCACGCTTCAGCGATCAAGCTGTCCCCATTCGCACCATTTTTGGAGTCAATCTTCTTCCGGTTTCTGCCGAGGAAGGCTTCAATGAGACCCCTCCGCTCGATTTAGGTATGAGTATAGCACGGCAGAAAAAAATCAAAGAGATAGTGTGGACGGTTGCCCTTGCTGGCTTGCTGATTCTGGGGACTTTCGTGGCCGGTACGGCTTCTGTCGCTCCGACTTCCCTCAAGCGATGCAACGTGGAAAAGATGGGTGAGCCGGTCAGCCAAATCCTTGGGCATCAGGAGTACAGGGGCAATGCGCGGGCCATGGTCATTTGGGCCGACACTGTTTAGCAATCAGACAAAATATTTAGTCCAATGAGAAACCCCCCAGCTTTGCTGGGGGACCAACAAAGTTTGACTTTTGCGGGAATAGTTTAAAGCCTCCCCTGGTGAGCTGCTCAGAGTGAGCACAGGAGAGGCTTTAAATGAAGTGCAATTCAAGCCTATGTCACACGCGGTGGGACTGCAAGTATCACATGGTCTGGATACCGAAATGCCGCCGCAAGGTTCTATTTGGTAAAATTCGGACATACTTGGGAGAAGTCTTCCATAAGCTGGCGAAACAGCGGGAGAGTGAGATTCTGGAAGGGCATTTATGTAAGGATCATGTCCACATGTATATTGCGATTCCGCCCAAGTATTCTGTGTCGCAAGTTGTTGGCTTTATGAAAGGAAAGAGCGCTATCCATATAGCTCGGGAAGTTTAAGGCAGAGCAAGAGGCTATGCCGGTCAGAGTTTCTGGGCACGTGGATATTTTGTTTCTACCGTAGGTCGAGATGAAAAGGTGATTCGCGAATACATCCGTAGGCAAGAGCAGGAAGATAAGCGAATCGAGCAATTGAAATTCCGCCTTTAGGCGGTGCTTAAAGCCGCTTTGAGCGGCTCACAAACTCAAGCCCCCGGCTTTGCCGGGGGTACTATGACTGCGGCATATCGTTGAACGGTCTGTCGCGAGGAAAGGGCGAATATATGCCAGGCATGAGGAGCAGATCAAAAGGACAAGTCAGGGGAATCGCGTATGTTGCGACACTGGCCTGCCTGTTGATTATGGGAACCGCGTCCGTCATCAATGCGGCATCCGGCAGCAAGGACGGCTGGCGGCTCATGGTCAGGAGCGCGGCCTGCGTAAAGGGGCCCACTGTCTTGCTTGGCTAAATCGCCGATCCCGTCCAAGGGCTCGATGAGCGGACCTGGGAGACAATATCCCGGATCAAGCTCTGGAAGGCCTCGGATAAACCGGGGCGGCCCGTGGTCATCACCAGTGAAAAGCTCAGCCAGGTGCTGCGCTACTACCTGGGGGACAATGTGGACCGGGTGGTCCTGCCCCCCCCAGCTCACGGTGCAGACCGGTGGCAAAGTTATCTTGGGGCAGGATCTTCGTGCCCGTGTCGTCGCTTTTTTGACACCTCGGGCCAAGGACTTGGGCGGCGAGATCGAAATCAAGGATCTTGATCTGCCTTCCCAGTATTTTTTTCGGGACGCTACCGACAAATTCGTTATCGGGCTGCATGGCGACATCCGACCGGGACGGAATCAGATCAAGCTGAGAAGCGAGAATGCTCAGGGTAGGGTTGTTTCGGGCAAGGCCGGGACCGTGTTCATCAATGTATGGAAGGCGGTTCCCGTGGCGGCCATGCCGCTCAACCGGTTCGACCGGGTTTCCAAGGACAAGATCGGCTTCCGGCGTGTGAAGATTTCTTGATGGTTCTTCAAGTGCCGTATTTATTGACTTTCAGTGTCTTTAACCGTCGGTTTGTGTGCCAAATGCGTACCAGATTTGGCACATACGCCCGCTCCGAAGGACGGGCGTATTGTTTTATGAATTGACTGCGTATGAACCTTGGGGACCGTCGAATATGCCGTCGAGGTTGATGCTGTTCACTCCGAGACTTTGGATGTACAGAGCGGTCGTCGTCACCTTTCTGTGCCGCAGGATCAATTGGATGGTTGGCAGGGGGATTCCCGCCTTGGCCAATATCGAGGCCGACAGGTGTCTGATTGCATGCATCCCGAACGGTTCTACTCCAGCACGCTGGCACAGGTTGGGCATGAAGTTAAACCGGTTTCTGTACTGGCCCCCTTCCTGGTTGCTGAAGACGATGTCACTTTTCATCCCTTCCGGGGCTTGGCGGTGCATGAGGAGATTTTGGTAGATTTCCTGTGTCATGGGAATCCAGTCGTACTCCATGCCACCGCCTGAGCGTTTTCTTGTTCCCAGACGAATTTTTTGTCCCTCAAAGTCTATGTCCGACCAACGCAGGCTGTAGAGTTCATTCTTCCGTGCCGCCGTATGGAGTGCCGTTTTCAGAAGGATTTTGTCCTGTCCTTGGGCGGTATGGAATACTTGCCAGAACTCTTCTTCAGTAGGCATGCGCCTGGGGTGTTGGTCAGCGGGGAGGCGGTCCACCATCGAAAACGGATTGTCTCGGGGCATGAGCAGGTATTTCGTTCCCCACGCCCATGCGGATGACAGATGTTTTCGAGCGGTATTGGCTGGGCCGTTTCCCCTTTGCGTAGCAACTGACTGCATCACGGCCATGGCCTGGGGCATTCCCAGTTCGTTGACCTGTCGATCCCCAGGGATAACCTCCAGGAGTCGTTTGAATGCAAGTCGTTTGGCTTCATAGACCTTGGGAACAAAGCGTTGCCTGGCAAAGTCGAGGTGAGCGTTAGCCCACTCCAAGGCCGTGAGGGTCGGATTGCTTTGTTCTCGCCAAAGTGTTTCGTTTTGCTGCACCTCCCACAGTAGGGCATTTCTTTTGCTGGTAAAGGCTTTGGTCTTGGTCTGACCGTTGATCATGCGTTTCCCGCGCCACTTTCCGTTGCTCATCTTGTAGGGCATGTGTTTCTCCCGAGCAGAGCTTCGCGGCATCGAAGAGAATATTGGCTCCCGGCATAGGCTGGAAGCCGCCCAACGCTTTCTTGTGACGATACACCCAACCAATAGGTTTGTTCAAGAGATCAGCCACTTCTTTCGCCGTAAGCGGTCGGGGACTGCCATCAGTAGGTTGTTGTGATAGCGGTTTGTTGTTATTCATTTTTTGCCTCGTTGCTCGTGTGTAATTTTTGTCTTCCTGATCACGGCATAGGATGACCGGGAGTTGTTAAAAATTACAGATGCGGGGAGGCATGGCATTGAGAATGATTCGAATGAAAAAATACGAAGGATGATGAACGTGTCTGGAATGTTGGCTAGTGATTTGATTACTTATCTGCAGATGAGGTGTCCGAATGGTCCCCAACGGGTTCCTTTGCTTCAATACAATACAGAGAACTTTGTGGAGCCGAGCATAAACAGGCTCATCATGGCCGGGTCTTATCGACGACAGATGCGAAGCTGGCTCCCTGGGGGGTCGCTTTGGCAGAACAGAATATACCGTTGCTATCCTTTTGAAATTGTTCTGACAGATTTCTTCTTGAATTTTGGAGAAATCCAAGAGTTCAAAAAAGAGGCAGATTGCCCCGCACTCGTCAAGCGTGAGGACATGCGTCTAGAAGGTTTCAGCTATTTGCAGGGTGATTGGATTAACTATTTTGATAATGTACCGAAGTATAGGGACCAGATTGGCTTGTATTCTTCAATTATGGGATTTGGCAGACAGAGGGCTATACTAGATATTACCAAGCAATTGAAAATAGCTTTTACAGAGCGAGATACAGTGCTCTTTGAAAAGCCTCACGACGGGTATCAAATCAGGGCCATTTACAGTGATAAAAATGCGCCGAAGAAGTTTGAGCAATCCGGAATAGACGTTGATAAAGCATACTGTTTTCACAACGCCAATGGCTCTGTCAGAGGGTGGGGGTACAAGGTTACGTGGGATGGACTGCAATACCTCGCTTGTTTGACGCCATGGCGCAACCGGAAAGATCCTTCTGAGTGGGTATGGCAGCCTTTCGGTTTTGAGAAACCGTACCCGTTTTATAGCGCAGATTTGCTTGAACGCTATCCTGAAGTGTGAATCGGCGTGCAAATATGACCCACCTGAGCCGGTAATCGGCGTCGAAATTTGACCCACCCCGGCAAGCCCCTCAAGGTCACGAGAAAATCGTGACGGGAGGGCCAGCGAGGAGATGCTGACGGTGGAAACAATTCGAAAGATTAAGGTGGCCCATGACCGGCATGAGACGCCGATCAGGCAGATATCCAAGAATTTAAACATGAGCCGGAATACGGTCCGCAAGGTGTTGCGCTCGGAGGAGACGCGCTTCGAGTACAAACGAGCGATCCAGCCCATGCCCAAACTTGGTGAATTCACGACCCTGGCTGGAAAGCGAGTTGGAGCGGGATGTCGGGCTTCCACGCAAACATCGACGCACGATCAAGGTCTTGTTTGAGCAGCTTCAGGGGCAAGGTTACGAGGGAGGCTATGATGCTGTCCGGCGTCATGTCTCCCGCTGGCGCGAAGCCGAAGGGCACAGGGTGTCGCAAGCCTTTGTCCCGCTGACTTTCGCCTCTGGAGAGGCCTACCAGTTCGACTGGAGCCACGAGCAACTCGAAATTGACGGCATGCCAATGACGGTCAAGACCGCGCACATGCGATTGTGCCATAGCCGGATGGTCTTCTGCTTCGGTTACCCTCGGGAGACCCAGGAGATGGTATTCGACGCCCATCAGCGCGGCTTTGCCTTTTTCGGCGGATCTTGTGGCCGAGGTATTTACGACAACATGAAGACCGCAGTGAACAAAGTTCTACGCGGCAAAGCAACGCGAAACTCAATTCCCGCTTCGAGCAGATGTGCACTCATTACCTGGTGGACCCCACGCTGTGTACGCCTGCTGCTGGCTGGGAAAAAGGGCAGGTGGAAAATCAAGTCCATCTGGTACGTACTCGTTTTTTATCCGGCAGATGGCGTTTCGGGAGCCTTGAGGAGTACAACGCCTGGCTGCTGGAGCGAGCTATTGGTTGGGCCAAGACTCAGGCTCATCCGGAGATTACGGACAAGACGATCTGGGAGGTCTTCCTGCAGGAGCGTGAAAACCTAATCAAGCCCGCAGCCCCTTTCGATGGCTACCGTATTCAGGAATGCCGGGTTTCCTCCACATGTCTGGTGCGGTTTGATCACAACCGGTACAGCGTACCCTGCGAGGCGGCTGGACAGGCGGCGCAGATCAAGGCGTACGCCGACCACATCTCGGTGATTCGCGATGGCCGGGTGCTGGCCGTACATGCCCGCCGATTCGGCAGAGAAAAGACTGTCTATGACCCGTGGCACTACGTGCCTGTCCTGGAGCGTAAGCCCGGAGCGCTCCGCAACGGCGCTCCCTTCCAGGACTGGAGGCTTCCTGCGCCGATGGAGCAAATCCGTCTGTCCCTGCGGCGGCATAAGGACTGGGACCGACAGTTTGCGGGTATCCTGACAGCGGTGCCCAGCCATGGACTCCAGGCAGTAACCGACGCCTGCCAGGCGGCCCTGGACCAGAACACGGTGAGTCGGGACGTGGTCCTTAACATCTTGAACCGCTCCCGTGATCAAAGGCCAACCCAAGAGGTTTGCGTCCCCGATCACCTCAGGATCAAATGCGAGCCTGTGGCCGACTGCGGACGTTATGACCAGCTATTGGAGGCGAGCCATGCTTCGCAATGACATCTTGGCTTTGCTCAAAGAGCTCAAGCTGCATGGCCTGCGCGGAGCTTACGACGAGATGCTTGAGCACGGTCGTCGATCCGGGGCCACTCTGGAACGGTTTCTGTTAGATCTGCTCAAGGCGGAACAGGCCGAGCGCCGCGTACGCAGCATCCGATACCGCCTGGGGATCGCCAGATTTCCCGTGAGCAAAGATCTGGACGGTTTCGACTTCCAGGACTCGCACGTCGGTGAGGCCAGGATCAGGGATCTATACCAGGGCGGCTTCATGGAGAGCTGGATCAATGTGGTCTTTGTAGGCGGCACGGGCACCGGAAAAACGCATTTAAGCATCGCCATCGGCTCCAATGCCGTGCGCAACGGCGCCCGAGTGCGCTTTTTCAATCTGGTGGACCTCGTCAACCAGCTCGAGCAGGAAAAGGCGGACGGCAAGGCCGGACGGCTGGCCGAGACTTTGGCGCGCTTCGACTTGGTCATCCTGGACGAACTCGGCTACCTGCCGTTTTCCAGGTCAGGAGGCCAGCTGCTCTTTCACCTGCTCTCAAAGCTCTACGAGAGGACCTCGGTGCTGATCACCACGAACCTGAGCTTCGGGGAGTGGTCACAGGTCTTTGGAGACGCCAAGATGACCACGGCCCTGTTGGACCGCGTCACACATCACTGCGAGATCATCGAAACAGGCAATGAAAGCTGGAGGCTGAAACAAGGCAGGGGACAGCACCAAGGGCAGGACGCATAAGCGTCGGCGGCAGGGTCGGGAATTCCGGTCGCCCTCCGGGCTCCCTCCATTCCCGACCCTGCCGCCGCCCCCGGAAAAGCCTCCCCCCAACACCCGAAAACCACGTTCGGGGTGGGTCAAATTTCGACGCCGATGATGGGTCAACTTTCAACGCCGATTGACAGCCCAGAGCGTTTCAATCGCAGTGAAGAAGTGACTGCCTATCTAGGTCTTGCGCCAGTCATCCGACAGAGCGGAGGCAGTAAAGGCAAGGCGTTTCTTCGCCCAGTGGGACAAAAACGATTGCGAAGCCTGCTGATTGAAGCAGCCTGGGTGTGGAAACAAAAGGATGATTGGGCCAGAGAATTTTACAACCGAATTTACAGTCGGCATGGCGTTGCTCAAAAGGCAATTGCTGCACTGGCTCGTAAACTGGCCGCGCTATTATGGAAGTTAAGCTTGCCTGTGGCGCAGTCGTAAACAGGTCGCGAGGGGCTTTTGGTAGCGTAGACTACGGAAATAAAATGGCGATCTTAAACTGATTTATGTACCGAATCGGTACTTGGTGCCGCAGAGCACGAATAAGAAAAGGAATATAATAAATCAGCCAGTTAGGTGAGAGGAGAGTATGGCCTAAGAGACAGAGATATCAAGTAAATAGGGAGTCCTTGACATGGGGCCGCATAAGAAAAGCCCCCGCTCCACGGAGTGGGGGTTTTCTTTTTATGGTAGATAGTTATGGGGTTTCATCCCAGTTGAACATCTTGTCCCATTGGATTTTTCCTTGGGATTTTTTCTGTTTTCTGAGCAGCACGTAAATTGCGCCAGCACCGCCGTCTTTGGGCTGGGCTGTACAGAAGGCCAGGACCACGTGTTTGAGCGGGTCGCGGGTAAGCCATGATTCGGTTTCACGCCTGAGGACGGATTGGCCGCCTGGCGAATTGATGCCTCGGCCGGTGACGATCAGAATACAGCGATGGTTTTGCAGATAGCATTCACGGGTGAAAAACAGTAGACTTTCCTGCGCTTGGCTTGCGGTCATTCCGTGGAGATCCAGATGGGCGGTTACACTCAGGGCACCATTCTTGAGTTGTTGAAACGTCTTGATATCCAGCCCACGGATATAGCCGTACATGTACTCGTCCGTGTATTCGAGTTCAAATTCCACGTCGCCCCTGAGAAAGTTTTGCAGATCCTTTCTTGCGATCTCTTCGGTATCACCGATGGTCGTCAAGGGGGAGGGGGGGGCCTGCGGAACGACATGGCGTCCACCGGAGTCGTTCAATTGTTTCACTCCTTGCATGGCAGCGAAGAAGGTTTCCTCGTCTGCTGGTTCGTCGGTTTTTGACGACGAATCTTCGGGTGCAGCTTTTTTGGGATAAGGCAGGGAATACGCATCCTGTTCTTCTTTCTCGAATTTGAGACTTTTGAGGTCGCCCAAATTTTTTATCTGTTTCTTTTTGCCCATGTATTGCTCCGTTCGATTTTATACTTATATGGTTGAGGTTGTCCTCGATGACCCCCTGTAGAGGGATGATTTTCTGGACTTCCCAACCGGGCTTCAGTAATGAGGCTGATTGCACTTCGACCAAAGCGAGGAAACACATGCTGACCATAGAAGACTTGCATGTCAACATCGGCGACAAGGAGGTCCTGAAAGGGATCAACCTCCAGATAAATGAAGGGGAGACCTTTATTCTTTTCGGACCGAATGGTTCGGGTAAGACTTCCCTGCTCATGGCACTCATGGGGTTTGCCGGGTATGACGTCATCAAGGGAAAAATAATTTTCAAGGGCCAGGACATCACTTCGGCCCCCATGTATGAACGGGCACGCTTGGGAATAGGGATGTCCTTTCAACGTCCTCCGACCATTCATGGCTTGCGGACCCGTCATCTCGTGAAACTGTGTTCCCGCAAGGGCGAGGTGAATCCCGATCTGCTGGCCGAAACGGTCAATATGACAGAGTTTCTGGACCGGGATATCAACGATGGTTTTTCCGGGGGAGAGATCAAGCGTTCCGAATTGTTGCAGCTCATGGCGCAGCAGCCGGACCTGGTTTTGTTTGATGAACCGGAATCCGGTGTGGATATGGAGAACATGCAACTGGTCGGCAAGGTCGCCCGTGATGTGCTTGATGGCAACTTCAACGTGACTCCTGATCTCAGTCTCAGGGAGCGCAAGGAGCAGATCAAGACGGCGGGGCTTATCATAACCCATACCGGTTACATTCTTGATTATGTCAACGCCGACCGGGGCCAAGTCCTGTATCAGGGACACTTGTGTTGCGAGGGGCGTCCCAGGGATATCATGGAGCATATCCGTGCGCACGGGTATCAGGAATGTGTTCGTTGCATGAATTAGCAACTCCGTATGGAGATATGAGATATGAGTAAAGTAGACCTTTCGCAGTTCAAGTTTGATGGCCTCAAGCAGGAAGCCCTGAACGATTTGAACGAGTTGTCCCAGGAAGACAGGGATCAGATGCTTTTGGCTGGTGTTGTTTCGGATATGGAGATGCGTTCCGCTTCCTATTTGCAGATGGACCAATCCGCGGTGCATTGCCAATCCAACAACGACGATGTCGAGATCCTGGATATCAAGGATGCCCTTGAAAAATATGACGGGCTCAAGGAATATTATTGGTCGCTTGTCGACAAGAACAAAGACGAATATACCCGAGCGGCTTATGACAATCTGCATGGTGGATATTTCATTCGGGTCAAGGCCGGTGCCAAGGTCCAGGACCCAATTCAGTCCTGCCTGATGCTCAAGTCCGAAAATGTGGGGCAGAATGTCCACAACCTTGTGATCATCGAAGAGGGCGCTGAAGCGCATATCATCACCGGCTGTTCCGTTGCGCACGGCACGACTTCCGGGGCTCATTTGGGAATTTCAGAATTTTTCGTCAAGAAAAACGCCTCGTTGACTTTCACCATGGTTCATAATTGGGGTGAAAGTGTGTCCGTACGCCCTCGGTCGGCCGGCATTGTCGAGGAAGGGGGCAAGTTCCTTTCCAACTATGTGTTGTTGCAGCCGGTCAAGGATCTTCAGATGTATCCTTCAATTACCATGAACGGTCCTCATTCCGTGGCCCGTTTCAATTCCGTGATCCTGGCCCCGAAGGGGGCTCATCTCGACATGGGCAACCGGGTCATCATGAATGCGCCGCATACCCGCTGTGAAATCATCGCCAGGACCATTGCTGCGGGTGGCACCATCATCAACCGTGGTCATATCGGCGCCAACAGCGTTCCGAGCAAAGGGCATTTGGAATGTCAGGGGCTCATCCTCGGTGATGGCCGGATTTGGGCCATTCCAGAGCTGGATGGCACAGCTGAAGGAGTGGAACTTTCGCACGAGGCTTCGGTGGGCAAGATCGCTCAGGAAGAAATCGAGTATCTCATGGCGCGTGGCATGGATGAAAACGAGGCGACTTCGACTATTGTTCGCGGTTTTCTGAATACGGATATTATGGGGCTGCCACCCCGTTTGCAAAAGGCCATTGATAAGCAAATCGAAGAGTTGCAGTCTTCTGATGTGATGTAGGCATTGGTAAGATATTTATATTATAAAAGCGAGGCTCCGGGCCTCGCTTTTGTTTTGATTGAGTAGTCAACCTTTGAATAAAATTCGAAATACCACTTGAACAAAGGTATTTGCCGTACTAAGCAATTTGCTGCTGATGTAACAGGTGGATTCATGATACTATCCACTGTTTCAATTTAAATTTTCTGCGGGAGATGATTAATGTCGAAGAAGGAAAGAATTTTGTTGGCCGCCCAAGAGAACTTTGCCCGTTGTGGGTATGCCGGAACAACTATGAAAATGGTTGCCGAGCAGGCTGGTGTGGCTTCAGGATTGGTTTTTCATTACTTCGACAATAAAGAAAGCCTGTTCATGATCGCAGGGAGTGAGTTGATCGATACGATGATTCTCCATATTCGTGAAGCAATAGTCGACTCTGCCAACGGTTGCGAAGCGTTGGGGAATTTTGTTCAGACCTATTTGGAATTTACCATTGAGAATGAAAAAACGTTTCCGACCATGATACGTTGTTCTCCTTTCAGCGACGACAATCCGGATCTCGACCGTCATAAGATCGGATCAAAATTTAGAGAATTAATTGATATAATTGAAGAAATACTACAGCGTGGTATTGATGACGGATCTATTCTCGACCTACCCGTCACCCAGACCGCATTCATGGTTTATGCAAATATTCTCGGCGCGGTTCGCACCAGGTTTTTGACCCCATACACCGTTTCCGGTCTTTACAGTGAGGCTCGGAACTTCATCATGCGAAGCGTCTGCACTCCGAAGAATCTTGCGCTCTGATAGGGTTCGGACGTGTCGGCATGCCTGGATACAAGGGACATCTTGCGGGCGGACTCTTTTTCGCCGTTATGGGACTGGTGGGGTGTGTCCTGTTCGGTTGGCTTGTTCTCAACCCGTTGTTCGGGGCCGGACTTGTTGGATTTTGTCTGCTTGGAGCACTTTTTCCGGATGTGGACACTGATTCCAAAGGGCAGAATATTTTCTATGCCGTTTTCGCTGCGGTCGATTTGGGTATGATACTTGGAGAACAGTATGTCTGGGCGGCATGGCTCGGTTTTTTTGCTATGCTTCCGGCTATAGATTCGCATCGGGGGTGGACCCATACGTGGTGGGCGATGCTGCTTGTGCCGATGCCCATACTTCTGGTGCCCATGCTGGTGCAGGGGGTGGAGTCCGTCAGTGTCTTTTTGCCGTTTTATGGAGCGTTTTGCGCAGGCTATTTTTCTCATCTGTTATTGGATGGAAAATTTGTCTGATCGGCCCCGAGCCGTTAATCGTCGCAGGCGCAGCCTATCGTATCAGAACACCATTGCAATGCTTCCTGCAATGCTTCTGGCTCAAATGTTTTGATCTCACAATCCATTATCGCTTCGCTCAGTTGGGCTCCCCATTTTATCCAATGTGGGCCGCCTACAATGGCTATCTTACTGAAATCATTTTGGTGATTGAGGCAAAATCTGGCGTCTGTCCACATGGCCTTTATGTCCCAGCCTTTGAAATCGGCATCCATGTAGAGGAGGGCGTTGGCCACCTCGTATTTTTCAATGATGGCTTCCAGCGCAGGGAGCCACGTGCCGATATAGTCGTCGTCGGTCAACGTGTCGGAGGCTTTGACCGCCAGCATCCGTTCAGTGGATTCAGGCATAATTTTTATCATGACATACCTCGTTGGGAATTTACGGGATGTTGAATAATACCATGCTTGGGCAAAGATGCAAGCATACCCGTTGCGGTGGTGTCGGTCAGGAGGTCAGCATTTGATAGATTTTTATGTAGTTATCCGCCATGCATTTATCGGTATATTCCAGGACGGAGGCGGCCCCTTGTTTGACCAACCGGCTGGAGAGGGCGGGGTCATGGTACAGGCGGCTTATGGCGGCGGCCAAGTCCTCGGCCTTCCGGTTGCGAAAGATCAGGCCGTTGTATTCATGGGTGACCAGTTCCAGATTGGAAGGGAGATCGGAGGTTACGACCGGAATTTCGGAAGCCCACCCTTCCTTTATGACGGCATTGGAGCCTTCTCCGTCAACAGAAGGAACGGTCAGGATGTCGATTTCCGGCAAGACCTCTCGGCTGTCGCGGTAGCCGAGAAACAGGATCGAGTCTGTTAATTTTAGTTTGTCGGCCTGGGCCTTGAGTTCCTGAAGCAAGGGGCCATCGCCCGCGATCAGGCATTGCCAGTCCGGCATGGAGGTGTCTTTTTTCAACACCCCCAGGGCCTCGATGAGGATTTCAAAGCCTTTTTGAGTGCTGAGCGCTCCCACGGCTCCAATCGTCAGGACCGAATGGCGATGTTTTTCCGTGGAATACATGGCAGCATCAAGGCCGCTGTGGATGGTACTCGTTTTATTCGCTGGCACGCCACAGTCTACGAGAACTTCCTGGATTTCCCGGCTTACGGCAACCAGGGCGTCGCCTTCGAGGTATTTTTTTCTACTCCAGCCTGGTTTGAGGCGGTAGGAAACCCTTCGGCTGTGGACCAACTTGAATTCACCGATAATCTTTTTTGCCAGGGCGGCCAGGGAGGCTCCCTTGGCATCATTGGTGTGAATAATCGCGGGCTGATGCGTGGTGATGAGCCTCAGCAGGCGGAATAGGTTTAGGGGATTCAGATCGCTGGAAGACGAAAGGGTGACGTAAGGGATGTTTGCTTCGTCGAGCAGGGCTCGCAAGGGAGCTTTTGCCGGGATGACCACCAGGGGGTCAAAGCCGGGGGTACGGATAAGATGGCGGGCAAGATAATAAACCTGGCGTTGTCCGCCGCGTATGATTTTTCCCATGTCCAAAAGCAGAATCTTCAAGTCGTTATCCTGTTTATTTGAGTGCATTTTCAGTCAGTTGGGCGACAGATTTCAAACTGGGACACACCACAAAACCTGCTTTGCGCATGGTTTCCAGTTTTTGTTCGATGCCCCCCTGTTGTTCAAGAATGGCACCGGCATGGCCCAAGCGTTTTCCTGGGGGCGCGGTTTGCCCGGCGATGAATGTGATGACGGGTTTGTCAAAGCCGGTTCGGAGGACGTATTCAGCCAGATTCTCCTCGGCTTGTCCACCGATTTCCCCTAGGACGACAACAGCTTGAGTCTTGTCGTGATTTCGTATCATTTCAAATAGATCGACAAAGCTGGTGCCGATGAATGGATCACCGCCGATCCCAACGCACAGGGATTGTCCGATCCCGGCCTTGGTCAGGCGATCTGCGACCTCGTAGGTAAGGGTACCGCTTCTCGATAATATGGCTACCGGGCCGGGCATGAACGGGGTCGTGGGAAGGATACCGATCTTTGTCTGTCCCGGCACGATGATGCCGGGCGTATTGGGGCCGATGAGACGGGTGGGAGAGTCCTTGATCTGTTCGATGACGGAGAGCATTTCGTGTTGCACTATGCCTTCGGTGATACAGACGGCCCAAGGGATGGCGTTTCCCGCTGCCTCCAGGATGGCGTCCGCTGCCATGCGGGGTGGCACGAAGATGATGCTGGCACCGATTTCGTGATGGTGTTTGGCTTCGGCAATGGAGTTGTATATCGGGATGCCCAATATCTCCTGCCCGCCCTTGAACGGGGTGACACCGGCTACGATATTGGCTCCGTATTTTTGCATGAGGTGTGTGTGGAGCTGCCCCTCTTTGCCGGTGATGCCCTGGACGAGGATGGGGGTTTTCGAGCCAATGGGAAAAACGGCATTGGATGTGTAACCGCTGTCTATGGGCCGGCTTGTAGGGGCAGGGGCCTCGGGAGAGGGGAAGATTTCCTCTCCCGTGATTTTCGGTTTCAATGTTCTCAGGAAGCTGAGGGCAGTTTTCATGTCGGGGACGATATGAAGATTGTCTACACTGAGATCCTGAAGGATTTTCAAAGCCGATGCGGAGTCTTTTCCGGCCATGCGGGCCACGATGGGTTTTTCTGGCGTATTGCCGCCCAGCGCTCCTTTCATGGCCAGGGCAACTTTTTCACAAGAAAGAATTCCCCCGAAAAGATTGATGAAGATGGCTTCGACCTGAGAATCGCCAAACAGGAGTTCCAGAGCCGTTTGCATGCGTTTTTGATCCGCAGCGCCGCCGAGATCAAGGAAATTGCTGGCCGGGAGTCCTGAGAAATTGAGTAGGTCCATGGTTGCCATGGCCAGTCCGGCTCCATTGACCATGAGGCCGACCCAACCGGGCAGTCTGACGAATGAGAGCCCGGCGTCACGTGCCGTATTTTCCTCGTGGCTGGCGTGTTCTCTTTGATAGTACACTTCCATGTCCGGATTAATGTCAGCGTAGTTGTCATCTACTTCGACCTTGCCATCCAAGGCCATGAATTTCCCGTTTGTTCCGAGAATCAACGGGTTTATTTCCGCCATGAGCAAGCCGAAATCCAACATGCCATTAAACAGGTTGGTGAGTAGGGTGGAGAAATCCACCAGGTGTTTTTTTTCAAGTTTCAGGTGAAAGAAAGCGGCGCGGATCTGATTGGGGGCGAGGCCGGCGGGAAGTCGTATTTCCTGAATGAGAAGGTTGTCTTCGCCCAGGTTTTCAATTTCAACCCCTCCTTCGCGGCCTACGGTCAACAGGATGCACTTTTGCTCTCGGGAAACCGTCAGCGAGAGGTAGAATTCTTGTTGGATATCCACCGAAGGTTCGATTCGAATGAACGGAACGGACTGGGATTTAATGTGGAGTGCAAAGAGCGTTTTGGCGGTTGCAGCGAGCTGCTTCCTGTCATCGACGCGCAGGATACCCCCGGCCTTGCCCCGCCCCCCGGTAAGCACTTGAGATTTGAGATACCAGGGCGGTGGAAAGGGAGGAGTGAAAGCGGTTTCCTCACCGGGAAACAGGGCGAGACCTTCGGGAACCGGAATATTTGCTTGAGTGAAAAGGGTCTTGCTTTTGTGCTCGTTGAGCAGCATGCCATGCTCCTTGTGGGAAGATACGGTTGTCAGGCTGTTGAAGAGATTTCACGAATATCAAGTCATAACACCAGGAAGTGCCCGTTTGCATTGATATTTTTTGCTCTGTAGTTGCTGTTTCTAGCTGTAAAAATTGGAGAAGATTACTCGCATGGCGTTTAGGACTCCACTCACATATCTTTTAGACAGTTTGTTTTTTGACGTTATCAACGGTTTACTATTTCACATGATTGCTTTTGTTTTGTACCTTGGCGTAGCAAAATATATTGACCCGGAGTCTGTTCCGGGCGAAAAGTTTGACAGGTATATAAAATATAATGCGAAGATGTGCCAGGAGTTCTCATGGCTTATTTCAAGGATTATGCAGATCAATTACAGCAGGAAGTGGTCTCGGACATGGCTGAGGCGTATTTTGGTGCGCGCAAAGACATTGAAGACATGACCGAGGCTTTCAAGAGGATGACGGAAGAATTGCGCGAGCAGGAGCCTCTTCTGTCCCAGACTGCCGCCCGATTGCATTGCCTGTTGCTTGATAAGGATACGGCCAAAAATTTTTATGTTGCTTTGGATCTGCTTCCCTCCTGCATACCCTTCACGGAGGAAGTCCCTCGGCCTTTTTTCGATCGCTTGCCTTTTGCTTTCAGCGGATTGGGGAGATATGAGCGAAGCATTTTCCGGGCTTATGAATTGTTACAAAAGGCGGTGGATAACTATCTCAATGGCCGGTACTTTGATGATCCCGACCAAAAGGGAAGGAAGCGTCTGACGGTTCATTATTTACGTCTCAAGGCTCTGGCCGAGCACATCAATGAGGAGATTGTCCGAGTCAATAGTACTTCTCTTGGTGGAACCCTGCATTATGTCAAGACCATGGACCCGGAGTTGTTGCGGCGTGAGCAAGTGATGGGTGATGCCAAAGGCATGGGGGACGAGACTGCCTTGAATCAGGATATGCAGTTTACCTTGATTGATTTCGAGAAGCTGGGACTGCCTGTGGTTCAAGACCTCCCTCCTTTGCATAAAGTCAAGGAGGCCATCAAGGCTTTCTGCAAGGAAATCTATCCGTTGCGAAAGCATGACATTGTCAGAGCCATGGAATCGCTACGCAGTAAATGACATTGGAATGGGTGTGTCTCTCTCATGGACACAAATTCAGAGAATGTTATTGTTTTTCAGTTCCTGGATGAATTTATTGGCATCGGAAAGATACTCTTTGGGGATGTAGGCTTCGGCTCCTCCACAAAAAAATGATTTGCTGACGTTTTTTACGTCTTTGTGTGCGGTCAGCATGACGAGTTTGAAGTTCTTGAGAGGGGCGATATGGTTGCGATCTTCAATTCTTCTCATTTTTTCAACGACTTCATGCCCATTCATTTTTGGCATTTCAATATCCATGAATACCGTGTGGAATGGTACTTTTTCTCTTAGATGGTGCTCGAATTGAAGAAGGGCATCTTCACCACTTAAAGAAATGGTGCAGTTTGCATACTCTTGTAGCCTGTTAACAACGATTTCTGCAAAACGTTCGTCATCATCCACGATGAGGATTTTCTGTCGTAGCACGATTGCCCCCTAATGAAAGCAACGGCGCGCTAGCCGTCAACCGTGATGCTGTCGAGCATCTTTTTTATTGTTTCCGAGACTTCGCCTTCAGAGACCTGGCAGGTACCGACGGCTTTATGTCCACCGCCACCGAAGGAAAGCATCAGTTTGCCTACGTCGGTTTTGCTGGTTCTGTTGAGAATGGAATGGCCGACCGTGAAGACCACATTTTGTTTCTTGAAGCCCCAGATGATTCGGATGCTGATATTGCAATCCGGAAAGAGGGAGTAAACCAAAAAGCGGTTGCCACAGTAAATGGGGTCCTGGTTGCGTAAATCGAGGACCAGTGCATTGTCATAGACCGTGGTGTTGTCTTTTAACATCTGGATGAATTTGGGTTCATCTTTATGATATTTTTCAATCCGTTCCTTGACGTCTTCAATTTCCACGATTTCTTCGGCAGTCATGGAACGGCAATATTCGATCATGTCGAGCATGAGTTGGTAATTGCTGATGCGATAGTCACGGTAGCGGCCGAGCCCTGTGCGTGGATCCATGATGTATCCCAAAAGTATCCAGCCTGTCGGGTTGGAAATTTCCTCTGCCGACAGATTGGCGGAATCCACCTTGTCAACAGCGTCCATCATGGAGATAAAGTGTGCCGGGAATTTGTCTGCCCCGTAATATTCATAGATGACACGAGCGCAACTGGGCAGAGGCTTGCTTTCCCCTTCGAATTCGATTTCACCAAGTCGGTCGGTTTCACTGGTGTGGTGATCGAACCAAAGTCCGCAACCTTCAACGTAAGGAACGTTGGCCAGGACATCCTTTTTGCTGACTTCAACTTTGCCATCCTGCAAATCTTTAGGATGGGCGAACAAGTAGTCATCGATGATGTCGAGGTGTTTGAGCAAAGTGGCACAGACCAGTCCGTCAAAATCGGATCGGGTGACGAGTCTCATTTTTTATCTCCGTTTAAATCAAATAGCTGCAATGGTTGTGTGTGAATTTATGACCTAAATCGAGCGGAGGGGTCTCATTGAAGCCTTCCTCGGCAGAAACCGGAAGAAGATTGACTCCAAAAATGGTGCGAATGGGGACAGCTTGATCGCTGAAGCGTGAAAATGCCACTCGTTTCGGTTGTGATACCAGATTTTTCAGGAAATTGGACGCACCTCTCCCATCGCTGGACATGGAGCGGGGCGTTCAGATCAGGTCCAGACGAATTTTGGAGCGCTCAGGCAGCGCTCCCACAGTTCTTTGAAACGCAACGATTCCATGGCGATCGCCGTGACCTTGAGTACGGTTTTGCCAGCATGGGACACCACCTTGGCGGCGACGTCCACCAAGGTGCGACGCAGTGTGGTCGGGAAAGACTTGACCGGTACCACCGGCTCACTCACATCTTCCTTGAACGCTTCAAACAGGAAGAAGCCGAGGAGCATGGTGTAATAGAAGGCGGCGTTGGGCACGAAGCGCTGGAACGGCAACTCCTCGAATCCGAAATCCTTGAACGCCCTGTGCACCAGTTCGTCCGCGCCCCGCTGGTGGTAGGAGTGGATGATGGCATCGGTTTCGGCCATGAACGCGAGGCCAGCCTCCTGCAATTGCTGATCCACGACACTATCCATGCCAAGGTTGGTGTAGACGATGGTGCCTGGTCTTGATCCGGGTAGCAGGAACTGCTTCTCTTCCAGTAAAGGTCGCCAAAAGATGGTCCTGAAGGACTTTTCCCAGGACTTGCGGCGGTCGCAGAACTCGTAGCACTGCCAGACATCCTCATCGGTTTTGCCGAAGTGATGCTGAAAGGCGGTTTCGGGAAGTGCCCCAATCATGGCCTTGATGTCGCTATAGAACTTGCCTGCGCAGATGAAACCGATATCCAGCCGCTCCATCTCGTCGAAGAGCTCCTGGTCGAAGAATCCGGAGTCCATGCGAATGATGATGGGTACGGTCTTGCTGTAGCGGGTACGGATCATGCGCACCACGTGACGGATCATCTTCGGGGCTGAGTCGCCGTTGAGAGAGTGTTTGTCGCCGCCACGGAACACGGCGTCTATAATGTAGCGGCCCCAGGTCATCTGGAGAGGCTGAAAGCCCAGAACCTTCTTGTAGGTGGGCTTGACGCCGTGACGCTTCGGCGCTTGGTCGTTATCCATGACCATGGTGTCGATGTTCAGTTCGATCACTTCTGGGCTGGTCATGCTGAGTCGCCAAAGGAAGAGTTGCTGCAACAGACGGCGAAAAAGATAGGTCCGTTGTGCGGAGAATGATTGGTAGAACCGCTTGACGGTGTGCGATGAGGCCATGCTCTTGATGTCTGTTTCGATGGCAGCCGCGTAGCCCGGATCTTTGGTCAGGACATCAAAGTGGGCCAAGTGACGGCTGGTGCCGTCAAAGAGGAAGCAGAGCACCTGCTTGAAAAGTTCATCGATGGGCGTGCCCTTGGGGTTCTTGCGCATGGAGCCGAAAAGGCGGTTGATGTGGGGGGAAAGACCAATGCCACGAATGTAGCGAGCAAAGAGGTTGAGCCCGGCCCGGCTTGTCAGACAGTCGTTCGTGACTTGGACATCGTCGATGAATTTTGCTTTGGTTCTCTTTGAGTTGGACATCCAGCCCTCCACCAAATGGGTGAAACGTTCATGACGTAGTGACTGGATGTGATTGTAAACAAAAACAAGGTGATATGCCAGCTTTGATGTTGTGTCAGGCTGGAGAATCGCTCAGATTAGGTATGATATTAAATAGTTATCTGTTTCAGATGTTTTTGTAAATAATTAACTGTTATTTGTTTCCTATGCCAATGCCTGTGCTCTCAAGTCCCGGAGACGTTTTCCGGATTCTGCATCAAGATTTCTGTACTCCAGTGGCAATTTGACTTTGAGGATGGTGGCTAGGTCACGTCGTGCCTGATGGGCGAAGTCCTTATCCTGATCCGCCTGGACCAGAGCAAAGACCGTTTCCAGTGTTTGCGACGTATGCAACTGCATGAGCAGGTCCACCTTGGTGCCAGGGCGAAGGGAATCATATCTGGCGGCAATCATATGCCAGCGGGTACCGATGGCTCCGGACATTATATGTGTATTAGGTAGTCGAATTCGTTTTGCGAGAGCCTCGGCCAAAGCAATGCCTATTTTGTCGTGGCCGTGATGGGAGGGCCATTCTTCGGGGTTTGTTTCGTTCTTCCCGATGTCGTGGCACAATGCGGCCCATACTGCGAGCGGTTTGCCATGGAGACTATCCATGACGCGACAGGTGTGTTCGAGAACGTTGGTATCATGGTAGGGCAACGGTCCGGCCGGGATGGTTAAACCGTTTGTGAATTCTCGAAACCACGGTTGAAGACATTCGGCTTTGGCGAGCAATCGCAAATAGTTGCCGGGAGCTGCTGCCGCAATGGCCTTGCGAGTTTCCATACCGATTCTGTCCGGTGCTATGGAGTCCAGCAGGCCGAGCTCGGCTGTGGAGCGCATGGTCTCAAGCAATTCTTCGTGAGGCGTAAAGTCCGGGAGGGTTGCCCAGAATCGTGCAGCCCGGAATACGCGAAGCGGGTCGTTGATGAAGGATTGGCGTGAGGCGGGGCGGAGGACTCTGGCATGCAGGTCATCCAGGCCTTGTGGATGGCAGATGAGGTGGCCCCGGCGGTCCAACAACAACGCGTTGACAGTGAGGTCTCTGGATCGTAATTCTTCGGCGAGGGTTTTCCCGCGTGGAAAAGAGAATTCCAGGCCTTCCAGCAGGAAGACCGGAAAGGCGTGTCCGACTTCCTTGGAGGCAGGAAATTGTTTTTGGAAAGCCTCCTTGGTGGTGTCCATGACCAAGTAATCTCTGTCCGCGATGGGACGTCCCAGAAGAAGATCACGGACAGCGCCGCCAGCGAGAAATACTTTCATTCCTTTTTTGATAACATAAGGTAACCCATGCTGCCACCTGGAATTCTTGTTTGGAAATCTGGAGATGGTGACCACGTGTCACCCACAACCCCGTCCGCCATTGCCGAGGCGCATCCGACTTGGGCGAAGGATATCGCCACATATGGCCCTTGGACCGAAACCCTTGTCGATGAAAGGGCAGGAACTTTTTTGATCGGTCCAGGTGTTGTGGATGAGACGGTTGTGGTCACGGGGCGATGCGAGACGACCATGACGACGGCACGAACTCTGGCTGAGGCTGGTATCATAGGTGAATGGGGGAGTGTTGTTTCTGTCGAGCAGGTGTCCGCCAGGGGGCAGCTCAGGCGGCCTTGGGTATCATCCCCGGGCAATCTACACGCTTCATTTGTCATGCCGGCCGCTTCTTTACAGGGAGCGTGGGCCAGCGAACTCGCCAACCTGCGTCCGTTGGTGGCAGGATTTATTTTTAGTACAATATTGCAGTATCTTGGCGCAAATATACAGATAAAATGGCCCAATGATCTCCTTCAGTTCGGCAGAAAGGTTGGTGGTATGCTCATTGAAGAGAAAAATGGAACGGTTATTCTGGGACTTGGCTTGAATCTTGTGGCGTCTCCGCCTGACGAGAAGATGCGTGAAGATCGTTCGGTTCCAGCGGGAATATTGCAAATTCAGAACGACCTGGGCGGCGCGTTGGCGCTCTGGCAAACCCTTGTAAGCCGTGGTAAAAGCGTGTATGGAATTTTGCTTGACGAGTTTAAGCCCTCCCGCTTTTTGTCGAATACCTTGAGCCGGCTTGCTTGGCTTGGGCAGCGAGTACGGGTCAGGGACGGCGGACGGGATGAATACCAAGCTGTTGTTACAGGTCTTTCTTCGAAGGGTGGACTTGTCTTAGCGTACGAAGGGAAGGAAACCATTCTCTACTCTGGTTCGATTTATCCAATCTAAGTTAAAATGTTATATTCATATTTGTTCTAGGAGATCAGTGAAATCCATGAAGCCGAAGTCCTTTGAAAAGGTGCTTGAAGAGGTCCAGGGAAAGCGGATTCTTGTTGCCAACCGGGGTATCCCGGCCAGGCGCATATGCCGTTCAATTACGGAGATGTTCAATGCCAAGGCGATCATGACCGCCACGGACGTTGATAAAACTTCCCCTGCCACCTCCGGCGCAAATGAACTGCTTATGCTCGGTGCTGACCCGCGTGCTTATCTTGATCTGGATCGGGTTATCCGGAAAGCTAAAGCCAATGATGTGGTTGCCATCCATCCTGGATGGGGTTTTGGTGCGGAGGACGACTCTTTCCCGGCCAAGTGCAAGGAGGCCGGAATTATTTTTATCGGTCCGCCTCAGGAACCCATGCGAATTTTGGGCAACAAGGTGGCTGTGCGCAAGTTGGCCATCGAAGAGGGAGTGCCTGTTGTCCCCGGGTCCGAAGGTGCAGTCTCCATCCCTGAAGCCCGAGAGATAGCCAAGGAAATTGGCTTCCCGGTCATGCTTAAGGCCGAAGGCGGCGGCGGTGGTCGTGGAATTTACGAGGTTTACAAGGAAGAGGACCTGGAAAACGCCTTTTCCAAGGCTTCGGCCCTGGCCCAGGCCTCATTCGGCAATCCTCGTTTGTACGTGGAAAAGTTGCTGACCACCGTTCGCCATATCGAGATTCAAGTGGTGGCGGATCAGTATGGTAATATCTTCTGCTTTGACGAACGAGACTGTTCCGTACAGCGAAACCATCAGAAGCTTATCGAGATCACGCCTTCCCCCTGGCCCCTCTATACCGAAGCGTTGCGTGCGCAGCTCAAGGAGTATTCCAGGCGTCTGGTGGCTGCCGTGGGGTACTATTCCCTGGCCACGGTGGAGTTCCTGGTGGATACCGACGGCGTGCCTTATCTTATTGAAGTCAATACCAGACTTCAGGTGGAGCACGGTATCACCGAATGTCGATACGGTATTGATCTGGTGGAAGAGCAGATCGCCATTGCTTTTGGTTCTGAACTCCGTTTCAGCGAGGGGACAACCAAACCGTATCAGTGGGCATTTCAGTGTCGTATCAATTGCGAGGATCCGCAGAAGAACTTTGAGCCGAATTCTGGTCGCATCACCCGATATGTCTCGCCGGGCGGGCAGGGGATTCGTATCGACTCCTGCGTTGGTGACGGCTATCGCTTCCCGTCCAATTACGACTCGGCAGCTTCGTTGCTCATCGCCTACGGTAATTCCTGGCGCAAAGTCGTGGCTCTCATGGGTCGGGCTTTGCGGGAATACATGATCGGTGGTGTCAAAACGACCATCCCGTTCCATCGCAAGATCATCGATCATCAGAAATTTGTGGAAGCAGACTACAACACCAATTTTGTTCGCCAGAATTATGCCGAGCTTATGGATTACTCGGATCGGGAACCTGATTCCTTGCGCATGATGCGTCTTGTGGCCGAGATTTCTGCTCTGGGCTATAATAAATACGTCCAGCTCGGGGAATATCGCGGACGCGAGGATAAGCGCGTGGGGCGTTTTGCCTTGGCCGAGCCGCCGGAAGTGTCTTCCTGGTTTGAGCCTCGGTTCACACGCGGCATGGATCGTGACACCATCCTCGATACCCTGCGGACGGATCGCGAGGCTGGCGTGGTGCATATGACAGATACCACGACCCGCGATATAACCCAGTCCAACAGTGGCAATCGGTTCCGTCTGGCTGAAGATGCCATCGTTGGCCCTACCTTGGATAAGTGCGGTTTCTTTTCTCTGGAAAATGGCGGGGGTGCCCATTTCCATGTGGCCATGCTCGCCAACATGACCTACCCCTTCTCCGAAGGGGCCGAGTGGAATCGGTTTGCGCCCAAGACGCTTAAACAGATTCTTGTTCGGTCTACCAACGTGCTCGGCTACAAGCCGCAGCCCAAGAACGTCATGCGTCTCACCGGCGAGATGATCAACGAGCATTACGATGTCATTCGTTGTTTTGACTTTCTAAATCATATTGAAAATATGCGTCCTTTTGCCGAGGTCGCAATCAGTTCCAAGAAGAACATTTTCGAACCAGCCATCTCCTTGTCCTGGGCCAAGGGTTTCGATGTTGATCGGTATTTGGCTGTCACCAGTGATATCCTGGACATGTGCGCGGATGTGGCCGGTGTGAGTAAGAAAAAAATTGAAAGGATGATAATTCTTGGGCTCAAGGACATGGCCGGCGTTTGTCCGCCCAGGTTCATGCGTGAGCTTGTTTCCTCTATCCGAAAACAGTATCCCGAGTTGGTTATCCACAGCCATCGTCATTACACCGACGGTCTGTTTGTCCCAACCATGGGTGCCGCGGCCGAGGCCGGAGCGCATATCGTGGATGTGGCAGTTGGTGCTTCCGTGCGTTGGTATGGCCAAGGCGAGGTGCTTTCCACTGCTGCGTATATTGAGGATGAAATAGGCCTCAAGACACACCTCGACAAGGATATGATCCGGGCTGCCAATTTCCAGCTCAAGCAGATCATGCCGTATTATGACCGGTATACCGCTCCATTCTTCCAGGGTATCGATCATGACGTGGTGCGCCACGGCATGCCCGGTGGTGCAACCTCTTCTTCTCAGGAAGGGGCCTTGAAGCAAGGGTACATCAAACTGTTGCCTTACATGCTGAAGTTTCTTGAGGGTACACGAAAGATCGTTCGGTATCATGATGTCACTCCCGGGTCCCAGATCACCTGGAATACCGCATTCCTGGCCGTAACCGGAGCATTCAAGCGCGGTGGAAGGCGCGAGGTGCGTCGACTGCTCAATATTCTGGATGTCGTTACGCTTTGCAAGGAAGAGGAGTTGACGAGCCTGGAGCGTGCCGCCCGTCTTGATTTGTATCGGGATGCCAACGACGCTTTCAGAAATCTGCTGTTGGGCAAGTTTGGCAAACTGCCGCTTGGTTTCCCTGCTGACTGGGTCTATCATTCCGCTTTTGGAAAGGGATGGGAAGCCGCCATTGCTGAGCGTACTGTCGAATCTCCCCTCAATACACTGGTCGATGTCGACCTTGCTGCCGAGAGGGAGGCACTTCAGTCCCGCTTGCATCGTCAGCCGACCGAGGAAGAGTTCGTCATGTATCTCAATCATCCGGGAGATGCCATCACCACTATTGATTTTTGCGAGAAGTTCGGCAATATCAATAATCTACCCGTAGATGTGTGGTTTGAGGGACTTGAGAAGGGCGAAGTGCTCAATTTCCAGGGCAACTGCAAGAAGCCGCACCGGATGCGTATTCTGGATATATCCGAGCCCGATGAAAATGGCATGGTCGTTGTTCGGTATGTGCTTGATTCCGAAATCATGAGCCATCAGGTGAAGGTTGCGGAACCGGATGCCAGTGGCAAAGAGGCCATGGAAATGGTAGATCCGGCCAACAAATATCATGTGGGGTCGCCCAGCAATGGCGATTTATGGATTACCCATGTGCGGCCCGGTGACAGGGTCAAGGTTGGTGAGGAATTATTTAATATTTCCATCATGAAACAGGAAAAATCCGTGCTGGCCCCGGTGGAGGGTACGGTGCGTCGTGTGATCAAGTCCGCCAATTACACTGAGGACAAGAAAATGATTCCCGTGGTGGAAGGCGAACTTCTGGTTGAACTCGGACCTGCTGCCGGAGTCTGTCCGACTTGCAAGCGGGAAGTGCCGAGCGAGGATGCCAATTTCTGTTCGTATTGCGGTCAAAAGGTGTAGTAAATTCTTTGAAAAGTTTAAATTGGTTCAAATAATAAAAACGGCTTCAAAGCAGGAGTCGTGATGAACGATCAAGAACCAACAGGTTGTAACTGCCTGTTGGTTCTTTGTTTTTATGTTTCATGTGACGTCGGAAGATATTGTTCATTGGTGGTTAAATGTAATGATTCAACGACGAATTGATTTTTTGGTAGGACCAATAGTTTCATTGACTAAGGCACGAAATACCTTGTAAGCGGGGAACTGAAACTTATTCGTGAATTTTTTGTTGATCATTTACTCTAAAATCAGGGAGTCGCGAGCACTCAAATGAAGCAGACCAAGAGATGTTCATTGAGCGATACGACCTGCCCGGGAGGAAGAGATGGCCAAGACCCAGAAAAATGCCACTGAAAAAGCTGACGCCGGTAACGGTAAGGCTAGATCCACGGCAAAAACCGATAGTCTCAAAATGAAATTGGTTCTCAGCGGGGCCGATATCAAAATAATTGGCGAGGATGCAGAGCTGCTTGTTGGTGGCAAGAATTACAATACCGCTATCATCAGTCTGGTTTCCGGAATCAGAGCTCCTGAATTCAGGGCAATATCATCCCATGCCTTCCATACTATTCTTGACGACACCAAGGTCAACGCTGCCGTTGTTCGTGCCACGGTTGACAAGGAATACAACAATGTGGATTGGAATTCCGACGAGGTAAACCAGGATACTGAATTTCTGCAACATTTTGTCCGGACTGTTGGTAAAAAAGTACGTGAACAGACCGGCAAGCAGTCGGGAACCCCTATCAAGTTGCGCACCTTTGTCAACAATGTTGTCGAAGGGTTTGCAACCTCTCCTGAAGGAATTGACCAGTTGCGCAAACGGTCTGTCCTCGTTCAGTCGGCCATTCTTTCCGTTAAAATTCCAGATGAAATCGCCAAGGAAGTGAAGTCGGCATATAGTGCCATTTGCAAAGAAGCGGGAATGGATGATGTCCCCGTGGCCGTTCGCTCCTCGGCGGCAGGCGAAGACAGTCGCAAGAAGGCCTTTGCCGGACTTCAAGATACGTATTTGAATATTGTGGGCGCGGACACCTGTCTTGAAGCGTATCATTGGGATTGTGCCTCTGCCTATAATCTGCGCTCCATGACCTACCGTCGTGAGGCAATTCTCGATGCCATTACCAAGGCCGAGGAAACCGGCGATGATGCCATTGCTGAAAATGCCAAGAAAGAATGGGCAATCGAGCATACCTCGTTGTCCGTTTGTCTCATGCGTATGATCAATCCGGTCATTTCCGGCACGGCGTTTTCCGCCGACACGGCGACAGGTTGCCGTGGTACCGACCGCAATGATCTCGTTTCCATTGATGCCAGCTATGGCTTGGGCGAAGCGGTTGTTGGCGGTATGGTCACTCCCGATAAGTTTTATGTATTCCAAAGAGATGGCGGCCGAGAAGTCGTTATTCGTTATATGGGGTGCAAGGAAAAGAAGATTGTATACAAGGAAGATGGCAGCGGAACGCATGTCGTCAAGGTCCCGGATAACGAAATCTCCCGGTGGGCGTTGTCCATTGCTCAGGCCGAGATGGTTGCTCAAGGCGTTCGGGCTATTTCCAAGGCCTATGGCGACATGATTATGGACACTGAGTTTTGTATCGACAAAACCGACCGCCTCTGGTTTGTCCAGGCACGTCCGGAAACTCGTTGGAACGAGGACTTCGAGCTGCATCCCGATACCATCTTCATGCGCCGTCTCGAAGTGGACAAGAAGGCGATCGATTCGGCCGAAGTGATTCTGGAAGGCAATGGCGCTTCCCGTGGTGCAGGACAGGGTACGGTCAAGTATCTGCGTTCCGCATTGGAGCTCAACAAAATCAACAAGGGTGATATCCTGGCCGCTGCGCGCACCGATCCTGACATGGTGCCGGGTATGCGCATTGCGTCTGCCATTCTCGCTGATGTTGGTGGTGACACCAGCCATGCGGCTATTACTTCTCGTGAACTGGGAATTCCCGCCATCATTGGTATTCAGCGTCTGGAGGCTTTGCGCTCTTTGGACGGCCAGCAGGTCACGGTTGACGGTTCTCGTGGCAAGGTCTACCGGGGCGAGCTGCCGCTCGTAGAGGTGGGCGGCGAGATCAATGTGGCTGAACTGCCCGCTACCAAGACCAAGGTCGGATTGATTTTGGCGGATGTAGGACAGGCCCTGTTCCTGTCCCGTTTGCGTCAGGTCTCGGATTTTGAAATTGGTCTGCTGCGTGCCGAATTCATGCTTGGCAATATTGGCGTGCATCCCATGGCACTTGAAGCCTACGACAAGGACGTTCTCAACGATCTGGTCGAAGAAAAGCTTATGGAGATGGACAACCGCCTGACCAAAGTGATGAAGGAGCAGTTGGCGGACGGTTTGATTCGCATGCCGCTCAAACTGCGTGAATACGTGGGGCTGGTGACTGGCTTGTCCAAAAAGATGGACTCCCTGGCTGAGCAGGAGGGGACCCGTAGCACCGACGAGGTGCTGGCCATGCATCGCAAATTGCGAGAGATGGATCACAAGCTGGATGAGCATATTTCGTTTGCCACGGATCGGTTGGATGTCCTCAAGACCTCCATTGATTTGGAGGCACATATTGCTGTTATCCTTGGATATACTGATATGCTTGACGCCGAGCCTGAAATGCGTTCCGAAGCATGGAAAATTCGACAGGAGCACGAACAGATCGTTGTTGAATACGTGAAGCGGTTGAAAGAGGATTCGGAGATTGTGACATATATGGATCAGGTGACCGCCCTCCGTGAGGAAGTGGCTCTCAAGATGGGCCTCAAGTCCGAGATGGATGAAGTTGCTACATTGCCTGATCGAATCCGGAATATCCTGGAATCTCGTGGGTATACTACCGGTAAGGAAAACTATATCCAGACGTTGTCACAGGGACTGGCGCTATTTGCCATGGCTTTTTACGGCAGCAACATCATCTACAGAACGACGGATTTCAAGTCCAACGAGTACCGCAATCTGCTTGGCGGCTCTTTGTTCGAGGCATTCGAGGACAATCCGATGATTGGCTATCGCGGCGTCTCTCGCAATATCCACGATTGGGAATTGGAGGCCTTCAAGCTGGCTCGGGGTATCTATGGCGGCAAGAATCTGAGCATCATGTTCCCGTTTGTGCGTACCTTGGAAGAGGCCCGCAGCATGAAACGGTATCTCAAGCAAGTTCATAATCTGGAATCCGGCAAGGATGATCTCAAAGTCATTCTCATGGCTGAGATTCCCAGCAATGCAATCCTTTGTAAGGAGTTTCTGGAAGAAGTAGACGGTTTCTCCATTGGTTCCAATGATATGACACAGATGGTGCTTGCCACTGACCGTGACAACGCCAGCCTGCAGCATATTTATGATGAAGAGGATCCCGCTGTAGTTTGGGCTATTCTGGCCGCCATTTTTGCTGGTCAGAAAACCGGCAAGAAAGTTGGTTTTTGTGGGCAGGGCGTCAGCAACAGTGTCATCTTACGCGGCCTTGTCGCCATTGCCGGTATTGTCTCCGCTTCAGTTGTACCGGATACCTATCATCAGACCAAATTCGATATGGCTGCTGTGGAAGCCGAAAACATCAAGACTCGCGAACTGGGCGATTGGCTCAAAATACAGCATATGAACAAGCTGTGTGACCTCCTGGAAGCCAACAGCTACGGCCATATATTGAAGAAATACAAATCGCCTGAAGACTTTATGGAATGGTATGAAGGGGAATTGGATCGTTTCAGCGAGCAGCTGCGCGAACACATGGAAACGCCCAAGGAAGAGTTCTACCGTCAGGAGATGCAGCAGTTCCGGGGTATATTCCATAAGCCGGTAATTTATGCCAGCTGGGATTGGACCTATACTGTCAACAACGCCATGCTGCACGCTGGCTTCGAGTCTTATGATGAGCAGGAAGCCGCGTTGGAAGCACAGCGCAAAAAGCAGTGGTAAGATTCCGTTCAATGTAAAAAAACAAAAGGTCCCGTTTAGATGCGGGACCTTTTTTTGTTGAAATAATTTGAATTATGACGGTTGCGCCGGTAGTGCTGCCGAATATCTTTTCCGGGATGAATTAACTGCTTCTGGGACATCCATATCTGTTCCTGTGGAAGTGAAATCGATTCCACTCCTGATAAAGATCAGACAGGATAGTTCCAAAGGGCAATCTTGGGAAATCATAGCCTGGTGCGTTATGGAGATATCCCTTGAAAGTTGTCGGGAATGGCCATGAGTGTGAATCGGCGTGCAAATATGACCCACCTGAGCCGGTAATCGGCGTCGAAATTTGACCCACCCCGGCAAGCCCCTCAAGGTCACGAGAAAATCGTGACGGGAGGGCCAGCGAGGAGATGCTGACGGTGGAAACAATTCGAAAGATTAAGGTGGCCCATGACCGGCATGAGACGCCGATCAGGCAGATATCCAAGAATTTAAACATGAGCCGGAATACGGTCCGCAAGGTGTTGCGCTCGGAGGAGACGCGCTTCGAGTACAAACGAGCGATCCAGCCCATGCCCAAACTTGGTGAATTCACGACCTGGCTGGAAAGCGAGTTGGAGCGGGATGTCGGGCTTCCACGCAAACATCGACGCACGATCAAGGTCTTGTTTGAGCAGCTTCAGGGGCAAGGTTACGAGGGAGGCTATGATGCTGTCCGGCGTCATGTCTCCCGCTGGCGCGAAGCCGAAGGGCACAGGGTGTCGCAAGCCTTTGTCCCGCTGACTTTCGCCTCTGGAGAGGCCTACCAGTTCGACTGGAGCCACGAGCAACTCGAAATTGACGGCATGCCAATGACGGTCAAGACCGCGCACATGCGATTGTGCCATAGCCGGATGGTCTTCTGCTTCGGTTACCCTCGGGAGACCCAGGAGATGGTATTCGAGTAAGCGTCCGAGGCACTGCATCTCCCGCCTCGCTTCCGACTCTGCTATGCCAGTTTCAGCCGATTATTCAACCGATTCGTTCTTTGACATATTCCAAGGCAACAGCGCTTTGACGTCCTCCGGGCTTTTGGCCGTAGCCAGACCCTCAAAGGTTTGGCAGAGGAATTCGATTGGGTTCCAACCGTTGGCCGAAGCGGTCTCTACCAGGCTGTAGATGGTGGCGCTGGCCCTGGCTCCGCGCGGGGATCCCGAGAACAGTCAGTTCTTGCGACCGATGGCGAAGGGACGGATGGCGTTCTCTACGATGTTATTGTCGGGCGTGAGCTGGGGGTTATCCATATACGCCTCGACCTGACGCCATTGGCCCAGGGCATAGGTGATTGCCCTCCCAAGCAGACCCTTGGGTGGCACCTTGTTCACCGACGACATCAGCAGCGCATGGATCTTCTCGAAGATGGGACGGATCTTCTCGTCCCGCATGGCCAACACGGCCCCGGGATCCAACTCGGCCACACGGGCCTGCTTCTCATGCTTGTAGATCTTGGCGATGAGATTCATCACCGTGGCCGCCGTACCCTTCTTGGAATTCTTCGCTCCGGCCTTCATGGCCTGGTCAAATTTCCTGCGGACATGCACGAGACACCCGACATGGGTGATGCCTTCAGCCTCGCCGATGGAGTTGTAGCCAGCATAGCCATCGGTCTGCAGATACCCCTGGAAGTTCCCCACTATCTCCTTTGCCACGTTGCCTGACCGGCTCGGCTCATACCGGAAGAGGACCACGGGCTTCTTGCCGCCACCGCGGGCGACCCACATGTAGGACTTGGAGGTGTTCTTCCTGCCAGGCTCCTTGAGAACCTGCACGGGCGTCTCATCGAGGTTGATTACGCTGCCGGCACGCATGTGCTCACGCATGAGTTCAAGGAGAGGTTCGCACCGCTCGGCCGCCTGCAGCGCCCAACTCGACATGGTGGAGCGAGAGATGTCCACACCGAGGCGGTCGAACATCCGGCTCTGCCGATAGAAGGGCAATCCGTCGCAGAACTTGTTGGCGAGGATGTATGCGAGCAGCCCCGGTGTCACGATCCCCCGTTCGATGAACTGGGGCGGCATCGGGGCCACGCAGACCGTGGGCCCGTCATCCTCCGTGCCCTCGCAGTGCCTGCAGGCGTACTTCGGGCGAATGAAGCGCTTCACACCCACCCTCTGGGGGATGATGTAGAGCTTCTCGCTGACGACCTCACCGATGCGCTCCTTGGAACAGCCGCAAGGACAGACTTTGCTTTCCTCGGGGACATCAATGATGACCTCCTCGCGAGGCAGGTCAGGGGAGATGGCCTTGCGGCCACTCTTCTTGCGGGAGTGTGCAGGAACCTGGACGACTTCGGACTCTTCTGCCGCGGGGGCCTCTTCAACGACTGCCTCGGCCTCGTCGAAAAGGGAATACTGCATCTCGTTCCGGGCAGGCTTTTCCCGCATCTCGGAACTCTTGGCAAAACGAAGCGCCTTCAGCAGCCTGACCTGTTCGGTCAGCTCTTCGATGAGGATGCCTTGGTCTGCAATCTGAATTTTCTGCTCGGCCAACTGCGAGTCGCGCTCGGCAACATCGGCCGCAAATGCGGCAACGAGCTCCTTGAGAGCGAGAGGATCATCTGGCAGGCGAGCGGCGTTCATAACCTGCAAACTCTGCCAAGCTTCAGACAAAAAGTCAATTAAATTCTTATATTTAAGCCATCATTTTGTAGTGCAGGGCAGGATGTCCGCGGACGTGGGACGGGTCCAAGCCGTCGAGCAGCCAACGCGGCTCGCGGTGGCCAAGCTCAAGGACCTCCTGGACGCTCTTCGGCCAGGAGAACCGGTGCTTCTCCAACCGTTTTTGCCAGAGGCAGAACCCGTTGTGGTCCCAGTAGAGCACCTTGATGATTGTCCGGGACCGGTTGCAGAAGACGAAGAGATTGCCCGTGAAGACATTAAGGTCGAGATGGTCGGCCACCATGACGGAGAGACCGTTGATCGCCTTGCGCATGTCGGTGTGGCCGAGCACCATGAACACCCTGACGCTGGAATCCAGAGGGAGCATCAGTCGTTCACCACCTCAAGGATCTCGCGCAGCGTCTGCTGGCAAAATCCCGGCTCGACTTCCAGAAGGTAGCCCCCGCGCACATGCAGGCGCAAGGGAGGTGATGCGCGAACCATCTTTTCAACGGGTACAGCGACAATATGGCTGCTGCCAGCCGTCTTCTGCAGCTTCCGTTTCCAGTACTCGAAGGTGCTGCGGGCAAGACCGGTGTCCTGACAGAACGTTTTCTGGCTTTTCCCACTCTCTCTGCATCGCCGAATCTGCTCAGCCCAAAACGTAGGCCCTTGGTGTTTTCCCATGATGTCCTCCTTGGTTGGGAGACGCATCATCACACAAATGCGGGGGAACGTAAGAAGCAGTCGTCTGGACGGTTACGCTTTTCCAGATCCAGCGCTTGACCGACCACCTTCCAGGGTTCGGTAAGGCCGAGTCCCAACGTAAGAAGATCATTCGCATTCATAGGCAGTCACCTCCCATTGGAGGTCTTGAGCTATCGCACAGTCGGAGTTGTAGTCAATGAAGTCAAATTCCACACGCCGCGTCGAGGAACCATGTTCCCGAACGATCGACAACTTCGTTCCCTAGCCCTAGCGGCATCCAGTGGGGATATCAAAAAGATAGATAAACTCGTTGCAAGTGGCGTTGATGTGAACGCAGTTGGCGAGCGTGGCCTTCCTGCAGCTTTTTGGGTTCTTTTTAATCCAAAAAAAGAGGGATTTAAGCGTCTTCTGGAGCATGGAGCCAACCCCAATATTCTTTTGAAAACCTCTTTTGCAGGAAGTGAATATTATACTTCTCTTATTCACAAGGCAGCAGGGCTACATATTGATGTTGAGTACCTTAAAATGATTCTGGAAATAGGGAAAGGGAATCCTAATTTGACACTGCCAGACAGTGGAACTCGTCCGATACAAGAAGCCGTATATCCAGGGAAAGAAGAGTTTTTTTCATTGTTGTATAGCGCTGGGGCAGAAGTAAATTACAATGATGGATATCACACTTTACTTGATAACGCCTTTTCTGCCAGCAATTATGAGTTAGGTTTTTTTCTGCTAAAGCAGGGCGTTGGTTTTATTAAAAATGGCAAGTGGGGCGATACTGTGAATCGGCGTGCAAATATGACCCACCTGAGCCGGTAATCGGCGTCGAAATTTGACCCACCCCGGCAAGCCCCTCAAGGTCACGAGAAAATCGTGACGGGAGGGCCAGCGAGGAGATGCTGACGGTGGAAACAATTCGAAAGATTAAGGTGGCCCATGACCGGCATGAGACGCCGATCAGGCAGATATCCAAGAATTTAAACATGAGCCGGAATACGGTCCGCAAGGTGTTGCGCTCGGAGGAGACGCGCTTCGAGTACAAACGAGCGATCCAGCCCATGCCCAAACTTGGTGAATTCACGACCTGGCTGGAAAGCGAGTTGGAGCGGGATGTCGGGCTTCCACGCAAACATCGACGCACGATCAAGGTCTTGTTTGAGCAGCTTCAGGGGCAAGGTTACGAGGGAGGCTATGATGCTGTCCGGCGTCATGTCTCCCGCTGGCGCGAAGCCGAAGGGCACAGGGTGTCGCAAGCCTTTGTCCCGCTGACTTTCGCCTCTGGAGAGGCCTACCAGTTCGACTGGAGCCACGAGCAACTCGAAATTGACGGCATGCCAATGACGGTCAAGACCGCGCACATGCGATTGTGCCATAGCCGGATGGTCTTCTGCTTCGGTTACCCTCGGGAGACCCAGGAGATGGTATTCGACGCCCATCAGCGCGGCTTTGCCTTTTTCGGCGGATCTTGTGGCCGAGGTATTTACGACAACATGAAGACCGCAGTGAACAAAGTTCTACGCGGCAAGCAACGCGAACTCAATTCCCGCTTCGAGCAGATGTGCACTCATTACCTGGTGGACCCCACGCTGTGTACGCCTGCTGCTGGCTGGGAAAAAGGGCAGGTGGAAAATCAAGTCCATCTGGTACGTACTCGTTTTTTATCCGGCAGATGGCGTTTCGGGAGCCTTGAGGAGTACAACGCCTGGCTGCTGGAGCGAGCTATTGGTTGGGCCAAGACTCAGGCTCATCCGGAGATTACGGACAAGACGATCTGGGAGGTCTTCCTGCAGGAGCGTGAAAACCTAATCAAGCCCGCAGCCCCTTTCGATGGCTACCGTATTCAGGAATGCCGGGTTTCCTCCACATGTCTGGTGCGGTTTGATCACAACCGGTACAGCGTACCCTGCGAGGCGGCTGGACAGGCGGCGCAGATCAAGGCGTACGCCGACCACATCTCGGTGATTCGCGATGGCCGGGTGCTGGCCGTACATGCCCGCCGATTCGGCAGAGAAAAGACTGTCTATGACCCGTGGCACTACGTGCCTGTCCTGGAGCGTAAGCCCGGAGCGCTCCGCAACGGCGCTCCCTTCCAGGACTGGAGGCTTCCTGCGCCGATGGAGCAAATCCGTCTGTCCCTGCGGCGGCATAAGGACTGGGACCGACAGTTTGCGGGTATCCTGACAGCGGTGCCCAGCCATGGACTCCAGGCAGTAACCGACGCCTGCCAGGCGGCCCTGGACCAGAACACGGTGAGTCGGGACGTGGTCCTTAACATCTTGAACCGCTCCCGTGATCAAAGGCCAACCCAAGAGGTTTGCGTCCCCGATCACCTCAGGATCAAATGCGAGCCTGTGGCCGACTGCGGACGTTATGACCAGCTATTGGAGGCGAGCCATGCTTCGCAATGACATCTTGGCTTTGCTCAAAGAGCTCAAGCTGCATGGCCTGCGCGGAGCTTACGACGAGATGCTTGAGCACGGTCGTCGATCCGGGGCCACTCTGGAACGGTTTCTGTTAGATCTGCTCAAGGCGGAACAGGCCGAGCGCCGCGTACGCAGCATCCGATACCGCCTGGGGATCGCCAGATTTCCCGTGAGCAAAGATCTGGACGGTTTCGACTTCCAGGACTCGCACGTCGGTGAGGCCAGGATCAGGGATCTATACCAGGGCGGCTTCATGGAGAGCTGGATCAATGTGGTCTTTGTAGGCGGCACGGGCACCGGAAAAACGCATTTAAGCATCGCCATCGGCTCCAATGCCGTGCGCAACGGCGCCCGAGTGCGCTTTTTCAATCTGGTGGACCTCGTCAACCAGCTCGAGCAGGAAAAGGCGGACGGCAAGGCCGGACGGCTGGCCGAGACTTTGGCGCGCTTCGACTTGGTCATCCTGGACGAACTCGGCTACCTGCCGTTTTCCAGGTCAGGAGGCCAGCTGCTCTTTCACCTGCTCTCAAAGCTCTACGAGAGGACCTCGGTGCTGATCACCACGAACCTGAGCTTCGGGGAGTGGTCACAGGTCTTTGGAGACGCCAAGATGACCACGGCCCTGTTGGACCGCGTCACACATCACTGCGAGATCATCGAAACAGGCAATGAAAGCTGGAGGCTGAAACAAGGCAGGGGACAGCACCAAGGGCAGGACGCATAAGCGTCGGCGGCAGGGTCGGGAATTCCGGTCGCCCTCCGGGCTCCCTCCATTCCCGACCCTGCCGCCGTCCCCGGAAAAGCCTCCCCCCAACACCCGAAAATCACGTTCGGGGTGGGTCAAATTTCGACGCCGATGATGGGTCAACTTTCAACGCCGATTGACAGCGATACTGCAGCGAGTGACTTTATGCTCATGGCTTTACAGCTGAAAACGGGTAATCTTTTCAATCCCTGGTTTTGGCGTTGTGTCGAATATTACGAAAAGCAAGGCGTGGTGTTTGATATTCCTGTTGATGTTGAAAAAATCCGACCGGCAGTTTTGGATACACGCCCGACAGCATACGAAATTGAAATTGAAAGACAGAGAAAACTGCAAGGAGTGAAATAGTGTTTCTCAAGCATGTCACAATGACAATACTATTCTTTTTGTGAGACCAAAACGACAGTTAATGGTAGGACAATCAGGCAAGGCGGCTATTGGACTAAGGATGGCAAATTGGTAACTTATTGGGATTAAATATGCACAACCTATGCGCCTCCCCCCATCCTTTGGACCACTGATCGGTCATTTTAAGGTGGAGTCCGGCGTCCGAGTTTGTGCCTCCGTAGAGGCGGTTCACCGTAGCCGTTGTGGAGCGTAGCCCGTCCCCGTAGGGGCGGCCCGAAGGGCCGAGGGCGGAGCGGAACAACGGCTACCAGCCAATTCAATGCCCCTGTATACAGCAGCGGGAGTCCTTTTGTCCAACGAAGAATGAGCGCGTTCCTCGTTGTAGTAGTGAAAATACCGCGCCAACCCATGGTATAGCTCGATTCCATCAGAGTACGCCTTGGGATAAATATCCTCATATTTCACCGTCCACCACAGCCGTTCAATGAATACGTTGTCGATCGCGCGGCCTTTACCGTCCATGCTGATGGTGATGCCATTGCTTTGCAAAACGCTGGTAAATTCACGGCTCGTGAATTGTGCTCCCTGATCCGTATTGAACACCTCTGGCGTGGAGATGCGCAACGCCTTGTTCAGTGCATCCACGCAGAATGAACTATCCATCGAGTTTGATAGCTCCCACGCCAGCACAAATCGGCTCCACCAGTCTATCACTGCCACCAGATAGAGAAAGCCTCGCTGCATCGGAATGTAGGTGATGTCAGCGCTCCAGACTTGATTTTTCCTCTCAATGGCAATTCCTTTCAGCAGATAGGGAAACACGGGATGCTCCGAATTGGGGACACTCGTATGCGGCCCTGGAGTGATGGCTTGCAAGCCCATCAGTTGCATCAGTCGCTCAACTCGCTTGTGGTTGACTTGATGGCCTTGGGTCTTCAGCCAATCCGTCATGCGTGGCGAGCCGTAATCCGGCTGACGCAGGTACTGCTCGTCGAGAAGACGCATCAAGCCCAAATTCTCATTGGATTGGGCTACCGGCTTGTAGTAAAAGCCCGAACGGGAAATGCCTGCCAGCCTACATTGTCGCCGAGTGGAATACTTCCGATCAGGTTTGATCCACTGGCGGCGAAGTTCAAGCGGCAGGCTTACAACTTTTTTTCAAGCCATTTGATATCCATCTTGAGCCGACCGATCTCCTCAAATAGAGGAGCGGTTACTTCCTCCTGGCTCTTGGCCTTCTTGCCGCTGGAAAAAATATCCTCGGCGTTTTTAAGGAGCTGCCGCTTCCACATGGAAATTTGATTGGGATGCACTTTATGCTCCGCAGCCAGTTGCGCCAACGTTTTCACGCCACGAATTGCCTCAAGTGCGATCTTGGCCTTGAACTTGTCAGAATGTTTCCGTCTTGTGCTGCTCTTTGTCATACGTCCTTCCTTATCGGTTTAAGGACGCTGATTCCACCTTAACCGGTGGTCCGAATTTTGGGGGAAAGCGCAAAGCACAGTGTTGAAGTGGCTCAGGAAGCACGGCACCCGTGATTGGAGCAGACCCATGGTACATTCCCGCAACGCCCCCAAAGCAAAGGAAACTCCAGCCCAGAAGATCAAACGGCTGGAGAAAGAGCTTGAGGAAGAGAAGATCAAGACCGCGCTTCTCGATAAGATGATTGAGATTTCAGACCGCGAGCTTGGGACTTCGATAAGAAAAAAGCTTACCCCCGAGCTGCACGAAGTCTTCAGAAAGAAAGACAAATAAGCTTGTCTGCCTGTTGCAGGCAGCTCGGGGTCAGTCGGCAGTCCGTGTACCAGGCTGAAAAACGCCATGATGTACGGGAGGCCATGCTCCAAGAGGCAAAGGCCATGGTCTTGAGCGTGCGGGCCAGGATGCCCCGCTTCGGAACGCGAAAGCTGTACTTCCTGTTGAAGGACGCGTTTTCCGCAAAGGGAATCAAGCTTGGACGTGACGCGTTGTTTTGCCTGTTGCGGCGCGAGCACATGCTCATCAAGCGAAAAAAGAACTACACAAAGACAACCAACTCGAAACATTGGCTAAAAAAGCATCCTAACTTGTTGAAAGATGTTCAGCCCAGCTTCCCGGAGCAGGTGTTTGTAAGCGACATAACCTACGTAAAAACACGCGAACAGACATGCTATCTTTCGCTGGTGACCGATGCATTCAGCCGAAAGATAATGGGATACAATGTGAGCCGAGACCTCGGTTCGGAAAGCACAGCCAAAGCACTGGATGCGGCAATTGAAAACAAGCGAAAGAGGGTAAATACGATTCACCATTCAGACCGAGGACTTCAATATGCCTCTTCCGTTTACCAGAAAAAACTTCGGGAATCAGACATGACTCCCTCTATGACAGATGGTTACGACTGTTATCAAAACGCCTTGGCAGAAAGGATGAATGGGATTCTAAAGCAGGAGTTTTTAACCGTCACATGCAATAACCTTAGAGAACTCAATGCATTGGTGAAAGAGTCAGTGGAGATATACAATGCGGAGCGACCTCATCTCAGTTTGGGAATGAGAACGCCGGACGACGTACACAAATCAGGCTGTGGGGCTAGCCCCACAGCCTGATTGAAACCTTCAAAAACCGTCAACCTATTTCAGGACGGCTCAGCGGCACTATGTCAAGAACTTCCTTTTCTCTTCATTCCTTCTGTAATTAGGCTAGGCTCCACCCTCGCCTTATAGCATAATAGTAATGTATTCCTTTTCTTATTCGTGCTCTATGGCACCAAGTACCGATTCGGTACATTAACAATTTAGGATCGCCATTTTTTGTTCGTAGTCTAGGCTACCAAAGGCCGCTCGCGATCCGTTTACGACTGCGCCACAGGTAAGCTAAGCTTCCAGAGTAACGCGGCCAGTTTACGAGCCAAAGCAGCTATCGCCTTTTGAGCAACTCCGCTTTTGCTGTAAATTCGGTTGTAAAATTCTCTCGCCCATTCGTCTCTCTGTTTCCAAATCCATGCCGCCTCAATGAGCAAACTTCGTAATCGCCGTTGCCCAACTGGGCGCAAGCGGCCTTTCCCTTTGCTCAATCCGCTTTGCCGCACAACAGGCGCAAGGCCCAAGTAAGCCGTAACCTCCTTGCTATTGTTGAATCGTTCAGGTCGGAATATCTCGGCCGCAAAGGTGGTTGCCACGACTTCACCCACTCCAGGAACGGACCTCATGGTGGCAATGCGTCTTGCCTCGTCTTGTTCCTGGGAAATGACTCGTAATCGAAGATCAACCTGACGCTGTGCGGAAATGAGATAATGCAATTCTTCGAGTAAGCTATTTCGGGTGTCGTCAGCTCCGGGTGGTAGTGGCAGTATAGCCAGAGCTGCAATAGCGATTTTGCTCCAATGGTCGATCCCAACGGGTTCGGCAATGCTCAGAGATAACAGCAAAGCGCGAATTCTCTGCTTTACTTTACGCAATGAGTCGGTGAGTTGATGTCTTCGACGTTGGAGTGACCGAAAAGCTTCTTCTCTTTCACTAGGAATGGCAATTGGGCGGATCAGTCCTGCTGCGGCAAGTTCAGCCAACTTTCGGCAATCGAGGCTGTCTGTCTTGTTGGTTGCGGTTACTGGGCGTGGTATTCGGCTGGGCGCGGCAACAATCACACGAATACCTGCAGCCTTGAGGCTTCGAGCAAGGCCAAAACCTGTCGGGCCAGCTTCGTAACAAACTGCACCGATGTTAACAGGGAGTGAGGAAAGGATTTGTGTAAGTGATGCCACGTCGGCGGGACTAGACCAATCTTTGATCATTCCGTCTGGTCGTAAGAGTGCAACACTGAATGTCTTTTTGTGAACATCAACGCCAACGAAAATGCGCTGATCAACAAATGCTTCCACAAACCGATAAGCTGATGATATCTTGATACTCGCCATGTCGGCCTCCTTTGAGCTTCACATTTACTGGTACTGTTACCAGATTAAGCCGTGGAGTGCCGACATGGTATTTTATTTATTCATGATCAGCGTGTGGTGCCGTACGTCTTTTCGTCATTGATTTTGTCTATGAACGCTTGAATTTCACTGCAACTGCGGCCGAGCATGCATTGCAGGTCCCTGATGGATACTTTGTGTTCATCTCCCATATGTCGGTAGTAGATGTATTTGTCGTCGGCCTTGTAGTACTCTGTACCGGATCTGGTGACGCAGACGCCGCCTGCGATCTGATCAAGGTCATCCAACGTCAGTTCTTTTTTTCATCGTCCATGGCTCTCTCCTGTTGTGTGTTGGGGGGATGTCCATTGTGTATTTCTATAAGCCATTATGTCAGATCGGGGCAATTATTTCGCGCCGAGCAGCGCCTTCTTGAAGTATTCCCCCGGTCCGGGCTTGGGGCCGATCCAGGTCGCCAGAATGGCATCGGCAAAGTCCTTGCCGGGGATGCCGCCTTTGGTTTGACCTGCCACCATGATGTCCGTGCCGATTGTGGGGGCATAGGTGAAACCCCTGGATTGGCCTTTTTTGATGTCCTGCATCATGGCGGCGAGTTCACCGAACTTGGCCCTGAGTTCCGGGGTAATATCCTTGACGTTGCCCTCCAGTCCTTCGAGCCAGGACTTGTTGATGGCCTTGGCATCCACGTCGCGCACGAAATGCATGATCATCATGCGGGGAGTATCTCTGGTCAGAATCGTTTCGGCAACGTTTGATTTTTCTGTAAGATAGAGGGCGGCCACATAGACGTCGAAGACGAATTTTTCGCGGAGGGCAATGCCGTTGAGAACCAGGGTATCCTGGGCTACTTCCACCGTGTCGGGCAGGGAGACCCCGGCTTTTTCTGCGCTCATGGCGGGCAGGGCGAAGAGCAGCATCAGGCATGCGGTGAGGGTGGCGGTTGTCAAACGGTGCATGGGGCCTCCTTATTGGCGGGGCAGTTGGTTCACGAACGCGATCAGCGTATCATTGAATTGATCAGCTTCTTCGTAAAAAGGCAAATGGCCGCTGTTTTCCAGTATGGCGAATCGGGATGTGGGAATGGAACCGGCGACAAATTGTCCGGTGGATGCACCGAAGCACATATGCCGTGACCGGCCATAGAGAGCCAGTGTCGGAATGGTTATGGTCGGCAGGATGCCGGTATAGTTTCGATGCACGTAGTCCTGGTAAATGGCCGAGGCCGTCCGGGTGGACGTTTTCAGGTGTTCGGCCAGCATCCATTGCAGGGCGTGGGATGGAGCTTGACCCGACAGGAACATGGAGTTCACGAAATCCGTGCCGAATTTGGTGCGGTGCTCCTTCATTTGCACAAGGTCGGCTTGCAGGACGTTTTCATTACCCCCCCTGATACCGATGAGTATTCCACGGTTCCCCGGCCATGGGGTAGGGCCGGTTTCTACCAGACCGAGGGCGGACAGTCGATCCTTGCCGAACTGGCGCCAGTAATCCATGACCACGGTTCCTCCCATGGACCAGCTGACGAGCATGGCCTCTGTGAGGTTCAGGGCGCACAGCACGTCGTGCACGTCGCGGGCGTAGCGGGGAACCGTGTGCCCGCGCAGGATGGATTGTGATTGGCCGTGTCCGCGCAGGTCGAGGGTGATGATCTGGAGTCGGTCTGCCAGGCAGAGCTGTCGCTGCCAGAACCGGAAACTCATGGTCCAGCCGTGGATGAGAAACACGGGACGGCCCTGGCCGTGCACATTGACCCACAACTTTACAGAGTCGGTGGTGCTTACCCAGCCTGCGACATGGTTGTCGCCATGAGTTTCAACGGCTTCAAAATGGTCCATCAATCCTTGCGGGGTCTCTTTTGGGGCTTGATGTCGATGACCGGAGTGCCGTCAATGGCCTCAAGAGGCTCCACCACGAGCGTCGTGGGTGTCTCGAATTCGACCAGGGTAACCTGATGCAGGCCGATGGGGTTGGGCCGGTTCGGGGATCGGGTGGTGAAGACGCCGCGTAAGGGAGAACTTTCCTTGCCGCGTGGATGGACTTTGAGCACGTCCCGTGAGGATTTGTGGAACCAGGTGAGTAGATCGAGTTGCGCGCCGGGCTGCATGGAGTCCAGGCCATCGGCATAGGCTGGGTCGATTTCGATGCGTGCCCGGACCGCGCCGGGCTCGTCTTCCATTTTGGGAGCCGTCGCCCTGTCCATTATGGAAGAACGAATGTGGCCTATGATGACGATTTTCTTGTCCATAATGCCTCCGATTTATTTGTCGAAATGATCAAATCCCGTGGCAGTGAAAAGAGAGCCGTTGACTATCAGACCAGGTTTTTCGGTGACCGTACCAATAACGGTAAGACCGGGCACGGAGCCAACTTTGTCCATCGTATCCGGTGTGGCGATTCCAAGCAATGCATAGTCTTCGCCGCCTAGCATCGCTTCTTCCACGGGGTCTACGCCTACTCCCAGGGCAAAGGCCAGGACGTTGCCGTTGAGGGATTCGGCGGGCAGGGTGATTTCCGCCCCGAGGTTTGGGCCGAGAAAGCGCGGCAGGTCACGGGCCAGGCCGTCGGAGACGTCCATGAGTCCCTTGGCTCCGGCGGCGTTGAGCAGGGTGCCTACAAGAACCTTGGGCTTGGGGCGAAGGTGGGCTTTGACCGCAGCCGGAAATGCTTCGAGTGCCTTGTCCTTCAGGGCTTCCAGGGTCAGGAATCCGGCCCGGGCCAGGCCGAGTTCGCCTACGGTGAACAGGATGTCCCCTGGCGAAGCGTTGCCACGGGTCAGAAAGGTGCCTGAGCCTCCGGCCACACCGAACGCGGTGATGGAGATGCCGAGTTTGTCGGCCCGGCTCAGGTCGCCTCCGGCCAGGACCATGTCGTTCTGTCGCGCCAGCATGGCCATGGACTTGAAAAAATCGTTCCAGAAGTCGTCGTCCAGGTCGGCGGGAGCCATGAGGTCCAAGGTGAAGGCCACAGGTTTGGCGCCCATCCCTGCGATATCACTGATGTTCACGGCCAGGGCTTTGTAGCCGATGTCTGCGGCGGAGAAGTAGTCGCGGCGAAAGTGCGTGTCTTCCAGAAAGAGGTCCGAGGAAACGCAGTAGTCCTTGCCACCTGCGAATACGGCACAATCGTCGCCGCGTCCGAGTTTCAGGAAGGCGTGGTCGCGAGGGAAATAGGTATCGATCAGTTCGAGGAAATGCTCTTCACTTTTCATGGCTGCCAGAGGGGTTAGAGGATTTCGAGATAGTCCCCGATGATGGTTTTGATGCCGAAGCCGGGGAAATTCACCTTGAATTTGTTGGGTTCAGGTTGGGCTATTATCTTTCCCTTACCGAAAATCTTGTGTTTGCAGAAGCCGAGTTTGGACGGGTCCGTTTTCGGCGTGGTAGGCTGCTTGCTGTCGGATTCCGGTGATTCTTGCCGCAGGCTCCTGTTTCGTCTCGGCTCCGACCTGCTCAGTCCGCCACCGTATGATTCATTGTGTCGATCATAGACCTCGGAGGGCAGTTCCAGCACAAAGGGGCTGGGCAGGGTGGGGTCGGACATGCCGCTGCCCCGGTTGTAGACCGAACTGGGCACGAAAAGTTTGAGGCATTTCTTGGCGCGGGTACAGGCCACATACATGAGGCGGCGTTCCTCTTCCAGGTCCTCGGCTCGTTGCATGGCCTTGCGGGAGGGGAACCGGTCCTCCACCAGATCGATGATGATGACCGCGCTCCATTCCAGCCCTTTGGCGGAGTGAACTGTTGAGAGTACTACGGCGTTTTCCTTACGCTTTTCATCGTCCGGGTTACCATCCAGGCTCAGGTCTCCAAGGAATTGATCCATGTCGGAATAGCCCATGGCGATCTGATTCAGTTGCTCCAGTCCCGCCTGACGCTTGGGGTAGTCGTCTGGATATGCTTCAATGAGGATGGGTTGGTAAAAGGCCAGGATGCGTTCGAGAATGGCCGACGGTTTGGGCGGCATGGTGCGGAGGACGTCCAATTCGTTGAATAGCTCTTTCAACGATTCGTGTTTCTTGAACATCTTGTTGAGGTATTTGTCGTCGCGGGCATGCATGGCCTGGTAAATCTTGGTCACGGTCTTGGGCCCTATGCCCTTGATGTGATCCATGGCGCGTTGCCAGGCAAGCAGGTCGTGGGCGTTGAGCACCAGTCGCAGGTAGGCGAGCACGTCCTTGATGTGGGCTGCTTCGTGAAAACGGATGCCGCCGAATTTCTGGTAGTCGATGCCCACGCGGGTCAGGGCTACTTCCAGGGGAAAGGACTGGTACCCGGCCCGGAACAGGACAGCCACGTCGTGGAGCATATACTTGCGGCCGAGTTCGAGAACCTGGTCCACAATGAGGCGGGCTTGGGTCTGATCGCTCAGCGGGTAGATTACCTCGGGCAAAAGGTCGCTCTTCAGGTCGGAGTAGAGAGTCTTGTCGAACTTGGTGGCCGCTCCCTTGAGGATCTCGTTGGTCAGGTCGAGAATGGGCTGTACGGATCGATAGTTCTTTTCCAGCCGGATGATCTTTGTTCCTTGAAATATTTCAGGAAATTTTAGAATATTGGCAACATTGGCACCTCGGAAGGCGTAGATGGATTGCGCATCGTCGCCCACGGCCATGACATTGCCCTTGTCTCCGGCCAGATGTTTGACGATACGCGCCTGGACCAGATTGGTGTCCTGATATTCATCCACCATGATGTAGCGGTAACGGGATTGGAGCTGGTTTCTGAGTGGTTCGTTTTCCCTGAGTAATCGGTCCAGCAGAAAGAGCAGGTCGTCGTAGTCGACCAGGGCATGCTGTCGTTTGAATTGTGCATATCCGCTGGCAATTTCATTGAGGTCGTCCAGATAGGGATTCAGGTGGTACGCTTCCCGCTCCATGATGGCTTCAATGGGGAGTTCCTTGTTGCGGGACTTGGTGATCATGTCCAGCAGGGTGTTCTTTTTGGGGTAGGAACGGTCGCCTTTGCCCAGCTTGAGGGAGCTTTTGACTTCCTTGCAGGTATTTTCGCTGTCCGTGCGGTCCATGAGGGTGAAGCCGGAATCAAAGCCGATGTCCTGGGCATTTTGCCTGAGCGTGGCGTAGGCGAACGAATGAAATGTACCGCCGCTGGTGCCGGTCAGGGGACGGCCGAGGATGGATTCGGCGCGGGTGAGCATCTCCTGGGCCGCTTTGCGGGTAAAGGTGAGCAGCAGAATCTGGGCCGGGTCCACGCCTTGTTCGACCAGGTGGGCCAGGCGGTAGACGATGGTGCGCGTTTTGCCCGATCCGGCACCCGCAATGACCAGGACCGGGCCTTCGGTGGTCTCTACGGCTTCGCGCTGTGCGTCGTTGAGTTCGTTTTCGAAATCTATGCTCATGGAATGTCTTTTTTAGCTATTGAAATAATTGAGTATGGCAGTGCCGATGTCGCGCATGCGTTCAGGGTGGAAGCCGTGGGTATCGAAAAAAATCGCCCCATCGACTGTATGGGTGCCGGTGCGTCCATGCAGACCGAAGCATTCCTTGCGGTCAAATTTGGCCTTGAGGTCAAATCCCGGGCGTGCCTGACAGATCAGATCCGGCAATTGATCCGAGCACGCGCCCGGATAGAGTTCGTCCGCCGTATAGATGTGTTCCATGACCCGCTCACCGTCCCAGGTCAAGTGCAGTAGTCCGGTTCGGATGTTTTCGATCAGGGAGTGCTTTTCCGTGGAGGCGACCTGACCGCGTGTGAATCGGTCCGGGGTGTGCAGGTAGATGCGTCCCGGATCCAGGGCGAAGGCCATGCTGGCCCTGTCGATGATAGAGGAATCCCAGCCGTTGGCCGGAGGGGCGGAAAGGGTGAGTAGCCCCTGTTGTTTCAGCCAGGTATTGATGCAGACTTCGGTCTTGATTTCCGTGAAGCCGTGATCGGCTAGCACCATGAGCCGTTTGGGTTCGGGCAGGGCGTCGTATCGATCGAGAAAAACGCCGATGGCTGTATCCCATTCGGCCAGGAAGCGCATGCATTCGAGGTGATGGGGGTGCGTTGGGTGCAGGACCGCGTCCATGAAGAAGTGGAAAAGGCGGTCTGTTTCCGTGAAAACGTGGACGAACAGGTCCCAGGACAAGTCCGTCCAGAGCATGTCCAGCCCCTTCAGACGGGAAGCGAGGGTCTGCCGGAGTTCGGTGAGGAGATAGTCCAGATCTTGGTCTTTGCGGCTGGTGTCCGCTTCCAATTTGTACCCGGTCTGAGCCAATTGTTCAGCCAGGAAGGGCGGATGGGCCGCTTTTTTCAATTCGTGCGCGACAAAACCGGAGATGAGCATGCCTCGGAGTGGCTTGGCCGGATAGGTGTTGGGCAGGTTGACCACGCGGGATACGATGCCTGCTTTGCCGAGTCGGTCAAAAATGGTTGGACATTTGATGTGCGTACTGTCGGAAACGCTTGTCTCATAGGTTTGCGTATCAATACGGGAAAAACCGAAAATGCCGTGTTTTTCCGGACCTTCGCCCGTGAAAAACGACGTCCAGTTGACCGGCGAGAGTTCCGGAATCTCAGCCCGAACCGTGGTGGCATTTTGGGCCAGACGATGGATGTTGGGCAGAGAGTTGCCCAGTTCCCTGGCCAGGGAAAGGGGCAGTCCGTCCAGGCCGAGGACAACCATGCGTTTGCGGGGTGCATTGGAAGAAAGAAGCAGACTCATGGATTGCTATGCATGGAAGATGTTTTGTTGTGATTCATGGCCGTATTCATACTTGTCTAAAGGATTTGTGCTGTGAATTTCTTAAGGAAAAAGGAGGGATTATAGGAAAGTTTTGCCTTGCGCAGGCCGGGGTCTCCCAAATCCTGCTCCCGGTTGACGCTGGCATACCGAGTCGCGTCATTTTCCAGAAACATCTGGTTGATGGCCTGATACACTCCCTTGAAGCGGATGTCCCCTTTCTCGAAGTGGATGACCAGGGAATCCTCGCACAGGGGTTCGGCCACAGTGTAGGCGATGACCTTGCCGTCCACGCGGAGAGTTGCACCGGTAAGGCCCGTGATCTGGTCAATATTATGCAACACGCGGGTGATGGCCCGGTTTTCCGCCTTGAGGGCTTCGGATGGATTGTTTTCCTCGTACCATTTGTACCACTCGTCCTGCATTTCCAGGACTTCTTCCACGCATTCGGGGCCCATTGGTTCATATCGATAGTTGTAGTTCCGCTTGAACTGGTTGAGCAGATTTTTTTTCTTGTGGAATGTCTTGCCCTTGAGTTCGACTAATTCTTCGACGGAGTAGACGTAGTCCCAGTGGTCACGACTTTCCTCGATAATGATTTTGTTGCCATAGGAGACAGCCCACATTCGAGTCAGCGCTTCAGGGATGCGGATGAATTCCCTGCCTTCGCGCATGGCCTTGCAGTTTTTCCAGTCGTAGCGTTCCCACGGGCCAATTGGAGCCCAGTAGATGGTTTCTGGCCGGGTTTGCCGGATGAAACACAGTCCTTTGTGAAATGCCCATTCCAGGCCGTAGTGCTCGGCCCATCCAAAGATGTTGGCGAACGAGAAGTCGCTGGTCATGAGTTGCGGACAACCGCTGAGAGCGGTGTGGTATTCCTGTTGCCGTTTCAGGCAGATTGGTTCGAATTCAAGCGTCATGCGGATTCCTTGGGACCATTGCGGGTTTTGATCATAGCGAAACGTTGCCAGTTTTTAAAGACGAAGAAATAGAGCAGGGCGAGGGATTGGACGATCTGGGAGCAGAACATGGCGATCCAGATGCCTTCGGCGCTTTTCATGCCGAGGTGTCCCAGGCCGTAGGCCAGGGGAAGTCGGATGAACCATGTGGCCGTGCCCATGATGAACATGTTGTAGAGGGTTGCTCCCGCACCGTTGAATACTCCGGCCAGGATCATGCTGGTCAGGGTGAACGGAACGGCGAGTACATTCCATTTGAGATACCGCACGGCTTCGACCGCCACGGCAGCATCCCTGGTCAGCAGGTCCACCCAGGGAGGGATGAATTGCCAGACAACGATGGAAAAGAGTGTGATGGATATCAACCCGAGTCCCAGGATGCGGAAGCCGAATCGTTTGGCCTCGTTCGGGTGTCGGGCACCGAGGTAGTGTCCAATGAGTATGCTGGCCGTCATGTTGAAGGCAAAGGCGGGCAGGAAAAGGAGTGCTTCGATGCGTAGGCCGATCGCCATGCCTGCCAGTGCGTTGATGGGGTTCCACGGGAGGCTGGCTGTGATGGCGTAAAGAACCAGGTAGCCGGATTGCCAGACAATTTGCATGAGCCCGGAGGGCCAGGCTACCTTGAAGAGATAGGGCATGGCCACTTTGATCCAGCGCCAGGGAGCAAAGCTCTCGCGGGTGAGGAGCTTGCGTCTGATCAGAATGGTGAGGTTGAAGAGCGCCCCGACCGTCACGGAACCGAATGTGGCCCAAGCCAATCCTTTGAATCCGATATTGGGGAATCCCCACCATCCCAGCCCCAGGCCGATGTCGAGCACGGCGTTGAGGGTCGTGACCAGTATCATGGAGTACAGGGGGTACATGACCTGTTTGCGGGCGCGGAAGATGGCATTGGTAATGATGAGAAGATAGTATGGAGGCAGCACGTACAAATATACCGAGAGGAAATATTCCGTGATCGGTTGCATTTTGTCCGGCACCTGAAGAGCGTCAATGAGAAGGTTTTTCAGCGGCAGACCCAAGATGAGGAAGGTGCCGCCCATAATACCGGCCAGGATGATGCAAAGTCCCACATACCGTTTGACACGAGTGTGAAGTCCTGCCCCTGTGGATTGGCTGATGGCGGCTACGGCGCCGTTGGCCACGGCCATGGCCACGACGAGCAGGAGGAAGAGTGATTGCGATATAATCCCAAGCGATGCCTGAACTTCGCGGTCGATATATCCCGCAACCCATACATCGGCCATGCCGATGAGGAAGTGGAAGAGCATCATGAGAATCTGGGGCCAAGCGAGATTCCAGATGATACGGTAGGGAGTCCGTGACATGTCTATTGTTTTCAAGTTGTCTGTCCTGTCTTGCCTGAGTGCTTCAGGCGACCGGTAAGGTGGGGGCATCGAAATAAAATAGGTCGTATTTTTACAATGCCAAGGGTTGATTGTTATTTTTTCAATAAGATTGGCGTTTTTTTATGACCATTGCCGCCGTACTTGTCTTGAGGTAGGGTGCCTTCGAATATCTGTGTGGTTTTGTTGGAGGGCTGATGGCGGAAACGATAGGGACCATTTCCAAGAAGTTTGAAGAATTTCTTGATATGAATATGAGTATTCTCGTGGTGGATGACTCCGATACCATGCGGCGTATCATTACCACGACGCTCAAGGAGATCGGACTTCAGAACATCACCAAGGCCGATGACGGGGAAAAGGCCTGGGACAAACTGCAAAAGCAGGATTTCGATCTCATTTTGTCCGATCACAAGATGCCGAATATGAGTGGAGAGGAACTTCTCAAGCTCGTCCGGCAAAGTGAGCGGCACAAAAATATACCGTTTATAATGGTGACGGCAGAAGCCTTTCATGCAAACGTCATGAATGCCGTGAAGCTTGGCGTATCCAATTACATTGTCAAGCCGTTCAGTTCTCAGCAGCTTCTGGAAAAGATTCTCAAGGTATTTATCGCCACCCGGCGGTAGGCCGCATCAATGCTGATGGGGGATATCCCCTTCCTCGTGCACATGCGTATGTGTGTGTGGCTTGAGTTCGCCGGGGCGGATACTGCCGTGGCGCATGGTCAGGAGGCGGTCGGTGGTGGCTGCCAGAAAGTCCGGGTCGTGGGAAACCACAAGGCGCGCAATTTCCAGGTTATGCAGAATATTCACCAAGCGGTCCTTGGCTTCAGGGGATAGGCCGGAGGTCGGCTCGTCCAGAACGAGGACTTCCGGGTCCATGGCAAGAATGGTAGCCAGGGCCACCAATTTTTTTTCACCCCCCGAGAGCCGGTAGGGGACACGGTCCTCGAATCCGCCCAAGCCCACGGTATTTAGTGCTTCAGCCGCCTTCTGTCGTGCCGCATCCGGTTTGAGCCCCTGGTTAAGGGGGCCGAACGCTACATCGTCGAGCACGGTGGGCGAGAAAAGCTGGTCGTCGGAGTGCTGAAAGAGAAAGCCGATCTTGAGCCGAGCTTCGTCGAAATCCTTGCCGTCTTCCATGGTCTTGCCAAAAAGGACGACTTCTCCCTGATTTGGTTTGATGAGCCCCATCAGGATATGAAGCATGGTGCTCTTGCCCGCTCCATTGGGACCGAACAGGCCGAGTCTTTCGCCGTGATGCAGGTGGAAGTTCAGGTTTTCCAGAGCATTGTCCCTGTCGGGGAAGGCGTAGGTAATGTCCTTGAGTTCAATGATGGCGTGAGTCATGACAACCTCAGAATTCAAGGCAGAGAATGCCTGTGCTCAGCAGCAGGCATCCCGCCATGAATGCGTAGTCTTTTGGAGAAGCGGTGAATTCGGTCAGGGAGTAGAGCCGGTTTCGGAATCCCCGACAGCGCATGGCGTCATACACCCGTTCGGCGCGGTCCCAGCTTTTTACCAGAAGCATGCCTATGAGCCACGCATACGAGCGGTAGGTGTGCTTGTTGGTCTTCGGCTTGAACCCTCTGGCACGCATGGCCTGCCGCATGGTGAGGTATTCCTGATGGATAACGAAAATATAGCGGTAGGCAAAGAGGAGAATGTGACACAGTTTCCCCGGAACCTTGAGGCGTTGCATGGCAGGCCCGAGATCCTGCACGGCAATGGTGCCCAGGAGCGCGATAAGGGTGAGAACTATGGCGTTGGATTTGATAGTGATAAGCAGGGTAAGATTGAGTCCTTCCTGCGTTGCCTGGAGCGGCCCCAAGGCGAATATTGGTGTGCCACGGAGCGAGAAGGGGATAAATAGCCACAGGAACAGGATGAATACGTTGACCACGGCCAGGCGTTCAACAATCTTGCTAAGGGGCAGCCAGGCCAGGAAAAGAAGCAGTATTCCGGCACTCAGTGCGGCCATGGATGCATCGGTATTTCGCAGAAAGGCCATGGGAACAGTAAGAATTACTGCTCCTATCAAACGAAAGCGGGGATCGAGGCGGTGAATCAGGGAATTTCCCGTTGCGAAAGGTGCTGCAATCGATGCCACAAAATCTCCCTTAATCCATTGAAAAGATGAGGACCTGTCGAGAGATCTCTGGGTAGTACAAAATGGAGACTCGTGCAACCGGATCGAATTATTCCGTGGTCAGGCCCACTTCCGGTGCGATCTCTGTAATTGACGCAATGGCGATCTGAAGGAATTCTCCCAAATCCAAGCCTATCTTGTCGCATTCGCGGATGCAATCCCGGTTCACGCTGGCGGCAAAGGCTTTGTCCTTCATCTTTTTCTTTAAGCTTTTGGGCATCATTCCTTCGATCTTGGTGGGACGGACCAGAGCACCTGCATGGACCAGACCGGTCACGGTCTCGCCGCATCGCAGGGCAAAGTCAAATTCGGTTGATGGTTGTTCCGAACCGTTCATTTCACAGGCGTGCCGCCTGATTGCGTCCAGGGCTTCTTCGGGTAGTTTGCCCTCAAGAAGACCTGCCGTGTCCAGGCCGTGGCGTTCCGTAGCTTCCTTGGTTGTTGCGTAATCCAGATCATGGAGGAGTCCGGTCACTCCCCAGAGTTCTTCGTCCCGGTCCAATCGTTTGGCCAGGCCGCGCATGACAGCCTCGGATTCAAGGGCATGGTTGATGAGATTGGTTTCCGTATTCTTTGATTTGAGCAGAGCGAGGGCTTCATCACGGGACAGCATCATACATCTCCATTTCTTAAAGTTTCACTTTAATTAAAATATATAATATATTGAAAACATTGCTTTAAAATATTTTAGATTTGGATTGTTTTTTGCTCTCGGTCATTCAATAGAGCCAGCAGGCCACGCGGACGCCGGGGCTGATTTCCTTGAGTTCCGGGCGGGCATTGGGGCATTTATCGAATGCCTTGGGGCAGCGTGGATGGAAGGGGCAACCGGTGGGCGGGTTCATGGGACTGGGCAAGTCGCCGGTAAGGGCGATGCGTTCGGTTTGATCGTTGGGGTCGGGTTTCAGCACGGCGGACAGCAGGGCTTCGGTATACGGATGTCTGGGCGTGGCGAACAGGGCTTCGCTTGAGGATAGTTCCATTATGCGGCCAAGGTACATGACGGCCACGCGGTCGGAAATGTGGCTGACTACGGCCAGATCGTGGGAAATGAAGATGTAGGTCAGATCGAATCGGGCTTGCAGGTCCTTGAGCAGGCTCAGGACTTGAGCCTGGACCGAGACGTCCAGGGCGGATACCGGCTCGTCGCAGACAATGAGTTGGGGGTCCAGAGCCAGGGTGCGGGCCACAGCCACCCGTTGCCGCTGTCCGCCGGAGAACTCGTGGGGATACCGTGATCCGTGTTCCGGCCTGAGGCCAACCAGGCCAAGGAGTTCATTAACTTTTTCTTTGCGTTCTGCCGGGGTGCCGATTTTGTGGATATCCAATCCTTCCCGGATGATGGAACCAATCTTTTGGCGTGGATTGAGGGAAGAGTATGGGTCCTGGAAGATCATCTGCATGCGTCGATGCAGGGCTTTCCCTTCCCAGGTGGCGATGGAGCGGTTCTGAAAGAGAATTTTGCCCGTGGTGATGCTATCCAGGCCCATGATGCATCGCGCAAGGGTGGATTTGCCGCAGCCGGATTCGCCGACAAGGCCGAGGGTTTCGCCTTTTACTACGTCCAGTGTGACGCCATCCACGGCGCGCACCGAGTCCGATTTCAGGCCCAGCATGCCGCTGTTGACCTTGAAATGTTTACTGACGTTCAGGAGTTCGAGGAGTTGGTGAATGAGTCGGCCCTCCTATTTGTCATAGAGCCAGCAGCGGACATGACGACCAGAGGCGGTCTCCACGAGCGGGGGCAGAATGAGTGAACATTTGGCAAATGCCTTGGGGCAGCGAGGGTGGAAGCGGCATCCCTCCGGCAGATCGAAGATGGAGGGCACAATACCGGGAATGGGGTGCAGGTCCTTCTTGTCGCCCAAGGTAGGGACAGAAGCCAGAAGTCCTTGCGTATAGGGATGCAACGGTTCTTTGTAGAGCGAGGCTACGTCGGAAAGTTCCACTATCTTGCCGGAATACATGACCGCTACCCTCTGCGCCATGCGGGCAACGACACCGAGATCGTGGGTGATCAGCATGAGCGAGCCGTTCATGCGTTGCTTCAAGTCATTCATGAGGTCTATGATCTGGGCCTGGATGGTGACGTCCAGAGCCGTGGTGGGTTCGTCCGCGATAAGCAGGTCCGGGTTGCAGGCCAGTGCCATGGCGATCATCACCCGTTGGCGCATGCCGCCGGACAGTTCATGCGGGTAGGCTTGGGCTATTTTTGCGGGATTGGGGATGCCCACCAGAGCCAGTGAGTCCACCGCCTTTTCCAGGGCTTCGATTTTTGTGAGATTTTGATGCAGGACAAGAGGTTCGGCGATCTGATCGTTGATGCGGAAAACAGGATTGAGTGCGGTCATGGGTTCCTGGAAAATCATGGAAATGGCGTTGCCCCGGATTTTACGCAGTTCACTTTCCGGCATGTCCAGAAGATCGTCGCCCCGGTAGAATACGTTGCCCTCGGTGATGCGGCCGGGCGGGTCCGGGACGAGCCCCAGGATGGACAGGGCGAGAACGGTCTTCCCGCAACCTGACTCGCCGACGATAGCCAGCGTTTCTCCTTGCATAAAGGATAGGCTGACGGTATCCACCGCCTTGGCTATGCCTTGCGGGGACGAGAAGCAGGTCGAGAGCTTGCGTATGTCGAGAAGGGTGTTGCTCATCAATGATTTTCCACAGATTCACCGTTTTTGTCCGTATACGGCATATTGTGGCGAACGTAAACGATATCGGGGATATGAAATGGCAAAGGTAATTGTTGTGGGCGGCGGACTGGCCGGATGTGACTGTGCCTGGCAATTGGCCGAGGCGGGGGTCTCCGTCGAATTGTTCGAGATGAAGCCGCATAAGCGTTCCGAGGCCCATTTCGAGGATGGTCTGGCCGAACTGGTGTGTTCCAACTCCTTTCGAGCCATCGGACCGAGCGCGGCCATCGGATTGCTCAAGGAAGAAATGCAGGCCTTGGGTAGTTTGGTCATGGAAGCGGCGGATGCCACTCGGGTTCCGGCTGGCGGTGCTCTGGCCGTGGATCGGTCGCTCTTTTCCGAATACATCACCGGCAAGATCGAGAACCATGAGAATATCACGGTGATTCGAAAGGAAATCAAGTCGTTGGACGCCGAAGAACTCAAGGGTGCTGACGGCGTTGTCATTGCCGCCGGACCGTTGGCCAGTCCGGAACTCACCGAAAGTCTGGTTCGGGCTGTGGGGGATGAACGGCTCTATTTCTATGACGCCATTGCGCCTATCGTGTCCCGCGATTCCGTTGATTTCAGCAAGGCTTTCTGGGGTTCCCGCTGGAAGCCTGAAGATGATGACTATCTCAACTGCCCTATGGACGAGGCCCAATACAAGGCGTTTGTGGCCGCGTTGTTGGCAGGAGAAAAGGTCAAGCCGCGTGATTTCGAGAAGGAAATCCATTTCGAGGCATGCCTGCCGGTGGAAGCCATGGCCGAGCGCGGGGAAATGACCCTGGCCTTCGGGCCGCTCAAGCCGGTTGGTTTCGTCGATCCCAAGACCGGAGAACGGCCTTTTGCCATTGTTCAGCTTCGAGCCGAAAATAGAGACAAGACCGCTTTCAATCTGGTGGGCTTTCAGACGAAGCTCAAGTACCCGGATCAGCAGCGGGTTTTTCGCATGATTCCCGGCCTGGAAAATGCGGAGTTCCTGCGTTTGGGCTCTATCCATCGCAATACCTACGTCAATGCGCCCGAAGTGCTTGATGACAGCCTGCAAATCAAGGGGCGGCCCGGATATTACCTGGCTGGACAGATCACGGGCGTGGAAGGGTATCTCGAATCCGCTGCGTGTGGCCTCTGGCTGGGGCTGTCGCTGGCGAAACAACTGACCGGCGGGAGTGTGTCCAAGCCACCGGTGGAAACGTCTCTGGGCGCACTTCTGGGCCATTTGTCCACCCGGCCGGACAAGGCGTTCCAACCGTCGAACGTCAATTTTGGTCTCATGCCCGGTCTTGAGAAGAAGATGAAGAAGAAGTTGCGCAAGGAAGCATACGGCATTCGGGCTCAAGAGGCCTTCGCGGCCTGGGTGCGGCAGGAAGGGCTGGAAAACTAGTTTTATTTGCCTGCCGGGCGTTGGTTCATTGTTCGTGTGGACAGACGCCCAGGGTCGGAGAGTTGCCAATTGTCCGCCTTTTTCGCATGGTGGTCACGGCAGTTGTGAAACACAGGAGATAGACCATGGATGAGAAGTTGTTTGGTCCACAGACATTGGCACTGCACGCCGGTCATACGCCGGACAGTGATACCGGTTCCCGGGCCGTGCCCGTGCACCTGACAACCGCGTACCTGTTCCGGGATACGGAGCATGCCGCCGACATGTTCGCCCTCAAGGAATCCGGATATATCTATACCCGGCTCACGAATCCGACCACGGATGTATTGGAAAAACGGCTGGCCGCGCTGCATGGCGGGGCTGGAGCCGTGGCCGTGGCTTCCGGTATGGCTGCCATCTTTTATGCTGTCACTACCATTGTGTCGGCCGGGCAGAATATTGTGACCGGGTCCAATCTTTATGGTGGCACCCAGACCCTTTTCGAGCACACCTTGAAACGGTTCGGTATCGAGGCAAGGTTTGTGGATTCCTCCGATCCGGCCAACGTCGAGGCGGCCATTGATGCCGGGACGCGGCTTGTTTACAGCGAGTCCATCGGCAATCCCCGTTGCAATGTGGATGATCTCCAGGGGATCGCCCGGGTTGCCCACAAGCACGGGTTGCCGTTCATGCTCGATTCCACTGTTGCTCCTCCACCGATGTTTGATCCGTTCGATTTTGGCTGTGATATCGTGATCCATTCTCTGACGAAGATCATCGGTGGTCACGGTACGGCCATGGGCGGGGCCATTGTGGAGAAAGGGGATTTCAATTGGGCTGCCGGTGGTCGCTACCCGGAGTTGACCACTCCCGATCCGACATACAACGGCGTCAATCTCTGGGAGGAACTCGGGTGCGGCGGCAAGGCCTGTCCCATTTTTACCACCAAGGTTCGAATCGGCCTGCTCAGGGATACCGGCGCGGCGTTGTCACCCATGAATAGCTTCCTTATTATTCAGGGGCTGGAGACATTGCCGCTTCGTGCACGCCGACATTGCGAGAATGCCCAGAAAGTGGCTGAATTCCTGGCGACGCATTATGCCGTGGAGTGGGTCAACTATGCCGGACTGTCGAGTCATAAAGACCATGACCGGGCAAAAAATACGTTCCCTATGGGGCCGGGTGCGGTGTTTGGTTTCGGGATCAAGGGTGGCGTGACAGCCGGACGAAAGTTCATTGACTCGGTACAGCTCTGTTCACACCTGGCCAATATCCTGGACGCCAAGACTCTGGTCATTCATCCGGCCACGACGACGCATGGTCAGTCCACGCCGGAAGAACAACTTGCGGCCGGGGTGCCGCCGGATCTGATTCGGATTTCCGTCGGATTGGAAGACGTCGAAGACATCGTGGGGGATCTGGATCAGGCGTTGATTAAATCTCAGACCAGATAAGTATGAAAATAGGAAAGCCTTATCTCTTCAAGATGAGGTTTTTTTATGGAAAAATTAAATTTTTATCTCACTTAAATTGATTTTTATAGTTATTCTGACTATCAAAAAAGCTGTTTTATTGCCGTGGGGGCGGCTTGTTTCTGCAGTATGCTGAATTAATGAACTTTTCCGGGTATCAAAAGAGGTGGGCATGCGTCGAGCCGCTCCATTTTTATTGTTGTGTCTCAGTCTGTTGATTTTTTTGTCCGCCTGTCAGTCTTCCAAGGGCAAACAAACCGGGCTTTCCCTGTTTGATCCCACTCCTGAAGATCGTATGCAGCAGTTGGTCGTCGAGAAGAAGTACGACGACGCCATCGCCATGTATGACAAGGAGCAGGTATGGTTCTCCGAACAGTCGGAGGACCCGGAAGTTCAGGCCGTGCTCAAGTCCCTGGCCGATTCTGTTCTCGCTAGGTATTCTGGTCGGTTGGAGTCGGGGATGCGGGCTGTTGAGTCGTTGCAGTGGGCTGCCGATCCCTCGGTCTGGCCTGTGGCGAAACAGGCCGTCAAGGGATTGGAAGACGACATTGCCAAGATGGAGGCTGTTCGGCTGTTCGGTCTTTCCCGATACCGTCCTGCTATTCTGGACGAGGCAAATACTCTCTTGAAGGCCAAACGCGCAGAAATCCTTCAGGGCGCGTCTCAGGCCTTTGCCGCGTATCCTCTGACCACGGCCAAGAGCTTTTTCGACACCTATCCGGCAACGTTGTCGCCGGGAACTTTCCTGACCAGCCAGAAGAGTGTCTGGGACGCTGCCGTGAAAGGAGCGAACAGGAATGGCCTGCATCACCTGGTCACCACCTATGGTCCGGTTCTTCCCGCCGACATGAAAGACGATCTGGGGCCTGCCTACTTCAAGGCTTTGTGTCCATCTGTGGCCAAAGCCGACGTATCGACCATACTGACTGCTTTTGACAAGACACGCGAAGCGGGAATGAATCTCATAACCATTCCCGGCGTGAAGATCGCCTTTCTGGAGGTTACCAGCGATACCCTGAAGAAGAAGGGGGCCATTGAGTTTCCCGTGGCCGTGGATCTGGATTTGCCCTTTGAGGCTTCGGCCGGGTCGATGAAACAGGGGTTCAACAGCAAGGTGGTCAGAGAGGCGGATATCCTCATTCTTTTCAACCTCGGCCTGACCCGGACTACACGGCATGTGGACACCAGCAATTACGTCAAGTCCACCTACTTGGCTGGCTACCGGGAGGTGAACAACCCCGAGTGGGACGTCCTGCAGGTGGAGCTGGAACATGCCAATACGGTGTTCATGACCAAGTCCGCCGATGCAGGAGGGTACTCAGGGGATGGGTATTCCCTGAAGGATTTCCTCTTTACCGACGTGTGGAAGGTTGGTGATGTGGACAAGGCCAAGGGGAAGCTGGACAAACTCAAGGAGAAATTGCGCACGACTCCCCGGTATATCAAGGAGCCGGTGTACGAATCCTATCCCTACCAGCGCGTGGAAATGGAGTCCGTCAAGACGGGGTCTGTGCAATATTACATCATCGACAAGCGTAAGAAGCTCTATTATTCCGATTTTTTTGATATTCATTCCAAGGAATTCTTCACTGTCGCTTACAATTTGGCAGACTCGGATCCCAATCTCGACACCATCAAGCAGACCAACGTTACCGAAAAGGGACGTGGACCAGTTCGAGTCCCAGCCGGTCAAGATAAAACTCTCCGAGTTGCTCGCTCACTACACCGCCCACAAGGGCAAGTCGCGGTCTTTCACGTCCATGGCCGCCATCCGTCAGGACGTGATCAAAAATCGTAATGTGGCCGTGGCCAACATAAAGAAAGAAGACTACGGCTTTGACAAGCATGAGGACAAACGGTTTGAGAGCGTGGTCCTGGTTAAGAAATCAAATGGGTTGGGGACGGGATTTTATGTTACCAGCGATCTGGTTTTGACAAATTACCACGTGGTCGGGGAACAGAAGTTCGTGGAATTGAAAAAGTGGGACAAGACCGAGACCTTCGGCAAGGTTGTCGCCAAGGACGTTCGTCTCGATCTGGCTCTGGTCAAGGTGCAGGACCGGGGAGCACCCGTGATTTTCTATGATCGAAAGGACGTTAGTCTGGGTACGGACGTGGAGGCCATCGGTCATCCCGAGGGTATCGAATTCTCGCTGACACGCGGCATCATCAGCAGCGTCAGAAAGGCCCGTTCCGTCATGGGTGTTCAGGGAAAAACCAGTGCTTTTCATTCAGACGGATTGTCCCATCAACCACGGTAACTCCGGCGGGCCGCTCTTCCTGGGCCGTTTCGTTATAGGGGTTAATGATTGGGGCGCGGACAAATCGATTTCCGAAGGGCTGAATTTCAGCATCCATTATTCCGAGGTCTTCAAGTTCCTGAATGACAACAACGTAGCCTTTAGAAAGGGTCACTGATGCAACGCAATATCATTATTCTCACTATCGGTTTCCTGGCTTCGCTCGTCCTGTTCTCAGGCTGTGTGGCCTCCAAAAGTCGTATGGGCATGGTCAAGGGCGAGGATGGACTCATGTACGGTTCGGCCATGAGCAACCAGTTCATTGTGGACTCCAGTCTCTTCGTCAACAACAAGATCAAGCTGCGCATCCGCAATACCTCGGGCGATCCTTCGTTCGATCTGTACGGATTCCAGAAGCAGTTGGAAGACGCTTATCGCAGTCTGGGCTATGAGCCTGTCACCAGTAACGACTTTGGCATCCTCTTGGACGTTAACGTCAATTATTCTGGACAGGTGCAGCAGGATATGAGCGAGAAATTCCGCTTTGCCGGGGGCGCATTGGGCGGTGTTGCCGGAGCGTATGACTCGACCCGCGAAGGGCAGGGGATGGACGCCGTGGCCAAGGGTGGTGCGGGCATTATCGTCGGGGCCACGCTTGGCTATATTATTGGCAGTTACGTTACAGACGATACCTATATTATCGCGACCGATATTTCTCTGGGCACAGTGGCTCCGCGCGAGGAGACCGACGGTACCACCATCGTTTTTGGCAAGGACGAGAAGATCAAGCGCAAGAAGAACAACTTCCGGGGTTTCCGCAAGCGGGAGACCGTGAGCCTCGTGGTTTACGCGGGCGGCCGCAATGTCAAGCAATCCGAGATTGTCGGCGGCGTCCAAGGCCGTCTGGTGCGCATCCTGCGGGATGTGATCTAGGTTTGGAACCAAGGCATGCAAAAAAAGCCCTGCCGGTACGGCAGGGCTTTTCTTATGCGGCACCATGTCAAGAACTTCCTTTTCTCTTCATTCCTTCTGTAATTAGGCTAGGCTCCACCCTCGCCTTATAGCATAATAGTAATGTATTCCTTTTCTTATTCGTGCTCTATGGCACCAAGTACCGATTCGGTACATTAACAATTTAGGATCGCCATTTTTTGTTCGTAGTCTAGGCTACCAAAGGCCGCTCGCGATCCGTTTACGACTGCGCCACAGGTAAGCTAAGCTTCCAGAGTAACGCGGCCAGTTTACGAGCCAAAGCAGCTATCGCCTTTTGAGCAACTCCGCTTTTGCTGTAAATTCGGTTGTAAAATTCTCTCGCCCATTCGTCTCTCTGTTTCCAAATCCATGCCGCCTCAATGAGCAAACTTCGTAATCGCCGTTGCCCAACTGGGCGCAAGCGGCCTTTCCCTTTGCTCAATCCGCTTTGCCGCACAACAGGCGCAAGGCCCAAGTAAGCCGTAACCTCCTTGCTATTGTTGAATCGTTCAGGTCGGAATATCTCGGCCGCAAAGGTGGTTGCCACGACTTCACCCACTCCAGGAACGGACCTCATGGTGGCAATGCGTCTTGCCTCGTCTTGTTCCTGGGAAATGACTCGTAATCGAAGATCAACCTGACGCTGTGCGGAAATGAGATAATGCAATTCTTCGAGTAAGCTATTTCGGGTGTCGTCAGCTCCGGGTGGTAGTGGCAGTATAGCCAGAGCTGCAATAGCGATTTTGCTCCAATGGTCGATCCCAACGGGTTCGGCAATGCTCAGAGATAACAGCAAAGCGCGAATTCTCTGCTTTACTTTACGCAATGAGTCGGTGAGTTGATGTCTTCGACGTTGGAGTGACCGAAAAGCTTCTTCTCTTTCACTAGGAATGGCAATTGGGCGGATCAGTCCTGCTGCGGCAAGTTCAGCCAACTTTCGGCAATCGAGGCTGTCTGTCTTGTTGGTTGCGGTTACTGGGCGTGGTATTCGGCTGGGCGCGGCAACAATCACACGAATACCTGCAGCCTTGAGGCTTCGAGCAAGGCCAAAACCTGTCGGGCCAGCTTCGTAACAAACTGCACCGATGTTAACAGGGAGTGAGGAAAGGATTTGTGTAAGTGATGCCACGTCGGCGGGACTAGACCAATCTTTGATCATTCCGTCTGGTCGTAAGAGTGCAACACTGAATGTCTTTTTGTGAACATCAACGCCAACGAAAATGCGCTGATCAACAAATGCTTCCACAAACCGATAAGCTGATGATATCTTGATACTCGCCATGTCGGCCTCCTTTGAGCTTCACATTTACTGGTACTGTTACCAGATTAAGCCGTGGAGTGCCGACATGGTATTTTTTTGTCGGTGCACGGCTCTATTTGTTAGCTAGAATATTTCGTGACAATTTCTTTTAGAAAAGGATTTTTTCCGGGGGGACGGCGTTCGGGGACAACCTGTTTTTTGATAGTTCCCTCGTTGTACTCCTTGGTGTCAATCGGCGTTGAAAGTTGACCCATCATCGGCGTCGAAATTTGACCCACCCCGAACGTGGTTTTCGGGTGTTGGGGGGGAGGCTTTTCCGGGGGCGGCGGCAGGGTCGGGAATGGAGGGAGCCCGGAGGGCGACCGGAATTCCCGACCCTGCCGCCGACGCTTATGCGTCCTGCCCTTGGTGCTGTCCCCTGCCTTGTTTCAGCCTCCAGCTTTCATTGCCTGTTTCGATGATCTCGCAGTGATGTGTGACGCGGTCCAACAGGGCCGTGGTCATCTTGGCGTCTCCAAAGACCTGTGACCACTCCCCGAAGCTCAGGTTCGTGGTGATCAGCACCGAGGTCCTCTCGTAGAGCTTTGAGAGCAGGTGAAAGAGCAGCTGGCCTCCTGACCTGGAAAACGGCAGGTAGCCGAGTTCGTCCAGGATGACCAAGTCGAAGCGCGCCAAAGTCTCGGCCAGCCGTCCGGCCTTGCCGTCCGCCTTTTCCTGCTCGAGCTGGTTGACGAGGTCCACCAGATTGAAAAAGCGCACTCGGGCGCCGTTGCGCACGGCATTGGAGCCGATGGCGATGCTTAAATGCGTTTTTCCGGTGCCCGTGCCGCCTACAAAGACCACATTGATCCAGCTCTCCATGAAGCCGCCCTGGTATAGATCCCTGATCCTGGCCTCACCGACGTGCGAGTCCTGGAAGTCGAAACCGTCCAGATCTTTGCTCACGGGAAATCTGGCGATCCCCAGGCGGTATCGGATGCTGCGTACGCGGCGCTCGGCCTGTTCCGCCTTGAGCAGATCTAACAGAAACCGTTCCAGAGTGGCCCCGGATCGACGACCGTGCTCAAGCATCTCGTCGTAAGCTCCGCGCAGGCCATGCAGCTTGAGCTCTTTGAGCAAAGCCAAGATGTCATTGCGAAGCATGGCTCGCCTCCAATAGCTGGTCATAACGTCCGCAGTCGGCCACAGGCTCGCATTTGATCCTGAGGTGATCGGGGACGCAAACCTCTTGGGTTGGCCTTTGATCACGGGAGCGGTTCAAGATGTTAAGGACCACGTCCCGACTCACCGTGTTCTGGTCCAGGGCCGCCTGGCAGGCGTCGGTTACTGCCTGGAGTCCATGGCTGGGCACCGCTGTCAGGATACCCGCAAACTGTCGGTCCCAGTCCTTATGCCGCCGCAGGGACAGACGGATTTGCTCCATCGGCGCAGGAAGCCTCCAGTCCTGGAAGGGAGCGCCGTTGCGGAGCGCTCCGGGCTTACGCTCCAGGACAGGCACGTAGTGCCACGGGTCATAGACAGTCTTTTCTCTGCCGAATCGGCGGGCATGTACGGCCAGCACCCGGCCATCGCGAATCACCGAGATGTGGTCGGCGTACGCCTTGATCTGCGCCGCCTGTCCAGCCGCCTCGCAGGGTACGCTGTACCGGTTGTGATCAAACCGCACCAGACATGTGGAGGAAACCCGGCATTCCTGAATACGGTAGCCATCGAAAGGGGCTGCGGGCTTGATTAGGTTTTCACGCTCCTGCAGGAAGACCTCCCAGATCGTCTTGTCCGTAATCTCCGGATGAGCCTGAGTCTTGGCCCAACCAATAGCTCGCTCCAGCAGCCAGGCGTTGTACTCCTCAAGGCTCCCGAAACGCCATCTGCCGGATAAAAAACGAGTACGTACCAGATGGACTTGATTTTCCACCTGCCCTTTTTCCCAGCCAGCAGCAGGCGTACACAGCGTGGGGTCCACCAGGTAATGAGTGCACATCTGCTCGAAGCGGGAATTGAGTTCGCGTTGCTTGCCGCGTAGAACTTTGTTCACTGCGGTCTTCATGTTGTCGTAAATACCTCGGCCACAAGATCCGCCGAAAAAGGCAAAGCCGCGCTGATGGGCGTCGAATACCATCTCCTGGGTCTCCCGAGGGTAACCGAAGCAGAAGACCATCCGGCTATGGCACAATCGCATGTGCGCGGTCTTGACCGTCATTGGCATGCCGTCAATTTCGAGTTGCTCGTGGCTCCAGTCGAACTGGTAGGCCTCTCCAGAGGCGAAAGTCAGCGGGACAAAGGCTTGCGACACCCTGTGCCCTTCGGCTTCGCGCCAGCGGGAGACATGACGCCGGACAGCATCATAGCCTCCCTCGTAACCTTGCCCCTGAAGCTGCTCAAACAAGACCTTGATCGTGCGTCGATGTTTGCGTGGAAGCCCGACATCCCGCTCCAACTCGCTTTCCAGTCAGGTCGTGAATTCACCAAGTTTGGGCATGGGCTGGATCGCTCGTTTGTACTCGAAGCGCGTCTCCTCCGAGCGCAACACCTTGCGGACCGTATTCCGGCTCATGTTTAAATTCTTGGATATCTGCCTGATCGGCGTCTCATGCCGGTCATGGGCCACCTTAATCTTTCGAATTGTTTCCACCGTCAGCATCTCCTCGCTGGCCCTCCCGTCACGATTTTCTCGTGACCTTGAGGGGCTTGCCGGGGTGGGTCAAATTTCGACGCCGATTACCGGCTCAGGTGGGTCATATTTGCACGCCGATTCACATCCTTGGTGACATAGAGGGCGCAGAAACAGGCACCGTATTCCTTCAAGTCCTCCTCTCGGTATACGCAGGGGCAGATGATGTCTCTGTCGTCCTCGAAACTTCCGTTGGCGAGGCGGCACGGGCAGGCCATGTACCCCATTCTTTCCTTGTTGGTGAGCAGGCTTTCCAGAAGGGGCATGGTCATATCCATGTCCTTGTTGAAATGGTAGCCTTTGGGCTCTTGTATCTTTTTGAGATGGGTGAAAAGTTGTTTTGTTTCCACGGTCATTCCCCCTTAAGGGCTTTGTCTATCTCATCTTTGTGGTATCCGACCACGACCTTGTTTTTGATGACGATGGTCGGAAAGGACACTGCCGGATTGAGTTTCTTGATTTCCTGAACGGTTTGTTTGCGTTCGTCCCCGGAGAGTTCATCCACGTGAACGCATTGATATTTGACTCCGCACTCGTCGAGGTATTTTTTTGCATTTCTGCAATGGATGCAGGTTGAAAGGGCGTATACTTTTACGTCGTCACTCATTTGAAACGCCTCCATGTCATATGGTTGTCAGATTATTCTCTTCGTGAACTAATGAAAAAAATTAGTGGGTTTGTTAACTGTTTTTTCTGTAATTCTTTCGGACCAATGTTGGTTACTCTCTGGTGCGGTTCATGGCAATTGCCATCGCGCAGTTAAAGATAAGTCTTACCGTGACCATTTATATATTTTTCAGGCAACGGTTCGTCCCGGTAGTCCAGCGTTAGTTCAGTATTTATTTCAAGGTCCCGGAGAGCGATAATGCCTATCGGGTTTCTTTGTATTTTGAGGTTCGGTGTTCGGCTATGGTTTATGAAGAAATATTTTGTTTTTACAAATCTGACGAGGAGCATGTCTTCTGAAATGGCGTTCCATTCAGTGTCGAGATTGAAATCTGAATAGATTTTCCAGGGGATGTGTTGGCCGTCAAGAAGGGCCAGTACCTCCCCTTTATTAATTTTTTTCAGCGTAAACAGCCCATTGCGGTGAATGGCACTGGGTCTTATTTCTGTATCAGCTATAGTGTTAAGGATCGGTTCCTTGTCAACGAGTGTATATCCTTGGGGCAGGGTGGGCATAGAATTATTCTTTTCCTAAGAATTGTCTTATTTTGTGCGCCAATCCGCTTAACAGGAGTTCATTGTAAACATATACCAATATAGCCCCAGAAGCCAGCAGGAGCCAGATCGGGATGGTAAGTCTCACGAAGTCGTCAGCCGCCCATTGCACAAATGGAAATTCCTGATATGTGGTTTCATCAATATGCAGGAGGTTTAGGTAGGATTCAAGTACACTGATAATGCCAATGAATTGAATCAGGGCGATAACAAGTAAGGATAGATTCTGGCGTCTTTGTATCTTGTTTGATTTGTAAGTAAATTTTCGTCCTATGTATTCGCGAACCGTGGCGAAAGTGTCCTGAATAATTGCATAGGATTCATTGAGTTGCCAGTAATCTTCAATATGGAAGGCTATCTCCCACTGGAAAGGTTTGAGCGTGGATTTGAAGTCGGCGTAATCCACCAGGAAAAGCTTGAAGGCGACAACCAGTTTGTCGAACCCCATGCTTTTCTTTTGCAGTGACAAGTCGTTGTCATTTTGTGAGATGTCCAGCATGGTTTCCAGTATGTAGCCCCGAAGAAATTTGGTCAGGTGCCAGTTTTGTTGTTGATAGTAAACCACTGGCAGGCAAGCCAGAACAGTGGGTTTGTCCAAATTGCAAATGGTTGAGTAGCTCCAGCCGAAGTGGGCAAGCGTTTTGGGATTTATTTTTTGCAGGGCTAGGTCGAATTTCAGGTTATTCCGTTCTTCGGCGGCGTGGATTTTCAGGCAGACGTTTTTGAGTTCGTTTTCGGGCAAGTCGAGACCGTTGAAGGCGGAAACGATATGCAGGGAATTGTGCCCGATAGTAATATCATTCAGGATTACTTTTTTGTTGTAAGCCAAGGACAGGAATTCCAGCACGGCTTGCCTGGATGCCTCTATAACAGCGTTGCTCCAAATATTATTGCTTTGCGGTTCGATTACATGCCGCACTGCAGCCGGCACCTTGTCGTAATGGAATTGGCAAATGGAGGTTGTCGCGGTCAGATGGATATGGATAATCAACATGAAGCAATTGAATTTGTTGACCGCTAGGGAGAACGACGATTTTTCTTTGTCGATACGAAAGTGTTTACCGAGTTCGATTTCGCACTGTTCGAGCAGGTCTTTTTCAAGTGTGTCGGTCTGTTGGTTGTCAGGATAAAACAGGGTGAAATTGAATTTCGAAACGGAACTCTCTGGGTTGATCCAATAGGGAGAACTGTTATTTTGCAGCAACTGTGCGGGTATCCAACGATTGTGTAATGGTGAGCTTGCAGGAAGTTTGGATAACAGGTTCGGTGCGGCGATAAGGTCCTGAAAGATGTTGTCCCTGATCTTTATCGGCTGAAACCCAAATATTTCAATAGTTTGTTTTGTTTGATCATTCATGGGTATTGCGGACTATTACTGAGTGCTCATTGAGCCTGTTGGAGGGTTTCTTTGATGCGTTCAAAGACTTCGTCCGGGCTGGCGGATGCATTGATTACCCGGATGCGATCCCGGTGAAGGGCGGCCCAGGTCAGATAGCCTTCCCGGATGCGCTTGTGAAAGGAGATGTGTTCCGCTTCAAATCGGCCTTCCTCTCGCGCTTTTCCCTCTTCGAGGTTGCGTAGAGTGGCACGCTTGAGGCCGATCTCGGGATCAATGTCCAAAACGAGGGTCAGATCGGGCCACAGGCCGTTTACGGCAACTTCATTGAGTTGTTGGAGGACTTTGGTTTCCAGGCCACGGCCATATCCTTGATAGACAACGGTCGAGTCCGCGAAACGGTCACACAGGACGACTTTGCCTGCTTCCAGTTCGGGGCGGATGACCTGGGCGATATGTTGGGCGCGGTCTGCCAGATAGAGAAAAAGTTCGGTGATGGGTGTCAGGTCATTATTGTCCATGTGCAGCAGCATCTTGCGTAGGTCTCGACCCACACGGCTTCCCCCGGGTTCCCGCGTCAGGAAGACCTCTTTGCCTTGAGCCTCGAAGTAGTCCCTGACTTTGGTGATCTGGGTAGTTTTGCCTGTGCCTTCTATGCCTTCAAAGGTAATAAACATTGGTTCTCCGGCTTGTCGTTATTCTTTGTTGTCTTGTCCGGCGTGGGTGAGGGCCGGTAGATGTTGCGTTCCAGAAAACGCATATATGGTGACCATTCCTGGCCGGTTTTGTCCATTTCACCATAGGCTTGGTCTATGATGTTGAGTTTGGCATCCATGTTGTCGGCAAAATGCAGGATAAAGGCCTCGGGAGTTTTGGGGCGGACCGGAGAGCCGAAATCATGTTCGCCATGGTGGCTGGTGATGAGGTGCTTCAGATGAAGTTTCAGGCCGGGTTCCAGCGTCTTGCTTCGATTGAGGAATGGTTCCAGTTTTTCCTGGCCTATCTGGATATGGCCGAGCAGACGTCCCTCATCCGTATAGTCGTTGGCAAGACCTCCCGAGAGCTCCCATGCCTTGCCCAGATCGTGGAAGATGGCTCCCGCAAGCAGGGTCTGACGGTCCAGTGAAGGATAGATATCGCACAGGGCCATACACGCTTTGGCCACCTGGAGCGTGTGTTCGAGCAGGCCGCCCATATAGGCATGGTGCACGGTTTTGGCTCCGGGCGCAATCAGCAAACGTTTGCGGATTTCCGCGTCGCCGAGTACCTTGCGACACAGCTTCTTCCAGGGAGCGTGCTTCATGTGCAGGGTAACGAGGTCTTCCAGGGCCTCCAGAAGTTCTTGAGGTGGCTCGGAGGAAGTGGGCATGTAGTCGGAGAGGTCGATCTCACTGTCCGATGTGTCCCTGAATTCCATGTGGTCGACTTTGAGTTGATTCTTGTCGCGGTAGTTTTCCACGAATCCCTGTACCTGACACATTTGTCCAGGCTCAAGGGTTGGATATTCCAGGCTCTTTGGGCTCCATATCTTGCCATCAATGGTGCCGGTTGCGTCCTGGAATGTCAGGCTCCAATAGGGACCGTTTCGCGACTGAGCCATGTTGGCTGCGGCCAGGATGAAGGTATCGTTCACCGGTTGTCCGGGAGACATATCTTGAATATATTGCGACTTTTTTGCCACGAATCTTGCCATTGGGTTGTGGTTATTGTATTTCGCCCATAGTTTTTTGGGTTCAACAAAGCGAATGGGCGATCAATGCTCGCTTCAAGGTTATGAACCTGATTTCACTTGATTTGTCAAATCCTGCTACGGAGTGGGGGCTATATGAACATACTACTTGCCAATGACGACGGAATCCAGGCTGTGGGCCTGCGGGCGCTCTATCATGCTTTGAAGGAGGCCGGACACACGGTCCATGTGGTGGCTCCGGTTACGGAACAATCCGCAGTTGGCCATGCCGTGACCATTTCCATGCCCATCCGGGTAAAGGAATTCAAGGAAGACGGCTTTTATGGACAGGGCGTCTACGGCACGCCTGTGGATTGCGTGAAGCTCGGGTTGTCCACTTTGTTGAGTGAAAGACCCGATCTGGTCCTGTCCGGCATCAACGCTGGTGCCAATGTGGGGGTCGATATTCTTTACTCCGGGACAGTTTCCGCTGCGACCGAGGGGGCGCTCATGGAAATTCCGTCCATGGCGGTGTCCATGGATAATTTCAATCCGGTGGACCTCGGCGGTCAGGCGAGGTTTACAGCAGAGTTGCTGCAACGGATTCCATGGCCTGAATTGCCTCGAAAATGCGTGATCAATCTCAATTTCCCCGATTGTCTCATTGAAGAGGCACAGGAACTGGTGGTGTGTCCGCATACTAGGGCTTCCTATACGGATTGGTATGATTCGCGGCAAGACCCGCGCGGTCGGGCCTATTATTGGCTGGACGGTGCCATTCCGCCGGAACGCATCAGTGCAAACCGCGACAGGGCGTTGCTCACGGAGAAACATATCACTTTGACGCCGTTGCATTTCGATTTTACCGACAGGGAGGCGTTGGCCTTGCTGGACAGACAATTGTCCTGAACCCGTTGACGTATTATAATTGTAATCGTATTCTTTTTCACATTGTATGCTCTATGGACTATAACAGCATCCTCAGGAGGAAACTGACATGGCGACAAAAATAGGTTTGAATGGATTCGGAAGAATCGGGCGGTACCTTGCCCGTTTGCTGGCAGGTGAGAATGATCTGGAACTGGTGGCGGTCAATGCCCGTGCATCCAATGAAGATCTGGCACATCTGCTCAAATATGACTCGGTGCATGGTCGTTTCCTCAATGTCGAGCCCACGGACACCGGATTTATCATGAACGGCAAGCCCGTGACCGTAACCCGCAATGCTCCCGGTGAATGGATATGGGGTGATCTGGGGTGCGATATCGTGGTGGAGTCCACCGGAAAATTCCGTGACCGGGAGAGTTGTGAGAAAATGCTCGCTTGCGGAGCAAAAAAGGTGCTCATTTCCGCGCCCGGAACCGATCCTGACCTCACTGTTGTCATGAGCGTCAACGACGACCTTATCAAGCCCGAGCACAAGATTATTTCCAACGCCTCCTGTACGACTAATTGTCTGGCTCCAGTGGCCAAGGTGATCAACGATGCATTCGGCATCAAACATGGAATCATGACCACGGTGCACTCCTACACCATGAGTCAGCGTATCCTGGATGGTTCGCATAAGGATCTCCGGCGTGCTCGTGCCTGTGCCGTGAATATGGTTCCCACCACCACCGGAGCGGCCAAGGCCGTCGGCCTGGTCATTCCTGAACTCAACGGTGTTCTGGACGGTATGGCCATTCGCGTGCCCACCCCCAATGTATCTCTGGTGGACTTGGTCTGCGAACTGAAAAAGCCCACCACGGTCGAAGAGGTCAATGCCGCTCTCAAGGCCGCAGCCAACGACTCCATGGGATACACCGAAGAACCGCTGGTCTCGGTTGATTTCATGGGTTCTACCTTTGGCGGCGTTGTTGACAGTGGGTTGACGAGGGTCATGGGTGGCACTCAGCTCAAGCTTATCATATGGTATGACAATGAAGCTGGTTTCACCAATCAGTTGTTGCGCCTGACTCGAAAAGTCGCCGGAATGTTGTAGTCCAGCAGTTTTTAAGAAAACAAGGCCGTCCGGCAATTGTCGGTCGGCCTTGGTCTTTTTGTATCAATTGGTTATATTTCTTTACTGTCTGTTAAAAGTTCAGTACCAAATTATAATATTGAGTTTTATATGAAAAATTTCATTGGGATGCATCTTTTTTTACAAGGTGGTTCTTTATGAACGGGTGCGAAGGAAGCGTTGACTTCCAGAATGATTCGACGCTGATTATCCGACAGCCGATTTTTCCCCGGGATAAGGACATATGGGGGTATGAACTTATCTCGAATGACACGCCAACCAACGTTGATGGTGGCGAGATCATTTCTTTGTCCGATCTGATAAATGTATTTCATGGATATTTGTCGCAGTTGAGCGATCCGTCCTCGCTGAAGGAGAAGCGGCTTTTGTTGGATGTTCCGAAAGGAATACATTTGCAGAGCGACAATCTGCCGGAGGGATGGAAGCAGTGTGTTTTCGGGTTATGTCAGACCTCTGCGGACTCCTCGGATTGTCAGGGATTTGCCAAATCCATTCAGTCGAATGGAGGCTGTTTGGTTTTTGATGATAGTATTGAGCCGGATTTCATCTATGGAGCCCTGTTGGAGAATAGTGATATCATCAAGATATCTCTGGCTGGAAAGACTCCGCCGGAGATTGTCAATATCCGCAGGAAGTATAAGGGCTTCAGAGGAAAATTTCTTGTCACCGGAGTCAATAGTTGGGAGGCTTTCGAGGGAACCCGCGCACTGGGGTTTTCCTATTTCCAGGGGCCTTTTTTTACCATTCCACAGGTGCGGGACGAAGTGGAGCTTCCGGCCAGCTCCGTCGCCAAGTTGCAATTGTTGCGGGAGTTGGGCAACCCTGACTGCGAAATGGACGAATTGGCTGAGATTATCGCGTCCGACGTCTCACTGAGTTATCGTATCCTCAAGTATATCAATTCGGTTTTTTTTGAGTTGAAGAACAAGATCAAGTCCATTCAACAGGCGGTTTCACTGCTTGGACTCAATGAGGTTCGCCACTGGATTACCGTGGTGGTCATGAGTGACCTCGATTCCACTCCCAAAGGGGAGGAGTTGTCATATATTGCTTTGCAGCGCGGGCGGTTTTTGAGCAAACTGACCGAGTCCATGAAAGAATTCGAGCATTCGTCAAACACGATGTTCATGCTCGGACTTTTCTCCAAGCTGGACGCTTTGTTGTCTTATCCCATGGACAAGGCACTTGAAGATATTCCCTTGGACGATGGGATCAAGGACGGATTATGCGGTACCTTGAACGAATTCAGGGATTGGCTGCTTATGTTGGATGCCGTTGAGATCGGTAATTGGGGCATTGCCAATGAAATTTTGGGGAAATACGGTGCCTGCTTCACCACTGCTGCCACGCAGTACATGAAGGCGGCTTCGTGGGCGGCTCAGCAGTTGCCGAACATGAAAGGCTAATCTCTTTTTTTCAAGACACCAAGAAAATGGCCTGAGAGTATATGCTCTCAGGCCTTATTGGTTACCAATTCTATTTCACGCGTCTTTGATCGTCTCGGAACAGTTTGTAATTGATGGCATCGACAACCGCTTGCCAGCTTGCTTCGATGATGTTGTGGGATACGCCCATGGTAGTCCAGCGTTCATGTTTGTCGCCGGTTTCGATGAGTACTCGGACAAAGGAGGCCGTGCCACCGGTGTCGCGTACTGCGCCGGACATGACGCGGACCTTGAAGTCGAGGAGACGTATTTCGCCGAGATTGGGGTAGAATCGCTCCAGTCCTTTTCGGAGGGCACGGTCCAAGGCGTTGACCGGACCCATGCCTGTGGCTGCAGTGTGTTCCACTTTACCTTTGACGTCCACGATGACCGTGGCCTCGGTAAAGGGTTCCGCATCTTCTTCGCGTTTGGAATCAACCACGAAAAAGTTCTGGAAGTGGAAATAGTCCAGGGGTTTACCCAGGGCTTCCTGCAGAATGAGCTCAAAGGAGGCATCGGCCACGGAATATTCATACCCCATGCTTTCCTTGAGTTTGAGCTCTTTGAGCAATCTGTCTACCGTTGCGTCATTCTTGTCGAGTTCGTAGCCGAGTTCCTTGGCCTTGAACAGGATGTTGCTTTTTCCGGCCTGATCCGAGAGCAGCACGCGCTGCTCGTTGCCTACGGTTTCGGGAGGAATATGTTCGTAAGTGCGCGAGTCCTTGAGGATGGCGCTGACGTGTATGCCGCCCTTGTGGGCAAAGGCCGAAACCCCTACGAAGGGTTGGCGCATGAATGGCCGCAAGTTGGCTGTCTCGCTGACGAAATGGGAGGTGGCCAGGAGTCGCTTGAGATTTTCCTTGCCGATGGTTTCAATGCCCATTTTCAATTCGAGGTTGGGGATGACGGAGCAGAGATTGGCATTGCCGCACCGTTCGCCGTAGCCGTTGATTGTCCCTTGGACTTGTGTGGCTCCCAGGCGGACGGCCTCCAGGGAATTGGCAACGGCCACTTCGGAATCATTGTGCGCGTGGATGCCGATATCGGCATCCGGCAGGGCGTCGATCACGGCCTTGATGGCTTGGGTGATCTCGGCGGTCAGGGTGCCTCCATTGGTGTCGCAGAGAATCAGACGTGCGGCCCCGGCTTCATGGGCGGCTTTCAGTGCTGAAAGGGCGTATGCCGGATTGTGTTTGTAGCCGTCGAAAAAGTGTTCCGCGTCGAAAATCACTTCGTCGGTGCGTGTGTTCAAATAGGCGATACTGTTGGCGATCAGTTCAAGATTACGCTCCAGAGAAATTCCCAGGGCGGTGGTGGCGTGAAGGTCCCAAGTCTTGCCGAAAATGGTGATAACCGGGGTTTCAGCGGCCAGAAGGGCGTTCAGGTTGGCGTCCTTTTCGGGCGTTGTCTTGGCCAGATGGGTGGAGCCGAACGCCGTTAGTTTGGCGTTTTTAAAAGTATGTCCTTTGATTGTTTGGAAGAAGTTCTTGTCTGTCGGATTGGATCCGGGCCAGCCTGCTTCAATGTAATGGATTCCCAGTTCGTCAAGCTTGTGGGCGATGCGGACTTTGTCCTCGGTGGTCAGGTTGAGTTCCTCTGCCTGTGCTCCGTCGCGGAGAGTGGTGTCGTATATCGTTACGTTTCTCATGATTTCTCAAGTGGTTCGCCTTGATCTAAGTGAAAGGCGTTATGAAGGGTGCGTACAGCTAATTCCGTGTACTTGTCGTCGATCAGGCAGGTAACCTTGATCTCGGAAGTGCTGATCATCAGGATATTGATATTCTCATCGGCAAGCGTTTGGAATGCGCGAGAAGCGACTCCGGAGTGATTACGCATGCCGACGCCGATAATCGATATTTTGGAGACATTGAGGTTCTTTGCCAGTTCCTCGTATCCAATTTCATATTTTAGCCCTTCGAGAGTCTTGATGGTCTGGTCCACATCGGCACGGGGAATGGTGAAGGTCATATCCGTCTTGCCGTCCTTGCTCGGGCTTTGGACAATCATGTCGACCAGGATTTTCTGTTCGGCCAGCGGGGAGAATATCTGTGCGGAAACCCCTGGTTTGTCCAGCACATGTACCAAAGTGATCTGGGCCTGATCTTTGTCGTATGCGATGCCGGAAACGAGAACGGATTCCATGGTTTCATCCTCCTGCGTGACTATGGTGCCCTGCTCGTCGGAAAAAGTAGAGCGGACGTGAACGGTTACATTATATTTTTTGGCAAATTCCACGGAGCGGATCTGGAGGACCTTGGCACCCATGCTGGCCATTTCCAGCATTTCATCATAGGCGATGCGGTCGATTTTTCGCGCGTCCGTGCACATGTTCGGGTCGGTGGTGAAAACGCCGGGGACATCGGTATAAATTTCACAGACATCAGCATTCAGGGCCGCTGCCAGGGCCACGGCGGAAGTGTCGGATCCACCTCGTCCCAGAGTGGTGATGCGGTTGTCTTCGGCAATGCCTTGAAACCCGGCAACCACCAGAATATCGTGGTCCTGGAGTAATGCCGTGAGTTTGTCCTTGTCGATATCGGTAATCCGGGCCTTGCCGTGCGCGTTATTGGTGTGCACCGGGACTTGAAAACCCAAAACCGAACGGCATTTGACTCCTTGCTGCTTGAGCAGCATGGCAAAAAGCGCACAGGAAATCTGTTCGCCGGTTGAAACCATGGAGTCCACTTCCGCCGGGTCGGGGATCTCCGCCCATTCTTTTGCCAGGCCCAATAGTCGGTTGGTCTCCCCGGACATTGCCGAGAGGACCACGATGACCTTGTTTCCGTCGCGGTAGGGGCGAAGGACTTTTTGCATTACCTGGCGTTGACATTCGAGATTGCGGACTGAGGTTCCACCAAATTTTTGTACGACGATGTTCATTGTTTTGTTGCGTTTTATCTGAATTGTTTGAGTTCTTTCTCAAGGGAATCGACAATTTTTCGAGCTGCACTTCCCATTGCATGCAATGTGAGGTTTCGTCCAGTCTCAGATGGCGTCCACTGGAGAAAAATTGCGTCCAGGGGCCATGATTTCTGGTCCAGAAACTGTATCCACTCCACCACGGTCAGTGTGGTCGGATCTTCCAGGTGCTCGAAAAGGGCCTCGTCCGGTGGCATGCCCTCCAGCCTGTAGAGATCGAAGTGTGCCACCTGTGGTGTGGTGGGATAGAGGTTGAAAACATTGAAGCTCGGGCTTGAGACTTCCGCCATGTCGGCACCGGGCAAGGCCTCCACCAACCCCCTGACCAAAGTGGTTTTGCCCGATCCAAGATCGCCTTGCAAGAGCAAAGAGGGCGGCGTATCCGCCGTTGAGAGGGCACTGGCCAGAATTTTCCCAAGGGCCAGGGTCGCGTCAGAGTCCTTCAGGTGGAGTTGCTTTGTCATCACCGGGAGAGCGACTCTTTCAGAAGAGTCTTGAGTACGTCTTCCTTGCCTACCACTCCCACGAGTTTTTCATTCTCTATCACGGGAAGGGTATAGAGTTTTTCATTGGCCATCATGGTGGCGACATCTTCGAGGGTCGATTCCGGGGTGATGAAAATCGGAGTCGGGGTCATGGCATCCCCTACTTTCAATGCGGTAATTTTGGTCATCTCCCGTTTCAGATCGTCGTGGGACGATAGGGGGAACACGCCATCCAACAGAGTGAAGAAGGAGGGCAAGGTTATTTTTTTCTGCTGGGCGACCAGGTCGGATTGGCAGAGAATGCCCACGACTTTGCCGTTATCAATTACGGGAGCTCCGTTGATTTTCTTTTCAATCAAGGTCTTGGCCGCAGTGATGATATCGGTATCTGGAGTAAAGGTAATGCATTGGGTGCTCATGATCTCTTTTGCTTTCAGCATGATATTGGCTCCTTTGCCGCCATTGGCAGCATGTTTGCGATTTCAGAGGCCAGGTTGCCTCGTAGGGGAAATTCGTTTCTGAGCATCCGTCCAGCCATGCCGTGCCAGTATACGCCGAGGCAGGCTGCCTGGAGTTGCCCGAGGCCTTGTCCCAGCAGGGAGGCGATCAGGCCGGAAAGCACGTCGCCGGAGCCGCCCACCGCGAGGTTGGGTTCGGAAAAGGGGCTGATACAGGTTGCGCTTTTGTCCGTCACCAATGTTCCGGCCCCTTTGAGAATCAGCGTTGCCTGGCTTTTTTCCACGAAACGGGCCGCTGCACCGAGGCGGTCCGCCTGGATGTCGGCGGTTGCCATGTTCAGGATTCTACCCATTTCGGCCGGGTGCGGGGTAATGATCGCTGTTCCGGGAAGTTCGGCCAGCATTTCCGGGAATTGGGCCAAGCCGAACAGGGCGTCCGCGTCCAACACCGTGCGTGCGGGGCATTGTGGAATGAATGCTTTGAGAAAGTTGATGGTATCGGGTTCCCGTCCCATTCCCGGGCCGACAACGAGCGCGTCAAAGCGAGGCGCTACGTCCAAGAGCCGTGTGGCCATGTCGGGCGTCCATTGTGTGCCTGTCCCCAGGGGTAACGTCATGATGTCGGGCATGTTCGCTTTGACGGCTTCTTCCAGGCCTGCGGGACAGGCTATGGTTACCAATCCGGTTCCGCTGCGCAATGCCCCAAGGGCCGCGAGGTGCGGTGCGCCGGTCAATCCGGGGGAGCCTCCGGCAATGAGCACGCGGCCTGCGTCGCCTTTGTGCATGTCGTGTCGAGGGGCCGGAATCGAGGCCATGGCCTGATGGGAGATGAGGTGATGTCTGACCGGATAGTTCTCGCGGACCTTTGCGGTGATGCCAATGGGGCGGATATGCAGCATGCCGGTATACCGGGAGGCCTCCGGCATGGCCAGGCCGAGTTTGGCAGCCTGGAAGGTAACGGTCGTGTCGGCAATGACCGCCGTGGGACACGCCTGTCCCGTTAATCCGTTCAGGCCGGAGGGAACGTCCAGAGACAGGACAAAGGCTTTTTCTCCCATGCGGTTCATGGCGTTGACGAGGTTCAGGAAGGAGGTTCTCAGCTCGCCGCTGAATCCGGTACCCAGGAGGCCGTCGATGAGTATGTCCGGTTGTGGCAAGGCATTCACATCAACCGTGTCGAGGTGGCTGATGGGGACCTCAAGGCTTTTGGCCCAGAAGAAGTTGGTCTGCGTATCCCCGGTGTATGCTGCCTCGGGTTTGGTGTGAAAGATGGTGACATCGGCTCCGAGTTCGGCCAATTGGCGGCCCATGGCAAAGGCGTCGCCTCCATTATTCCCTGAACCGGCGAAACAGTAGATGGTCGTGTTGGTCACGGGGCCAAATTCGCGGATGAGCACGCTGAGGGCTTCTCGGCTGGCGGCTTCCATAAGTGCTAGACCAGGGATGCCGGAGTCGATGGTCTCACGGTCCCAGGTTGCCATTTCGGTAGGCGTGGGCAGGGGTAGAAGCATGCGTGTTCCTCTTGGGCTGGTTGGTCGGTACAACTATTCCAATACCACGGTGGCGGCGGCGGTGTCACGGGAATGGGTGAGGGAGATGTGCGCGGACTGTGCGCCGAGTTGCCGACAGACTTCAAGACCGCGTCCCAAGAAGGTTATTCCCGGCTTGCCGGTCGGGGCATGCAGGATTTCAATACATTTGAAATGAACGCCTTGGGCGAATCCGGTTCCCAAGGCCTTGACCGCAGCTTCCTTTCCGGCAAAGAGGGCGGCCAGACGGGGAACGAGGTTGTTCTTGGGCATTTGTTCGCGTTCCCGTTCGGTAAGAATCTTTTGGGCGAAGCGTTCACCATACTTGTCCCACATTTTCTGGATGCGGTCGATTTCGGTGAGATCGATGCCTATTCCCTTGATCACAGGTTGCTCCTAGTCCGTGAAGGTGCGGATCAGTTCAGCCATATCACGGACGGCCCGGTCCAGTCCGACATAGATGGCGCGTGCCATGATAGCATGTCCGATGGAATATTCCCTGATGCCTTCAACGTCCTTGAACGCCAGGATGTTACGGTAGTTGAGGCCGTGTCCGAGATTGACCTTGAGGCCGATGCCCTGAGCGAGGCGGATGGAGTCCAGAATCTTGGCCAATTCCTTTTCGCGGGTGCGAATTTCCTTGGCGTCGGCATAGTGTCCGGTGTGGATTTCGATGAATTCGGTACCGATGGCGCGGGCTGCCTCAATTTGTTTGGGGTCGGCATCGATGAATAGGGAAGAGCGAATACCTTTGGCATGCAGGGGGGCAAGGTAATCGGTCAGTTCCTGTTCGCGGCCAATGCAGTTGAGCCCTCCTTCGGTGGTCAACTCCTCGCGTTTCTCCGGGACCAGACAGACCATTTCCGGGGTGATGTCGAGCGCTATTCCCTGCATTTCCCTGGTTGCGGCCATTTCCAGGTGTAGACGGGTGTTGCAGGTATTTTTGATGAGTTCCACATCCCGGTCCTGGATGTGCCTGCGGTCTTCGCGTAGATGGACTATGATGCCGGTGGCGCCGGCTATTTCAGCAATATAAGCGGCAGTGATGGGTTCGGGCTCAATGCCCCTCCTGGCCTGCCTGAGTGTGGCTACGTGATCGACGTTGACAACGAGTACCGGCATAGAGCAATCTCCATTTTTTATGATGTAACAATAACGTCATTGATTAAGCCTTCTTGAACCGATTGGCAACCTTGTGTGCTTTTCCTGTGATAATTAGTTGTGCAACCTGTTACGAGTTGACACGAAAAGCGCTCAAAGGGTATCGCACTTGCGCTGAAAGTGCCCCAACCTTTATTCGGAGATAGTGCTAAATGAACGTATGCATCGTCGGCACCGGCTATGTGGGATTAGTTTCCGCCGCCTGTTTTGCTGAAATGGGTAACAATGTTTTTTGTGTGGATGTCAATCCCAAGGTCGTGGAGACGCTGGAACGTGGCGAGGTTCATATCTATGAGCCGGGTCTTGAGGATCTGGTCAAGCGCAATACCGGCCAGGGGCGTTTGCGATTTACCACCGAGTTGACTGAGGGATTGGCTGAGGCTCGTGTGGTTTTTATCACCGTGGGAACGCCGAGCGGAGAAGACGGCAGTTGCGACCTTCGCTACGTGGATGCCGTGGCCAGGGAGATCGGCCAACACATGACCGCCCCGAAGATAGTGGTGGACAAGTCCACAGTACCCGTGGGCACCGCCGATCGCGTTCGTTCCATTATAGCGGATGAATTGAAAAAACGTGGTGAGGATATTTCTTTTGATGTGGTGTCCAACCCGGAATTTCTGAAAGAGGGCGATGCGGTCAGCGATTTTATGAAACCCGATCGCGTGGTGGTTGGTACCGAAGATGAAGGCTCTGCCTCGGTGTTGCGTGATCTGTATTCGCCCTTTGCCCGCAGCCGCGAGAAACTCATCGTGATGGGGGTGCGTAGCGCGGAAATGACCAAGTATGCGGCCAATTGCATGCTGGCCACCAAAATTTCCTTTATCAACGAAGTGGCCAACATTTGCGAGTGTGTGGGGGCCAACGTCTCCGAAGTCCGGGCCGGAATCGGGTCCGATAGCCGGATCGGGTATAGCTTTATTTATCCCGGCGTGGGTTACGGGGGGTCCTGTTTTCCCAAGGACGTGAAGGCGCTTATTCGCACGGCAAGGGAGCACGGCTATGGTGCCCGTCTGATCAGTGCCGTGGACGAAGTCAACAATGCTCAGAAGCGTATTCTGGCAGACAAGATCCTGGCCTATTTCGAGCCGCAGGGGGGCGTTTCCGGCAAGACTCTTGCCATATGGGGGATCGCCTTCAAGGCCAATACTGATGATATCCGGGAAGCGTCGGCCATTGAGGTCATCAAGGTTTTGACCGATCAGGGCATGAAGGTGAAGGCCTTTGACCCTGTGGCGGGTGAGCGGGCGCGTGAGGAGCTGGGACACATCGGTAATTTGACTATCATGGACAATCAGTACGACGTGGTGGACGGGGCGGATGCCCTGGCCGTGATTACGGATTGGAATCAGTTCCGCGATCCTGATTTTGACAAGATCAAGACGTTGCTCAAAGCCCCCATCGTGTTTGACGGACGCAATCTGTATGTCCCCAAGCGCATGGGTGAGGCCGGATTTGCTTACTTCAGCATCGGGCGAAAGCCGGTTGAATAGGCTCTGGATTTAATCCAACCTAAATCGAGCGGAGGGGTCTCATTGAAGCCTTCCTCGGCAGAAACCGGAAGAAGATTGACTCCAAAAATGGTGCGAATGGGGACAGCTTGATCGCTGAAGCGTGAAAATGCCACTCGTTTCGGTTGTGATACCAGATTTTTCAGGAAATTGGACGCACCTCTCCCATCGCTGGACATGGAGCGGGGCGTTCAGATCAGGTCCAGACGAATTTTGGAGCGCTCAGGCAGCGCTCCCACAGTTCTTTGAAACGCAACGATTCCATGGCGATCGCCGTGACCTTGAGTACGGTTTTGCCAGCATGGGACACCACCTTGGCGGCGACGTCCACCAAGGTGCGACGCAGTGTGGTCGGGAAAGACTTGACCGGTACCACCGGCTCACTCACATCTTCCTTGAACGCTTCAAACAGGAAGAAGCCGAGGAGCATGGTGTAATAGAAGGCGGCGTTGGGCACGAAGCGCTGGAACGGCAACTCCTCGAATCCGAAATCCTTGAACGCCCTGTGCACCAGTTCGTCCGCGCCCCGCTGGTGGTAGGAGTGGATGATGGCATCGGTTTCGGCCATGAACGCGAGGCCAGCCTCCTGCAATTGCTGATCCACGACACTATCCATGCCAAGGTTGGTGTAGACGATGGTGCCTGGTCTTGATCCGGGTAGCAGGAACTGCTTCTCTTCCAGTAAAGGTCGCCAAAAGATGGTCCTGAAGGACTTTTCCCAGGACTTGCGGCGGTCGCAGAACTCGTAGCACTGCCAGACATCCTCATCGGTTTTGCCGAAGTGATGCTGAAAGGCGGTTTCGGGAAGTGCCCCAATCATGGCCTTGATGTCGCTATAGAACTTGCCTGCGCAGATGAAACCGATATCCAGCCGCTCCATCTCGTCGAAGAGCTCCTGGTCGAAGAATCCGGAGTCCATGCGAATGATGATGGGTACGGTCTTGCTGTAGCGGGTACGGATCATGCGCACCACGTGACGGATCATCTTCGGGGCTGAGTCGCCGTTGAGAGAGTGTTTGTCGCCGCCACGGAACACGGCGTCTATAATGTAGCGGCCCCAGGTCATCTGGAGAGGCTGAAAGCCCAGAACCTTCTTGTAGGTGGGCTTGACGCCGTGACGCTTCGGCGCTTGGTCGTTATCCATGACCATGGTGTCGATGTTCAGTTCGATCACTTCTGGGCTGGTCATGCTGAGTCGCCAAAGGAAGAGTTGCTGCAACAGACGGCGAAAAAGATAGGTCCGTTGTGCGGAGAATGATTGGTAGAACCGCTTGACGGTGTGCGATGAGGCCATGCTCTTGATGTCTGTTTCGATGGCAGCCGCGTAGCCCGGATCTTTGGTCAGGACATCAAAGTGGGCCAAGTGACGGCTGGTGCCGTCAAAGAGGAAGCAGAGCACCTGCTTGAAAAGTTCATCGATGGGCGTGCCCTTGGGGTTCTTGCGCATGGAGCCGAAAAGGCGGTTGATGTGGGGGAAAAGACCAATGCCACGAATGTAGCGAGCAAAGAGGTTGAGCCCGGCCCGGCTTGTCAGACAGTCGTTCGTGACTTGGACATCGTCGATGAATTTTGCTTTGGTTCTCTTTGAGTTGGACATCCAGCCCTCCACCAAATGGGTGAAACGTTCATGACGTAGTGACTGGATGTGATTGTAAACAAAAACAAGGTGATATGCCAGCTTTGATGTTGTGTCAGGCTGGAGAATCGCTCAGATTAGGTCCAAATAAAATACCATGTCGGCACTCCTAAGTTTTGCTGGTAATAATACCAGTGAAACCCAAAACAAAGGGAGACCGACATGGCAAAGCTCAAAGTATCATCTGTTTATCGGTTTGTTGAAGCTTTTTCCAATGAGAGAGTTTGGATTGGCGTTGATGTTCACAAACTCAGTTTCAGCGTAGCCCTACTGAGGCCCGATGGGGTAATTAAGGACTGGGCCTGCCCAGCGAATGTGGCAGCGCTGACTCAAGTCGTGGCATCACTTCCGGTTTCGGTCGGGGCTGTTTGTTATGAGTCTGGGCCGACCGGTTTTGGCTTGGCCAGAAGCCTTGAAGCAGCAGGGATCAAAGTCATTGTCGCCGCGCCCAGCCGGATCCCACGTCCCATTACCGCCACCAACAAAACAGACAGCCTAGACTGCCGCAAGTTGGCAGAGCTGGCCGCTTCTGGCCTTCTTCGCCCAATCGCGATTCCTACAGTTGAAGAGGAAGCATTCCGTGCGTTGGAACGTAGAAGGCATCAAACTACAGAATCTCTTCGGCGATCAAAGCAACGGATTCGATCTTTCCTCCTCAATCTTGGGCACCCCTGTCAATCGGCGTTGAAAGTTGACCCATCATCGGCGTCGAAATTTGACCCACCCCGAACGTGATTTTCGGGTGTTGGGGGGAGGCTTTTCCGGGGGCGGCGGCAGGGTCGGGAATGGAGGGAGCCCGGAGGGCGACCGGAATTCCCGACCCTGCCGCCGACGCTTATGCGTCCTGCCCTTGGTGCTGTCCCCTGCCTTGTTTCAGCCTCCAGCTTTCATTGCCTGTTTCGATGATCTCGCAGTGATGTGTGACGCGGTCCAACAGGGCCGTGGTCATCTTGGCGTCTCCAAAGACCTGTGACCACTCCCCGAAGCTCAGGTTCGTGGTGATCAGCACCGAGGTCCTCTCGTAGAGCTTTGAGAGCAGGTGAAAGAGCAGCTGGCCTCCTGACCTGGAAAACGGCAGGTAGCCGAGTTCGTCCAGGATGACCAAGTCGAAGCGCGCCAAAGTCTCGGCCAGCCGTCCGGCCTTGCCGTCCGCCTTTTCCTGCTCGAGCTGGTTGACGAGGTCCACCAGATTGAAAAAGCGCACTCGGGCGCCGTTGCGCACGGCATTGGAGCCGATGGCGATGCTTAAATGCGTTTTTCCGGTGCCCGTGCCGCCTACAAAGACCACATTGATCCAGCTCTCCATGAAGCCGCCCTGGTATAGATCCCTGATCCTGGCCTCACCGACGTGCGAGTCCTGGAAGTCGAAACCGTCCAGATCTTTGCTCACGGGAAATCTGGCGATCCCCAGGCGGTATCGGATGCTGCGTACGCGGCGCTCGGCCTGTTCCGCCTTGAGCAGATCTAACAGAAACCGTTCCAGAGTGGCCCCGGATCGACGACCGTGCTCAAGCATCTCGTCGTAAGCTCCGCGCAGGCCATGCAGCTTGAGCTCTTTGAGCAAAGCCAAGATGTCATTGCGAAGCATGGCTCGCCTCCAATAGCTGGTCATAACGTCCGCAGTCGGCCACAGGCTCGCATTTGATCCTGAGGTGATCGGGGACGCAAACCTCTTGGGTTGGCCTTTGATCACGGGAGCGGTTCAAGATGTTAAGGACCACGTCCCGACTCACCGTGTTCTGGTCCAGGGCCGCCTGGCAGGCGTCGGTTACTGCCTGGAGTCCATGGCTGGGCACCGCTGTCAGGATACCCGCAAACTGTCGGTCCCAGTCCTTATGCCGCCGCAGGGACAGACGGATTTGCTCCATCGGCGCAGGAAGCCTCCAGTCCTGGAAGGGAGCGCCGTTGCGGAGCGCTCCGGGCTTACGCTCCAGGACAGGCACGTAGTGCCACGGGTCATAGACAGTCTTTTCTCTGCCGAATCGGCGGGCATGTACGGCCAGCACCCGGCCATCGCGAATCACCGAGATGTGGTCGGCGTACGCCTTGATCTGCGCCGCCTGTCCAGCCGCCTCGCAGGGTACGCTGTACCGGTTGTGATCAAACCGCACCAGACATGTGGAGGAAACCCGGCATTCCTGAATACGGTAGCCATCGAAAGGGGCTGCGGGCTTGATTAGGTTTTCACGCTCCTGCAGGAAGACCTCCCAGATCGTCTTGTCCGTAATCTCCGGATGAGCCTGAGTCTTGGCCCAACCAATAGCTCGCTCCAGCAGCCAGGCGTTGTACTCCTCAAGGCTCCCGAAACGCCATCTGCCGGATAAAAAACGAGTACGTACCAGATGGACTTGATTTTCCACCTGCCCTTTTTCCCAGCCAGCAGCAGGCGTACACAGCGTGGGGTCCACCAGGTAATGAGTGCACATCTGCTCGAAGCGGGAATTGAGTTCGCGTTGCTTGCCGCGTAGAACTTTGTTCACTGCGGTCTTCATGTTGTCGTAAATACCTCGGCCACAAGATCCGCCGAAAAAGGCAAAGCCGCGCTGATGGGCGTCGAATACCATCTCCTGGGTCTCCCGAGGGTAACCGAAGCAGAAGACCATCCGGCTATGGCACAATCGCATGTGCGCGGTCTTGACCGTCATTGGCATGCCGTCAATTTCGAGTTGCTCGTGGCTCCAGTCGAACTGGTAGGCCTCTCCAGAGGCGAAAGTCAGCGGGACAAAGGCTTGCGACACCCTGTGCCCTTCGGCTTCGCGCCAGCGGGAGACATGACGCCGGACAGCATCATAGCCTCCCTCGTAACCTTGCCCCTGAAGCTGCTCAAACAAGACCTTGATCGTGCGTCGATGTTTGCGTGGAAGCCCGACATCCCGCTCCAACTCGCTTTCCAGCCAGGTCGTGAATTCACCAAGTTTGGGCATGGGCTGGATCGCTCGTTTGTACTCGAAGCGCGTCTCCTCCGAGCGCAACACCTTGCGGACCGTATTCCGGCTCATGTTTAAATTCTTGGATATCTGCCTGATCGGCGTCTCATGCCGGTCATGGGCCACCTTAATCTTTCGAATTGTTTCCACCGTCAGCATCTCCTCGCTGGCCCTCCCGTCACGATTTTCTCGTGACCTTGAGGGGCTTGCCGGGGTGGGTCAAATTTCGACGCCGATTACCGGCTCAGGTGGGTCATATTTGCACGCCGATTCACAGTCATGTGTTCGGCTACCGATTGTTTGATTATAGATTCCGCAAAGTAAGCGAATACTCTTGAGCATTGCAAGGCTTGTTTGGAGTCCTTAGTGCCTAAGGACATTCGAAAGTAGGTAACACAGCCCTGAGGGTGAGTAGCCCTCGGCAGAGGGTAACGGAAGTAGTAAATACTGTGCCGTGAACACGACAGGTAACTAGGATTCTGCATAAAAAAACGCCTCACATGTCTGTCTCACCTGAGAAACTAAACATATAAGGCGTTGTTTTTATTGGGGGTGGTGGAGGCGGGGGGAATCGAACCCCCGTCCGAGAACGATCCGCGAAAGCGTCTACAGGTTTAGGCCTGGAATAAAGGTTCGCCTAGAGGATTGCACCGGGCCAAACAGCCCCTAGACTAGTTCTCCTATTATTTCGCGCCACAGCCGAAGGAACCCAATTGTGATGCTAGCCCTATAGTTTGTCGATCCTATCCGCCTATAAGGCGTCAGCGGTAGAATCGTGACACGCTAGGTGTCAGGTAGCAATTCTGCGATTAGGCAGCCATTGCGTAGTCGTAATTGTCGTTTGCAATTATCTTGTGGTCGATTTTTACGAGGCCATCGACCAACCTCGACCTGCAGCTCTAGCTTCAACTATCCCCGTCGAAACCAGTGCGCCCCCATGTCAAAGAACTATTCGGACATTTCTAATATATGGCCGGATAGTGAGTTGGCAATCATTTTATAAAAAATAACTTGGGATGTTTTCAGGTTATTGCAAATTTTTGGGAGCCATTTCGGAAATGCGGAGTATCTGTATGCTCGGATTCCTTTCTTTTGCCCATTTTTGAAGCGCTGCCAGCGTTTCGGGGTGTGGATGACCAATGGCAATGGAATATCCCTGTTTGCGGGCCACGTTTTCCGCTTTTTTCAACTGATGAATGATGGCGTTAACATCTTTGACATTATCGAGAAAAATGTCTCGTTCATAATAGGGGATAGGGGTCTGAGCCGCCGTCTGCCGACCAACACTCCTTGGAGTCGTCAGGCTGTCCAGAAAGAACAAGCCGTGCCGTTTGAATTCAGCCAGGGCGACTTGCATGCCGGGGGCATTTTCCGTGAATCGGGACCCCATGTGGTTGTTGATGCCGATGGCTTCAGGAATTTTCGCCACATTGAGTGTCACTCGTTCTTTTATGGCCTCGGCAGTCATTGAGACGAAAAGGGCGTCGTCACCCGGATCATATTGGGGGTACCCCCTGGGTTCCATGGGGAAATGTATGATGAGATCGCGATGCTTTTCGAGGATCAACTCAACGGCTTTTCGTGTTTGGCTGGCATTGGGCCAGACTGCCAGCGTAACCGGAAAGTCGAGGCTGACCAGTCCGTCAAGAATCTTCATGTCCTCCCCGATGTCGTCGATGACGATGGCCAGTTTGGGGCCTTTTTTCTGAGGCCTGGGTAGGATGAAAGGAACCGTTTTGAGAAGCAGTCGGTGGGTGGGCAGAGAGGCTATGGATATGATGGCTTCATCCGTGCCATTGCTTGTCAATTGGGAGTCCGGGGTCCGTTGGCCAAGATGTTCTCCCAGGACTGCGAGAAATTTGTTTCGGTCGGGGACCGTGGGGATCTGAAGCACCTGGTAGTGGTAATCGTGCCCGGAATTTTTGCGAATTTCGACGTCCAGCAAATCCAGTTCGGCCATGGGCAGATTGAGATCGCGCATGGACTCGATAATGGCGAAATCAACTTGCCTAACCTTGTCTTCCATGGATGAAGAGGAGTCCTCTTCATAAAGTTTGGGCGTCTCTTGGGGCAAAGGCCTGGTTACGACTTTCGGAGGGGGAGTCTCCTTGGTTGTCAGATAATAGCCGATTCCGAGAAGGCCTGCTATGGCTAGGCAGAAGATGAATACAAGAGGACCGGGCCGATACAGCTTCTTTTTCAGGAAGCCCTCGGACCCGGTCTTTTCTTGCGTGCTCTCTTCCAGGGAACGATCGTCCATGGGAAGCATAAGTCCTTTCTATTATTTAATTTCTTTCATTTTTGGCAGACTCTTCACCAATTCCAGAGCCATCCTGAGCTGATTATCGCGTTCCAGTTTTTCTTTGGCCTTTTCGGCGTCCATGTCTTTGTCTTTTTTGGACGTGTTGCCGTTTTCAAGGTGTCGATTCAGATCTTTTTCTCTCAGAGTAAAGCGTTCGCGCATCGCCATTTCATCGTCCTTGGGAGGCGCAACAAACGGGATTCTCAGATCCGGTTCAATTCCCTTGGCCTGAATGGAACGACCATTGGGAGTATAGTAAAGGGCTGTGGTCAATTTGATGGCGGAGCCGTCAGCCATGGGAACGATGGTTTGCACAGATCCCTTGCCGAAGGAGCGTTCTCCCACGATCAGGGCACGCTTGTGATCCTGCAGGGCGCCGGCTACGATTTCGGAAGCAGATGCAGAACCTGCATTGATAAGAACAACCAGAGGCACCTTGATTTCATTGGGATTCTTTGCTGCAAAAAAGTCTTTGCGGTTGGCTTTGTCCTTGCCTTGTATGTAAACAATGATCCCATCATCAATAAAGGTATCGGATACTGAGACGGCTTGTCCCAAAAGTCCTCCTGGATTGTTTCGCAAGTCGAGAACGATCCCTTTGAGGGTGTGGGTTTTCTGGTATGCCGCGATTTCTTCGCGCATGTTCTTTGTTGTGGATTCGTGGAATTTGGTCAGCCGTAAGTAGAGGTAACCGTCCTCAAGGGACTGTGTTTTCACGCTGACAATGGGAATCGTGCCGCGAACAATGGCAATTTCTTTGGGTTTGTTTGAATCCTTATGCAGAATCAGGAGGTTGACCGTGGACCCTTTCTTGCCGCGAATACGTTTTACCGCATCCATCAAGGTCATGTCTTGCGTAGACTCTCCATCAATCTCCAAGATGATATCGCCCGCCAGCATGCCCGCCTTGTCGGCCGGAGTATCCTCGATGGGCGAAACGCAGGTCAGACGTCCCTGATCCAGGCTGATTTCTATGCCGATCCCACTGAATTTTCCCGAGGTGTCTACTTGCATTTCCTTGTAGTCTTCGGGAGTCAGGTAGGTGGAGTGGGGGTCGAGTTGCTCGATCATTCCCTTGATGGAATTGTCGATGAGCTCTTTTCGCGTGACCGGTTTGACATAATAGCTTTCAACCATGTCAAGGACTTGGGAGAATCTTTTAAGCACTTCAAAATGGTCGTTTTTGGCGGCCATGGTCGGACCGGGGGCGACCGTCAATGTGAAGAGAAGAACAAATGTTACCAACCAAAGCGCAATACGCATGCAAGCCTCCCGTAAATCGGCGTCGAAGTATTAGTTGTAAACATCGTTTCAGTGCAACGAAGTCAACCAAAGTTTTGGGTTAATTGGTTTTTGGTGAAAACGCAATTCAAAATACAGGCCAGGGCCGTCAGCCTTGGGGTAATATCCGACCACTCCCAGCGGTTCATCTTTTTCAACTTCTTGACCGTTTCTGACATATGTTTCTGATAAGTAGGCGTATAAACTGTAATAATCAAATCCATGATATACAATGACCACGTGGCCGAATCCCCGCAGGGTGTCGTTGTGTACCACCTTGCCCCAAAAGACCGATTGTACACGGGAGTTTTCCGGCGCACTGATGATAAGCCCACGAACCGGTGGCTTGGAGGCCGGGTCGAACCCGGAGACCAGGTGCCCTTTGACCGGCCAGGGAAGGGTGCGTTTATATAGCGAAAAACGTTTGGTTTTTTGGGATTGTAGTTGATATTTTAGTCCCTGGATGGTGGCAAGGATATCATTGAGTTCGGTTTCTATGTTCTGTCGTTGCTTTCTGATGTTTCGCAGATTTTTTCTCAGGGCGTACTTGCTGCCGAGAAGTCGGTCCTTGTTTTTGTTGATTTCTTCCAACTGCAACTCGGCTTCGCTTTCCAGCAGGCGTTGTCGTTCAAGGTTCCTGGCAATATGTTGCGAATTGACGCGAGCCTCTTCCAACTTGACGCTGGTGGCTTCATATATCCTGGCCAGCCAGTTGAAGCGACGGTCGAACATGGCCCAGCTTTCAACCCCTTTGAAACGGGCACGGATGTTTTGCAGGTGCACCGGCCATAACGTCTGCATCAATGCGGAAAGCTCCATGCCGATGCGTTGTTTTTCCTTTTCCAGTGAAAAATGATCCTGACGGGCTCTTCTTTCGTTTTCCTTGATTTCGTGCAGAACCTTTTCCTGTTCGCCAATTCGGTTCTTGAGGGTTTTGATATCCTGCTCGATATCGGAGAGTTGCGTAGAGATGTGACCGGCCTTTTCCTTTAATTCCTTAACCTTAAGCTCTTTTTCGTCTGCTCGCTGGTGCTCCTGCTGCAATGTTTCATGCAGTGTCTCTGCGGGATCAGCGGCCTGGACGAGTGCCGGGCAGAGGAGACAGAATAAAAGGAGAAGGAGTATGGGTTTCATCGAAGCCTATGTGTCGAGAAAGGATTCAAGCGGGCAATTGTCACACAGGCCCGCCTTTTTTTTGCACCAGTCTTTGCCCACGCGCACAATAAGGGCATGGTATTCATTGTAGAGTGCCACATCTTCCGGCAGTGCGTCCATGAAAAGTGCCTGCAACGCATGGTAATCCATGTCTTCGTATGCCAGTCCGTGGCGATGCAGCATTCTGAATGTGTATGCGTCTACTACAAAAACAGGAAAATCAAGGGCATAGAGGAGGATGGAATCCGCTGTCTCCGGGCCGACTCCGTTGATGCCGAGAATTAGGGGGCGGAGTTCTTCCAAGGTGCGGCTTTTGAGGGACCCGATATCAAACGCCGCCTCTTGTTTGAGAAATTGTAAAAAATTGCGAAGACGTTTTGTTTTGACATTGTAATATCCGGCAGGCCGTATCAATTCGGAAAGATCGGCTGGTGGCAGGTGCAGCATGGATTCTGGAGAGAGACAATCGGCCACCTTGAGGTTGTTTATGGCCTTCTCCACGTTTTTCCAGTTGGTATTTTGCGTCAGAATGGCACCGACGGCAATTTCGAAGGGAGAATTGCCCGGCCACCAGTGACTTGGGCCCAAAGCATTGAGCATCGTTTCGTATAGGCGAAAGAGGGTGTCTGTCGTGCTCATGGCCGTTTATTTCCCAATGCTTTCCCATGTCAGGCATATCCATTCTCCTTCAACAAAACGGGCGGGAGTGCCGATGCCGAGCCGTTCGTACGCCTTGGCAACGGCATTGGCCTGCCGGTCTGCCAGGATTCCCGACAGGATGAGGCTGCCACGTGGCTTGACATGGGCAGCGATGTCCTCTGCCATTTCGATCAAGGGCCCGGAGAGGATATTTGCCACCACCAGATCGTACAGGATGGTTTTGTCCAGGCAATCAATGGTCCCCACTGCAAGGTTGAAATTGTCTGCCACTTCATTGGCTTGGACATTTTCCCTGGCGCATACGACTGCTTGCGGATCAATGTCCAGTCCGATCCCGTTCAGACCCAGTTTGCAAAGGCCGATGCCGAGAATGCCGGAACCGGTGCCCAGGTCGAAAAAGGATTGGCCGGGGCATATGATTTCATTTTTAACAAGAGTGCCAATGGTTTGCAGGCAGAGGGAAGTGGTCGGATGATGACCGGTGCCAAACGCCATTTTGGGTTCGATGACGATATGGGTGATGTTCTCGTCAATTTCCTTGAGCCAGGGAGGGAGAATCCGGAACGTTTCCCCACAGTTGACAGGAACGAAGAAGTCTTTCCATGCCATGCCCCAGTCTTCGGACTCTTGTTCGGAATGCTTGACATTGCCGTCGGGGAAATGAGCCTGAAAATAACGTACCATTTCCATACCGAGAGGATGGTCCTCCAGGAAAAGGGTGAAATGGCGGGTGTCATTGACGGTTGTTTCCTCCCAGCCGTGGGGCACTTTGGAAGCGATGAATATCCCGGCTTCATCCGCCTTATCTTCGGGAATGTTGAATTCAATTTTCAGGAGAGTGGGCATGGGGTAAAAACTCCGTGTTCGGATATGAGAAGGCCGGGAACCATGGTCCCCGGCCAAATTCTTGTTATCTTGGCAGGTTAGAATACACCATCTATGAATGATCCTTTCCCTGTGTAATTGAATCCCTGTATGGTGGTTTTGTAGTCCTGTTTTTCATCGGCGGCCTGCACCATCGAAGCCTGTATCTGCTCTTTGGGTTGATTCTGCGCGGGTTCGATATCATCCCGTTTTTTTTCGTACCGATTGGGCGCGTATTCGCTTGTCGGCTCTAGTGCTGCAATTCCGCTCATATCTTGACCTCTATAAATGAATACGCCCTTGGCGTGTCATGGTCAAGAAAGTGGGCTACAAGGTCGCCAGCACGGAATCCAGGACATTCATGAAGGTCATGATATCCTCTTTGGTAACCGTCAATGGCGGAACCATGCGCAGGATGGTGCCTTGCGTCAGATTGCAAACCACTTTGTTTTCCAGAAGTTTTTTCCAGACGGCCGCTCCGTCACAACTCAATTCGATGCCGAAGAGGAGGCCAAGCCCTCGGGAGCCTACGATCTTGTCGGGATGCCGGACACGAACTTTTTCCGTTTCTTTTGCGGCAAATTGTCCCATTTCCAAGGCGCGTTCGGCCATTTTCTCTTCCAGCATGATGTCAACGACCTTGGAGGCCACGGCGGAAACGACCCCACCACCCCCGAATGTGGTGGCATGAGACCCCGGCGCGAAGCCTTTGGCCGTTTCGTCAGTACACAACACGGCTCCCATGGGCAGACCGTTGGCCAGTGCCTTGGCCGAAGTGAATATATCGGGCGTGATTCCGTAGTGCTGGTGGGCCCAGAAGCGGCCGGTACGACACATACCGGTCTGCACTTCGTCTACGATGAGGAGGAGTCCGTTCTCCTTGCACAATCCTACGATATCATTGACATACTCTTGTGATAGAGGCCGGACGCCGCCCTCACCCTGAACCATCTCTATCATGATGGCGGCAGTGTTTTGACCTATGGCCCCACGGAGCGCGTTGACGTTGCCGAAGGGCACGGTGACGAAACCGGCTGGCAGGGGATTGAAGCCGTCCTTGATGGGGCCCTCCTGACCGGTGGCGGTCAGGGTGGAAAGCGTCCTGCCATGAAAGGATTTTTCCAGGGTGATGATTTCGTGCCGGTCTTCACCGCGTACCTTGTGCATGTAGCGCCGGGCGAGCTTGATGGCCCCTTCGTTGGCTTCGGCACCGGAATTGGCGAAAAAGACTTTGTTCGCCGCGCAGGTGGAAAGAAGTTTTTCCGCCAGATCCAGTTGGGGTTCCTGATAGAAAAGATTGCTGACATGGACAAATTTTCTGGCCTGCTGGGCCATGACATCGGCCAGATCTTCCCTGCTGTGCCCCAGGCTGCACACGGCGATACCGGACAGGAAATCGAGGTACTCCTCACCGTCGAGATCGTAGAGCCGACAGCCTTTGGCCCGGGATATTGCCAGAGGATATCTGCCGTAGGTATTGCAGAGAAGCGAGGATTCTCTTTCTTTTATTTGTTCGAATTTATTACTCATTTTCTTAACCCTTTACTTTATATTTTCCCTGTGGAGCCGAACCCTCCGGCCCCGCGATCCGTGGTGCCGAGAGTCTCCACCGGCTGGATGATACCCTGAAAAATGGGCATGAAAACCATCTGTGCGATGCGCTGTCCGCGCTTGATTCGTCGCTTCTCTCCTGAAGTATTGAGCAGGGAAACCTTGATCTCGCCCCGGTAGTCGGGGTCGATAACGCCCACGCCCTGGCTGACCGTCAGTCCGTCCTTGGTGCCCAGGCCGCTTCGGGAAAAAACGTAGGCGGCTATGCTCGGTACCAGAATTTCAATGGCGACTCCGGCAGGGATTGCGGCTTTTTCGCCGGGGCCTATTTCCAGTTCTTCGGCGTCGATACAGGCACGCAAGTCCAGTCCGGCGGAAAATTCCGTGGCGTAAGCAAGGTCGTGTTCCTTCCAGACATCGTGCAGGAATTTTACATTTACTGGTATGCTATTCATGATGTGTCTCAGTCCTTTATGTTTGATGTGGATTGTTATTGTTCTTAAAGGACATGCCTGTCAAATGGTGAAATGAAAAGCGCCGGGGCTATAGGCCTCGGCGCTAGTTGTTCATAAGTTATTACAAATGATTAGCAGAATCCTTCCCAGCAAGTGTCGAGGTGCTTTTGTTCCATTCGTCGGGTGGCTAGAGATACACCCACTGCCAGCAATAAAGAGACAGGCAAGGCAACCACGTTGGGATCAACCCATTGCATCAGCCACATCCAGGACATGGGCGCGGCATCGGTGACCAAAGTGGCCTTACCGAAGATCGCTTGGCACAGGCCGATGTAGGCGGCCTCCTTTACATGAATGAAGAGTAACCAGAACATGGAGAAGGCGAAGCCCCCGACCATGGATATTTTGGCACCGAGTTTGGTCATGCCTTTCCAGTACAGGCCCAAAACATAGATGGGCAGGAATGCCGCCGCGCACAGGCCGAAGAAGAAGGCAGTGGCGCGGGCGATGACGCCGCCTGGCAGAAGCCAAGCCCAAATCAGGGTGGCAATAACGGCCACGGTAACTCCCAGCCGGTTGAGTTTCATGGAAGAACCGTCATTGCCAATCTTGACGTGCTGTTCCAGGAAATCCCTGGAAAGGGAGGTGCCGCCTACATGGTATTGGGAACTCATGGTGGACATGGCAGCCGCAAACATGGCGACAAGGAAGAGGCCGGAGAACCAGCTCGGCATGATCTTGTCGATATAGATCGGAATGATCTTGTCGAAGTTTCCACCTGCCATGGCAATGGATATCTTACCGAATTCATTCTGGAAAACAACATTGGACAGAGCTCCAGTCACAAAGGCGACGCCTGTCATGAGCAGGATGAAGATGCCGCCGATGGCCACGGCACGGTTGAGTTCACGGTCAGAGGGAACGGTCATGTATCGGATAGCCAGTTGAGGCTGGGCCAAAACCCCGATTCCTACGCCGTAAATGATGGTGGAGTATATGGTCAGACCAATGGGCGATTTGATGTGTGGTCCCTCTGTCCAGCCCACCATTCCGCCTTTCAGGAGCTTGGCCGGGACCAGGTTGATCATGTCGGTAAGCGCTTGATGGGCCTCGGTAACCCCACCGAGCAGGGAGTAGGTGGTGACGATGAGGACGAGCATCATCAGTGCCATGATGGACCCCTGGAAGGCGTCCGTGTACATGACGGCCTTGAGCCCGCCCGTGATGACGTACATGGCGACAATGCCGGTGACAATGAGCAACCATGCCCCGTAACTGATGGCTGGAAAAGCCACCTCAAGCATGCGGCAGACACCTATGAGGACGGCCGCAGCGTAGACGGGGATGAAGACGAAAATAACCACTCCCGAAAACTGTTGAATGAATTTTGAATTGTATCGCCTTCCCAACAGTTCGGGAAACGTGTGGGAATCCAGAGCCAGCCCCATACGGCGGGTGCGTTTGCCAAAGAAGACCATGGCAATAAAAATGCCGACAAATATTGTCAAAAAAGTCAACCAGAGCAAGGACATGCCAAACATGCCGGTCACACCACCGAATCCGATAATGGCAGAGGTGGAAACAAAGGTCGCGCCATAGGACATGGCCAGGATGAAAGGGTTCATCTGGCGGCCTGCGAGCATGTAGTCAGTGGATTGTTTGGTTTTTTTCCATGCCTTATATCCCAGATAGAAAATGATGCCCAGATACAAGACGATACCGAGTATTTTGCCTTCCATCTACGCATCCTCCCCGTGCCGTTTCTTTCCCGAATTGTTCCAGTTTACAATTCCGTAAATCACGCATAGGGCGGTTGCCCCTATGCTGAGCCAGAACGCCAGAGCGATCTCCATACTTCCAAACCCCAACATCATACCGACACCCCTCCTGGTTTTCGGGCCCAACGCTCAGCCGGGGTTACCAAAGAAGAAGGGCCGCCGGCTGTTTGCCTGCGACCCTTGTTGTTGATGCGTTTCGATTGACTGATTACACGCACACCCCAAGACCGCAGGCGCTTCTAAAAAAGCGAAAGCTAAAAAAGAAAAAGAAGTTGAAGCGGTTTTGGTTCCTGTGCATGAGAAATCTCTATTCGTAATTATTCAAAGAGTCAAGCAATGTCTGTTTATCCAGATAGCTCTAGAATTGTGAGGTCAGTCGTGAACTGCATTATTGTATTGTGAATCGGCGTGCAAATATGACCCACCTGAGCCGGTAATCGGCGTCGAAATTTGACCCACCCCGGCAAGCCCCTCAAGGTCACGAGAAAATCGTGACGGGAGGGCCAGCGAGGAGATGCTGACGGTGGAAACAATTCGAAAGATTAAGGTGGCCCATGACCGGCATGAGACGCCGATCAGGCAGATATCCAAGAATTTAAACATGAGCCGGAATACGGTCCGCAAGGTGTTGCGCTCGGAGGAGACGCGCTTCGAGTACAAACGAGCGATCCAGCCCATGCCCAAACTTGGTGAATTCACGACCTGGCTGGAAAGCGAGTTGGAGCGGGATGTCGGGCTTCCACGCAAACATCGACGCACGATCAAGGTCTTGTTTGAGCAGCTTCAGGGGCAAGGTTACGAGGGAGGCTATGATGCTGTCCGGCGTCATGTCTCCCGCTGGCGCGAAGCCGAAGGGCACAGGGTGTCGCAAGCCTTTGTCCCGCTGACTTTCGCCTCTGGAGAGGCCTACCAGTTCGACTGGAGCCACGAGCAACTCGAAATTGACGGCATGCCAATGACGGTCAAGACCGCGCACATGCGATTGTGCCATAGCCGGATGGTCTTCTGCTTCGGTTACCCTCGGGAGACCCAGGAGATGGTATTCGACGCCCATCAGCGCGGCTTTGCCTTTTTCGGCGGATCTTGTGGCCGAGGTATTTACGACAACATGAAGACCGCAGTGAACAAAGTTCTACGCGGCAAGCAACGCGAACTCAATTCCCGCTTCGAGCAGATGTGCACTCATTACCTGGTGGACCCCACGCTGTGTACGCCTGCTGCTGGCTGGGAAAAAGGGCAGGTGGAAAATCAAGTCCATCTGGTACGTACTCGTTTTTTATCCGGCAGATGGCGTTTCGGGAGCCTTGAGGAGTACAACGCCTGGCTGCTGGAGCGAGCTATTGGTTGGGCCAAGACTCAGGCTCATCCGGAGATTACGGACAAGACGATCTGGGAGGTCTTCCTGCAGGAGCGTGAAAACCTAATCAAGCCCGCAGCCCCTTTCGATGGCTACCGTATTCAGGAATGCCGGGTTTCCTCCACATGTCTGGTGCGGTTTGATCACAACCGGTACAGCGTACCCTGCGAGGCGGCTGGACAGGCGGCGCAGATCAAGGCGTACGCCGACCACATCTCGGTGATTCGCGATGGCCGGGTGCTGGCCGTACATGCCCGCCGATTCGGCAGAGAAAAGACTGTCTATGACCCGTGGCACTACGTGCCTGTCCTGGAGCGTAAGCCCGGAGCGCTCCGCAACGGCGCTCCCTTCCAGGACTGGAGGCTTCCTGCGCCGATGGAGCAAATCCGTCTGTCCCTGCGGCGGCATAAGGACTGGGACCGACAGTTTGCGGGTATCCTGACAGCGGTGCCCAGCCATGGACTCCAGGCAGTAACCGACGCCTGCCAGGCGGCCCTGGACCAGAACACGGTGAGTCGGGACGTGGTCCTTAACATCTTGAACCGCTCCCGTGATCAAAGGCCAACCCAAGAGGTTTGCGTCCCCGATCACCTCAGGATAAAATGCGAGCCTGTGGCCGACTGCGGACGTTATGACCAGCTATTGGAGGCGAGCCATGCTTCGCAATGACATCTTGGCTTTGCTCAAAGAGCTCAAGCTGCATGGCCTGCGCGGAGCTTACGACGAGATGCTTGAGCACGGTCGTCGATCCGGGGCCACTCTGGAACGGTTTCTGTTAGATCTGCTCAAGGCGGAACAGGCCGAGCGCCGCGTACGCAGCATCCGATACCGCCTGGGGATCGCCAGATTTCCCGTGAGCAAAGATCTGGACGGTTTCGACTTCCAGGACTCGCACGTCGGTGAGGCCAGGATCAGGGATCTATACCACGGCGGCTTCATGGAGAGCTGGATCAATGTGGTCTTTGTAGGCGGCACGGGCACCGGAAAAACGCATTTAAGCATCGCCATCGGCTCCAATGCCGTGCGCAACGGCGCCCGAGTGCGCTTTTTCAATCTGGTGGACCTCGTCAACCAGCTCGAGCAGGAAAAGGCGGACGGCAAGGCCGGACGGCTGGCCGAGACTTTGGCGCGCTTCGACTTGGTCATCCTGGACGAACTCGGCTACCTGCCGTTTTCCAGGTCAGGAGGCCAGCTGCTCTTTCACCTGCTCTCAAAGCTCTACGAGAGGACCTCGGTGCTGATCACCACGAACCTGAGCTTCGGGGAGTGGTCACAGGTCTTTGGAGACGCCAAGATGACCACGGCCCTGTTGGACCGCGTCACACATCACTGCGAGATCATCGAAACAGGCAATGAAAGCTGGAGGCTGAAACAAGGCAGGGGACAGCACCAAGGGCAGGACGCATAAGCGTCGGCGGCAGGGTCGGGAATTCCGGTCGCCCTCCGGGCTCCCTCCATTCCCGACCCTGCCGCCGCCCCCGGAAAAGCCTCCCCCCAACACCCGAAAATCACGTTCGGGGTGGGTCAAATTTCGACGCCGATGATGGGTCAACTTTCAACGCCGATTGACAATTGTATTTCAAAGAGATGAAAATACGCTACAATGGATTAGGTACAATGCATGGTAAAATCTTGCAGAGGAGTCATCCACAGGAGACAGAATGAATTCTTCTCATATTACAACCATGATTATTCCAATTATATAAGCATGTTAAAAGTTTTCTTGACAGCTTAGCGGTACATGTGTTTTCTTGTCTCCCCCTTCGTAGCTAGAGGGTTTTGCCCGAATTGTGAAAAGTATGGAAAGCCTGTTTGGTCATTTTGCATGAAAGATGACTTTTTTGGCAACAAACCGAAAGAGGATACCCGTCTTGCTGTTTCAACCCGTCAATAAAAACTACCACGAGTTTTGCATTGACCGAGACAAGGACCTGTGCATCAACTGCCAGGTTTGCGTCCGACAGTGTTCTTATGAAGCCCATTATTGGGACGAGGCACGACAAAAGGTCATGCATGACAACTCCAAGTGTATCGGCTGCCATCGTTGTGAGGCCTTGTGCCCCACGGCGGCTCTGAACATTCGCAAGAAACCGTCGGATTTCCGCACCAATAGTTTGTGGCGTCCCGTATTCTTGCAGAATATATACAAACAGGCGGATACCGGCGGTGTTCTCCTGGCGGGCATGGGCTCACCAGTGGACATTCCCGTCTATTGGGACAGCATGCTGCTTGATGCCAGCCAGGTCACCAATCCGTCCATCGACCCTTTGCGCGAGCCTATGGAACTCAAGACGTTTCTCGGTGCCAAGCCCAAGAGGGTGAATATTGTGACCGGCAAGAACGGCAAGCCCAAACTCAAGACCAAGCTGACGCCTCAATTGGAACTTGACGTTCCGATCATGTTCGCCGCCATGAGCTTTGGTGCCATCAATTTCAATCTGCATCGGGCCATGGCTCGCGCTGCCACCGAAACCGGGACCTACTACAACACAGGTGAGGGCGGTCTTCACAAGACCTTATATCAGTACGGCAAGAACACGATCGTTCAGGTCGCTTCGGGCCGTTTTGGTGTACACCTCGACTATCTCAAGGCGGGGGCAGGTATCGAGATCAAGGTCGGGCAGGGTGCCAAGCCCGGCATCGGTGGTCATTTGCCTGGCGAAAAGATCAACGACAAGGTGTCCGAGACCCGTATGGTACCCATCGGTTCGGATGCCATTTCGCCTGCGCCGCACCATGACATCTATTCCATCGAGGACCTGCTTCAGCTTATCTACGCGTTGAAGGAAGCCTCCGAATACAAGGTTCCGGTTTCCGTCAAAATCGCCGCTGTGCATAATGTGGCCGCCATTGCTTCGGGTATTGCCCGGGCGGGCGCGGACATCGTGACCATTGATGGCATGCGCGGCGGTACTGGCGCGGCACCGGCAATGATCCGCGACAACGTGGGTATACCCATAGAATTGGCTTTGGCTCAGGTGGATCAGCGTCTTCGCGACGAGGGTATTCGCAACAATGTATCTATCGTGGCCGCAGGCGGTATCCGCTGTTCAGGCGATGTCATCAAGGCCATCGCGTTGGGTGCGGATGCCGTGTACATCGGTACTGCCACTCTCATCGCCGTGGGTTGCACCATCTGTGGCCGCTGTTATACCGGCAAATGTCCGTGGGGTATCGCCACCAACGATCCCAAACTTTCCAAACGGCAGAACCCGGACCTCGCGGCCAAGAAACTGGCCAACCTCATTCGGGCCTGGGGGCATGAGATCGAGGAAATGCTTGGCGGCATGGGCCTCAACTCCATCGAATCCCTGCGCGGTAACCGCGACAAACTGCGTGGCGTGGGGCTTTCCGACACCGAACTCGACATCCTCGGCATCAAGCACGCCGGGCGCTAGACGGAGGACGATATGAAAAGAGTCTATCCGGACAAAGAATACTGTATTGGTTGCCATCTCTGCGAGCTGGCCTGCATCACCGCTCATTCAAAATCCAAGGATTTGATCATTGCCTTTCGTGAAGAACGTGGCAAGGATGGGCTTTCCCCTTGCAAACGTGTTTTTGAGAAAGGGGACACCTGCGTTGCCATCAGCTGCCGTCATTGCGACGAGCCTTCCTGCGTGGCCGCCTGTATTTCCGGTGGCCTGTACAAGGACCCGGAAACCGGCCGTACCGTCTATGACCGCAACAAATGCGTGGGATGTTGGTCCTGTCTCATGGCTTGCCCCTATGGTGCCATCCGTAGGCACCCCATCGAGAACAAGATCGTCAAGTGCGATCTGTGCGAGGGCAGGGAAGAGGGGCCGGCTTGTGTAGCCGCTTGTCCCAACCAGGCACTCAAATATGAAGAACGGGATTAGGAGGGATACCATGAAATACGTCATCATCGGCAACGGTATTGCCTCCATCGGTGCCATCGAAGGTATCCGCAAGCAAGATACCGACAATGAAATCTTGATTATCGGTTCCGAGGACTCTCCGGCCTATGGCCGTCCGCTGATCTCCTACCTGCTGGCAGGGAAGATCACCCCGGACCGGTTGGCCCTGCGTCCTGTGGAGTTTTATGAGAAATCCAAGGTTTCCCTGAAACTCGGTACCACGGTTACGGCCATTGACGTCAAGGCCAGGACCGTTGTCACGGACAAGGGAGAAACCATTGAATATGAGAATCTGCTCATCGCCACGGGCGGTATTCCGTTCACCCCGCCCATTCCCGGTTCCGATGGATTGGATGTCTACAACTTTACCAACCTGCAGCATGCCCAGACCCTTATTTCCAAAGCCAATGATATAAAAAGGGCGGTGGTCATCGGCGGTGGCCTCATCGGTTTGAAGGCAGGGGAATCCCTGTTTGACCGGGGAGTGGATGTGACCATTCTGGAGTTGTCCGACCGTATCCTGAGTCTTGCCTTTGACCAGAACGCGGCCTCCCTGGCCGGTGCACGGCTGAAAGAAGTGGGGTTAAATGTCCGCTGCGGGGTATCTGTCAAGGAAGTCCAGCGCGATTCGGACGGTACTCTCAAGGGTGTACACCTGACCGACGGCGATTTTCTCCAGTGTGACGTGGTTTTTATCGCCATAGGCGTGGTTCCCAACTACAATCTCGCCAAGGAAGCGGGCATCGAGGTGGATCGCGGTATTCATGTGGATGACCATATGCGGACCAGCGCGGATTCCGTGTTTGCTGCGGGCGACGTGGCTCAGGCCAAAGATCTGCTGTTCGGTGACGATCGCGTTATTCCCATCTGGACAAATGCCTATAATCAGGGATTTTGTGCGGGCAAGAACATGGCGGGCGCGGACGTAAAGTTTTCCGGGTCCCTGTCCATGAATTCCATCTCCTTTTACGGATTGCCGACTATCTCGGTGGGCACGGTGAATCCGCCCGAGGGTGATGCCTCATACGAAACCATTCTTTCCCTGGATGAAAAAAAGAAAAGCTACCGCAAGCTCGTGTTTCAGAACGACCGTTTGGTGGGATACGTGCTGGTGGGCGACATTGACATGGCGGGGATGTATACCGCGTTCGTCAAATTCCAGATGGCGGTTCCCGAGGAGGCCAAAAAGCAGATTCTGGCCGGAGCGCCGGATGTGCTCATGTGGCCTGACGATTTCTTCAAGGAAACCTGGAACCCCGGTGTGGTGGAACAGGATTAAGCGAGGATTTACATGAAAGCCCCTGAAAGATATTACGATTTTGAAAAAGACATATCCGGTTGCGGCATCTTTGGTGTCATCCACAAGAAGCGTGGCCTGATTCCGGGCGATATGCCCATCCAGGCCATGACCTGCATGCACGACCGGGGCAACGGCCTGGGTGGTGGGTTCGCGGCCTACGGCATTTATCCGGATCATGCGGATCATTACTGCTTTCACATGATGTACGATGAAGATTCGGCCATTGAAAAGACGGAAAGGCTGTTGCGGTCTTACTTCGACATGCATCACTTCGAGCCCATTCCCACCCGTCGGACCCTGGCCATTCCCAATCCGCCAACCTTCATCCGTTATTTCGTCACCGTGCCCGAGCGTCCGGTCAATGAATTCACGGAACTGGCTGAAGAAGATTACGTCGTGGCGGCGGTAATGAAGATCAACACCACCATCCCCGGTGCCTTTGTCGTTTCCAGCGGAAAAAACATGGGGGCGTTCAAGGGGGTCGGATTTCCCGAAGACATCGCGGAATTTTTTCGCCTGGACGAGTACAAGGCCTATATCTGGACCGGGCACAACCGGTTCCCGACCAATACGCCCGGTTGGTGGGGGGGGGCGCACCCCTTCACCATTCTCAACTGGTCCATCGTCCACAATGGCGAGATTTCCTCTTATGGCATCAATCGCCGGTATCTCTGCGAACACGATTATTTGTGCACCATGATGACCGACACTGAGGTCGTGGCCTACGAATTGGACCTGCTGATCCGCAAGCACGGTCTTTCCTGGGAAATGGCCGCCAAGTGCTTTGCTCCACCGTTCTGGGATGAAATTGAACGGATGAATGAGGAAGACAAGGAACTCTACACCACATTGCGCGCCACCTACGGTCCGGGCATGCTCAACGGCCCGTTTGCCATTTTGGTGGCCGATAACAAGCGCCTCATGGGTCTCAATGACCGTATCAAGCTCAGACCGCTGCTGGTGGCGGAGAAGGGTGACATGGTCTTCATGTCCAGCGAGGAGTCGGCAGTGCGGGACGTTTGTCCCGAATTGGACAGGGTCTGGATGCCCAAGGCGGGCGAACCCGTGATCGTGGATCTGGAGGGTTAGTATGGTCACCAACAGAAAGAAGAAGACCCTGACGGCAGGGCGGACATATTACAAGCAGTTTAACGAAGAAATCCGAGAGCTTATCAAGCAGGGTGTGACGGATTTCACCATCAGGGAATGCAACGGGCAGCGTTATATCGGCACAGCTCTGGAAGGCGACCTCCGGTTCGATATTTATGGCGTTCCCGGCCAGGACCTGGCGGCCTTCATGCGTGGTCCCTACATCCGCATCCACAACAATGCCCAAGACGGCGTGGGCAACACCATGGACAACGGTCGGATTGTGATCGAGGGTATTGCCGGTGATGTCATCGGCTATGCCATGCGTGGTGGCGAGATATTTATCAAGGGCGATGTCGGCTACCGGGTCGGCATCCACATGAAGGCATACCTCGATCATCAACCGAAGATCGTTGTCGGAGGCAAGGCTGGCGACTTCCTCGGCGAATATATGGCCGGTGGAATTATTTTGCTCTTGGGTATGTTTTCTGATAAGCCTGATGCGCCTGTTGCGGGACGAAGTCTCGGAACGGGAATGCACGGAGGCGTCATCTATGTTCGAGGCGAAGTGCCAGAAGACCAGCTTGGTCCGGGTTTGCATGCTCAACCCGTGGATTCCGGCGACCTGAAGGTCATTGAGGGACTCGTCAAGGATTACGCCAAAGAATTGAAGCTGGACAGCAAGGAAATAATGAGCGAGAACTTCGTAAAAATTCGTCCGTTCTCCCATCGACCGTACGGTAACCTGTACGTTCCCTGCTAAAGGCTCTGGACGATAAACTTTATTACCCTGCCTGGAGGAACCATGTTCTTCGATTCCATAGCCTATGCAATGGCTCCGCCCGCTGGCGGCGGTGGCGAGGCCGGTGGCCTTGGCTCACTTCTCGGCGGTCCCTTGCCGATGTTGGTCCTGATGTTCGCCATTTTTTATTTTCTTCTCATTCGCCCTCAGCAGAAAAAGCAAAAGCTTCACAAAAGTATGCTGGACGCTTTGAGCAAAGGCGATAAAGTGTGGACCAATGGTGGCATTCTCGGCCGTATCGTCGATATCGACGGTGACAATCTCACCATTGAGATCGCAACGGGTGTCAATGTTGTCATCAAACGCGGTTTTGTCGCCGACAAAGACGGCAAGCCCGTAGCAGACAAGAAGAAGTAGGTTTGACAGCCGAGCAATCGGACTTTCGTGCGGGCCGGACCACGCTTTTTGTGGCCCGGTCCGTCTTTACGTTTGACGAGGTTTGCAGGATTTGGCTGTAACCTGTTTGTATCAAGGGAGATTTCATGCAGAGTCTGCGTCTAAGAATCATTATCACCGCGGTCGTCCTGATTATGGGACTGGGATATATGCTGCCATCCATCCCTGGCTTACAGAGTTCGGTAAGCAAACTCTTGCCTGGCGATCCGGTCAACCTCGGCCTTGACCTCAAAGGCGGTATTCACCTGACACTCGGTGTGGATATGGACACTGCCATGCAGAACAACTTGTCCATTCTGGGTGAGGATCTCAAGGCCACCGCTCGAGAAAAGGGCATTTTCATTCTGCGTCCCGTCGTGCTGTCTGATAGCCGTGTGGAATTTGTTCTTCTGAAAGGAGATCAAAAGGATCAGTTTGAAGAGATTATCCATTCCAATACTCCCTTCAAGATTGAAGGTACGGAAGTCCTGGATGGCGGCAAGGTCAAGTACCTTGTGTCTGTTCCGCCTCAATATATTGACGATATAGCCAAGCTGACAATGGACCAGGCCATCAAGACCATCCGTAATCGTATTGACCAATTTGGTGTGGCCGAGCCGGATATCCGCAAGCAGCAGGGCAACCGCATTCAGGTGCAGCTTCCCGGTTTGCAGGACCCGGAACGCGCCATCAAGATAATCGGGCAGACCGCTCATCTTGAATTCAAGATGGTTGACGATGCCGCCGACACGGAAAAAGCCCTGAAGGGCATTCTGTCTCCCGGACGCGAACTTTCCGTTCTGCTTAACAAACAACCCGGCGGGTCCTATACCGAAGCTCCCATTATCCTGAAAAAGGATGTGGTGTTGACCGGGGAATATATCACCGATGCCAAGGTCTTGCTCGACAGTTGGAATCAGCCGTATGTATCCATCACATTCAATTCCCGGGGTGGGACTCTTTTTGCCAACCTGACGGGTGAAAATGTGAATAAACGTATGGCTATCGTTCTGGACGGCAAGGTTTATTCCGCGCCGGTCATTCAGGAAAAGATCACTGGCGGCCGTGCTTCGATCACCGGACACTTCACCAAGGAAGAGGCCCGAGACCTGGCCGTGGTCCTTCGTGCCGGTTCGCTGCCCGCGCCGGTTGTCATTCTGGAACAGCGGACCGTTGGGCCGTCTTTGGGACAGGAATCCATCGACAAGGGAATAATGGCCGCATTCATCGGCATGGGATTCGTGCTCGTATTCATGTTCATATACTATGGCTTTGCCGGTCTGGTGGCCGACCTGGTGCTCTGTTTGAACATCATGCTTATCATGGCCGGCTTGGCAGCTTTTGGAGCGACCCTGACCCTGCCGGGTATTGCCGGTATTATCCTGACCATCGGTATGGCGGTTGACGCCAACGTCATCATCTTTGAACGAATACGCGAAGAAATCAGGCGCGGCCTGACTCCTCGTGCCGCCATTGATGAGGGGTACAGCCGTGCAACATTGACCATTCTGGATGCCAACGCGACCACAGTCATCGCGGCTGTCATCCTTTATCAATTCGGTACCGGTCCGGTTCGTGGCTTTGCCGTCACCCTGACGCTCGGTATCATTACTTCCATGTTCACGGCCATCTTCGTGTCGCGCATCCTGTTCGATCTGTACATCAAAAGCCGCTCCGAAAACGCCAAGCTGAGCATCTAAGGGGATAAACATGGGACTTCAAATAATCAAACCCGATACCAATATCGACTTTATCGGTTTCCGGAAGATCGCCTTCATGATCTCGGCGTTCTTCATTCTGGCCGGTCTAGGTTCTCTGGCCATCAATGGTGGCCCCAAATACGGCATTGACTTCGCGGGAGGCATGATCGTTCAGGTGAAGGTCGACAAGACCCTCGATGTCAGTGAATTCAAAAATGCCTTGAGCGGCGTTGAATTGCCCGGATTGGTGGTCCAGACCTTGGGGTTGGAAGGGGACAACGAGTACCTCATCCGTACTTCCAGTTCCGATATCTCCTCCCAGGACGTTCGGGCCGGGGTGTCTGATTCACTCTCCAAGAATCTGGATGGTGTGAAATTCGAGATACAACGCCTGGAAATGGTCGGCCCCAAGGTTGGTGCCGATCTGCGGACAAAAGCGCTTGAGGCGATGTTTTATGCGGTGCTCATCATTGCTGTGTACATCTCCGGGCGTTTCGAACAACGCTGGACTGTTGCAGCTATCATGGCCGCAGCTCTGGGTGGGGTAATCTACGGCGTGGGACTCACCGGCCTCGACATGGGGTGGCTCATCGTGGTGGCCATGGTCGTTACCATTGGTTTGTGCTGGTATCTCAAGCTCAATTACGCCCTGGGGGCGGTGGCCGCACTCATTCACGACGTGATCATCACCATTGGCGTTTTCTCGATCCTGGGCAAGGAGTTCGATCTGACCATCATTGCAGCGCTCCTGACCATCATCGGTTACTCGCTCAATGATACCATCATCGTCTTTGACCGTATCCGCGAAAACAATATCGCCCGTAAAAAGGGCGAGGGGTTCAGCACCGTCATTAATAGATCCATCAACCAGACCCTGTCGCGCACCATCATGACTTCCCTGACCACCTTGTTGGTCGTTGCCTGTCTGTTTGTGCTCGGTGGCAGTGTTATTCACGATTTCGCCCTGGCATTGCTTGTCGGTATCGTCGTGGGTACCTATTCCTCCATCTTCGTTGCCAGCCCGATCCTCATGGGGTTTGGTCCGAGTTCCGTCGAAGAAGTCGAAGCCTAGACTTCGCTGTACACCTACAGAAGGGGAGGGACCGAATGGTCCTTCCCCTTTTTACGTGGCAATGAAAAAGGCCCTCCCGACATTGCCGGGAGGGCCTTGAACGATACCGTTCAACAGGAATTAAACCAGCTGGCTCATCAAGTATTCCTTGATGGCGGTGATGGAATCTTCGCCGTCAAGTTCGATGAATTTGAAGCCGCCGTCCTTCATGTTCTTGTAGAAGTTGCAGGCAGCCATGGTGCCGGTCTCTTCATCGTAGTAGATGTTGTGGCGGACGTCGATGGCCCCTTCATCCTGATCGTCGTCGCGGGCGGACAGGGCACCGCCGCAGACACGGCATTTGTCGCCGTCAGGGGCGATGACCGGGATACCGACGTTGTTGGGATGGTTGGGGTTGTTTTCGCAAAGACGGCGACCCATGATGCGGGCCTTGGCAATCTCGCGGGGCAGTTTGATTTCGATGACGAAGTCGAGCTTCACGCCGTCTTTCTGCAAGGCTTCCCAAAGCTTCTCGCCTTGAACCAGGGAACGGGGGAAACCATCAAGCAGCCAACCGTTGGTGGAGCTGGCAAGAACATCAAGAACCATGGGAATGGTGATATCATCAGGAACGAGCTCGCCCTTGTTGATGTATTCCTTGGCTTTCATGCCGAGCTCGGTGCCGCCACCGATGTGCTTGCGGAAAATAGCGCCGGATTCAATGTGATCCAGACCGTATTTGTCTTTGGCCAGTGTACCCTGGGTGCCCTTACCGGACCCGTTGGGGCCGAAAATCAAAATATTCATGAAAATCCTCCTGATGATGTAAAAGCGCAATGCCTAACCGACATTGCTGCACCTTGTGCAAAAGATCACATGCTCTTATACCGGAGGGGGAAGGAAGTCAATGCTTGGCGGAGAAAACCACGCCTGAATGGGTAATTGTCGCGGTTATCTTGGCGGGAAATTGAAAGGTCGCTCCTGTTCGTTTTTCCTGCCAGGCCGTGTCCAGTTTGAACAGCGTTTCCGCCAGGGCCTGACTTCCTTCCATCGTCTCAAGAGCGGCCTTGTACAGACGCAGTCGCTTTGCCTTATGGGCGTTTCTCAGGGCGGCTTCCGGCACCATGTTCTGGATGTCTGCAGTCTGTTCTTCCCAATAGGCGGTATCAATGGAGCCGATTTTCCAGAGTCGGGCCACGGACTCCATGAAATTCGGGTTTTCTTCAAGAAAGAGTGGAAGGATCGAGTGGCGGACACGATTTCGCGTCCATCGAGTGTCTTCATTGCTTTGATCCACGCGCCAGGAGACCCCGATATCCGTCAAGAATTGCGTGAGGGTAACTTTGGGAATGAGCAGGAAAGGTCGGATGAGGTGCCGTACCTTGTCATGACCCGGCATGCCCGACAATCCGGGCCACCCTGTGCCGCGCACCAAACGCATGAGCACGTCTTCGGCCAAATCGTCCAAGTGATGTCCCACAGCCACCAGATCGCCATGGTGTGATTGCAGTACTTGCGAAAACAGGGAGTAGCGGGCGTTACGGCCAGCCTCTTCAAGGCCGATGCCGTCCTGCTTTGCAATTTCCGTGATTTGAGCCGACTCGATGATGCATTCAGTTTTTAGCTGTTTGCAAAAGGATTGTACCCATTGGGCGTCGGCATGGGCTTCGGGGCGAATCTGATGGTTCAGGTGAACCGCCACAAGACGACAGTTGTTCTTTTGACTGAGGTAATACAGGACCAGGAGCAGGGCGGTTGAATCCACGCCGCCGGAAAATGCCGTGACAATGGTTTTGTCCGTCAGGGTGACACCCAGGTCGCCGGTGATGAATTTTTCGACGTCAAGACAGAAATGCGCCCATTTGGGGGGCAGGTCCTGCAAGGACCTTGGCATGGAGTCCAGCGCGTTTGGCATATCAGACGGAAATCTCAAGCTCCTCGATGAACTGGTCGAGGTAATTGATCATGTGCTTGCGTTGGTCTGGCGTCGCATAACAAATACAGGAACACCGGATTTTGTTGCGACCGCGCACCAGCAGTTCGAGCCTGATTTGGTTATCTGCAACCCCTTTCACGGTTTCCAGGGCCATGAAATACGGGCCACATTCGTCCAGGTGATCTTTTTGTTCCTGTTGCAACAGTGCATCGGGCAACGGAAGGTAATAGATGCCCTCAAGAGGGCCGTTGAGTTTTATTTCGTCCAAGGCTTTTGTGACTTTTTCGAAATCCTCGGCAACAAGGTCTTCAATGAGGTAGGTGCGCATTATTGTTCCTTGTTCTTTGAAGCATCAATGAGTTGGTCAATGTCTTCCGGCGTACAGGCCGTGGTTTTACGTGTCAGGTGCGCCGTTGCGGGTACGGTCTCATCGTCCAGGTTGAACATGCGGCGGGCCAAGTCGATGAACCGCTCGGCCGAGCCTTCTTCTTGCGTCCGGCGTTTGAGAAAACAGATCGGCTCATGCAAGGCTTTTCTTCCGACAGAGAGCACCAATGTTTCCAGCGCGTTACGAGTTTTTTCGTCTACCGGGCCGATTTTCTTCAAGGTCTTGTTCAACTCTTGCAAGGCGATCTCTTCGCCCTTGTCGACAAGGTCCACAATCGTCGGCTGAAGTTCTAGTGAATTCAGCCAGTTGCTGAATGTTGAGGTCTCGGTGGCAACCACGGCTCTGGCCTTGCCTGCCTCTTCCTGACGTTGGGCCATGTTGTCTTCCACCACTTCCTTGAGATCGTCGATGTCGTAGAGGTAGACGTTGTCCAGTTGATTGACGTCAGGATCAATGTCGCGTGGCACCGCGATGTCGATGAAAAACATGGGTTTGTTTTTGCGCCGTTTGAGGACGTTTTTTACGTCTTTGGCCTTGATGACGGCCACGGGCGAACCGGTCGAACTGATGACGATGTCAATTTCGTGCAGCCGTTCCGGCATGGATTCGATCTGAATGGGTTCGCCATGCATGGTTTCGGCCAATTCCTTGGCACGGGCCAAGGTGCGGTTGGCTATGATGATGTCCTGCACGCCGTTTTGCAGCAGGTGGGTGGCGGCCAGTTCGGCCATTTCCCCGGCACCGACCAGCATGGCTCTGGTCCCGCTCAGGTTGCCAAAAATCTTTTTGGCGAGCTCCACAGCCGCATAGCTTATGGATACTGCGTTGGAGGCGATAGATGTTTCCGTGCGGACGCGCTTGGCAACGGAAAAAGACTTATGCAGCAGTCGGTTGACAATGGTCTTGGCTGTGCCTTCGTCCACGGCCTTTCGGTAGGCGTCCTTGAGCTGACCGAGAATTTGCGGTTCGCCCATAACCATGGAATCCAGGCTGCATGCAACCGTGAAAATATGTTCAACAGCTTCCAAGTCTGAATATTGATAGATATTTTCCAGCAGCAATTCAGGAGAGCCCTTGCAAATGCCTGCCCAGTACTGAAGGAGCGAATCCATGGCTTCGCGTTCCGGTACGTTTTTGGCCACGGCGATGATTTCCACACGGTTGCAGGTGGAGAGTGCCATACATTCGTGGAGCGGACAGTGGGCCATGAGGCCCTTTTCAAAATGTTCCACATCGGTCAGGGCGAATTTTTCACGCACTTCCACGCCAGCGGTACGATGATTGAGTCCTATGAGGATGATTTTTCTATTCATGGCATCGCCCTGAAGGTGATGGTGTGATGTATGAGAGAGACGCACATGCCGGCAAATACCCAGATGGCCAGGATGGCGGGCTTGCGTCCGCGCCAACCGAGAACCACACGTTGGTGGAAGAGGAAGGCGAACAGGAACCATACGGCAAGGGAACCAATCTTCATGACATCCCAGACGAAGGGTTTGTCCGGCGCAAGCCAGTACCAGATATAGGTGGAGAAGAGTCCCAGGGTGTACAGCGGAAAGCCGAACAATACGGCCCAACGGTTTACGGTATCGAATTTATCCAGGGAGGGAACATCTTTGCCCATGCTCGAAAGTCCCGCCTTGGTCTTGAGTTTGCGGTTGTAATAGATAAAGGCAACCCCTGCCCCGAAGGCCATGATAAGCACGCCGAGTGTCAGGATCAGCGAGCCGATGTGCAGACCAAAAAAGAGGAGGGTAAGCTCCGGCGGCATGACCACCCGGATGCCTCCCAGAGCCAGGGAAGCCACAAAGAGTAAACAAGCCAGGGGCAGGGCGGTGATGGCGAGAAATTCCAGCTTGAGCCGCCACCAGAGGAAAAAGTACAGGGCCAGCACACACCAGGCGAGGATATTGAAATAGAACGTTCCCGCATTGAGGGCTGCGATGTTGTTCATCAGGACGAGCGCGAGATCCACCGTGTTCAGGAAAAATCCCAGTGCGGCCATCCAGATGGAAATTTTCTTCAGACGCTCGTTACCTGTGCCCGTACCCGTGAGAAAGAGTACGGTACCCAAGGCGTACAATGCGATGATGAATAAATGTAGTGTTTCAAACAAGCCCATCAAGCAGCTCCGGAATGTTTTCGTGCAATGGCTCCGGCAATGACTCTTTAAGTATTTCCCGGGCCCCGTCAAGATCGTGGACCTTCATGACATCCAGCAGGTCGGAGTTGACCAGCATGCGGAAAACGGCCGTATTGTCTTTGGTTTCCAATCCCAGGCCCAGCATGAGAGGACGGATACGCCCCATGAGTGAAAGCAGACTGGCATATTCTTCACCAAAGTTTTCCTGTAGTTCCCGACGGATGCGTTTTGCCATGGCCGGGCTTTGGCCTGCCGTGGAGATGGCTACCGTGAGGTCGCCCCGTTTGACGGTCGCCGGAACGATGAAACTGCATTTCTCCGGTTGATCAACGATATTGCACAGAATCCCTTTTCCCGCGCAAAGATTGCTGATACGCCAATTCACGTCTTCACTTGAGGTGCAGGCGATGACGAGAAATTTTCCTTCGATATCCTGATCAACAAATTCCCGGCAAAGGAACTCCACATTGTCGAGATCCAGGAGAGGGGCCAATTCCGTGGCGGCGGGGCGGTTGTCAATGATGACAACCTGTCCCGCTCCCGCATCAATGAGCGATTGGATTTTTCGTTTGCCCACCTCGCCGGCACCGACGACTAGGCAGTGTTTGTTTTCCAGATTCACGAATATCGGATAATAACGCATGGGTCTTGATAACAACTGGCGCTCCACATGTAAAATGGGAATTGCCCGGTTCTTGCAATATGTGTCGGAATTACGGTAATAAATTGACGCTGGCATGCCGATGAAACACTACCTTGTCATACAACTGGCCCGATTCGGGGATCTCATCCAGACCAAACGGTTGCTGGCGACCTTGTGCGCCCGACCGAATGTCTCCGTACATCTGTGCCTGGACAAGTCTCTGGAACCCCTTGCGCGTCTGGTATATCCCGACGTCACGTTGCACCCGGTGATCGCCCATGGGACCGGTTTGCGTGGCAGTGAGGCGATCAGGTCTATATTATTGGATAATCGGCGAGCTTTTGCCAATCTGAAATCCATTGATTTCGACACGGTCTACAATCTCAATTTCTCAGGTCTCAACTTCCGTCTGGCAGCCCTGTTCGACCCGGATTGCGTTGAAGGATATGCTTGGAAGGACGGCCAGGAATTGATTGGTCTGTGGCCCTCCATGGCCATGCGTTGGTCTGGTCAACGCCGAATCGGCATCAACCTGATGGATTTTTGGGGCGGATACTGCCCGGACATGATTCCCCCGACATCCGTCAATCCGACAGCCTCTCCCCATGGAGGGGGAATCGGCGTGGTGCTGGCGGGCAGGGAATCCCGCCGTTCGTTACCCGCTCCGTTGCTGGCTCAGGTGGCATCCATCCTGGCGCAAAAGGGGAAGGCCGAAAAAATCTACCTGTTGGGCAGTACCAATGAAGCCGCCGTGGGGCAGGGCGTTCTCAAGCAATTGCCGCCATCGGTTCAGGGCAACACGCGCAATCTTGCAGGCAGGACCGATTGGGCCGGGTTGGTTGATCTGGTGGGACAGCTTGACCTCTTGTTGACCCCGGATACCGGCACCATGCATCTGGCCGCGCATCTTGGGACACCGGTTGTTGCCTGCTTTTTGTCTTCGGCATGGTGTTTCGAGACCGGCCCGTATGGGGTGGGACATACGGTCTATCAGGCGATTACCGACTGTTCTCCTTGCCTGGAGACTGTGCCGTGCAATTTTGACATGGCCTGTCTGGGTGGATTTGCCGCCCCGAATTTTCAGCGATACCTGGTAACCGGCAAGACCGAGCACCTGCCGAAGAACATGACGGCCTTTACTTCCGCATTCGATGCACTGGGGCAGGTGTACGAACCGGTGGCAGGCAATGATGCAGACGCGGAAACACGGAACTGTTTCCGTACGTTCATTCATCAGTATCTGTCTGGAGATGGTGAGAGAATTTCGGAAATAGAAGGTGCTCTCGCCCGACAATTCTATCGTGAATCGGATTGGATCGGGACGGCACAAAAAGGAATAATGGACTAGATTCTATGGAAAATATTCGTATCCTCGTCGTGTTGCCTCTCTATGGTGGCTCTCTTTCCATCGGGCACTATGTTGCTTCGGCCCTGCGAGATGAAGGCCACATGGTGGAAGTTTTTGAAGCGCCGGAATTCAATCATGCCTATGATTCTCTCAAGGGGCTCAAGGTCACCACGGACAGGCTGAGTTATCTGCAAAACTCCTTTCTCAACGTGGTCAGCCAAGCTGTCCTGGCCAAGGTGGAGACCTTTGAGCCGGATTTGGTGTTGGCCATGGCTCAGGCACCACTGAACCATCAGGCCCTCAAGCGGTTGCGTCGGGATGGCGTGACCACAGCCATGTGGTTTGTTGAGGATTATAGGCTCTTTACCTACTGGAAATCCTTTGCGCCTTTTTACGATGTGTTCGCTGTCATCCAGAAGGAGCCGTTCATTGAGGAACTGGCAACCATCGGTCAGCCCAACGGACTGTATCTTCCTTTGGCGGCATTGCCCGATTTT
>CAXXUE010000016.1:0-250000 GCA_963662475.2 uncultured Pseudodesulfovibrio sp.
GTTGACCTCATTCCTGACATGGGTGTGCAGGTCATTGGCGAACTGGCTCACGGCTTCGTCGTCGAGGGATCGCCATGCCAGGAGTTGTTTACGCAGATCATTCAGGAATGTCTTGTTCAGGTTTTCCCAGGCGTTGTGTTCTCCAGCCTCGCGGTGAATGATTACCCGGATCTGCCGGAATCCCCGGTAGAGATCGGACGGACAGAACACGAGCCGGACCTTTTGGCGCACGCCGAAGTCGAACGGAGCCAGCCAGACACGCAGGTCGATGGAAAAACAGAGGTCGTCGGGTATCTGCACGTCTGCGTCCATGCCGTCCGGCAGCCCCTCTTCCTCGAAGTCGAAGAAATTGCAGGTCATGTCGTCGGTGCAGAACGCGCCGTGGGATACGTCGTGGTGGGCCAGATAGTATTGATGCAGGAACCCGCCCGCTGAGGACATTTCCTTGAATTTGATGAGGAATGGCAGAACCACGATCAGCTCGTCGCCCTCGGCCTTGGGCATGGTCCAGGATTTGTTGACATCCGGGATGGCGATGCGGGCCGCGACCTTGGCCGGGTAGATGGCCGAGATCAGCACCACGCCGATGACCAGGAGCATGGCGGCCACGCCTGCGGTGGAGGAATAGTTGGCGGTCATGCCTGCCCAGAGCGGTGTCCCGGCCAGGAAGGCGGAGGATGTCTGGGCCAGCAGATAGCCGACCACCACCGAGATCACGGCAAAGGCCAGGGCTTCGGCAATGAACAGGAAGGCCACATGGGGCGGGGCCAGGCCCACCGAGGTGTAGACCGCGATCTCCGGCTTGCGCTCGTAGACCGAGCCGATCATGGTGTTGAGCACGATGAGTATGGAGATACACAGTGGAATCAGGATGTTGGCCATGCCGGAGTAGTTTACGGCGTCATTGGCGAAATAGAGAGAAGTGCCGGTGGACGAGCCACGGAAGAGGAGCATGCCGAAGCGGTCGCCCAGCTCGCCCGAGACTTCGGATGATCCATGAAAGGGCTTGACGGCTATGCCTTTGAGTTTGCCCGCGCCAAAGGAGAGCAGGGTCTCGGCCGGGATCAGAATGGTCTCGTAGCCGGGAATGTGCTGATAGCGGGATTCGGTGGCGACCACGTCCTCGCCGTCCTCGATGGCTTCGGCCTCCACATCCGAGAGTTGGCTGGCTGCCTGGCTCGGGAAGACGATGGGCGTGATAGGTTCGCCGTCCAGGTCCGGGTTGTCGCGCAGGCCGGAGTCGGCAAAGACGCCCACCAGCTTGAATGAGAGTCCCCAGACATCGAGGGTGTTCCGGGCCGAGTCGTCCGGGTCGGCGTTCAGGGCCTGGGCCATGCGCTCGGGCAGCATGATGACGAACCGCTCGTCCTGCTTGAACCAGCGTCCCTTGACCAGGATGCGGTCCAGTCCGCTCACTTCCGGTTCCAGGTAGGACAGGCCGACCATGCCTCGGGCCGGGACCTCTTCGGCACCCAGGATGACCGGGATGCGCGGGGCGCGGGATTTGTCTGCGGTGACCCCGGTGTCGTACCACGCTCGGGGCACGACCACGCCTTTGCCCTGGTAGGTGGTTTCCACCACGGAGAGTGCCTCGCGCGGCACGTCCTGCCAGTTGAAATATTTGAGCAACCGGCCAGTGTAGGTGGCGGTGTCGCTGAACTGGGCCCACCCTTTTTCACGCACGGATTTGACCGTGGTGAAGTTCATGATGGTAAAGGTCAGGATGACCAGGGTGGCAAAGGTCAGGAAGGTGCGCACCGGGCGGCGTTTGAGGTTGCCCACCCCGAGCACGAAGGCCGCGCCGAACGCGGCCATGGGGCTTATGCCGGTCAGTTTGATATGGGCCGAACGTTTTTGCAGTTCCACCATTTCGCGTTCGAAACGGAAGAAGATGATCATTGAGACCAACAACGAAAGGGCAAGGATGAAGAAGGCAAGGATGACCACAAGGGGCGAATAGGTCAGTTGGAAGGCGGGGTGCACCATGTAGACCACGCCGATGATGCCCACCAGAAAACCGAGGAACGCGCCGATCCGTTTCTTGATGTCCACAAAGGAGAAGAACAGCCGTTCCATGCAGTAGGCGAATGGCACGAAGAGGGCCACATAGAAGAGCACGCCCACGAGCACGTCCTTCTGGGTCTTGTCCACGTCGTTGTAGACACGGCTCGCCTTGGCCAGGGAGGAGCGTGCTGCTTCCACGAACTGGGACCATTCCTTTTGTTCCCGGAATTCTTCGGCCTGGGCCAGGTCTTTGTCACCCAGACGGCGCAGGGTGCGGATGCGTTCGTTGACGATGCCCTTGGACTCCAGATTGTCGATGCGCGGGCCGAGCAGGGACCACATGTCGCGGGCGGCCCGGTATTCGGTCAGGGGGATGACCGGCCATTGCCGGGCGATGTAGCCCAGCCCCTGCGGATGTTTCTTGTCCGCGTTGAGCAGCAGGACCTTCTTGTCGAGCACGGTGTCGGAGAGGGTCAGCTTGATGGGCGTGTCCGGTTCCAGGAAGAGCGTGCCCAGGGTGGAGCGCCGGGTATCCATCCGGCTGTACCAATAGCTGACCGGCGGTGCTTCGGTCCGGCCGTCGATGAGATTGGGCCGGTAGAGGAACTTGAAGGTGCGCGGGTCGAACAGGTTGAACAGGGTGGTCTGGGTGCAGGAAAAGAGGATCAGGTCCGTGGCCTGCACTGCCCGCTTGAGTTTGATGCGGTAGGCGTCCTTGCCGGTCTTGGGCTTGTCGATGGCCCAGTCGGCCAGCCCGGTCTGGTCGTTGAATTTGAACGCTTCGACCACGGCCTTGTGGTAGCTGACCTTTCGGTTGGCCAGTCCGGGGATGCGGAAATGGCCTGACGTGTCCACCATGCCGTAGTTCAAAGTCTGCCACTGGAAGGCGAGCACCACCAGACCGGTGCCGGGTCGGTCCGGGAAGACCTCGCCCTTGCGGAGCAGGTTGGCGCGGCCCTCCACGGTGACGAAATGATTCTTGCCTCGTTGTCCCGCTTCATCCAGGGGTTGTTCGGACAGGGCCGTGAGCAGCGTCCGTACCAGCCGGGACTGCTGCCGCACGAACGCGAAATCCACCCGTCCGGGGAGGTCGTAGGGCGTGCCCCAGGCCGGGCGCATGTCGTGCACCGTGGCCAGGGTGAACCCGGCGAATCCGGCCAGGGCCATGGGTTCGCCACCCAGTTCGGGCCGGTCCGGGAGATAGGACTGCCAGGCGCGCTTGCCGGGCCGCAGCGTGTCCAGAAAAAGCTTCGCTGCCTTGTTGTTCGTGGTCGCGAGTCGTTTTACCGCGCCCTTCATGACCGTGTCCAGGGGGCGGAAGAATGCGGTCCGGTTGACGCCCGGTTTCAGGTCTGTGAGCCACCCCTTGTCAAAGCCGCCCACGCCGTTGCCGTGGCTGGAAAGATAGAGTGACACATGGGCCGCAATGGATTTTTCACCGATGGCGTCGCGCAGGTCCCGCGCGGATTTCACGTCGCGCAGTTGCCCGGTGACGTCCGCGAGAATGGCTGTCTGCTGGAGGATGGCCTTGCCCACGAACGGTCGGAGCACGGCCCGTTCCTTGTCGGGCAGCGCGAAATCGGCCACCGTGGAGTTGACCCAGTTGAGCCGCTTGAGCGCGATCCGCTGGTCGGCCAGTGCCTTGATCCGGCGTTGGCGGGCCTCTTCGGACAGGGAGTGGAGACCTTGCCTCATGCCCATGCCTTTGCCCATCATGCCCATGCCTTTGCCCATCATGCCTTGGCCCATGAGCCGAAGCCGCATGAGTTCGTTGGTCAGGTCGTCCTCGGCATTGCGGACCACGTCCTTGAGAGCCGCCTTGAGCAGTGTGCGGTCGATTTCGTCTGCCAGCACAGCCTTGGCCATGGGATCAGGTGCGTGCAGAAGCTCCAGAATCCGGCTGGCATTGTGCTTGCGCTGTTCCAGGTCCTTCTTGCGCGCCTTCAGCTTCTTGCCCTTGGTCACCAGGGCCCAGGTGAATTCGCGCATGCCCGCCTGGGCCCGCGATTTGCCCGCCGTGGCCACCAGGAGCACAGACCGTTTGGGCGGATGTTTGGAAAAGTCTTGGGCCACGTCCATGAGCGTGGCGATGGAGACCGCCTCGTCCGCACCCGGAGCCTCGCCCGCAGCCAGGGGAGTAGCGTCGTAGAACGCTTCCACGATCAGGGTTTGCTTGGACAACTCGGGGTCGGAGCCGGGGATCAGGCAGTAGAGATTCTCGCCGCGTGCGCTCTGCCAGGTGGCTTTGGAGGTCAGCCGCGCCGACCCGACCCGGTGCGGTCCCTTGGCCAGCATGCCTTGGTCCAGCATGGTTTCGGCCTGCTGGCGTGACATCCAGAACATGGGGAAATCCACGGGCGTGAGCTCGAATTTGGACTCGAAAAGGGGCCGAGGTGCCGGGCCGCCGTTCCCGCCGCGCCCCACGAAGATGAGCGCCCGTGCCCCGAGCATGGCCGCGTTGTTCCAATGCTTGCCGGAGTCCATGTCCATGAGGACCACGGACCCTTCCACGTCCAGGCCGTTGAAATCGGAAACCTGGCCCTGACCCGCGTAGATCAGGGGGCCGTCGATACCCGGCGGGGTCACCGCGCCCGGGGACAGGGCATTGGCCCGGAGCTGCTTCAGGGCGACCCTCTGTCCCGATTCCTTCAGGATCAGGGACGCGCCCGCCTGCACGGTCACGGGTACGTGAAAGGTCTGCCGTCCCACCGGTCTGCCGGGGAACAACCGTTTGAATTCCGCCTCCACCATATCGGCAGCGCGGGCCGCGTCTTCCGTGCCGATGGACCGGTCTTTCAGCGCGGTCAGACGGTGCAGGAAATCCGTCCCGTCGGCCTGGGCCGGGAGGGCGACCGTCAGCATGACCAGGACGGCGAAAAATATATGTGTCAACCGGCGGATCATGCGCTAGGCCCCGTTCTGCTCCTGCTTGCGGCCGGTCAGCTTCTCGCCGATGCCGCCCACGGTGATGTCGAGTTCCTCCCGCTTTTCCACGCGGTCGACCAGGCCGTCGCGCACCCATACCACGCGGTCGGACACGTTGAGCATCTTGTAATCATGGGTGGCGGAGATGATGGTCACGCCCCGTTCGCTGGAGAGCATCTGCAACAACTCGATGATCTCCTCACCCGTGGACAGATCGAGGTTGCCGGTGGGCTCGTCGGCCAGGATGATGGCCGGGTCGTTGGCCAGGGAACGGGCCACGGCCACGCGCTGCTGCTGACCGCCGGAGAGTTCCAGCGGCTTGTGCTGAAACCGTTCGCCCAGCCCCACGAGTTTGAGCAGTTCGATGCCCTTTTCCTGGGCGTCATCCGCGTTCATGCCCGCAAAGGTCATGGGCAGGGTCACGTTTTCCAGGGCCGTCATGACCGGGATCAGGTTGAAGGTCTGAAAGATGTAGCCGATCTTGCGGTTTCGCAGCCAGGCCAGCTCGTAGGCGTCGAGCTGGGAGATGTCCACCTCGTCAATAAACACCTTGCCGTCCGTGGGCTTGTCCAGGCCGCCGATCATGTTGAACAGGGTGGATTTGCCCGACCCGGAAGGCCCCATGATGGACACATATTCCCCGGCATAAATTTCCAGGTCCACGCCCTTGAGGGCTTCGAGGGTCTGCGTACCCATGGTAAAGACCTTTTTCACGCCGACGACGCGGACAATGGTGCGTTTTTCTTCAGACATGGGGAATTACCTTGTCAGGCTGTAGGAAAACGGACGATTGCCGCATTGGCTCAAAACCGTCAAATCCTCGCGCACAGGAAGCACACGTCGGTCTTGAGGGCTTTTTGCGCCTTGCCCCCGCCCGCTTTTGAACAGCCTGATTTTTTGTTTTTTCAACGAACTTCCAACACACTTTCCTGGGATGGGTAATAAAAGTTTCATCGTCGGGATTCCGGGGATGACCAAAAAGTTTCACACGAATTCGCCTTGGCCTCAATGTTCCGACCGAATGGCGTTGATAGGCTCCATGTGGGCCGCGAGCATGGCCGGATACAGCACCCCGAGGAGGCTCAGGATGCAGCCGCTCAGCACGGCCAGCCCCACCGAACCGAGTAGGGAGAGCCAGGAAAGCTCGACCCAGGCAGCCGTTCCGAACCGGAGCGCGCCCACCAGCAGGGAGAAGATGCCGCCGAGCACCGCGCCCACGGTTGCGCCGGCCAGCCCCTGCATGGCCGCTTCCAGCAGAAAGAGTTTGAGGATCATGGAGTCGAGCGCGCCCAGGCACTTCATGACTCCGATTTCGGAGAAGCGTTCGGTCACGGACATGAGCTGTGCATTGATGATGCCCACGGTGCAGACCAGGAGCGACAGGATCACGATCCACCGCTCCTTGGCGGACATGGAGACCACGCCCTCGGCCAGGTCCACATCGTATCCGGCCAGGGAGAGCGACCGCACCGCTGCCCGGCCCCCGTGTTCGAGCAACCCGCTCGCGATGTCGAGATTGACCAGCACGAAGCTGAGAAACGACACGGCCAGCACCAGGCTGGACACGGTGATCATGGATCGGAAAAAGCGCACGCGCAGGGACTTGAAGCTGATCTCCACGGACTTGGAGAACGGCAGGGTGATGAGTCGGTCGATACGCCCTTCGGGTTTGTCCAGGACCGGGCCGGATTGGCTCATTTTTTCTCCCTCACAAAGTAACCGGCTGAATTTTCACGTTCTCGCAAGACTATGTCAGAGGGTCCGTCCTGACAAGGCAAAAAGGGACGGCAAGTGTGAGAATTTTTCCTGGCCATTCGGAAATCATGGGCGGTCCAGGCGCAGTTTCTTCAGGCCGGAGGCAGCGGCCACACCTTTCAGGCAGGCCTCCAAAAAGACAAAAGCCGCATCATTCATGCGCTGGTGGTGGAGCATCACGCCGATGCGTCCGGTCCGGGCCGCCGTCTCGAATTCCTCGGCCAGTCGGTCCAGCCCGTCGCCGGGATCGGGTTCGTTTCGGGTATGCAGGTCCACATTGACGGGGATGTCCGGCAGCTCCGGCGGCAGCGGAACTTTCTTGTCCGCACCCGCCGAACGCGACACGGCAGCGAATCCCAGCTCCGCCAGAAGCGGCCCGACCCGGAGGTCGAACCTGTTCCACGGCGGCGTGAACACCGGGGCGAACTCCGCGCCCATGATCGCGGCGAGCCTGTCGCGCCCCTTGGAGAGGTCCGCACGCAAGGCCGCGTCGCTCCGGTCGGTGCCGAACTCGCCCTTTTTGCCGGAGCGTTGGTGGTTTTTGTGCTGCCAGCCGTGCTGGTGCCAGCACCAGAGATCGTCCGTGTCCGCCCACTGCCGGAGTACATCCCACCGGGCCGGGGTGAGCCAGGCCGGGGTCACGGCCAGATGCAACGGGATGTTGTGGGAGCGAAAAGTATCGAGCATGCGGCGCATGTTGTCGCCGGGAACCCCGATGTCGTCGGCGCGAAAAAAGATGGCCGTACCCGGAGTGGCGTTGCCCAGGGTGGCGGCCACGCGGTCCACGGCTGAGGTGATTTGCGCCTGCGACGCGAGCCAGCACGGGGAAAGGATGGTTTTGACGATCATGATGGGTGTCGAGATAGCACGGCGGGGCGGGGAAAGGCAAAGGGAAGGACCCTGCCGGGGGTGCCCTCGCCGGGCGGGCGTCTCCGACGGTGCTTGCCAGCGGGGCCTCAAGGCCGAGGGTCTTGAGAATCCCATAGCCGCTTCGCGGGGCCGTGGCGGGGGGGGTGTGCGTGCCGGTTGGCGGGGAAGGGGGGTAAAGAAATGGGAAAGAGTATTTTGGCAAATTGGGTTTTGAGCTGGCATTGGCCTTTGCCATAACCCTGCCTGAAAAACCGAGTTCAGCAGGGGCTTTTGTCCCGTTTTTCTCTTTCAAAAAAGTGGAGGGAGCTCCATCATTGATAACAACGGCTTTCACCCCTTCCGGGCGTCGATGGGTTGAGTCTGTTGTCCCCTTGATTCCGGGAAGCCGGAATTCCCCGACGCTTTGCCCGCCTGGGGTCACGAGCCGCTGCTTTCGCCCTCCGCTGGCCCTGGCGCGACTATGGCTTCGGGTCTCCGCTCCCGCTCTTTGCTTAAAATCCGGTCGTGTGGATTGTCCTCAACCGTAGCTCGATCTTCCGCGCCGTCCGGTTCCCAACCGGGCGGCGCCAGTGCGGAGGAGAGCGCGAATCCTGCCGTGCGAAGCTCCCGGGCCGTGGGAATCCGGCTTCCCTTTCCTGGAAGCAATAGTAAAATGCCTCGCATGTTCCGTTCCTTGTTCAATCTGTTGGTTTTCTATAAATATAGAAAACTTGATGCAACCTATGAATGAAGGAGTGAAATGTCCAGCAAAAACTGATAAATTTTGTACGTAATAGCCTATTTTACTTTGAAAAATTCTTTACATAAAATTTAAAGTTTATGCAAAAAAAGGAGTATGCAGTTTCACTGCATTATATAGGCTTTGTTCTTTTTCATCTATTACATTGCAAGAGTCGGATAATACAAAGGCGCCCCGACTGTTTTACAGCCGAAGCGCCTCAGATTGCGGATAAAGGCCCGCTTGCAGCAACGCAGCAAACGTGCGTTTTTCAACGACAGATGGGCAGGCTGTTCAAAAATGTGCGAGTGCAGCCGTAGCCGTTAGGTGAGCGGTCCCCCGCGAGTCTTACGGATAGGGACAGCAGCGATAGGCGCAAAAAAACATCAAGGTCGAGGCGTATTTCTATACGCTAGGATTTGATGTTTTTGCAGCAACGCAGCAATCGTGCGTTTTTCAACAGCCTGCTAGGCTTTGGTCGTTTTGAACACAAACAGGGGCAACTCGACCACGGTGGTCCACTGTTCGCCTTCCTTGAGGGCAGCCGAGATCAGGTGTTTGCCCTCGGCCTCGACCTTCAGGCCGGGAAGCTGAAAGTTCATCTTGTGCAGCATGGCGGTGCCGGGCGTGACTTCCTGGACGCCCAGGGTGATCGGCTTGCCTTCAGGCGGGGTCAGGGTAAGGGAGAGGGAGAAGGGTTGGCCCTCGTTGCCTTCCAGGTCCCACAGGCTGGCGAAATAGACGGGCGGCAGCACCGAGGGGAATTCCGGCACCACGGCATGTTCGATGGTGCGGATGAACGAGGTGCTGCCTGATTCACGGTCAACGATCAGGTCAGCGGACATCAGTCCGTAAATAAGTTTGGGCATGGGGTCTCCTTGTTGGCTTGTTGGCGTCCGGGTCGGCCCGGGCGGTATATTCGGGTAACGTGCGGACCGTGTCCGGGTCAATAGCTGTCGGGTGAACGGGCGGTTTCGCTCCCTTTGATGTTCGCGGGGAATTGCGTGTGAACCTGTTATGGTATATGGATGAATCGCTCGAATGTATGCACTTCAAGTAAAAAGGATTTTTTTGCTCAATACCTTGATGGATCTTGCGGTTCCGGTTGCCCACGGGAGCCGCACCAGGTAGACCGCCCTTCGCGGTCCGGGTCCGCTGTGAGCGGGCTTCGCCTTTCCCCCGTTTCCCTCGGTACGCCGTTTCGGGACGTGGGCCGTTGCTTGGTTGCGCCCCGTGTCCGCAACCCTTTTCCCCCCAATTTGCGCCCCTGTTTTCCGGGTCCGTCCGTGTGCTGCCGAGATTTCGGCCGTGCTTGGTTCGGATGATCCGGCATACGGTGTTCCACGTCTCGCCGCCCCTTGCGGTGGTCGGGCGTGGCCAATCGCTTCTGCAATCATATAGACACGGAGGAGACCATGCTGATCAGGCATGAATCAAATACTGACATCAAGACCATCGACCATATCGAATATGCGGCCTTCAAAAATCACCCCCTGCACGAGATCGGGGCCGAACCAGTGGAGCACACCATTGTCGATACCTTGCGCGCAGGCGGAGAACTGGTCTTGTCCCTGGTGGCGGAACACAACGGCGAACCCGTAGGGCACATCGCCCTTTCTGCCGCGACTGTCGGCGGCTCCAACGGCTGGTTTCTGCTCGGGCCGATAGGCGTCCTTCCCGCGCATCAGAGAATGGGCGTTGGGTCTGCCCTGGTTCGTGAAGCTATCAAGATAATGAAGGGGCGGGGAGCGTCCGGCATCGTCCTGGTGGGCGATCCCGCGTATTATAGCCGTTTCGGGTTTGCCTCGCGCAGCGGCCTTGCCTATCCGGGCGTTCCGGGCAGGTTTGTTCTGGCCCTGTCGTTTGGCGGGAATCCCCAGGGAGAGGTGGGCGTCCACCGCGCCTTTCAGGTCGGATAATCCCTGAGGTAACGGAGCGTATGCCATCGGGCGGGGGCGGGGCTTCGGCTCCCTCCCGCCTTTTGCAGGGGGTGGATTACTGACGGCCTGTTTCGACCAGGATTGCCCGGATATCCTCGGGCAGGTCGGGGCCGATTTTCGGGTCCATCTTTACCAGAAGCAGGGCGGCGGCCATGCGTTGGTTCCGGGTGCCGGATTGCAGGGCCGCGAGCAGGGCGGGCATGGCGGTCCTGCCCATGCGGGCCAGGGTGCGGAAGGCCACTTGCCCGGTGAGGGTGCCGGGTCGGGTGAGCAGTCGGATCAGGATCGGCCCGGCATTGTTTCCCAGTCGCGTGAACAGACTGTGGGACTGTGCGCCCAGCAGCAGGCAGTGGAACGAGACCAGGGCCGGGTCCGGGCCGATGAGGTCGAGGGCCTCGGCCACCACATGCATGGCGCGGTCGTCATCGGTATCCAGGGCGCGGACCAGGGCCGGGACCGAGCCCAGCGCGTCGTGTCCCATGCGCCCGAGCAGCCAGGCCGCCTTGGAGCGCACGAACGGGTCGTTTGATTCGAGAATCCTGCACAGGGCCGGGACCGCTTTTTTCCCCATCAGTGCGAGGGTGTAGGCAGCGGCATTGCGCGCCTTGTCCTTTCCGGCGGCGAGTTGTGCGGCCACGTCGTTGGCGACAGGTCCGCCGATCAGGGCCAGACCGTGAGCGGCCAGACTGCGAACGGCCGTGTCCTCGTCATCCAGAGCCCGAAGCAATTCCCCGGAAGCCACGCCGCGCAGGGGAAGCAGGGCCAGACCGAGGGCGCTCCCTCTCCGCTTCTGCACCGTGCCGTGGCGCACCCCCTGCATCAGGGCGGGAATGGCCGTTTGACCACATTTCTTCAGCGTTTCCACGGCCTGTGATCGCCTGGCATTGTCGCTGTCGCCAAGCTGGCGGATGAGCCGGGCCATGTCCGTGCCACAGGGGTTGGAATCGGCCAGCACCGGACCGGGTGCCGTGAGGGGTATGGCAAGAACGGCCAGCAAGAGCAGTGAATTGCCCAAATACATAAAATGTCGCATGGCTAACCTTTTGGTAAACAATAAGTGCCAAAAAACTATTTTCGCCCCATGTCACTCCACGCCCAAGCCACATTGCCGCTGATGGCGCGAGTGATGTCGCCGCCGTAGTCTCGGTTGAGACGGTAGGTGGCGGGCGGAAATTCCCGGCTGTTGTCCGAGTAGAAAATGAGTTCAAGGTCGTCGTCCAGCCGCTTGGTGCAGACCCGGCGGACCAGGGTTTCGCCCTGGCTGCCCGGCTCGCGCACGAGCATGATTCTGCCCGTCGGGCTCGGGTCCCGGTCGTCGCGGTCCACGAGCACGATATCTCCGGGGTGCAGGGCCGGGATCATGGCCTGTTCGTGCTTGGCTATCTCCACGGCTACGAGATTGGTGCGGAAGCGCAAGGGTTCCTGGTGCCGCCAGACCAGGACCCAGCCCCGGACCCGATCCTCCGGGATGAGCCCCTGCCCGGCAGCCAGAGCCGGATCTGTCAGGGGCACGGCCAGGTAGTCTTCGGGCTGGAGTTCCGGGCCGATGGTCCCTCCCTTTCCTGTTTTTGGCGGACGGAAGCAGACCTCGCGGCCCGCGTCAACCGGTTCGTCCCCGAAGGAGACCGAGGCCTCCAGGCGGTCCAGGATATAGCCCAGGGAGTCGGCATTCAGCCCCCGCTCCTTTTTCAGGAAGCGGCCCAGCTGGGAAGGGTCGATGCCGAGTTCGTCGGCCATGCGCTTGGTGTTGGGGTAGCGTTTGCCCCGTCCTATACGGCTGTTCAAGGCCTGGCGAATATCGTCGGTGAATCCCATGGTTTTCCTTTTTGAATGGCTGGATTTGCAGTCAGTTATACACGTTATTGGATAAATGTCTAAAGAGAAATGACAAAATTTGTTGACTCGCAAATAGTCATATGACTATAAAGCGAAGCGTTCATGTCGAGGAATAACGGCATCATGGAGGATCATATGATTGAAAAAATAGAACTTATTCGTCTGGAAAAAGGCGAGGAAGGTACCTTTGGCGTTTTGCGTCTGGACGGGCAGGTCTTTTGCGTCACGCTGGAACCGCCGGACAGGGGCAATGCGCGGGACACGTCGTGCATCCCTGTCGGGAGCTACGAGTGTCGTCGGGTGGTATCGCCCCGTTTCGGTATGACTTTCGAGGTGACGGGCGTGCCGGACAGGGCACACATCCTGTTGCATCCCGGCAACGTGGTGGGCGACACGCACGGTTGCGTGTTGCTCGGCAGGGAGTTCGGCAGGTTGGACGGTGGCCGGGGTGTGCTCCACTCGGGCGGGACATTCGCCCGGTTTATGGACCGGTGCGGCGGGCTGGACCGTTTCGATTTCAGCATACAGGAACTGTACGGGGAGGGCGTATGCAAGTCGATTTCTGCCTGAAAGGCGCGCGGGAAATCTGCGAGGCCGTGGGCGAGAACCCCAGGCATATGCACGAATTGGTCAGGGAACACGGGCTGCCCGCCTGGAAACGCGACACCAAAGGCACCTGGCGTGCCCTGCCCGATGACCTGCGCCGCTGGGTCCGCGAACAGCGGGACAAACACATAGGAACATACATGGTATAGCGCGGCAGGCGTGATTCCTGCCGGCGAAGGAATGGTCGTGGCTCAGCCCGGTTGCGGGCCGGACAGCGGCTGCATGACCGGATGCCGGATGGACCAGGTTCCGCTGATACCGGAGCCGATCTGTCCGGTATCATCGGTGGAGGCAACGCACCGGACACCGCTGACGGGCCGGGACAGGGTGACGCGTTCGGCCTGGGCAAAGGCGAGTTCCAGCCGGTCCAGCCGGGTCAGGAGCGGATCGGGCGTGTGTTGCAGATAGTCGTGATCGGGAAGATCAACGCCGGAAGCCAGTTGGTTCGTTTCGAGAGGCGTGTTGTGAGGCGGTTGCGGTGCCAGGATCGGAGCAGTCGGGGGAAGCGCGGTCTCATGCCGGAGGGGGGCGGCGGGCCGGGAAGCCGTTTCGGTCAGGCTGGTCACAATACCCCGGGGCGTTTCCTTGGGCAGGGTTTTGGCTGTGGGTAAGGCGCTCTCTGCGGACGTGACAGGGAGGGGCCGGGGTGAAGTCCTTGATTTGCCGAGGTCCGCTGTGCGCACCACAGGGGCGCGGCCCGAGGGTTCCGGGTCATCCGGCAGAAGTTCGGCCAGTTTCTCCTCGATCACCTCATCCGGGGTTTTGCCGCGCACGGTGTAGTGATAGGTGTATTCCCCCAGGGAATAGGCGGTCCCGGCGTACTGGATGGGACCGGTCCCCAGAAGTCCGGCAATACCCAGGACGGCGTTGATGACCAGGCAGCCCGGCAGGACCAGGAGCGAGGCCGTAAAGAGGCAGCTTCGGCACAGGGTCGTTTTCATGCCGGGAATGTTGCATACCCCGTGCCTGCCCGCCCTTTTCCAGGAAAATGAGCGAATTGAAAACCGGCCTGTCCGGGTCGTGGGCAAGGGTTGCCTACCGGGTCAAAAACCGGACGGTCTATTGGGGCACGGCGGAACCCGGCAGCACGGAGATGGCGTACACCGTTTCCAGGAGTATGCCCTCGGGTCGGGCCAGGTCCGCCTGTTCCAATCCCGGCTCCAGGGTGGTGATCACGGCTCGTCCGATGATTTTGCGTCCGTAGCTGCCGTTCTTTTTCGTCTTCAGCCCCCAGGTGGCGTGCATGACCACGGGCTGGCCGTCACGCTGCCCGATGTAGAGCATGATGTGGCCCGGCTTGCGCACCAGGGTCAAAAACGGCGTGGCAGTGGCCAGGATAAACCGTTTCTTTTCCAGCCGGGTCATGTCCTTGAGCGAGGCCGGGGTGCCCACCTTGATCTGCTGGCTGGAGTTGCGCGGCAGGAAGATGCCGAAAGAGGCCATGAGGTCCATGGTCATGGCCGAGCAGTCGCGGTCCTCGTACAGGCCGCCCCACCCGTAGGGCCGTCCGAGCATGGTGTTGGCCAGTCGGGTGAAGTTGGCCGGGGTGGCTGGAATAGGCATTACCGAGGCGTTGTTGTCCGGCACAGAGGCGAGGTGAGGCACGGCTTGTCCGCGGTCGTTCCGGGCCGGGGTCACGAAGACCAGCCCGTCCGAGGCCTTGCCGCTGGGCATGACCGGCAGGATGGTGCCCACGTATCCGGTGAACAGGTGGAGTCCCTTGCTGTCGGTGACGGGCACGCGGTCGCAGGTGATCGCGGCATAGGTGCCGGTGCGGAATTTTTCGGCAAAGTCGTCGTCCACCCAGGCGATGTCCCTGACCGGCACCCAGCCGTAGGCGAATCGTGATTCCACCATTACCCACCTCTTGTCCGCGCTGAGGTGGCTGGCGTAGAGCGGGGTTCCGGCCAGGACCAGGGAATTCTGCAGGTAGTCGAAGGGATACCCTTCCCCTGCCTCGGCGAAGTCGTAGAACATGGGCTCAATCGTGGGCAGCACGCGCATGCTGGTGTTGGTCACGGTAATGGCCCGGCGGCTCAGGGCGGGATAGGCCTCCACCCGCGACGCCGTGCGCATGCGTTCCATCCAGGCCGGGTCCCGGAGCAGGGTGTTCTCGCCGAATATCGGCTTGGTGCGGTAGCGGTCCAGTCCCCAGAACACCTCCTCGGCCGTATGCCGGGGCTGCTGCTGTTCCCAGGGGCCGAAGTGTTTGGCCAGGAAATAGGCATAGGCTTTGTGCTGCGCCTCCGGGGAGAGCAGGGGCGTGTCCGGTGCCAGCCCGTGATAGGCCCCGGCGTCCTGGGGCAGGGTTGTCAGGTCCGCGACCGGCCTGTCCGCCAGCCTCGGGGCGCAGGCGGACAGGAGCAGGATCAGGCAGAGGAAGGAGAGTCTTTTCATTGTGGTTATTCGGATTCCTTCATGAATTTCTTACCCATGTTGAAGCCTGTGCCCACGCGTTTGCCCAAGGTGTGGTAGGCACGGCTGCCGGGGGAGAAGATCAGGGCCCGGATCTTTTCCGGGTCCGGGTTGCCGTCCACCAGCTTGTCCTCGTCGCACTTCACATCCTTGATCTCGCCCACCAGCATGGTGTGCCCGCCCACATCGTAGGAGTGGATCAGGGCGCATTCGAGAATCAACGGGAATTCCTCGATATACGGGGCATCCACCACATCGCTGCGCACCGGGGTCAGGCCGGTGACCGCGAATTTGTCTTCCTTCCGGCCCGAGACCATGCCCAGGTAGTCGGACTCGGCGGCCAGCCACTCGGGGCAGACCGAGACGGTGAACGCCTTGTGTTTGATGATGCCGGAAAAGGTGTGCCGGGAGGGGTTCACGGATACGGTGAGGCAGGCGGGTTGGGAACAGCAGATGCCGCCCCAGGCCGCGATCATTGCGTTGGGCTTGTTGTGTTCGTCATAGGCGCCGACCGCCCAGACCGGGGCAGGCTGGGCCAGGGTCTTGGCTCCGAGGGATTTTTTCATGAGGGTCTCCTTGATTTGTTGTCTTTTGGGCTTTGTTACGGCAACCGCCGTGAAAAATAAACTCACAGCCGGGCAAGGCCGGGGATTTTTCGGGAACCGATCTTTTCCATGATCCGTGTGCACCAGCCGCAGGCCCGACAGTTCTTGTCGCAGGTGGTCACGCGGTCGGTAAAGTCCGGCGGCAGGCGGTGGCTCGACACGTCGATATGGTCGGCCAGGTCGCCCAAGGTGTCCAGGAGGTCGAGCAGATTGCCCGAATACTCCCCGGCCAGATAGGCGTTGACCGTCCGTTCGAGAAGCGGCGTACCCCGGTTGCGGCCGCATACCTTGAGACCGTCTATGTGTTCCGCGTAGCGGTCCGCGTCCTCGGGCCGGATGAAGGGCGAGGCCAGGACCGCACCGGGCTCGGTCAGGAACCGGCGCACGCAACCCAGGTCCCGGTTGAGGGCAAAGGTCCGCTCTCCGCACAGCCCTTCGTTGACCAGGGCGATGTGGGCATCGTGGGCGGGTTTGTACGGGCATTGGTACAGGCACCCCTCGTTGGCCAGCAGGAAGAGCTTCAGGTCCGGGCGGACGGCGCGGAGGGTGCGGGAGGTATCGGCCAGACGGTCCATGTCCCGGTTCAGGGAGCGGTCCAGGATCAGCCGGGAAGGGGGCTTGAACGTTGTACCCGCGATCATGTCCAGCATGGCCAACGCCTTTTGGGGCGAGTCGAGCATGGCGTTGACGCTCGGCACGGCCTCCAGCCGCGCAGCCAGTCCGGGGTGGGCGTCGGACAGGGCCTGGAGAAAATAGGCATCCCCGAAGATCACGCCCCGGACATTGGGAAGATCGGTCAGCCGATCCAGGCGGGCGGCGGCCTGGTCCAGTGCGGCGCGGGAGAAATATTTGTTTGGCGCGTGCAGGCGGGCGTTCATGAGCACGAATGCGGGGATGTCGCCCAGTTGTTCGAGTGCGTTTCGCAGTCCGGTCGGGTCCGGGGGCGCCTGCCGCTGGCGGGCATCGGCCAGGGCCGGGTCGTCCAGGCTGCAATGGACCGAATCGATCCCCCGGACCCGACCGGCCAGAAAGGCGGCATAGGCCGGGTCGGACGTCAGCGGGACATCCAGGGGGAGCATCCTACTTTCCGCCCTTGGCAAAGAGGGCCACCGGATTGATCCATTGGGGCAGGGGGGCGTAGAACAAGCCGTGCCCCCGGTTGCTCTTGATCCGGGTTTCCTGGAAGGTGAGTCCCTGGCCCTTGGCCTGTTCTATTGCCGGGGCGCAGGAGCCCGCTTCCAGGTCGCTGGTCGCGTAGAGCGAGAAGAGGTGCCCCTTGAGGCGGCTGCCGCGTCGGGATTTGAGAAAGTGTTGGAAGGACCGGGCCGTGTCCCCCCTTCCGCATCCGGCCAGGATGGCGAATTTCATGTCGGGATCGTTCAGGCTGGAAGCGACCAGGAGCGCGATGAAACCGCCTTTGGAAAAACCGGCCACCGTGATGTTGGCCGAGGGCACGCCCCTGGCCGTGAGTCGGCGTACCTGCTTGACCACTCTGGAGGCGTACTTGTTGGGGTCGACCTTGCCGCGCACTTCCTCGACCACAATCAGGCCTCGGTCCTCGAAGTGTTTGACTATGCTGTCGTAAAGGTAGGTGCCGTAGCGCGGGCTGGTGGCATTTTTGCCCTTGGTTTCGAGGAGGGCACCGTGCAGGTAGACGAGGTATTTCGCGGTCGGGTTTGCGCTCTTGACGGCCTGGTCGAAGGAGATGGACCAGGCGGTCGAGGGAAGCAGCAGGACGGCGGCGATCAGGCATTGTATGGCGATGCGTGACATGGGTTCTCCGAGGTTTGCCGTGTTTTTCGGAGTGTACCCCGCTCTGCGGCAAATGCAAGGATTGCGTCCTGCCTTTGAACCTTTCTCAACAGCCTGCCCGCTTGAAGAGGGCAAGCAATCTGAGGGCCACCCCCCTGGAAGGAGGCGGCCCTGAGAGATCACCCGGTTTCATGGGGGTCAGAATTGCTCGAATTCCTCTTCTTCCGTGGGGTTGTCATGGTCCTGCTTCTGGGGCAGCCCCCGGGCTATGGATTGGCTGTGCACCACCGTGGTCTTTCCCGTGAATGCGCTCGTGTGCGCGATTTTGAAGAAGGTCATGGCCTGGGCGAGCAGTTGGGCCTGGCTGGACAATTCTTCGGAAGTGGCGGCTATTTCCTCGGAGGCCGAGGCATTGTTCTGGGTGACACTGTCGAGTTGGCCTATGGCGGTGCTGATTTCGGAGACGCTTTTGTCCTGTTCGGAGCAGGCGGCGGAGATTTCCTGGACCAGTTCGGCGGTCCTGGATATCTGCGGTATCAATCCTTCGAGCATCTTGCCCGCCTTGTCGGCCACATCCATGGACGTGGTCGAGAGGTCGCCGATCTCCTCGGCGGCCTTGCCGCTTCGTTCGGCCAGTTGGCGCACTTCGGACGCGACGACCGCGAAGCCCTTGCCGTGTTCTCCGGCCCGGGCGGCCTCAATGGCCGCATTGAGCGCCAGCAGGTTGGTTTGCCGGGCGATCTCCTGGATGATGGTGATGCGTTCGGCAATGGATCTGAGCGCGGTCACGGCCCCGGTTACGGCGTGGCCGCTTTCCTGGGCGCCCGTGGCTGCGGCAGTGGCGATTTCTTCAGTCTGCCTGGCGTTGTTTGCGTTGGCGCGTACGCCCGCGCCCATCTCTTCCATGGAGGCGGAGACCTGTTCGATGGAGGCGGCCTGCTCGGTGACCGATTGGGACAGGCCCTGAGCCGAGGCGGAGAGTTCCTCGCTACCCGAGGAGACCACATCCGTGACCGAATTGACCTCGCCGACCACGCGGTTGAGTTGGTCTGCCATGGAGGTCAGCGAATCGGCCAGTTGGCCCACCTCGTCCTTCTGGCTGAGATCGACCCTGGCCGTGAGGTCGCCGGTGGATACAGTCTGTGCGAAGTCCATGCCTTTTCGCAGCGGGCCGATGATGCCCCTGGCGATGATCCAGGCGAGCAGGACCCCGATCAGTACGGAGACCAGGGCAAAGACAATGACCCCGACCAGGGTGTTGGCTGCCCTTTCGAGCATTTCCTGGTCGGTCATGATGTCCCGGGAGATCACTTCCATGGTTTCGTTCAGGATTTCCTGCACCTTGTCCAGGGAAGGAATGGTGATTGTGTTGTAAATATCTTTGGCTTCGTCATATCCCTTTTGCCGTTTGTCGTTGAGCGCGAGCACGTCGTCGATGGTCTTGATTGTTTCCTCGGCCAGGGGCGCGGTCTTTTCCCCGAACAGCCGGATTGCGCCGGGGCGGTCGTAGAACAGCTTTTTGTCGATGTCGATGGCCGATTCATGCAGGGCCGCATGGGGTTCGAAAATGGCCTGGACCAGGGCACCGAATTCCGGGTCGGCTTTCATGTGTGCCTTGGTTTCATCGGAGTAGAGCCACTTGCCCAATGCACATTGGTGGGGATCGGTCTGCACGTTGGTGGAGCGGGATTCCGGGTCGATGAGCGCGTCCTTGATCCGGCCCATCCAGATCAGGTGATCGAGCTTCTTGTCACGCAGAAATACGCCCAGTTCCACGTCTGCCGGGGCGTATTTCTCGCTGATGCCGATGGCGGATTCATGCAGGGCGTTGTGGACGCTCTCTATTTTCTCCAGCAGCGGCTGGATGGCCGGGACCAGTTTTTCGGCCCGCTTGCGGGCGTCGCTGTAATACCATTTGCCGAACGCGCACTTGTGGGGATCGGTCTGCACCGTGAGTTCGTGGATATGGGAGTCGGTCAGTAGCGCGTTGACTTTTTCCGCCCATTTGAGGTGGTCCACCACCCGTTGCGTGAAATTTCCTCTGAGTCGGTTGCCCTCGATGACTTCTCCCGCATTGTTGACAATGCCTTCGATGCCGAAAATGGCCCAGCCCCCCAGGGCAACGAGGAGCAGCAGAATCGATCCGAATCCGATGCCGAATTTTAGGCAGAGTTTGCAGTCTTTCCAACTCATGACATCTCCCATGATTGCGTTGTGTGTCCAATCCCACTGAACCCTTCCCTCAAGAGTGAACCTAGCCGTAGAAGTACTGACCGTACTCTTGGTGCGGGTTTTTTCCATTATTTTTTTCTGGAGTCGAAACGCCACGCAGTGTGTGGAAAACGTGGACCGAGCCTGTGACGGATGGCGGTGATGCCGACCTTGGCCGAGGTGTATTTTCAGACCCTGTCAAGCCGCCAAGTTATGTCTTTTTTGTCCGTTTTCCTGCTTTTCCCTGCCGTTTTTACCGGAGTCGAAAACCGGGGGTATACTCCCGCTCACCTGAGGGGAAAAGCCGCATCTGCGGCATCAAGCGAGGAGAAAAGCATCATGATACCGATACTCGGCGCAGTGGCCGGATTGCTGACCACGGTGGTGGAAGGCGTGGCCGGACACATGAAACAGAAACAGGAACTGAAGAAAACCGTCATGGAAAACCGGATGCGGCTGGCCCGCAGCGATCAGGAGTTCAACCATGAATGGGAAATGAAGCAATTGGAAAACGCGGGCTGGAAAGACGACGTGCTCTTTTTCGCCTGGATCGGCTTCTTCGTCTGGAGCGGCATTGATCCCGAGGGGGCGGGCCGGGTGATCCGGTCCTGGGAGAGCCTGCCGGACTGGTTTCTCCAGGTGACCTTCTGGATCGTGGCCGCCGTGCTCGGGGTCAAGAAGATCGGCGACTACCTGCCCTCGGCCATCAAGGGGTTCAAGGACGCCGCAGGAGGCCCCCGATGACGGCCATGGAAAAGGGCGACCTGCAAACCCTGCTGGTCCGTATCGACGAACGGGTCAAGGCGATCCAGGAGGATATCCGCGAGATCAACATGGCCCGGCGTTGCGCCAGCCACCATGTGAAAATCCGTACCCTGGAGCGTCTGGTCTGGGGCTGCCTGGCCGGATTGGCCGGGCTGGGAGTGAGGACGGTTTTCGAGGTACTGCGGCCGTGAGACTAAGGCCGTTTGCCCGCAGGGGGCGGAGGCCGCTTGTCCGGCTTGGGTTCGGACTTGGGCTTGGCCTTCCCGGTCTTGGTCGGCGTGGCTTTGGCAGGCTTGACGGGCGTGGCCGCTTTGGCCTCGGCAGCAGCCTTGGCCTTGGCCCGGTAGTCCGAGATGAGCCCGGCATAGGCGTCTGCCGCCTTGTCGTCGCCTTCGGCCCTGGCCAGGATCAGCGCCCTGTTGGCGGCGGCTTCGGCACCGGAAAAATCGCCGCTTCCGGCCAGGGCTTCGCCCAGCAGGGCCTGCAATCCGCTGTCCGTGGGCGAAAGCACGATGGCCCGCTGGAAGTCGTCTGCCGCGCCGGCGAAATTGCTCAGGCGCATATAGGCCGTGGCCCGGGCCATGAGAGTGTCCATGGACTGCGAGTCGAGCGTCAGGGCCTGGGTCAGATCATAGACCGCAGCATTGTCGTCTCCCCGCTTCATGTGGGCCACCCCCCGGTTGTAATATGCTTCGCGGTGGGCCGGATTGAGAGCGAGGGCTTTCGTGTAGTCGCTGATGGCGTCTTCGAAACGGTTCAGCTTCCCGTAGCACGAGCCTCGGAAGGCAAAGGCCTCGGAAATGGCGTCGTCCTGCTCAAGCACCAGAGAGAAGTCCTTGACCGCGCTGGGATAGTCGAGGTTGTGGTATCGGATCAGCCCTCGGGTGAAGCGTGCCTCGATGTGGTCGGGCTTGATCGTGAGGATCGCCTCCACGTCCGTCAGGGCCTCGTCCCACCGGTTCAGTTTCATCAGGAGAACGGCTCGCTGATAGCGTGCGGTGGCCAGGTTCGGGTCCAGTTGGACGGCCTCGTTCAGGTAGGCGAGGGCCGCGTCGTTGTCCAGGAATTCGCCGTCGTGGAACAACTGCATGGCCTTGTCCAGGGTGTCTGCGGCCATGGCTTCGTGCTTTTGGGCCTCAAGGTCCTGAGCCGTCAGGCCGGGTCGGGCTCCGGCGGGTGTCCCGGAGGAACCCAGACAACCGGAGGCGGCCAGGAGGAGAAAACAGAAAAAAAACGAGACGGCCTTGCGCATGGCATGGGGATACCCCCACTGGTTCGAGGCGTCAATATGAGGAGCATAAAGAAGTGACACAAGAAATATATACACCCAGAGAACATCAGGCTGAGATCGAGGCCGGGCTGGCCCGGTTTTCGGTGTTGGTCTGCCATCGAAGGTTCGGCAAGACCGTGCTTTCGGTCAACCGGCTCATCCGTGCGGCCCGGATCACCGATCGTCCGGACTGGCGCGGCGCATACATCGCGCCGCTCTACAAACAGGCCAAGACCGTGGTCTGGGACGAGCTCAAACGATATTGCGGCCTGGGCATGGACGAGTGTGACGTGAAGTTCAACGAGTCCGAGTTGCGGGCGGATTTCGCCAACGGCGCGCGCGTCCGCCTCTTTGGCGCGGAGAATCCGGATTCTTTGCGCGGGATGTACCTGGACGGCGTGGTCTTCGACGAGGTGGCCCAGATGTCGTATCGCGTCTGGTCCGAGGTCATCCGGCCCGCCCTGTCCGATCGGTTGGGCTGGGCGCTGTTCATCGGCACGCCCCAGGGAAAGAACGCGCTCTACCATCTCTGGGAGGCGGGCCGGGCGGACCCGGACTGGTTCACCGCCATGTACCGTGCTTCGGAAACCGGCATCATCGACCCGGACGAGCTGTGCGCCGCGGGCCGGGAAATGTCGCCCGAGGAGTACGAGCAGGAGTTTGAGTGTTCGTTCACTGCCGCCATTCGGGGGGCGTATTTCGGCAACCTCATGGGCGGGGCGGACAAGGAGGGCCGCATTACCGTGGTCCCGTGCGACCCCTCCCTGCCCGTGCACACCGCCTGGGATTTGGGCATGAGCGATTCCACGGCCATCTGGTTCGTTCAGGCCCGTCCCGGCGGGCAGTACGCCCTTGTCGATTACTACGAGGCGAGCGGCGAGGGGTTGGAGCACTATGCCAAGGTCCTGGACGAGCGCGGCTACAAGTATGGCCTGCACATCGCGCCCCACGATATCCGGGTGCGCGAGCTGGGCACGGGCAAATCGCGTCTGGAAACCGCCCGTTCACTCGGTATCCGGTTCACCATCGCGCCCAACATTCCGATCCAGGACGGCATCAACGCAATGCGCATGCTGCTTCCCGCCTGTTGGTTCGATGCCACGCGGTGCTCGGCGGGCATCGAGGCGCTGCGGCATTACCGCCGTTCCTTCAATGAGCGCATGGGGGACTTCCTGTCCCGGCCGGTGCACGATTGGACCAGTCACGCGGTGGATGCCTTCCGCTACTTTGCCGTGGGTTTCAGGCAGCCGGGAACCGGCCCGAGGGCGGCCACGGCCAGCAATGATTACAATCCGTTCGGGAGGGAACATGAGCGTCGTTGAAACAGCGGAAAAACCGGAGGCCCTGGCGCATTTCCCGGACGGGCGTTACCGCTGGCTCGTCCTGTGCGCCGGAGAGGAAATCTATGGCCACGCGGCCATTGCCGGTCGCGGGGAGGACCTGGAGCTCCATCTTACCCTGTGCCGGTGGGGTCCGGCCACCCTGCGCCGTGTCAGGGAGGACCTGGAATGGCTCAAGCAGGAGGGACGGCGGCTGGGCAAGCGCCGTATTCTGGGTGTGCGTATCGATGGCCAGGGAAAATTCAGTCCGGAATTATTCCGTTTTGCCGGGCTGTTAGGGTTTACGGAGCCTGTTGTTTTGCAAACCGTGGCCCTGGAAATTCTGAAAGGTGATATCCAGGCCTCGGACATGACTGAAAAGTTGTAGTGATAAGGTTGTTATTTTAGATAGTTGCCTTGTGGAAAAGGAGGTATGATTTTTTGTCGTAAATTGTTGCGGATCGTCCACGGCAGTGGTATGTGACCTACTAGAGGTAGTACTTCAAAAGGAAATTCAAATGCCCGAATCTGCTCAGCCCATAGGTGTCGTAACCGTTTCATACGGCAGTGCCACTGCTGAAGGCGTGGACGGCGTCAGGACGCTCGGCGCCAACAGCCCGATCTATGCAGACGACGTCATCAAGACCGTTGGCCCCGGTTCTGCCGTGGAGCTCAAGTTTGTCGACGGCGCGGTTCTGTCCCAGGGGCCGAACTCCACCACGGTGCTTGATACGTATGTTTTTGACCCGGATCAGTCCACCGGCGAGATGGCGGTCAAGCTTCTCCAGGGCACGTTCCGTTCGGTCACGGGCGACATCGTGGACATGAATCCCGAGGGATTCAAGCTCGAAACGCCCATGGCCACCATCGGTATTCGCGGCACCACCACGGGCCATACGGTTCTCGCGGACGGTCGCGAAACGCATGCTGTGGTCGATTTTGTGGACCGTCCCGTGGTTATTCGTCCCGTATCGGGCGGGCCTATTCAGGTTGTTTCCCAGGACGGCATGGCCGTGGGTGCCTCTCCCGGCGGCATCAGTACGGCGTTCCGTGCCTCCCAATCCCAGTTGGCGACATTTCAGCAACTTTCCTCACAATCCCTGATGCAGAGCGCGCCGAGATTCGACACCCGGGCCGCGGAAAAGGACGCCAAGGAAGCGGCCAAGCAGGCGGCCGAAAAGAAGCAGCAAGCCGAAGACGCGGCCGAAGATGCGGCCGAGGCCGTGGAAGATGCGGCGGCAGCCGAGGATGCGGCAGCGGCCCAGGCAGCGGCCCAGGCGGCGGTGATTTCAGTGGCCGCGTCGAAGGAAGCATTACTGCCCGGTCCAGTGGACACTCCTGGCCAGGACGGTGGCGATGACGGTGGCGATGACGGCGGCGATGACGACGGTGATGACGGCGGTGATGACGGCGGCGATCCCTCAGGCCCGGACAACACACTGGACCCGGGTGGCGATCCCGTTTCGGGTCCTATCGACCCCACTGGTCCCACCGGCCCTGCCGGCCCCGCCGGCCCTACCGGCCCCACCGGTCCCACCGGTCCTACCGGTCCTACCCGGCCTACCGACCCGGTTGACCCCGACCCCGTCAATCCGACGATAACCGCGACGGTGCTTGATCTGTCCGGCTGGGAAGATAACCTGGTGGTGGATCTGACGGGCAGCGGCAGCGCCCCCCGCGACGTGGCCTACTACGAGAGCGAGGGCAACACCGACGACGACGAGGTGCATCAGTTGGTCAGCTCCGGCGATATCACGTATGACATCAAGACCGTGATCGGCGCCATGCCGTACCTGGACGCCTATGAGGAAACCGTCACCCCGGACAACCATATCACGGGCAATGACAACGACAACAATATTTACGGCGGCGGTGGGGCCAACTATCTGGACGGCGGTGCGGGCGACGACCTACTTGGGGTCGGCACCTACAACACCCAGGCCCAGACCTACACTCTGGGCGAGATCAGCAAGGACGACACCATTGTCGGTGGTTCCGGTTCCGACACCCTGATGTTCGACGGCAACGACCCCGACACCATGGGCGGCGCTGCTTTGACCAATGTCTCGTCCATCGAGTCCATTGTGACCGGGTCTGCGGTGGTCGATATAACCTCCACGCCGGACGCCCTGGTCGCTGCCGGGGAGACTTTGAACCTGGACGCCTCGGCCTCCTCCCAGGTCACCTTCTTGGCCTACAACGATACGGATTCCAATTTTTACATGCTTGGCGGCAACGGTGACGACCACCTCAAGGGCGCGGTCCTGGCCGACACCCTGTTCGGCGGCGCGGGCAACGACACCCTCGACGGACAGGGGGGCGATGATACCCTCTTCGGCACGGGCGGCGGTGACGACTCGCTGCTGGGCGGTGACGGAAACGACGCCATCAACATGGGCAGCAAACTGGACGCGTCCGACACCGTGGACGGCGGCGCGGGATCGGACACCCTTTATTTCACGGACGACGGCAGCGGTACCAACGACCTGAGCGGCGTGTCCAATATCGAAGGCGTGGTCCTCGGTGCGGCGGCCACGACCATCGTGATCGGCGCCGGCGGCATCGCGCCTTCGGGTTCGGGCGTGGTCGTGGACGGCACAGCCGCCACCTCTCTGAACCTGGATCTCAGCGGTTTGTCCGCGGTCAACACCTTTGCCGTCTATGGCGGCCTGGGCGCGGATTCCATTACCGGCTCCATGTACGCCGAGACGCTGGACGGCGGTCTGGGCAACGACACCCTGCTGGGCGGCGGCGGCGCGGATAGTCTGGACGGCGATTTCGGCATGGACTCCCTGCTGGGCGGCGCGGGCAACGACACCTTTTTCTTCAGTTCCCTGGACGTGGACACCGGCGAGGTCATCAACGGCGGCGCGGACATCGACGAAATCCGGGTTGACGGCATAGTGGATTTTTCCGGCGCGACCATCACGGACGTGGAGGTGATCCAGGTCGGCGACAGCGACACGGCCACTTTTGACGAGGTCAACTCCGCTTCGGCCACCTGGACCGTCAAGGGCAACGCTTCCGCGGGCACGGTGGAAACCTTCCGCCTGGACGTGGACACCACCCTGGGCGGTGCTCTTGATGCCAATGGTCTCACTTTCAGCCAATGGAATGCTGGCGAGGATGTGATCTATCTGGACGGCGGCGTCGGCAAGGACACGCTGACGGGTAGTGATCAGGACGAGATTTTCGATGGCGGGGCCGAAGGCGACGCCATTTCGGGGGGAGTCGGTAACGACACCATTGACGGCGGTTCGGGTAACGACACCATTGACGGCGGTTCGGGCAGCAACTCTATCGATGGTGGCTCTGGCGACGATTCCATCACCAGCGCGGGTTATGACACCGTGGATGGCGGTCTCGGCGAAGATACCATTTTGATCAATACGAACACCGTATCCGTGAACGGCGGCCTGGGTGATGACACCCTCTTCTTCATGAATACCAATAATGTTTCCGCCACGACCATCACGGGTATCGAAACCCTGCAGTTCAACTCGGATTCTCAGACGACCATGGCCGTATCCCAACTCTGCGGAACCACTCTTGTCCTGGACGACATGGGCAGCCTGACCCTGGCCCAGCCCACGGGCGCACAGGATACCGATCTCTCGGGCCTGCAAATGGCCACCTTCACCGGCGAGATGTTCATCGATCTGTCCGATACGAGCGCGACCCTGAATATGGGCGAGAACATGTCGAGTCAGGTCGTCGTGAACGGCGGTTCCGGCTCGGACACCCTGATCTACACGGACAACGGCTCCGGCACGGACGAACTCGACAACGTCTCCGGCGTGGAGACGATCCAGTTCGGTGATGCCGACACCGAGGTCGTCCTGGGCGGCAACATCATCGGCAACGCCACCATCACTTTTGACGGCACGGCCCTCACTGGCGGCCACACCCTGAAGCTCGACGGCAGTTCCGTCACCACAGACGATCTGGTCGTGTCCGGTTCCAGTTGCGACGATTCCATCGTCGGTGGCGACGGCAACGATTCCATTGATGGCGGCTATGGGGGCGACTCCCTGTATGGCGGCGCGGGCGACGACACGTTTGTCTTCGATACCTGCGACATCAGTTCCGGCGAGAATGTCCACGGCGGCGACGGCACGGACACGGTGCTGGTGCGCACCAGCTCGGACTTCAATCCCATGGGCGACATCGAAGGCATCGAAGTGCTTCAGATCGCCGACGGCCAGACCGCGACGTTCGATTTCGGCATGGACGGGTTCTTCACCGGCCTGGAAACCATTTCCGGCGGCTCCGCCGGGACCACGGAAACCATTCTGCTTCAGGGAAGCGCAAGTGGGGATACGATCAGCCTGTCCGACGCCTCCTACTCGATGGAGAACTGGACCGGAGACGACGACTTCCTGATCGCGGGAATGGCGGGTGACGATGAAATTACCGGCAGCAGCGCGGCGGATCACATCGACGGCGGCGACGGCGACGACTCCCTGATCGGCTCTGGCGGCAACGACTCCCTGGTGGGCGGCCTGGGCAATGACACCATTGAAGCCGACGCCGCAGACGGTGCCAACTCCAAGCTGGAGGGCGGCGATGGCAATGACGATCTGAGTGTTTCCGGCAGCAGCACCGGCATCATGATTTTTGACGGTGGCGCGGGCCGGGACACCATGTTGGGCGGCATGGACAACATCAACGAGTTCGTTTTCAAGACCGGCGATGTGGTCGCGGGCGAGGTCATCGAAGGCGGTAGCGGAAGTGGAACCAACACCATCGTGGTTGAAACCTCCACCGATTTTACCGGCGCGGTCATTTCGGAAATCGATCAATTGAATGTCGAGGCCGGTGCCACGGCCACGTTTACCGAAAACGAGTTCGGCTCGGGTTGGGCCGTTTACGGCGAGAGTACTTCGGGCACCACCGAGGTGCTGGAAATCAACCTCACGGGTACGGACGTCAACTTCTCCTTCGGTTCGGTGGATGATTTCATTACCGGCGAGGACTACACCGTGGTCACCGGCGGTGGCGGTGGTGACACCATCGGCGACTCCGACGCGGACGACCATCTGATCGGCGGACTCGGAGCGGACTCCCTGCAGAGTACGGCCGGTGCCGACACCCTGGAAGGCGGTCTGGGCGACGACACGCTCTACGTCCTGGCAAACAGCGACATTACCACCATTGATGGCGGCGACGGCTCCGACACGCTGCACATGTACCTGAACATGGACCTCTCTTCGGCCGCAATATCGGGCATCGAAGCGCTCCATTTCCAGTCCGGGTCCACCACGTTCACTTCAGACCAGATATCCGGCCAGACCTATGAGGTGACCAGTGACGCCTCGCCCGCTGCCATGGTGGTCAATGCCACCACAGGCGACGATGTCGTGGACCTGTCCACCCTGGACCTGTACGGATTCTCCCAGGAAGTCACCGTGAACCTGGACGACGGCGACGATTTGTTGACCATGGGCGCGAACATGTCTGACGGCTTCTATGTCACGGCAGTCAACGGCGGCTCGGGCGACGACTCCCTGTACATCTCCGAGAGCGGGGACGCCTCGGCCCTGGACAATGTCTCCTCCGTGGAGAACATCTTTTTCGACGACGCCACCGCGTCCATTACCTTGGGCGCGGACCTGGCGGATTCCGGTGCCACCGTGACCATCGACGCCACGGCCATGACCGGGACCAACACCCTGACCTTCGACGCCACATCCGCGTCCGGCAACGCCTTTGACATGACCGGCGGCGAGGGTGGCGATACGCTCACCGGTTCCTCCCAGGCCGATACCCTGTCGGGCGGGGAGGGGGCGGATACGTTCGCCATTTTTGGTGCCACGGAAGATGGGCGGTCCATCACCGACTTCGATGCCACAGACGATCAATTCGCTCTCCATCCTACCGGTGATTTCAATGCGTTCTTCATGGGCGATTTCAGCGCCATGTTCGACGTGGTAATCAGTGATTCGTTTTATGCCGATGTCGGCACCAACGCGAACATTGGCGCAAGCGAAGGGCTGATCTATGTCAGCGCCTCCGGTTCCAGCACGGGCCAGCTCTGGTACGACCCGGATTGCTCTGTCAATGGCGGCGATGAAGTCCTGCTGCTCGAAATCACGGAGTACGACAGCGGCGTGGAAGCGGATCAGAACCTCACTGCCGCCGACTTCGAAACCATGGCCCTGCCGGAATTCTAGCCGGGCCGAAATCATCAATACAAGGCACCCGCCATACGTGGCGGGTGCCTTTTTTTTAGGCGGTTTTTAAAAAAAATGTTGCTTTGTAATGCTATGCACTCGCACACATGTGATTATTTAAACCTAAATCGAGCGGAGGGGTCTCATTGAAGCCTTCCTCGGCAGAAACCGGAAGAAGATTGACTCCAAAAATGGTGCGAATGGGGACAGCTTGATCGCTGAAGCGTGAAAATGCCACTCGTTTCGGTTGTGATACCAGATTTTTCAGGAAATTGGACGCACCTCTCCCATCGCTGGACATGGAGCGGGGCGTTCAGATCAGGTCCAGACGAATTTTGGAGCGCTCAGGCAGCGCTCCCACAGTTCTTTGAAACGCAACGATTCCATGGCGATCGCCGTGACCTTGAGTACGGTTTTGCCAGCATGGGACACCACCTTGGCGGCGACGTCCACCAAGGTGCGACGCAGTGTGGTCGGGAAAGACTTGACCGGTACCACCGGCTCACTCACATCTTCCTTGAACGCTTCAAACAGGAAGAAGCCGAGGAGCATGGTGTAATAGAAGGCGGCGTTGGGCACGAAGCGCTGGAACGGCAACTCCTCGAATCCGAAATCCTTGAACGCCCTGTGCACCAGTTCGTCCGCGCCCCGCTGGTGGTAGGAGTGGATGATGGCATCGGTTTCGGCCATGAACGCGAGGCCAGCCTCCTGCAATTGCTGATCCACGACACTATCCATGCCAAGGTTGGTGTAGACGATGGTGCCTGGTCTTGATCCGGGTAGCAGGAACTGCTTCTCTTCCAGTAAAGGTCGCCAAAAGATGGTCCTGAAGGACTTTTCCCAGGACTTGCGGCGGTCGCAGAACTCGTAGCACTGCCAGACATCCTCATCGGTTTTGCCGAAGTGATGCTGAAAGGCGGTTTCGGGAAGTGCCCCAATCATGGCCTTGATGTCGCTATAGAACTTGCCTGCGCAGATGAAACCGATATCCAGCCGCTCCATCTCGTCGAAGAGCTCCTGGTCGAAGAATCCGGAGTCCATGCGAATGATGATGGGTACGGTCTTGCTGTAGCGGGTACGGATCATGCGCACCACGTGACGGATCATCTTCGGGGCTGAGTCGCCGTTGAGAGAGTGTTTGTCGCCGCCACGGAACACGGCGTCTATAATGTAGCGGCCCCAGGTCATCTGGAGAGGCTGAAAGCCCAGAACCTTCTTGTAGGTGGGCTTGACGCCGTGACGCTTCGGCGCTTGGTCGTTATCCATGACCATGGTGTCGATGTTCAGTTCGATCACTTCTGGGCTGGTCATGCTGAGTCGCCAAAGGAAGAGTTGCTGCAACAGACGGCGAAAAAGATAGGTCCGTTGTGCGGAGAATGATTGGTAGAACCGCTTGACGGTGTGCGATGAGGCCATGCTCTTGATGTCTGTTTCGATGGCAGCCGCGTAGCCCGGATCTTTGGTCAGGACATCAAAGTGGGCCAAGTGACGGCTGGTGCCGTCAAAGAGGAAGCAGAGCACCTGCTTGAAAAGTTCATCGATGGGCGTGCCCTTGGGGTTCTTGCGCATGGAGCCGAAAAGGCGGTTGATGTGGGGGAAAAGACCAATGCCACGAATGTAGCGAGCAAAGAGGTTGAGCCCGGCCCGGCTTGTCAGACAGTCGTTCGTGACTTGGACATCGTCGATGAATTTTGCTTTGGTTCTCTTTGAGTTGGACATCCAGCCCTCCACCAAATGGGTGAAACGTTCATGACGTAGTGACTGGATGTGATTGTAAACAAAAACAAGGTGATATGCCAGCTTTGATGTTGTGTCAGGCTGGAGAATCGCTCAGATTAGGTCCTAGAAAGGTCTGCCCCGCGCTAGCACGAGCCATTCGCCCCCCTCCCCGCGCTAGCACTGGCCTTTCATCCCAACCCCCGCCCAAAGACCTGCACCAGCCCTCGAGCACAAGGCTTAGAAGCTGACAACGCGGGTAAGGCGGCTCTGTTCCCGAAAAACAGGCTTACCTCGGACGGCCTAAGGTCTATAAAAACAGCAAATAGCGCGAAGCTGCGCAGATGAAGCCGTCCCGCTTTGATCAGATTCTTTGCCTGTGATCGCCAGGCGGCGGAGCACACGAAAAGGGACTTTTTTCGTCCATTTTTTGCCCCAACAAAAAATCGACCGCCGCCCGCGGAGGGCATGGAGGGCATTTGGAGCCACCGGCTCCCACCCGGCTCTAGCCGAAGGCGTTCTTCCTTCCCACTCTTCACCCACCCCGCGCTAGCACTTGCCTTTCATCCCAACCCCCACCCGAAGACCAGCACCAGCCCTCGAGCACAGGGCTTAGAAGCTGACAACGCGGGTAAGGCGGCTCTATCCCCAAAAAACAGGCTTCCCTCGGACGGCCTAAGGTCTATAAAAACAGCAAATAGCGCGAAGCTGCGCAGATGAAGCCGTCCCGCTTTGATCAGATTCTTAGCCTGTGATCGCAAGGCGGGCGATGACCCCGCAAGCGCCTTTTCTTTGGTTCTTTCTTTTGGCGCAGCAAAAGAAAGAACCCCGCCGGGAGGGCATGGAGGGCTTTGGGACTGCAGGTCCCAACCCGGCTCTCGCCGAAGGCGTTCTTTCCTCCCCTCCCCACTCTTCAGCACCGCTCGCCTCGGAAGAATCTGCGAGACACCATACGTATTGCCGCTTTGGAATCAAGTATGGTGTCCTCCTAATTCGACAGCTCTACGGCCTTGGTCAAGCGCATGCTTACGAATAGCGCCTTCCACCATGCCAGTCTCGGCTTCAAAACACTTGCCGGCATCATTGTAGACCTGTTAGGTCTGTATTTCATGACACCCCTTACCTGTCATAGAAAAGGAAGGCCATGATTTGAAAATCATCATTCAATCACCCATACTGACGGTATTGTGTAACGCACATCTTGAGCAGCACTTCGAAACCCAAAAAAACTGACTTGGGCAGATGCTCGTCAGAAAATGAGGATAAGCCATGTCTGAATCGGTAGTAAAAAGACTATCTTTCCTGGATCGTTATCTGACTCTGTGGATATTTCTGGCAATGTTCATAGGTGTGGGGGGTGGCTATTTCTATCCCAACATCAAGAACGTCATTAACTCTTTTCAGGTTGGCACAACCAATATCCCCATTGCCATCGGGCTTATCCTCATGATGTACCCACCGCTGGCAAAAGTGAAATATGAACAGTTGGGAAAGATCTTCCGAAACCACAAGGTGCTCGCCTTGTCTCTGGTTCAAAACTGGGTGATCGGGCCGGTACTGATGTTTCTCCTCGCAATAGCATTCCTTTCGGGACAGCACGAATACATGGTTGGCCTGATTCTCATTGGCCTCGCCCGCTGTATCGCCATGGTCATCGTCTGGAACGAACTTGCCAAAGGTGACAGCGAGTACTGCGCGGGCCTAGTGGCATTCAACTCGATCTTCCAGGTTCTTTTCTTTTCCGTCTATGCGTATGTATTCATCACCGTCCTTCCGGGTTGGTTCGGCCTCAAGGGTGTCGTTGTGGACATTTCCATGGGCCAGATTGCAGAGAGTGTCTTTATCTACCTTGGCATTCCCTTTATTGCCGGGATGCTCTCCCGTTTCCTTGGCATCAAGATAAAAGGGAAAGATTGGTATGAAAACGTTTTCATCCCGAAAATCAGTCCCCTGACGCTCGTCTTCCTGCTCTTCACTATCTTCGTGATGTTCTCACTGAAGGGCGACAAGGTTGTTCAGTTGCCAGTTGATGTCGTCTGCATAGCTATTCCGTTGACCATTTACTTCCTGCTGATGTTCCTCGTCTCCTTCTACCTTTCGCACCAGGCCAATGCCACCTATGAACAAGCCACGACATTGAGCTTTACTGCCGCCTCCAACAACTTCGAGTTGGCCATTGCCGTTGCCATCGCTGTTTTCGGCATCAACTCCGGGGTGGCTTTCGCGGCAGTCATTGGCCCCACTCGTAGAGGTTCCCGTGCTGATTGCTCTGGTAAACGTGGCCCTTCTATTTCAAGAAGAAGTACTTCCCCCACGCCGTGGATACACCCAATGGTGTTTGTCATGTGAAATGAAAGATGTCGCCAGTTGAGTGAAAGATCAGAGGGACACCCCAAACCCAGCGCCCACACTGGCCTTTCATCCCAGCCCCCACCCGAAGATCTGCACCAGCCCTCGAGCACAAGGCTTAGACAAATCCGCAGGACGGGGCGAATCCATGAGACAAAGCGGGTAAGGCGGCTCTATTCCCGAAAATCAGGCCTACCTCGGACGGCCTATGGTCGTTCGGACAGGCAGGAAACGCGAAGCTGCGAAGATGAAGCCGGCCCGCTTTGATCAGATTCTTAGCCTGTGCTCGCCGGGCGGCAAAACACCGGAAAAGCGGCACTTTTGGTTCTTTTGGTGCTGCTCAGCCAAAAGAACCGCCGCCCGCGCAGGGCATTCTGGAGGGCTTTGGAGCCACCGGCTCCAACCACCGCCTCTCGCCGCAGGCGTTCATCCTCCCACCCCCGCGCTAGCACTTGCCTTTCATCCCAACCCCGACCCGAAGACCAGCACCAGCCCTCGAGCACAGGGCTTAGAAGCTGACAAAGCGGGTAAGGCGGCTCTATCCCCAAAAAACAGGCTTACCTCGGACGGCCTAAGGTCTATAAAAACAGCAAATAGCGCGAAGCTGCGCAGACGGAGCCGTCCCGCTTTGATCAGATTCTTTGCCTGTGATCGCAAGGCGGCAAAACACCGGAAAAGCGGCACTTTGGGTTCTTTTGGTGCTGCTCAGCCAAAAGAACCGCCGCCCGCGCAGGGCATTTGGAGGGCATTGGGAGCCACCGGCTCCCACCCGGCTCTCGCCGAAGGCGTTCTTCCTCTTCTCCCCATTCTTCAGCGCCGCCAACCTCGGGCGGCATCCTTATCCGCCTCTCCTCTCCCCCCCCTCTAATTCTTTGACTAAACGACACTCCATTTTTATGGATTTCCAATCAGTAAGATATCCCCGTCTTAATAATAAAAAAGTCAACTAAAACTCATTATTTCTTGAGGGCTTCGTCCTTCCTGCCAGTCATAACCAAAACCCTATCAATCAACTGTTGATAAGCAGTAATATTGTCATCTCCTCCTAAAACATTTTCAACATGACCGAAGTATTTTTGCGAGAGTGTGATGATCATGGCCTTCTTTTCCTCAAGCGATAAGGGGGCAAAGTAAGACTCTAGTGCGGCCATCTCCAAAGCATAGCGCCTAGCCCTTCGGGATTCTCTCCGGTGAGCGTTTGCCTCTTTGGTTAAATACGTTGCAGGAGCAATCAACAAAAGTATCAAAACACTTCGTCCAAGAACACTTCCAATAGTTGTTTCAAAAAAAAAGGAAGCTCCAATTAGTACAAGTGATGCTAACGCGGCCAGAGACCAAGCTATTATGGAATATTTCCTAAGACCATCAGCTTCAATCCGTTCATCCTCAGCTGTCTGTTCAAACCCAGACGCCATACCCGCTCCTGCGATAAGATGCCCTAAGCCCTTGATCCTATCCCTTTCTTCTTCCATATCTTTGAGGAACTGAGTAGCGTCTTTCTCGATAATATTTTTAAAGGCTTCCTTATGTGCAAATAGTGTTTCATTCCATTCTTTGTTAATAGCTTCAAACACCTCCGAAGATTTTTTAGCTCGTTCTTTTTCATTATTTCTAAACTCGACTCGCATCTCTTCAATGACATCAAAAAGGCGGGCCTTGTCTGTTTCTATTTTCTCTTCCAATTCTTTAAGAGCGTTACCAAAATTTTTGTCTTTTCTTGAAAGCTCCGTAAATTTTTTGTCAAGATCAGCTTGCTGATTGGCTACCGCATCCCGAAAACTAGCTGCTCTAGCCTGCACCCGCAAAACAGTTTCAGATATTGCATCAGCAAATCCTATAATTTCATCAACTGATTCAAATACATGTATTCTGTGCTCCGAAAGAGAAAGAAGTGCTGAAAGGTGGCTCTCAATTATTGTTTTCAAATGTTCAACGTTGCCGTTACTTATAAAAGCCTTCGCATCTGTCTGAAAATTATTGATTGATCCATTGAATTTGTCAGCATCAGACTTGCTCGTGAGTGTTGTATTTGCAGATGCTATCCTAGATTTGATATAATTCAAGCCATCTTCAATGGTAGTTACGTATGTCTCACCACCATCCTTATCCTTTATTTGTTTACACAACGAAAAAAGATTATCAATTTTATCACTCAATTGTTGGAGGACTTCTGAATTCATTATTCAACTCCTTCGACACTGTTACAAATCGGCCTAAAAACAGCCTAGCTAGAATCTAAGCCACTTTATCTTAACACCTTTCAGAGCATATTTTTATAAATAGACAAGCTCAACTCTTCCCCTTTCCTAGCTAAGCCCCCAAGACTACGGCATATTGATATTCACGCTAGTATAAGAAAGCTAGCAAGGCAAACACACATGCATAAAATATTACACAGCGAGTACTCCCATTTTTTAGGAGTTATCCCCCCCCATATACGCAATTTTCGCCATCCACTCCAGAAAAGCCTGAGCCGTCTTGCTGGTGCCGCGGGTAATGCCGTAAGCGATGTTTCGGTCAATCTCTTCCAGACGGGTTGCATGACCGCGACTTGATTCTCATCCGCTTCGAGTGACACGAGCCCCACCACACCGAAATAAAAAAAGACCACCCGTCTCCGGGCGGCCTTCCATTTCACTGCAATACGTCGAAAACCGATCACTGCACCAGCCGTTGGGCCAGCTTGACTGCGGACATGGCGTCGGTGGACCAGCCGTCCGCGCCGATGGCGGAGCAGAACTTCTCGGTAACCACGGCCCCGCCGATGATGATCTTGGCCTTCAAACCGCGCTCCTTCACCAGCTTCACCGTGTCCTCCATGCGGACCATGGTGGTGGTCATGAGGGCAGACAGCCCGATGATGGCGGCCTCGTGTTCCTCCGCCGCATCCACAATGGCCTCGGCGGTCACGTCCTTGCCCATATCCACCACTTCGAAACCGTAGTTCTTGAGCATCAGACAGACGATATTCTTGCCGATGTCGTGGATGTCGCCCTGCACCGTGGCCATGATAACGACCGGCTTGGTGCCGGCACTCTCGTCCTCTTCCAGGAGCGGCTGAAGCCGGGCAAAGGCCGTCTGCATGGTCTCGGCGGACTGGAGCAGCTGGGGCAAGAAGTATTCCTTGCGCTCATATTTCTCGCCCACGGCCAGGATGCCGGGGATGAGCAGGTCGTTGACGATGGCCATGGCGGATTTGCCCTGGTCCAGCTCGATCTCGACCAGAGCCACGATCCCGTCCTTGTCGCCCTTGACCACGGCGGCCTGCACAGGCGGCAGACCCGAGGTGGCGGAACCGGAACCGGTCGGTGCGGCAGTGGATTGCGGAGTCTGCCCGCCGGTCCAGCCCGAGAACCTCCCGATGTACCGGGCGGCCTGGGGGTCGCGGTTGAGCAGGACCTCCACGGAATGGAGCGTTTCCTGGAGCCGGGCGGAATTGGGATTGGCTATGAACGAGCTGAGCCCCGCGCCCATGGCCAGGGCCATGAAATTGGAATTGAGCAGCTCACGCGCAGGCAGGCCAAAGGAAATGTTGGACAGGCCGATGGTGGTGGGCAGCCCCCACTCGTCGCGGCAATGGCGCATGACGTCCATGGCGTGACGTGCGGCCTCGGGCTTGGAGGACACGGTCAGGGCCAGGGCGTCCACCAGGATCAGCCGGTCGGGAATACCCAGACCTCGGGCCGTGACCAGCAGATCCTCGATGACCGCGATGCGTTCGCTGGCCGTGACCGGCAGCTTGTTGCCCACGATGGGCAGCAGGATGAACGGCGCGCCGAACAATTTGCACAGGGGGCCGAGCTCCTCCATCTTGCCGGGCTCGCCGGAGATGGAATTGACCAGCGGGGAACCGGGGTAGACCCACAATCCGGCCTCCACGGCCTTGTTGTCATTGGAATCGATGGCCAGCGGCGTCTGGAACCGACCGACCAGGGTCTTGACCAGTGCGGGCAGCAACGCGACCTCATCCACCAGAGGCGCACCCACGTTGACGTCGAGAATGGGGGCACCGAGATCGATCTGCTCGCTTGCGAAACGGAGGGCCTCGGTGAACACGCCTTCCTGAAATTCGGCGGTGAGCTGTTTCTTGCCCGTGGGGTTGATGCGCTCGCCGATGATCCGGCCGGGGTGGTTGAATCCCACGGGGACCGACAGGGAACGGGAGGTGAGCACCAGTTGCGCGTCGTCGCTTTTTTCCGGCCTGCGCCAGGTGGCATTGCCGACCTTGGCGCGCAGGGCGCGGATGTGATCGGGCGTGGTGCCGCAACAACCGCCCACGAACTTGGCTCCGAGCTCCACAAAAGGAGCGGCCTGCTCGGCAAAGGCCTCGGGAGCCAGCCGAAAAGAGGTATTGCCGTCGTCGTCGAGCACGGGCAGCCCCGCATTGGCCTCGGCAAAGGTGGGGGTTTCCAGCCGGGAGGCCCAGCTCTTCAAGGTCTCCTGCATCTGCTCGGGACCGGCGGAACAGTTGGTGCCGATGAGTTCCACGCCGAGGTTCTGCATGGTGTCCACAAAGGTCAGCGGGCTGGTGCCGGTAAGGGAAGCCTCGCCCTCGAAGGTCATGGACATGGCCACGGGCAAGTTACAGACCAGACGGGCGGCCACAACCACGGCCTTGGCCTCGGCCAGGTCGAAATGGGTCTCGCCCAGAATGAGATCGGCCCCACCGTCCACGCAACCCTTGATCTGTTCCTTGAATATCTCCACCATTTCTGCGGAACGTCAGGTCGCCCAACGGCTCGACAAAGTGTCCGGTCGGCCCGATGGAGGCAGCCACAAAAGCGTTGTCCCCCGCCACCTGGCGGGCGATTTCGGTCATGGTCCGATTCAAGGTGTAGACATCGGCATCCAGGCCGAGCTTGGACTTTGACCCGCCAAAGGTGTTGGTGGTCAGGACGTTGGCCCCGGCCTCCAGATAATCCCGGTGCACGGAGCGGATCACGTCGGGCTCCTTGAGCCCCCACAGCTCGGGCGACAGCCCGGCAGGCAGCCCCCGGCTCTGGAGCAGTGTGCCGTAGCCACCGTCAAAAAAATAGATCTTGTCATCTCGAAGTATTGACCTGAAATCGGGCACGATATCCTCCACGATGCCCGGACCGTGCGGCGCAGACACACGTCTCTCGCAAGCCCGGGCTTTTGTATTCATATATCAAGATATCTAGATATAGCGTCGTGATCGTAAAAAAGCAAGTGATTTTCACACAATCGTCACGACCTCGAAACCATACGGGAACACAGGCCCGTCCAAGGTCGGAGGTACCGAAAAACATTGAAAAGAACAAATAAAAACTATAGTGTTCCTTTTTTGTCCTCTATAATTTTTAGTATTGAACCGGGCCTTGAGCCCATCCATCGTATTGATATGACATCCTCAAGAACCGACGCCCTTTCAACGCCGGATATCGTCGAAACTGACGAAACGGGCCTTGACACTTCTGACGACTCCACCAAGCCGTCGGCTGTGCCCGTGAACCCGCCCGCGCCCCTCCCTGATGCCAAGGAAACGCTGCCAGCCTTTATCAAACCCTCGTCCAAGGAGATGCGGGTCCGCGATCCCTTGCAGATGTATCTCAAGGAAATCGCCCGGTTCCCCATGCTTGCGCCGGAGGAGGAATACGCCTTGGCCAAGCGGGTACAGGACGAGAACGATCAGGACGCGGCCTTCCGGCTGGTCTCGGCCCACCTGCGCCTGGTGGTCAAGATCGCCATGGACTTCCAGCGCCGCTGGATGCAAAACGCCCTGGACCTGATCCAGGAGGGCAACGTGGGGTTGCTCAAGGCCGTGACCAAGTTCGATCCCGAGAAAGGCATCAAGTTTTCCTATTATGCGGCCTTCTGGATCAAGGCGTACATTCTCAAGTACATCATGGACAACTGGCGCATGGTCAAGGTCGGGACCACCCAGACCCAGCGCAAGCTCTTCTACAACCTCAACAAGGAGCGCCAACGGCTCCAGTCCATGGGCTTTGATCCCACCACCGAAGTCCTGAGCGAACGCCTCGGCGTGACCCCCCAGGAAATCGAGGAGATGGACCAACGGCTGTCCAAAAACGACATGTCCCTGAACGCGCCGCTGGGCGAAGACTCGGACACCACCCGCATGGATTTCCTGCCCGCCCTGGGGCCTGGTGTGGAGGAAAGCCTTGCCTCCAACCAGATCGTGGACCTGCTGCTGGAAAACCTCAAGGAGATACGGCCCACCCTCAATGACAAGGAGCTGGCCATCCTCGAAGACCGGCTGCTCTCTGAGGACCCGGTGACCCTGCGGGAAATTGGTGAGACATTCGGTGTTACACGAGAACGGGTTCGCCAGATAGAGGCACGTCTGATTGCCAAGATACGCGACCACATGACCGATAGAATCAAGGACTTTTCAAAAGACTGGGTGCTGGAGCACGAATGATCATGACAACTATTCACAGATTCCGTTTTTCCCCCGTTTTGGCGGTCGTTCTGGCATCCTGCATGCTCACCCTCTTTGCCTGCGGCGGCAAACGGACCACACCCGCGCCGATTGCGGCCCGGCAACTGTCGCCCGAGGCCAAGATCAACTATGACTTCCTTGTCTACCAGGATCAGTTGCAGCAGTTGCAGCGACACGCTGCCCTGGGCAAGCGCAGCACCCTGACCAAACAGGAAGTACGGGAAATCTCCGACCAGGCCGAACAGGCTCTGGATCGCCTGATCATCGCCGCCCCGTCACCGCAGTTCTATCTGGAAAAGGCCGGGCTGCACTGGAATGATCCGAGCGGTCCGATCATCGTCCGCGCCACGCTCAAGGAGGGGTTGGAGAAATTCCCGGACAACCGGCTCCTGACCATCTACCTCGCCAACTCCTACATCATAGACAACCGCACGGACGCGGCCATCGGGGTCATGGACGACTACCTGGCAAAGCACCCCGAAGACGTGGAGGCCACGGAACGGCTCGGCCAGATACTCATGGATGCAGGCCAGGACACCCAGGCCCTGGACATGCTGAAGAAAATCCCCGTGGCCAAACGAGGGCCGGACGCGCTGTACGCCATTGGCCGGGTCCAGGGCAACCTGGGCATGCGCAAGGCCGCCATCGCCAACCTGACCAAAGCCGTGGAAAAGGACCCCTCTTTCACCGAGGCCATGGTCGAGCTGGCTTACCAGTACGAGCTTTCCAAGGACTACGTGGCTGCGGAAAAGATATACACCCGCATCATGCAGGGCGATTCCTTCCCCGAGGCGCGCCTGCGGCTCATCAACCTGAACCTCAAGCTCAACAACCCGGACCGGGCCCTGCAGGTCGCCCTGGACGGACCGCACACCAAGTCCTTCATCCTGGACGCGACCCTGATGTTCATCAACGACGAGTTCTTTGCTCAGGGCTCCACGGTTCTGGACATGCTCACGGCGAACGGTCAGGTCCCGGCCGAATATTACTTTTACAAGGCGGTCATCGCCAACGATGGCGAGAAAGATCCGGCCAAAGCCCTGGCCTTCCTCGCCAAGGTCAAAAAGGACGACAAACTCTACCCGCACGCCCTGCGCTTCGAGGCCCAGCTCCTCCACAATCAGGGGCACACGGACAAGGCCTTGGCCATTGCGGCTCAGGGCAAGGAGCTCTATCCCGACGGCATCATCTTCTACATCCTCGAATCCGCCCTGCTCAGGAGCGAAAAGGACCTTCCCGGAGCGGAAAAATCACTCAGGGAAGGACTGGCCCGGATCAAGGGCAACCCGGAACTGAGCTACGAGCTGGCCATCCTCCTGGATGATTCGGGCCGCCGCAAGGAAGGACTGGCCCTCATGGAAGGCGTGCTGCGCACTCACCCCGACCACGCCAACGCCCTGAACTACGTGGGCTATACCCTGGCCGAGGAAGGCCGCAACCTGGAACGAGCCCTGGTGCTGGTCCAGAAGGCCGCCCTGCTCGACCCGGAAAGCGGGTTCATCCTCGATTCCGTGGCCTGGGTCCACTACAAGATGAAGGCCTATGACAAGGCCTGGGAAAACATCGGCTACGCCGTGGACATCGTGGACAACGACCCCACCGTTTGGGAACACTACGGGGACATCGCCCGTGCCATGGGCAAGACCAAGGAAGCCCGCAAGGGATACAACTACTCCCTGAAATTCAAGACCAAGCATCCTGACGCGGTCAAAAATAAACTCAAGGGATTATGATCCGTCCACTCCGACTGACGTTCTTTCCGGCGGTCCTGGCCGTCCTGTTGCTGATCCCGGCTTCGGGCTGTACGCCCAAGAAATCCGTCGATCGCGACCCCGGTTCGCCCAAGGCCGCGTGGCAGGTCTTCCGGCAGCACTACTGCACTCCTCCTGCCGCCCCCGGGCTGCGGGTCAAGGCGTCCCTCTATTACACCCGGGTCACGCCTCAGGAGCGGACCAACCGCACTCTGGTCTCCCTGTGGGGCGATTTCTCCGGCCCCATGCGGCTGGATATCGCGGCAGGCATGGGCAAGCTCCTGGCCCACATCCGCGAGGACGAACACGGCCTACTGGTCTTCTATCCCCTGGACAAGAAGGCCTATGCCCACACCAACCCGGTGCTCGGCGCCACCCGCCTGGGCATGCCGTTCCCCTTTTCCCTCAGGGAATTGGCCAAGGTCATTGCGGGCGACTTCTCGGGCCTGGTCTCCGCGCTGCCCACGGAAGGCATCCGTACCGACGACGGATTCCGCTACACCCTGGCTGGCGGGCTGACCACTGCCCTCACCCTGGACCGGACCGGTCACCCGATTCTACTTGAAGGACGAATCGTCAAGGCGTATGACTCGGCCCGGACATGGCGACTCGAAATCAACAACTATGAAGAACCGGCCGGACGTGCGGCTCCTCTGCCGCACCGCCTGACCCTCGCCCTGGACAACGGGGAAAAGGGAGTCTTGCGCATCCGGTCCCGAGCGCTTAAAATGGTCCCCTGGCCCGCCAAGGCACTGGGCCTCACCCTGCCAGAGGACGTCGAATTCTACCGGCTCGACAATGGGGCAAAACCCTCCGGGGAAACAAAAATCCCCGTGGTGTACGAGGACAAGTCATGACAAAGACAAAAACGGACGACTCGGTTCTGGACATCTTCCTGCTCGGGCTCAAGACCTGGCTGGTGGAAATCAAGTGGCTCACCCGATCGGTGCTCGGCCGGTTCGAAATCAGCAGACTTGAAAAAGAACTGGAACGGGAATATGGCATCCTCGGGCGTATCGCCGAAATGCCCCGGGGAAAGAAGGAAGAGAAGGAACTCTGCCTCCGGCAGATCGCCTTTCTCAAGGAAGAAATCACCACGCTCAGGGACGAGTTGAGCCGCGACCACGAAAACCGCATGGCCAAGCTCCGGGACGAGCAGGACGCTTAACTGACTTTTTATCGGGAGACGCTACCGTGAAAACCATTGTCATCGGCTCCGACCACGGGGGCTACAACCTCAAGAAGGTCTGCATCAAGGCACTCGAAGACTGGGGCTACCCGGTTCAGGATGAAGGCCCGGACTGCCTCGATTCCTGTGACTACCCCCTGTACGCGGCCAAGGTCGCCACCGAGGTCAAGACGGACGACGACAAGCTCGGCGTGCTCATCTGCGGCACCGGCCAGGGCATGACCATGACCGCCAACCGCATGGGCGTGCGTGCGGCCCTGTGCACCAATGAATTTCACGCCCGCATGGCACGCGAGCACAACGATGCCCGCATTCTCTGCCTGGGCGAACGCGTCACCGGCCAGGGGCTTGCCCTGGAAATTCTCAAGGCCTTTCTGGAAACCGGTTTCGGGGGCGAGCGGCACCAGCGACGCATCGACCTCATAGATACCGTGTCCAAATAACACCAATAAAAAAGGGTTCCACCATGAGTACTCAGACGGATAAGACCATCGCCGTGATCAAGGGACTGATCATGGACGGCGTTGCCAAAGCCAACTCCGGACACCCCGGCGGCGCCATGTCCTCCTCCGACTACGCCACCATCCTGTTCTCTGAATTCCTCAACTTCAACCCGGACGATGCCGGGTGGTTCAACCGCGACCGGTTCATCCTGTCTGCGGGCCACGAATCCATGCTGCTCTATGGCCTGCTGCACCTCAGCGGCTTCATCTCCCTGGATGACATCAAAAATTTCCGCCAGCTCGGCTCGCTGACTCCGGGCCATCCCGAAGTGCACCTGACTCCGGGCGTGGAAGCCACCACCGGTCCTCTGGGCCAGGGCTTTGCCATGTCCGTGGGCTTTGCATCCGCCGAGGCCTTCCTGCGCGAAAAGCTGGGCAGCGACGCCGTCGACCATTACACCTACGTGCTCTCCAGCGACGGCGACATCCAGGAGCCCATCGCCCTGGGTGCGGCATCCCTGGCCGGACTGTGGGGATTGGGCAAACTCATTGCCTACTACGATTCCAACAAGATCCAGTTGGCCGGACCGTGCGCCAAGGTCGACTGCACCGACCACCGCAAGATATTCGAAGGAATGTGCTGGCAGGTCATCGAAGTGGACGGCCACAACCACGACGAAATTCGCGCCGCCATCAAGAAGGGCCAGCTTGAGACGAGCAAGCCGACCATCATCATCGGCCACACCACCATGGCCAAAGGCTGCGCCACCATGGAAGGCAGCCACGAGACCCACGGCGCCCCGCTCAAGCCCGAAGAAATCGCGGCCACCAAGGAAAAACTCGGCCTGCCCGCCAACGAATCCTTCCATGTGCCCGCCGACGTGGTCGAAGTCTTCCGCGCCCGGTTCGACGGACTGCGCAAAAAGGCTGCCGACTGGCAAACCACCGTGGACGGCAAGCTCTCGGACGCCGACTTTGCCGAAATGTGGGGCCATGTCACCCGGCCTCGTGCCGAGCTGGTCATCGACTGGCCCACGTTCACGCCCGGTGAGACCATGGCCACCCGCAAGGCCTGGGGCACCTGCCTGAACACGGTCATGGACTCCCTGCCGACTCTGGTGGGCGGCTCCGCAGACCTCGACCCCTCCAACCAGACCGCGCAATTCCGCAAGACCTACGGCGACTTCGCCGTGGATGGCTACGGATCGCGCAACCTCGCCTTCGGGGTACGCGAGTTCCCCATGGCCGCCATCATGAACGGCATGCAACTGCACGGCGGCCTGCTGCCGTTCGGTGCCACGTTCCTGACCTTTTCCGACTACTGCCGCAACGCCATCCGCATGTCCTCGCTCCAGGATCTGCCGGTACTCTACGTATTCACCCACGACTCGTTCTGGGTGGGCGAAGACGGCCCGACTCACCAGCCCATCGAGCACATCAGCTCGCTGCGGCTCATCCCGAATGTCATCGACCTGCGCCCGGCCGACGCCAACGAGACCGCCATCTGCCTGGATATGGCCCTGAAAGAGGAAAAACACCCCTCGACCATCTTCCTTACCCGGCAGGGACTGCCCATCCTCGATCCCGCCGAATACCCGGCGCTCAAGGACGGTCCCCGCAAGGGCGGCTATGTGCTCAAGGACTGCGATGGTACCCCTGACCTGATCCTGATCGGCTCCGGCTCCGAAGTCTCGCTGGCCCTGGAAACCGCCAAGCTCTTCAAACGCAAGGTGCGCGTTGTTTCCATGCCCTCGACGAAGCTGTTTGACGACCAGCCCGATTCGTATAAGAATGAAGTCCTACCTCCAGAGGTCACTGCGCGTGCGGCTGCCGAAGCCGGACGCACCACCCTCTGGTATAAATATGTGGGCACCGGCGGCGTGGTGCTTGGTCTGGACCATTTCGGTGCCAGCGCACCCGGCAATATCCTGTCCGACAAGTACGGCTTCACGCCCGAAAACTTTGCCCGAATGATTCGGGAAAAATTCTAGGAGAATATCATGGAAGCCCCTCAAAAAAATCTCGCCCTTGACCTCGTTCGCGTGACCGAAGCCGCAGCGCTCGCCTGCGCCCGATGGCTCGGAAAAGGCGACAAGATATCCGCCGATCAGGCGGCAGTCGATGCCATGCGGCTCTGTTTCAATACCCTCGAAATCGAGGGCAGAGTCATGATTGGCGAGGGGGAAAAGGACGACGCCCCCATGCTCTTCAATGGTGAAAAACTCGGCCTGGGCGGCGGTCCCAAGGTCGATATCGCCGTGGACCCGCTGGAAGGCACCAACCTGCTTGCCAACGGTCGCCCCAACGCCATCTCGGTGGTGGGCGTGGCCCCCGCCGGTAGCATGTTCGATCCGGGCCCGAGTTACTATATGCAGAAACTCGTGGTGCCCGCCCACGCCAAAGACGTGGTGGATATCGAAGCACCCACCGGCCACAACCTCAAACTCATCGCCCACGCCATGGATAAGGATGTGGACGATCTGGTCGTGTTTGTCCTGGACAAGCCGCGCCACAAGAAACTCATCTCCGAGATTCGCGAGGCGGGTGCCCGCATCCAGTTGCACACCGACGGCGACATTACCGGTTCGCTCATGGCCATCGACCCCCGCTGTGAAGTGGACGTCATGATGGGCACGGGCGGTACCCCCGAAGGCGTGCTCTCGGCCATCGCCATCCGCATCATGGGCGGTGAGATGTTCGCCAAGCTCGATCCCCAAAAACAAGATGAGAAAAACGCCCTGTCCGAATTCGGCATGGACGTGCGCCGCGTGCTCACCGTGGGTGATCTCGTCAAGTCCCAGGACCTGTTCTTTGCAGCCACCGGCATCTCGGGCGGCACCTTCCTCAAGGGCGTGGCCTATCACGGCCACGGGGCAGAGACATCCTCCCTGGTCATGCGCGGGAAGACCGGCACCATCCGGTATGTGGAGGCCATTCACAATTGGGACGCATTGATGAAGTTCTCTGCCGTGGAATACGACTAGACCACGCTGTTCAAACAAGCAAAAGGCCGGAGCTGAACCAGCTCCGGCCTTTTCTTATGCGGCCCCATGTCAAGGACTCCCTATTTACTTGATATCTCTGTCTCTTAGGCCATACTCTCCCCTCACCTAACTGGCTGATTTATTATATTCCTTTTCTTATTCGTGCTCTGCGGCACCAAGTACCGATTCGGTACATAAATCAGTTTAAGATCGCCATTTTATTTCCGTAGTCTACGCTACCAAAAGCCCCTCGCGACCTGTTTACGACTGCGCCACAGGCAAGCTTAACTTCCATAATAGCGCGGCCAGTTTACGAGCCAGTGCAGCAATTGCCTTTTGAGCAACGCCATGCCGACTGTAAATTCGGTTGTAAAATTCTCTGGCCCAATCATCCTTTTGTTTCCACACCCAGGCTGCTTCAATCAGCAGGCTTCGCAATCGTTTTTGTCCCACTGGGCGAAGAAACGCCTTGCCTTTACTGCCTCCGCTCTGTCGGATGACTGGCGCAAGACCTAGATAGGCAGTCACTTCTTCACTGCGATTGAAACGCTCTGGGCGATAAATCTCTGCTGCAAAAGTAGTGGCTACAACTTCTCCAACGCCGGGAACGGACCTCATTGCGGCAATGCGTCTTGCCTCGTCTTGTTCCCGGACAATCATTCGAAGCTGCTGGTCTACCTTTCGCTGAGCGCAGATGAAATAGTCCAACTCATCAAGATAGCTTTGAAGAGTATCTTTTGCTCCCAGAGGAAGTTCGAGTTGGCGCAGTGTAGCAATCGCCCCTTTGCTCCAATGGTCAATGCCATGAGGTTCGGGGTGCCCAAGATTGAGGAGGAAAGATCGAATCCGTTGCTTTGATCGCCGAAGAGATTCTGTAGTTTGATGCCTTCTACGTTCCAACGCACGGAATGCTTCCTCTTCAACTGTAGGAATCGCGATTGGGCGAAGAAGGCCAGAAGCGGCCAGCTCTGCCAGCTTGCGGCAGTCTAGGCTGTCTGTTTTGTTGGTGGCGGTAATGGGACGTGGGATCCGGCTGGGCGCGGCGACAATGACTTTGATCCCTGCTGCTTCAAGGCTTCTGGCCAAGCCAAAACCGGTCGGCCCAGACTCATAACAAACAGCCCCGACCGAAACCGGAAGTGATGCCACGACTTGAGTCAGCGCTGCCACATTCGCTGGGCAGGCCCAGTCCTTAATTACCCCATCGGGCCTCAGTAGGGTGTGAATCGGTGTGCAAATATGACCCACCTGAGCCGGTAATCGGCGTCGAAATTTGACCCACCCCGGCAAGCCCCTCAAGGTCACGAGAAAATCGTGACGGGAGGGCCAGCGAGGAGATGCTGACGGTGGAAACAATTCGAAAGATTAAGGTGGCCCATGACCGGCATGAGACGCCGATCAGGCAGATATCCAAGAATTTAAACATGAGCCGGAATACGGTCCGCAAGGTGTTGCGCTCGGAGGAGACGCGCTTCGAGTACAAACGAGCGATCCAGCCCATGCCCAAACTTGGTGAATTCACGACCTGGCTGGAAAGCGAGTTGGAGCGGGATGTCGGGCTTCCACGCAAACATCGACGCACGATCAAGGTCTTGTTTGAGCAGCTTCAGGGGCAAGGTTACGAGGGAGGCTATGATGCTGTCCGGCGTCATGTCTCCCGCTGGCGCGAAGCCGAAGGGCACAGGGTGTCGCAAGCCTTTGTCCCGCTGACTTTCGCCTCTGGAGAGGCCTACCAGTTCGACTGGAGCCACGAGCAACTCGAAATTGACGGCATGCCAATGACGGTCAAGACCGCGCACATGCGATTGTGCCATAGCCGGATGGTCTTCTGCTTCGGTTACCCTCGGGAGACCCAGGAGATGGTATTCGACGCCCATCAGCGCGGCTTTGCCTTTTTCGGCGGATCTTGTGGCCGAGGTATTTACGACAACATGAAGACCGCAGTGAACAAAGTTCTACGCGGCAAGCAACGCGAACTCAATTCCCGCTTCGAGCAGATGTGCACTCATTACCTGGTGGACCCCACGCTGTGTACGCCTGCTGCTGGCTGGGAAAAAGGGCAGGTGGAAAATCAAGTCCATCTGGTACGTACTCGTTTTTTATCCGGCAGATGGCGTTTCGGGAGCCTTGAGGAGTACAACGCCTGGCTGCTGGAGCGAGCTATTGGTTGGGCCAAGACTCAGGCTCATCCGGAGATTACGGACAAGACGATCTGGGAGGTCTTCCTGCAGGAGCGTGAAAACCTAATCAAGCCCGCAGCCCCTTTCGATGGCTACCGTATTCAGGAATGCCGGGTTTCCTCCACATGTCTGGTGCGGTTTGATCACAACCGGTACAGCGTACCCTGCGAGGCGGCTGGACAGGCGGCGCAGATCAAGGCGTACGCCGACCACATCTCGGTGATTCGCGATGGCCGGGTGCTGGCCGTACATGCCCGCCGATTCGGCAGAGAAAAGACTGTCTATGACCCGTGGCACTACGTGCCTGTCCTGGAGCGTAAGCCCGGAGCGCTCCGCAACGGCGCTCCCTTCCAGGACTGGAGGCTTCCTGCGCCGATGGAGCAAATCCGTCTGTCCCTGCGGCGGCATAAGGACTGGGACCGACAGTTTGCGGGTATCCTGACAGCGGTGCCCAGCCATGGACTCCAGGCAGTAACCGACGCCTGCCAGGCGGCCCTGGACCAGAACACGGTGAGTCGGGACGTGGTCCTTAACATCTTGAACCGCTCCCGTGATCAAAGGCCAACCCAAGAGGTTTGCGTCCCCGATCACCTCAGGATCAAATGCGAGCCTGTGGCCGACTGCGGACGTTATGACCAGCTATTGGAGGCGAGCCATGCTTCGCAATGACATCTTGGCTTTGCTCAAAGAGCTCAAGCTGCATGGCCTGCGCGGAGCTTACGACGAGATGCTTGAGCACGGTCGTCGATCCGGGGCCACTCTGGAACGGTTTCTGTTAGATCTGCTCAAGGCGGAACAGGCCGAGCGCCGCGTACGCAGCATCCGATACCGCCTGGGGATCGCCAGATTTCCCGTGAGCAAAGATCTGGACGGTTTCGACTTCCAGGACTCGCACGTCGGTGAGGCCAGGATCAGGGATCTATACCAGGGCGGCTTCATGGAGAGCTGGATCAATGTGGTCTTTGTAGGCGGCACGGGCACCGGAAAAACGCATTTAAGCATCGCCATCGGCTCCAATGCCGTGCGCAACGGCGCCCGAGTGCGCTTTTTCAATCTGGTGGACCTCGTCAACCAGCTCAAGCAGGAAAAGGCGGACGGCAAGGCCGGACGGCTGGCCGAGACTTTGGCGCGCTTCGACTTGGTCATCCTGGACGAACTCGGCTACCTGCCGTTTTCCAGGTCAGGAGGCCAGCTGCTCTTTCACCTGCTCTCAAAGCTCTACGAGAGGACCTCGGTGCTGATCACCACGAACCTGAGCTTCGGGGAGTGGTCACAGGTCTTTGGAGACGCCAAGATGACCACGGCCCTGTTGGACCGCGTCACACATCACTGCGAGATCATCGAAACAGGCAATGAAAGCTGGAGGCTGAAACAAGGCAGGGGACAGCACCAAGGGCAGGACGCATAAGCGTCGGCGGCAGGGTCGGGAATTCCGGTCGCCCTCCGGGCTCCCTCCATTCCCGACCCTGCCGCCGCCCCCGGAAAAGCCTCCCCCCAACACCCGAAAATCACGTTCGGGGTGGGTCAAATTTCGACGCCGATGATGGGTCAACTTTCAACGCCGATTGACATCACTTGGCCCACTTTGATGTCCTGACCAAAGATCCGGGCTACGCGGCTGCCATCGAAACAGACATCAAGAGCATGGCCTCATCGCACACCGTCAAGCGGTTCTACCAATCATTCTCCGCACAACGGACCTATCTTTTTCGCCGTCTGTTGCAGCAACTCTTCCTTTGGCGACTCAGCATGACCAGCCCAGAAGTGATCGAACTGAACATCGACACCATGGTCATGGATAACGACCAAGCGCCGAAGCGTCACGGCGTCAAGCCCACCTACAAGAAGGTTCTGGGCTTTCAGCCTCTCCAGATGACCTGGGGCCGCTACATTATAGACGCCGTGTTCCGTGGCGGCGACAAACACTCTCTCAACGGCGACTCAGCCCCGAAGATGATCCGTCACGTGGTGCGCATGATCCGTACCCGCTACAGCAAGACCGTACCCATCATCATTCGCATGGACTCCGGATTCTTCGACCAGGAGCTCTTCGACGAGATGGAGCGGCTGGATATCGGTTTCATCTGCGCAGGCAAGTTCTATAGCGACATCAAGGCCATGATTGGGGCACTTCCCGAAACCGCCTTTCAGCATCACTTCGGCAAAACCGATGAGGATGTCTGGCAGTGCTACGAGTTCTGCGACCGCCGCAAGTCCTGGGAAAAGTCCTTCAGGACCATCTTTTGGCGACCTTTACTGGAAGAGAAGCAGTTCCTGCTACCCGGATCAAGACCAGGCACCATCGTCTACACCAACCTTGGCATGGATAGTGTCGTGGATCAGCAATTGCAGGAGGCTGGCCTCGCGTTCATGGCCGAAACCGATGCCATCATCCACTCCTACCACCAGCGGGGCGCGGACGAACTGGTGCACAGGGCGTTCAAGGATTTCGGATTCGAGGAGTTGCCGTTCCAGCGCTTCGTGCCCAACGCCGCCTTCTATTATACCATGCTCCTCGGCTTCTTCCTGTTTGAAGCGTTCAAGGAAGATGTGAGTGAGCCGGTGGTACCGGTCAAGTCTTTCCCGACCACACTGCGTCGCACCTTGGTGGACGTCGCCGCCAAGGTGGTGTCCCATGCTGGCAAAACCGTACTCAAGGTCACGGCGATCGCCATGGAATCGTTGCGTTTCAAAGAACTGTGGGAGCGCTGCCTGAGCGCTCCAAAATTCGTCTGGACCTGATCTGAACGCCCCGCTCCATGTCCAGCGATGGGAGAGGTGCGTCCAATTTCCTGAAAAATCTGGTATCACAACCGAAACGAGTGGCATTTTCACGCTTCAGCGATCAAGCTGTCCCCATTCGCACCATTTTTGGAGTCAATCTTCTTCCGGTTTCTGCCGAGGAAGGCTTCAATGAGACCCCTCCGCTCGATTTAGGTAATACGTTCATATGACCAATTATGCCGCACGCTTCTACTTGGGTGAAACTCCCTCCTGTACGCATAATTGCCTGTTCAACAGGGCCTGGGAGATGACGACAGCAGTGCAACGCAAAAGTCTTTATGAAGTAAAAATAGGAAGTAAAGAATTCGCTGACAGCTTGTTGTGCCTGGGGAAGTGTATCGTGCGCGGACGTTGGCGATTTTGTAAAAATGAAAAATGAATCCATTTTTGGCGTTCCGGCTGCCGCGAAAGTATTTGGTTGAGACAACCTATCAATTTTTTTGAGTATTCAATTATTCCGGTCTTCCGTTCCCCCAAGGTCCAGGCGTTTCCTTGCAGCCGAGAGTGCCGAGACAGGCCTTTCCCCTGCGTCGGCATGTGCAATTGCGTTCTCCGGTTTGCCCTACCGGTCCAGGATGCGTATAGGCATTGCATGCAACAGGTTGGCGTGGACGCATGCAGGGCGGTTGGTTCGTGGTCGGACGGGATGACGGGACCGCCACATTTCACGTATGCGAGACTTTTGCGGAAGTGTGGGAATGGTGCGAGCCCGTGCACCGGCTATTCGTGGACATCCCCATCGGGTTACCCGCCATGGGCACGCGACTGGCCGATGAGGAGGCCAGACAGGCTTTGCCTACCCATCTGAAGAGCACCCTTTTCAATACCCCGGATCGGAACGCCGTATATGCGAACACGAAAACAGAGACAAGGCGGATTAACCGATGGCTTGCCGGTAAGTCTTTTCCAAAATAATCTCTGGATATTATAAATATGACAGAGGATGTCGATTCATTTTTGCAGACGCATCCTGAAGCCGCGGAAAAGGAGCATGAGTCCCACCCGGGGACCTGTTTCGGGCGGCTTGCAGGCCATTTCCCGGCCCATGGCAAGAAAGACTTGCTGGGTGGCATAGAACGATTTAGAATTACAAGAAAATTTTTGCAAAACTTGAAAGAATTCATGGCATTCGTCAGGGAATGGCATCCCCGCTCCAAAGTCGCGGGCGACGACATCCTCGATGCCTGCATCCTGGCCGTAACAGCGCGGGAGTGCGCAGGTGCCCCGAAATTCCAGCCCGCTGGAATGGGCACGCCGCCGCGAGATGAAACAGGGTTGCCCATGGCGATCTGCTATCACGATAACCGAGGTATCTATGAAGAACTGCAATAAACGATTTCCCGTGCGCCGGGTAGCGGTCCTGCTGGTCCTGGCCCTGGCCGCATCCATGGGGGCATGTGTGAAACAGGTACCGCATCCCGCGCTTGACGTGACCTTTCTTCCGCAAAAAGGAGAGTTCATCTCCAAATACGGTGATCGGCTTACCCTTGAGGAGATCACAGGAATATCAAGGGACAAGGACTACATCCTCATTGGCGAGGGGCATAAGAATCCCTATGACCACAAGGTTCAGCAAGTCCTGCTTGCGGCCCTCGCGGCCACGGACAGGCCGCCGTCGGTGGGCCTTGAGATGGTGGGTGTGGACAAGCAGCCGGTGCTGGACGACTTTGCCAAGGGGCAGGTGGAAATCGACGAACTGAAGGAAGAACTGCAATGGAACACAACGTGGGGCTATCCGTTTTCGCTCTTCCGCCCGCTGTTCGAGACCATCAACCGCAACAGTCTGCCAGTGGCCGGGTTGAACGTGCCTTCGTCCGTGATCAGGAAAATATCCAAGCAGGGATTGGACGGGCTGGAGGACGGCGAACGCGCGTTTCTGCCCCGGCAGATCATCACGCCATCCAGCGAACAGTTGGCCTTTTTGGACATGATCTACTCCCAGCATGAGGGCAGAGATGCAGACAACGCCACCGGGCGGGACCGGTTCCGTCTCATCCAGTCCATCTGGGATTCGAAAATGGCCGAAGAAGCAGTGCGGCTACGCAAGGAATTCAAGTGGCCCGTGTTGGTTATTGCGGGCAGCGGCCATGTGGAAAACGGATGGGGCATTGCCCGGCGTATCCGCCATCTTGATCCCGGCGCGAAAATTCTGCTGCTCATGCCGTGGCGCGGCGGGGAGTTCGACAAGGAGTCAGGGGACGCTTTCTTTTATTGTCCGGACAGTTACGACTCAAAGATGGGGGCATTGCTGACCGCCACAGGCCAGGGCGGTCTGTTGGTGGAACGCGTCAAGCGCGGGTCCAGAGCCGAAAAGGCGGGATTGCGGCCTGGTGACGTGCTGTTTGAGGCAGCGGGCATACCGCTCGACCAGCTCTTCGACCTCCACATGGCAGGTTCCAGAGTGCACAAGGCGAACGAGCCGTTGGTGTTCTCGGTCCGGCGCGGCGGAGCAACGTTTACCGTCAACGTGGGCAAGTTGGGAGTTTCCAAACCCAAGGGCACGATCATGCCCAAAGACGACGGCACGAAAAAGGCACGGGAAGACGCCATGGAAAAGGCAAAGGAATAACCAATGTATGTTAAGAGTCTGTTTTTATTCCTTTTGATTCTTGTCGCACCCGCACGGGCCTCCAGCGTGGGCCTGGTGGATCTCCTGCCGGAAACCGTGGGCGAACTGCACCGGATTCAGCTCATCAGCGGGGAGGCTGCCCAGATTGAGGTGGACCGGTTGCACGGCAAGGCCCTGCCCGCCAAGGCCAGCGTGGTAGCCCGGTATGCCCGTGCCTCGGCCACGAAATCGGAACGACCGGCCGAGGTTTGGATTTCACAGGTGGAATCGAAGCGCGAGGCACGTCGACAGATCGGACTCATGGTCCACAAGATGCTGGATAATCCCCGCTCCCCGTTCAAGAATCCCGGTCGATCGGACCATGGTGGCATCGGGGTGTATCACTTTGACGGCATGGGCCAGACACATCTGATCTGGTACAAGGGGGATATAATGTATTGGATCAGCGTTGCTCCGGTTGGCGTGGAGGCCATGCTGGACGTGTTTTGCCGCTAGCTGGCTGTTGAAAAACGGCAATCTGCGGTGTATCCGAGCCGTATCCAGCGATTCCCTGCCTGCGATTCTTCCTCCCTTACTCCTTTGTGCCCGGCACTCATTTGCGTGTGCATGACCTTTTCTCCGCACCCGTTTTCAGGTATTCAGGAGCCATGCCTGAATTGCCGGAAGTGGAAGTCATCGCCCGTGGGCTGCACAGGTCGCTCGCGGGTCGGATCATCAAGACCGTGACCCCTGTTGATCTGACGCGGTTGAGCGAATCCGCTTCCTCCCTGCTGCCCCGGACACAGGGTGCCCAAATCGAGCGCGTCTTTCGGCGGGCCAAAGTGTTACTCATTGAAATGACTGATGATCTGGTCATGGCGTTTCATCTCAAGATGACCGGCCGAGTCGTGCATGGCCCCCAGCGGGAGCCGGACAGGCACGACCGATTGTTTCTGACGCTCGACGATGGGTCACTTCTCTCATTTTCCGATATGCGAAAATTCGGGTATGTTCGGTCATTCACCCCGGAAGAATTCGAAAAGTGGGAATTTTTACGGAAGGTTGGCCCGGAACCCCTGGAGACGGGACCAGAGGCGTTGGCTGCCCGGATAGCGGGCCGCAAGGCGTGCATCAAAGGGCTGTTGCTCGACCAGAGCGTGGTGGCGGGCATCGGCAACATCTATGCGGATGAGGCGCTTTTTCGGGCGGGATTGCATCCTGAGTCGCGTGCGGACCGGATCAGCCGGACTCGGGCAACCCGGTTGTTCACCGAATTGCAGGGCGTGCTCCGGCAGGCCATTGCCGAGAACGGCAGTTCCATCCGGGACTATGTCAATGCGGATGGAGACGCCGGGGCTTTTCAGAATAGTTTCAATGTTTACGGCAAGAAAGGGCATGCCTGTACCGTGTGTGGCAGCCGCCTGGAGGCGAGGAAAGTGGCGGGACGGACCTCCACATTCTGTCCGAAATGCCAACGCAAAACAGGGTGAAACACCAACTGCAATCATCTACAAAAGATAGTTGCAGACATGAGGGCGCAGTCTCGCTTTTTTCGGGTGGAAACAGCTCGAAAAGCCACCCGAAAACACGGATATTTCCGGCCAATACCCGTAGTTGCGGTAATTTGCTTATATTCTTTTATTTTAGACTGTTAATAAGATTCCTTGTTTTTGTTTCATGATTTCGGCTGGCAGACGAAAATTTTATTGGAAGAAAATATATATTTAAAGTTCAGTATGTAGAAAAATTCTAGCAAAAGTCTAGAAAATGCACACTACGTAAAATCAATAGGTTAGGAATTGAGTGGAAACGGGGTTGCCAGTATGAATAAACATGGACGGGCCATAGCGAAAAATGCCGCAGTTGTGGCAGGGGCGACTCTCCTTTCCCGCGTCTTGGGGTTTGTTAGAGATGTCATTGTGGCCTTTGCCTTGGGGACCGGATTGTTCGCAGACGCCTTTTTCGTGGCCTTCCGCATTCCGAATCTACTCAGACGGCTTTTTGGTGAGGGGTCGCTCACCATGGCTTTTATCCCCATATTCTCGCGGGTTAAAGAGGAAGAAGGAGAAGAGGCGGCCCAGGCCATGGCCCGTTCTGCCATGATCTGGCTAGCGGTCATTCTGGGCGGCATCACCCTGGCAGCCGAAATACTGGCCGGGCCGCTGACCATGGCTATAGCACCCGGTTTTATCAAGAATACCGTGCTGTTCGAGACTACGGTCGAGTTGGTACGCATCTGTTTTCCCTATGTCATCTTCATCTGCGGGGTCGCCCTGTGCATGGGAATTCTCAACGCCAAAAACCATTTCCTGGCCCCGGCCCTGGCTCCGTGCGTCCTGAATGTGGCACTTATCGGATCAGCCCTTGTGGGATATGCTTTCGGGCTCAATGTGGCCTATGCCATGGCCTACGGTGTGCTTCTTGGCGGCATGGGGCAATTGTTGCTTCAGCAGCCTTTTCTACGAGCTGTCGGATTTTCCTGGCGTGGAAATTGGTCCTGGAAAAACAGGGGGGTAGCCAGGATGGGGCTGCTCATGCTGCCCACGGTTTTCGGAGCGGCGGTCTATCAACTCAACATCCTTCTGGGTACCCTGCTCGCCTCGTTTCTGCCCGTGGGGTCGGTCTCGTATCTCTATTATGCGGACCGGCTGGTCCAGTTTCCCCTGGGTGTCTTCGGGATTGCCGTGTCCACAGCCGCCCTGCCAAGCCTGGCAAGATTGGCGGCCAAGGGCGAGATGACGGAATATGACAAGGCCCTTTCCCTGGCTATCGGGCTGACCCTGTTCATCGCCCTGCCTGCGGCAGCCGGGCTTATCGGCCTTGCCAATCCGTTGATATCACTCCTCTTCGAACGCGGGGCTTTTTCGGCTGAAGCCGTTGTCGGCACGACCGGGGCACTGGTGGCTTATAGCGTGGGACTGCCCTTCATTGCCTTGTCGCGGCCTTTGGTGGCCGGATTTTATGCCTTGGAGGACACCAAAACGCCGGTGAAAATCGCGGTGGTCTGCCTGGCAGTCAACATCGGCCTGGGTGTCTGGCTGATGCAGTTCATGGCCCATGTGGGGCTGGCCCTGGCCGTGAGCCTGTCGTCGCTGCTGAACTTTCTGTTGCTCTATGTGCTCCTTTCCAGAAGACGGCAGCACTCCCTCATTCCGGTGGCCTCCGCTTTGAAAACGCTGTTTCTCAGCCTACTTGTGGGGGTTGGCGCTTTGGTCTCCGCGTCGTGGAGTCCGTGGTGTCTGCTTCTGATTCCAGTGTGGGTACTGATTTATGTGGTCCTGGCCTATGCCCTGCGCCTGAGCGAGGCGCGCCTGTTCATGGACATACTCCGTTCCCGTATCCGGCGGGGAAAAACCAAGGAGCGGGCATGACCGTAGATACCGAAGCCGTTTTCGCCCGGCGTGAAGCCTTTCCTCGGGGGTTGGCGCAGCCTGCGGGTGGATATCGATTTTCCCTGGATTCCCTGCTCCTTGCCTGTTTTGCTCATCCGGGCAGGCGTCATGTTGGCGTGGACCTCGGGTGCGGCTGCGGCGTGATCGGGTTGGGCCTGTTGCTCCATTATCCCGGCATCGCCCTGACCGGGGTGGAAATCGAGCCGCTCTCTGTGGCGGCTGCGGAAGAAAACGCGGACGATCTGTATTTGTCCAAGCAGTTTACGGTAGTACAAGGCGATGTTTCCGACTGGCGCCCCGCGTCGGTGGTCGATTTCGTGGTCTCCAACCCCCCGTACCGTCCGTTGGGCAAGGGGCGCGTCAGCCAGGGCGAGGAGCGGGCAGCGGCCCGTTTCGAGCAACATGCGGATTTCGCCCGTTTCGCCCGGTGCGCAGCCATTGCCCTCAAGACGCGGGGCAAGTTCATTTTCATCCATCTTCCCGAACGGTTGACAGAAATTATGGCCGCGCTGAACCAAGCGGGCCTGGAACCAAAACGGCTGCGCATGGTCCACGCCCGCAAGGACGCTCATGCCCGGATGGTCTTGGTCGAAGCGGTCAAATCCGCCAAGCCCGGGCTCAAGGTCGAGCCGCCGCTCATCCTGCACACGGGCAAGGGAAAGCAGACTCGGTTCACCGACGAAGCTCTTGCCTTTTGTCCTTTTCTGGGCTGCAATCCCGGTCAGAAGCGAGAGGAATGAATTGTGAGCAACGAAGTGAAAAAGCGGGCAATCGAGCTCATGGGTGAAGGGGATTACCTGTGCGCTGAGACCGTGCTCAAGATCATCGCCGAAGCGGGCGGCAGGGATTCGGCCGAGCTGATTCGGATGGCCACACCGTTTTGTTCCGGTTTGGCGCGCACCAAAGGACAGTGCGGCGCTCTGTCCGGGGCCATCATGGGCATCGGTCTGTTTGCCGGACGTACCGCGCCGGGCGGCGATCTTGAATCCACCTATGCCCTGACCCAAAAATTGGTGGCCCAATTCGAGGAACAGTGCGGGTCCGTCAATTGTCATGATCTGGTCCGATGTGATTTTCAGACCCCGGAAGGCAAACAACGGTACAAGGAAAACAATTTACGGCTCGATTGCCTGCGTTTTGTCGCCGTTGCCGCAGAAATTGCCTTGGCCTTGTTGCGGGAGTCCGGGAACCTGCCACCCTCCCGCGAGGAATACATAAAATCGCGCCTGGCACCGTGTGGACTGTCCTGCGGCCACTGTCTTGCCTATGCAGAAGGCCCCATTCAGGAAGCCGCTTCCCGGCTTGTCCATGGCCTGGGCCCTCATTTTGCGACATATGCGGAGCGGTTTGAAGAAATGAACCCGATATTCAGGAAATACACCGAGTTCAGCCCATTGCTAGACTTTTTCGCGAAAGGGTCGTGCCAGGGATGCCGGGAAAAAGGGTGTCTGTTCGAGGCGTGCAAGATACCGGAATGCGTCCGGGAACAAGACGTGGATTACTGCTTCCAGTGCAACGACTTTCCCTGTGCTCGACACGGTATGCCAGCGGGTTTGGCCAAGCGGTGGAGGACCAACAACGAAACCATGGCCAAAATCGGTGTGGAAGCGTGGTTCAACGGGTGTAACGAGCGTCCCCGCTATCCCTGAACATGGATTATCGAAGGTTTTCCGATAAGTGCTAAATTGTTTTTATACAGGTAGATAGAGTTGAATTCGTAGAATGATAAAGCAAATTGTCCTGGAAAATTTCATGGCCCACGAGCGGACCGAGTTGACCCTCGGTCCGGGCGTGACAGCGCTGACCGGACCCAACAACACGGGCAAATCCGCCGTGGTGGAAGGGTTGCGCTGTGTGGCCACCAATCCCATGCCCCGGAACTATATCCGACACGGGGCCAAGGAGGCGCGGGTCACCGTGGAGCTGGAGGATGGCACCCGGGTGGTCTGGATCCGCAAGAAGGCATCCGCGGGCTACGAACTGTGGGCGCCGGGGGCCGAGGAGGCGCAGGAGTACTGGAAATTCGGTCGCAAACCGCCCGAAGACGTGCTCGCCGCGCTCCGGTTGGACGTGATCGAGATGGAGGGCAACAAGGACGACATCGATGTCCACATCGGGAATCAGCGCGACCCCATCTTCCTGCTCAATCGACCGGACTCGGACGCGGCCTTGTTTTTTGCCGCATCCTCGGAAAGTGCCCACCTGCTGGCCATGCAGAACCTGCTCAAGCGCCGAACCCAGGATGCCAATCGGCGGGAACGGGAATTGGATGGCCGTCTGAAGGCCGTCGAGACGGAACTGGACGAGCTTTCCCTGTTGCCGGACATTGCGGTCGGGCTGGAATCGGTCCGCGAACTGGAAGCAACAGCAAAGGTTCTTCAAACAACGATTCCGGCCTTGGAAACGCAGCTTTCCCGTCTGGCCGGGACCGAGGCCGCCTTGGACCGTTGTCAGGCAACAGCAACGGTCTACAAGGGGCTATGCGAGCCTCCGAAAACAAATGATATCAAACCGTTGAATGAACTGATCCAGCGAATGGGCCGAATCGGGGAAACCCTGGATCGCGCCCGAAAAATCGGCGAGGCACTGGCTCCTGTCAGTGCGCCGTCCGCTCCCTTTGATACCGTTCGCCTGGCAACCCTGTACAACCGTCTGCAACATCTGGATGACGCACGACATAAGGCGGATGCAAGGGACGCCGTCCTGGTCGGTCTGCAACCGATGCCGACACCGGGGAATACGGATCATCTAGCTGAATTAAAAGAACTATTGAACAAGACGACAGCCCACCTGACAGAGGTGAAGCAGACGTGGGATGTCTTGCGGTCCATTGGAGAGCCGCCAGAGGTCCGTGCGGACTCCCGACTGGAGGCACTGGTTGCGGATATTCGCGGGCTGACCGCCGGGCGACAGCAGTCCGAAAGCCATCTCAACGCCTTGGAGAAGCAATTGCGGTCTGTTAGGGAATCCATCAGTGTGACGGTCGATGCATTGGGGCACTGCCCCACGTGCGGCGCGGACCTCAACAGTGAGGCATTCCTCGATCAGGAGGACGGCCATGTCGCTTGAGGTCATCCGGGCCAAGGGCCTTTTCCTCATCGCGGACCCCCATCTGGCGGACACTCCGCCCGGACAGCGGCTCGCCGGTTATCTCGATCAGATCATGACCAAGCTGGCAGCCTGCCTGGACCGTGCAGAGGCGCTCGGCATGGTGCCTGTCCTGCTGGGCGACCTGTTCCACTGGCCCCGTGACAACTCCAACAAGATGCTTGTGGACCTGATCCGTCTGCTTGGTTCCCGGTCCGGTAAAAAGGCTGTCTGGGCGCTGGTCGGCAACCATGACAAATATCAGTCACGGTTCACCGACGACGTGTCCCTGGCCGTGTTGGAGACGGCTGGAGTTCTGCGTCTCATGAAAGAGAAAGGCCCCCAGTTCATCCTTGAGACCGACAACGGGCCGGTTCTGGTCTGCGCCAGCCCGGACGGCACGCCCCTGCCCAAAGGGTATGATCCCGCACCCGACGATCCCGAAACCGTGGTCTGGCTCACCCATCACAATATCCGGTTCCCCGAGTTCATCGAGCGCGCCTATTCCATCAAGGAGCTGCCCGGCATCGACTGGCTCATCAACGGCCACATCCACCGGCCGCAGCAGACCATAACCAAAGGACAGACCACCTGGGCCAACCCCGGCAATATTACGCGGCTGACCTTTTCCCGCCGTTCCATGGTTCTAGAGCCTGCCGCCGCCATCTGGACGCCCGGCTGCGACGATCTGGAAAAATGGGTGGTGCCCTTCGAGCCTTTCGACGGGGTCTTTCCCGATCAGGCGTTGCCTCCCGAGGAACAGGAAGCCGAGGGCGAATCGAATTTCATCAAAGGACTTGAACGACTTGCATGGCGTCGGACCCATGAGGGCACCGGGCTCAGGCAGTTTTTGGAAGACAATTTGACCCGTGAGACGCCCGAGGGGGAACTCATCTGGGATCTCTACGAGGAGGTAGTGCATGGTGACGAGTAACCCCAACCAAACAGGGACAACCAGAGATTCTCAGTTGGAACAGGAGCTTAAGGACCTTCGCCGCCAGTATGAACAACTGCGTGACCAGAAGGTGCGCACCGAGCAGGACATGGCCAACCTGACCGACCAGATCGAAGCGCTCAAGGCCCAGGCCAAGGCGGAATACGGCACGGACGAGCCCAAGGAACTGCAAGCCTTGTTGGAGAAGAAACGCGAGGAAAACGAGAAGGTTGTCGCAGAGTACCGCGAGCATATCCAACAAGTTCAGGCCAACCTGACCGCAGTGGAAGTGCGTGTGGAAGGGGACGATTAGTGGACTCCCCCGGCCTGCCCGACCTGCGCACCCTGGAGCGCCGCCACGACCGGCTTTCGGCGCGGGCCGAGAGCCTGCACGCCGAGCATGACCGCATGCGTGAATCCCTGGCCGAGGTGCGCCATTTTCTGGTGCTTGCGCCGTCCGCACGCCAGACCCTGGAGGAATTATCCACGGCCCTGTTCGGCAAGATTCTGGACGAGGTCGAGGCCAACCTCACCCACGCCATCCGTGAAATCCTGGGCCAGGACCGTGTGGTCACCACCCTGCGCGAAGTCAAAAACAACCGCCTGCAAATTCATTTTCAGATTCAGAACAGTGGAAATGCGGAAGAAATCGAAGATATTATGACAGGCCAGGGTGGATCGGTCTGCAACATACTCTCCGTTGGCTTGCGGTTGATCGCGCTCTCCCAGTTGCCGCCGGAGCACCATCGCCCGTTTCTGGTCCTGGACGAACAGGATTGTTGGCTCAGGCCCGCGCTCATTCCCAAATTCATGCAGCTCATCAACGAGATTGCAGCCCGGCTTGAGCTACAACTCCTGGTCATCAGCCACCACCCTATCGACCTGTTCGCCGAGGCCGCCGACCGTATCTACGAACTGCGCCCGGATCGGAAGCATGGGGCCGTGCTCACGCAAGTCAAATAGAAATCAGGGGGCCTCCGGCGGCGCTTGCCAGCGGGGCCGCCTTCAGCGGGACCAGAGAACCCTTTGAAAAGGGTTCTCTGGACTCTCCCAAACTTTTTGGTGCCGCTTCGCGGGGACGTAGCGCGGGAAGACGTACCGTGCCGGTTGGCGGTTTGAGGTGAAAGGGGCGGACGACAATCCGTACAGCCGCTTCCCGCCATTCTTTCGCTCAGCAAACCCAACCCTCAAGCTACGCCCCCGCGAAGCGGCTATGGGATTTTCAAGGCCCACGGCCTTGAAGGCCCGCTGCCAAGCGCCGCCGGAGGCATTCTTTACGCCAAGCCGTCTATTTGACCGCGACCCAGCTACTCAGGGTGGAAACCAGGGTCACCGCACCTGCCAGTATGACAAGCTGTTCCAAGGGAATGAATTGAATTTCGATGAGAAACGGCGGGAAATTGAGTACATCGACAGACGCGGAATGGACCAGTTTCAGCAGCCCGATTCCGGCCAGGGAGCCCATAAGGCCCTGAAGGAATCCGCCGGTGAGCAGGGGCCAGCGGATATAGCCCGGCCGGGCACCCACCAAGGAGAGGATTTCCACCTCATCCATGCGGGTCAACAACGAAAGCTTGATGGTGTTGTGCACCACCAGGGAGACGATCAGGCCGAGAAAGCCGAGGATCGGCCAGATGATGACGCGGGAGATGGTCCGCCAGCCCTGGGCCAGGTCCGCCTGAAACGGGGTGTAGTGGACCTTGTCCACGCTGGGCAGGCTTTTCATCGCGGTGAGCAGTTTGGCGGCCCATCCTTCGGTCTGGTCCTCCGGCGGCACCGCGAACAGGGCCAGACCGGAATATGGCAGGGGATTGTTGTCCGCCAGCCAGGGGAAACTACCGGTCTCGCCAAGGGTGGTAGCCAATTCGGTCAGCGCGTTTTCCGGAGTGAAGGTATTGAAATCGCGCAGGTGTTGCATCGCCTTGATCGCGTTCCAGTCCTTGAGCACGTCTTCGGTGGGAATGCCCACCTTCCAATAAATCTGGAATTCCACTTCGCCGCGCGACTTGAGCAGCTCCATATTGACGTTATGCAACCCCATCAGAATGAAGCCGGTCAGCAGCGTGACCATGGCCACGGCCACCAGGGTCAGCAATTGTGCCACGGGATGCAGACCGATGTCGGCAATGCCGCGCAGGGTGAGGCGAAAGAATTGGCCTATCACAGGTCCTCCTCTTCCTCTTGCTGGTCCACGCCGTCACCGGAGACAATGCGTCCGTCCTGCAAGTGCAGAATCTTCGCGCTAGGCACGCACTTCAACACCTCGCGGCTGTGTGTAGCCATGATGATGGATGTTCCATACGTATGGAATTGTTTGAATATCTCCATAAGGTGCATGGTCAGATCGAAATCAAGGTTGCCGGTGGGCTCATCGGCCAGGATCAGTTCCGGGTTGGAGACCATGGATCGGGCAATAGCCACCCGTTGCTGCTCACCGCCAGATAGCCGCTCGCAGGCGGAGTAGCTCTTCGTCTCCAGCCCCATGGCCCGGACAATGGCCCGCACGCGCCGTTCCAGATGCGTCCGGCCCATGCCGCGCACTTCAAGGGCCATGGCCACATTGTCGAATACCGTGCGCTTGGGCAGGATCTTGAAGTCCTGAAACACCACGCCGACCTTGCGCCGAAGTAACGGAATATTTCTTTTTTTCAGTTGGTTGAGCTGTACACCCGCCACCGCTGCCCGTCCGCGAGTCACCGGCAGTGCGCCGTACAGCAGCCGAAGCAGCGTGGTCTTGCCCGCGCCCGAATGGCCGGTCAGGAACAGAAATTCGCCCTTGCCCAAGGAAAATGAAACGTCCTTGAGCGCCCAGTATGCGCCAAAGTTGTAGGACAGGCGGTCCACTTTTACCATCATGCGCACATATGTACCTGTACATGCAGTTTTTGTACAGGGGAGGCCTTCGGGCATCATCCGGTAAGATTAGGGGGACACCGTACTTGTTTGTTTCCTGGTCTCCCCCTTGATCGTATCCCTCTGATTCACGAAGAAGGCCGGGAAGCAGAGTCCTCATGCACCCGAAATACAGAGAGTAACCCGACACCTTTCACCGAAAGCCGGATCAGACAAAGACGATGTCGTCCGTCTGGACCAGATCACCCATGACCTGGGCGATCTGTTCGGCGGTGGCGTCGCCTGTGCCGTCAGCATCGTACCAAAGGATATCCACCTCAAAATAGAAGCAGGCATCGGTGGTGTCCACCTGGACCGAGGAAACGAAAAAATGGTCCGCTGACAACACGCCTGTGCTCGACTGGCCAAACTCGGCGTAGTCGAAATGAAAGACATCGGCCGCATGGCTGAAGTCCAGAATCGAGTCCCGACCCTCGTCCGCAGAGGAATAGCTGAATATGTCGGAGCCTGTACCGCCGGACAGGGTGTCCATGCCCGTGCCCCCGAAAAGCAGATCGTCGCCGATGCCGCCGGAGATATTGTCATCCCCGCGCCAGCCGAAAAGGTTATTGTCCGCGTCGTTGCCGATGAGCACGTCGTTGCCATCGCCGGTATGCACGTTTTCGATGACCGTGGCCGCGCCGATGACCAGGGCGGTGCCATCGATGACACCCGTGGCGCCGGGCGTGAGGTTCACGATGCAGTCCGCGGTCACGGCCGAGGCATTGATGGTGTCCGTGCCCGCAGTATCCGTCAGGGTGGCGCGGGATGCATCGTCCGCCACCATGTCGGAATATTCGTCGGTATAAATGTACTGGTCGGCAGCGGAATCGTTATCGCCGTAAAGGGTCAGGGTCCAGGAATTGAGTGTGCCCTGGTCGCCGGTTACCGTGTCCGTGACGGTCAGGGTCCAGTCGCCCTGGCCGTGCTCGCCGAACGGGGTCACCGTCATGAAGGACCAGACGTTTCCCTCACCGAAGGTGGGCGTCCGCTCCGCCATGTACGTATCCAGCGGAACCTTCATCTCAGTGGCGAGTCCTTCCAGGTTGGGATGGTAGAGGAGCACACTCTGGGTGCCGTCGGGCGAGGTCAGAGAAATTTCGAGATCGTCGAATCGCGCGTGGGCGATGTCCACGGTAACCACGGCGTGCTGCACGAGGATATCCGTATTGATGGTTGCCGAGGTCGTGAGGCTTGCCCCGGTATTGTCCGGGATGACCGAAGAGGGATTCACCGTGGCCGCCTGCTCCACCTGATTGGCGTAGGCGTGCTGGCCGCTGTCCCAAGATTCGGCCAGGCGCACGGCAGCGGTGGCGTCCACCAGACCGAAGCCATAGTCGTGGCTGGCATGCATGCCCCCGCCGTTCCAGTTGGATTCGCCGTTGATCTGCCAGTCCCAGGGCTTGCCTTCGGCCGAGACCATGGCGTCGGTGCGCACCGCCGTGGCGGCCAGGATGGTCTGCACGTCGCGATAGCCCAGGTCCGGGTTGGCCTCCAGCATGAGCGCGATGACGCCGCTGACCATGGGCGAGGAAAAAGAGGTGCCGCTGTCCACATGAAAATAGGAGCTGGGGTCTTCTCCGGCCGGGGGCGTGCGGTCGGTGGAGAGAACCGTGTCACCCGGCGCGGTGACCAACAGATTTGGCCCGGCACAACTGAAATCCGCATATTTCCCGGTACTGTCCACGGCCCCGACCGCCAGACCGTAGGGAGAGCAATTGGTGTTGTAGTAGGTGGACATGATCTCCAAACCGCGCTCGTTGGAACCGGCGAAGACCACCACCGTGCCGAGTCCGCTCCGGCCATCGCGGGCCAGGGTCTCCACCGCGTCCGTGACCGAAGTCGTGTCCTGGAAAGGCGACAGGGTCCAACTGTTTTGGGAAATGTCAAAGGAGGTCTGGCGCAGCATGATGCCAGTCAAGGCACCGTCCGCGTCGCCATCCACAAAAGAGGCAATCTTGGCGTCATAGGCGATGCCCTGGATGCCGTACCCGTTCTTGGCAGCGGCAATGAATCCGGCCACGGCCGTGCCGTGAGTGTCGCCGGGGCCGGGATAACCATCGGCTACCCCCGAGGTCTCGTTGTACCCCTGTCCGGCGAGATAGTTGGCCTGCAGGTCCGGGTGGTTGTAGTCCACGCCGTTGTCGCACACGGCCACGCGCACGCCCTCGCCCGTGAAATCCTCCCACGCCTTGACCACATTGAGGTCCACCCCGCCCGAGGTGTTTTGAATGTACCACTGCTGGGAAAAGAGCGGGTCGTACGGGCTGTCCTGCGGCTCGTGGCGGGGGTCGTCCTGGATGTCGTCATCCTCGCGGTCGATGATCGGCCGCATTCCGTGTTGCGGGCCGAAGCCGGGGCCCGTCACAGGAAGCAGGAAATCCAGTGCCATGTCGGGGCCGAACAATCCCGAATTCGGTCCGGTCAATCCACCAAATCCACCGGGGGAAAAAGGGCTTCCCGGAAAGCCTTCTCCCTGAAACGGCAGGAGGCCGGGGCCGAAGCCGAAAAGTCCGCCGTCATGAAATGGAGAAGTGCCGGGAACAAAACCAAAGAGCGGCATCAACCCGCCGGAGCCGTCAGCCGCCCCCTGCCCGTCCGGTGTTCCCCCGCCGACCTCCTGGTCCGGCACCGATCCGCCGTCCCCGACAGGATCATGGTATTCGGGCGGAGGCATGTCTCCCGACCGAGGCGGAGCAGACTGATCGGGTTGGGGTGCCGCTCCCCGAGGGGAGGCAACGTCGGGGTCGAGTGGCTGCGGAGAAGGCAAGGTTTCTTGATCAGGCATCGGTGGCGCAGCTCACTTTTCAAAATGGGATGGAGTGGAATGGAATAATGCGATGCAGGGAGCACTCTTTCATGATGGCATTGCAACACCCCATATTCCAAGACTCGCGGGAATCTCCAGAGGAAGTCCTCTTCGAAATCCTTTCTCGAAACACTTCTCTTTATTTATCAATAACTCGACTTTCGGGGTTGAAAGTACAGTTCAAGCAACAGTCAGCATGTTGAAATAATTCATATTTTATGTTGAAGGGTCCTTGCAGCCCTGGTATTATGTTGTTGCACTACAACAGAAAAGCCAAGGAGAAGGACCCGAATGCAGAATACCGCTATCTGCCATGATGTTCAAGAGAAAGAACAGCGCATCACGTGCCGCATCAACCGGTTTTTCCAGCAATTCGCGATTGGGACCCTTGCCCATCGATGCGGTTTCACCAAAGCAAAAGGAGCTCCTCCGGCCGTCCTGCTATCCTGTCTTTTCTCGCTTCCGTTCCATCGCCTCAACCTATATCGATACTTCGCAACCCGGGACAGCCCCGGTTTTGGCAAAGACGCCGTCTACGAATTCATGCGCTCCAGCCGCTTCAGTTGGCGGCGTTTTCTCCTTCTGCTGGCGGCCCGCGTCTGCTCCATGCTTCAGGAACTCACCTCGCAGGAGCGCGAACACGTGCTGATCCTTGACGATTCAACGCTCCAACGGCCGCGCTCCAAGAAAGTCGAGTTGCTGGCCCGCGTCTTCGATCATACCCAAAACGGCTTCCTCAAAGGGTACCGGCTTCTCAGCCTGTGCTGGTCCGACGGCGCCACGCTCGCACCGCTGGACTTCGCGCTGTTGTCGTCCGCCAAGGAGAAAAATCGCTATCAGGGCGTCACCAAACAACTCGACAACCGTTCATGCGGGGCCAAGCGACGCAAAGAGGCGATCTGCAAGGCCACTGAGCTGATCGGGCCGATGCTCAAACGCGCCCTGGCCGCTGGAGTCCAGGCCAGATACCTGCTCATGGACAGCTGGTTCGGCATGCCCGCCATCATCAGCCAGGCCCGCGAGCACATCCACGTGATCTGCATGATCAAGCGCACGCCCAAGGTTCTTTACGGATTCGAGGGGGGGCGCCTGAGCGCGGATGAAATCTACAGGCGGCTGCGAAAGCGCCGGGGGCGGGCGCGGGTCCTGGCCAACGCGCTTGTGACCATGAAGGATGAAAAGCCCGCACGCATCGTCTTTGTTCGCAACAAGCACAAAAAGGACTGGCTGGCCCTGCTGTCCACGGACAGCAAACTGCCTGAGGCCGACGTGGTGCGCATCTATGGGAAGCGCTGGGACATCGAGGTCTTCTTCCGCACGGCCAAGCAGCACCTGGAGTTGGAAAAAGGCTGCCAGGCCAGGGATTTCGACTCGCTGATCGCGCATACGACCATCGTCATGCTGCGCTACCTCTTTCTTGCCCTGGAGCAGCGTCGCCACGACGACCCGCGAACACTTGGCCTGCTCTTTCATGCGTGCTGCGAAGAGGTGCGCGATTTGGAATACGTGGAGGCGCTGCAACGCATTTTGACGCTGACGATGCTACATTTGATGGAAAACAAGCAGGTTGCGGAAGAGTTGGTGCAGACGATTCTGGCCGAAGCGTTGCAACGGGCATTCTATCTCTACGGATTCAGCAGGCAACATTGTCAAAGAGCACAGTGCGTTGAAGGGTAGAGCTCAACCCCGAAAGTCGAGTCAATAAGCTTCATTGTTGACAAGGCGCTCCGCGTCCGCCTTGCCCCTGGGCTGCAAAGCCGGATTCTACCCGCCGCCGATCAATCCGCCACCCATTATCCGGGCCGCTCGGGCTGTTCTTCCGCAAGCTTCACCCCCGCCCCGTCCATGGCGCGGACAAACTGCGAGACAATGACGTCACTGCTCTCCCGGATCAGCCGGGACCGGCACAGGTAGCGCAGGGTAAGCAAAAAACCCCCTGTGGTGACGTCCATGTATACCCGCGGCGTGAGCTTTTTGAAGAACACCCGCTTTCTCTCGAAGACCTGCCGGATGCGCTCCAGGTCGATGGCCTCTTCCGCATAGTACCGATCCACGGCATCCAGCAGCAGGCCTTTCGCCGCCTCCCAGTCGCTGTCCCGGCTGACGGCCAGGGACATCTCGTTCCAGACGTATCCGGCTCCGCGTGTGGCGTTGATCACGGGCATCGTCAGGACCAATGCATTGGGCACCTTGATCAATCGGCCCGTGGAATGGCCCGTGAGCCCGGTCTGCCCCGCCTCCAGCAGGGTGAAATAAAGAATCCCCTTGTCAATGACATCCCCGGAAGATCCCCCCACATACACCCTGTCGCCGATGCCGAAGAGTTCTCTCCAGAGGATAACGAACGATCCGAGAAAATTGAGCAGCAGTTCCTTGGAAACAAGGGTCAACGCGGCAGCAACGATGGTCAACGCCGTCAGTATGGGGCCGACCCCATCCAGCCAGATGAAAACGAGGGAAACGCCAAAAAAGAATAACGCAGCATATTTGACGAAAAAAGAGGCCTCGGATGTCCGCTTGCTCTTCCTGCCGGATATGACGACCACGATTTTTGCCAGCACGAAAATCACCACGCCCAGAACCAGACTCTGCACGACCTTGAACACATAGGGATCGCTAAACCATTCCTTCATAACTTTCTCCAGACCTCTTGTGGACAATAACATTAGCACCGGTATATTATGCGAGGCAATCGGAACGACCCCATGACGAATCCCACAACTGAAAGGAGGACTCAATGTTTGATTTTCTCCGTTGGAACCAGATCAAACTGGACGCCGCACCAGGAACCCTGATCTACGCCGGAGAGAAACGCGATTTTTCGCCCTCGCTCCTCCATTGCGCCTACAATGCCGATGGCCTTACCGAAACCCGGCCCGCCCCCGAAACCGGAGTATCCCCGGTGGCCGGATGCGTCAATCTCCTCCTCGTGACCGGTGTCCATCGAGCAGAGACCGTAAAGACAATCGGCGCCAGCCTGAACCTGCCCGCACTCTTTCTCGAAGATGTCCTGAACACCGGCCAACGGTCCAATTTCACCTGGGTAGACGAGGTGACCGGATTCATCGTCATGCGCCATCTGACCGCCGAGGCGGGACAGGTCACGGACGAACAGGTCAGCCTGTTCTGGCGCGACAACCTGGTGGTGGTCTTCCTGGAGCAGGAAAGCAACTTGCTCGACGGCGTACTTTCCCGCATCCGGCAGGGACGGGGAAGAATCCGGCGCTCAGACGCCTCCTACCTCATGTCCGCCATTCTGGACACCCTGGTGGACAGCCACACCATGACCCTTGCGTCCGTCAGCGACGCCGCACAGGACCTCGAAAACAGATTGGCACGCGGGCTCTCCGGCGACCTTCTGGGCGAGTTGTATGCCTTGAAGCGGGATACCATACTCATCCGAAATACCCTCATGCCCGTCCGCGAAATATTCAAGGGACTGCTGCGCGAAGACGCCGAGATAACCGCCGATGTTCTCCCTTACCTCCAGGACACGGCAGGCCATCACGACCAGACTATCGAAGCGGTCTCCTCCCTGCATGACATCCTCAAATCCATGATCGACTACCAGATTTCCCTCATCGGCATACGCACCAACAAGATCATGCAACTACTGACCATCATTGCCACCATCTTCATCCCCCTGACGTTCATTGCCGGCATCTATGGAATGAACTTCAGCTACATGCCCGAGCTGCAATGGCATTACGGCTACCATACCATCATAGGGGTCATGCTCGTTCTGGGCCTGGGAATGTTGCTCTATTTCAAACGTAAAAACTATCTTTGAGAATCACCCCCCGATCCCGAACCTCCGGCAGGGATTTCTCCCGAAACAGCCGGAAAATATAACCCGGTTGACACAAACGCGGGTTAACATGATTATGCGAGAATGAAAGCACTCTCTTCGAACCGCTTCCAACCCGCCCTACTGATGGGCACTCTTTTCCTCTGGGCCTCGGAAGCCCCCCCCTGCCAAGCGGCAACCCCGACCCCGGGAAATTTGTCCGGGCATACACCCGACTTTTTTGGCCTCTTTGCCGGGGATACTTCCCCTGCTTCTTTTTTACTGGGGGTGATGGCAGCAACGCTGCTTTTCTCAATACTCTTTTTTTCCTACAAGAAACACACCCGGACCATCGGGGAAAAATTCTTGCAGGAAAAGAATAAATTCCAATCGCTCTTCAACGAACTGAACATCGGCTTTGCCCTTCACGAAATCATCACGGACGAATCGGGAAATCCCGTAGACTACCAATTCCTTGAAATAAATCCGGCCTTTGAAAAGATGACCGGCCTTGAACGCGGCAAAATCCTCGGCAAGACCGTTCTCGAAGTACTGCCCAACACAGAGTCATTCTGGATAGAGCGCTACGGACGGGTAACCCAGACAGGCATACCGGAACAGTTCGAGCACTACAGCAACGAACTCGGAAAACACTTCGAAGTTCGGGCATACTCCCCCGCAAAGGATCAGTTTGCCACCCTGGTCATGGACATCACGGAACGACTCCACGCCAGGGATGCGCTCGTCCAGTCCGAACAAAAATGGCGCCACATTTTGGAAAACACGCCCCAATTGGGTATCTCCCTCGACACGACAGGGAAAATCGTCTTTGCCAACGCCTTTTTCCTGAAGCTCACGGGATGGCGGGAAGACGAAATCCTGGGGCAGAACTGGTTTACTCTGTGCATACCCGAAGATATCCGAGATGAAATACAGAACGTATTCCGTCAAACCATGGCCCAAAAGCATTCCCATGGATATTCCACTTACGAAAACCAACTCCTGGACAAACATGGAGCGCGCCTGTTTGTCTCGTGGTCAAACGTCCTCACCCTGAACGCGGACGGATATCCCGAAGGCCTCACCAGTATGGGGATCGATATCACCGAGCGGAAGCGGGCCGAGGAGGCCCTGGCCCGAGCAAAAAACGAATTCGAGAGCATCTTTCACAACTCGCAGGTGGGCATCATGCTCCTGCGCGGCAATCGCATCTTCCATCGCGGCAACCAGCGGTTGGCGGACATTCTGGGGTACGATTCCCCGGAGCAGATGCACGGCTTCAGCATGCGGGAATTGCATCTGTCCGAAGAGCGGTTCGCCTTTTTCGGGAAGGAATATTTCTACAGCCTGGCGGAAAAAAAGCAGATGCAGGTGGAATATCAGCTGCAGCGAAAGGACGGGACCCCTGTCTGGTGCAGCCTTTCCGGCAAAGCCCTGAATCCGCAGAATCTGGATGACGGCGTGGTATGGGTCATCGACGATATCGATCCCCGCAAGAAGCTGGAGCAACAACTCACCCGGACAGCCAAGGTCGCCGACGCTGCCAATATTGCCAAATCCGAATTCCTGGCCAACATGAGTCACGAAATACGGACACCCATGAACGGCATCCTCGGCATGCTCCAACTGATGCAGATGACCGACCTCGACCAGGAGCAAAAGGAGTTCACCTCCATTGCCATTCAGTCCTCAAAACGGCTGACAAGGCTTCTCACGGACATCCTTGATCTCTCCCGGGTGGAGGCGGGCAAGATGCCTCTGCAATTGGAACCCTTCGATCTCGTCAAGTCCCTGGAACAGTCCGTGGAACTTTTTATTCCGACAGCGCGACAAGCCGGCATAGACCTGAACCTGCGGATCGGGAAAGGCATTGAACGGCCCGTTGTCGGCGATGCCAACCGGTTGCAACAAGTGCTTGCCAATCTCATCGGCAATGCCATCAAATTCACCCCCGAGGGGTCGGTAACCGTCGAGGCCCAATCTCTCAACGCCCTTGGGCAGGGTCAGAAAAGAATCCTCTTTTCCGTTTCCGATACCGGCGTCGGCATTACGGACGACCAACTGGAAAAGCTCTTCTCCCCGTTCAGCCAGGCCAGCCGGGGATTCAGCCGCCAATATCAGGGAGCCGGACTCGGCCTGTCCATCTGCAAACGCCTGATCGGCCTGATGAAAGGCTGTCTGGCCTTGAAAAATGAACCGGGGAAAGGAACGACCATCTATTTCTCCCTGCCTTTCTCTCAGGCCGAAACCGATTTGCCCAAGCACACCCCCTCGGACCAAATCGAACCCATTGCCCAAAGCGGACTCCAGGTACTCCTGGTTGAGGACGACCGCATAAGCCGCATCGCCGCCCGAAAAATGCTGCAACGGATGGAATGCATTGTCTCCGTGGCCGAAGACGGACTTCAGGCGCTCTCCCTCTTGAAACAACAAGAGTTCGACATCGTTTTCATGGATATACAGATGCCTGTCATGGATGGCGTGGAAGCCACGCAAGGGATTCGTAACGGCAAGGCAGGCAAACAGAACATCGACATCCCGATCATTGCCATGACCGCCTATGCCATGGCAGGGGACGAGGAAATTTTCATAAACGCGGGCATGAACGACTATCTGTCAAAACCCCTGGATATCCGCGTTCTCAAAAACATGTTGCACAAGATCGGAAAAAACACCCCGGCATAATGACCGGCCCGGTTCAGTCCGCGTACTTTCCCCTGATTGCCAGGACAGTGTCCAGGTTCTCCAAAAAGGCGTCCAATATTATGGGATCAAAGTGGGTCCCTCGACCCTCCTCCATGATCTCAAGGGATTTCTCCACGGAAAAGGCTTCCTTGTAAGGTCGCTTGCTGGTCAGGGCATCAAAGACGTCCGCCACGGCGCAAATGCGTCCGGGCAGGGGGATATCCTCTCCGGACAGCCCGGAGGGATAGCCGCTGCCGTCCCATTTCTCGTGGTGCGACAGGGCGATGATCGAGCCCATGTTGACGTAGTCCGAGGCCCCGGCTCCCAGAATTTCCGCCCCGATCTCGGCATGGGTCTTCATCACTTCCCACTCGTCGGGATCGAGCTTCCCCGGCTTGAGCAACACATGGTCAGGTATGCCAATCTTGCCGAGGTCATGCATGGGGCTGCTTTTCCTGATCAGATTCACCTCATCCCTGTCCAGGCCAAAAGCTTCGGCGATTACGGCAGAATAGTTGCTCATGCGCAGGATATGTGCCCCGGTCTGCTCATCCTTGTACTCGGCAGCCGCCGCGAGATGAACAATAGTGTCCTGGTGGGACTTCTCCACTTCCCTCAACGCCCGTTGCAGGCCCAGAGTCCGCTCCTCCACCAGTTCATTCAGCTCCTGCTCATAATGGACGATCTCATCCCGCTGCGCCTTCTGCTTGAGCATGGAGTTGACGCGCACCTGCAATTCCAACGGGTCCACGGGTTTGGTGATAAAATCGTTGGCCCCGACCTCCACGGCCCGCAGCCGATCATCCTTCTCGGCCAGCGTGGTCACCATGATGACGGGAATTTCCTGCACTTCCAGATTGTTCCGGATAGTCTTGACGAATTCAAAACCGTTCATCTCCGGCATCATGACATCCGACAGGACAAGATCGAATGTCCTGTCCAATCTGGCGAGAGCCACAATCGCGTTTTCCGCGCCCACAACTTCATGCCCCATGAGTTTGAGATAACGCTTCAACAGCAGGATATTGTGTGGTTCGTCGTCAACCACGAGGATCTTGGCGTGCTCCAACATTTATTTTTTACTCACTGCCGAGACAACTCGCCTCGGGTATTTCGATGAAAAGAATCGTCTGGTTTTCCTCGCTGGAAGTCTCCATGCGAATGGTATAGCCCATGGCCTCCGCCACCATCATTGCCGAATATGCCCCCAGTCCGGTTCCCGATTTCTTCCCATAGGTATGGTATTTGCGAAAAAATGTTTTTCTGACCGGGAGGGGCACCGCCCCGATATTGCGAATGGAAACAAGGCAGCCACATTCGACGTCAAGGGTGACGGAAACTTCTCCTCCGGCGGGCGAAGCCTCGATTGCGTTGGTCAGAAGATTGGACAACAGGGTATACAGAAGACTTTCCTCGGAATAAACCAGGAAGGACTCCCCTCCGGATACGGGCAGGCCTCCGAGGGTGATACGCAATATCAGTTGTTTTGCGCTGAGCTTGGAATGAAAATCGGTTGACAACTCGCGCAGACAGGCTATCAGGTCCACCCTGCGGGGCATGTACTCATAACGCCCCGTCTCCATTTTGAAAAAGTCCAGGGAAAGGTCTATCATACGCAGCATCTTCCTGGCGGAGTGCGCAATGGCCCGGGTCAATTCGAGCTGGTCCTCGGTGAGATTGCCCTCCATCTCAATGAGTTCGGGAAAGCCGATAAGCCCATTGAGCGGTGTCTTGAGATCATGGCGCATGATCCGATCCACATCATCCTTGAGATGCTCAAGCTCCTTTTTCTCCGTGACGTCGTTCTGCACCCCCACGTACTGGGTTATCACGCCATGCTTGTCGAATACCGGGGAAATTCTCGCGGCCATCCAGAACCGGGTACCGTCCTTGCGTCGATTGAGGAATTCTCCCTTCCAGGGCTTGCCTCCGGAGATGGTTTTCCAAAGATCCTGGTAAAATTGCTTATCATGCAGCCCGGATTTCAGGATTCGCGGATTCTTCCCCGCCACGTCTTCGAAGGTATAGCCCGTAAGCTCCATAAAGCTCGGATTGACGTAGACAATGTGGCCGGATACGTCCGTCACGATAACCGAGGAGGCCGCGTTCCTGATCGCCTTTGACAAAATGAGCAACTCCTGCTCGTATTGTCTCCGCTGCGTGGTATCTTCCTTGACCGCGATAAAATGGTTGAGAACTCCCGAGTCGTCCGTCAAGGGAGAAATGCTCGCCCGTTCCCAATAGGTGGCGCCGCCCTTTTTCCTGTTGCAGAGTTCGCCCCGCCAAGTCTGCTTCTTGAGCAGTTGGCTCCACATTTCCTTGTAGAAACTCCTGTCGTGCATCCCGGATTTGAACATTCGGGGATTTTTCCCGAGCACTTCCTCCTTCGAGTATCCCGTCAGTTCGGTGAAAAACGGATTGACGTACTCGATGAAACCCTTCGCGTCCGTAATTATTATCGAAAGGGACACGTGCTCCATGGCATTGTCGAGCTTGTACAGTTCTCTGGTCCGTTCCTGAACCAGGGACTCCATTTCCTCGGAGTGCTTCCGCAGTTTCTCATGCAACAGGGCGTTCGCCACGCCACTGGCAGCGACGGATGCGACCGAACAAAGAAAGGCCTGGCGCATTTCATAGTCCGTGAGGCGAATGGCCCCGACCCCGATAACGCCGACCACGGTGGTTCCGCTGACCAGCGGCAACGCGGCAAAGGATCTGATTCCCGTCGTCTGGCTCGAAGTTTGGACAGAGTTCGCCTCTTTGGACAAATCCTTTGAAAACAAGGCCTTCTGCTGCTTCACCGCTTGGCCGCAGAGGCTTTCTTCCATCAACCCCCGCTTGTCGAAATGATACTCGGGTGCCTTGGTATCGTTGCGCACCCCCCTGAAAACGATTTCATTGCCTTCCAGAAGATACAGCACGGCAAGATCGCATTTGAAAGTTTCCTTGAGCAGGTCCAGAATGACATCCACCGTTTCTTGCAAAGAAGCACTTCGTGAAACCGACATGCTCAGCTTGTACAAAACCATCAGTTCTTCATTCTGCTCCCCGATCTTCTCGATAAGCATGGTCTGCTCATGGATATCCACATGGGTGCCCACCATCCTGGTGGCACTGCCGTCCGGACCCCATTCGAGAACCCGGCCCCGGGCGAGCACCCACTGCCATTCCCCCTGGCTGCTTCGTGCCCGATAGGTGATGCTGAAGGGTTCCCCCTTGACGATATGCTCCCCCATCTCCCGACTGACTGTTTCCAAATCGTCGGGATGCACCAACGCTTTCCATGAATTGATATTTTGCTCGAACTCATCCGGATCGTAGCCGAGCATGATGAAACTGCCGGGAGAAAAATATATGGGGCTGTACCAGATAACTCCTCTGGGTTATCAGTATGGCAATGCGAAAGAGCCGGTTAAGTCGTGAAAAGCAGCTCCGTCTGATCGAGCATTTTGTGGCTGGAACGACAGCCCGATGCGCCGCGAATCTTGTTGGTGTGAATCCCAAAACAGCGGCATTTTACTTTCATCGGTTGCGGGAAATTATAGCCGACGAAGAAGCCAATGAGGGGGCGCAGTTCGGCGAATTTGAGGTCGATGAAAGCTATTTTGGAGGTCGGCGAAAGGGTAAAAGAGGACGTGGCGCGGTTGGCAAAGTCCCTGTTTTTGGAATCCTCAAACGCGGTGGAAGAGTTTATACCCAGTTGATTCCAAACGCAAAATCAAAAACTTTACCGCCCATCACCAGAGAAAAGATTCAGCCTGATAGCATCGTTTACTCGGACTGCTGGTATGGCTACAATGCGCTTGATGTTTCAGAGTTCAAACACTTCCGGATCAACCACTCCAAGTTGTTCGCGGATAGCCAGAACCACATCAACGGAATCGAAAATTTTTGGAACCAGGCCAAGCGTCACTTACGAAAATTTAACGGCATTCCGACCAAGCATTTTCACTTGTTTTTGAAGGAATGCGAGTGGCGATTTAACAACCCCAATCCACAAAGCCAGTTTAAACAACTGAAACAGTGGGTTAAGAAACAAATGGGCTAGTTATCTGGTACAGCCCCAAATATATTTCATCCGAAGCGATGTCCCAGTCCCACAAGCCCTCATGAGAAGCTTCCATGGCCAACCGGGACAAATGGATATTACTTCTCTCACCCCTCTCTCGTTGGCGGTGTTCGAGTTCCTTGATCAACTCGTCCTTGGACTTTTCATTCGCCGATTTCATAATATATCTTTGTTTGGTCGACTCGAATACTTAATAAACTCAAGACGTTTTGCTCAACGCCAGACGGCATGGATATTCCTTTCAGATTAAAACAACAACCATCTACCCGAGGAGGATTCTAGCGATTAACCGAACTCGCTTCAAGCTGTTATTACAGACTCACAACCCGCCGTTCTCGACGACCACCGCTTCATGCCAACCGCCGACCGACCCGACCTCGGACACCACAGAAAAACCGCCCCGGAACCAACGTTCCGAGGCGGCGTATTGTTGCGGTTGACCACCCAACTACTTCCGGCTGACACCGAATTCCAACGGCAACTCCTTGAAGCGCCCGCCGTGGACAATGGGATCGCCCTTGTAGCCGAGCTTCTTGAAGTCGATGTAGTCCGTGGTGCCGATCAGTTCTCCAACGTCACGGCCCTGGATCTGCAGCAACCGGAAATCCGCACCCAGTTCCGCAAGTTCACGGAACTTGGCGTTGCGGTTGTCCTTGTGGCAACGGTCACAGGTCTTCTCGCTCTTGAGGCTTTCGTGACACTGCACGCAGGAGAGCGCGCTCTCCTTGGGCATAACCTCGTGCTCAATGCGCCAATACATATCAGTGGCAACCCACATGTACTTGCCGCTATACGGCAGCTCGGCCTTGGCCATGCCCTCCTCGAACGCCTTCTGCCAATCGGAGTTCTTCCAATAGGCAGTCTTGTCCTCCTTGTCGTAAGGATACAGATGGGGAATCAGCAGATACCGATGCTCGGCATCGGCGGGCTGGATACCGGTCATGATCTTGAACGGCGTGATCTTGGAGTGCGGGTCCTTGAGCGAACCGATAGGCTCGGTAATACTCGTGACCACCAGTTGACGCTTCTGCTCGTCCGTCAACTGCTCACCCGGCATGAAACCCTTGGCGTCCGGGTTGACAGGGTCGCCCTTCACCAAACGCTTCATGAACCCGTTGTACCAGGCATATTCCGGCTTGGCCGACTCCTTCCAACGGAAGGTACCCTTCATCCAATTGTAATCGGGTTTGCCATACTTGTCCTTGCCCACCTTGCGCTTCTTGTCTCCGGCCGTGGACCAGTCCCACCAGGTCTTGGTGGGGGCGCACTTGGAGTAGACGGGCGAATGGCAGGTATTGCAGGCTACGGTGGCGCAATGCTTGTTCAAATGATGATCGAGCAGCGTGTCGCCGTAATGCGGCTTGGACGTGTGGCAATCCTCGCAGGCCCGGGAACCCTCGGCCACAGGGGCTGAGGTGGACCGGCCCGATATCTTGTGATTGCGGGTCTTATGACATTCCACGCACTGGAAGTCGTAGCCGCCCATATGGATATCGCAATTGCGGTTGGGCCAATTAAGGTCCGCGCTCATATCCGCATGCTTGACCGCGTCGCCACCGCCGCCACTGAAGTGACAGGTGCCGCACGTCTTGCGGCTGGTGGGGCCTACATTTCTGGCCACATAAACCAGATCCACCTTGGGATCAGGCATGCCCGCCTTGGGCGGGGCTTTCTTGTAACTGCCCGTGGTGTCGTGACAGACCAGGCAGTCAATGTTTTCTTTCTTGCTGAAGTCAAAGGAAGCATCCTTCCAACCATATCCCGCATGACATGATGTGCAACGAGCCTCGTTGCTGATGGGGGATATTCAGAAGTTGTTGAGCGTCGTTGTCCCCTTGCCCGACATGACGCTCTTTCTGTGTTCGGTTGTATAGGGGGACGGGCCGCGCCACAGCCAGTGGGCCGTAGTCAGCATGTCCTCGCCCGCGTCCTTGTGGCAACGCAGACATTCCTTTGTCACTTCCTGGGGCTTGGGATTCTCCGGCAGCCGGACCAGCTCCTTGTGGTCCATGGGACGCTTTTCATGGCATCCCTCGCAACTGACCGGTCCCTGCTTCATCTTTTCATGACAATTCATGCACTGCATGTGATAGGCCGCCTTGAGCCCGACGCGCTCGGTGTCCTTGCCTGAGAACGCCTCCTGATGGCAGGAACGGCAGGCCACGGTCTCCGAGGCTTTGGAGTCGGCGGGACGGTAGTGATGACACGCCGCACAGTCGCCCCCGAGAGACGCCGCATGCTTGGAATGCATGAACCGCACCGGCTCGTACTTGCGCTCGTAGGTGTCCACATACGGACTGTCGAGCAGAATGTAGCTGTGCTTGATCTCCTTGAACCCGATACCCAGGTTGCGCAGACGCTGCTGCCTCAGCGGCAGGTCTTCCATGAGCACATCCTTGACATACGGGTATTGCTTGCGGGCCAACTTTTCGGCCTTGACCTGATCCGAGGGCATCCAGCCTTCAGGCTTGGGGGTCATGTCCTTGCGCGACTTTTCCACGGGCTTGGCCGGCGCGGTCGCGGTCCATGCCGGAGCGGTTGCTCCCAGGGCCACGGCCAGAGCGGCAAGCATGAGCAATCCCACTTGCAGGTTCTTCTTCATCGTGACACCTCCTGTGGTTGGGCGGAAAGCACCGGGAACCAGGTTGCGAACACCCGGTACAGGAAGAAGATCGTTGCCACGGCACCCACGGTGACGAGCACCTCCCCAATGGCCGGATAATACGGCTCGGTGGCATAGGGTGCGCTAAACGAAACCACAAACACGTTGAATCGGTTCAGCATCACGCCGAGCACGATCATCAGCGCCGCCGCGAACAGCAGCCTGCGCGAGCTGCGCACCGCCTTGAACAGCAGCATGCACCATGGCAAAACCACACCCAGGCCGACCTCGACCAGGAAGGCGTTGGATTGGGCCGAGCCGTCCAGCAGCGTTACATACGCGCCACGGACCACGAGATCACCAACCTTGATGGCCAGGTACACGCCCAGCAGCAGGATCGTGATGCGCGACAGCGGCGCCAGTACGTTCATCTCGGAGTCCAGCTTGAGCGACGACGTGGCAATGGTCGTCTCCACCACCACCATGGGATACCCCACGGCAAAGGCCGAGGTCAGGAACAGAAGCGGTAACAGCGGCGTGTACCACAGGGCCGAAACCTTGGTCGGCGCAATGACCAGCAGGGTGCCCAGACTCGACTGATGCATGCAGGAAAGCACCACCCCGAGGATGATGAATATCCACATGGTCTTGTCCAGAATCCGGTTCAGAAATGCCAGCAGAGGAATCTTGTCCCCCAGCCGCTCGGCCAACACCGGCACGAACTCGATCCAGAGGACCGTGACATAGGCCATGACACACATGGCCACCTCGAACAGGGCCGAGTTGTGATTCTGATAGAAAACGGGCTTCCAGATGGCCCAGGAACGACCGATGTCGAAAAACACGGCCAGGGCCACAAAGGTGTAACCCAACGCCGCCGTCAGCAGCGCGGGCCGGGTCACGGCCTCGTAATAATGCCGCCCCAGGATATGGGCCAGGAACGCGGTGGTGAAACCGCCCGCAGCCAGGGCCACGCCCGAAGCCACGTCCAGGCCGATCCAGATACCCCAGGGATAATGGTTGTTGAGATTGGTCACCGCTCCCAACCCGAAGGTGTAGCGGAAAGCCAGGGTCAGAAACATGCCGATCATCAGGACCAGCATGACCAGGGTCCCCGGCGTCCAGAAAGGCCGACCAACAGGACGGGGCTTATGATGCATGGTCGTCCTCCTTCTTGCGGGAGGTGAATCCCATGACTGCTCCCAGCACACCGAACAGGGCCAGAGGCGACCAGAGATAGCTGAACAGCGAATGCTGGATGGTCTCCGAAAGCTCGGGCATGGGGTTTTCAGGCAGCTTCTGGAAGCCCACCCGATGGGAAATCGACACCCGAAACATAGAGCCAGCTCGTGCCGCCGACTTCCTTCTCGCCATAGACGTGGTTCACATACTTGGCGGGATCACCGTCAATACGCTGATGAGCCAGCCTGAGCAGATCCGACCGCCTGCCAAAAGTAATGGCCTCCACCGGACAGATGGACGCACAACCGGGCTTGCCGCCCTCCTTCTCTATGCGCTCATAGCAGAACGTACACTTGCGTACCCTCGGTGTGATCGGATCGTGATACTCGTAAGCGGGAATCTCGAACGGGCACGCGGCCATGCAATACCGGCACCCGATGCACTTGCTCACGTCGTAATGAACCGCGCCGTTGGGCTTCTTTGTCAAGGCACCGGTGATGCAGGCCGACACACAGGCCGGGTCCTGACAATGCATGCACTGTACCTTGACATAGGTGGGCACGGGCTTGTCACGAGCGTCGAGACGGCCCGAATAATAGCGGTTGATCACGGTAAAAGTGTCCTGGTCCGGGCGGCGCTTGGCATCAAGCACCGTCAAATCGTCGAACCGGATCGCAGGCTCGGGCAATTTATTGACCTCGCTACAGGCCTGCTCGCACTTGCGGCACCCCACGCAACGGGTCAGGTCCACCAGACACCCGTACGGGTCCGGCGGTGCCTTGGATTGCCAGGCCTGTACATTCTTCGGCGCGACAACGGCTGCCCCCGCAACCCCCAACGCGCCCAAAAAGCTTCGGCGTGAAACTGTCATCGTTCTCTCCTTCAACCTTTTCAGTTGGTTATACATAATTCACGCACATACTATAGGGGAATTCTGAGAAAAGCGCATTGATACACATCAACTCTGATGAAAAAAAAATGATCAGATCAAACAGCAGGAGCCTCCGTCGAGGCCCGCCGGGGGCGCCTGCGGCGGGACCGCTCCGCGGGGCGCTTGCCAGCGGGGCCTCAAGGCCGAGGGCCTTGAGAATCCCATTGCCGCTTCGCGGGGGCAGAACTTGAGAGTTCGGGGGTGCTGTACGGGAGGATTGGCGGACGGCGGCTGTGCGGCGTCCGTAAGCCTTCGGCCAGGGAAGCCCTGACCAAAGGCTTACGGACAGAACCCACGCCACAAGGTCTATTGGGAGGGAACTTAAAAGTTCTGGCATGGTGGCGTTTGAGACAATGACAGGGAGAAGAGAAAGGATCTGAAAACACAACCTATTCTTTTTTTATGTTTTCTCTTCCCAAAAACCCTTCCCGGTTTGAGGCGAAAGGGGCGGCGGGCGGGATAACGCGAAGCAGCACAAACTCCAACCCGCCCCTTTCGCCTCAAACCGCCAACCGGCACGGCAGCGGTGACCGCTTCGGACATCGCGGCATGGCACGCCTTCCCGAGCTACGCCCCCGCGAAAGCGGCCCAAAAAAGTTTTGGAGATGCCTAAGAACCTTTTTCAAAAGGTTCTTAGGCCGCCGGAGGCATCCCTAAAACCGATCAATAGGCTGCCAAACTATCCTTGTCTGCAATGGTCACTTCATTCCCATCCACTTCGATGACCCCATCTTCACTCATTTTACGCAATGCCCGCGAAAGGGCTTCCGGGGTAACGCCGATGATTTTGGAGAGTTCGCGGTAGGAGATATCCAGGACGACTTTACCTTCGGACTCCCGGCTCAGGAAGTAGGCAGCCAGGCGCGAGGGTATCTGTTTCAGCGACAGGGAGTCGATCATATCCCATGGCATCCTTGAGTCGCCGGGCCATGACCCGCATCATGTTCATCAGAATGAGCGGATCCTCGCGCACCATGGCCTCGTACTCGGTCGGGCTGATGAACAGCACCTTGCTGTCCTCCAGGGGCTCCGAGGTTGGCGGGCAACTTGCCATCCGAGAAGGTCGAGCACAGGCAGAACGGCTCACCCGGCCCAAAGACAAAGATGGTCTGCTCCTTGCCTTCCTCCGACACCTTGAACAACTTGACCTTTCCCGAGAGCAGCACATGCATTCCCTTGGCAAACCGATCTTCGGTGAAGAACAATGCCTTTTTGGGAATACTGTTAACCACCGCATGCTCGGCCAGCCGGTCGAGTTGCTGCTCATCCAGCTTCGAGAAAAGTGGAAGACTTTTTATCGTTTCCCGCACTGCGGATCGGTCCATAATTTATTTCCCCTGAAATTTTGACCCCGTTGATCGAGATCAATGCACGCCTTGCAAACCTGGGCAAAGATGGAGTCAGGTCAAAGGAGGACCCCATGTCCGATATCAGCGTATGTTGTCCTTATTGTTCCCATGAACAGGTCGTCACCACCCACGGCGACTTTCGGCCCTTTTACGTCAATTGCGCGGAATGTGCCAGACGGTTCATCAGCGAGCCGGTGCAAAACGGTGTCGTGATCTACAAGGACGGCGAGGCGCCCTGCTGTTCCGACCCGGAATGCCGCGAAACCGAAATGGGCACCTCTGGCGACGACTAATCCTCCCCCATCCCGCAAGGAATTGTCATAATGAAAGTATTGAGAATTATTTCAGCCAACCTGATCCTCGCCATCCCGGTGATGATGCTGGCGGGCTTTGCCTACGGTGTCATGGCCGACGCCTCCTGGCTCAAAGACCTGATCGTGCCGTTCACCTTCCTCATGGTCTATCCCATGATGGTCACGCTGAAAATCCGCAAGGTTTTCGAGGGCGGCGACATGAAGGCCCAGCTCATCACCCAGGTCATCAACTTTGCCATCATCCCCTTCCTGGCATTCGTTGTCGGGTCCGCCTTTTTCGGCGACAGGCCGTATATGGCTCTGGGTCTGGTCCTGGCCGGACTGGTTCCCACCAGCGGCATGACCATCTCCTGGACGGGTTTTGCCAAAGGCAACATGTCCGCTGCCGTGAAAATGACCGTTATCGGCCTGATCCTCGGTTCCCTGGCCACCCCGTTCTATGTGAAGGCATTCATGGGCGCGACCATCAGCATCAATCTCGTGGCCGTTTTCAAACAGATCCTCTTCATCGTCTTCCTGCCCATGCTCCTGGGCTACGGAACCCAGCGCTTCCTGATAAAACGTTACGGTCAGGCCGATTTCCAGCAACACCTCGGCCCCCAAGTTTCCGCCGCTCTCCACCCTGGGCGTGCTCGGCATCGTGTTCGTGGCCCTGGCGCTCAAGGCCAAGACCATCGCTACCGCTCCCGAGGTACTCCTGGATATTCTGATCCCGCTGCTCATCCTCTACGGCATCAACTTCCTGCTGAGCACCCTGGTGGGCAAGCTGCTCCTGCCGCGTGGCGATGCCATTGCCCTGGTCTACGGCTCGGTCATGCGAAACCTTTCCATCGCCCTGGCCATCGCCATCAATGCCTTCGGGGCCAAAGGCTCGGACGCGGCCTTGGTCATCGCCATGGCCTACATCATCCAGGTCCAATCCGCGGCCTGTACGTGCGCTTCACTCCGGCAATATTCGGCAAGGCTCCCAAGCCCGTTTCGGCACAGGCGTAGTTTCCGGGGGAGGCCTCCGGCGGCGCTTATCAGCGGATTGCTCCGCAGGCCCTCCCGGGGGGCTCAAGGCCGAGGGCCTTGAGAATCCCATTGCCGCTGCGCGGGGCAGAACTTGAGAGTGGAGTAAGCTGTACGAAAAGGATGGTGGGCGGCGGCTGTTCGGCGTCCGTAAGCCTTCGGCCAGGGAAGCCCTGACCAAAGGCTTACGAACAGAACCCACGCCACAAGGTCTATTGGGAGGGAACTTAAAAGTTCTGTCGTGGTGGCGTTTGAGACAATGACAGGGAGAAGAGGGAAAGGATCTGAAAACAAAACCTATTCTTTTTTATGTTTTCTCTTCCCAAAAACCTTCCCGGTTTGAGGCGAAAGGGCGGCGGGCGGGATAACGCGAAGCAGCACAACTCCGACCCGCGCCTTTCGCCTCAAACCGCCACCCGGCACGGCAGCGACGCCCGCCTCGGACGCCGCTGCATGGCAAGCCTTCCCGAGCTACTCTCCCGCGAAAGCGGCCCCAAAAAGTTTGGCGGTTTTAAAATATCCTGTTGCTTTTCACGTACACGGTCTTAAGTCTTAAGAAACTGGCTCATTGTAACTGTAGGGGGATACGATGCAGCAGAGCGACTTTGCAGGACTTATTCAGATTTTCGAAAGATTGGATGCCAAGGAAAACGGGATTTCTTCAACTACATCAGGCGCATGCTTGGTGAATTGCTTCCCATTTCTGACCATCTGAAGACATTCGTGAGACCCGTTTTGCTGACGGCTTCTCCTGCCCGCATTGTGGTGGCCAGAAGGTAAAACGCAATGGGACGTACAATGGCCGACAGCGATATCTTTGTCATAGTTGCAAGAAAACATTCAACGATTGGACAGGTACGCCCATCGCTGGCACTCACTACCCAGATCGTTGGATGGAATACATCCAGTTGATGCTTGAAGGTAAAACCTTGAAGCAATGCGCCAAGACACTTGAGATCAGCATCCCGACAGCCTTTTACTGGCGGCACAAGGTGCTAAACGCCTTGCTGCGATTGGGGGATGGCAACCTGCTTTCAGGTATCGTGGAAACCGACGAGACCTACTTCTTGAGTCCTTCAAGGCAAGCGCAATTTGACCATCAGAAAACCCCGCAAACGCGGCGGCAAGGCTTCCAAGCGAGGGATATCCCATGAGCAGGTAGCTGTGATGGTGGCAATCTCAAGGGATGGCGGGATTGTTTGTAGAACGTCGGGCCAAGGTGGAACAACAGCTCCCAAGATTCAAGCAACTGTAGGCCAAGCCCTGGATAGCAATGCGATCCTTGTCACAGACGCGGCAGCGGCTTTCAAGCGATACGCCGAACAACAATCAATGGAGCATGTTGCGATCAATCCGAATAAGGGAATCCGCAAACTGGGAATCTACCATATTCAAAGGGCCAACGGGTATCATTCAAGATTGAAAAAATGGATACGCCGTTTTAACGGGTTGCCACCAAGTACCTGAACCACTACCTGTTTTGGTTCAGATTGTTGGAGCAAAGCAAAAATATGGATGATCGGAGCAGACGAAAGAAATTACTCCTCGCCGCATGCAGGAAAACAGATTGGCTTACAATCAGTTCATTCCCAATGCCTGATGCAATGTAATCTCGTTGAAAAAGGTACTAGGTTGTTATGGAGACTATTTAATGAAGGTAAAATGTCACAAACAAAAAAACCAATCAGGACCATGTAGAAATTTCCAGCTCTGAACTAAGCCTGTGCAGGGTGTGTGGTTATGATTGGGGGGATTGGCATCCGTGGAAAGACGGAGAGTATCCAACGTACGCAATCTGCCCCTGCTGTTTTGTAGAAGCAGGCTATGAGGACATATCAATTCAGGCAATCAAAAAATACAGTGTGAATCGGCGTGCAAATATGACCCACCTGAGCCGGTAATCGGCGTCGAAATTTGACCCACCCCGGCAAGCCCCTCAAGGTCACGAGAAAATCGTGACGGGAGGGCCAGCGAGGAGATGCTGACGGTGGAAACAATTCGAAAGATTAAGGTGGCCCATGACCGGCATGAGACGCCGATCAGGCAGATATCCAAGAATTTAAACATGAGCCGGAATACGGTCCGCAAGGTGTTGCGCTCGGAGGAGACGCGCTTCGAGTACAAACGAGCGATCCAGCCCATGCCCAAACTTGGTGAATTCACGACCTGGCTGGAAAGCGAGTTGGAGCGGGATGTCGGGCTTCCACGCAAACATCGACGCACGATCAAGGTCTTGTTTGAGCAGCTTCAGGGGCAAGGTTACGAGGGAGGCTATGATGCTGTCCGCGTCATGTCTCCCGCTGGCGCGAAGCCGAAGGGCACAGGGTGTCGCAAGCCTTTGTCCCGCTGACTTTCGCCTCTGGAGAGGCCTACCAGTTCGACTGGAGCCACGAGCAACTCGAAATTGACGGCATGCCAATGACGGTCAAGACCGCGCACATGCGATTGTGCCATAGCCGGATGGTCTTCTGCTTCGGTTACCCTCGGGAGACCCAGGAGATGGTATTCGACGCCCATCAGCGCGGCTTTGCCTTTTTCGGCGGATCTTGTGGCCGAGGTATTTACGACAACATGAAGACCGCAGTGAACAAAGTTCTACGCGGCAAGCAACGCGAACTCAATTCCCGCTTCGAGCAGATGTGCACTCATTACCTGGTGGACCCCACGCTGTGTACGCCTGCTGCTGGCTGGGAAAAAGGGCAGGTGGAAAATCAAGTCCATCTGGTACGTACTCGTTTTTTATCCGGCAGATGGCGTTTCGGGAGCCTTGAGGAGTACAACGCCTGGCTGCTGGAGCGAGCTATTGGTTGGGCCAAGACTCAGGCTCATCCGGAGATTACGGACAAGACGATCTGGGAGGTCTTCCTGCAGGAGCGTGAAAACCTAATCAAGCCCGCAGCCCCTTTCGATGGCTACCGTATTCAGGAATGCCGGGTTTCCTCCACATGTCTGGTGCGGTTTGATCACAACCGGTACAGCGTACCCTGCGAGGCGGCTGGACAGGCGGCGCAGATCAAGGCGTACGCCGACCACATCTCGGTGATTCGCGATGGCCGGGTGCTGGCCGTACATGCCCGCCGATTCGGCAGAGAAAAGACTGTCTATGACCCGTGGCACTACGTGCCTGTCCTGGAGCGTAAGCCCGGAGCGCTCCGCAACGGCGCTCCCTTCCAGGACTGGAGGCTTCCTGCGCCGATGGAGCAAATCCGTCTGTCCCTGCGGCGGCATAAGGACTGGGACCGACAGTTTGCGGGTATCCTGACAGCGGTGCCCAGCCATGGACTCCAGGCAGTAACCGACGCCTGCCAGGCGGCCCCTGGACCAGAACACGGTGAGTCGGGACGTGGTCCTTAACATCTTGAACCGCTCCCGTGATCAAAGGCCAACCCAAGAGGTTTGCGTCCCCGATCACCTCAGGATCAAATGCGAGCCTGTGGCCGACTGCGGACGTTATGACCAGCTATTGGAGGCGAGCCATGCTTCGCAATGACATCTTGGCTTTGCTCAAAGAGCTCAAGCTGTATGGCCTGCGCGGAGCTTACGACGAGATGCTTGAGCACGGTCGTCGATCCGGGGCCACTCTGGAACGGTTTTCTGTTAGATCTGCTCAAGGCGGAACAGGCCGAGCGCCGCGTACGCAGCATCCGATACCGCCTGGGGATCGCCAGATTTCCCGTGAGCAAAGATCTGGACGGTTTCGACTTCCAGGACTCGCACGTCGGTGAGGCCAGGATCAGGGATCTATACCAGGGCGGCTTCATGGAGAGCTGGATCAATGTGGTCTTTGTAGGCGGCACGGGCACCGGAAAAACGCATTTAAGCATCGCCATCGGCTCCAATGCCGTGCGCAACGGCGCCCGAGTGCGCTTTTTTCAATCTGGTGGACCTCGTCAACCAGCTCGAGCAGGAAAAGGCGGACGGCAAGGCCGGACGGCTGGCCGAGACTTTGGCGCGCTTCGACTTGGTCATCCTGGACGAACTCGGCTACCTGCCGTTTTCCCAGGTCAGGAGGCCAGCTGCTCTTTCACCTGCTCTCAAAGCTCTACGAGAGGACCTCGGTGCTGATCACCACGAACCTGAGCTTCGGGGAGTGGTCACAGGTCTTTGGAGACGCCAAGATGACCACGGCCCTGTTTGGACCGCGTCACACATCACTGCGAGATCATCGAAACAGGCAATGAAAGCTGGAGGGCTGAAACAAGGCAGGGGACAGCACCAAGGGCAGGACGCATAAGCGTCGGCGGCAGGGTCGGGGTGGGTCAAATTTCGACGCCGATGATGGGTCAACTTTCAACGCCGATTGACAGCCTTGCGCTCAATGGCCAGAGCCACCTGTTCGGAGACCGCTTCCATGAAGGTCACATCGGTTTCGGTGTAGTGTTGCGGGTTGGTGTAGTGCTGCACGGCCATTGCACCGACGATGGTTCCCTGGACCTTGAGGGGGACGCCGAGCCAAACGGCAGGCACGCTGCCCACCACTCCGATGTCCCGCATTCCCTCGGGGGAGAGGATGGCGTCCCTTGTGAGGAGAAGGGGTTTTCCGGTGCGGACAACGTGCACGGTCAGGCTTTTGGTGTTCGGATCGCTGATTTTGCAGATGTCGTAGATCTTGTCGTTTTCATCTTCGAAATAAGGGAGAACCTAATCTGAGCGATTCTCCAGCCTGACACAACATCAAAGCTGGCATATCACCTTGTTTTTGTTTACAATCACATCCAGTCACTACGTCATGAACGTTTCACCCATTTGGTGGAGGGCTGGATGTCCAACTCAAAGAGAACCAAAGCAAAATTCATCGACGATGTCCAAGTCACGAACGACTGTCTGACAAGCCGGGCCGGGCTCAACCTCTTTGCTCGCTACATTCGTGGCATTGGTCTTTTCCCCACATCAACCGCCTTTTCGGCTCCATGCGCAAGAACCCCAAGGGCACGCCCATCGATGAACTTTTCAAGCAGGTGCTCTGCTTCCTCTTTGACGGCACCAGCCGTCACTTGGCCCACTTGATGTCCTGACCAAAGATCCGGGCTACGCGGCTGCCATCGAAACAGACATCAAGAGCATGGCCTCATCGCACACCGTCAAGCGGTTCTACCAATCATTCTCCGCACAACGGACCTATCTTTTTCGCCGTCTGTTGCAGCAACTCTTCCTTTGGCGACTCAGCATGACCAGCCCAGAAGTGATCGAACTGAACATCGACACCATGGTCATGGATAACGACCAAGCGCCGAAGCGTCACGGCGTCAAGCCCACCTACAAGAAGGTTCTGGGCTTTCAGCCTCTCCAGATGACCTGGGGCCGCTACATTATAGACGCCGTGTTCCGTGGCGGCGACAAACACTCTCTCAACGGCGACTCAGCCCCGAAGATGATCCGTCACGTGGTGCGCATGATCCGTACCCGCTACAGCAAGACCGTACCCATCATCATTCGCATGGACTCCGGATTCTTCGACCAGGAGCTCTTCGACGAGATGGAGCGGCTGGATATCGGTTTCATCTGCGCAGGCAAGTTCTATAGCGACATCAAGGCCATGATTGGGGCACTTCCCGAAACCGCCTTTCAGCATCACTTCGGCAAAACCGATGAGGATGTCTGGCAGTGCTACGAGTTCTGCGACCGCCGCAAGTCCTGGGAAAAGTCCTTCAGGACCATCTTTTGGCGACCTTTACTGGAAGAGAAGCAGTTCCTGCTACCCGGATCAAGACCAGGCACCATCGTCTACACCAACCTTGGCATGGATAGTGTCGTGGATCAGCAATTGCAGGAGGCTGGCCTCGCGTTCATGGCCGAAACCGATGCCATCATCCACTCCTACCACCAGCGGGGCGCGGACGAACTGGTGCACAGGGCGTTCAAGGATTTCGGATTCGAGGAGTTGCCGTTCCAGCGCTTCGTGCCCAACGCCGCCTTCTATTACACCATGCTCCTCGGCTTCTTCCTGTTTGAAGCGTTCAAGGAAGATGTGAGTGAGCCGGTGGTACCGGTCAAGTCTTTCCCGACCACACTGCGTCGCACCTTGGTGGACGTCGCCGCCAAGGTGGTGTCCCATGCTGGCAAAACCGTACTCAAGGTCACGGCGATCGCCATGGAATCGTTGCGTTTCAAAGAACTGTGGGAGCGCTGCCTGAGCGCTCCAAAATTCGTCTGGACCTGATCTGAACGCCCCGCTCCATGTCCAGCGATGGGAGAGGTGCGTCCAATTTCCTGAAAAATCTGGTATCACAACCGAAACGAGTGGCATTTTCACGCTTCAGCGATCAAGCTGTCCCCATTCGCACCATTTTTGGAGTCAATCTTCTTCCGGTTTCTGCCGAGGAAGGCTTCAATGAGACCCCTCCGCTCGATTTAGGGAGAAGTATCCGGTCTTCTTCCGGGTCGATCACACCAATGAAGAAGTTGGTGGCATCGATGACTTCGCCCAGGATGGCATGGATGGTCGCGTAGAGGTGCTGCAGATCGTTGGTTGTACTGATCGCCTTGGAGATTGCATACATCGCGCGGGTTGTGCTTTCGTGCAGTTTGCGTTGGGTTATATCCTGAAGAAATCCTTCATAATATAGGTAGTTGCCAGATTTGTCGTAGACGGTTCGGACGTTTTCAGCGACCCATATCAACGTGCCGTCACGGCGTTTCAGCTTGATTTCATATTGTTCGAGCTTACCGTGCTTCTTCATGGCCTCAAGAAAAAGCTTTCGGTCTTCGGGATTGGCATAGCTATCGACCCCGGCGTTGTTGATGGAGTTGACCAACGTTTCCGGCGAGTCGTAGCCCATGATGCGGGCCATGGCGGCATTGGCGGTTATGAACCGGCCCTCGGGTGTGCTTTGAAAAATACCGTCGTTGGCGTTGGCGAAAATTTCGCGGTATTGCTGTTCTGATTTTTTGAGCGAATCTTCGGTCTTTTTTCTGTCCGTGATGTCGGTGTGGGTTCCGGCCAATCGATATGTTTTCCCGGTTGCATCCGCCACACCGGTTCCCCGGCCCAGAATCCAACGATAGGACCCGTCCTTGTGGCGCAAGCGGATTTCCACCTGGAAGTGGTATACCTTACGATCGATACATTCCTGGTTGGCGGCAAGGGCGTAGTCAAAGTCGTCGGGATGGATGGCGTTTTTCCAGGATTCCACCACATTGGGGAATTCATCGTCCTCGTAGCCGAGTATTGATTTGTAACGGGGCGAGAAATAGACCTCACCGGAGACAAGGTCCCAGTCCCAGATGCCGTCATGGGCTCCCCGCACCACCAATTCGTAGCGTTCTTCGCTTTTGCGCAGAGCCTCTCGGGCCTGTTCCCGTTCCGTGATGTCGATGAGGGAGCACACCCTGTCCTTGGTGTCGGGCATGAATTCCACGGAGATGTGTACTCGTTTGCGAATATTACCGTTTGCCAGGAAGATGAAGTCGTATTTTTTCGGGGCACTTGAATTTTGGGTCGTACGGAGGTTGTGGTAGTGGCGTATCCGGTCTTTCTCGGTGAGATCGACGAAATTGAGCCACTGCATTTTCCCATTGATTTCCCGCGCAGAATAGCCGGAGAGAGTCTCGAACTGGGAGTTGCAGCTGTGAATGGTCAGGTCGTCATCGAAAATGACCATGGCCGAACCGGTATTTTCAAACAGGGCGCGGTAGTAGCTTTCACTTTTGAGCAGGGCCTCTTCCGTCTGCTTGGCCGCCGTGATGTCGACGACCACACCGCGTGCGCCCACGGGATGGCCGTTCTTGAATATTCCTTGGGAAAAAACTCTGACGGGAAATTCGGACCCGTCCTTGCGGAGGGCCATGTATTCGTTTCCGGGGGAAGGGGTGCCATGGAGTGCCCGCTGGATGTTCCGCATGGCCTGGTCCAGGTTGTCCAGGTGCAGCGTCTCCCGGATGTTGAGCCCTTTCTCAATGTCCTCTTTGGTGTAGCCGTATGCCTGTAGGGCGAAGTCGTTGACATAGGTGAATTGCCCGTCCACATCAATTTCGAATATTATCTGCGGCAGGCCATCGATCAGTTTCCGCAAGTGATTCTCGCGGTGTTCACTCTCTTTCAGGTGGGCTTTGAGGATTTCCAGTTCCGTCTGGTGTTCGGCTTTGATCTTTGCGTTGTCGCTGCTCATGATATCCTCAGGGTAGTGGGCTACCTAGAGGATAAACCGTTACCGGGAAAACGGCAATGACCTTGGGCGTGCGTTGGCTGAGGAAGAATCGGCACAATTATGATGGTGTAGTGTCCTGGTTTTTTTGGCAGAAAGAGAGTCGTGGCGTAATGAGAGGAGACGATGCCCGCGAAAGAAGTCGAATCGGCATTGACTTTTTTGGTGTCAGCTTTCGGAGGGGAATCCGTCATACCTTGTGTGGCGGGCCACGCATTCGAGCAGTTTCAGTTTACTGACGGGCTTGGCCAGGTAGCCCGAGCATCCCGATTGCATGCAGCGATCCCGGTCTTCCTTGAAGACATTTGCCGTGACCGCTATGATCGGCGTTGGGAAGCTGCCGTTTTCCCGTTCCAGAGCACGGATGGCGCGCGTGGCTTCGTGCCCGTCCATGACCGGCATCTGTATGTCCATGAGCACCAGATCGTAGGCGTTTTCCGTGAACTTTTGCACGGTTTCCTTGCCGTCCGCAGCAAAGTCGAGCACGCAAGCTGTCTGTTTGAAGTAGAGTTCGATGAGTGCCTGGTTGGATTCCGAGTCTTCGGCGAGGAGAATTCTGGTCGGGTTCATGGAAAGTATTTTGATGAGTTCTTCCAGACTGTTTTGGTGGACCACGAGGTGTTCCCCGACCTGTTCGTCAAGGGCGAATTCAAGGGTGAAATGAAATGTTGAGCCTTGACCCGGCTCGCTTTCCAAGCCGATTCTTCCGCCCATGAGATCCACCAATCGGCTGCAAATGGCCAGGCCGAGCCCGGTGCCGCCGTATTTTCGCGTGGTGGAGGCATCCGCTTGGGTGAAACGGTTGAAGATTTCGCTCTGGGCTTTGGGTGGGACCCCAATACCGGTGTCGGAGACGGCGAATGTCAGCCGACCGGGCGGGCCATTTTCGGTACGGTGGATGGTGAGTCGAACCGAGCCGTTGTCCGTGAACTTCACGCCGTTGTCGATGAGGTTTACCAGTACCTGCCTGAGTCGAATCGGATCACCTGTGAAGTGTTTGGGCACGTCCCTGCCGATGTCCACGATGAACTCAAGCCCTTTTTGGTGAGCCCGTCCGGCCACTATCTCCCGGGTTCGGGCCACGAAGTCGGCGAGGTCAATGGGCAGGGTTTCCAGGACGACTTCCCCGGCTTCGACTTTGGAGAGGTCGAGGACATCGTTTATGATACCCATCAGCATTTCGCCGGAGGAATGAAAAATCTCAATGTACTTGCGTTGTTCCGTGGTGGGGTGGGTGCCGAGCATCAGTTCGGCCATGCCCAGGATAGTGTTCATGGGAGTACGGATTTCGTGGCTCATGCCCGCCAGAAAATCGCTCTTGGCCTGATCGGCTGCCTCGGCGCGTTCTTTGGCAAGGGCCAGTTCCTGCTGGGTCTTTTCGCGCATTGAGATTTCCGTTTCCAGGGCTTTGTTGGCCTGCTGCAAGGCCTCGGTTCTGTCGGCCAGTTCAATCATCAGCACGCTCGAACGTTCCACTGCGTTTCGGATGTCGTGCAGTTCCCTGAGGTGAGCTTGGGGCAGTTCGATATTTCGTTCTCCCTATCCGATCTTGTCCAGCCTGCCCACGCAACGGATGATGGGAATCACGATATCGCGGTGGGCAAAGAAGATGAGTATGCCCATGGCCAGGGTGAGCACGCTGATGGCCAGGAATCCGGTATACATGGCGCGGTCCGCTTCGGTCGCAATGTTGGTGAATCGGCTGTCTGCCGTGGTTGCCGCGTTGATGGAGAGATTGTTGGCCATTTTTTCCAGGTTGGTGTTGACGCCCATCCAGAGGTCTCTGCACTGGTTTTTGAGCTGAAGGTCCAGCTCCCGCAGACGTGTGAATTCCAAGGCCTGGGCCAAGGATTTTGACTGCCGGGAGAGGCGGGATGGATATTTTCCGATAATTGCCGGAATTCGGACTTGAGGGCGTGCATGGTGTTGGCGTTTCGGGCTTTGGCCACGAGAAACAGAAGGTCCGCCATGCGGTCGCCATTTTCCATTTCGAGCAGGGCCTGGGCGAATTTTTTCCCCGGTCCGAAATTAAAGAGGATGGTACTGGAATGTGCGTGCAGCAGGGATTGTTCATAGCGTAGTTGGGAAATTTTTTCGATGTCGCGATAGGCACTCATCACCTGGCGGTTGACTTCGGATTCTCCGAAGACCGAGTCTTGGGAGAGGATGCGTGCTGCCAGTTTGTATTCCCGGCGTATCTGCGGATCGTGGGCTCGATAGACGGTCTCGGCGAATCGGCCCAATCGTTCGAGATTCACGGCGGTGCGTTGTTTCTCGAAAACCTCGGGAAGGACGGCGTCCCTGGTGTTCGTGGCCATGTTGGAAATGCGTGCGAGCGACTGGGACATGACCAGCCCGATGGTGGTGAAAATGATCAAGGAGATGATGAGATAGGCCACCACCGTGGGGACCAAGCCGGGTTTTCTCCTCGGGGGTGGCGGGCTGCCTGCGTAGAGGTTCTCCTTGTTCATGCGTTCGCTGTCCTTGGGTGCTAATAGATGGCGAAGGGGAAATATTGGCGATTGATTTTTTCGTAGGTGCCGTTGAGACGAATATTCTTGAGTGCGCTGTTCAGGGCCTTGAGGAGTTTCGTATCCCCCTTGCGTACGGCGATGCAGGCCTCCGAGGAGGGATCACTGGCCGGGAGTGGGGTGCCCACGAAATCGAATTGTCGTCCCGTTTCGGATTGGAGAAAATTGAAGATGGTCAGACTGTCCGAGAGCACGGCGTCCACCTGTCCTCTGAAGAGCAGTTCAAAAGCCATTTTGTTTGTTTGATCAGCACGATTTTCGACGAACCGCCATAGTTGGTCGTGAGGTAGTTGGCCTGCACGGTGTCGGCCTGGGCCGCCAGAGCCATTCCGGCCAGTCCTTCGGGCGTTTGGAGGAATTTCCGGTTTGGATCGCCCGCAAAGGTTGAGCGGGAACGGTAGTAGTAGTTGGTAAAGGATACGACTTTTTCTCGTTCGGGAGTCTTGGCCATGCTGGCCACGATGACATCAAACTCTCCTGCGGTCAGACCGGGCAGGAGACCATCCCATTTGACGATGTGCACGGTGCAGGAGACGTCCATGGATGCGCACAGGGCCTGGGCGATGTCCACGTCAAAGCCGATGGCGTTTCCATTCGTGTCCACGTCGTTGAAAGGGGGATAGGCTCCTTCGGTGGCAATGCGCAGGGATTCACCTGCACGGGCCGGACCTCCGGGGAATAGCAGTGTCAAAGCCAGCAAGAACCAGCAAGTGTATTTCATGGAATCTCCGGCTTGATGAAGTATTCCCATATAGCATTGCATATTAACTGAAAGTATCCATTGTTTTACTGTTTGTTGATCGGCGGGCAGGGCGCTAGAACGTCAATTGTGTCCATCCCGTTTTGAGCATTTCGGTCACGGGTTGTCCCACGTAGACAACCTCGACGCCGAGTCCTTTCAGCGTTTCGGAGATGCCATAATTGTCGGCACAGGCTCGGCAGGCCCAGACTTCGACACCGTTGTCCATCATGGTCTTCAATTCCTCCCGGATGGCCGCATTCTGGCAGACCAGCTTGGCGGACGGTCCCCAGAGGATAAGCCGTACCCGCTCCCACCAACCGCGTGCAAGACTGTTGTGCGCGTACATGAAGGTGAGGTTGTGGGCCACTTCTGGATCGGCGCTGCTCCAGATGATGAAGAGGGATTGGTCGTTGGCTGCTTCGGTCATGACATCCTCCATGCCCTTTGGGCTTGTGGGGATTTCGGGGAACGGGAGGGAGTGGGACTCACGATGCCAGCTTTTCCAGGTCCTGAAGAATGATTGCTGCGGCCCGGAGCGCGGCCTCTGGTTCTCCGACCATGGCCCGCAGTCCGGCCAGTTCGTTCTTGATTGCGGCATAGGCGTCCGGGTCGTCCAGCCACCGCTCGGCGGCGTGGGTCAGATTTTCCACGGTGGCGCGTTCCTGGATGAATTCGGGATATACCTCCCGGCCCAGGATGAGATTGGGCAGGCTGGCAAAGGCCACCTTGATGAGCAGACGACCGACCATGGCCGACAATCGGGACACTTCGTAGGCCACGATGACCGGCGTGCCGATGAGCGCGGTCTCCAGGGTGACCGTGCCGGACGCGGCCAGGATGAACCGGCAGGAGCGGAATATCTCGTAGCGATTGTCCGGTTCCGCGATTTCCATCGGGATGTCGTCGGGCCACAGGGAAAGCAGCCGTTCCTTCGGCATGCCGGGAGCGCGGACAATGACGTAATGCAGGTCGGGATGCGTCTCCCTGAGACGCTGGGCCGTAAGGGCGAACTTGGGCAGGAGGGTCGCTACTTCCCGGTTGCGGCTGCCCGGCAGGAGGCCGATCCGGTTTTCATCCACCGCAGCCTTGTCGAGTTTTTCAAGGGGCAGCACATCCATGAGCGGATGGCCGACGTAGTCCACGTCCACGCCGAATTTTTCGTAAAACGGTTTCTCGAAAGGCAGGATGCAGATGACGCGGCGGACATGCTCGCGCAGGAAATGCACCCGGCCCGAACGCCAGGCCCATATTTGAGGGCTGATGTAGTAATAGACAGGAATACCTAGCTTTTTGGCAGTCTTGGCGATGCGAAAATTGAACTCGGGGCAGTCGATCAGGACGATGGCACGGGGATGGATTTCCGCCAGTTCGCGCTTGATCCTGCTCAGCAGACGGAGGATTCTCGGCAGTCCGCCCAGGATTTCCGTGATGCCCACCAGGGAGATGAGCTTCATGTCGTGGCGTATGTCCATGCCTTCGGCCCGCATGGCAGAACCGCCCATGCCGGTGAAGGACAGGCCGGGGTCGGTTTTTTTCAGTGCTTTGATCAGCTCGGCTCCGTGCAGGTCGCCGGAGGGTTCCCCGACATTGATCCAGATGGGGCTGCGGGCGGTATTGCTCATGCGCTGGGGTATCCCTTTTCACTCAGGTCCGGCAAGATTAGAGTGCTTCGCGTACCCGCCGGGGCAGGATGTGGTTGATGAAGTTGTCCCGCGCCACCTTGCGGGCCGTTTCCGGTGACAGGGTGTCGAGGAAGATGTCGTATTTGCGGATATCGTAGGTCTTCCAGTGTCCGATTTTGTCCGTGCCGACCATGAATCGGTCGGGGTGGTCTGCCACCAGTTTGGACCAGGCCGGGTCGACTGTGCCGCCGGGCGCGATGTTGTCCTCGAACACCACCCACGACAGGTCAACCCAGAGGTTGGGATGGGTGTCGACCGCGCGGCGGACGTCCTCCACGATGTTCGGGATGTCGAAATCGCGGCTGACCCCGGCGTGGGACAGGATTATTCGGGTCTTGGGGTGTTTGCGCAGTGCCCGTTCCAGTTCGGGGAGGTAGATTGCTTCGCGTTTGTATTTGTTCCCGATGTTCGAGTGGAGCTGAACCGCAAAATCGTTGTCCCGCGCCAGCTCGTAGACAGCGTCCATGGCGGGATGATCGGCCACCGGGGTTTCCCCCAGGGTCAGGGCCGTGAGGTCGTCGTGGCGGAGGAATATCTCGCCGATTCCCTGCCAGACGCCGGGATACCACTCCATCATGCGTTTGACGTGGGCCGTGGCATTGCGGTCCGTGGGATTGAAGCCGCACAGAAACGGATGGACCCGTTTTCTGGCGTTGTCCGGCAGGGCCAGCCAGGACCGGGCCACATAGGCGTCCGTGGCCGAGTAATAGTAGGCCCTGGCATCGTCGTCGAGGTAGTACTGCGGTTTGGATGGCGAGACCCGGTCCCATTTTTTGATGACCGACATCCCCATGGTCTGCATGTGGTCCACGCCGTTGTCATCCATGACATCGAGCAGGCTTTTCAGGGTGTCCGACTGCTGGACGAAATCCACAAGATGGCAGTGCGTGTCGCTGTACCGGTATCGCACCGGCTTGCCTGGCCCAGCATTGGCCATGCCTGGAATCATGGTGATGGCGGCAACTGCGGCCGCGTTTTTGAGAAATGTACGGCGGGACTGTCGGGTCATGATCTGTCGCTCCAGATTTGATAGGATGGGTACGTACGCTATCCCTTCGGTATGTATTATACTTCGATAGAGGTTGCAAACGTTGTCTGGAGCGGGTAGAAACGGGCGCACAGAAGAACATAATACCGAGGTATAGATACATGTTGAAAGTCGGAGTTGTCGGCTTAGGTTGGATGGGGCGCGTGCACTTACGTAATTATACGGAAATGGCGGGCGTGGAAGTGGTCGGCGTCGTGGACGTGGACCCCAAAGCGCGCGAGGAAGTGGCCGCACAATTCGGTGTCAGGACCTTCGATTCCCTGGACGGCCTGCTGGAGCACGACCTGGACGCCATGAGCGTCTGTGTGCCCACCAGTTTGCACCATGAGACGGGCCTGAAAATCATCGAGCGTAAAATCAACCTGATCATTGAGAAGCCCCTGGCCGCCACCGCTGCCGAGGGTGAGGAACTGGTCAGGCAGGCCTCCGAAATGGGGGTCAAGCTCATGGTTGGCCATGTGGAGCGTTTCAATCCCGCCGTGTCCCGGGTCAAGGAACTGGTGGGTGATGACGTCATCTCCATTCAGATCGAGCGGGTGGGTCCGTATCCGCCGCGCATTCAGGACGTGGGCGTGATCAAGGACCTCGGCTCTCACGATATCGACCTTATCCGGTATCTGACCGGTTCGGAATTCAAGTCCGTGTACGCGGTCTCGTCCTCCACGCTGGGCAAGCATGAGGACAGTGCGCTCATCACGGCGGAGATGGAAAACGGCGTGCTCGCCAACATCACCACCAACTGGGTGACCCCGTACAAGGGCCGCCAGATCAACGTGGCCTGCGAGTCCAAATATATTCGGGCCAACCTGATCACCCAGGAGGTCAAGGAGTATTCGGCCTTTTCCACCTACGACAAGTCCTACTCCGTGCGCGAATGGCCACTGATGTTCCGCGAGCCGGTCAAGGAGGAGCTGACCCAGTTCCTGGCCGCCATCCGCGACAACACCGAGGTGCCCATCACCGGCGAGGACGGCCTGGAAGTGCTCAAGGTCTTTGAAAGGATTTTCGCCTGCGCCAACTAACGGTCATTGCAATATGAAATATAAAGGCCCTGATGAAATGAAAAGGCCCCGTTTCGGATGAGACGGGGCCTTTATTCTTCTTATTTCACGAAAAGTTATTTAAAGGCGACCTTCCGCCTATCGGTTGAAGAGACCTTTCCCTTCACGACCGTGATGTAATCCACTACTTCCTGGACGCCGCCCACTTCGGAGGCAATGGCCACGGCTTCGGTCTTCTGGGCGTAATCGTCGGCCCGACCGATGAGGATGGCGTTTCCCCGGATGACCTCCACGCGCAGGTCCGCGCGTTTGAGCCGGTCCGTCTGACCGAGGCGCAGGGAAAGCTCCTTGAGCAGTCGCAGGTCGTCTCGGCTCTGGTCCGCAGTCACGGAGGGGAAGAATTTGACTGTGATGGTTCGGAGCCCGCTGACGGTCTGGGCAGTCCGCACGGCGGCGTCCGCCCGTTCGCGGTCATTCATCTGCCCAACCAGATAGGCGTTGCCGTCGATGACATGGGCCGAAACCGTGTGCATGCCGTTCATCCCGAGCCGTTCGCGCAGCCGCCGCTGGAGCATCCGGTCCTGGTCGGCGCAGAGAGTGCCGCCATTGATCTTTTCACGGGGTAGCATGTCGTCGGCCAGGACCACGGCGTCGTAGCCGGTCATGGCCCCGCCTGCCACCTGCACGACGGGGTAGGCCGCGCAACCGGAGAGCAGCGCACCAAGCGCCAAGGCAAACAGGATATGGTGATACGGATTTTTCATGACAGCCATCACGATAGCTGAACTTCTAGACATTGTCTAATCCTATTGAGGGTCCCCCGGCTATGCTGGGGGTGTTATGACTTTGCCGCCTTGATAGCCAGGCCGCACAGCGGCGGGCATCATCATGAAGACCGATGATGCCCACGGCACGGTGATACCCATTTTATTCAGGGTGGCAAAGGATTGAGGAGCGGCAGGACCGGTCGTTTCCTTCAGATGGTTGCGCGTGGGATGCGGACCGGATTCCCGGCTACACCCCGCATTTCAGGGCTATTCCCACTATTTCGAAACCGGGCAGGTACGGCTCGGCAAAGAGCGTGGTCTGGTCCATGTCCATGGAGACTGGTGCGGCATCGGGCAGGGGCCATATCCTGGCCGTGCGCCCTTCGAATTCCACCCTCATGGGCATTATTTCGCGGTCCTCGTCGCCGCAGAGGCTGTCCCGGTATTCCGGCGTGAACGTGATCACTCTGCCATCCTGCTGCACGGTCTTGATGCGGGTCAGGGTTGTGGTCACGCGGGCGACCGTGCCGTCGTCGTGAAAGGTCAGCGAGTTGGCATCACCGTTGACGCCCACGGCGTCGGGGTCATAGGCCGTGATGTCCCCGGCCGGTGTGGTGATCAGGGTCGGAGCGGCCGGTTCCAGCGAGCGGATCGTGCCGTCGGGCGAAAAACTGATGCCCGTGCGGACGGAGACCACTCCGGTGGGTGCCATGGCCTTGACCGTTTCACCGGGCCAGAGCGTGAGGCTCCGCAGGGAACCGTCGGCGTGGAAGCAGACACTGATGAGGCTGGCGAAAATTGACCCAGCCGGAGTCTCCAGCGTGATCGGCTTGGCCAGTCCTTTTTCGTCTTCCTGAGCCCAGTACCCGGAGAGCTTGCCGTTGAGAGGGAAAATGCGGTTGATGTTTCCGTTTTTGTGGAAGGTGATCAGTTCGGCCGGGATGTCTCCCGCCGGGGTGGTGACCACGGTCTGTGTCTCCAGGGGCAGGGCCTTGAGGGTCCCGTCGGCATGGAAGGTGACGGGCTGGACCTCCTTTTTTCTCAGGTCATCGGTGGTGTGCTGGGGGATCAGCGTGCCCAGGGGTGTTTCCAGCGGGCACGGTTTGATGGCGGTACAGGAGACGGGAAGTCCCTTGGGGGAAAGTTCCATCTGTCGGGCACATGTAATGGTGCCGTAATTGGTGACTATGGTTTGCATGGGGTCTTCTCCTGCGGAAAGGCCGTCCCGATGTGCAGGGCGGGTTGGATGAGGCCGCGGGTCACGGACAGGTCGGCGGAGTGGGCAGGGCCGCAAAGGACACAAAGCCAGAGAAAACTGAAGAAGATTTTTTTGATCAGCATGCAATTTCCTTTTCCGGGATAAGGGCCAGTCGGATGAATTCCGTCGCGGTCAGCGGACGCCGGAGTTCTCTGGCATGCCTTCGGACCTCCTCCAGAATGACCGGGATGTCGTGCTCCCGGTGACGGATGCCCGTCTGGTCAAGGGCTTGGGCAATGGCCGCCCGCCCACTTTTGCTGCCCACCGCGACCGTGCGGCGGGCATTGACGCGGTCAGGGTCGTATGGCTCGAAAAGTTCGGGCGAGCGATTGAGCGCGTGGGCGTGGATGCCCGATTCACAGGCAAAGATATCCGCCCCGGCAACCGCCTTGGTTCGGGGAATCGGTATCCCGGCGGCCTTGGACACCCGACGACAGAGATCTCGTATGCCTTGGGTCCGGTACGCATGGCTCTCCTCCTTTATGCTGAGATAGGCGGCCAGTTCCTCGGTGGCCGCGATGCCGGAACGTTCGCCGATGCCCAGGACCGAGCAGTCGGCATAGTCTGCACCGCTTTTGAGGGCGGTGAGTGCGTTGGCCGTGGCCATGCCGAAGTCGTCATGGCAATGCACAGCCAGGTCGATGTCGAGTCGGGCCCGGAAAGTGTGCACCAGTTCCGCTGTCTCCAACGGGGTCAGCACGCCCAGTGAATCGGCCAGGCGTATGCGGGATGCGCCCACGTCCTGTGCCAGACGGGCCGTCTCCAGGGCGAAGGCAGGGTCCGCCCTGGAGACGTCTTCCAGGCCTACGGAGACATAGTCGATACCCAGGAGTCCCGCCGCGAGAACGGTATGGGCGAGGCGTTCTTTCAGCCCCTCGCGGTTGGTTCCGAGTCGCTGTTCGATATGGAGGTCCGAGACGGGTATGCCGATGTTGATGCGGTCCACGCCCAACTCGGCAGCGGCACGGATGTCCGCTTCTCGGCACGGGGACCAGCCACTGAGCCGGGTCCCCCCGGCCAGGGGGCGGACTTTTTTCACAAGCGCTTCCAGGCCGTCCTGGCCCACCCAGCCGATTTCCAATTCGTTCACACCAAGGGCCAGGAGGCCTGAAAAGATTTCTTCCTTCATGGTGCTGGTGAAATAGGCCCCGAAGAGTTGTGCTCCTTCTCTCAATATCGTGTCGATCAGCATGCGGTCGCTCCAGGCGTTGGTTGCATCATTGTAGTGACATGAGCAGAAATGATGCCAATGGAGTGTCTGCTTGTTATTAATTTGAAATGATTGACTTTAAAATTAAAAGGCAAGGGTGTGCCTCTTGGCTACATTTTTGTGGCTTACGACATTTTGGTTGGTGCCTTGGGTGTTTTCCTACACTTTTGAGGGTTTGTCGCAGGAAGAACATTTGTGATAAAATATGAATTAAATTAGCTATTTATAATAATTTTTCGCAAATGGCACGCACCTTGCCTTAGGGGGACATCACCAATGCACGGAAACCCCATAGGAGGAGCAACATGAGGAAAGTAGCTATTTACGGGAAGGGCGGCATCGGCAAGTCCACCACCACCCAGAACACCGTGGCCGGTCTGGCCGAGATGGGACGTAAAGTCATGGTCGTGGGATGTGATCCCAAGGCTGATTCCACCCGTCTTCTGCTCGGCGGTCTGGCCCAGAAGTCCGTCCTCGACACCCTGCGCGAGGAAGGCGAAGACGTGGAACTCGAAGATATCCGCAAGCCCGGTTTCGGCAGTACCTGGTGTGTCGAGTCCGGCGGTCCGGAACCCGGCGTCGGCTGTGCCGGACGCGGTATCATCACTTCCATCAACATGCTGGAATCCCTCGGTGCCTACGAAGAGTGTGAAGGGCTGGACTACGCCTTCTACGACGTCCTCGGCGACGTTGTCTGCGGCGGATTCGCCATGCCCATCCGTGACGGCAAGGCCGAGGAAATCTACATCGTCTGTTCGGGCGAGATGATGGCCATGTACGCGGCCAATAACATCTGCAAGGGCATCATGAAATACGCCGAATCCGGCGGCGTCCGTTTGGGTGGGCTTATCTGCAACTCCCGTAATACCGACCGCGAAGCTGACCTGATCACCGAGCTGGCCGTCAAGCTGAACACACAGATGATCTACTTCGTGCCCCGTGACAACGATGTACAACGCGCTGAAATCAATCGTAAAACCGTCATTGAATGGGACGGTGGCGTGCCGCAGGCCAACGAATATCGCGGCTTGGCAAAAGCCATCGATGAAAACACGATGTTCACCATCCCGACCCCGCTGGAAATCGAGGATCTGGAACAGTTGCTGCTCGACTACGGCATCATGGAAGCGGTTTAGCCGATTGTTCCGTCTGGCCGCTGCGATGAACGCGGACGCCCATGTATCGAGGAGACACTCATCGATCCCGCGTTCATCGGGCGACCCGCGCCGAGAGGTCCTGGCAGAACAGATGTTGAATGAATTAACCAAAATTGATTAATATCGAATAGATAGGAGATAGGTAAAATGATGATCATGGTACGAGCGATTGTGCGGCCTGAAAAAGCGGACGATGTCTTGGCCGCCCTCATGGACAACGGTTTTCCCGCCGTCACCAAATATTCCGTGGCCGGTCGCGGCAAGCAGCGCGGCATCAAGATTGGTGAGGTCACCTACGACGAGATACCCAAGACCATGCTCATGAGCGTCGTCAAAGCCAACGACAAGGATTTCGTGATTGCCACCATCATGGACGCGGCCCGCTCCGGCACCAAGGGTGCGTTCGGCGATGGCAAGATATTCGTCAACGCGGTGGAGGATGTCTACACCATCAGTTCCGGCGTCAACGACACAGCCATAGCCAGCGAGGAGGCCGTGTAATGAAGGAAGTCATCGCAGTGGTGCGCATGAACATGATGAACAAGACCAAGGCCGCTCTCACCTCGGTAGGCGTGGATGCTTTCTTCGCTCATGAGGCTCAGGGGCGAGGCAAGGGGTTCGTCAATTCCAGCGTTCTGGAAGGCGCTGAGTCCGGTTACGAGGAAGCTGCCGAGGTCCTGGGCGAGAAAGGCAAGCTTTATCCCAAGCGCATGGTGACGGCAGTGGTCCCCGCCGACATGGTGGAAGAAGTGGTGGAAGCCATCACGGCGGCCAACCAGACCGGCAAGCCGGGCGATGGCAAGATTTTTGTCCTGCCCCTCGGTGACGCAGTCCGCGTCAGAACCGCCGAAACCGGTGAGAAGGCAATCGTTTAAGCCAATGAGAAATTCCCGATGGCGGCGTTGTTTCGGAAAAGACAAACCTTGGCGAATGCGGAAGACGCTTCGGCCTCGCCTTTCCCCAGCGCCTTGCCCTCCCGGTTTTTGCTCGGCTCAAAAGAACGATTTCAAGGAGAGAATATACATGGCTAAGACAAAAAAAGTTGTGCAGCTCACGCCCACCAACATCAAGGAAACACTTCTGGCGAAGTATCCTCCCAAGGTGGCCCGGAAGCGCGCCCAGCAGATAATGATCAACGAGGCCACGGAAAGCGAGGCACCGCCGGAGATTCTGGCGAACGTCCGCACCATTCCCGGCATCATCACCATGCGTGGTTGCACCTATGCGGGCTGCAAGGGCGTCATCATGGGCCCCACGCGCGATATCGTGAACATCACCCACGGCCCCATCGGCTGCGGATTCTATTCCTGGCTCACCCGCCGCAACCAGACCGAGCCCGGTCCGGACGGTGAAAACTACATGCCCTACTGTTTCTCCACGGACATGCAGGACAAGGATATCATCTTCGGCGGCGAGAAGAAGCTCGCCGATGCCATCCAGGAGGCATACGACCTGTTCCATCCCAAGGGGATATGCATCTTCGCCACCTGTCCGGTTGGTCTCATCGGTGACGACATCCATGCCGTTGCCAAGAAGATGAAAGTCAAGTTCGGGGATTGCAACGTGTTTGCTTTCTCCTGCGAGGGCTACAAGGGTGTTTCCCAGTCCGCCGGTCACCATATCGCCAACAACCAGGTCTTCACCCATCTGGTCGGCGAGAACATGGAACCCAAGGAAGGGGAATACAAGATCAACCTGCTTGGCGAATACAACATCGGTGGTGATGGATTCGAGATCGACCGCATCTTCAAGAAATGCGGCATCACCAACATCTCCACCTTCTCGGGCAACTCCTCCTACGACCAGTTCGCGTCCGCCCAGCATGCGGATCTCAACTGTGTCATGTGCCACCGTTCCATCAACTACGTGGCCGACATGTTGGAGACCAAGTACGGCATTCCGTGGGTCAAGGTGAACTTCATCGGTGCCGAGTCCACGGCCAAGTCCCTGCGCAAGATCGGTGAATACTTCGGCGACAAGAAGTTCATCGAGCGCATCGAGCAAGTGATTGCCGAGGAAATGCCTGCGGTGGAGGCCGCCGCCAAGGAGGTTCTTCCACGTACCGAAGGCAAGACCGCGATGATATTCGTGGGCGGGTCCCGTGCGCATCACTATCAGGATCTCTTCGCCGAAATGGGCATGAAGACCATCTCCGCCGGTTACGAGTTCGCTCACCGTGACGACTATGAAGGCCGTCAGGTCATCCCGGATCTCAAGGTGGATGCCGACTCCCGCAATATCGAGGAAATCGTGGTCGAGGCCGATCCCGAGTTCTACAGCCCGCGCAAGGCACCAGAAGAGATCAAGGCCCTGGAAGATGCCGGGTATCAGTTCAAGCATTACGCTGGGTTGAATCCGGACATGGACAAGGGCTCCATCATCGTCGACGACCTCAACCAATACGAGGCCGAAAAGCTGGTGGAACTCCTCAAGCCCGATGTGTTCTGCGCTGGCATCAAGGAGAAGTACTCCATCCAGAAGTGTGGCGTACCCATGAAGCAGTTGCACAGCTATGACTCCGGCGGCCCCTATGCCGGGTTCAAGGGCGCGATCAATTTCTTTCATGAAATCGACCGCCTGGTGAACTCAAAGGTGTGGTCGTACATGAAGGCCCCCTGGCAGGAAAACCCTGAACTCACCGGCACCTTTGTTTGGGAATAAGGAAGGAAGACAATGGTTTTACTCAGACATACACCCACTGAAGTCAAAGAGCGCAAGGCGCTCATGATCAACCCGGCCAAGACGTGCCAGCCCATCGGGGCCATGTACGCGGCTCTGGGCATCCACGGCTGTCTGCCGCATTCCCACGGTTCCCAGGGCTGCTGTGCCTACCACAGGTCTGCCCTGACCCGGCACTACAAGGAGCCTATTCCCGCTGCCACCTCCTCCTTCACCGAAGGGGCATCCGTGTTCGGCGGTCATGCCAACCTGGTGCAGGCCATCGACAACATCTTCACGGTCTACGAGCCGGAAGTGATCGCCGTGCACACCACCTGCCTGTCCGAGACCATCGGCGACGATCTGAAGCAGATATTCGACAAGGCGCGAAAAAGCGGCAAAGTCCCCGAGGGCAAGACCGTTATGGGTGCGCACACCCCGAGTTATGTCGGATCTCACGTTACCGGCTTCTCCAACATGGTCAAGGCCATGGCCCAGTTGGCCGAACCCTCGGGCAAGAAGTCCGGCAAGGTCAACGTCCTCCCCGGTTGGGTCGAACCGTCCGACATGGCCGAGATCAAGCGGCTGGCCACCCTGGTCGGCGTGGACATCACCCTGTTTCCGGATACCTCGGGTGTGCTCGATGCACCCCTGACCGGCGAATACAAGATGTTCCCCGACGGCGGCGTGACCATCAAGGAACTCAAGGGTTGCGGCGATGCCATCGGCACGCTTGCCCTGGGCGAATGGTGTTCCGCAGACGCGGCTCGCTGGCTCGACTCCAAGTGCAAGGTCCCCTGCACCGTGCTGGACATGCCGTTCGGCCTGGCTGCCACGGACCGTTTCATCGACGTGCTGCGCACCGTTGCCGGTGTCTCCGTGCCCGATACGGTGGCCGTGGAACGCGGTCAGCTCGTGGATATGATCTCCGACATGCACCAGTATGTATACGGCAAGCGCGTGGCCATCTGGGGCGACCCGGATCAGCTCATCTCCATGTGCGAGTTCCTGGTTTCCCTCGACATGCAGCCTGTTTACGTCGTCACCGGCACGCCGGGCAAGAAGTTCGAGAAGCGTATCCAGGAAATCTGCGCAGGCCAGCCCTACGAGGTCAAGGTCAGGGCCAAGGGCGACATGTTCCTGATGCACCAGTGGATCAAGAACGAGCCCGTGGACCTGCTCATCGGCAATACCTACGGCAAGTACATCGCCCGTGACGAAGACATCCCGCTTTTGCGGTGGGGCTTCCCGATCCTGGACCGCCAGGGTCATCAGTACTTCCCGACAGTCGGCTACAGGGGCGGCCTCCGGCTGCTTGAAAATATCCTGAATCTGATTCTGGACCGCAAGGACCGCGACGATCCGGAACGGACGTTCGAGCTCGTCCTGTAGCATTCTCTCTGTCCAGGGCGGAGACCTTCCCCCTCCGTCCTGGACGCAACACGTAACATCAGGGGCCGCCATGACACCGACCGCTATCTCATACGAATCCCATCCCTGCTTCGGCATGGCATCGCGCAGTAAGGTTGGCCGCCTTCATCTGCCTGTGGCGCCGCGTGCCAATGCCCGAATCAAGTTTGCCAGCGAAACGCAGATAAAGGCGGCCATGCTGCCCGAGGAAGCCATCAACTGGCTGGAGCGGATTCTGGCCGACGGCAGTGACATCGGGATTGTGGGCATCACCGGCCCCGGCGACCCCATGGCCGTGCCCGATTTGACCCTCCGTACCTTGCGCAGGGTGCGTGGCAGACATCCCGAAATTCCCCTGTGTCTGACCACGGTGGGTTTGGGCGCGGATCAGTATGCCAAGGAACTGAAAAAGATCGGTCTTTCCCACATCACCCTGCTGGTGGATGCCGTGGACCCCGAAATCGCGGAAAGAATGTATGCCTGGATACGTCCGTCCACCAAGACCCTGCCCCTGGCCGAGGCGGCCAGGATGCTCATGAACGAACAGGCCAAGGCCGTGACCGCTTTCAAGAAGGCGGGAGTGGTCGTGAAGATCAATACCACGGTCTACCCCGGCTACAACGCGGACCATGTGGAAGCCATTGCCTCAAGCATGGCCGCCCTGGGCGCGGACATCATGGCTGTGGTTCCGTTCTGGCCCGGTGAGGAGAGCGGGGAATTCCCGGCCACGCCGGACATGGATCTGCTGGAGACGGTCCGCGATCGGGCCGCCCGGCACATCAACCTCATGCCCGCCTGGGAAGAGTGCGGGGAAGCCCTGATCGGCCTGGACAGGGCCGAGGCCCGTAAAGCCGCCGCCATTGCCTTGCCCCGACCCACCAGGGAACGCCCCAATGTGGCCGTGGTCAGCACCGGCGGCATGGATGTGGACCTCCACCTGGGCCACGCGGCCAAGGTGCTCGTTTACGGCCCGCGTGATGACGGGCTGGCTTGCCTGCTGGAAACCCGCGAGGCTCCCAAGCCCGGTTCCGGGTCGGCCCGATGGGAGCAGCTCGCCTCGCTGCTGTCTGATTGTTTCGTGCTCCTGACGGCCAGTGCCGGTCAGAGCCCTCGTGAAGTGCTTAGCCATAGTGGGCTGGTCGTTTTCATCACCGACGGCGAGATAGCCCCCACCGTGGACATCCTCTACGGCGGTGGCAAGAAAGGCAACAAGTGCAAGAAGTAAAACCGTATACAATGAGGAGAATGTAATGGCTGTACCCGAGAGAATGATCATCTGCTGTCAGTCCTTCCGCGCCGGGGGAGACCCCAAGGGCATCTGCCACAAGCAGACTGACGGTTTTCTGCAATATATCGAAGAGGAAACTTTGGATCGCGGTCTGGACGCGCTGGTCGTGGCCTCCACCTGCCTCAAGCAGTGTGAGAACGGTCCGATCATCGTCATTCAGCCCGATAATTTCTGGTTCAAGGGCGTGGATTCGGAAGAGGCCATCGACGAGATATTGGACGCCCTGCAAGATGGCGAGCAGTGCGCCGCCTACGCCCTGTAAGGAATGGGAGAGGTCCGATGCCTGAAGCCGTGATCGTCCGCCCCGCGACCCATGAGGATCTGGAAACCCTCGCAGCTCTCCTTGCGGCCCTGTTTTCCCTTGAGGAAGACTTTGCCGTTGACGGAGAGCGGCAGCGGTGCGGCCTTAAAATGATGCTGAACAATGGTCGGGGACGCATCCTGGTCGCCGAAGCCGCCGACGGGACTGTGGTCGGCATGTGTTCGGGGCAGTTGACGATTTCCACGGCTGAAGGCGGTCCCGCCGTTCTCGTTGAGGACATGGTCGTCCGAGAGGATCGGCGGGGCCAGGGCATCGGAGAGAAGCTCCTGGATGCCCTCGGCGCATGGGCGCGGGAAAATCAAGCGGGCAGGCTGCAACTCCTGGCCGACAGGAACAATGAATCGGCCCTTGGCTTTTACGCTTGTCTCGGCTGGGAAAAGACCAATCTCATCTGCCTGAGAAATCGACGGTAATCCATCGGAATACAACGCATAGGGGAAGACATGAGTAGTACCATACTGGAAGAAAGAAAGGATCAGATCCACCTGAGCGGCGATGGCGCAATCGACATGGCCTGCAACCGGGAATCCCTGGCCGGAGCGGTCAGTCAGCGGGCCTGCGTGTTCTGCGGCTCCCGCGTGGTGCTGTATCCCATCGCCGATGCCTTGCACCTGGTGCACGGACCCATCGGCTGCGCGGTCTACACCTGGGACATCCGAGGCGCGCTCTCCAGCGGCCCGGAACTGCACCGGATGTGTTTTTCCACGGACATTCAGGAAATCGACGTCATTTTCGGCGGTGAAAAGAAGCTCGAAGCCGCCCTGGACGAGCTGATTGATCGTCACCATCCCAAGGCCGCCTTCATCTATTCCACCTGTATCGTGGGTATCATCGGCGACGATATCGAGGCGGTCTGCCGCAAGATGAGTGAGAAAAAGGGCATTCCGGTCCTGCCGGTCCAGTCCGAAGGATTCAAGGGCAGCAAGCGGGCCGGGTATCTGGCCGCGTGCAAGGCCATGTTCCGGCTCATCGGCTCGGGTGACACTTCGGACATCTCGCCGGTTTCCGTTAATATTTTCGGCGAGTTCAATATCGCTGGCGAGATTTGGATCATCCGCGAGTACTTCGAAAAGATGGGTGTTCAGGTCGTGGCCAACGTCACGGGTGACGGTCGGGTCAGGGACGTTGCCCGGTGTCACGGAGCGGCCTTGAATCTGATCCAGTGTTCGGGCGCGACCCTCGACTTGGGCAAGATGATGGAAGAGGAATACGGCATCCCTTACGAGCGCGTTTCCTACCTCGGCATCGAGGACATGGCCGACTCTCTCTATAAGGTGGCCGACTTTTTCAAGGACAAGGACCCCGGCATCGTGGAGCGGACCCAGAAGCTCGTGCGCGAGGAACTGGAAGTGCTCATGCCGGAGCTGGCCCGTTACCGCAAGGACCTCGAAGGCAAGCGGGTTGCCATGTACGTGGGCGGCTCGTTCAAGGCCTTCTCCCTGGTCAAGGCGTTCCGGTATTTGGGCATGGAGGTGGTCATGGTCGGCTCCCAGACCGGCACCAAGGAAGACTATGCCGAGCTGGAACAGATCACCGATCCCGGCACGGTCATTATCGACGATGCCAACCCCCTGGAACTCTCGCATTTCATCAAGGAAAAGGATGTGGACGTGTTCGTGGGCGGCGTCAAGGAGCGGCCCATCGCCTTCAAGCTCGGCGTGGGGTTTTGCGACCACAACCACGAGCGCAAGGAAGCCCTGGAAGGGTTCGTGGGCATGCTCAACTTTGCCCGCGAGATCCATTCCTCGGCCATGTCCCCGGTGTGGCAGTTCACGCCGCGCCGCGCCAACCGCGTATCCGCCGACACCAAGGAGGCCGTCAATGAGTAAGGATTTGAAGATGGCCGCCAGGCCCAACTATGTTTCCACCACCAATGCCTGCAAGCTCTGCACGCCGCTCGGCGCTTCCCTGGCCTTCCGTGGGGTGGAGGGGGCGGTTCCCTTTCTGCACGGCTCCCAGGGATGTGCCACCTATATGCGGCGCTACATCATCTCACACTTCCGCGAACCCGTGGACATTGCGTCCTCGGCCCTGGGTGAGAAGAACGCCATTTACGGCGGCGGCCCGAATCTCAAGAAGGGCATCCTCAATGTCATGAAGAAATACGAGCCGGAGCTGGTCGGTGTGGCCACCACCTGCCTGACCGAGACCATCGGCGACGACGTGCCCAGAATTCTCAATGAGTTCCATGCCGAGTTCGGCGATCTGAATCTGCCGGATGTCGTGCATGTCTCCACGCCCAGCTACAACGGCACGCACCTCGACGGCTGGCACGGTGCGGTCCGCTCCCTGGTGGAGCAGCTCTGCGTGGAAAAGTGCGAGGATACCGGACGGGTGAACATTCTGCCCAACATGGTTTCCTGCGAGGACATCCGGCATCTCCACGACATCTGCCGCGATTTCGGCATCGAGGCCACCATCCTGCCCGACATCTCCGAAACCCTGGATGGCCCGGCCCTGGAAGATTACGTCAAGATTCCCTCGGGCGGTACTCCCATCAAGCATATCAAGGAAATGTCCGGCTCTTGCGGCACCATCGAATTCGGCCGCTGTCTGCCCAAGGAAACGGGAGGCACCAGCCTGGAAAAGGCCTTTGGCGTGACCAATCGCCGTATCGGTCTGCCCATGGGACTGCGTGAATCGGACCGGTTCATGGAGGCGCTGGAGGAACTGACCGGCAAGAGCATGCCCCGTCGCTACGAACTGGAGCGCGGCCGCCTCATCGACGCCTATGTGGACGGACACAAGTACATCTTCGGCAAGCGGGCCGTTGTCTACGGCGAGGAAGACCTCGTTGTCGGGCTTTGCGCCTTCCTGGCCGAGATCGGCGTGGACGTGGTCCTGGCCGGGACCGGTGCCCGTCGCAAGGGGCTTCCCGAGGCCATTGCCAAGGTCACGGACGGCGTGGCCCGCATGGCTCCCGAAGTGCGTGAGGGCGTTGATTTCCATGACATCTCGGAGGAGGCCGCAGACCTCAGGCCGGACCTGCTCATCGGCCACTCCAAGGGCTACAAGTACGCCAAAGAGTGGAACGTGCCCCTCATCCGCGTGGGCTTCCCCATTCACGATCGGTTCGGCGGCCAGCGCATCCACACCCTCGGCTACAAGGGCACGCTGAACCTGTTCGACCGCGTGGTCAACACGGTCATCGAAAAGAAGCAGGCCGATTCGTCCATCGGCTACGGATATATCTAAAAAAAATGAGGAAAACAGGAGAATATCATGAACAAGGACACTACCAGACATCCCTGCTTCAACAAGGCCTCGGCAGGCTCCTGCGGCCGCGTTCATCTGCCCGTAGCTCCCAAGTGCAACATTCAGTGCAACTACTGCAATCGCAAATACGACTGTGTGAACGAGTCCCGTCCCGGTGTGACCAGCGGCGTGCTCAAGCCCTTCCAGGCTGCCGAGTACATGGAAAAGGTTCTGGAAAAGGAACCGCGCATCACGGTGGCGGGTATTGCCGGTCCCGGCGATCCGTTCGCCAACCCGGCCGAGACGCTTGAAACCATGCGTCTGCTCAACAAGAAGCACCCGCATTTGCTGTTCTGCCTGTCGAGCAACGGCATGGGCCTCCTGCCGTATCTCGACGACATCGCCGAGCTTGGTGTGTCCCACGTGACCATCACCATTTCGGCAGTCGATCCGGTCATTGGCGCAAAAATTTACGCCTGGGTCAAGGACGGCAACGTGGTCTACCGGGGAGAACAGGGCGCAAAACTCCTGCTTGAGCGGCAGCTTGCGGCCATCAAGGGACTCAAGGAACGCGGCATCATCGTCAAGATCAACTCCATCGTCCTCCCCGGCATCAACGAGCATCATATCGTGGAAGTGGCCAAGGTCTGTGCCAAATTGGGCGCTGATATTCAGAACATGATCCCGATCAAGCCCACGCAGGACACGCCGTTTGCCCACCTGCCCGAACCGGGGCGCGAGACCATACTGCCCCTGCGCAAGGAAGCGGGCAAAGTCATCAACCAGATGACCCATTGCAAGCGGTGCCGCGCCGATGCGGTTGGCCTGCTCAGCGACGACCAGTCCGCTGCCCTGTGCGGCACGCTTCAGGCGTGCTCCAAACTCAAGCCCTTGGAAGTGGAGATGGCACGCCCCTTTGTCGCCGTTGCCAGTCGCGAGGGCGTGCTCGTCAATCAGCATTTGGGCGAGGCAAAGTCCTTTCAGATATGGGGAGAATCCGAAACCGGCGGCTACCGCATGGTCGGTGAACGTCCGGCCCCCAATGCGGGGTGCGGCCCCCAGCGGTGGATTGATCTGGCCGCAACGTTCAAGGACTGTCGGGCCGTGCTCTGTGCCGCTGTGGGCGAGACGCCGCGACTGCTCCTGGAAGAGCACGGCGTCACCCCCCATGTGGTGGACGGCTTGATACGGGACGCACTCGCAGTCGTATACGGTGGCGGTGATTTGCGTGTTCTCAAGGGCCGACGCGGCGGCATTGCCGGGGCATGCGCCGGAACCGGCAACGGCTGCGGCTAGCGGGCGGAATGGTCCGATTGCTTCGTTGCTGCGCGAAGCTCGGACCCTTGCGCAGGGGGACTGCGCGGCGGTCCCGAGCTTCGCTTGCGCCTTGCACTCGGACCATTCCGCCTCGCTAGCGCGGCGGCCGGGTCGGGGTGCGGGCTGGCGGAGAGAGATGGATTGAATTTTTTGTTGCTGCGCGAATCTCGGACCCTTGCGCAGGGGGACTGCGCGGCGGTCCCGAGATTCGCTTGCGCCTTGCGCTCGGACCATTCCGCCTCGCTGGCACGGCGACCGGGTCGGGGGTGTGGGCTGGCGGAGAGAGCGATGGATTGCGAATATTTTTGTCTAGTGGCGGATAATTGCGGAAAACAACAGGAGAGAAAGATCATGAACAAGGCGACATTGGAAAAAGTGTTTGAGTACGCGTCCAAACCCGTGCAGGGGACCATGTCTCGAAAGCTCAGGAAAGACGTCAAGATTCAGGTCAACGAGGGGGAGGTATATGCTGCGGCCACCTTGTTTCTGGGCGAGGAATTCGTGCGCGTGACCTGCGTCAAGGACGGCATATCCCTCAATACCTACTATGATTGGGAGAAGATCGCTTCGGTCAGGACACTCGGTCCGGTCGAGTAGAGATTTCAAGTCAAATAGAGGAAACCCCCTGCCGACACCTGCCGGCAGGGGGTTTTTTCGATCGGGAGACGGGGGCGGACCCTGTTCCGGACAGAGGCAGGCCCCGCCAATTGGTGTATTGACGGAGCCTGCCTGCGTGTGGGGTGGAGGTTCGGGAAATTTACGAGTGTTCTTTTTTCCTGCGGCGCAGGTGGGCCCGGCCTTCGGCAATCATGGATTCCAGATTGTATCGCTTGACCCGGTAGCCCATCTGGCGGGCGGTCAGGCCGAGGGACTCGGCGGCCTTGTACTGCAACCAGTCATTTCGTTCAAGGGAGGCCATGATTTCGTTGCGCTCCACCTCTTTGAGCGAGGCGTGGTGTGTGGGGGCGGAGGTGTTGATCACTTCCTGCACGGCGGCTGACTGGCCGGGTGCCAGGTACGACTTGAGAAATTCGAGGCTGATGCGGTCGGTGTCCGACATGATGACCAGTCGCTCGATGAGGTTTTGCATTTCACGGACGTTGCCGGGCCAGTCGTAGCGGATGAGCGCGTCCAGGGCCGTGGGCGTGAAATGCATGGAGCGGCCATAGTCGTCGGCCATTTTTTGAAGGAAGTGATTGAGCAGGCCGGTGATGTCCTCCTTGCGCTCCCGCAGGGCGGGGACATGGATGGGAAAGACGTTGAGCCGGTAGTAGAGGTCCAGGCGGAATTTGCCGTGCTCGACCAGATCACCGAGGTCGCGGTTGGTGGCGGCCAGGATGCGGACATCGATGTGCCGGGTGCGGTTGTTGCCCAGCCGTTCGAGTTCCTTGTCCTGGATGACCCGGAGCAGCTTGGCCTGCAATCCCATGGGCAATTCGCCGATCTCGTCCAGAAAGATGGTGCCGCTGTCCGCCTCCTCGAAACGGCCGGGACGCGACCCTGTGGCCCCGGTGAAGGCGCCTTTCTCATGGCCGAACAGCTCGGATTCCAGCAGATTCTCCGGGATGGCCGCACAGTTGACCTTGATAAACGGGTATTTCTTTCTCTCCGAAAGCTCGTGGATGATGCGGGCGATGAGCGTCTTGCCCACGCCGGATTCGCCCAGCAGCAGGACCGTGGCTCGGGTGGGGGAGACCTTTTCCATCTGCCGCTGCACTTCGACCATGGTCTGGCTCTGGCCGACGATATACGGTCCCTTGGTGTTCTTGGATATCTGGTACTTGAGCGAGGTGTTTTCCCGTTTGAGCACCGCCTCCCGTTCCATGATCTTTTCGTTGAGGCTGATGAACTGGCCGATGAGCGTGGACACGACCTTGAGAAAATCGATATCCTCCTCAAAGGCGACCTCATTCTCGAACAGCCGGTCCACATTGAGCACGCCGATGGGGTCGCCATGCAGGATGATGGGCACCCCGATGAACGAGATCATGACGCGCTGGATGCGCCTCGCCCCGGTCTTGTCCAGGAAAAGCGGCTCTTTGTCGATGTCCGGCACATAGTACGGTTCGCCGGTCTGGAAGATGCGTCCGGTGACGCCTTCGTCCAATCGGTAGACGCCGCGCTGCTTTTCCTCGGGGGTCAATCCGTAGGAAGCGTTGATGGACAACTGGCCGTTCGTGGGGTCGTACAGCGTCACCGTGGCCCGTTGCATGGAAAGCTGTTCGGACATGATGCGCAACACACCCTCCAGGGCCGATTTCAGGTCGATGGCCTTGTCGATGGCTTGGCAGATGGCCAGAAGTGCGCAGTGTTTCATTCCGTTTACGGTTTGGAGCATGCCGGGGTAAAGCAAGCATGGTGCCAGACGAAATAAATACAGTTTTTCTTTTTTTATCGGTTGGTTAGAGTGTTGTGGCAAATAAAGAAATATAACAAAAATGTGATTTAACGTTCAAAAATGAACATTGATGCTATTTGCGGCACTCGCAACAGGGTGGTATTTCGAGCGTGTTGTTTTGTCAGGTTGGTGCGGTGTTTGGTGTCGCTCTGTGCCAAATCAAGACAATGATCCTTTTTTTTGTCCGACGGGGGCAAGTGCTGCATTCTTAAAGAGGAGAACTGGGTTTATCGAGGGTTTTTCGCTATCCGTCGGAGTAAGAATGAAGCGCGTGTTACGTATCCTGGCCGTCCTGCTTGTAGCGGGGGTGGTCTTTGCCGTTCCGGCCAAGGCGGGGCCGGGTCTGCCGGACTTCCAGATGCCGGTCACGTTCTCCGCCGAACACGCAGAGTACCTGGGATTAAGTGATTCGGTTTCCCTTTTTCGATTTTCCGACGTCAAGACGGAATTCCTTCTAGTTAACGTCTTCAACCTGTACTGCGGTCCCTGCCAGCGCGATGCCCCCGATCTCAATGAGATGTACGAGAAGATCGCGGTCCTGGGGCTTGAAGGCCGGATAAAGTTCCTCGGTCTGGCGGCGGGTAATTCCGTCCGTGAGACCGAATTTTGGCGGGCACAGTTCAACGTACCGTTTCCGCTCATCGCCGACCAGGACTATGTGATGCACAAGGGGTTGGGCGATGTGAGCACGCCATATTTCTTTCTGGTCCGTGTGGCCGGTCCGGGGCAGCTTGAAACCCTGTTCTCCCGCGAGGGGGCCTTTGACAACAAGGACGCTTTTTTTGCCGAGATCCTGGCCCATACCAGGGCGAGTGTGGCCGCAAGAAATTGACATAGGCGGTATCGACCGTGCGGCGATCCTTCTTTTGGGCGGGATCGCCTTTCATATTTTTTATGGAGAGATACATGCAGCGACTGTTAGCCATTTTACCCCTTTTTTTTCTTCTGATTGTCACTCCGGCCCAGGGGGCGCCCCCCTTTCCCGACCTGCCGCTTACAGGGACGTTGACGCCGGAGCAGACGGCGTATCTTTCCCCGTCAGGCACGGCAATCAGCCCGTCATCGGTCAAGGCAGAGTATCTCTTTGTGGAAGTGTTCAGCATGTATTGTCCCATCTGCCAGCGTGACGCGCCGTCGGTCAATGCGCTCTACAAGAAGGTGGTCGCGTCCGCGCTGGGCAAACGGGTTCGTTTTCTCGGCATCGGCGTGGGCAATACGCCTTTTGAAGTGGATTTCTACCGCAAGAAATTCGAGGTTCCCTTTCCGCTTTTCGAGGATCCCAGCTATGCCTATCACGAGGCGCTTGGTGAGGTGGGCACTCCCGCGTTCTACTTGGTGGATGTGAAGGGGGCATGACCATCCTTTACCATCACCAAGGGGAAATCAAAGACGGGCGGGCCCTCTTTGCGCTTCTCAATGATTTGACGTCCCGCTAGGAGCAGGCATGATGATACGATTTTTTGTGACAGTACTTTTTGTTTGTCTGTGGACGGTTTCGGCCTGGGCCGGTCACCTGACCATCTATGATACGGGCAAGCTCAAGCCTGTGGACTCGTCGCTCAAGGTGAAGGTGGGTGATCCCGCGCCCGATTTCGAGTTGCCATCACTGGAAGGGAACCACGTCCGCCCTGAGCGATTTTCTTGGCAAAATGGTGGTACTTTCCTTTGTTCCGGCGGCGTGGACTCCGGTCTGCTCGGACCAGTGGCCGGGGTACAACCTCGCCCTGGAGCTGTTTCGGGCGAACAAGGCGCAGCTTATCGGAATCAGTGTGGATAACACGCCTACCCAGCATGCCTGGGTCGATGCCATGGGCGGCCTCGGTTTTCCGGTGTTGTCCGATTTCTGGCCTCACGGAGGAGTGGCCGACCGGTACGGGATTCTCCGTTCGGACGGCATGGCGGAGCGGGCCTTGTTCGTCATCGACGGGCAAGGGGTCATCCGCTTCATTGATGTTCACGACATCAATCGGCGGCCGGATCTGGGCGTGTTGATGGGCGAGATCGGCAAGCTCGCCAGATAGGGGATCACTGCGAGGCCAGTGCCTCTTCCCTGTTGTCGAAAATTTCTGCCAGCCGGGTAATGCCTACGGTCTCGAATACGGCCCTGAAGTTGCTGGAAAGCCCGGCCAGCACGATATGAATGCCACGGTCGCGGTACGCCTCCAGCAGTTCGGTCAGGCCGGCGATACCCGCGCCGTTGATAGATGCATTTTCCTCGAAGTCCAGCAGTATCAGGCCCTTGCCCATACCCTCGGCCCTAGTGAAGGCCTCGGAGAGATGGAGGGGATGGGTGTGGGCGGATACATTGCCGCGCACACCAATGACTACTGCGGCAGCTCGTTTTTCAAGCGCCACCTGACCTTCTTCGTTCTTGGCGATGGCCAGCCGTTGACTGGCCCGTTTCAGAGCCTGTTCCAGGGCTTCGCGCTGGAGGGGCTTGTTGATGAAATCCGTGGCGTCGAGGTTCAGGGCCTGGATGGCCAAGTCCATGTCACCGTGGCCGGTGATGACAATGACTTCGGTCTGTGGATTGATTTTCTTGATTGCCTTGAGCACTTCGATACCGTCCATGACGGGCATCTTGATATCGGTCAGGACCAGACCCGGAGACTCCTTTTTGAAGAGTTCAAGGCCGTCCTGGCCGTTTTCAGCCGTGAATATATCATAGCCATAGGCTGAGAGCAGCAGGGAGAACATCTTGAGTGTGGGGCGTTCGTCGTCTATGACCAGCACTTTTTCCTTAATCATGCCTTGGCCCCTCCTCGGGTCCAGGCGGCCGGAAATTCCATGCGGAATACGGTGCCTTTGTTTTTTTCACTGTGAATGCGGATCTCTCCGCCGTAATCCTTGACAATGCCGTAGGTGATGGCGAGGCCCAATCCCATGCCTTGGCCCGCCTCTTTGGTAGTGAAAAATGGCTCGAAGACCTTGTTCAGGTCCTCCTGCTCGATGCCCGCGCCCGTATCCTCGACTTCAGCGAAGACCAGGTTTTCCTCTCTGCCGGTGCGGATGAGGATGCGGCGGTCGCTTCCCTTGTCCTGGGGGGAAGAGGCGTCGTTGAGCGCGTCGCGGGCGTTGGTCACGAGGTTGAAGACCACCTGTTGCAAGCGGTTGGAGTGGGCCAGGATCGCAGGCAGGTCGTCGTTCAAGTCCAGATCGAAGCGGATGTTGTCCAGTTCGAACTGCCGCCTGACCATGGACAGGACTGCCTTGATCGGCTGGTTGAGATTGACCTGTTCCTCGATGAGATCCGACTTGCGACTGAACGAGCGCAGGGTGTTGATGATCTCGGCGGCGCGGTCCACCTGGGTGGAAATTTCCCGGACTACTTCCAGAAAGTGCTCTTTGGGCACCTTTATGCTTTCTTCTTCCATCATGGCCAGGAATTCGCTGCCCATCTTGATGGCGTTGAGGGGCTGGTTGATTTCGTGGGCCACGCCCGCAGACATCTCACCGAGGGATTTCATCTTTCCGGCCTGGATGAGTTGGGCGTCCTTTTCGATAAGCTCGGTGATATCGGTGACCGCGATGATGATGGCGTGCCGTCCCCGGTAGGAGATGGGGCAGGCATGCATATTCACGAAAAAGGGTTCGCCACCCTGCTTGTAATGGAGCAGCTTGGGGAAATACACGCAGCCCGAGCCGCCGTCGTTGAAATAGTTCAGGCATTCCAAATTGTGCTCTGGCCCCAGGTCCAGGAACCGCATGCTTCGGAGTTGCTCCTTGGCGTAGCCGTATAATTCCACAGAGCGTGGGTTGGCATCGCGGATTTCTCCTGTGTCGCAGTCGACCACGAAGATGGGGTCCGGCCCGGAGTCGAACAGGGAACGGTATTTTTCTTCGGATTCTCGCAGCCGACGGCGGTAAAGTTTGATGGACCAGACCATGTTTCTGAAAGAGTCGCCGAGGCTGAACCACTTCGTCGCCACCTTCATGCTTGCGGTAGAAGGCGCAATCCGCGCACTTGCGGTACGCTTCGGTAGGCGTTTCGGCCGCTTCGGGACTGGTCGAAGTGCCAGCAGGGCAGATCCGTGTTGATGAAGGCCGGACAATGGGACGGGTCCCAGTCTTCGTCCGGACCTATCTGAAGGGGGATGTCGAAGTTGCCCCGGCTGATTTCGTCAGACAGGCGCGTCAGGTCGGAAACCGGTTTGGTGATGTATTTTGACAACCAGGAACTGATGACCATGGTGATGATGATGACGGCTGAAATGAAGCCGAGGAAGGCCACGCGGAGCTTGGCCACCAGGGCGTCGATGTGGCTTTTGTTGAGACCTACGTGAAACCGTGCCGATGCGGTAGAGGCCTTCATTGATGGCCGCTGCCAGGTCGTAGATTTCCTGACCGTCCAGCGAGACCAGCTTGACGGATTCCTGTTCGCCGGGCGGGATGTTGTTGCCCAGCAGATTGGTCGGCAGGTTGTGGGTAAGGGTGTGGGCCAGGATATTTCCCTGCTGGTCCTCTATGAAGATGTAGGAGACGAGGTGCTTGCGTTGGCGCAGGCGCGTTTCGTCGAAGATCAGGGTCAGGATTTGCGGTACATCGTCGTCCAGGATGTAGGAGCCGCCACGCTCGGCCACGGAATGGGCGATGGCCATGCCGCGCATTTCCAGCTCGTGGGTCAGGGAATTGACAAGGATGTAGCGGGAGACGAGCGCAATGGCTACGCTGATGAAGAGCACGGCGGCCAGCATGGAGAAGAGGAGTTTTTCGCGCAGGCCAATGCGGGTGAGTTTCGCCAGGAGTTTTCCGCCAAGGGTCATTGCGAGGTTCCCATGTTTTTGCGAAGTCCATGCCAGTCGTTAAAGGGCATGAACCGTCCGTGGCTGAGCCGGGTGAAGTAGATGGTGTCAAGCCCTTGCCGATCGTTCGGGCCGTAGATGATGGACATGCCGGGACCGAGTGAAAAGTCGCGGATGGATTCGATGGCGTTGATAAGCCCTTCGCGTGTCAGGTTGCGGCCCGCTATCTTGAGTCCTTCCACCATGATGCGCGGCATTGAGGAATCCTTCCAGGCCGACGAAGCTGGGGCGTGTCGTTCGGGTAGTAGCGTGCCAGTTGGGGTGACGTATTGCGAAGCTGCGTCCAAGCCCGTTGGAGGCCGAGGCAGGCGGCGGCACCACCTGGGACATGAGCACATTGGCCCCATCGCTGTTGGTAATCCGGCGAGCCAGTTCCTCCGCGCCCACAAAGGAAACGGTGTAGAAGACCGGGTTGTATTGTTTGTTGCGGGCCAGGTTGATGAACCGGGCACATGCGTCGTAAGTGCCGATCATGACTACGGCCTGGGCTCCAGACCGGCGGATCTTTTCCAGCCCTTCGGCAACATTTTGGGTGCCTCGGATGTAGGAACCACGGGCTATGGGCTCCAGGTGGAACTCCTTGAGCGCCAGTTCGGTGCCGATGAGTCCATCAAATCCGTAGGCGTCGTATTGGTAGAAGACAGCAATTCGTTTCAGATCGAGATCGGCCACCAGATGGGTTACTGCGGCCTTGGTTTCCTGGTAGTAGGAGGGCCGGATATTGACCACATAGCGGTTGAAGGGCTGGCGCAAGGCGTTGGCACCCGTGAACATCCCCACGAGTGGGATGCGTGCTTCCTCCACCAGGGGGAGCACCTTGACGGTGGTCGGCGTACCCACATAGCAGAACAGGGGCAAGTACGTCGTTGTCGATGATGAATCGCTGGGTGTTGGCCAGACATTTGGGTGGATCATAGGAATCGTCGTGGGCCACGATGGTGATCTTCCTGCCGTGCACGCCGCCTGAGTCGTTGACGTGGCGGATGTATGCCTCGGCTCCGCGCAGGGTTTGGGTGCCGAGATAGCCCGCATGGCCGGTCAGGGCCAGGGAAGATCCCAGCCGAATCTCGGTGTCGCTGACCCCAGGGGTAAGCTGTTCCGTGGACGTGGAATTGTCACGTGAATCACAACCGGCCAGCAGCAGGGCCAGGCAGAGGAAGAGTGTGGTCCATGTGAAGCTTCGCAAAAAGGGACTCCGTGGTTGGCGCGGCATTATATCGTTATATGATTAGAATGTTACTTTCTCGGTTATGAAAAGACAAGTCCTGTCTGTCTTTCTGGCTCGAAATTTTGTTGCGGGCCGGATGAATTGACCCCGGCGCATAGCAAACACCGGGGTCGGGAAACTCCGCACGCTAGGCGCTACGGAGGTGTTCTCGGAGTGAATCCGGCGCGGACCATACGGCCCGCGCCGGAGGGTTGCGATCTTAGCTACGCATGCGTTTGATCGGGACTGGCCAGCTTGGCCAGGAATTGCTTCCTGGAGAGCGGACCCTTCTTGATGGGAGACGCATCGGCGGACAGGTACTCGTAGTAGCTGGCCGAGTCTTTTTGCACCAGGTAGACCACGCGCACGTCATCGGCGTCGATGAGTTCCGCGTTGGGGTACTTCTTTTGCGCCTTGGCAAGGGACTTTTCGGCCAGGGCCAGCATGTCGTCACGGTCACCGAAGTTCATGGCCCCGGTGGGGCAGGTCTGGACGCAGGCAGGCAACATGCCGACACGCACGCGGTCGATGCACATGTCGCACTTGACCACCTGGCCTGTTTCCTGGTTGATGCGCGGGATATTGTAAGGGCAGGAATTCGCGAACGCTTCCTTGTCCTTTTCCTTTGCGGTCAACTCGGTGTAGATCACGGCCCCGGTTTCCTGATCGTGCACGATGGAACCGGGCACGGTCATGGCGTCCAGACACGGCGGCTCCACACAGTGACGGCACTGTTCCGGGAAGAACAGCCAGTCGAGCTTGCCGTCTTCTTCAATTTCATTGAAGCGGACCAGCTTGAGGGTGATGCCGGAGAGGTCCTTGGGGTTCTGGTGGGAACCCCAGTTCTGGGTCTTCTCGGCAGGGAGTTTTTTCCATTGCTTACAGGCAACCTGGCAACCGCGGCAGGCAAGTACACTTGGTCAGGTCGATGAAGAATGTCTTAGTCATGTCATTCCTCCTTAATACGTCTTGACGACGTTGACCATGAAGGCCTTGGTTTCAGGGATGCCGGTGTTAGGATCACCAACGGACGGGGTCAGAAGGTTGGCGGAATCGCCGCCGTCCTTCGGCCATGTCCAGCCAAAGTGCCAGGGCAGACCCACCTGATGGACGATGGAGCCTTCGACCATGAACGGCTTGATCCGTTTGGTGACGATGGCTATGGCCCCACATGGAGCCACGGACCGATTCGACCTGGACCTTTTCGCCGTTCTTGAAGCCCTTGAGCTGAGCCAGTTCTTCACTCATCTCAACGAACACCTGAGGTTCACATTCGGTGAGCCAGTCGCAGTTTCTGGTCATGAGACCGGTCTGCCAGTGCTCGGTGACACGGTAGGTGGTACCGATGAGCGGGTATTTGGGATCACACACGGCCTTGGTTTCGTCAGCGAACGAAAGGGCCGTGGGATTGTGCAGGGTGCCGGAGAAGGGATGCGCCTTGACCGGGCATTCCAGCGGTTCGTAGTATTCGGGCAGCGGACCGTCCGCGCGGCCGGGGCCGAACAGTTGGCCGAAGCCGTGCTTGCGCATGATGAATGCGTACTTGGTTCCCGGAGCCCAGCCGCCGTCGGGCACGTCGCCCGTCCACTTGGTCTTGGGGCCGGTCCACTTGATGACCGCCTTGTCCGGGTTCCAGGGGTTGCCCTGGAGATCGACGGACGCACGGTTGTACAGGATGCGGCGGTTGACCGGCCAGCACCAGGAGAAGTTCGGATAGAGACCGATATTCGCCTGTTCCGGGGTCTGAGCCAAGCTGCGACGGGCGGCCATGTTGCCCTTTTCCGTGTAGGAGTTGGCATACAGCCAGTTGCCCGAGGCCGTGGAGCCGTCGGCCTGGAGGAAGGCAAAGCTGGGAACCTGCGTCCCCTTTTTGTAGACCTTGTCCTTGATGGTCACGTCGCGGGTGAAGAACCCGTTGATCAACTTGGCCGTCTTGTGCGGGTCGAACACGCCGTCGGTGGCGATGCCGTCCCAGGTCAGTCGGGTGATGGGATCGGAATAGACGCCGCCTTCCTTTTCGTACAGGTGACGAATTTCCTTCATCAGCTCGTACATGAGGTCGCCGTCCGGCTTGAGGCCGTGGGGCGCATCCGGTCCCTTGTAGCGCCACTGCATCCAGCGGCCGGAGTTGGTTATGGAGCCTTCCTTCTCAATGGAGACCGCACAGGGCAGGAAGAAGACTTCGGTCTTGATGGACTTGGGGTCCATGCCGGGGCCTTCCCAGAACCAGCCGGTTTCATTGGGGAAGATGTTGACGTTGACCAACCAGTCGAGTTCTCCCAGAGCCTTTCTGGTCTTGTTGGAGTTGGCACCCGAACAGGCCGGGTTCATGCCCCAGGCGAACAATCCCTTGAACTTGCCTTCACTCATCTTGTCGAAGAGTGCCAGCCAGGAATATTCGGTGGCCTTGGCCGAGTCGAGCCTGGGCAGGTAGTTGTAGGCGACCTCAGGGGTGTCGTCCTGCCACATGGACTTGATAAGGGAGGCGGAATATTTCGGGTAGTTCTGCCACCAGTTGGCGGATTTCGGATCATTGGACTTGGGTGTGTAGGCCGCATTGTAATCGGCAAGGGTCGGCTGGGACGCCTGAGGCGTCTTCAGGTAGCCGGGCAGAATGTGGAAGAGCAGACAGTGGTCCGTGGAGCCCTGGACGTTGGATTCGCCGCGCAGGGCGTTGACGCCACCACCGGCTATGCCAATGTTGCCCAGCAGCAGCTGGATCATGGCCATGGAGCGGATGTTCTGCACACCCACAGTGTGCTGGGTCCAGCCCATGGCGTACATGATGGTGCCGGCCTTCTTGCCGGTACCCGTTGCCGTGTAGGTCTCGTACAGTTTGATCAGATCGTCTTTCTTCATGCCGGAGATGGAGACGACCTTGTCCATGTCGTAGCGTGCGTAATGCTTTTTGAGCATCTGGTACACGCAACGCGGATCCTGCAGGGTCGGGTCCTTCTTCGGATTCCCGTTCTCGTCCATGGCAAAGGCCCATTGGGACTTGTCGTAGGACTTGGTTTCGGGATTGTACCCGGCAAAGATGCCGTCATCGAACGTGTATTTGTCGCCGATGATGAAGGAAGCGTTGGTATAGTCGACCACGTAATCCTTGAAGATCAGGTCGTTGTCCAGGATGTATTTGATCATGCCGCCGAGTACGGCGATATCAGCACCGGAACGGATGCTTGCATAGATGTCGGCCTTGGTCGACGTCTTGGTGAAGCGAGGATCAACGTGGATTACGGTCGCGCCTTTTTCCTGCGCCTTGGTCACCCACTTGAAAGAGATAGGATGGTTTGCGGCAGCGTTGCTGCCCATTATCAAAATGCAATCACTGTTCTGGAGGTCGATCCAGTGATTGGTCATCGCGCCGCGTCCGAACGACTCTGCCAGAGCCGCAACAGTTGCGCTGTGTCAGATACGTGCCTGGTGCTCTATGTACACCAGGCCGAGGCTGCGGAGCATGGTCTGGTAAGCCCAGCACTCCTCGTTGTCGAGAGCGGCGGAACCGACCGAGGCGATGCCTTCGCAGCGGTTGACCGTCTGTCCCTTGGCATTGATTCGGGTGAAGGTTTCGTCGCGGGTTTTCTTGACCCGTTGGGCGATCATTTCCATGGCCTTGGGCAGGGAAATCTTCTGGAACTTGTCGGAATAGGGGGCTCTGTACAGGACGGAATCCGGGCGGCGGTCATTTTCGGCCAACTGCCAGATGGATGCGCCCTTGGCGCACAAGGAGCCTTCGTTGATGGGATGATCCGGGTCACCTTCGACATTGATGGCCCGCATGTCCTTGAGGGACGTGTTCACGACCAGTCCGCAACCCACTGCGCAGTAGCAGCAGATGGACGTGGTCTGTTTGCTCCATTTCGGGGACATGGCAGCGGCCCGATCGACGATAGTCGCCTTGGGGGTGCAGCCAAGCCCGAGTCCGCCGAAAGCCGTGGCTGTGGCTGCGACGGCGGAGAGCTTGAGGAAGTTTCTTCGATTGGTGTGCATTCGACCTCCTGGTGTTGAGAGCGCGTCAGCGCCCGCGAATCTCGCGGCTCAAAGCCACAAGCAATGAGTAGCCGCCTGACTGCCGGAGTTGGACAGGCGCGGGGAGAGAGATGCCGGTGTCGTCGGTATTTCGACGGATGACCGGTTTCATTTCTCGGGCCGCTGCCCGGACGGACTCCATTGACAGTCCCAGCCCGTCAAAGGGCATGGGGACCGTGGTGGCAGTCACTGAGTGGTTGTTGAATGTGCGCATGTGCGTACCTCTCCCATTTCTTCAGTTATCCCCTTATGGCGTAATGGGGAATATGGCGCAAAGAAAGAGGTCTTATGTCGGATTTTACACAGAGGGAAAATAGGCTGTTTTTCGTAACCGGCTGTATTAAGACAAATTGTGTTATGTCAAAATTGACATAATTTATTTTCTTTACAGCGGTTTAGCACCAATTGGCGGAGAAGAGAGCAGCTCGGGGGTCAGTCGCGTTCGAAAATGAGGGTGTCTGTTCCTGGCAATGACAGCCGTAGCGTGCTGTTCTTGATCTTTCCCTGAATCACGCCCCCCTCACGGGAGTGAATCCAGATTTCATCCTTGGCGCGGGTGGTCCATTTGAAGGTGATTTCATCCAGGTCCGTGCTCCAGGTGCCCTTGCCGTCCTTGTTCAGGGTGAGCACTATTTCCGTGCCGTCGGTGGTGGCCCGGTATGTCCCGGCCACCGGGGTTTGCTCCTGGGAGCAGGCGGCCAGGGCGAGGACAAGCAGGATAAGGAGTGCCGGTGTGATGCGCCAGGTCATGATTCGAGCCTCCCGAGTTTGCCGAGAAAGAGTTGGTCGGCCTGGAATACCGCGTCGAAGCGGTATACGTGCAGAGTCATGCCGAGCCAGGTGAGGTCGCGGAGTATGGTCCACCAACTGATGGGGTCCTCAATGGTTTGGAAACAGCCGCAACTGATGGGCGCGTCACGGAGCAGGTTGACGAAGATGGCGATGGTGAAGGCGGCCAGCATGGTCATGATGATGGCGGCGGACGAGCGGACGCGCACCCCGAGAATGAGCAGCACGCCGCAGATGATTTCGGTCCACGGCATGAACACGGCCAGCGCGTTGACTGCCCAGTAGGGCACCAGCCGGTAGGAGGCAATGGTATTGCTGAACTCGCCAACATAGTTGATTTTATACATGGCTGCGTAAACGAATAGCCCGCCTATGTAGAGGCGGAAGGCCAGGGCAACCCAAGGATGGGTGAGCAGTTTTACGAGCTTTTCCTTCATGGCTCCACCTCGTATCCGGCTGCTTTCCATTCGTCCAGTCCGTGCTCGATGACCCGGACGTTCTCGTGCCCGAGCTGGGTCAGTTCGCGGGCCACATCCTCATCGTAGCGGCGGCTGAACGTGCGGCCATAGACCACGAGCGGCGTAGCCGGGTCCAAGGCGGAAAGCTTCATGGAATAGACAAAATTGAATAGGTTTTTCGGCAGGTTGATCGCTCCCTTGATGTGCGCCTCCCGGTAGAAGTCTGCTGGTCGGGCATCGATGATCACTGCCTGCTGGGCCTGGACCAGCCGCTTGGCCTCGGAAACGTCCACCATGGCGGGCGGTGATTCCAGGAGCGATGGGGGAACGATGGAAATACCGCTGGGACTGGAAGAGTTGAAGAGGAAACCGAGCACGATCCCAGCCAGGAGAATGAGGCCGACGTCGAACCAGGAGGCACGCTCCACTCGGGCCACTTCGCCCCGGACCATGCGAAGGACGCTCTCCTTTGCTTCGGTCAGGAGACCTATTTCCTGCTGTGCCGAGGTCAGTGCGTTCAGCGTGGTTTGCAATTCCACGTTGCGGGCCGCCAGGTTGCTGTTGAGGTCCCGGACCATCTTCAGTTGTCGGGCATTGCCCAAAGTGGCGATGAAGGCGGTGGTCAGGGAAAGGAGCAGTTGTTTCTTTTCCTCGGACAGGGGCGTTTCGGACAGTGGGTCATACAGGCCGATGGCACCCCGCCAGCCGTGATCCAGGCAGAACAGGACCCCTGTTTCCGTCGGAACGGGCAGTTGGGAAAAGGCTGCCTCGTCAGCCAGGAGGTGGCATTGGTGGGCGTGGGGCATGCGGTCCTTGAGGGCCACGAATTGGGCCAGAATCGCATTGCGGCCATGGGGCGAGGCCAGCCACTCCCGGTCTTCGGGCCGAGTGCCGCGATAGGCCACGGCCACATCGTTGTCCCCAGGCCCGTAAAGGCCGATCCACCCTCCGGCATACCCCAGGGTGCCCATGACGGACAGGGTGAAGGCGTCAAGAATGGCGTCAGGTTCGTTGAGGGCCGAGAGCTCCGTGGTGGTCTCGAACAGGGCCTGGAGCTCGAAGGCGCGTGTGGAGAGGTGTGCCCGGGCCTGTTCGGTCTGGGCCAGGGCTTCCATCATGCGCCGGTTTCGGTCGCAGAGCTGCCCGTTGAGGACTCGGATGCAGGTGTCGGCGCAGACCTTTTTGAGGGCGGCGGCCAGGATGGAGGTCATGCCTTCGAGCAGTTCGAGTTCATCGTTGCCGTAGTCCGCGCCGTTGACTTTGGGGCCGAAGCCCAGCACCGCGTGGGAACTCTTGTCCACGGGCAGGGCCACTATTGCGCGGGTCCCGGATGGGAGGTGCGGATCGTTGGACAGATGACGTCCCGCGAGAATGACGGGCCGGGTGCGGGGACTTTGGTCGTCCGGGAAGAATTTGCTGATCAACCCGTGGCCCGAAGCCTCAAGCATTTCCTGGGCGGCCTGTTCCAGGCCTACATTTTTGGTCAGCAGCCGGTCTTCGTGTTTGAGGATCACGAAGCCGAAGGATGATCCCAGGGGGCCCATGGCCACCAGCGGGAATAGGTTGAGGATATCTTTGGGTGTGGCGGGCTCGGCCAGTTCGCGGGAGGCTTCGTACAGGGTCTTGAGATGGAACAGTTGGCGGTCGGGATCACGCCGGAGTTCGGTATCTTCGGAGTCGGGGCCGACCTCGTCGGGAAACGTGTTCCTGGAGTCGCTCATTGCACCATTTCTTGTATGGTTTTGAAGAAATCATTGAAGTCCGGGATGATGCCAAGATGGGTGTAGAGTACCTTGCCCTGGCGGTCCACGATCAGGGTGAAGGGGGTCTTGGGCTCGGCCAGGGCAGCATAAATCTCAAATTTGGTGTCGTGAATGATCGGGAAGGGATATTCTTTCTTGCGTATGAATTCGACTTCCATGGGCGTGGCCCCGGCTGCGATGCCGAAGAGGGTGATTCGCTTGTCCAGACGGGTTTTTTTCAGCCGTTTGTAGAGTCGGGTCAGGTCCGGTGCCTGTTGATGGCAGACGGAGCAGTACACGCCGATGATCTCGATCAGGGCGTAGGGGGTGCCCAGGTCGGCCAGGGTAAAGGGGTGGTTTACCGGCAGGCCGAGAGTGCGGGCGTCCTTTTCCAGGGCGGGGGGGGCCATGGTGAAAGCGGGCAGGGTGTCGCCTACCTGTGGGGGCTGGGCCAGGGCAGCGGAACAGAGCAGGGTGGTCAAAATCAGAAAAAGGAGCGGGAGTCGTGTCACGGAGTCGCCTCCCGGAGCGCCTCGAAAGCGAGGTCCTCGGTGTCGTGGACCGTGGCGAGGGAACCGAGGCCCACCATGCCAAGAATCCTTTTGTAATTGTCGGGCAGTCCGGCCAGGACGACCGGGACGGCATTGTCACGGCAGTCGATCAACCGTTGCGTCAGCAGGGCGATCCCCGCGCCGTTGATGGATATGTCCGGGGAAAAGGAGAGCAGCAGCTTGTCCGCCTTGTCGCGTCCCTTGGCAAAGGCGGCCGCGAGCCGGGCTTCCGAGCCGGAGTTGACGGCACCTCGGATTTCGAGAACCGCAATTTTGTCACGGATTCGAACCGGGTAGTCGTTTTTCCCGTCCCTGGTCTGGCTGAGACGCTCCTCAGCCCGCTTCAGGGCGGAGTCCAGGTTGTCCTGTTTGATGGGCTTGTTGATGAAATCCGTGGCGTCGAGACTGAGCGACTTGATGGCCAGATCCATGTCGCCGTGCCCGGTGATGATGATCACCTCGGTGGCAGGTTCGATCTCCTTGATACGTTGCAGGACCTCCAGGCCGTCCATGCCGGGCATTTTGATGTCCGTGAGCACAATGGGCATGGTGTGTTCCTTGAACAGCTCAATGCCGTCGGCTCCGTTATCTGCGGTAAAGACCTCGTAGCCGTAGGCCTCCAGAAAGAGTTTGAACATGGAGAGCGTGGGGCGCTCATCGTCAATGACGAGAATTTTTGACGGCATGGCAATCCTTTGGGGCTTGGGACTATTGTACGACTCTAGGATAAAACCCTTTACGATGTCCAGCGGCTCCCGCTTGGGCCGAAAAATCACTCCATGGATGGAACCAGGGCACATAAATAAGCGGCCAGCAGTTCATTGATGGAGCGGCCCCGGTTGTTAAATCGGAATTCCAGTTCCTTCATGTAGAGCGGGAAGCGTTGACAGGAAATGCCTCGGAACCGTTTTATTCGGGAACGGGCATATTCCCAGAATTCGTCGTTTGCCGCGTCGATGTGCGGTGGTTCGTCGTAGCGCCGGATGATCTCGTAGGGCAGGGATTCGTTGCCGCAGAACATGAGGGCATCGTATTCCTTGTATCGGTCGGTGTACACGAGGTTGCCCGTGCGGATGAGCTTGAGATGGAAATTCATGTGGAAGTGGAAGAGGGTTTCCGCCTGGAAGCCTGGCACCAGGTCGACGAAGACCAGGTCGTCCCGCCGCAGGATGCCATAGACCGGGATGGTGTCCATGCGCATGTCACGCGGTCCGCCCGTGAGACGGCTCCCTTTGATATAGGAGTCAAGTCCCGTGGCCGAGCTGATGAGCTGGCGGGCGTCGATGGCGTGGGCCAGGATGGCGAAGCGGATCGCTGTCAGGGCTTTGTAGACCGTGTTGTAGGAAAGACGGAGCTCCTTTTTCATCTGGTGAACTGAATGTTCGTCCACGAACATGGAGATGAGCCGGAGCCACTCGCTTGAACTCAGTGCGCCGTTATTGATCCAGCGGCAGGAAAAAGGCTGGAAGGTGTACTTGCAGCCCGCGCAACGCAACCGGTCGCCGGACAGGGAATATATCCGGTGGTGGCCGCAGCGCGGGCAGAACGGATCGCCCGTGGGCCACGCCAGTTCGAGTAGATATTCGCGAGCCTTGCTCTCGTTGTGCAGCAGGGATTTGAAGCCCCCCGGAACGTTTGGGGGACAGGCGGGGATGGCATGGGAACCTGGCATGCGTTCTCGATGGATGGCGGGCATGGCGGCCTCCGATTAAAAACCCCAGGCGGACAGGGTTGCCCGCTTGTATCCTTGGCCCGCAGCAACATAGTCCAGGGCCAGAGAGTCCAGATCATCCAGCACGGGCATGGCGACGCGATCCAACTGCCGGAAGTCGATGGTCTTGATATAGGTCTTGCAGGATTCGCAAACATCCACCCTGAAACCGGGTTCTTCGTCCACGGTGAAGAATGTCAGCTTATTCTGATCCTCCTCGCCGCAGACCGGGCAGGCAATGCGCTTGATGCGGTAGTCGTGGCGGCAGAATGAGCAGGTGGCGTGCCGGTATCCTTCCTTTTCTTCGAGGGAGGAGATCAGCGGCAGACTGCCGCAGATGGGGCAGGAACCCACGGCAGGGACCTTCGTGTTGGGCAGTTTTTCCTTCAGCACATCGGTGGCTGCTTCAATGGAAGGACTCAAGGCGGCAAAGGCGAGGAAGGAGAGTGTCTTGGGCGCGTCCGGCATGCGTTCGATCCAGGGCGCGAAAAAGGCGTGGTTATCCTCCAGGAAATTTTCGAAGAGTTCGGACACGGACAGCTCACCGGAGTTGATGGCCTTTTCAACGGTTGCAGCGCCGTTGCCCAGAGGACCGCCGGTCTTTTTGAGCAGTATGATGAATTCGCCGAGCAGCCGTTCGGCCTGGGCCGCGTCATGCGGAAAGTCCTCGCGTCCGATGAGGGGCACCCCCTGGATGACCGCCTCGGGCGGAGCCATATCGCTGTCGGCGGGCAGCACGAGCTGCGCCTCCGATCGTGCTGCCAACTGCAGGTGGGCCACTGCGTCCAGCAGATCGATAAGTTCTCCGGAGATATAGGATTTTTTCCGTAACTGACCAATCTTTTTTTCGAGCCTGCGTTTGGCTGTCTTCATGTCGAATTCCATGGTGCATCCTTTGTGGTATTTTACGTTCCAGGAAAACACTAGGGGGCGAACAACGTCATGCCAACGCTTTGGCACTTACTCATGTTTTGGCACTAGTGTATGGTAACTTGCTTTTTTATCAAGTAATATTTTTGAAAATTATGCCAAAATAGACATAATTCAGATTTATTAGGTCAATAAATCAGGGGGTTCGGAAAAGAGAATTTTTTTTGATTTTTGGTAGGTTTGAGCAAAAAACGTGTGCGCAGGTCAAAAACCGATGATCCGACCGCAGTCGTTGTACACCCAGAAGCTGTCTTCCTTGACGTTGCCGATCAGGGTGATGTCGGTCTTGCGGGCCAGTTCCACGGAAAAGCTGGTGGCCACGGCCGTGGAAACCATGATCGGCACGCCGATACGGATGGTCTTGAGCAGAATTTCCGAGGCCACCCGTCCGGTGGTCACGATCATCTTGTCTTCCACCGAGATGTCGTCCAGAAAGCATTGGCCGCAGAGCATGTCGATGGCGTTGTGTCGTCCGATGTCCTCGCGGAACAGGAGGATTTCGTCGGGCGAGCAGAGGGAGGCGTTGTGGCAGCCGCGTGTGGCGTTGTATAGTGTGGACTGCCGGTGCAGATCGGCGGCTCGGGCCAGGATCTGTTCGGGCGTGACCCGGATGGCCCCGGTGAGTCGACGCCGGGACACGGTGGACACGTTGCGGCCGAAATTGGTCCCCTTGCCGCAGCCGGAGGTGATGGACCGTTCCATGATCCGGTTCTTCCACGGATCGTGGCAGGTTTCGACTTCCACCAGAATCCGGTCCGCTTCCTCGTGTACGGTCAGGTTGGTGATCTGGTCAGGGTGGGACAGGAACGCGTCGGACTTGAGAAAGCCCACGGCGAGGTAGTCGGGATACTTGGCCGTACACATCAGGGTGACGACCTCACGCCCGTTCAACCGGATGGTCAGGGGCACCTCGCGTATGGAACTGATCGGGGTCCGGGCGAATCCGGCCTTGTATTCGTGGATTTCGTAGTTGAACGAGTCCATGGCTTTCCTCCTGGCGCATGGTCGGGGCAAAGGCGCATTGCCTCACCTATCAACCATGTACCGGGTTTTGTCGCCGTTGGGCAATCAAAGTGCTTTTCCCCCGGTTTTTGCACTTGGGGGGCCCTGTCGAAGGTGTGGTTTTTCGGCTCGTGTGGAGGCGGTCAGGAGAGGCGTTCGTCCGGGTCAACCAGGATGGCGGCCACGTCCATGACGTTGGTGCGGGTGGGGCCGGTCTTGAGCAGGGTGCCTGTTTCCGTGAAAAAGGCATAGGCGTTGTTGTTGTCCAGGTGTGCGCGGGCAGATTCGATTCGATCCGGGGACACGGTGCCGGGCAGGGCCAGTGCGCCTGCCGCATCCGTGGGGCCGTCGGTGCCGTCGGTGCCTAGGCTGATGACTGCCAGTCGGTTGCGGTATTCCCTCATCCCGGCCATTTCAATGGCTGCGGCCAGGGCGAATTCCTGGTTGCGGCCACCCTTGCCGTTGCCCTGGATGGTGACGGTGGTCTCGCCGCCCGCCAGCAGGCAGACCGGGGGCTTTTGTCCGTGGTGCCCCGCGCAGTATTCGCCAGCCAGTCGGACAAGTCTCCGGGCCACTTCCCGCGCTTCGCCCTCCATGGTCCGGTCCGTGATTACCGTGGTGTATCCTTGTTCCCTGGCGGCCTGGGCCGCGCCTTCCAGGGCCATGGCATTGCCTGCGATGATCACGTTCTGCACGCGATCGAAGCAGGAGTCCCCGGCCTTGCAGGTCTCGGGCCTGCCTCGGGCGTTCCCTTCGGCAATAAGCCGGTCCACGGCGTCCGGGATGGGGCCGCACAGCCCGTATCGGTCCACGATGGCGCGGCAGTCCGCAAAGGTGGATTCGTCCGGTGCGGTGGGGCCGGAGGCGATGACATCCAGGTGGTCGCCCACCACATCGGAGATAATCAGGGTGACCACGGTGGCCGGTTCCAGGGCCTTGGCCAGTCGTCCGCCCTTGAAGCGCGAAAGATGTTTTCGTATGGCGTTGATTTCGTTGATGGTGGCCCCGCATTGGAGGAGCTTGCGCGTGGTGGCCTGTTTGTGGGCCAGGGTCACGGGCGGGATCGGGGCCGGAACCAGGGCACTGGCACCGCCCGATATCAGACAGAAGACGAGGTCGTTTTCCGTGACCGCTTCGGCGAGATCCAGGAGCCTGCCCGCAGCACGTTCGCCTGCTGCGTCCGGTACCGGGTGGCCCGCTTCCAGGACCTCGGTTTTATGCAGCGTGAGACCGTGCCCGTATTTGGTGACCACCATGCCGAAGGTGAGCCGGTCGCCCAGAATGTCTTCCAGGGCCTGGGCCATGGCGGCGGAGGCCTTGCCCGCACCCAGGATCAGCACCCGCTCGAAATCGGCGAGGTCGTATTCCACGCCGTCCACGAAGATCCGGTTTCCCTGACGCTTCACGCCCGAGCGCATGGCCGGACCGGGCGAGACCGCTTCAATGGCACGGTCCGCGATGTGGAGCAGCGTCTGCCGCGTGGTTTCGGGATCGGCCATGAAAATTACTTCTGCTCGTCGTAGAGTTTCGGGTTGAGGCAGGTTTCGGGCCGGGTGCCCCGGAGCATGGCGATGAGATTGCGTGCGGCCAGAGTGGCCATGTCCGTGCGCGACGCCGTGGTGGCTGACCCGATGTGGGGCAGTATGACCGCGTTGTCCAGCTCGGCCAGTCCGGGGGCCATTTTCGGCTCCTCCTCGTACACGTCAAGGCCCGCTCCGGCGATCGCGCCGTTTTGCAGGGCGGCGACCAGATCGGTCTCCTTGATGATCGGACCGCGCGCGGTGTTTACGAGATACGCGGTTTCCTTCATCCGGGCAAAGGCCGAGGCATCGAACAGGTGGCGTGTTTGCGGGGTCAGGGGAGTGTGGATGGAGATGAAGTCCGCCTGTTCGAGCAGGGTCTCGAAGGGAACGAGTTCGGCTCCCAGTTTGTCGTCTAGCACACGGTTATGGCGACCCGAGGAACTGGTGTAGAGCACCTTCATGTTGAAGCCCCTGGACATGAGCGCGGCGGCGGTACCGATGCGGCCTGCGCCCACTATGCCCAATGTTTTGCCCGTGACGCCGCTACCGAGGAATTGGAGCGGTCCCCACCCCGTCCAGGTGCCGGAACGCATGGCCCTGTCGCTCTCCACCATGCGCCGTGCCACCGCGAACAGGAGTGCCCAGGCACATTCCGCCGTGGCGTCGGTGAGCACGCCGGGCGTGTTCGAGACCGGGATTCCTCGTCGGGTCGCCTCGGCCACGTCGATGTTGTCGAAACCCACGGCGTAGTTGGCATACCCCTTGAGGTGTGTTGCCGCGTCAAAGAATTCGGCGTCGATCCGGTCGGTCAACAGTCCCAAAATACCGTCGCAGCCCGCTGCCTTTGCCAGCAATTCCGGGCGGGGCAGGGGCGCGTCGTACGGGTTGACCTCCACGTCTGCCACCTGACGAAGCATGTCGAGGCCCGCTTCCGGGATGCGTCGGGTTACATATACCTTCAGTTTATTCATGAATATCTCCGGCGATGTTCACAGGATTTGTTGTGCCACGAAAAGATGTTTGAATTCCGGGGTGTTATTTGGGAATGATTATCTGTTGTCCAACGAAGGTCAACATTTTTGGCTGAATTTGTCCAGAAAGAGAAGTGGACACGGGTTGATGGCATCAGGCGAGAGACAGCAGAATCGTACTGAGTCTTTCGCCGTCGAGGGCCGGGGCGCTTGCCGTGGTCACCAGTGGTCTGTCAAGAATTTCGATTCCGAGGTTTTTGATTTTCGTCGTGTCCACGCCGCCGGGGTAGTGGCCGTTTTCCGTGTCCAGGAGGATGGCATCGAGCACCGTGCTTCCGGTTGGAGCGCCACTTGCTTCGAGATATCGCCTGAGCAGGAGAGCCTGTCCGGCCACGTCGAGGCCCGTGGCTTCGGGGTCGAGGCCGGTTCCGGGCACGAAAATCTTTGGGCAAGCATTGGCAGCCACGGCCCGGCCCACGCCGTCGGGCAGCAGGTTGGCCACGATGCTGGAGTAGAAGCTGCCCATGGGGTAGCAGATCAGGTCTGCCTCTGCGATATCCCGGCGTATCTCGTCGGGAATGACTGCCTGCATGGGTGCCGCGTTGTCTGGCGCGGGGGTCAGCCAGATGTCCCTGACAGGCGAGGTGAGCGGCGCGGTTTCCTTGCCCGTGATGTTGTGCTGACCCGTGACAATCCGGCCGTTTTCCAGCCGCACGGCCAGATGCAGGTCCTGATCCACGGTGGGGCGGACCGTGCCGCGTGCCCGGACCAGCCTCGAGAATATTTCGATGGCCGGAGCGAGCCGCCGTCCGCCGGTCAGGTACCCGGCCGTGAGCACCAGATTGCCGATGCTCGCTCCCCGGAGGTCGAAGTCCTCAGGCATTCTTTCCCGGAACAGGCGGAGGAGGTCGAGAATGGTCCCGCGTGCGGGATCGGGCACGGGCAGTGCCAGGGGATGCGTGCCGTCCGTCAGCCTGTTGAGTTCGAGCCGCAACCCGGCCCGATCCGAGTCCTTGGGCAGCCGATGGGCGAAGAGGGCGAAAATGGCCGGATCGCCGGAGGGATCGGCCAGGGCCATGAGGCGGTTGCGGATGTCGCCCACCGCAGGCATGGCAAATTCTTTTCGGATGGCGGCTGAACTGCCGCCGGAATCGAATGGCGTGATCAAGTGGATGGAATCGTGCCCGTTGCGGACAAGGGCCTGCGTGGTCGTGCGCAGGGCAGTCCCGCCGCTGAAGAACAGAAGACGTTTCGCAAGCGTGGGGATGTTTGGCGTGGTGTTCATGGGAGGGCGTGCCTTGGGCGTGTCCGGATCAGGCGGTGACGGACCGGCGGATGGCTTCCACGCGGTTTACGTAGTCTTCACGATAGAGCGGGCCATTGGCCGTGAACGTTCTGGCCTTGGTCAGGTGCGCGTCGCACCAGTCGGCCAGGGCCGGAGTTTTGTGGATGCGGCTGTAGGCCTTGATCATGTGCAGGGTCATGTGACAGACGGGCATGGCCTCGCCCGCTTCGACCAGGAACCCGGTGTAGTCGCGGTCCAGGTCCAGAAAAAAGGAGGCTACGGCCTCGGCCCCGAGATAGTTGGCCCCGGAAGCGAGCTTTTCCCTGATGGCGTTGTCACCGAGTTTGCGGATTCGCCAGTGGTGTTTCCATTCCGGGGGCACGGTTTCCGATTTATTATAGGTAATGGTCCCGCTTTGCAGGAAGGCGGCAACCTTGTCGGCCAACCGGTCGGGCATGGGACCGATGTGTTCGATGTCGCGCCGGGCATACAGGCCGGATATATCGCCGTTCTCCTCGGTGATTTTGATCTTGAGGAACGGGCAGTGGGTCTCGATGCGTTGGTCCGACTGCGCCCAAATGCCACCGAACACGCGGTCCATGTCCAGGATGTGGACGTTGTCCAGGGCAGCGGCCCAGCCTTGGAGGATTTCTGCGGCGTTTCGGTACAGTGTATCCCACCCGTCGAGGTAGGAGAACGGGTCCGGGCCGAAGGCGGGGAAGGGGGACAGCCGGGAGAGCACGATGATGGGCACCTCAGGGAAATCGCTCCTGGTCCGGCGCAGCATGGTGTCGAAACGATTCAGGTAGCCGCCCGGCCCCGGTTTGAACATGCGGCAGTTGTCTTGTGCCCAACGCATTGCCTCGGGATGATCGTTGAGGCTGCGGGGGTCCATGAAAAAGGTGTATTTTTCGTCGTTGTGCACGAAGAGCGGCGTGTTTTCATGGTGCAGGTTCAGGACGATGAGTTCCGGGTCTTCCGGGCCGATGGGGGCGAATTGATTCTTCAGTTCGCGGCCGTGCAGGTAGTCGCTCAAACCCACAGTCCGGTCCAGCTCGGTCAGAGAATCCGGGATGGCTCCGGGATGGCTCGGGTAGGTCAGGGGCGATGCCTGCACGCGATAGGTGCAGTCGTGGCCGCGTTTGGCCAGGGCCCGGCTGAGGAAGTCGGCTTGGCAGTTTCCCAGAAAATACAGCATGCCCCTATCCTATAATACGGCGGCGGCGGGTCGTCCAGCGGTGTTTCTTCCGACAAGACCGTTGTCCGGTCTGTTGCCGGACCCCTGCCCGGAAGAGAAATGTTACATGTAACACAAGCGTAACAGATGGCTCATTGTGCTGTAACAGTAGTTCCCTAATGTCTCCGAAGCAAATCTGGACTTCCGTTTTTTATCAATAACCTTCGTGAGGAGACACACACATGCCAAAATTCATGAAAATGCTCGTCGTTGCCGCTGCGATTATCGCCTTCGGCGCCGGCATGGCCCAGGCCCGCGATCAAGTCAAGATCGTCGGGTCTTCCACTGTTTACCCCTTCTCCAGCTATGTGGCTGAAGAGTTGGGTGCCACCACTAAATTCAAGTCCCCTGTCGTGGAATCCACCGGTTCCGGCGGCGGTCACAAGCTCTTCGGCAACGGCGTCGGTCTTGATACCCCGGACATCACCAACTCCTCCCGCCGCATGAAGGCCAGCGAGTTCGAGAAGGACCAGAAGGTCGGCATCACCGAAATCACCGAAGCCCTGATCGGGTATGACGGTATCGCCATTGCCCAGAATGCCGGCAACCCCGATTTTTCCGTCTCCAAGGACGAACTGGCCATGGCCGTGGCCGAGATGGTTCCCGTGGATGGCAAGTTGGTCAAGAATCCCTACAAGACCTGGAATCAGATCAATGCCAAGCTGCCCAACCGCAAGATCCTCTTCTACGGTCCGCCGACTTCCTCCGGTACCCGCGATGCATTCACTGAAATGGTTCTCGGCAAGTTCGCCAAGAAAAACAAAAATCTGTATGATGCCGTCGCTCCCAAGGGCAAGGCCGACAAGTACGAGGCCGTCCGCCAGGACGGCGTGTACGTGCCCGCCGGTGAAAACGACAATCTCATCGTCCAGAAGCTGACCAAGGACAGGGATGCCTTCGGTATCTTCGGTTACTCCTACCTTGAGGAAAACGCCGACCGCATCAAGGGTGCCAAGGTCGACGGCGTTGACCCCAATCCGCAGTCTATCGCTTCCGGTGACTACCCGATCTCCCGTTCCCTGTATTTCTACATCAAGAAGGCCCACCTGGATAAGGTGCCCGGCATGAAGGAATACGTCGAGATGTTCATGTCCGAAAAGATGATCGGCCCCCGCGGTCTGCTCAAGCGTATCGGTCTGGTGCCCCTGGCCGACGCCTTGCGCAAGCAGGTCCAGAAGGACGTGCTGTCCTACAAGAACCTGACCCTGGAAGATCTCAAACAGTAATTACAACGATCCGAAAGAGGCCGGTCCGTGGTGATCGGTCTCTTTCGACGTTCTTACGACGGGGAATACCGTGGATACCGGAACCATTTTTTTCTATCTCTTTTGCGGCCTGGGGCCGCTGGCAATCGTGGGATATTTCCTGGCGACCCGGAAGACCTTCTCGGTGAAGTTCGAGGGGGAGGAGCTGCGATCGACGCCGGGCAGCTACGGCTGGTACGCCGTGGTCTGTACGCTCTCCCCGGCCCTGCTGGGCTCTTTGCTGGCCGCCGCGTTGCAGATGACCGGGGTGGTCGAGGTCCCCGGCAGCGCCATTGTGGCTTCGGCCATCATTCTTGCCGCCGCAGGTCTCTGGGTAGGAGTTGCGACGATCAAGCCGAGCCTCCGCGCCCGACATATAGTGGAACAGCTTATCGTCAAGTTGCTGTTTGTCGCCTCCCTGGTCTCCATCCTTACCACCATCGGCATCGTGCTTTCAGTGACCTTCGAGGCCATCAAGTTTTTTGATATTGTGAACATATGGGACTTTATCACCGGCACCACCTGGAACCCGGATGAGGCTGTGCCCGGCAGGGATGCTTCGGGCGTGTTCGGTTCCATACCGCTGTTCGCGGGTACGTTCATGGTCACGGCCATCGCCATGGTGGTGGCCGTCCCCATCGGGCTTTTCTCCGCCATCTGCATGGCCGAGTATGCCTCCCCGACCTTTCGCAAGGTCGCCAAGCCTGCCCTGGAGATCCTGGCGGGCATTCCCACGGTAGTGTACGGCTTTTTCGCCGCCATCACGGTCAGCCCCCTGGTTGTGCGCACGGCTGAATATTTCGGCTTGCAGGCCGACTTCACCAACGCGCTCTCGCCCGGACTGGTCATGGGCGTCATGATCATCCCCTTGATTTCTTCTCTGTCCGACGATGTCATAACCTCGGTGCCCAATGCCCTGCGCGAGGGTTCCCTGGCCATGGGAGCCTACCGGTCCGAGACCATCAAGACCGTGATTCTGCCTGCGGCCCTGCCCGGCATCGTGTCAGCGTTCCTGCTGGCCGTGTCCCGAGCCGTGGGCGAGACCATGATCGTGGTCATGGCCGCCGGACTCCGTGCCAATTTGACCTGGAATCCCCTGGAAGGCATGACCACCGTCACCGTGCGTATCGTCGATGCCTTTACCGGTGATCAGGCCTTTGACAGTCCCGAAACCCTGTCGGCCTTCGGCCTGGGCCTGGTCCTGCTGGTGGTCACCCTGGTTCTCAACATCATTTCGCTGGTGGTCATCCGCCGGTTCAGACAACAGTACGAATAGGCGGTAGTCATGAAGTTTACCCTTGATCACAAAAATCTGAAGCGGCGTTCCGGTCGGGACAAGCGGTTCATGATTTATGCGTATTCGGCCATTTTCATGGCGGGCGCGTTCCTCGTGTTCTTTTTTGCCGATATCGTGAACACGGCCTGGTCCGCCTTTGAACAGGCCGAGTTGCGCGTGGAGGTCAACTACAACGAGCAAGCCAGGGAAATGGGCGAATACGCCATTCATGAAGACCTCGGTTATCTGGTCAGCCGAGGTTTCACTCGGCTCATTCCCAACCGTATGCGCGAGGACCGTTCCCTGCTTGGCACCACCAAGGAGAGGTGGGTCCTGGCCGAAAGCGAGGTTGACCAATACCTCAAGGGCAAGCCCAACCGGCTGAAGAAGGACGAGCGCCGTCTGGTGGACCACATGCGCGCCGAGGGCAAGGCCCGGCTCGCTTTCAATACGGGCTTTTTCTTCAACGGCGATTCCAAGCTGCCGGAAATGGCAGGCATATGGGCCGCTGCCGTGGGTTCGTTCTACGTGCTGATCATCACCCTCGCCTTCAGCTTTCCCCTAGGCGTAGCCACGGCCATTTATCTTGAGGAGTTCGCGCCGGACAACCGGCTCATGCAGGTCATTGAGGTCAACATCAACAACCTGGCCGCCATTCCGTCCATTCTGTTCGGTCTGCTCGGCCTGTCCATCTTCATCAACTTCATGGGCGTGCCCCGTTCCAGTGCCCTGGTGGGCGGGTTGACACTCTCGCTCATGACCCTGCCGGTCATCATCATTTCCACCCGGGCCTCCATCCTGGCCATTCCGGATTCCATCCGTGAGGGCGCGCTGGCCCTGGGAGCCACCCGCTGGCAGATGGTCATGACCAACATCCTGCCGCTTTCTTTGCCCGGCATCCTGACCGGCACCATCATCGGCCTGGCCCGCGCAATCGGCGAGACAGCGCCGCTGATGATCGTCGGCATGATGGCCTACATCCCGGAAGCGCCTGATGGCTTCACCTCCGCCGCCACGGTCCTGCCCGCCCAGATTTACACCTGGTCTTCGGACTCCATGCGCGCCTTCACCGAGCGGACCAGCGCAGGCATTATCGTGCTCCTGGCAGTCATGCTCCTCATGAACGGGGTTGCCATCTACCTACGCAACAAATACGAAACAAAATGGTAAAGGGGCGATAGCGGCCCGATCGCTGCGTTGCTGCGAAAAGCGCGAATCCTCGCGTACTGGTGTACGCTTCGGCCTCGCGCTTTTCTTGCGCCTTGCGCTCGGACCACTCTCGCCCGCCTGCGGCGTGCTGTACCTTGCGTACGGGTAGACCTTCGGTCTTGTCTTTTTTTCGCGCCTTGCGCTCGGACCACTCTCGCCCGCCTGCGGCGTGCTGTACCTTGCGTACGGGTAGACCTTCGGTCTCGCCTTTTTTTCGCGCCTTGCGCTCGGACCACTCTCGCCCCTTTACCTGTTTTTTGCTCGGTTGTGGTGTGCCGGGAGGGGATGGATGTGGGGTGGGTTTTGCAAGCGGTCTGATTGCTTCGTTACCTGAAGAATACAACCCCTCGCGTACTGGTGTGCGCGAGGGGTTGTGCTGTCTATCATCTTGTGCCAGGGCCGTTTTTATTGGCCGGGTGGCGGTAGCGTGCTTTTTGGAATCGGATCAGGCCTGCATCTTTCCGATGGCCGTGCGCAGGTCGTCGGCCAGGGTGTTGAGTGCTTCTATGGCGGTGGTTGATTCCTGCATGGATTGCGCGGTTTGTCCGGCGATGGTGTTGACGGTGTCGGTGGCCTCGTTGATCTGTTGGCTGGCAGCGGCCTGTTGTTCGGCTGCGGTGGCGATGGTCTGGACCTGGGCGGCTGCCTCGCCGATCTTGTCCACGATGGCCTGGAGCGAAGTCCCGGATTCCTCGACCATGGCGCGGCATTCGTTCAGGGAGCGGGAGGCCTTGTCCGTGCTCTGGATGTTGTTTGCAGTGCTCTGCTGGATGGCGGTGATGTATTCACCCACTTCCCTGGTGGCGTTCATGGTCTTTTCGGCCAGCTTGCGGACCTCGTCGGCGACCACGGCGAAGCCGCGTCCCGCATCTCCTGCACGAGCGGCCTCGATGGCCGCGTTGAGGGCCAGGAGGTTGGTCTGGTCGGCGATGTCGCCGATGACGCCCATGATTGTGCCTATGCCACGGGCGTGTTCACCCAGTTCGTCCATCTGGGTATGGAGCTCGCGGGACTGTTCGTTGACCTTGCGTATCATGTCCACGGATGTGTTGACCACTACCTGCCCGGAGTGGGCGAGTGTCAGCGTTTCCTCGGACATCCGGGCCGTGGCGGTGGCATTCCGGGCCACCTCGGACACGGTCTTGTTCATCTGCTCCATGGCGGTGGAGGCTTCCATGGCCCGGTTGCTTTGTTCGTGGGCGCCGTGGCTGGCTGCGGATATCTGCCGGGCCAGCCCCAGCGCTGCCGCAGAGACGTTTTCCGCGATGTCGATGGCCTCGCGCGCGGCCTCCTCGATGAGATAATTCTTGGCTTCCACGGCTTTTTTCTGGCTACGTTCCTCGGTCAGGTCCACCCAGATGATGATGGCACCGATGGGTGCGCCGTCCAGGTCGTAAATGGGGGTCGCCACCACGTGCAAAATGACGGTGGAGTTGTCGATGTCGCGGGTGATTTTGATTTCCCACTCCACCTGTTTGGCCTTTTTCATGGCCACCTGGGTCAGGGTCTTTCGTATGGGATCGTGGTAGATCACCTCGTTGAGCGTTTTGCCGAGATAGTGTTGCGGCGCATGGCGTTTGCCCAGGATGGCGACAGCCGCCGCATTGATGTGGGTCAACCGGTTTTCCAGGTCGACCACCGCGCACGGGATGGTCACGCCGTCGAGTACGCCCCGGCTGAATCCGAGCTGGTTTTTCATCTCGCGCACCATGTGTCTGACCGAGTTCATGGTCCTGCCGATGGCGTCGTTCACCGGATAGTCGAAGGTGCAGTCGAAGTTGCCCTTGCTGACTTCGTCGGCAATGGCCGCCAGCCGGTTCATGGGCGAGACGAGCTGACGGCTGGTGAACCAGATCACCGCGATGGAGAGCAGCAGCGGAAGGATGCTGCTCCACAGGGCGCTTTTGAGGATGCGCGTGTCCACGCCCTCCAGGAGGTCTGCGGTGTTGACGCTGGTGACGAGGTAGGCGTTCCAGGGCGCGAAGCGGACCACGCAGGATTGCACGGTGTCGCCGGGGATTTCAGTGGTGATGACGGTGCCCGACTGACTGAGGGGCGGATCGGAGAGGATTGTTTTGACCATACCCCGGGCCGCAGATGGATTTTTTGGCTCCACGGGGAACGTGTTGTCCGCACGCAGGACATAGGAGTAACCCTTGCCGGATACGTTGACCTTGCGGATGAAGCGGGCAAAGTCCGGGTCAATGACCGGGCGGGCCACCTCCAGTGCTCCGATGACGTTTTCGTCGAAGTCGCGGATGACTTCGTAGGCTACCACGAACCATTGGCCGTCGATGACAGCGATGTCCTCGTGCCTCTGACCCGCCAGAAGGGCCTTTGCCGTTGCGGAATTTTCGGGGATATAGAGTCCCTTGACCGCCTTTCCCGACGGATCGGCAAGGGTGGTGGAGATTCGAATGAAACGGTTCTTGTCTCGTTGGAGCACCGAGGACTGCACTCCGGCCGTCTTTGTCATGGCGTCCACCAGATCGGTGGATTCGTGCAGGTACCGGGTGCCGAGCTTGAAGGCGGGGAGAGTGACGGACGCCGTCTTTCCGGTGGCCTGATTTCTGATTTTCATGTCCACGTCGTACAGGACTTCACGCATGGGTAATCCGCTGATTCCCATGACGGATGTGAAGATGTTCAGGTCGGACAGGATCTTTTTTCGGACGAGTCGGTCCTGCATGGTCACCGTGTCGAGCAGGGTGCGGGAAATGTCTTTCATGGCGGTGACGCCGCTGGCCAGATATTCCGTCCTGGCCTGGACGAAGTTGACACCTGCCATGCTGGCCAGGGTGATCAGGACGATGGTCGTGGAGGCGATGAACAGTTTGTATTGAAATCCGAGATGTTTCATAAAGGGTCCAGTAGTTTCGCGTTGAATGATTGAGGTTGTGACCGTTTATTATCGTATGGATGTGACTGAAAGGGCGTGAGGCGGTTACGATTCGGTGACTATTTGCTGCGCTGGCTAGCTTATTGTAAAATGGGGTCATATCTGGAGTGACGATTGATGACCGGAGACGGGGTAAGGCTTTTCCCGGACGGGCAGTAGTTCCTGCAATCGAATCAACGCGGAATCACTATGTTGCGAAAATTGGTCTTCTTGTTTTTGCTTATGGGATGGGCTCTTGCGGGGCATGCGGCGACGGGGGATATTCACATTGTTGGCTCGACCACCATGGGGCCGATGATGAGCCAGATGATCGTGGCCTACCGCGAGATTCATACGGCCCAGACCTTTGCCCTGACGATCTCCGGGTCGGGGAACGGTGCCTCGGCTCTGGCCGGAAAGGGGGCCGACATCGCCCTTTTGTCCCGTGGCATGAAGGATCGGGAAATCGCCAACTGCATCAGGGAGGGGGTTGAACCGGAGCGGCTTGTTCTTGCTCTGGACGGGCTGATCCCCATTGTGCACGAATCCAATCCGGTGATTGATCTCTCACTGAAACAATTGCGGGCCATTTATACGGGCAAGATTCTAGACTGGAAGGCGTTGGGCGGGCCGGACTTGGCGGTGATGCCTTTCGGACGGAGGAGCGATTCCGGCTCTTATGACGTCTGGAATTTGGAAGTAATGACCATGAAGTCCGGGAGCGGAAACGTACATCGGGTCGCCTCCAATGCGGCCATGGTCCGGGCCGTGCAGCCCCATCCTGGTGGCATTGGTTATGTGGGGCTGGGGTTTGCCGGTCCTGGCGTGCGGCAACTCAAGGTGAACGGGGTCGGTGCGTCGGCCGAAACCATTCTTGACGGCTCCTATCCGATTTCACGGACCCTCAATCTGTACATCGCCAAGGACGCTCCTTTGCCGGTGCGTCTGTTCGTGGGCTTTGTCCTCGGAAGCACCGGTCGGGGGATAGTTGAGAAAGCGGGTTTCGTTCCGGTCCGGTGATCCGGCTCAACGCGGTTTGCGTTTCCCTTTTTTCCTGTCGTATACCGGAGGCCCGCTTTGTCCCGAGCGGGGCTTTCCTTTTTTCGGGGGCCGTCCGGTGGTCGGCATGAGTATGCCGTGTTGCCGAAGTCGCTGGGCGTCGCTTTTGGCAACGAAGATCGGGTTGCCCTTGAGATCGGTCCTGGCGTGAAACATGGCTGCCGCAGCCGAGCCAGGCAGGGGGATGAAGCACTGCACCTGTTCGGGCTTCCAGCCCCGTTCGCGGAGCCAGTTGCCCAGGGCGTGCATGTCGTCGTCCGTGCACCCGGGAAAGGCGCTCATGAGGTAGGGGATGACGTACTGTTTCTTGCCCGCTTTTTTCGATTCCCTGTCAAACAGCTCCAAAAAACGTTCAAAGGTCGAGAATCCGGGCTTGCGCATGAGCTTCAGCACATGGTCGGCCTGGTGTTCGGGCGCGACTTTGGCCTGGCCGCCCACGAATTCGCGTACCAGACAGGCCAGGGCAGGCATGTCGGTCAGGGCGAGGTCGATACGCCAGCCCGAGGCCACGCGCACATGCTTGACCGAGGGCACGGCAGCCACGCTCCGAAGCAGCGAGACAAAGTCCCCCTGTTCCGATCGGTAGTCCTTGCAGATGGTCGGGGTCAGGCAACTGGCCCGTTGGCATTGGGATTGGTCGCCCACACAGTGGGCTCGCCACATGTTGGCGCTGGGGCCGCCCACGTCGCTGATGGTGCCTTTCCAACCCTGGACTTCGGTGATGCGTTCTACCTCGTTCAGGAGGGACTCCTTGCTGCGCGAGCGGATTTGCCGTCCCTGATGCAGGGCCAGGGTGCAGAACGAGCACCCGCCCGAGCATCCGCGATGGGTGGTCACCGAGGTCAGGATCATGTCCGCCGCCGGGATGCGTTCCGTATAGGAGGGGTGCGGCAGGCGGGAAAAGGGGAGCCCGGCCAGGGTGTCGAGGCCCCGGGTATCCAGCGGCGGTCCCGGCGGGGTGACGATGACCGTCCTGCCGCCGGATTCCTGCACGGCCACCTCCCGGTTCTGGTGCACCTGCCGTTCCAGGAGCAGGGTGGCTTTGATGAGTGCCTGCGGGTCTTCCAGGATCGCTTCGTGGGACGGAAGCTCCATGACGGGCATGTCGGTCGGTACGTCCGTGCGTGCACCGGCCACGACCAGGCCGGGCAGGGAGGCAAGTACGGGGCGCAGTGCCTTGATGGAGCGGTCTTCGGTTTCGTCGATGGCCTCGGCCAGGGCGACAATGGAGTTTTCGGCCATGCCGTAAGTGATGGCCGTGGCCTTGGCGTCCAACAGCACGGACCGCCGTACGGAATCGACCCAGAAATCGTAGTGGGAAATGCGGCGCAGGGAGGCCTCGATGCCGCCGAGAATTACCGGCAGGCCGGGAAAGGCGCGCTGCACCACATTGGTGTAGACGATGCAGGCCCGGTTGGGCCGGTTGCCTGCCTGCCCGCCCGGCGTGTAGGCGTCGTCGCTGCGCTTTTTGCGAAAGGCGGTGTAGTGGGCGAGCATGGAATCGAGCGACCCGGCTGTGACCCCCGCGAACAGCCGGGGCCGTCCCATGCGGGCCACGTCGTCCGGCGCGTCCCATCTCGGCTGGGCGCAGATGCCCGTGCGAAAGCCGTGGTGCACCAGCCAGCGTCCGAGCAGCGGCGCCCCGAAGGAGGGGTGGTCCACATACCCGTCGCCGGTGACGAGCAGGATGTCCAGTTCGTCCCAGCCGATTGCGTCCATCTCCTGACGGGACATGGGCAGCACGGCGGGCTGGTCTATGGGTGAACGGGTATTCATGGCGTGATGATGTCCTAATTCGGCTTGGTCGTCCATGCGAAGCGTTGCCGGAAAAGCTGGAAGAGTTCGGGTTTGCGGTCGTATTGATGCACGATGAACGGTGGTTCGCCGTTTTGGTTGAGCACCTGGCTGTCGCTGTTCCGTTCCGGTTCGCCGCGGGTGTACCCGAGGGTGAGGATGGGGCCGTTGTTGTCGTGGAGGTTCAGACCCGGCAGCTTGCCGGTGTGCAGGAGCACGTTGTGTACACCCTGGTCGTACCCGGTCATACGCTCGCCGCCCGCGAACGGAAGCAGTCGCGCTGTCAGGATTTCGAGGTAGCGAAGGATGGCATCCTGGTCGCCCACCGTGGTGCCGGAGCAGGAAATGGGTTTGTCGCGCACTGCGTTCAGGGCATCCTCGCCCAGGTGGGTCCGTATCCAGTGCGCGTTGTGCGGGCAGGCACCGAGCGTCATGCGCCGGTCTTCCAGGGTACAGTTCAAGCCGTCGGGCCAGGGAAAGTCGAATGGGTCGCGTTGGAAGATGACATCGCGCACGTTGGTGACGAGCACGCGGCGAAAGGGTTCGTCTGTTGCTCTGAGATAATCCAGGTACAGGAAATAGCGCAGTGCGTTGTAGGAGAGGTGGGCAAGTCGGGCCGGGCGGGTGAGCGGGATCAGGGTCACGCGGTGCGTGGCCATGCGGTCCCGGTCGCGGGTGGTCTCGGATACGAACAGGACGCACCGCCCCCGGTATCCGCTCAGTTCCAACGAGCGGAGAAAGGGCAGCACGTCGCCGTAATGGTACCCTGCGGCCAGGCCGAGGATGCAGTCATCCCGTGACACGGAAAGGTGAGGGCGTTACCGCCGTCTTCTGCGACGGGGGCGGCGGCGTTTGGCCGTGGCTTCGTCATCGCCCGGTTTCGCTTGCCGGGGTTCATCCGATCGGGGTTCGTTCGGGCGGGAACTGCTCGGCGGAGGACTGCTTGGGCGGGATTGCCCGGCCTGCGATTCCGGCTCCTTGCGCGGGGCGCGTTCGCGGCGTTCTGGTTTGGGTCCCTGCCGTTTTTCGCCCTGTTCGCTGTTGCGATTCTCGTTTCGTCCGTTTCGCGGGGCGTCGCGTTTTTCGCGCTGTCCGTTGTCGCGTTTCTCGCCGTGTTGATCGTCACGTTTTTCGCTACGTTGGTCATCGCGCTTTTCCGGGCGGCGTTCACTGCCCCTGTCGTAATCCCTGGCACTGCTCCGCTTCCGGCCCTGGCTCTCGCGTTCGCCAGATCGGGGTGAACGGCTCGGGGTGCGGTTCGGTTGCGGCGCGGATGGTGCCTGTGTCTCTGTGGGGGTGGCGGGCTTGCCGTGCAGGGTGGTCTGATAGAGTTCGTCCAGGAGCATGGCGATGAGCCCCATGGATTCCTTGTCCCCGGCATACTTTTCGACCAGGGGCAGGAATCGGGAGGCGCGTTCGCGCTCCAGGTTGGTCAGCTTGCGGAACTGCTTTTCCAGCAGGGCGGTGAGGCGTTCCTCGATGATGGCGGCCACGTCCTCTTCGGTGGGGTCCTTGATCTCCTCGAAGGTGATCTTGAACCGGGAGGCGATGCGTTCCAGTTCCATCCGCTGGATGACGTCCACCATGGTGATGGCCGTGCCCGTGGCTCCGGCCCGGCCCGTGCGTCCGGCGCGGTGCACGTAGGATTCAGGGTCTTCGGGCGGTTCCATCATGAACACGTGTGACAGGTCCGGGATGTCGATGCCGCGCGCGGCCACGTCGGTTGCCACCAGGAAGCGCAGCTTGCCTGCCTTGATCTGCGCCATGAGCTTTTCCCGTTTGTTCTGGGTCAGGTCCGAGGTCAGTCCTTCGGCGTCGAACCCGAACTGGGAAAGCAGGGCAGCGGTGAACTCCACGTTGCGTTTGGTATTGGAAAAAATGAGGGCCGAGGTGGGGTTTTCCAACTCGATGAGCTTGATGAGCTTGCGCTCCTTGCCCATGGCCTGGACCTCCACGAACTGGTGGGCGATGGCCGAAATATTGGCTTCTTCGGAGGAAAGGCTGAGGAACTCTGGCGTGACCATGAATTCCTCGGCCAGGCGCAGGACCGACTGCGGGAAGGTGGCCGAAAACATGTAGCTGCCGTCGATCTTCTTGGGCAGGTAGCGTTTGACCTCCAGCATGTCAGGGTAGAAACCCACCGAAAGCATGCGGTCCGCCTCGTCGAAAATCATCACCTTGAGATGGTCCAGGGACAGGTTGCGGCGTACCAGATGATCGAGGATGCGGCCCGGCGTGCCGACCACGAGGTGTGCACCGTCGCGGAAGGCGTCGAGCTGTTCCTGGTAGCCCACGCCGCCATAAACCGCGACCACGCCGAAGCTGTCGTCCATGAGCATGCGGGCTTCCTGGGCCACCTGCTTGGCCAGCTCCCGGGTGGGAACCATGACCAGGGCCTGACATTCGGGACGGGAGGAATCGAGCTTGGCAATGAGCGGGAGCACGAAAGCCCCGGTCTTGCCCGAGCCGGTGCGGGCCTGGACCATGACGTCGTGATCGGCCAGGAGCTGGGGCAGGGCCTTTTGCTGCACGGGCATGAGCGTTGCCCATCCCGCGCGTTCGCAGGCCGCTTTCAGTGCGTCGGGGAGTTCCTCGAAGGTTATTTCGGGGAATTGCGGGGTGGCATTTTCTTTTTCCGGAGTTTCCATGGGTGTTTCGTCGTTTTTCATACTGACCTTGATGTGTGGTGTGGTTCCCGGCGTTGTCTGGATATCTTGGAGAGGCCGGGAGGAAATTTTTGTCAAAGACGGGGCACAGTATACCTTTCCCCGACAATTGTACAATAGACGATATCCGGGGTGGTGGAAAGGGGGGGAGGCGCTTGGGTTGTGTTAATGCGCGTCCGCCCAGTTCTTGCCGATGCCCAGGTCCACCTTGAGCGGCACGTCGAGGGAAGTCACGTCCTGCATGAGCGTTTTCAATCGTTCGCCAGCTTCCAGGATGGAGGCCTCCGGGGCCTCGATGATGAGTTCATCGTGTACCTGAAGGATGACCTTGGCACCGAGATCGGCCAGTGCGCGGTCGTGATGCGCGGCGAGCATGGCCATTTTGATGATGTCGGCTGCCGAGCCCTGGATGACCGTGTTGACGGCCTGGCGGCGGGCCTGGGAGGCCATTTGGTTGTTGGGGGAGTGAAGCTCCGGCAGCAACCGGCGGCGTCCGGCCAGGGTGGTCACGAAGCCGTGCTTGGCCGCGTCCTCGACGATGGTATCGTAGTAAGCCTTGAGTGTGGCCAGTTTCTCGAAGTAGCGGGCCGTGAATTCCTTGGCCTGATTCTGGGTGATGGAGAGTTCGCGGGCGAGTTTCTGTACGCCCATGCCGTAGATCAGGCCGAAGTTGATGGTCTTGGCGTTGCGTCGCTCGTCGGGCAGGACCTCTTCCACTGTCTTGTCCGTGAGCAGGGCGGCGGTGCGGGTATGGATGTCCTCGTCGTTCCGGAAGGCGTCGATCAGGGCCGGGTCCTTGGAGAAATGGGCGAGCACGCGTAGTTCGATCTGCGAATAGTCGGCAGCGGCCAGCCGGTTGCCCGGTCCGGCGGTGAAACAGGCACGCATGCGCGGGCCGTATTTGCCCCGGATGGGGATGTTCTGAAGATTCGGCTGGGAGCTGGACAGGCGGCCCGTGGCCGTTGCCAACTGGTTGAAATGGGTGTGCAGACGCGAGGTCTCGTCTACCAGCTTGGGCAGCGGCTCCAGGTAGGTGGAGCGCAGTTTCTCAAGCATGCGGTACTGGAGCACGTCTTCCACGATGGGGTGCTTGTCGCGGATTCTCTCAAGCACCTGATTGGCGGTGGAGCGTTGACCCGTGGCGGTCTTGTTGCCTTCCTTGATGTCGAGCCGGTCGAACAGGACCACGGCCAGTTGCTGGCTGGAGCGGATGTTGAACTCCTCGCCCGCGTGGTGGATGATGGACCGGGTCAGTGCGTCGAGTTGCCCCGAGACGTCATCGAGGAACGCGGCAAAGGCGTCGAGGTCCAGGGTGATACCCTGTTGTTCCATGCCCACCAGCACCGGGATGAGGGGGATTTCCAACTCCCGCATCAGCGGCGTCAGTTCGGCGGAGTCCACCTGTCCCTTGATGCCGTTCATGTAGGCCAGGGCGGCCAGCGCCTTGGCCTGGGGGTGCAGGGTTTCGGCGGCCTCGGCGAATTCGGCCCGGCCATCCTGATACAGGGACTGCCTGAGTCGCGGCCAGGTGTAGTTGCGGGCCTCGGGATCGAGCAGGTAGGCGGCCAGGCTGAGATCGAACCATTGGGACGAGAGAAGATAGTCCCAGGCCGGGTCGGCGCGCAGTAGATCCTGCACGCTGGGCGTGGCGATGATCGAGGCGTGCTCCAGGGCGCGGACCAGTTGGTCCACCGGCCCGGCGTAGCGGTACTCACGGTCGTTCAGGCCGATGAAGAAGGTGTCGTCCTCAAAGAGCAGGCCCACGTCCTCGCCCGCCAGGGAAGGCAGGGCGTCTGTCGTGACGACTTCGGTCACGTCCAGAGGGGCTTCGATCTTTTTTGCCACTGGTGGCGCGCCGAACAGTGAGAACTGTTCTCCGGCCTTGGCCGTGACCTTGGTTTCGGCCTTGGTCGCCCCCTTGGCGGAAGGTCTGGGGATAAGTTGGGCCAGGCCGTGCAGTTCGTATTCGTCGAGAAAGGCGTGCAATGCTTCGAGGTCCATCTCCCCCAGCAGGAAGTCGTCGATGGGGTTGTCGCAGCAGTCGGTCTTCATGCGCGTCAGTTCGCGGTAGGCGAAGGCGTTCTCCAACTCCGGTTCGACCTTTTCGCGCATTTTTTCAGGTAACTGCGTGTACTTTGCACGCAGATCCTCCAGGGTGGGGCCGGTCTGGGCGAAAATCTTCTTGGCCGTGACCGGGCCGATCTTGGGGATGCCGGGAATGTTGTCTGCCGAGTCGCCGATCACGGCCTGGAAATCGGGCCAGGTGGCGGGCTCCATGCCTTCTGCCTCGCGGAAGGATTCCAGGGTGGTGATGGTTTCCTTGCGTCCGTGCTGGCTGACCATGACCACATTTTCGTCCAGGCATTGCTTGAGGTCCTTGTCCGAGGCCATGATGACCACCGGACGTTGGCATTTGTAGCGGTCGGCCAGGGCGCAGATGCAGTCGTCCGCCTCCACGCCGTCGGAGACCAGGAGCTTGAATCCTAGCAGCTCCACGCCGCGCCGGACAGGATCAATCTGCTGGGCCAGGGGCTCGGGCATGGGCGGGCGGTTGGCCTTGTATTGGTCGTAGAGCGCATTGCGAAAGGTCGGTCCTTTGCCATCCATGAGAAAACCGACATACTTCGGCTTTTCATCGCGCAGCATGTTGATGAGCACGCGCAGGGTGGTATTGATGGCATTGGTGGGGAATCCGTCGGCACGCTTGAGGTCGGTGCGGGCGTAGAAAGCGCGATAGAACAGCGCGGTGCCGTCAATGAGGTAGACGGGTTCCCGGTCGAAATTGAGGCGATCTTTGAGCGACATATATGTGTTGGGTTGCGGTTTTCCCGGATCAGCCGGGAAGGGATACTCGGTACGACAGATATTGTAGTACGCGAGGAACGGATTTTTTTGAAGCGGATAAGTGAGGGAAAAAACGAACGGCCCGGAGGATCGGGCCGTTCGTCAATTTGAATCGGTTTATTGCCAGGGGGCCATGAATTCGGCGCTGGATTTGCCGGATTCGATGTGGCTGATGAGCGCGGAGCCGAACACGGCGGCGTCCATGAGTCCCTCGAACTGGGTCAGTTGGTCCGGGTGCTTGATACCGAAGCCGAGCGCGATGGGGATGTCGAAGACCTCCCTGGCCTCGGCCAGTTTTTCCTTGATGCGTGCGGGCAGGGATTCGCGCTGGCCGGTGGTGCCGAGCACGGATACGAAGTAGCAGAAGCCGGTGGCGTCCTCGGCGTAGAGCCGCATACGCTCTCTGGTGGTGTTCAGTCCGACCAGCGGCACCAGGGAAATGCCGTGCGGCTTGAGCGCGTCCTTGACGAACCCGGACTCCTCGTGCGGCATGTCCGCGATGATCAGGCCGGATACGCCCCCGGCCTCGCAGTCAGCGGCAAAGGCATCCACACCATACTGGTAGACCGGATTGAGGTAGCCCATGAGCAGCAGGGCGGCTTTGAACTGCCCTTTACGTGCCTTGAGACCCTCGAATATCCAGGCCAGGTTGATGCCGTCGTCCAGACACTTGAGCGACGCCTTTTCCACTACCGGCCCGTCGGCCACGGGGTCGGAAAACGGCATGCCGATTTCGATGACCGCAGCCCCGTTGGCGTCCAGTTCCTCAAGCTCTTTCCAGAACTGCTCCCGGTTCGGGAACCCGGCGGGCAAAAAGGGTATCAACCCGACTTTCCCTTTGGCCTTGGCCTCTTCAATCTTTATCTGCATAGGATTCATTTCATTTTCTCCAGGGCACCTGTCGGATTCCCTCAACAGGGCGACAGCCACCAAAAAGTTTAGGAGAGTCCAGAGAACCCTTTCCAAAGGGTTCTCTGGTCCCGCCGAAGGCGACCCCCGGTAGGGCCGCCGGAGGCCTATAATATCTCGTCCAAGATTCCGAGGTCCTTGTCACCGCGTCCCGACAGGCAGACCAGCACGGACTTGCCTTGCAGTTTCTCCCTGTTTTCGATGGCGTAGGCCACGGCATGGGAGGATTCCAGGGCGGGGATGATCCCCTCGCGTTGGGACAGGACCTTGAAGGCGTTGATGGCCTGGGCATCGTTGATGGTGGTGTAGTCCACACGCCCGATCTTGTGCAGATGGGCGTGCTCCGGGCCAACACCGGGGTAGTCCAGGCCGGCGGCCACGGAGTGGGAAGGCAGGATCTGCCCTTCGTCCGTTTGCAGCAGCTTGGTCTTCATGCCGTGCAGCACACCGTTCGTACCTCGGTCAAGGGGCGCGGAATTGTAGCAGCCCGGTTCGTCCGTGCCTGCGGCCTCCACGCCCACGATGTGCACGGAATCGTCCGGCACGAAGTGGTGGAACATGCCTATGGCGTTGGACCCGCCGCCCACGCAGGCCACGACCACATCGGGCAGGGCGCCGTCGTTGCGATCCATGAACTGCTGCCGCGCTTCCTTGGAGATGACCTGCTGGAACTCGCGTACCAGGGTCGGGAAGGGGTGCGGTCCGGCGGCTGTGCCGAAGCAGTAGTGGGTGTTCTCCTGGTCCGCGATCCAGCGTCTCAAAGCCGCGTTGATGGCATCCTTGAGGGTCTTGGTACCGGATTCCACGGGCACGACCTCCGCGCCCATGAGTCGCATGCGGCCCACATTGGGGGCCTGGCGCACGATGTCGGTGGCGCCCATGTAGACCACGCATTTCATGTCGAGCATGGCGGCGGCCACGGCGGTGGCCACGCCGTGCATGCCCGCGCCGGTTTCGGCCAGGAGGACGTCCTTGCCCATCATCTTGGCCAGCAGTCCCTGGCCCAGGGTGTTGTTGATCTTGTGCGCGCCCGAGTGGTTGAGGTCCTCACGCTTGAGCCAGAGGTCCAGGCCCAGATCCTTGGACAGGTTCGGGCAATAGGTGATGATCGAAGGCCGCCCCACGTTTTCCTTGAGCATATTGGTGAAGCGTGTCTGGAATTCCTCGGATGGGAGGATGCGTTCCATGGCCTCTTCGAGTTCCAGGAGCGGTGGCATGAGCAGTTCGGGAATGAACTGGCCGCCGAAATCTCCAAAGTATCCTTTTTTCATGATATATTCCTATTCAATGGTTGCGAGCTTGTCGAAGACTGCCCGCAGCTTGGTTTCGTCTTTGATTCCCGGTTTCCGTTCCACGCCGGAATTGATGTCCAGACCGGGTGGATTGATGGCCAGGGCCGCGTCCAGATTGTGCGGCCCTATTCCTCCTGCAAGGAACCAAGGTGTTTGTATTTCAATGTGTTGCAATATGGCAAAATCAATGGATTCGCCGGTGCCGCCCTGGCCTTTTGTTCCTGCGTCGAGCAGGAAATGGCCGCAGACCTCGGAGTAGCGCTCCATGTCGCGAATCAGGGCCGCAACCGAGGGGTACGTCTGGGGCCAGAAAGCGCGGATGACCCGATCCGGGCCGATCTTTTCACACTCGTCATAGTTCTGGCCGCCGTGGAGTTGGGCCGCGTGCAGGTGGCAGCGGTCCATGATTTCCAATATTTCGTCGGCGGTCTGGTGGACGAAGACGCCGACCTTGGCGACCTTGCCGGTGCGTACCGAGGCCACGAAGTCCGGGTCTACGTTGCGCGGGCTCTTCGGGTGGAAGATGAACCCGAGCAGATCCACACCGAGTTGCGTGCACAGTTCCACGTCTTCCATGCGGGTCATGCCGCAGACCTTGACCAGGGGGCGTGACATTATTTTGCTCCTGTCAGTTCGGCCAGCTTGGCTCCGGGGTCGTCCGCTTCCATCAGGCTGGTGCCGATGAGCACGGCGTCGAAACCGAGGGAACCCATTTCCTCCACTTCGCTCCGTTCGTTCACGCCCGAGGCGCAGATCCAGAGTTCGCCGTCCTGTTTCTGCTTGATGAAACGGCGTCCCTGATCCAGCGAGATCGTGAGGGTGTCCAGATCGCGGTTGTTGACCTGGATGATGTCGGCTCCGGCCTCACGTGCGCGGTCCAGGTCCGCCTGGTCGAAGATTTCGACCACCGGGGCCAGTCCGGGCATGCGGGCGATGTCGATGAGCTGTTTCAGGTGGTTCACGTCGTCGCACATGCGGGCGATGAGCAACACGGCGGATGCCGGGCTGGACGCGGTCATGGCCACCTGGAGCGGATCGAAGATGAAGTCCTTCCTGAGTAGCGGGATGCCGGGCTGGCTCATCATGAACAGGAAGTCCGGGGTTCCCTTGAAGTACTTGTGCTCGGTCAGCACGGAGATGGCTGCTGCGCCGTTTTCGGCATAGGCATCGGCGTAGTCCAGGGGATTGAGGTTTTCGCGCAACACCCCCTTGCTCGGGGAGGCTGGCTTGAATTCGGCGATGACCGCGCCTGGCCCCTTGGCCCGAATGGCGTCCACGAAGGACGGGCGTGCGCCCTGATACACGGCGGGCACGCGGCCCTCCATGAAGTCCTTGCGCAGGCTTTCGATCTCGATCTGTTTGGCTTCTCTGAACTTATCCAACATAGGGAATTCCTTTTTGCAGTCCTTGATTTACTACGTCGCGGGCCATGTCCGCGCACTCGCGCATGGAGCCCTTGTCGAGAATGTGCAGGCACCCTGCCAGATTGAGAGCCACCATGTCCATCATGGCTGGGGAGCCGTTTCCGGCCAGGATTTCTTTGAGTTTGGCGACTGCGTCGTCCTTGCCTTCCACGCGCACGTCCGTGGGGTCGTGTTTGTCGAAACCGAGGCGGGCCGGGTCGATTACAAGTTTTTCCATCCGTCCTTCATTAATGATATAGCCCCGGTTCACGCCCCAGGTGGTCAGTTCGTCGAAGCCGCCCGCGCCCGCGAAGATAATGGCGCGTTTGACCCCGGTGAGCAGCAGGGTTTCGCCCATGAGGAAGAGCTGGTCCGGTGCGCCCACGCCCAGGAGCTGGTGCGAGGGGCGGGCCGGGTTGAGCAGCGGGCCCATGAAGTTGAACAGGGTCCGAATGCCGAGCTGTTGGCGTACAGGCATGATGTACTTGAAGGCCGGGTGGTAGACGGGTGCGAACAGGAAGGCGAAATGGTATTTCTCCAAACCTTCGGCGGCCTGTTCCGGGGTGAGATCGATCGGGACACCCAGAGCCTCAAGGGCATCGGCCGAGCCGCAGGAAGAGGATAAGGCGCGGTTGCCGTGCTTGGCCACGGTAACGCCCATGTCCGCCAGGAACAGGGAGACCGCAGTGGAGTTGTTGAAACTGCACTGGCCGTCGCCGCCCGTGCCGCAGGTGTCGATGACCGGCTCGGGTCGCTCTCCTTCGAAGCCGGGAATCTTGTTGGCGTGGGCCAAGCCGGCGCGTACACCCGCAGCCAGGTCCGTGGAGTCCTCACCCTTGGCACGCAGGCCCATGAGGAAGGCCCCTGCCTGGGCGTCGGTCAGCTTGCCGCTCATGAGTTCTTCGAACATGAAGTCCGCCTGGTCGTCTGTCAGGGGTTGTCTCTGGGCCAGGATTTCGAGTATTTCTGCAACTGTCATGCTAGTATCCTTTCACGTTCAAGAAGTTTTTGAGCAATTTCGGGCCGTCCGGGGTCAGGATGGATTCCGGGTGGAACTGCACGCCGTGCCAGGGGCGGTCCTTGTACTGGATGCCCATGATCTCGCCGCGCTCCGTCTTGGCCGTCACGTCGAGTCTGTCGGCGGCCTTTTCGGCCGGGACCACGAGCGAGTGGTAACGGCAGACCGTGAACGGGTTGTCCAATCCGGCGAATATCCCCTGTCCCTCGTGAAAGACCCGGGAGGTCTTGCCGTGCATGATGCGTTCGGCCCTTTCCACGGGTGCGCCCGCAAAATGGCCCAGGGTCTGGTGGCCCAGGCAGACGCCGAGTACCGGGATTTCCCTGGGCAGTCTGGCCAGGAATTCCAGGCAGTACCCCCGCGTTTTGCGGGTTGGACGGACCCGGAGAGAGGCAGACGCGCTCCAGCTTGCCGGACACGGCCAGTTTCAGCACTTCCTCGCGGTCGTTGCGGATGACCGTGGGGTCCGCGCCGAGCTGCTGGAAGGCCTGCACCAGATTGAAGGTGAAGGAGTCGAAATTATCGATCAGCAAAAACATCGGTGCCTCCTTTGCCGGTGATCACTTCCAGGAGCACACGCGCCTTGTTGTGGCATTCGTTCCATTCCGCTTCGGCGTTCGAGTCATAGACAATGCCCGCCCCGGCCTGCCAGTGGCAGACGCCGTCACGAATCCACATGGACCGGATGGTGATGCCGGTATCGAGGCTGACAACGCCGTCGTCCAGTCCCATCCAACCGATGCAGCCGCCGTAAGGGCCGCGATCCTGGGGTTCCAGGTCGGCGATGATCTCCATGGCCCGGATCTTGGGCGCGCCCGAGAGCGTTCCGGCCGGGAAGGTGGCCTGAAGCACATCCACGCCGTCCAGCCCGTCCTTGAGCTCGGCCTCCACGTAGGAGGTCAGATGCATGACGTGGGAGAACCGTTCGACATTCATGAATTTTTCCACCGTGACCGTGCCCGGCTTGGCAATGCGGCCCAGATCGTTTCTGCCCAGGTCCACGAGCATGACGTGTTCGGCGCGTTCCTTGGGATCGGCCAGCAGCTCCTTTTCCAGACGCATGTCCTCCTTTTCGGTCTCGCCCCTCCAGCGGGTGCCCGCGATGGGGCGGACTTCCAACTGTCCGGCGACACTGCGCACCATCATTTCGGGCGATGAGCCGAGAAGGGTGGTCCCGCAGGTCTTGCCCATGGATACGCAGTCCGGGAACTTCATATAGAACATGAATGGGGAGGGATTGGCCTGCCGGAGCCGGCGGTAAATCTTGAACGGCTCGTCCGGCACGGGAACGGTAAATCGAGTGGAAAGCACCACCTGGATGCACTCGCCCTCGGCAATGAGTTCCTTGCACCGATTCACTCCGGCCATGTATTCTTCCTTGCCGGGATACACCTTGGGCGTCCCGGCCTCGGGAGCGGTGAGGTCTGCGCCCCATTGGATCGGGGCGGGTGTGGGTGTGGCGCCTTCGTCCAGGCTCAGGTAGCAGCAGGAGTGGCGCAGGTGGTCGAAGAGCACCAGTTGACCCGGCAGTACCAGGCATGCCTCGGCGTCTTCGGGTTTGCAGACGTCTCTGAGCTTGCGCTCGAACATGCCCGCCACGCCGTAGCCGAAGTAGCCGTACAGGCCACGGGTCAGGCCGGGCAGGCCGTCGCGTGAATTACCGCCCTCGGCCTTCTGGTCAATGGAGAGCATTTCCACGGCCTTTTTCACGCCGTCGAGATATTCCAGGCCCTGGAGTTTTCCGAGGGGGGTGAGGCGGTCGTCAAAGGTGTCGACCACGAGTTTGCCGTCCACCGGATGCAGCATCAGCCGGTAATCCCAGGCCAGGAGACTGTATCGTCCGAGGCGTCCGTCCACCTCTGCCGACTCCAACAGGATGCCCGGTTGGTCGCCCACCAGTCCCATGAAGAGGCTGATGGTGGTTTGAACATCAGCAGGCAACCATTTGCCGTGCTGTGTTAATAGAATTTTGTCCATTGTAATTTCCTCTGTACGGCTGCCCCGGCTTCCGATGGCATCGGCATTGCGCCATGCCCGAAAACCTTACGGAGTCAGCTCGTTGTTATTAACTCTTTTAATGGTACGGTCGGGGAATCACTTCCCATCCCTTGATTTTCTTCCGATTTTCATACTTCTTTCACGTGAACGGCATTGTTTTCTCCTTGAAAAAAGAAACCGCACCCTTTGGGAGGGTGCGGTTCCGGTTGCAAACGTTGTCGCGTCCGGCTTGCGCCGCACCCCATCAATATGTTTCGTTACGCCACCACCACTGGGCGTGGTCGACCAGCAGCTCAAGATCGCCGCCGGCAGCCAGGCTCAGGTAGGCCATGAACTTCCGGTTGGTCTCCTGCAAATACGGGTTCGCCTCGGAGATGATGCCGAACAGTTCGGTGTCCATGGTCAGCATCTTGCGAGCGGAATCGAGCCGACGCTGAAAGGACGGGGTAACGAAATTTTCTATGCCTTCCACATCCCGTGTCGCGGCCAGGAAGGCCACGGTGGACGTGAAGTTGAGACCCTGAATCAGGGCCATGGCCCGGTCGTGTTCTTCGGCGGTGGTGTCGAAACAGAGGTACCCGCAGGCGGAAAAAAGATCGGTCACGCGCTTGGCGGCATCGGCATCGGTCGTGCGACCCGGCACCACGGCAACTCGGGGGGTGAACCCGTCCGGGATGACCGGCCCGAAGAGCGGGTGCGTGCCCACCACCGGTCCGGGATGTTTGTCGAGCATGGTCTTCATGGGCAACACCTTGACCGATCCCACGTCGCACAGGATGGTTCGGGTGGAGAGATAGGGGAGCATCCGGTCCAGCACGTCGTCCATGGCCGTCACGGGCACACTCAGGACGAGCAGGTCGCAGCCATCCAGGGCCGCAGCTATGGCCTCGTCCGAATAGGGACGATTGATGGGCGTGACCGAACAGCCCCGCTTGGTGAAGTCCTTGACGAAAAGACTTCCCATCTGTCCGCTGGCGCCCACGATGGCGATGGTGTGAATGTCTGACTCTGCCATGATGATTCGTGCTGCTGAAGTGTTGGTACCTGTTCTGAACGCTTATCTGATGATCTTTTCCCATTCGTCCCAGAAGCCGGGGAATGATTTGCCGACACAGGCCGGATTGTCAAGCGATACCTCAATTCCGGCCAGTCCGAATAATGCCATGGACATGGCCATGCGGTGGTCGCCGTAGGTGGTGAATTCCACCGGGTATCCCTTGGGCAGCCTGCCGGGCCGGATAATCAGCGAGTCGTCCACGATTTCGGTCATTGCACCGGCCCGTGCCACTTCGGTGGCACAGGCGGCCAACCGGTCGGTTTCCTTGATCCGCAGATGGGCCACGTTTTCGATGGTGGTGGGCGTCGAGGCAAAGGCCGCGACCACGGCCACGGTGGGTACCAGGTCCGGGCAGCGGCTCATGTCCACCTTGATCCCCCGGAGATGGTCGGATTCCACCAGGATGCCGTCAAAGGTGACCTGGATGGAGGCACCCATCTGGCTGAGAATGTCCAGGATGGCGCGGTCCCCCTGAAGCGAGTCTGCGGCCAGCCCCTTGACGAGCACCGGCTTTCTGCCAATGGCTCCGGCGGCCAGGAAATAGCTGGCATTGGACCAGTCGCCTTCCACGCGGTAGTTCGTGGAATCGTAGCCGGTGGGCTGAACGATGAATCGTATCTTGCCCGGACTGATTTCCTTGATCGAGCGCCAAGGCACGGATTGCCATTGGCTGCCTTTCATTATTTCCACCTCGAAACCGGCCTTGAAGTCCTCCATGATGCGGAGCGTCAGGGCCACATAGGGCCAGGACACGGCTTTCTTGCCGGTGACGGTGATGGTGGTTTCATGATCAGTCAAGGGCGCACCCAGGAGCAGCCCGGAGAGGTATTGGCTGCTTTCTTCCAGGGTGATTTCCACCGTTTTCTTGGTGTAGCCCTTGCTGGTCATGACAAAGGGGAGGAATCCCTCCTTGTTCCCGTAGTCGAACCGGGCACCGAGTTTGGTCAATGCACCGGTCAGTTCGCCCATGGGGCGTTCGTGCATGCGCTCGGCCCCATGCACGCGGAACGTGCCGTGACCGGCTCCGGCCACTGCCGTCATGAGACGACAGGTGGTGCCGGATTCATGCATGAAAAGTTCATGCGGATTTTCATTCTTGTGCTTGCCGTCAGCGTTGCCCCCCCTGGGGCCGCCTTCCATGCCGGTGACGACAAGTGTTCCGTCCTTCCCTTCGATCTTTGCGCCGCAGGCTGTGAGACAGCCTCGGGTGCGGTTGATGTCGTCGGATTCCAGGACACCGGATATCTCGGACACGCCGTTTGCCAGCGCAGCCGCGATCAGGGTGCGGTGGGACAGGGACTTGCTGGCCGGTGCGTTGATGATGGTCGGTTCTCTGGTCATGGTCGTTTCTCCTGTGTGGGGTAGGTGCCCAGGACGCGCAGGGTGTGGCATTGTTGCCGGACATCTTCGAACACATCTTCATACCGGTCGCCGCCCAGGTCGACTTCGAGGTCCGCGAAAAAGACATATTTCCATTTTTCGCCACGGAAAGGACGGGATTCAAGCTTGGTCATGTTGATGCCCTGGTGGGCCAGGGTGGTCAGGACGCGGGCCAAGGCTCCCGGACGGTCGGGCAGGGTGAACAGGATGGTGGTCTTGTCGCGCCGGTCCTCACGGGAAGGCGAAGCCCCGATGATCAGGAAACGGGTCCAGTTGTCGGGCAGATCCTCGATGGACTGGGCAAGCACATTCATGGAGTGCATGTCCGCGAGTTTGATGTGTCCGACCACGGCGGCGGCCTTCTTGTCAGCCACCAACTCGGCGGCTTCGGCCGTGGATTCCATGGGGATGGTAGGGATGTTCGGCAGGTGGCGTTTGAGCCACTCGCGGCATTGGCCCAGCGGTTGCGGATGGGAGTAGATGACCTCCACATCCTCCAACTTTTTGGCGTTGGATATCAGGGAATGGCTGATGCGTGAAAAGACCTCGGCCTGGATGTAGACCGTGTATTTCATGAACAGATCCACCACTTGGCCCACGGTGCCCTCAATGGTGTTTTCCAGCGGAATCACCCCGAGTTCCGCGCCTTCTTCGGCCACGGCGCGGAATATTTCCTCGAAATTGGACTTGGGCGTGAGGGCAACGGCAGAGCCCATGTGCTCGATGGCCGCAAAATAGGAAAAAGTGCCTTCGGGGCCGAGATACACCACCCGCTCCGGGCGTTGCAAATGGCGCGAGGAAGACATGATCTCCCGATAGATGGTGCGCAGATGCTTGTCCGGCAATGGACCGGGACTGGAATTCGCGATCTTGTTGAGGACCTCCTGTTCCCGAAACGGCATGTAGATTGGCTCGTGGTGCGCCGCCTTGTATCGGCCCACACCCAGGCTCACGTCGGCCCGCAGGTTGAGCAGGTCCACGATCTGTTTGTCGATGGAGTCGATCTTCTCGCGAAGGTCGCCCAGTTCGGGGATGTCCGTTTGTTCTTTGTCTGCCATGTTTGTCTCCGGTTTGCCTTCGGCGGCCCTACCGGGGGTCGCCTTCGGCGGGACCAGAGAACCTTTTGAAAAAGGTTCTCTGGACTCTCCAAAACGTTTTAGTGCGCTTCGCGGGTCCGTGCGGGCGCGGAGATAGTACTACTTATTGATACCAAATTCATCGCAATCTACACAGTATGTTTTTCAAGCCCTTTGTCCTTTTCCCTTGATCTGCGCGCATTGCGCTTACAAAAAGTTTAGGAAAAGGGAGGGGTGGGGGTCTGGGGGAAGGGAGGGAAAGAACCCTTTCCAAAGGGTTTTTCCCTCCCTTCCCCCAGCCGCCGGAGGCATCTACCCCTCTTTGATTTCTTCCTTGATGCGCATGCCGAAGTGTCGGCCTGCTTCGTCGGTTTTGACCATGATTTTGTCGCCCACCTGGAGGGTGACCACGGAGACCGGATCGCCCTTGTCCGAGACCACGCGGATGGTTTCGGCGTTTTGCAGGAATACCTGGCCGGACTTGACGCCGTCCTTTGTCTTCACTTCGGCGGAGATGAGCAGCATGGGCCGCACCTCGACCTTGACCCGGCCCACGGTGGCCAGCGAGGTGGCCCCGTCCGCGCCCACGATGAGCACGTCGGTTCCGGCTCCCAGCTCTTCGAGGTAGGTAGTCTTGTCGCCCGGCATCTGGGCGTAGGCATGGACCGCGCCCGCGTTGATCCGGAACGGGCGGGCGGCCACGTACGGGTTGGATTCGGTCTCGGCGTGGACCAGGAACGAGAAGGCCGAGGAATTGCCGATGAGCATGCCCTGGCCCCGTTTGAGCATGGAGATGGTGTCCACGCAGACGCGATGGCCCAGGCCGGTGGATTCGATGGCGGTGACAGTGGCGGTTTGCAGTTCCATGGTTCCCTGGGAGAGTTTGAGTTCCGCGACGATCTGTTTGAGGTCGGCCGCGCCTTCGGGCAGGACCACGACGGTGTCGCAGCCGCGTTCGAGGATGCCTGCGGCCAGCACGGCCCGGTCGAGATTTTCGCATTCCAGGGCCAGGGTGTCCACCTGGGCCAGGATGTTTTCTACCGGGATGATTTCCCACCCTTTTTTGAGCACGACGGCCTGGCCGTCACGGATGCCCTTGATTGCCACATCCTCGTCGGACTTTTTTGTCAGTTCGACCACGGGCATGTCTTCGGGGGTGATGACGGTGACCCGGCCCAGGGCTTGGACGGCCTTGACCTGGGCCTTTTCGACCATGACCGCATCCACGCCGGACTCCAGGGCCAGGGTGACCAGCTTCTTGTCAAAGGGAACGGACTTGAAGATGACTTTTTTCATGAGTGATACCGTATATTATCCATTGAGGTGGTTGAGGGCGGCTTCCACGCTTTCGTCATTGTGCACGATCATGTTCAAAGCCTCCACCAGGCGGGTGGGGTTTTTGTGCTGGAACACGTTGCGGCCCACGGACAGGCCCGCGCCGCCTGCTTCCAGGGAGTCGTGAACCATCCGGAGGAAGGACTCGGTGCTGTCGAGCTTGGGGCCGCCCGCAATAACTATAGGCACGCAACAGGCATCGCATACCTTGGCAAAGGTGTCGATATCTCCGGTGTAGGGGACCTTGACTACGTCCGCGCCCAGCTCGGTTCCCACGCGGGCGCAGTGTGCCACCACCTGGGGATCGTATTCATCACTGATTTTGGGGCCGCGTGCGTAGACCATGGCCAGCAGCGGCATGCCCCAATTGGTTGCCTCGGAAGCGACTTTCCCGAAATCGGCCAGCATGGCGGATTCGGTTTCATCGCCCAGGTTGCAATGGATGGAAATGGCGTCCGCCCCCAGGCGGATGGCGTCTTCCACGCTGGCCACCAGGGATTTGGCGTTGGGGAAGGGGGAGAGCGAGGTGGACGCGGACAGGTGGACGATGAGTCCGATGTCCTTGCCCGTGGCGCGGTGGCCGCAACGCACCAGTCCCTTGTGCTCGATAACCGCGTTGGCGCCGCCGTCCACGACTTTGCCCACGGCTTCGCGTACGTCCACCAACCCGTCAAGAGGGCCGACGGTGACGCCGTGGTCCATGGGCACCACGATGGTGCGGCCGGTGTTGCGGTTGATGATTCTTTCCAGTCGAATGGCTTTGCCTATGTGCATTTTCTCTCTCCCGATTGTTTTCTTCTCGGATCGCTTTGCTACCTTGGTGCCGGGGCCTTTAGTTGAAAAAAATCAAGGGCCGCCGGCTTTCGCCGCGGCCCTTGAAGAGGTTGTTTGCTTGAGTTTGTATCCTGTTACCAGGTTAACTGTGCACCTCTCCCGAGACCGCGAGTACGGCTAAACCAATATCCAAAATAGAAGTTGGAAAAGTATGCGGATAGGGGGGTGGCGTTGTTCATGGACAAATAGCTACACCGGGAGCGATGTTCTGTCAACAAAAAAAGTTTGCGTAATTTCAGATGGATGGGGGTTATTACTATATTGATAAGCGACCGGTGGTCACTTTTGAATGTTTTCTGTTGTTGACAATTTTTGTACAAATTAGCAACGGTAATATCGTAATAAATTACGAATTTGTAAAAATAGAGATAGTAAAAAACAGATGACTTCCAGTGTTTTTACAAGAATAGCAACAAATATCGACTTTGGCACGGCTCTTGATAGAGGGGAGGCAGGTTAGAAACGCATTCCACTTCAAGGAGGAGTACCGTAATGTTTTTGAGAAAGTCCCCGACCCCCCTGTCCAAGAAGGTCCTGACAGCAATGGTGGCCATGGTGGCCGCACTTGCCCCGACCCTCGCTTTCGCTGATGAGGTAGAGTACCTCACCCAGTCCAATGGCAACATCCTTTGGACGCTCGTGGCCGCTTTCCTGGTCATGATCATGCAGGCCGGTTTTGGCTGTGTCGAGTGCGGGTTTACCCGCGCCAAATCCGCAGGCAACATCATGATGAAGAACTTCCTGGATTTTTCCGTGGGTTCTGTCTGCTTTTTCCTGTTCGGTTTTGCCATCATGTTCGGTCTTGACTCGGGCGGTTTCTTCGGCACCTCCGGCTTCAGCCTGAGCGGTGTGGCCGATGCCGATCTTCCCTGGACCTACACTTTCTGGTTCTTCCAGTCCGTGTTTGCCGCCACCGCCGCCACCATCGTTTCCGGTGGCATGGCCGAGCGCACCAAATTCTCCAGCTACATCCTGGTGTCCATCGTGGTCACCGGCTTGATCTACCCCCTCTCCGGTCACTGGGCCTGGGGTTCCCTGTGGCTGGGCGACGACGGTGCCGGTTGGCTGGAAGGCCTCGGATTCTGCGACTTCGCCGGTTCCTCTGTCGTCCACTCCGTGGGTGGCTGGATTGCTCTGGCCGGTGCCCTGGTGCTCGGTCCCCGCGTCGGCAAGTACACCGAGGACGGCAAGGCCAAGGCCATTCCCGGCCACAACATTCCCCTGGCCGCCCTGGGCGTGTTCATCCTCTGGTTCGGTTGGTTCGGATTCAACCCCGGTTCCACCACCACTGCTGATGACACCATCGGTCTGATCGCCATGAATACCTCTCTGGCTGCCTGCGCCGGTGTGCTCGGTTCCATGGCCATTGCCTGGTTCCGTTTCGGCAAGCCTGACATCTCCATGACCTTCAACGGTGCCCTGGCCGGTCTGGTCGGTATCACCGCCCCCTGTGCCACGGTTACTCCCGGCTCCTCCATCGTTATTGGCCTGGTTGCCGGTGTCCTGGTCGTCCTGGCCATCGAATTCATCGACAAGGTCCTCAAGATCGACGATCCCGTCGGCGCATCTTCGGTCCACGGCGTCTGTGGTGCCTGGGGAACCATCGCCTGCGGTCTGTTCAACACGGACGGTGGCCTGTTCTTCGGGGGCGGCTTTGCCCAGCTCGGTGTGCAGCTGATCGGCGTAGGTGTCTTCTTTGTCTGGGCCTTCGGTGCCGGTTTCATCCTGATGTCCGCTATCAAGGCCATCTTCGGCCTGCGCGTGACCAAGGAAGAAGAACTCAAGGGTCTGGACATAGCTGAACACGGCTGCGAGTCCTACAACGGCTTCCAGCTCTTCAGCAACGAGTAGCAGCACCAACAGCACTATAAGGAGAACAAAAAAATGAAGCTCATCATAGCATACATCAGGCCCGAAAAGCTCAATGACGTGAAGCAGGCCTTGTACGCCAAGGAAATCTACTCCCTGTCCGTCACCAACATCCTGGGTTCCGGTCGTCAGAAAGGGTTCACCGAGACCTACCGCGGTGTTCAGATGGAAGTGAACCTGCTCAAGAAGGTTCGTCTCGAAATAGGTGTCAATGACGACTTTGAAGCCAAGGCCCTTGAGGCGATCCTGGCCGCAGGCCAGACAGGCAATGAAGGCGACGGTGTCATCTTCGTCTCCGAATTGAACAAGGCCTTGCGCATCAGAACTGGCGAAGACGGTATCCTGTAAACGAATCGGATTGCGAAACTATATGAGTGCCGGGGCGTCCCTCGCCCCGGCCTCGTGTGGGGCTGATCCCAAAAATACTATTTTCAGATGCTCACTCGATGGATTAAAATACAGTATCTCAGACGGTTACCATTGTGCTAGAAATTCAGGAAATTATAGATAAACGATCCATCCTCACCTATTTCCAGCCCCAGGTCTCGCTCAAGCGAAAGGCCGTCATCGGACTGGAAGCCCTGAGCAGAGGTTTTGACCCCCAAAGCGGAGAATTGATACCTCCAACTCTGCTGTTCGGCCAGACCCGGGACCCGGCATCCCGGCTCGCCCTGGACCGGGTCTGCCGAACCAAGGCGGTGGAGGCTTTCGCCTCCCTGCATCACCGCGACAAGTCGGTCATGCTCTCCATGAACATTGACGCTTCCTGCATCAACGAGGAAACCCGCGGATCGAATCACCTGCTCAAGCTGGTCAAGCGGTGCGGCATCAGCCCCAACAACGTCATCATCGAGATCATCGAATCCCGCTGTGAAGATTCTGATGCGCTCATGGATTTCGTCAATTTCTACCGCAAGAAGAATTTCCTCATTGCCTTGGACGATGTGGGGGCCGGCTTTTCCAATCTTGACCGTATCCCCTTGGTCAAGCCGGATGTCATCAAGCTGGATCGCGCCCTGATAACCGACGTGAATAAGCATTTTCACAAACTCGAAGTGGTGCGCAGCTTTACACAGCTGTCTAATCGGCTGGGCTGCCTGGTGTTGGCGGAAGGTGTGGAGACCTCGGACGAGGCCATGTGTCTGCTCTCGAATGGTGTAGATGTGTTTCAGGGGTTTTTTTCGCCCGCCCTGCGCCGGGTCTGGGCGCCGTGCCCGGCATGGCGGAAAAGGTGGAGGCCCTGGCTGAAAAGCACCGGGAGACTCAGACCACCCGGATTGCCAGGCAGAAGCGGTTGTACTCCAACTACGACCTCCTGATGCTCACCATGTGCCAATCCCTGGCCGAGATACCCTCAAGCGGGCTCAACCAGGCCATGACGGGGTATATCGAGGCCTATTCCAACGTGGAGTGTCTCTATGTGCTGGACATGCGGGGCCGTCAGGTTTCGGATACGCTTTGCAATCCGGACAAGCTCAAGAAGAGCAAGCGGTTCCTCTACGAACCCGCCCGCATGGGGGCCGATCACTCCCTCAAGGAGTATTTCATTCCCATCCAGGCAGGGCTTGAGAAGTTTACTACCGAGCCTTACATTTCCCTGGCTTCGGGCAATCTATGCACCACTCTCTCCCATGTTTTCTACCACAAGGGTGGTGGTCGCCATCTTATCCTCTGCTCGGACATGAGTTGCAAAAGCTTCCAAAGCTGCCAACTGTAATTGGAAGGGCCAAGCCCCGACAGGGGGAGGGGGGCGGATACGTCCCGTACCTTCGGGCACGAGGCGTTTGGCAGGGAAATAGCTAGAAATCCAGGGTGATGGGGCCTTTCGCGTCAGTGGCCATGCCGTTGGAACCGGTACTGGCTGGCTTGGTGGCCGGTGTGGGCTTTTTTCCGCCGCCGCTGAATATCTTGGGCTCGGCCTGTTTCATGAGCTTCTGGGCTTCGGCGTTGAGGGGATTCCGGTCCAGGGCAGCCTTGGCATTGTTGAAGACCTGTCCCCAGTCCCGTTTTTTGAGGTGCAGCTTTGCCAGGCGTAGGTACAATCCCTCGCTGGCACCGATGCGGCGCATGGCTTCCTTGATGGCTTCCATGGCCTTGTCCTCTTCGTTCATTCCCTCGTAGCAGAGGATCAGGGCGTTGTGGGCGCGCACATCGTTGGCTCTTTCCCCCAGTGCCTTGGTCAGATATTCGATGGCTTCGGGATACATGCCGAAAAGGGCCAGGCGGTTGCCTATATCGGAGTCGATGCCCTCGATGTCCTGAAAATATTCGGAGATTTTCCGGTAGAGTTTGCGTGCTTCGAGTTGATTGTCCGCCTTGACTAGGCTGGCGGCCTTGATCATGTTGTCATCGAGTACGGAGAGGCGTTTGCGGAGCTTGGTCAGCCGGGCTTTTTCCGTGGCCTCGCACAGCTTTTTGTGCAGCCGCATGAGGGTCTGGAAGAAAGCGCGTTCCTTGCCTCGGGTGTATTGGAGTCCCTTGGGGAAAAGACGCTTGATCATGACCATTTTGTTGAGATCGCGCAGGGCCTCGTCAAGATGGGAGTATATTTCGAATTTTTCCGTGCCGAAGACCTGGCTGGTCACCAGCCCCTTGATGGCGCTGGCAAGGCATTGGAGCGTTTTCAGATAATCGCTCTTTTTGGCGTACGCACGCGCGCGGGCGATGTTCTCGCGGATTTCCTTGGCAGTGGCTTTTTTCGGCATGACTCAGCAGTATTGGGTATAACAGGTTGATTTACCCGCAAACTAATACAGGAATTCAATTTTATCAAGACCATCCGCCGGAAAGCCTCCCTTCCTGTTTTCGGAGACCCCCCGGTTGACGCACGGTGGCTCACCAGATAGGTTCTGAGCCGTTTATCGTCACTGCTTTCGGAGAGCCATGAATATTTTTCTTGTCGTCATTATCACTTCACTGGCCGGGGTTTGGCTGTTGGGCACGTTGTCCAATCTCCTTAATGTGCGGCACATGCAGGCCGAGGTTCCCGCCGAGTTCGCGGACGTGTTCGATGGGGAGACCTACCGTCGGTCGCAGCGATATACCCGAGCCAACATGCTGTTTTCCATGACCTCCGACACCTGGAGCCTGGTCCTGACCCTCGTGGTGATTCTGGCGGGAGGATTCAACTGGCTCGATCTTCTGGTGCGGGGCTGGAGTCTGCCGCCGCTCGTGACCGGGCTGGTATACATCGGAGCGGTGGGCCTGGCCGGTTCCGTGGCCGATCTGCCATTCGAGGCCTACCATACCTTTGTGCTGGAAAACCGGTTCGGCTTCAACACCACCAGCCTGGCGACATTCATCACCGATCGGCTCAAGGGGCTGGTGCTGAGCGCGATTCTGGGTGGCTCGCTCGTGGCCGGGGTGTTGTATTTCTTCGAGCAGGCCGGTCCCCATGCCTGGCTCTGGTGCTGGGCCCTGGCCTCGTTCTTTTCCCTGGCAGTGACCTACGTGGCCCCAACCTGGATATTGCCGATCTTCAACACCTTCACGCCTCTTGAGGACGGCGCGTTGCGCCGGGCCATCGAGGCCTATGCGAAAAAATCGGATTTCGAGCTGGACGGTATTTTCGTCATGGACGGCTCCCGGCGATCCTCAAAAAGCAATGCCTTTTTCACGGGATTGGGCAGGCGCAAGCGTATTGCCCTGTTTGACACGCTTTTGCGGGAGCGGTCCACGGAAGAAATGGTGGCCGTGCTCGCCCATGAAGTCGGGCACGCCAAATGCGGCCACATTCGGAAGGGGTTGATCACGGGCATGCTCAAGACCGGCGTGGTTTTTTATCTCATGTCCCTGTTTCTGGACAGCCCCGGACTTTTTGCGGCCTTTGGCATGGAGCACCTGTCCGTGTACGCCGGGCTGGTGTTTTTCATCCTGCTGTATACGCCGGTCTCCCTGGCATTGACGGTGGGGTCCAATTTCATTTCCCGCAGGCATGAGTTCGAGGCGGACGCGTTCTCGGCCAAGACCACCGGCGATCCCGAGGCCATGGTTTCGGCCCTGAAAGGTTTGTCGGCTTCCAATCTCTCGAACCTGACACCCCACCCCCTTGCCGTGTGGCTGGAGTACGGCCATCCCCCCGTGCTTGAACGGGTCCGAGCCCTGTCCGGTCGAGTGAAATAATAGTCGCCCCTCCCTTGGATTTATGGCAAATTATCATGACGAGCCAAAACCATAGCCAGACGAGGACGGCATGAAGGAAGTACCTTTCGATCCCAGCAACGACGACATCATGGAGCGTTTGCGCAATGTCCCTGCGTTCGACGCATTGCCCGACAGCCACATCCGCGAGGCCATGCGCGCGGCATCCATTTGCCGCTATGACGCAGGCGAAATCATCATCCACGAAGGTGAGTTCGATAACCGGGTCTTTTTCCTGATCTTCGGACACCTGGAGATAACGGTCAAAGGGAATGTGGTCGGCAATCTCAAGCGGTTGGGCGATGTGTTTGGCGAAATGGGCATCATTGACGGCAGCCCGCGTTCGGCATCCATCAGGGCCGCAAAGACTTCCCTGGTGGTTTCGTTGGACGACACCGCCTTGGGAGCCATGGGGGATGCCAGCAAGATATTTACCCAGGCGGTCATGTATCGCGTTTTTGCCGAGGTCCTGGCCGTCCGCCTCCGGGAGGCCAACGGACAGATTACACAACTTCGCCTTGCTCTGAAGGAGCGCGAAGAGTAGCGGACGGGTCCGCTATCTGTGGATTTTTGTCGGATTATTGATGTTCGGGGGATGGAGTGAAAGAGTTTCCGTTTGATCCGAATGACCAGTCCATTCTGAGCCGGTTGCAACGAATGCCGGTCTTTGATGCCATGGACGTTTCCCAACTGTCGCATCTGCTCAAGATGGGCCGATTCAGACGTTATGAGGCCGGTGAGGTCATTATTGCCGAAGGGGACACCGACCAGATCGTCTACTTCCTGATCCTGGGAAGTTGTTCCGTCAATGTGGACGGTCTTGATCTCAATTCCATTTCCACCCTGGGCGATGTGTTCGGTGAGATGGGCATGGTCGATCAGAAGCCGCGATCGGCCACCATCACGGCGGAGAAGCCCGTCTTGTGCCTGGCCCTGGATGGTGCTTTCCTGGAGCGGATGAAGGGGTTTGACAAACTGGCGGCAGAAGCGTTGTTCTATCGCATCTTTTCCGAGATCCTGGCTGCCCGTATCCGCGCCGCCAACGCCCGGATTCTCACCCTGGACGGCAAACTTGAAGACCTGTCGGTGCAGTTGCCGACTTTTTGAACGCCATGCAGAGTATACCTTTCAATCCCGACGACGCGACCCAGGTGGACGCCATCATGCGGATTCCGGCCTTCAAGCCCCTGGGGGCCGAGCGGCTGGCCGAGGTCATGAAGATGGTCACCATCCGCGACTACGACAAGCGGGAGCACGTCATTACCCAGGGCGAAATGGACCGGTGCATGTTTTTTCTCATGCGCGGCAAGCTTTCGGTGCAGGTGGACGGTGTGGAGGTGAACGTGCTCGAAAAGCTGGGCAGTGTGTTCGGCGAGATGGGCATCATCGACACCGTGCCGCGTTCGGCTTCGGTGGTGGTCAAGCGGCCCGCCCGGTGCCTGGTTCTGGATATCGGGTTCATGGACCGGCTGGAGGGACGTGCCAAGCTGGCGGTTCAGGCCTTTTTTTACAAGATGTTTTACGAGGTTTTGGTGGAGCGATTGCGAGAGACCAATGAACGCATTGCCGACCTGGACATGCAACGGGTCGTGATGGAAAACATGGATATAGACTGATGGCACTACACGAATTGGCGGGTAAGCCCGCGCCCAAGGAATTGTTGGTGGATATCCCTGCCCTGATTGATGCCTATCACGCCATCCACCCGGATATTTCCGACCCGGCCTGCGCCATCGCCTTCGGCACCTCGGGCCACCGGGGGTCGTCCCTGGACGGTAGCTTCAACGAGGATCACGTCCTGGCTGTGACTCAGGCCTTGTGCGAGCACCGGGCGAGTCGGGGGATCGACGGTCCTCTGTATCTCGGCATGGATACCCACGGCCTCAGTCTTCCCGCGCTGGAAACGGCTCTGGAGGTCTTTGCGGCCAACGGGGTTGCCGTGCGCATCCAGGCGGGACTGGGCTATACGCCCACCCCGGTTATTTCCCACGCCATCCTGACCTGGAACGCGGGCCGGACTTCGGGGCTGGCAGACGGTGTGGTCATCACCCCATCCCACAATCCGCCCCGTGATGGCGGCTACAAGTACAATCCGCCCGAGGGAGGACCCGCCGGGAGCGAAATCACCTCGGCCATACAGAACCGGGCCAACGAAATCCTGGCCGGGGGGCTCAAGAACGTCAAACGTATCCCGTTTGCCCGCGCACTCAAGGCGGATTGCGTGGAGCATTACGACTACATCGCGCCATACGTTGCCGATCTGAAAAACGTGGTGGACATGGACGTGATCGCCAAGGCCGGGCTGAATATCGGCGTGGACCCCCTGGGCGGCTCGGGCATTGCCTACTGGGAGCCTATCGCCGAGATGTACGGGGTGGATCTGGTGGTCACCAACAAGGTGGTGGACCCGACTTTTTCTTTCATGACCGTGGACAAGGATGGCAAGATCCGCATGGATTGCTCTTCGCCCTATGCCATGGCCTCGCTCATCCACCACAAGGATCAGTACGACATTGCCTTTGGCAACGATCCTGATTTTGACCGCCACGGCATCGTTACCCGCAGTTCGGGGCTGCTCAATCCCAATCACTATCTGGCTGTGGCTGTGGACTATCTCTTTGCCAATCGCCCTGGCTGGCCGCAGGCTTCCGCCGTGGGCAAGACCATTGTCACCAGCTCCATGCTCGACCGTGTGGCCGCCGGTCTGGGCCGTGACCTGTTCGAGGTGCCCGTGGGCTTCAAGTGGTACGTGGACTGCCTGCTGAATGGCACCTGTGCCTTTGGCGGCGAGGAATCCGCCGGGGCGAGCTTTGTTCGTTTCGACGGCTCCCCCTGGACCACGGACAAGGACGGCATCATCCTCAACCTGCTGGCAGCGGAGATCACGGCCCGCACCGGCCGCGACCCCGGCGAGCTCTACAAGACCCTGGAAGAAAAATACGGTGCGCCCGTGTACGAACGCACCGACGGTCCGGCCTCGCCCGAGCAGAAGGCGGCCTTTACGTCCCTGACCCCGGACATGGTCACTGCCGACGCCCTGGCCGGGGAACCGATCACGGCCCGGCTGACCCGCGCACCGGGCAATAATGCCCCCTTCGGCGGCCTCAAGGTCACCACCGAAAACGGCTGGTTCGCCTCGCGGCCTTCAGGCACGGAGAATATTTATAAGATTTACGCCGAGTCCTTCAAAGGGACGGACCATCTCCGGGCCATCCAAGAGGAGGCCAAGGCCATAGTGGGAGCAGTTTTCGAAAAAGCGGGGGTGTGATGATGCCTCCGGCGGCTGAGGGAAGGTGGAGAGGGACTCTTTGGAATAGTCACCACCCATGTGTGTGACTAACGCTTCTTTCCTACTGTTTTCAACGAGTTGTGGCCACTCGTGCGTATCTTGCGATTATAGCTTCGATACCAGAACACCCATTCCTTGTCAGGGGCACGGTTCGCATACAGCTCCGAGAGAACTTCATACAACGTTTGCGTCATCGGCACTTGGCGCAGAACCGGCTTACGTTCTTTGTTCTTGAACGTCATCAGTTCCACGTACCGTCCCGCAAGGTTGACCCGTTCCCATGTAAGGCGATGCGCTTCGACGCTTCGTTCCATTGTTTCCCGCAGTACCCACAAGTAAGGCTGGTTTTCAGGCCGTGCTGCCGCGAGAATACGATCTAATTCTTCCGAAATCGGGGTCCGCTTTTTCCCTTCAGCCTTGTCGCTGGAGGATGCGCAACGTAAGGTCGAGGCGTGGCGACGGGACTATAATGAGAGTCGCCCTCACTCGTCTCTGGGCAACCTGACGCCCATGGAGTTCGCCATCCATTCCGGGCAATTGCCCGGAATGGATGGGCTGGAAAGACGCCGGGAACTCACACAAGCCCGGACCTAAAACGGGGGCATCTCCAACCGAGCGGAAGTTTCTCCTCCTCGGTGGACCGAAGAATGGGGTCTTTACAAATGATTTTTTGTCCACTTGGTGGACAATGCGCATAGAGAGTATTAGTATGACCGCTATGGTTGACAGAGTCTCTGAGTGAGTAAGATTGTAACTGGCCTAAAAATGGCCTTTTTTTGTTTTTATATAGCGACAGCTCATGCCTACATTTGATCTACATTTTCATCCTAACATTCATCGAATGCCAAAAAGGAATAAAACTTTAAGGCTGCAAAAGATCTGTTGGCATTTGGCGCAGAGTGAAGTCGACTACCTGGCATCTACGGAGCATTCATACAAGAACCCATTGGAAGCATATCAGCGGTTGGCAGACGCTGTTTCTAGTCTGAAAACAGAGATTATCCCAGGAGTGGAAAGCGTTTCGGCAGAGGGAGTCGATATTATCTACTTGTATAGTTCCGAAGACCATTTGAAGCAGGCTCTCAGTCAGTATCAGACGCATAAATGGTCTATCCGTGATGTTTCCAGGATTTGCAAAGATACTGATGCCATCTCAATTGTGCCACACCCTTTTCACATCGGGAAAACGTCTGCAGGAAATGTTCTCTCTCGTAGAGCTTATCGGCGACTATTAGAAATGTCCGACTATATTGAAATACACAATGGGTCAGCGCTTACTCTCGACAAGCGGCTTTCTTCAAGCCGGACTCGCTGTTTTTTTAAAGATACTCAATTGAAGCTAGATAAAACTCTTACCTAAATCGAGCGGAGGGGTCTCATTGAAGCCTTCCTCGGCAGAAACCGGAAGAAGATTGACTCCAAAAATGGTGCGAATGGGGACAGCTTGATCGCTGAAGCGTGAAAATGCCACTCGTTTCGGTTGTGATACCAGATTTTTCAGGAAATTGGACGCACCTCTCCCATCGCTGGACATGGAGCGGGGCGTTCAGATCAGGTCCAGACGAATTTTGGAGCGCTCAGGCAGCGCTCCCACAGTTCTTTGAAACGCAACGATTCCATGGCGATCGCCGTGACCTTGAGTACGGTTTTGCCAGCATGGGACACCACCTTGGCGGCGACGTCCACCAAGGTGCGACGCAGTGTGGTCGGGAAAGACTTGACCGGTACCACCGGCTCACTCACATCTTCCTTGAACGCTTCAAACAGGAAGAAGCCGAGGAGCATGGTGTAATAGAAGGCGGCGTTGGGCACGAAGCGCTGGAACGGCAACTCCTCGAATCCGAAATCCTTGAACGCCCTGTGCACCAGTTCGTCCGCGCCCCGCTGGTGGTAGGAGTGGATGATGGCATCGGTTTCGGCCATGAACGCGAGGCCAGCCTCCTGCAATTGCTGATCCACGACACTATCCATGCCAAGGTTGGTGTAGACGATGGTGCCTGGTCTTGATCCGGGTAGCAGGAACTGCTTCTCTTCCAGTAAAGGTCGCCAAAAGATGGTCCTGAAGGACTTTTCCCAGGACTTGCGGCGGTCGCAGAACTCGTAGCACTGCCAGACATCCTCATCGGTTTTGCCGAAGTGATGCTGAAAGGCGGTTTCGGGAAGTGCCCCAATCATGGCCTTGATGTCGCTATAGAACTTGCCTGCGCAGATGAAACCGATATCCAGCCGCTCCATCTCGTCGAAGAGCTCCTGGTCGAAGAATCCGGAGTCCATGCGAATGATGATGGGTACGGTCTTGCTGTAGCGGGTACGGATCATGCGCACCACGTGACGGATCATCTTCGGGGCTGAGTCGCCGTTGAGAGAGTGTTTGTCGCCGCCACGGAACACGGCGTCTATAATGTAGCGGCCCCAGGTCATCTGGAGAGGCTGAAAGCCCAGAACCTTCTTGTAGGTGGGCTTGACGCCGTGACGCTTCGGCGCTTGGTCGTTATCCATGACCATGGTGTCGATGTTCAGTTCGATCACTTCTGGGCTGGTCATGCTGAGTCGCCAAAGGAAGAGTTGCTGCAACAGACGGCGAAAAAGATAGGTCCGTTGTGCGGAGAATGATTGGTAGAACCGCTTGACGGTGTGCGATGAGGCCATGCTCTTGATGTCTGTTTCGATGGCAGCCGCGTAGCCCGGATCTTTGGTCAGGACATCAAAGTGGGCCAAGTGACGGCTGGTGCCGTCAAAGAGGAAGCAGAGCACCTGCTTGAAAAGTTCATCGATGGGCGTGCCCTTGGGGTTCTTGCGCATGGAGCCGAAAAGGCGGTTGATGTGGGGGAAAAGACCAATGCCACGAATGTAGCGAGCAAAGAGGTTGAGCCCGGCCCGGCTTGTCAGACAGTCGTTCGTGACTTGGACATCGTCGATGAATTTTGCTTTGGTTCTCTTTGAGTTGGACATCCAGCCCTCCACCAAATGGGTGAAACGTTCATGACGTAGTGACTGGATGTGATTGTAAACAAAAACAAGGTGATATGCCAGCTTTGATGTTGTGTCAGGCTGGAGAATCGCTCAGATTAGGTTGCAATTGAATGATTTGGTCGAGGACGAGAAAAGGCCTGTTGTTGCAACAGCATCTTGACTTTTTTATGAATTCGGATAACAACTAATTGGCAATTCTGATATCTAGGCTTGGCTGCCTGGACGTTTCCCGACAGGTTGGTAGGGCGTTATTTTTTGCCCAATTTACGTTTTGGAGTAATTTTTGTTATGGCAATGATCGAGGTGCAGAAGCTGCACAAATGGTATGGAGATTTCCACGTTCTGCAAGGTATCACCGAATCGGTGAACAAAGGCGAAGTGCTCGCTATCTGTGGTCCGTCCGGTTCGGGAAAAAGTACCTTCATCCGTTGCATCAATCGGTTGGAGGAATACCAGAAGGGGCTGATTCTCTTTGATGGTAAAGACATCTTGGATAAGGATGTCAATGTTAACCATCTGCGGGCGGAAATCGGTATCGTTTTTCAGCAGTTTAATCTGTATCCGCATCTTTCGGTACTCAAGAATGTCACTCTGGCCCCGCTCAAGGTCAAGAAATTGCCCAAGGATGAGGCCGAGGAAGTCGGTCTGCGTCTGCTTGAGCGTGTTGGTATACATGACCAGGCCCATAAATATCCGGCCGAGCTTTCCGGCGGCCAACAGCAGCGGGTGGCCATTGCCCGTTCCCTGGCAATGAAACCCAAGGTCATGCTTTTCGACGAACCCACATCCGCACTGGACCCGGAGATGATCAACGAGGTCTTGAATGTCATGAAGGATCTGGCGCGTGAAGGTATGACCATGCTGTGTGTCACGCACGAGATGGGATTTGCCCGCGAAGTGTGTGATCGCGTATTGTTCATGGACGGTGGCATCGTGGTCGAGCAGGCCCCGCCGGATGAATTTTTCAAGAATCCGCAACATGAGCGTACAAAGGATTTTCTGAAGGAAATTCTTTAGAAGATATTTGCAAACCTTAAGAGGAGGAAGAGTAAATGTTGAAATATTCCAGAATGCTTCTTGGAATGATCATTGTGTTGTCCCTGATGCTCGCTGCCGGTTGTTCCCAGGCGCCTGAGCAGAAAGGCGATACAGCCAAAGTCGAAGCTCCGGCCGAGGCCAAATCCAAAATCGAGCAGATCAAGGAACGTGGTATTCTGATCTGTGGTGTCAAGGATTCCGTCAACCTGTTCGGTTTCATTGATCCCAAGACCAATGAGTTGGTCGGCTTTGATGTCGATGTCTGCAAGTACATTGCCGACAAGCTTGGCGTGAAGACCGAATTCAAGGTCGTCACTTCCAAGAACCGCATTCCCATGCTGGCTCAGGGTTCCGTGGACCTGCTGGCCGCAACCATGACGCACAAATTCTCCCGTGACGAGCAGATCGACTTCTCCATCACCTATTTCATGGATGGTCAGAAGCTGCTGGTTGAAAAGGGATCCGGTGTCCTTTCCACCGATGATCTGGCTGACAAGAAAGTCGGTACCGTCAAGGGTTCCACTTCCGAAAAGAATATCAAGACTGCCCAGCCTGCTGCCCAGGTCATCTCCTATGATGAATACCCCCAGGCCTTCATGGCTCTGAAGCAGGGTAAGGTCAAGGCCGTGACCACCGACTCCGGCATCCTGGCCGGTCTCAAGGCCGGTGATGATGATCCCGAAAAGTGGGAAGTCGTTGGCGAGTTCTTCTCCTCCGAGCCTTATGGCCTCGGCATGGCTCAGAATGATTCCGCTTTCCGCGATTTCGTCAACAAGAGCCTCAACGAGATGTGGCTCGACGGCACCTACCAGAAGCTGTTCAAGAAGTGGATGGGTTACGACCTGCCCGCCGGTTGGCAGATCGAACTCTGGCCCATGTAAGACTACTCGGATATGATTAGCCGGGAGCGCTTCAGGCGCTCCCGGTTTTCCCCTGTTTTTACCACAACCGACGGATAGAGTTTTGGATTATCATTTTCAATGGGCAAAAATGTTTTCAGGGGAACCTGCGCAGTGGATATGGGATGGCTTTGTCACCACCATGCAGATTTCCATTATTTCCCTGATCGGTGCTGTGGTGCTCGGCGTCATCATCTGTGTGCTCAGGATGACGCCCGTCAAGCTGTTCCGGTGGTTCAGCCTTGCCTATACCGAATTTTTCCGCAATACGCCGCTGCTCGTACAGATATTTTTCTGGTACAACGCGTCGCATTTCATCATCCCCAAGGCGATCAACGAGTGGATGAATGATCTGTACTACTGGTTTCCCGGGCCGTTTACGCTGTTCGGTCATACCTTTGTCGGCGAGTGGATGCTGTTCAATGTCGAGCTTATCTCCGGCATCATTGCTCTGACCGTCTATACCTCGGCCTTCATTGCCGAAGAGATCAGGGCGGGCATTTTTTCGATTCCAAAGAATCAGCTTGAGGCTTCCCGTGCCGTCGGGCTCTCCTTTTTGCAGGGGTACCGGTATGTTATTTTGCCTCAGGCCCTGCGCATAGTGATTCCGCCGCTCATCTCCCAGGCTCTCAACCTGATCAAGAATTCGTCGCTGTGTATGGTCATCGGCGTTGGGGAGATGATGTACCAGGCTGTCCAGATCGAGTCCTATCATGCCATGCCATTTGAGGCCTTTACCGTTGCACTGATGATTTACCTGATGATCTCCCTGGTCGTTTCGTTCTGCATCACCATGTACAACAAGCACTTCATGGTTCAGGTCATTTATTAGGGAGGCATGAGATGCATTGGAATATAGTATCCGACAATTTTTTGTATTTTCTTTGGGGAAACACCTTCATTGACGGGATTTTCCCCTTCATCCATAGGCCTGAGGGCTTTTTCGCGTCCATCATCCTGGCCATGACCGGTATTTTTGGTGCGTTCTGGATCGGTTTGGCGGCTGGTCTCATGCGTTTATCCAAGCGGTGGTGGGTCAAGTATCCGGCGGTTTGTTATATCGAGATGATTCGCGGCATGCCGTTGCTGTTGCTTATTTTCTGGTTTTACTACCTGGCTCCGGTGATTACCGGGCAGACCATGCCCGCATTTACCACCACCATGTTTTGCTTCATGATTTTTACCGGGGCCTATATCGGCGAGATCGTTCGTGCCGGTGTCCTGGCTTTGCCCAAAGGACAGATGGAGGCGGCCCGGGGGACCGGACTTTCCAATGTGCAGGCCATGATTTATGTCATTTTGCCCCAGTCCCTGCGTAACATGATTCCGTCCTTCGTGAACCAGTTCGTTTCCTTGACCAAGGACACGTCTCTGGCTGCCATTCTGGGCGTTATCGAACTCACCCGTACCGGCGTGCAGGTGGATAACCGGGAAACCGTGGCTTCCTTCGAAATCTGGATCGCCATAGCCGGTCTGTATTTTCTGATCTGCTACGTGCTGACGTCCTATAGCCGCCGTCTGGAAGCGCAGCTTTCGCGCTATCAGGCGAGGGATCGCTAGATGGTGAAGGCTGTCTTGCCCCGGGATATCGCATCCTGCATTGACCATACGCTGCTCAAACCCACCGCCACGGTTCGGGAGCTGGATGAAATCTGCTTCCAGGCCGTGCGGTTCGGTTTTTACGGGGTGTGCGTCAATCCCTCCATGATCTCTCTGGCCAGTTGGAAACTCGAAGGAGAGGCACCGGTTCCCATTTGCGTGGTCGGTTTCCCTTTGGGGGCGACATTGTCCGAGGTCAAGGGATTCGAGACTGCCGCAGCCGTGGAACGCGGTGCGCGGGAGATTGACATGGTGCTCAATCTCGGCGCATTCAAAGGGGGAGACCATGTCCTAGCAGGCAAGGATATCGAGGCCGTGGTGCGAGCCGCTCAAGGATTTCCTGTGAAGGTTATTCTGGAAACCGCTTCTTTGTCCGATGACGAGATTGTGCGAGCATGTCGGCTGAGCGTGGACGCGGGCGCGGCTTTTGTCAAAACCAGTACCGGATTCGGTCCGGGTGGGGCCACGGTCGAGGCGGTGAAGCTCATGCGGCAGACGGTCGGGCCGGAGATAGGCGTCAAGGCGAGTGGAGGCATCGGTACGTTTGCTCAGGCCCTCTCCATGATTGAGGCCGGGGCAAATCGCATCGGAGCTTCGGCTTCGGTTGCTATTGTTTCAGAGTAAAAAGGGGCATGGTTTGACCGATATTACCTTGCAAAATTTTGTCAATCCGCAAGAAATCGAGATGGAATCCTTTCGGATAATTGATTCGGAAGTGCCGGAACCTCGTCCTTTTCAGGGAAAAAAGTGGCAGATTGTCCGTCGAATGATCCATACCACGGCTGATTTCGAGATGTTGAATCTGGTCCGTTTTCATGAAAACGCGGTGGAATCAGGCGTGCGAGCGTTGAGAAACGGGGCGGTGATTGTCACCGATACCGAGATGGCCCGGTGCGGTATGCCGCTTCGGCGTCTTGATCCGCTCGGGTGCAGCGTGCGCTGTCTCATGAATGATGAACGGGTGATAGCTCGTGCCAAGGCCGAAGGAATCACCCGCGCCAAGGCCGCTGTTGATATTGCCGTAACCGAAATAAAACCGGAAATATATGTGGTGGGTAACGCGCCAACCGCGCTGGTCAGGCTCGTGGAACACGTTGATAACGGTGCCATTTCTCCTGCGCTGGTGGTGGGTATGCCGGTTGGATTCGTCAATGCGGCTGAATCCAAGGCCTTGCTCATGAGCCGTGATATCCCCTATATATCCATCGAAGGTCGCAAGGGAGGTAGTGCTTTGGCTGCCTCGGTCATTAACGCCCTTGCTTTGCTTGCTGTCTGATTCCTTATTTTTTCCGATTAAAAAATGCGCGTTTTGGTTCCTGGCCAACGCGCATTTTCGCGTTTTTTCGTTTTGATTTTGGTAAGTGGTTTACAAAGTTTTTAAAAACGCTGGACACGCCCGGATAACTTGCTAGGATTCAAGGAACTGTTGCGACGGTGTTTTGTTTTCGCAGCGGTTTTGGGGTTGTCCCCGCAGAGCGGGTGCTAAAAATCTGTCATTGCTGGAAGGAACCATGGCTAAACAAGATAAGGGTAAAAGCAAAGTCACCGTGTATCCCGACTGGTGCAAGGGGTGCGGCATCTGCGTGGAGTTTTGTCCCGCCAAGGTGTTTGAAATCGGCGAGCAGGGAAAATCGATGGTGGTGCGGGAAAAAGACTGTATTCATTGCGGTTTTTGCGAACTGCACTGCCCCGACTTTGCCATTGTGGTTCATTACAAGGAACCCCGTGAAGAGGAAAAGGCCGACACCGATTCAGGTAGGCGCGGCGCAGTCGGGAAGGGAGCGTAAATCATGCCCAGACGCAAGAAACGCAAGGAAATATTTGCTCAAGGCAACGAGGCCGTTGTCGAGGGTGCACTGTTGGCGGGTTGCTCGTTTTACGGTGGGTACCCCATCACCCCATCGTCCGAGATCATGGAGATAATGGCGGCCCGGCTGCCTTTGACCGAGGACGGCGTGTTTATCCAGATGGAGGATGAGATCGCCAGCATGGGGGCCATCATCGGGGCATCCATGGCCGGACGCAAGGTCATGACCGCCACTTCCGGTCCCGGTTTTTCTCTAATGCAGGAAAATCTTGGCTACGCCATCATGGCCGAAGCTCCGCTGGTGCTGGTCAACGTCATGCGCGGCGGTCCTTCTACCGGTTTGCCCACCAGCCCCGCCCAGGGCGATGTGCAGCAGGCTCGCTGGGGGACGCACGGCGACCATCCCATTATAGTATTGTCCGCATCCAATGTGCAGGAATGTCTGGAGATGACCATCACGGCCTTTAATATGGCCGAGAAATACCGCACTCCGGTCATCTTGTTGTTGGATGAAGTGACGGCTCACACCCGCGAAAAGATCGAAATCCCCAACGAGGGAGAGTATGAGGTCTTTTCCCGCACGGTGCCGTCCATGCCTCCCGAGTGGTATAAGCCCTATGAGGAGACCGTGCGCGGCGTGCCGCCCATGCCGCCCATCGGGGCTGGGTATCGTTTTCATGTCACCGGACTCACGCATGATCGCAATGGTTTTCCCACGCAGCGGCCCGAGGAAATTTTGGAACTCATGGACCGTATCCATCGCAAGATTGACCAATTTTTCTATGACATCCAGTTGGTGCAGGACGTCGACACCGATGATGCGGATGTGGTTGTGGTGGCGTATGGCTGCGTGGCCCGTTCTGCGGAACTTGCCGTACAGCAGGCGCGGAACAACGGCGTCAAGGCAGGGCTGTTAAAGCTCAAGACCCTTTTCCCGTTCCCCCGCAGGCACACCGAGAGGATTTTGGCGCATGCCAAGACCTTGATCGTGCCGGAGATGAACATGGGCCAGATGTCCCGCGAGGTGAAGCGTGTGAATATGGGCCGGGCCTCAATCCGGACCATCAATCGCGTGGACGGGCAGATAGTCACTCCCTCGGAAATTCTCAAGGTCATCATGCAGGGGTAGCGTCATGAATCACTTTACAGGAAACGAAATCATCCATCAGTACCTGAGGCACAACAAGAAATTCCCTCATGTGCTGTGCGCCGGGTGCGGCCACGGCATCGTACTGGGGACCTTGATCCGGTCCATTCATTCTTTGGGAATTCCCAAGGATGATGTGGTTATTGTCGCGGGCATCGGCTGTTCCGGTCGGTTGGCGGTGTATGTTGACTTCAATACGGTGCACACCACCCATGGCCGGGCCTTGAGCTTTGCCACCGGTATTAAAATGGCCAATCCCAAGCTTAATGTCATCGCTCTCATGGGTGATGGCGACGCCTTGTCTATTGGCGGGAATCACCTGATTCATGCGGCCCGGCGTAACATCGGCGTTACCGCATTGGTGCTCAACAACAATATCTACGGCATGACAGGCGGACAGAGTTCTCCGGCTACTCCGTTGGGCGCGATCACCATGACCAATCCTTACGGTCAGTTGGACAAGAGTTTCGATACCGTGGAGTTGGCCAGGGGGGCGGGTGCGAATTATGTGGCGCGTGGCACGGTCTTTCACGTCAAGAAGCTGGAAAAGATCATGACCGAGGCCATAGGCCGTCCCGGGTTCAGTTTGGTGGAGGCAATCACGCCATGCCATACCCAGTACGGTCGCAAGAACAATTTCAAGACACCTGTGGACATGTACAAATGGATGAAGAAGGCGGCCATGGACGTGGAACGGTACAATGAGTTGCCCGAAGACCAGCGCGAAGACCGGTTGCCCATCGGGGTTTTTGTCGAGCGGGACCGCGACGGTTTTGAAGAGCGCTACTTCAAGTTGAAGGCGAGGATGTCGAAGGCATCCGCCAAGGGGGGCAAGTAAATGAAGGCGCAAGAACTCAATCGTTTTGAGATTCGTTTATCCGGTCTGGGCGGGCAGGGTATTATTACGCTGGGTAAGGTCCTGGGCCAGGGGCTTGCGTTGGGACATGGGTACAATGTCACCCAGACCCAGAGCTACGGCCCTGAGGCGCGGGGCGGGTCCAGTCGGTGTGATTTGGTCATCAGTTCCGGGCCCATCAGTTATCCCAAAGCTGAAAATCTGGATCTGTTGGTGGCGTTGTCTCAGGAGGCGTGCAACACCTATTACCCTTATCTCAAGCCGGGAGGGGTGCTGGTGCTGGAGTCTGATCTCGTACCTCAGTCCCCTACCAACAAGTTTCTCGGGTTGCCTTATACCAGTCTGGCCAAGGATAAGATCGGCATTGCGCAGGCCATGAATACCGTGGTTCTTGGCTCGCTTTCCTTCCTGTTGCCTTTTGTCCAGCCGGCTCTCATGCGCAAGAGTCTGGAGTCCGTGTTACCCGCAAAGATACGGGCTGTGAACACCAAGGCGTTCAATCTCGGGCATCGTCTCGCCAAGAAGGGGTGGGGCGAGGACGTCGGAGCTGTTTGGCGCACCAAGGAATAGTGCCGAGGCGGTAGCCGTTGTTGATGCAAGGATTAAAAAAATCCGGCGTCCTTTTTGAAAGGGACGCCGGAATTTTTTGGCATTGTTGGCTCAGGTTGCGCTCGGATATTTGAATCGCCGGGTTACATTTCTATGCGTACGGTTTCCGGACTGAGTTTTCGCTCAAGCCGTTTGGCGTACAGGCTCATGAAGTAGCTGAAGAGGAAGTACATGGCGGCAATGGTCGTGAACATTTCGAAGGGATAGATCATCAGCCGGTTGTTGATGGCGTAAGCCGCACGGGTCAGCTCCATGACGCCGATGATATAGGCCAGGGAAGTGTCCTTGAAGGCCGCGATGAACATGCCGACCAAAGCGGGGAGCATCTGCTTGAGCGCCTGTGGCAGGATGATCTTGCGCATGGTCTGGAAGTAGCTCAACCCAGTGGCCTTGGCCGCTTCCACTTGACCGGGCGGGATGTTTTCGATGCCGCCGCGTACCGTTTCGCCGATGTAGGCGGCAAAGAAGAAGGTAATGGCGATGGTTGCCGCCCAGAATGCATGGAGGTCCAAATTGAAGATGATGCCCAGGATCACGGTGTAGAACCAGAAGATGACCAGGATCAGCGGAATGGCGCGGATGAATTCTATATAAATGATACAGGGAATGCTGATGGCTCGGTTCTTGGCGGTACGCCCCATACCTAGGAACAACCCGAGTATGAAGCTGCCAGAGATGGAAATGATTGCCATGAGGAGTGCACCGGCCAGACCGCCCAGCCCCATGAAGAATTCCGAGCTTTCGCCTCCGGGGAAACGCCACAGCAGCAGGGTGCGCAGATTAGCCCCGATGATCTCGTAATTGAGGCCCGCCACGGCCATGACGGTCTTGTAGAGGATATAGGCCAGGGCGGCCAGGAAGGCGAGTTTAGTACCGGCGATAATTTTGCGCCACCCCATGCGCAGGAGTCGCCGCAACGGGGATACTCTTTTTGTCGCATCCGGGGGTTTGCGGAAATACCAGAGCACGTATTCCAGGCCCGATCCGATGACGGCAAAGGGGAGGAAGGCGATATCTGAGATTTTACGCAGCAGCGGTTCCTCGCCTTTGGTGAAATTTTTCAGCCGGATATTGACCAGATTGAGGATGCCGGAGATGGACAGGGAAAGCGTCAGATAGATGAGGGTTGCGGCAATGAGCGCCTCGAAGGTGTGGTAGGTGAGGGAGGATATTTCCTTCATGGACCAGCATACCTCGGCCACGCCAATGGTCATGGCCAGGGAGGTGTTCTTCATATTGTTGAGGAATTCGCTGCCCAGCGGCGGAATGATTTCGCGGAAAGCCAGGGGCAGGATAATTCGGCGTAGGGTCTGGGTGAAGCTCAGACCTGAAGAATAGGACGCTTCCAGCAGCCCTTTGGGGATGGACTGGATGCCTGCCCGGATGATCTCGGCCATGAAGGCACCGGTAAAGATGCCGCAAGCCATGGTCGAGATCCAGAATTCGAAATTCATTTCATACAGCTTGAAGCGGATTTCGTCGGGGAAGGCATAGGGAAAGGCGAAGTTCCAGAAAAAAATCTGCACCAGCAGCGGGGTGTTTCGAAACAGCTCTACATAACAGGTCGCGACCCAGTACACGGGCTTGAATCTGGAGAGCCGGGCCAGACCGAAGATGGTGCCGAGCACCAGGGCCAGAATGGCGGAGTAGATGGTGATGGTCAAGGTCAGGTTGATGCCGTGGAGCATCAGCTCACCCATGTGGCCGTACTGGCTTTTTTCAAAGAATATTGACCAGTTAAAATCGTATCTGAACTCGAAAATGAAAGCGAAATAGTAGGCCAACAGGCCGGTCATGATCAGGAGGGTGAGGTGCTGGACCCATATTTTTTCGAAATATCGTTTTAGCATTTCTGTTTCCGAAGCAAAGGTCCCGGAGCGGTAGGCTCCGGGACCTGGTTTGGCTGTTACGCGATAGGGCTTACGGCCAGAGTTCGATCTTGGAGGTCAGCGGGAAGGGGAAAGCGGAATCGGGACCGAACCACTTGTCGTAGATCTTCTTGTAGGTGCCGTCCGTCCAAATGTCCTGGATGGTGAAGTTGATGGTGTCACGCCACTTGGAATCATTCTGGGGCAGGCCGATGCCATAAGGCTCGTCGGAGATGAAATCGCCGACCAGCTCGTACTTGCCGGGCAACTTGGAGGCCAGGCCCAGCAGGATGGTGGAATCGGTGGATATGGCCTGGACGCGGCCGGAACGCAGGGCTTCGAACATGGAGGTTTCACCGTCAAAGCTCTTGACCTCGGGGGCGGCATTGCCAAGCTTCTTCAGGTATTCGGTAGCGTTGAGGATGGAGGTGGTACCCTGCATGGAACCGACCTTCATGTTGGCCAGATCCGCAGGGCTCTTGACCGTACCCGTGGGAGCCAGGAATTTCTGACCGTCGAAGAAATAGGTGATGGAGAAGTCGATCTTCTGATCACGGGAACGCTTGTGGGTCATGTTGGACAGGACCATATCCACTTTGTAGGGCGGTGCCTGCAAGAAGGAGATACGGGTTTCGTTGCTGACCACGATCTTTTCGAGTTTGCAACCGAGACGATTGGCGATTTCGGTGGCCATATCGACGTCGAAGCCGGTCCATTCGTTTTTGTCGTTGATGAAACCGAAGGGGATACCCTGGTTGGAAATACCGGCTCGAAGGGTCTTGGTGGACATGACCCGATCGTATGTGGATTCTGCGGTGTCCGCTGCGGGGGCAACGGCGGGAGCTGCTGCGGTAGTTGCTACTGCTTCAGCTTTTTTTTCTGCCTTGGGTGCTTCGCCGCAACCGGCGATGAGTACCATGGCGAGCAGTGCTGCCATGATGATAATGCTGCGAACTCTCATTTTCCTCTCCTAAAAGTTGAGTTGTTGAAATTGCTCGGCAAACCCTATGTAAGCCGACATAAATTAAAATACAAATTAATGACTTAGTATTTTGCTGAGAAAGTCCTTGGTGCGTTCGCTCTGTGGGTTGTGGAAGAATTCTTCGGGAGAATTCTGTTCGATAAGCTGGCCGCCGTCCATGAATATGACGCGATCCGCCACCTCACGGGCAAAGCCCATTTCGTGGGTCACACAGATCATGGTCATGCCCTCGCGGGCCAGGGATTTCATGACATCCAGCACTTCATTGATCATTTCCGGGTCCAGAGCCGAGGTGGGCTCGTCAAAGAGCATGATCTTCGGCTGCATGGCCAGTCCGCGTGCGATGGCTACCCGCTGCTGCTGCCCGCCGGAAAGTTGCGCCGGGTAGGCACCGGCCTTGTCCGGGATGTCCACTTTCTTGAGCAGGTCCATGGCAATGGCTGTGGCCTCGCCTTTGCTCTGGCGGCGAACCATGGTAGGCGCCAGGACAATGTTCTCCAGCACCGTCATGTGAGGATAGAGATTGAACTGTTGGAAAACGAAACCGACTTCGGCCCGGAGCAGGGTCATGTTGGTGCGCGGGTCCGAGACGTTCATGCCATCCACCAGGATGTCTCCCTCCTGGATCGGCTCCAACCGGTTGATACAGCGGATCAGGGTCGATTTACCCGAGCCGGACGGTCCGCAGATGACCACGACCTCGCCCTTTTTTATGTCGAGATTGATACTGTCGAGGACGTGGAAGTCCCCATACCATTTGTTCACGTTTTTAAAAGAAATCACGCTTACTCCCCAAAGGAAAATATTCGGCTGATAGGTCAGGGACGTGCCTAACAAAATAATGGGCGCAGGGCAATAATAATTCAGGCGACTTAGTGTCGATCAGAATTTTATTCTGTCACAGCGTTGTGCTATGGGTAAACATATGTTTCATTCGTGAAATCATGTGGTTGAGGGGTCAGCAAACGGGCACGCTTACGGCCAGTCCGGCAAGGGAGGTCTCCTTGTATTTCTTGGACATGTCTTTGCCCGTCTGGGCCATGGCCTTGAATGCCTCATCCAGGTCAACCTTTTGGTAGGATTCGTCCAGGGTGGAGGCGATGAGGAAGGCGTTGTAGGCCTTGACCGCTCCCATGGCATTGCGTTCGATACAGGGAATTTGCACATAGCCCCCCACGGGATCGCAGGTCAGTCCGAGATGGTGCTCCATAGCTATTTCTGCTGCGTTTTCGGTCACTTGAAAACGATATCCGCGAGCGTATGCCAGGAACGCGGCACCCATGGCCGAGGCCACGCCGACTTCGCCTTGGCATCCCACTTCGGCCCCGGAGATGGAGGCGTTGTGTTTGGCCAGGAATCCCACAGCCGCTGCCGCGAGCAATCCTTTGCGGATTTCCGCTTGCAGTGCGCCCATATGGCGTTTGAGCATGAATATGAGGGCCGGAATAACACCGGCGGCCCCACAGGTGGGAGCAGTGACGACACAGTGTCCGGATGCATTCTCTTCGGAAGCGGCCAGGGCGTAGGCATTGATCGCCTTGAGAAAGCCCGAGCCCTGGAATTCTTCTTTTTTGGCGCGCTGGTACATGACGTGGGCTTTCCGATGAAGTCCGATGGGGCCGGGAAGTACACCTTTGGTCATGATGCCCAGTTCCACCGTTTTTTCCATGACCTCGGTTATCTTGTCCAGACCGTCGTTGATTTGGGCCTCGCTCATGCCGGTGATGCTCTTTTCATTGGCGAGTACCAATGTGTGCAGGCGGATCGAGTTGTCCTTGAGGTGTTTTTTGAGTTCGGCCATGGTTTTGTAAGGATACTTGGGCTTGCCGCGTTTGGGTTCCTTCCATCCCTGCCAGCGCAGGAAGCCACCCCCCACGGAAAAGTAAATACGTTCCAGCAGGATGGTGTCGCCTGCCTTGAACCGGAAAATCATGGTGTTGCTGTGCGGATAGTCGTGCTGCACGGCGTCCATGATCACGTCGCCGGAGCGGTAGGTGATGGTTTTGCCGCCGACATCTAGATCAAAGGAGCGTTCATCCTGTCCGCATTCCTCCAGTTGGTCCATGGTGCAGGTGTCGGGATGGTAGCCGAGCAGTCCTGACATGATCGCACGTGGGGTGCCGTGGCCCTTGCCCGTGGCCGACAATGAGCCGAAGAGACGGATTTCAAGGGAGTCCCCTTTGAGGCGGTCCGCTTCGGGAAGCTCATGGATACGTTCCATGAAGTCGAGTCCGGCCTTCATGGGGCCTATGGTGTGCGAACTGGAGGGGCCGGGACCGATTTTGAGGAGTTCGAAGAGGGAAGTGCATATGGCGGGCATTTGTATCTCGTCAGTGTTGGTGTTTAAATGGTAAATGGAAGGTCACTGCCGGAAAGGATACGGGAAAAAGGCAGAGAGGAGAAGAATTTTTCTCCAAATCTGGACGCAATTCGGTCCTTCCCGTATGGAAAGAGGTAAGCCCTGTTTTTCCAATGCGGTGGCGGGTCTGAAGAATACGAAAAATTTACGGAAACAAGGAGCGATGAACGATGCGGAAATTCCGATGGATGGGCATTGCCCTCGGTATTGGCCTCTTGGTTGTTTTCCCCCGACTGGCGTCGGCTCACTGTCAGATTCCCTGCGGTATCTATGATGACAATGCGCGAGTTGAATCCATGCTTGAGGATGTGGCAACCATTCGAAAGGCGGTTACCATGATGATCGAGCTGAATGCCAAGACCGATGTGCAGTCGCGGCAGCAGTTTTGTTCGTTGGGTGGATAACAAGGAGAGTTATGCTCAGCAGATTATAGAGACCATTGCCGATTATTTTCTGACCCAACGAGTCAAGAGCAGCCAGAAGGACTACGTGCAGCGTCTCAAGGATCACCATGCGGTGATAGTGGGGGCCATGAAGGTCAAGCAGAATGCGGCCATGGGACCGGTGGATGAACTGGAAGCGCTCGTCAAGGTGTTGCTCGGGTACTATCACGAACACGAGTAGGGAATATTCCGGCGGGCGGAGATGCCGAGGTTGGCGTACTGCATTTCTTCTTGAACCAGGGGAAGTAATGCCCATGGCGTGGGGGAAGAGTGATGGGAAACAAGGCTATTGGAAGTTGGGAATGGCGATGACTTGCAGAGAATGAAAGCGGGCAAACGGGGAATTCAGGGGATCAATCGTATTGATGCGTCGACGAATTCTTGGCAATATCCTTGATTTTTTCTAGCGCGTTGCCTCTTGTCTGCGCCAGTTTTTTCCATTTCCGCTTTTCTTTTTTCAGTGCTTCGATTGTATGGAGCAGATTCAGAACTGTATGCGAAGGGTAGCCGTGCGTGGCACGGCTACCCTTGCGCAATTCTTCGTCAGTATGTTGCCTGATGGAGGCAATCTGGTTGGCATCGAGGATCATTTCTGTCGATTATCCATACTAGGCTGTCGCGCAGAATGTTTCCTGAGAGTACTCGATGCGTTCTTTGTATTCTTCCTGTTTGCCTTTGTTCCAGCGACCAACCGGGCGGTAGTAACCCACGACCCTGGTGTATACTTCGGTCTCCTTGCCACAGGTCGGGCAGTCGAAGTGCTCTCCGTATATGTACCCGTGGTCTTGGCAAACCGAAAAGGTCGGCGTGACCGAGATGTAGGGGATCTTGGTTTTGGTCATGGCCTTGATCAGGAAGTTTTTCACGCTCTCTTCGTCCGGGGCGGCTTCACCCAGGAAGGTGTGGAAGACTGTCCCCCCATTGTAGAGGGTCTGCAATTCATCCTGGTGTTCAAGGGCAAAGAAAACGTCAGTGCTGGCTCCGACGGGCAGCAGAGTCGAGTTGGTATAATACGGTGTCTCGGTGCCGGAAGTGTAGATGTCGGCATAGAGTTCCTTGTCGATCTTTGCCAGGCGATAGCAGGTGCCCTCGCCGGGTGTCGCTTCAAGATTGTAGAGATTGCCGGTCTCCTCCTGGAATTTTACGACCAGTCGCCGCAAGAGATTCAGGGTCTGTTGCATCAAGCGTGAACCGGAGGGGGTCTCCACGCCTTTGCTCAGCAGATTCATGCATGCCTCGTGACCGCCGATGAGACCGATGGTCGAGAAATGGCCCTTGAAGCCGTTTTTCAGGTAGCGGCGGGAGAACGGGAACATGCCGGCGTCCAGATTCTTTTCAACGATATTTGCGTTTGAATTCCAAAGACTCGCTGGGCCAATTGGGCATACTCGGTCACCAGTTCAAAGAAGTCTTCTTCATTGTGCGCAAGGTAGGCCAGTTTGGACAGGTTCAGGGTCACCACGCCAATGGAGCCGGTCAGATCTCCAGCGCCGAACAGCCCGCCGGTTTTTTTTTATTGCGGATTTCCCGCAGGTCCATCTGCAAGCGGCAGCACATGGAGCGGACATCCTCGGGCTTGAGGTCCGAGTTGATGAAGTTCCTGGAAGTAGGGCGCGCCGTATTTGGCGGTCATTTTGAGGAGTAGCTTTCCCGCTTCGGATTCCCAAGGGAAATCCTTGGTCACGTTATAGGTGGGAATGGGGAAGGAAAAGATGCGCCCATCGGCATCGCCTTCGAGCATGACCTCAAGGAAGGCCTTGTTGATCATGGCCAATTTCTTCGGCGTATTCGCCATAGGTGGAGTCCTGCAATTCTCCGCCGATGATGATTGCTTCCTTGGCGATATGGGCCGGTGGCACGACATCAAAGGTGAAGTTGGTGAAGGGACTTTGCCCGCCCCAGCGCGAGGTGGCGTTGAGGTTGTGGAGCAATTTCTGGATTTGCTGTTTTACATTCGTATAATCAAGGCCGTCATGCCTGACAAAAGGGGGCAAGGTAGGTGTCGATATTGTTGAAGGCCTGTGCTCCCGCCCACTCGTTCTGGAGTGTGCCGAGGAAATTGACGATCTGTCCGCAGGCCGCGTCAAAGTGTTTGGCGGGCGTGGAGGAGCATCTGTCGCGCAAATTGAATCCTTCCAGCAGAAGGTCACGCAGACTCCATCCCGAACAATAGCCAGCCAGACCGAAGGAAAGGTCGTGGATGTGAAAGTACCCGTGGGTATGGCCATGCGTACTTCTTCCGGATATTTTTCCAGCATGTAGCGGGCCTGGACCGACCCGGCCATGTGCAGGATCAATCCCTGGTAGGAATGGACCATGTTGGAGTTTTCGCTGACACGCCAGTCAATGTTGTCGAGATATCCTTCGGTGACCCCGGCAATGTCCAGGAAGGCATCGTTTTGAGAGCGCAGTTCTCTGCGTTTTTCACGGTAGATGATGTAACGCTCGGCGACTTTATATAACCGGGCTTCCATGAGAACCTGCTGGACCATGTCCTGTACTTGCTCTTGTTCAGGCACATCTAAGCCATCGAGCTTTTTCTCCACTTTCCCGGCCAGTCGATCGGCGAGGAGCGGGTCTTGATGCCGCTGCCTTTAAGGGCTTTGAAGATAGCGTTGCCAATACGTTTGGTTGACCACGTTTCGATGCATCCATCGCGTTTTTTAATTTGAATCGGCATAAATGTCTCTTTGCGAACAGTGAAGCGCGGACGGTTTCAATTTTCAGGCGAAGGCCTGGCGTTGAACTGTTTGCTGGGTTGCCATGGGCGATTTCGGCGGCAGGACAGCTGAAAGGCTGGCAACAGTTGTAGTGTGTATACGTTCATGTCCGTGTGCAATCTCCGCGGATTGCATTCGGCAGGAAACGCTTCAGGTAGGTCTTCTGGCTTTCCTCGCCCGCTCCGCCTTCCCGCCTCTGGACAGTGGCATGATGGATCGGGCTTCATCTGAGGATTACAGCGGCGGGACCGCTCCGGGTTTGCACCGGATTCCCTGTTATGGCCTTGAGGCCACCTGAAGAACATCGTGATTGCGGAAAGATATAGCAAGCTCGAAAGGAGCGCAAGGAAGAGAGTCCTTTTGCCGTGAGTAGGATCGATATCCTCGAGATATTCCATCGAGATATCACGAATAATTTTTTTGAAAGGAGGGGGGGAGAGGGGTTGCGGTGGCCCCGCCTCTTGATGCGTACTTTGGGTTTTCTTGTTTGCCGATTGTGGATAGAGTCCGTTCGCTGATCCGTTAGAAATTCCAGCTTTACGAGAGTGCCAATGCATATATGGGTTGATGCCGATGCCTGTCCCAATGTCATCAAGGATGTTTTATTCAATACTGCGCTTCGGCGTGACATTGGTATGACGCTGGTGGCCAACACCTCTCTTTCTGTCCCTTTGTCGCCGCTCATCAAGACTCTTCAGGTGGCGTCCGGCTTCAACGAGGCAGACAACGAAATTGTTCGGTTAGTCGAGCCGGGGGATCTCGTGATCACGGCGGACATCCCTTTGGCGGATGCAATTGTGGACAAGGGAGCCACCGGTCTCAATCCGCGTGGAGAGCTGTATACGGAAGACAACGTGAAGGGCTTGCTTCGAATGCGTAACCTGATGGAAGAATTGCGAAGCGGCGGCATGGTTTCTGGCGGCCCGAGTCCCATCGGTCCAAAGGATAAGCAGGAATTTACCAATCAGCTGGATCGCTTTTTGACGCGGAGTCTGCGCAATAGCTGATTTTTCATTGCTGGCACGTACAGAAGCAACAAAAAAGGGGTTATGACGATTGGTCATAACCCCTTGATTTATCTGGCAGGGACAAGATGTTTTGCCCCTCCAATCTCTGCGTCCCGAAAGTGGGGACTTGAGATATAGTGCTGTTTTTGTCGGTCCCGTCAGTTTGATTGCTTGCGTTCGCTCGTCCGCCGCCTAAGCACGACGAGGCGGACGTTACATCCCCTTGCCGAAGCCGCAGACGGGATAGCGGCAGGTGGTGCAACCCTCGCAGAATCCGCCATATCCCAAGGCGAGAATGTCATCGCGGGTCACCTCTTCGCCACTGAGGAACTTGGGGACTATCAAGTCGAATATGCTCGCCCGATAGTACATGACACAACCTGGAAGGCCCAGCACGGGAACGTTGCCGATGCGCGCCAACATGAACATGGCGCCCGGCAAGATCGGAGCACCATAGGTGATCACCTCGGCCCCGGCGGTACGGATGGCGGCTGGAGTTTGGTCGTCAGGATCCACGGACATGCCGCCGGTGACCACGATGAACTCCGCTCCTTCGCTTAGGAAACTGCGAATGGCCTTCGCGGTCATTGCCTGGTCGTCGGAAACAAGACGCTTGCCCAGGACCGTGCAGCCGTAGTTTTCGAATTTGTTGTGGACCACCGGACCGAATTTGTCCTTTATCAGTCCGTTGTACACCTCGCTGCCGGTGACCACGATTCCCACCCGGGCTGGTTTCAGCGACCGCAATTGGACCATTGGTCTTCCTTCCGCGAGCAGCCGTTCGGCGGAGAGGATCAATTCTTCCGGAACCACCAGGGGAAGCACTCTGACTCCGGCCAGTTTCCGCCCCTTACTCACGAGTTGGTTGCCGTGAATGGTGGCGAAAAGGACGTCTCCCAGGGAATTGAGCTTGAGTAGACGCGTGGCGTCGATATCAAGCATCCCGTCCGTGGCGGCGGTGAAGGTGACCTTGCCCTCCACGGGCTCGTCCAGTTCCAGGCCGGGGCCGGCCGCCGCTCTGGCGATGCGGCGGGCCGCGTCGTCCTCGTGCAAGTAGCCATCCGCGAGATCGAACACGTAGAGATGCTCTTTTCCGATTTTGAGCAGTTCGGAAACGTCTTCCGGGCGGATCACATGCCCCCGGCGGAAGCCCGGTCCCTTGCTTTGGCCGGGCACGATCCGGGTGATGTCGTGACACAATACCGTGCCGATGGCGTTTTCAACGTCAACGACTTTCATGAGTGGCCTCCTTGTCTTTGGAACACGACGGTTTGGTTCTCCAGCCGGTGTGGTTATATTTGAGAAAAAAAGCGGTCACGCCGAGCCAAAGCACGATGAGCACGGGTAGACCGACTACTATGGATGCGGTCTGGAGTACCGAAAGCGGACCGTCGATGAGCAGGGTGCCCATGAGAACCAGGGCCGCGAAGATGGCCCAGGACAGACGGTTCCAGCGCGCGCGTTCATCATCGGGAGTGGGCTTGGCCGTGGTGGCGGCCGCCAGAGCGAAGGGCATCGCGTCAAAGGTGGTGAACAGGCCTATGAATGGGGCGTAGGTCACGAACCCGGCGAGGTGGATATTTCCGTCTCGGGATTGGCCGCGACGTTCTTGTCTACAGGCTGAGATATTGTTGTCCAGTCTGGAATGTTGTTCGGACGGAATCCTGTCCAAATATTGAGTTGCGAGCTTGCTCATACTTTCCTCCCGACAGATATGGCCGCATGCCGTTCCATGGGGTGCCGGTAGTGAAGTTCGGCATCGATATCAATAAAAGAGCCCTGTCCGTCGATTCTGATCAGGCGCAAGGAAAGGCCGGGCGCGCGGGGCACGGCAAGCAGCGGGATTGAGCGCTCAGGCTGTGCGGTCATGCCGTTTCCCCATCATGCGCCGCAGGCGGAAGTAGTTGTCGTCCAGGCCCATGGCGCACATCTGTTCGTAGATCTCGGGACAAACTCCTCTGGCCAGCCGCATCTGCAACTGGATCAGGTCGTCGATGTCGTATTCGCCGGTGTACAGCGGGGGTGCCGCGTCCGACTGCCAATAGTCGTCGCTGATGAGTCCTTGCCGTTTGGACAGTTCGTATTGCCTGGTTCCCGGCAGGATGGTGGTGATGCCGACAATGGGGGTCGTGCCCGGCCGGATTTCCCGGATGAGCTCGATGGTCTCGTCAATGGTGTCCTGGGTCTCGCCGGGGTTGCCGACCATGAGGAAGCAGCTAGGCTCCATGCCCGCCTGGTGCGTCATGCGGAAGGCCCGGCGCACCTGAGCCGTGGTGAAGCCCTTGTTGATGGACTTCAGGATGCGCGGGCTGCCGGACTCCACGCCGTAGTAGACCCGGTAGCATCCGGCTTTGCGCATCCAGGTCAGCATCTCCTCGTTGACGCAGTCCACCCGGGTTTCGGCCATCCAGACGAGGTTCAGCTTCCGGTCCAGGATTTTCTTGCAGATGTTGATGGTCCGTTGGTGATTCAGTGAAAACAGGTCGTCGGAAAAGTAGACATGTTGCACTCCGAGGTCGGCCACCAGCTCCTCCAGTTCGTCGATCACGTTGTCCGGCGAACGAAAGGCCCATTTGCCCTTGAAAAATCGGTTCACCGAGCAGAACTCGCATTTAAAGGGACAACCTCGGGAGGTCATGACGTGAGTTCCGGGGAGGGACTGGTACTGCGGAGGAATCTCCGGGGACTTGTATTCCGCCAGATCAAAGGCGTCGTAGGCCGGAAAGGGAAAGACATCCAGGTCGGTGATGCTTTCCCGGGCTGGGGTCAGGTGTACCCTCCCATCCTTGAGAAAGGCGATGCCCCGGACGTTGTCCAACTCGTGGTTCTGGATGCGTTCTTGGACCAGACACCCGACCGAGCTCCCGGTCAAACGGCGGGCCAGTTCCACCGTGGTGATCTCCCCTTCACCCATTACCACCAAGTCCACGTTACCGCTTGCCAGGGTCTGGTCCGGGAAAAAGGTGGCGTGGGGACCACCCATGACCACCGGGACCTCGGGAAACAAACGCTTGGACAGCGCGGCCAGGTGCATGGCATTGCCCCGACCGAAGGTAAAGCAACTGATGCCCACCAAGTCGGGATCGCTTTCGGTCAGCAGGGCCTCTACAAGGGGCCAGTCGTAATCGTGCAGATCCCGGTACTCCACCGTGAATCCGCTGGTCCGCAGGGCGGAAGCCAGGGAGGCGATTCCCAGGGGTACCCATGTCTTGGGTGGCAGCAGGTCCGGCACAAAGGAGGCCGGGTTCATGAGCCGCGTCGCCGGAGGAGCCAGGAGCAGAATCTTCATGAGGTCCATCCTCTCATTGCGGAACCCGTGCAGCCGGGCCGCCTTGCGGCGACCCGGTTTGCGTTGGGTGGGAACCCGACCCCCCAAGGGGCTGATAACCATGGGAGGTCGGGATTCATTGTTCTTGTGGGATAGAGGTGTTGTTTACGACACATTGTGGCTTTTGTTATTTCGGCAGTTGGAAGGCCTGAGCCTCGAAGGAGGCCAGCACGTCATTCATGCCAAGCTTCTTGAGCAGGCTGCGGGTCGGCAGCCCGGTTTTCACGTCCCAGCCCATGAGCTTGTAGTACTCCGTCTTCGTGGCCTCGAAGTGCTCGCGAATCAGGGGCGGGTGCGGCGGGTCGGCCGGGGGGTAAGCGGGCAGGAGACGGGTGTTCACCGGAGCGAAGAAGTGGTCCGGGATCTGGTCGTGCTCCTCGCGCATGTTCACCGGCTGGCCGTCATTCCACTCCAAGACTGTCAGGAGCCGGTGCAGGGTCCAGGTCCTGGCGGCCTGATCATTCAGCTTTTCCTGGGTCATCTTTTCTCCAGTGACCAACCCCAAGAGCTTGTACTCCACCGAGGTGTCTCCGGCGTAGCCACGGTCTTCGCGGCCGCTGGTCATGACGGGATAGACCCAGTCACAGCCTGTCATGCTGTCCTTGATGCAGCCCCGATAATGAATGAACTGGCTCAGATAGGCGTTGGCCTTGGCCGACTTTTCGCCATGCCAGGTCAAGGGGGTGTCGCGGCTGCGGTGGATGTCGTTCAGTCCGTTCTCCGCGACTTCCTTGCCCCAGTGCTTTATGGCTACGGGCATGGCTTGCTCAAAGGAAAGCCCTGTCCATTCGATAAGGTTGGTCATGGAGTGGCGCATGGGGTCGCAGTTCTCCATGGCGAAGTTTACGGCCCAGTAGTAGCCGAAGGTTCTGGGGTCGTAGTGGGCGGACATGCCCCAGCCGCCGTTGCCGCCGACAACGCCGCCCATGATGCCTTCCATCTTTATGAATTTCATGACACCCTTGGCGACCTCGGGCATATTGAGCTTTTCGAACCTGGCCGAGATGATGTCCATGGCCCGGCGAAAGCCCTCGCCCAAAGCGTCACCCAAGAAGTCTTCACGATAGGTCATCAACTTCAACATGCCCTCCAGGCCGGAGGAGCCCAAATCGCCGCCTTTGCTGGGATAGTGGGAGGCCTCCAAGGCCTTGAGGTTCTTTTCTTTGACCAGTTTATTGTCGTACATGTGCCGGAGCAAGCTCTTGCCATCCACCTTTTCGTCCTGCAGGTGCCAGATGAACTGGATCATGGGGAACATCTCAAAAGAGTCCAGACCCAGCTTGTTGACCAACTGGCTGGCCTGGAAGGTGCCCTCGTCCCTGTTGCCCATCCATGCGTAAAACCACTGGGTGCAGCTCACCGCGCCCATGCCCATCTTGGGCACCTTCATGTACGTGTAGCAGCCTTGGGGACAAGAGTAACAGGACTGGGTCTTGATGTGGTATTTATTCAGCCAGGGTGCATTGCTCTCGGTCTGGTTGAAGCGTTGGGCCTGCTGGTTGATGTTCTTGGGATCGACGTGCTTTCCGGTCCAGCTCAGGGGACCGCTGGACAGCGGGGTGGCGCCCAGGGGGGCCGGCTGGAACCCGCGCACGGTCTTTACGTATTCGATCAACCCCTTCTTGTCCGCCACCTCGACGCCGTTGGTGCCGCGCACGGCGATGGCCTTGAGGTTCTTGGAGCCCATGACGGCGCCGAAGCCGCCCTGTCTGGCCACGTTGCCGAGGCGGTGGATGATGGGCGCTATGCGGACCATTCTTTCGCCAGCGGGACCGATGGTGGCGACCTGGATATCGTGATCCTTCTGCTCCACCTTGATGGCTTCCTGGGCGGCTAAGCCGTCCTTGCCCCACACTGCCGAGGCGTCCTCGATGGTAACCTTGTCGTTGTTGATGTTGATGTACACCGGTTTGGGGGACTTGCCCTGGACGATGACCGCATCATAGCCCGCAAACTTCAACTCCGCGCCCCAGTAGCCGCCGAAGTTGCTTCGTGAAGCCATGGAGTGCTTGGATTTCGTCGCGTAGGAGTGCGGCGAAATGCTGATGATTTCCGGCCGTGAGGTAGAGGGCGCCAGGGTGCCGGTCAGGGGGCCAATGGCGAAGATCAGACGGTTTTCCGGGTCAAAGGGGCCCGCCTTGGGCGCCTCGTCAAAGATGATCTTGTACCCGAAGCCGAGGCCGCCCATGTAGTCCGTGTATTTCTTGGTGTCTTCCGTGGAGATGGAACCCTTGCTCAGGTCCACCCTCAATATTTTTCCAGCCCATCCGTACATTGTAGCTGCTCCTTTCAAACGGGGTTATCCTAGTTCAATGAATTTGATTGCTTCAGCCGGGCAATACTTCACGCATTGCGGATCGCCGCCGCAGAGGTCGCACTTGGAGTAGATGTCCTTGGCCTCGTTGTAGACCACCATGTCCCAGGGACAAGCCTCGAAGCACTCGCCGCACGACTGGCACTTCTCGGGATCAATGACCCGGGCCCCGGTCTTCTTGTCCAGGACCAGGGCGTCGTACTCGCAGGCTAGGTAGCAGTCCGCCATGTTGCACTGCTTGCACTCGAAGGGCATGGCGATGAGTTTGCTCAGGGAGTGCAGGGGATCGTACTTGGTGTGGATGCGGGAGAGGGTCGGCTGACAGATGTCGTCGTGCGACAGGGAGCAGACGATCTCGCAGGTCCGGCAGCCCACGCAGGTGGTCGGGTTGGTCACGAGCCAAGCCCGTGAATTGGAAAGTTTATCGGGGGTGATGCCCCGGTTGGTGCACTCAGGTTTGAAGTTCTTGGGTGCTGCCATCACCCCGGTGGCGAGCAGCGCTCCCGTGGCGACTTGAATGCCCATAAGGCTCAGCATGTTTCTACGGGTGAAGAGTTTTTTGTTCTCGGGTGGCTGCTTCTTCTCCCGGTGCTTGTCGGGAGAAGACGTCGCCACGGTCTCAGGCAGGGTTTTAGTTGAATTCTCGCTCACAGTGGCCTCCTTAAGTATGCGCGATTTTGGGATTATGAATTATGCCCAAATAGGCAAGATACATGCCGGGGGGGGCGGTTCATCCAACCGCCATTTTCATCTCCCTTTGACCGTATGGCTATAACATGCCAAAGTTACTGGCGATTAAGTTCAACATCGCGTGTTGGGAAACGGTCCGCAGATCTCCTGGGAAGGCTCTGGAAGAGGACTTTGGTTGTTTTTGGAATCGGGTCAAAATGTCCCCGGGAGTCGTTTTCGGTGGGTCAAATGGGGTCGTTTTTAGGGGCTTGGCAGAGCGGTTTTGGGTTCATCCGGCCTAAGCGTACTTTTGTGGAGTCCAAGCCATGAGAGCGCGTGTGGCGGAGCTTGCCGCTGTCATATGGCGCATCGAGCATTACGCATCCGAGGTCCGGCATGAGATGACTCCCACCGATGACATTGAGGAGCTTGACGCCTACGTCCAGGGACTGAGGGATATTACCGATCAGACAGGGTTTCCGAGCATGGTGGAGTGGCCGGTGACGCCGTAAAAGTATTGCCGCCCAGTATTACCAACAAAAAAGGGTTTATGACGATTAGTCATAAACCCTTGATTTTTCTGGTCGGGATGAGAGGATTTGAACCTCCGATCTCTGCGTCCCGAACGCAGGATGATATATCTTTAACAAAATCTATCCTTGTTTAATTCTCCTTTATATCCTTTGTAATAACTGGATAATTCGGGTTGTGTTTTGCAATTTGAGTTTAATCCAGTTTTTGAGAATTTGCCTAAAATTGATCTAGGTGTTAGCAATAGGTTAGCAAAAAGGAGGGAGGTTCATATATGTATTTAGTAAATATGTTGCTTATATTGGCAGGAATAGGAGTCTTATTAGTATTGCTTGGTAAAGCTTGGGACATTTACGATGAGTTAAAAGAAGATATTCGATTGATGAAGAAGTTGGATCAGCAGATTCTTCAAATCGGGTTTGGGAGTTTTATGTTTGCGGGAGCGATGAAGCTTTCTTGGATGACTAAGTTTCCACCATCAGAGTTCTTTGGTGATACCTTTTTGGGAGTTGGTTCATCTTTAACAGCTTTGGGATTAACCAAACTCTATAAGGTTCAGGCTGCTAAAAAGGAAAAGAAGTTGGGGTAGAGCATGGGCAAAAAAACTGGACAACGACTACTGGTTAATAAAAAACGATGGCCAGGAGTATATTACTACGAAAGTAGCTCAAAGCGATACCGAGGCAAGCCGGATGTTTGCTACCACATAGCCTACCGCCTGGACGGAAAACTCAAGTGGGAAAAGGTTGGCTGGAAGTCTGAGAAATATACTCCTCAGATTGCAGCAGACCTTCGCTCTGACCGTTTGAAAAAAGCTCGGCATGGGGAGGAGGTCAAAACCCATAAAGAGCTTCGCGAGGAGAACCGTAAGGCCAATGTCCTTTTGAGTGAGATTACCACCGAATATTTCAAGATACGTGGCGAGGCCTCCAAGGGGGCGAAGATCGACAAGGGGCGGTATGATAACCACGTTGCCCCTGTGCTTGGTTCCCGACCAGTGAAGAAGCTCGGTCCGTTGGATATGGAACGGATCAAAAAGAAGATGGATGGAATGTCTGCCGCCTCCATCTGGGGTGGTTTGGAGATAACCCGTAGGATTATCAATTTTGGGGTCAAGAATGGCCTCTGTGAGCCTCTAGGGTTCACTATCCAGATGCCCAAGCGGGATAATGAAGTAGTCGAATACCTCACTTCTGCCCAACTCAAACGATTCTTAAAGGTTCTCAAGGAATGGCCCGCGCAGGATGTTTGCCGAATGCTTGAAATAGCAATGTTCACAGGTATGCGCCGGGGTGAGATCTTTAAGCTTGAGAATCGTGATGTAGATTTTGAACAAGCCCTCATTACTTTGCGCTCTCCCAAGGGAGGCAAGACCGTTTCAATCCCCATGAATGGAAAGGCAGAAGAGGTCCTTACAACCCAAATTCAATGGCGCAATGAGCAATTCCCTGAATCTCCGTACATCTTCCCCGGAAAGGGCGGGGTGCTTCGAACTGGGTGCACAGCCGTGAAGCGGATCAAGACAAAGGCGAAGCTCCCTAAAGAGTTCAGAATCTTCCATGGTCTCCGTCACCATTTCGCCGTGACTCTAGCAAACTCCGGCGAGTTTTCCTTGGATATGATTGGTGAACTGTTAACTCATAAGGATGCCTCTATGACAAAGAGGTATGGTCAGTTTCTGCCTGATACTAAGAAACAAGCTAGTGATAGGGCTGCCGAGTTGTTGATGGGCAAAAAGCCTAAGAAGAAGCGCCGTAAGGCTTCGGGAGAATAGGGCATGCATGAATTTCAACGAAAGCAAATGACAGCCGAAGAGATTGAAGCAAGGCAATATGTGGAATTTTACCGTTTTTGGGCTTGGGAATATACGCGGCGAAATTCTGAGTTTCAGGAAATACTCAGATCAATAAATGAGGCTGAGCAATATTTTCAGAAAATAGGAATTCCCAATTTTTCAATGAGTGCTCAAGCATTATCTAGCCCAGATGCAATAATATTCTATCAGCCCCATATTGATAGGGATTTTTCGGATAGCGAATTTGAGATTTACGAAAAAGCATTTTTCGAAAAAATGAAAGCTCGGTATATATTCGGATTTGATATTAATGGGCCGCGTCCAATATCGAAATATAACTCGGATGATATTCTAGAAGCATTGCAAAACGGGCATGATCTTGAGCGGCCTGGTGAACCAAGAGAGCGATCCGAGGGAGCAAGATTAATAAGACAACGGGAAATTCAAAAAGGGTTTAAAGTCCTTTATGACGATCAGTTTCCAATTTTTGGATATGATGCATTAGTTGCAATTGATTTTGAGAGGCCGTTATTGGAAATTCAAGCTCAAATTGAAAATGTAAAGGAAGAGTTTGAATTATATAGAAAAATCGAAAATGATGAAAAGCCAATTCAATTAAATATTAAAACCGTGGAATTTGAAAAAATTGGAATTCAGAAAAATCAGAATATTAAATTTCATACTGGAACGGATAATTCGAGGGCAATTGGAATTTGGCTTTGGGACTATGTTCAGAATTCAGAAAATTCGGCGAAGCGTGGTATTGTGGCCCAAGCGATCAGAGATTTAAGAAGTAAATTTGATCTTTCCAAGCTTGGGTACAGTGTCTCTGAAGATAGCGTTTTTCGGAACTGGTTACGGAAAACATCAAGTTGTATTGATGCGGCGGAAGTCAAATCAATTCGATAATTGCTTGGAGGCTAGAATGAGGTTTCTACGGACTGGGAAAGAGATTCAAAAAGAGATTTTACGACTAATTAAAGAGTGCAAGCGGATGGACTGGGCTGTTGCATGGGCTTCAGCAAATCACTCGAGTTTTGATGCTTTGGTTAAGAATAAGGGTAAAATAGGTCGGCTATTGGTTGGTTTTGAGTTTTATCAAACCCACCCTGATTTTCTTAAAGAGTTTATTGGTTTTAAAAAGGTTAAAGTCATTAAACAGTCAAATGGTGTATTTCACCCGAAACTCTTTCTTTTTGAAAAGGATGAAGGATGGGAGTGCATTGTCGGTAGTTCAAATTTCACTCAATCGGCTTTTTCAGTGAACCAAGAAACTGCAGTGTTAATTTCAGATCGAGATATACATGCGGATGTTGAATTGAAAAAAGTGAAAAGAACCCTGAATGAAATGTTCAACGAGGGTGAGAATATAACTAAAGAGTTTATTAAAAAATACTCTCGTCTATGGGTGAAGAATTGCTCTGTTAGGAAAAAATTATCTAATGTCTATGGGAAGCAAAAGACTAAGAAGCATGTCATTGATAGTTCGATATTCTCATTGTCTTGGAATGAATATGTTTCAAAGATTAAGCAGGATAAGCATCATAGTATTGAAAATCGGGTTGCTATTTTAGCTAAATCAAATTCTTGGTTAAAGGACTCAAGCCTTTCTAGTCTTGATCGTGTGACTCGCCAGAAAATTGGTGGATATTATAGGAAGGGAGAATTGGATTGGGGCTGGTTTGGCAGTATGGTCGGGAGTGGTATGTTTAAAAAAGAGATGAATGATAACAATCAGATACTATCAAATGCCTTGGATAATATTCCTTCTTTGGGAGCTGTTAATAAGGAGCAATGCTCAGGCTTTGTTCAGCTATATAGTGAGCTGTTCTCTGAAGGATATTTAGGTACAGGGACACGCTTGTTGGCAATGAAAAGGCCGGATTATTTTGTTTGCTTGGATGGTGCTAACAAAAGTTCATTTTGCAAAGATTTCGGAATAAATGCTTCTCAACTAAATTTGGTAAATTATTGGGAAGAAGTTGTTGAGCGGATCATGGGATGTGTGTGGTGGAATGAAGAAACCCCAAAAGACAAAATGGGAAGAATGTTATGGGCAGGAAGGTCTGCAATGCTGGACTCTATTTATTATATTCCCACGGGGAAGACTCCTAAGTCATTTCTTGCGTAGTGTTTTGGTTTGCGGAGGCAAGATAATTGAATTCTGCATCCGATGCACTTTAGTCAAATTTAACGTTCTAACAATTGGTCGGATCGGCATTTAACTCCTTTGTTCAGGTTTAACAAACTTGAACAAAGGAGTTTCTAATATGAAGCCAAACAGAGTGAATACAACAGATGCAGCATTGATCTTGGGCCTGAGTGCCGGAACCCTCGAAGTCTGGCGCTGCCATGGGCGCGGCCCTCGCTACAAGAAGATCGGCAGAAGGGTCTTTTATGATGTGATCGACCTCGAGGAATTTGCCAACGCTTACACCGTCGAGACCGTAGACTCGATGGAAATGAAGTCCTGAGCTACGTAATGCCTTCTAAGGATGTAGGACAGCGGTTTAGCCCATACAGGAGCTTTGAAAGGGTCTCTGTGATCCCTAATGGCTTAATGGGGTATCCGGGCCTTTCGCCAAGCGCCAAGCTGTTGTGGGCAAGGCTAGCCCAGTATGCCGGGAAGGATGGACGAGCATATCCATCAATAGAAACACTGGCTGCTGAAATTGGATTGAAGAAAAGGCAGACTCAAAACCTACTAGCGGAGTTGAAAAAGAAAAAGTTCATTGAGGCCCGTCGAGGTTCAGGGACAAATTCATACTATTTTCTACTCCATCCATGCCTTGTCGATGGGATTAAGCAAGATATTGCATCTGATGACGCAAAGAAATGCCTTCCAGGGGGGCAGTATGTTGCACCCAAAGAGACAAAGAAAGAGAACCAGAGAAAAGAGACAACTACGTCGAAGTCAGGTCGTCGTCCTTCTATTTCTGATTTGTCTAAAAAGCAGCAAAGATACATTGAATTAAAGACAGCCTGTGAATTGGAAAAAGGGAATATCCATACTTCCCCCTCAGCTTTTCGAGCAGGCTTAGTGAAAAAAGCAATAAAGGGAGAGCTAGATATTTCTGGCCTGGAAGCCCTAGAAGCATGGAGGAGGGGAGAGCCACCTATGTCAAAGGTGGGACTGGATTCTGCAGCCCTCGAAAGAGTCAAAGACTATCAAAGGCATGATGGACGAAGCCCCCAAGAACTCTCTAGGCTTATTCAAAAGCAGGAAAAAGATGGTGCAGATGAATTTTGGGGACTGCCGATTCGAGAGGTCTCTATGGGGTTACGGATGTTGTTTGCGGAATATTGGTAGGAAGGGGAAATACTTCTATTAGTTGTTCTTGGCTTTAAAAAAGGCCATGCTTGTGAACTAAGAGCTCAAGCCCATCCCTGTTAATAGTTTCAACACCCGTTTTATTTGCCTCATCTTTACCATCTCTAGTGAAATCTGTTGTTGTTATGCAGATCATTTTTTTTGCTCCTCGAGTGAGTGCAAAGCTATGAAGGCGTTGGATTGGAGTCGATCCTATGTTGGTCTTTGTGTACCGTTTACATTGGACTATTACCAAATCACCATTTTTGTCATTACATCTTATGTCGACACCCCTATCGCCAGATCGACCAGCAAGCACAACGTTTGTATAGCCTTCGAGCTCTAATAGTTTTGCAGAAAAAGCTTCGAACTCATATGGATCAAGTTGCAATATATTCAGGATGTTTTCGGGTATTTCTGGGATGGGTCTTTGCGTAAAATACTGTCCTCCTTCTAGAGGCTCCGCATAAATATTTAGTAGTGAGTGTATTGAATTTTCGCCGTCCTCAAGAATGTCTTCGATGATTTCTCTAGTTCCATTTTCAACGAATTCAGCAACTTTTAAGAGGAACTGATCAAAGGTAAACTTTGTCTGGCCAGTAAGTAGCTCTTCAATAATATATGGAATATAAAGGGATACCCTTTCTATGTAGGGAGTGTTGAATATTTCATTTGAATAGGGCGTGGAGGGCTTAGGTAAAAAATTACCTGGAGAGACTTCCTCGCATACTCGTTCAAATGATCTAGTGAGATCATTTTGGTTTTTAGGGAGGTGGAGGGTTAAAAGGCCAATTCCTTTGGCAGCCAAATGCATTTCCGCAAACCAATCTTGTCGTGTGAAGGTGCCAGCAGCCTTATCCTGTAAGGTAACCGCGACTTTGAATGCGAGTTCATCTAAGTCTATGTCGTCGTAGTAAATTCGTTTTTCATCATTGTTGAGTTTGATGAATGTCAAGATTAAGTCACTACTAAAGGCGTAGTGAGCACTTTGTTGTATTCGCATTGCTGGGTCATTGTTGGCAATATCGATGCATAGTAATGGTTCAAATCCGTTTTTACGTGCAAGAAGTTTTAAACGATTGAAATTCACTATCCATTGATCCGCTGGGATTGGACGAAAATACAAAACTAAAAAGTGATGTGTTTTTAATGCTGTGTAACTATGCTTAAAAAGGTCGTTGATATCAGCCCACCATTGATCTTTGTCTCTTTTGTCTGGGCGCTCAGGAGAATCCGAAACGACCATTTCTTTTGAGAGTAAAGCTTTGTTTGTTTTTAGGTTGATGTCTATCCAAGGGTGGTAGAGTTGGGCTCTCTCAAAGTATGCATTGCCATCGTGCCATGGCGGGTCAGTTATAAAAAGGTCAATGGACTCCGGGGCAAGGCTTTGAATATGTTCTCGATAGTCTAATTCAGAATAAGTTAAATTACTATAGTTGTTTATGTCGTAATCGTATAATGAGCGAAGACGTTTATTAAATTGCTTAATGAGTATGTTAAGAATATTGGTTTCACGTAGTTTGATTGGGGGGCAATGTAGGTCTTGGCTCTTGCTTCTGTAGTCTTTGAATTTGCAAGAAGGGATAATCGACAGAAAGGTGTTTTCAATAAATGTCTTAACGTTTGAATTTGTCGATAAGTTTTGAATTTCTTCCCACACGAGTACAGTTACGATTCTACTTCTCTTGGGGAATAGATCTTTATAGGTAGTGTAGTCTGCATTTAACCTAATCTGAGCGATTCTCCAGCCTGACACAACATCAAAGCTGGCATATCACCTTGTTTTTGTTTACAATCACATCCAGTCACTACGTCATGAACGTTTCACCCATTTGGTGGAGGGCTGGATGTCCAACTCAAAGAGAACCAAAGCAAAATTCATCGACGATGTCCAAGTCACGAACGACTGTCTGACAAGCCGGGCCGGGCTCAACCTCTTTGCTCGCTACATTCGTGGCATTGGTCTTTTCCCCCACATCAACCGCCTTTTCGGCTCCATGCGCAAGAACCCCAAGGGCACGCCCATCGATGAACTTTTCAAGCAGGTGCTCTGCTTCCTCTTTGACGGCACCAGCCGTCACTTGGCCCACTTTGATGTCCTGACCAAAGATCCGGGCTACGCGGCTGCCATCGAAACAGACATCAAGAGCATGGCCTCATCGCACACCGTCAAGCGGTTCTACCAATCATTCTCCGCACAACGGACCTATCTTTTTCGCCGTCTGTTGCAGCAACTCTTCCTTTGGCGACTCAGCATGACCAGCCCAGAAGTGATCGAACTGAACATCGACACCATGGTCATGGATAACGACCAAGCGCCGAAGCGTCACGGCGTCAAGCCCACCTACAAGAAGGTTCTGGGCTTTCAGCCTCTCCAGATGACCTGGGGCCGCTACATTATAGACGCCGTGTTCCGTGGCGGCGACAAACACTCTCTCAACGGCGACTCAGCCCCGAAGATGATCCGTCACGTGGTGCGCATGATCCGTACCCGCTACAGCAAGACCGTACCCATCATCATTCGCATGGACTCCGGATTCTTCGACCAGGAGCTCTTCGACGAGATGGAGCGGCTGGATATCGGTTTCATCTGCGCAGGCAAGTTCTATAGCGACATCAAGGCCATGATTGGGGCACTTCCCGAAACCGCCTTTCAGCATCACTTCGGCAAAACCGATGAGGATGTCTGGCAGTGCTACGAGTTCTGCGACCGCCGCAAGTCCTGGGAAAAGTCCTTCAGGACCATCTTTTGGCGACCTTTACTGGAAGAGAAGCAGTTCCTGCTACCCGGATCAAGACCAGGCACCATCGTCTACACCAACCTTGGCATGGATAGTGTCGTGGATCAGCAATTGCAGGAGGCTGGCCTCGCGTTCATGGCCGAAACCGATGCCATCATCCACTCCTACCACCAGCGGGGCGCGGACGAACTGGTGCACAGGGCGTTCAAGGATTTCGGATTCGAGGAGTTGCCGTTCCAGCGCTTCGTGCCCAACGCCGCCTTCTATTACACCATGCTCCTCGGCTTCTTCCTGTTTGAAGCGTTCAAGGAAGATGTGAGTGAGCCGGTGGTACCGGTCAAGTCTTTCCCGACCACACTGCGTCGCACCTTGGTGGACGTCGCCGCCAAGGTGGTGTCCCATGCTGGCAAAACCGTACTCAAGGTCACGGCGATCGCCATGGAATCGTTGCGTTTCAAAGAACTGTGGGAGCGCTGCCTGAGCGCTCCAAAATTCGTCTGGACCTGATCTGAACGCCCCGCTCCATGTCCAGCGATGGGAGAGGTGCGTCCAATTTCCTGAAAAATCTGGTATCACAACCGAAACGAGTGGCATTTTCACGCTTCAGCGATCAAGCTGTCCCCATTCGCACCATTTTTGGAGTCAATCTTCTTCCGGTTTCTGCCGAGGAAGGCTTCAATGAGACCCCTCCGCTCGATTTAGGTTTAAATTAATTCTGGAATTTTCAATAAGTTTAAAATCAAATATTTTATGATCTGGCAGTTTTTCAATTTCATCTAAGACACCTTGATCATATTCATCAAAAAATTTCTCAGTGGCACCACATTTTGGACATTTAAATTGGCGACGGAATGTGATGTTCTCACCTGTCTTACCAAGCCTCTCGTGTAGGCTTATGCCAGTGTGTCTGAGAGGGACTCTGTCGTAGAAAAGAGAGTCGAGAGGGAGTATTTCTCCACATTCACATTGGGTTCGGTAGTAATGGTCTGTGCTGGGTTTGAGAGTTGTTACAAGGTCTTGAAAGGTGTCCGTAAGTAGTTTCTTGTCTGGTAGGTTGAACGGAGTATAGGCCATGCGTGCAGTATAAGGTTCGTATTCATTTGAGAAGACAGTCCTTTTTAATTGTGCGCCGGCGTACGCAAAACTCCCCGATCCTGAAAAGGGGTCACTTATAGAGTCTTGGTCGCTTGAAAGCGATTGGATGACCATCTTTGCATGATCGATTGCCTTTCGCCCTTGGAACGGAAAGACTTGATCTTTATGTGGAGCTTTATAATTAATTTCGGAGAGAGATAGAACCAAGCTGTCTATCGATTCTCTAATCGCTTTTTGCTTATCTTCATTTAAGAGCCAATACATTTGAGCGCCTTTGATATGTCTTTATATTCGATATTGAAATTGTTGACAGTTGAAGCCTTCATGAAGCGGTTTATAAAATTTGAATATTTTTCAAAATAGGTGTCACCAGCGATAGATTGTAAAATGTCAGTTACATCAATTGTAGCTAGTTCAATCTTATGCTTTTCCTTTTGACAAATAACAATAAGATCTCCATCAAGCGTTTTCCCTGGGGATGTCACAGTTTTCATAGATTTTCTTTGTCGTGGGAGTGGGATTACATCAACCACCCGACAACTGGATTCTACCACAGCTTTTTTTATGTGTTCCCAGTGGAATATGTTTTTGTCTAAATAAAAAAAGATAAAATATCCACCGATCTTAAGTGGGGTGAGAGTAGAGCGGATCGAATCTGAGAGCCTGGCGGCATACTCTTTGGAATCTTTTTCACGACCAATGGCATTCGTTTTAACGATTTCTTTATTCCAAAGAGGCTGTGTTCTTTCATTGCAAATTATTGAACTAAAAAAATCAGAATACTCCATATACGGAGCATGATCAGCATATGGAGGATCTGTAATGATTAAGTCTATCTTTGAGGAGGATATCTGAGCGATCTCTTGAGCTGCACAGTGGTGGATACTGGATAATGAGTTGCTATTTTGTAGCTCGTTTGAGGACCAGTCGATACAATTAATAAATGCTTTATGACGTCTAGAAATAGCAACAAGAGGATTCCGGGAAGTCAGTCTTTTCTTGGGTCTCCAATAAGGCCATTGTGAGCTGGCTTTTTTGTCACTCAAACGCAGCAAAGGAAGCATTGAAGAAAGAAATAGTTTTAGAGTTGAAGATTCATTATGGTTCTTTATTTTTGCTATATATTTAAGGGCGTAATTTATGAATGTTTTATTTCTTTGGGTGAAATAATCAGACGCTTTGACGTTATTGTGTATCGCGATTCTTGTGTTCTCAATGAATGATATTGAGTCGAAGTCGACGGGAGAATGGAGAAGTTTATTGTCTATTTTATTCGCATATTGAATTGCGTCTAAATAGCTAATTCTTCCTGATAATTTATTGCCCTTGATTGGCTTAAGTTTGGCTTCAATGAGTTTGAGCTCAAACCTTCCATTTGAGTAATCTCCAGTTACTTCATAGTGCTCTCGTTCTATACAGTTTTCGTCTGTTGTTCGGTAGAGCTGGATCGCATACTCACTCCAATTTGAAGAGGCAGTATGTATTAGCTCTTTGAAGCTTCGGGGGTGATCTGAAAATGATAAGATATTCTTAACTAGCAAGTTTGATACTGGACTTAGGTCACCTGCAATGACATTTCTTTTATTTTTTATAGCGGAAAAGACAGTTGTTCCAGATCCCATGAAAGGGTCAAGGATGACATCCCCAGGGGCAGAGTAGTCAAGGATAAGTGACTCAATTATATTGAGTGGCTTTCTTGCCCAATAAGGGTGAATTAAGCCCGCGGGGTGATCGTGGATTGGGGTATTGTTTTTCATTCAATCATTATTGTGAAAAGAGAAAGAGGTACTCTGTCACTTCTTTGTGTCTTGCTTGGCCCTGACCTGTATGGACAAGGTTAAATTCATATGTGTCTAGCTTTAGCCCCTTATCGTCTGCAAGTTTCTGGAAGTATTCTTTGGGAACCAACGAGGAGCTTGCATAACTAACAGCTAGAGGAGAACTGAGGGTATGACATAGGTTGACGAGATCGTTAAATGCAGCCTTTACTTTACTTTTCTTGCCAAAGTCTGACACGAGCCGATTTTCGCGGTACCTTCCAATGGTCGTTTGAGAGATTCTCGCATTGTAAGTTAGCTGAGGATAGTCATACAAAGTGAATGTATCTAGAATGTGATAGTATCTGGAATAATGTTCTTTAAAATAGGGCGGATCTGCATATATTATATTGCGTGAGTCGGGAGCTATCTCTAAGGCTGCATCTCTAAAATCTTTATTAAAGACCTCTCCTGTCTTTGGCCTTTTTAAATGAGCGAGCTTTAATAGTCGGTTAATGACCATGCTGATTACGCTCATGGACCGACGAGTAAGAAGATTCGTGGCATTCTTTTTAGAAGATGGTTTTAAGAATTGAGCAAGGTGAGTTGTGCTAGAAACACAATAAGTTAATGCTGAAATGGTGCTGGCGATCAAATGTTCTTTAAGGTTGTCTTCAAGAGAGATGCTTAACTCTCGCAAAAAATCAATTTCAGCCGATTGTCGAACTCCAAAGTAGGTGTTGCGATAATAGGCTAGGAATAGAATCCACTTACTCTTTTGTTTGAGTTTGGAAACTTCTTCTTTTTGGCCGTTGCAGAGAGAGCTAGAGTCGCAAAACTGTTTATATTGTTCCCAGTCTAAATTATTCGTTCCCAGTTGATCGATAAAACCAAGCTCTTTTTGATACTCTTTGAAGTATGAATTTCGTCCTGCGGAGAATAGCTCCTGGTCAGATATACATGATAGCTTGGCTACCAACCCTTCAAGGCCATTTGTTGGGGTTCGGAGCAAGGAGTTTAAGACTGTAGAAGAATACGGTTGCAAATCATTAGCGAGAACCTTGTAGCCTTTGGTCATGGCCAGATATGAAACAACACCAGAGCCAGCAAAGAGATCGATAAAAGTTGTTCCAGAAAAGTGTTGGTCGATTGTTTCCAATATCTTTGAAGCTATCCGACTTTTCCCTCCTAAATACTGCATCTGAAGTGGAGATTTTTGCACGACAGAAAGCGGTGCTTGCTGGGAGTCTTTTGTTAGGCTGTAATTCATATTAATTTTGTTGGGCGTTCACTGATTAGGGGGAGCTGCCATAGTTGTACAGTTTACCCCAATAAGATCTCTTTGAATTGTTTCTAGCGTTAGATGGTCCAGAAGAGCAAGAGCCAAATGAACATAGGTGCAGTAGTGATTTATGTGCTTGGAAGGTTCGCTTTGTTTATCTTGTTAGCAATAGGTTAGCAAAATCAAAAAAGGGTTTACGGAGAATTTCCGTAAACCCTTGATTTTTCTGGTCGGGATGAGAGGATTTGAACCTCCGATCTCTGCGTCCCGAACGCAGCGCTCTACCAGACTGAGCCACATCCCGATTGCGTGAGAGGTGAGTTTAGCTCAGCGGAAGGGGGAAGGCAAGGAAAAAATGTATCTTTCATTTTAGATGATAGACAAAGGATTCGTTTCTGCCTAGAATGCAAAAATTATGATTTATAATAATAATTCCCTTTGGATTGGGTGCCCGATACGGTAAAGCGGGAAGAGCCGTTGAGAATGGTTGTTTGCCGATGGCATCCCAGCTTATGAGTATGGTTGTTGATAGATGTAAGGAGATATATTCGTGATCAATGTTCTTGTCGTGGATGATTCGGCCTTCATGAGGAAGGCTATCAGCACGATGCTTGATAAGGACCCAGGTATAAAAGTTATTGGTATGGCGCGGGATGGGCTGGAAGGGCTGGAGATGGTCCGCAAACTCAATCCCGATGTCGTGACAATGGATATAGAGATGCCCAAGATGGACGGTTTGACCGCCCTGAGGCATATCATGATGGAAGCGCCGCGACCGGTGCTTATGGTCAGTTCGCTTACCACGGAAGGGGCGGAAGCGACCCTCAAGGCTTTGGAACTCGGCGCTGTGGACTTCATTCCCAAGCAGCTTTCTAAGGTGTCACTCGACATCGTCAAAATAGAAAAGGACCTTATTAATAGGGTCAAGACCGTGGCGGCGCGAAAAATGCGTCACACCCGGGCGCGTCCGGTCGTTGCTGCCAGGCCAGCCGCCAGGCCTGTCACCAGGCCCATGGCTTCCCCGAGCGGCCGTCCTCTCAGGGATGTTGTTGCCATCGGCGTATCCACCGGTGGGCCGCCTGTTGTCCAAAAGATTTTGTCGTCGTTGCCTGAGGATTTTCCTGCCAGTATCGTTATTGCCCAGCACATGCCAGCCGCTTTTACCGGACCGTTCGCCAAACGGTTGGACAGTGTCAGCAAGATTTCGGTCAAGGAAGCCGAGACCGGGGATATTCTGAAGCCGGGGCACGCTTTTGTTGCACCCGGTGGCAGGCATATCATCCTGGACCAGAAGATCAGCCGAGTGGAAGTGGTTGTGACGGATCAGCCGGCTGATGCCTTGTACAAGCCGTCGGCAAACGTGCTCATCAGTTCCGTTGCCGCTGCTGTGGGCAAGCGAGGGCTCGGAGTTATCCTTACCGGCATGGGTAGCGATGGTTGCGAAGGAATTCGGAGCCTCAAGGATCGGGGGGGGCGCGCGTTGGCCCAGAGTGATTCCACATGCGTCGTATACGGTATGCCCAAGGCTATCGTGGACGAGAATTTGGCTGATGAAATTATTGATTTGGATGACATGGCAGAGTCAATTCTTGCCAATCTTTACAAGTAGACAATAGCCGTTGAACGCCGACAATCTCAAGGGGGCCTGATTTTATGGCGGGTTGCAAAGAATACCTTGCTTTGTTGAAAAGCGATGACAATGAAATTGTTCGTGACGGTGCATTCAGGGCGGGCGAGGATAATTGCGTCGAGGCCGTGGAGTTGTTGGCGGAATTGTTGCAGACTAACCATCTGGGTATCCAGGAGGCGGTTGACAGCTCCCTGCGCAAGATCGGCGGCAAGGAAACCGTTCATGCCGTCCTGCCCTACCTGCGTTCCGACGAGGCACCTGTCCGCAATCTGGCTATGGACATCCTTCGAGAAGTGGGTAGTCAGGATTTGTCCTCACTCATCGCTCTCATACATGATGAAGACGCCGACATTCGTATTTTTGCGGCCGACATTCTCGGTTCCACCGACAATCTGCTTGCCGTGGACCCTCTGTGCGAGGCGTTGCTCAAGGACCCGGAGGTCAACGTCCGCTACCAGGCCGCCGTCAGCCTCGGTGAGTTGGGTAAAACCGAGGCTTCTCCCTGTCTGAACAAGGCCATTTATGACGAAGAATGGGTGCAGTATTCGGTCATTGAGGCCCTGACCAAGATCGGCCATTCCAGCTCGGTGGATGCCTTGGTAAAGGCCTTGGACGGGGCGTCGGATTTGGTTGCTTCCATGATTATTGATTCTCTGGGCGAGATGGGTAACGTCAAGGCCGTCACCATGCTGCTCAAACGCATGGACGCCGCGCCCACCGCACTCAGGAACAAGATCGTGGTGGCTGTGGTCAAGATTCTCGGTGGCAAGTCTTTGACTCTGCTCAAGATGGATGAACGCGATAAGTTTCGTTTGTATCTGTTGGTGGCACTCAAGGACGAAGATGAGGAAGTCCAGGATGCGGCCATTCAGGGGCTGGCCTACGTTGGGGGAGAGAAGGCTTCCGAAGGCATTTTGGAGATCGCCAGCCTGCTGGATCAGGATCGGGACCAGGAGCGTCTCGGCGTGATCATCGAAGACCTTGCCGAAATCGGCTTGACAGAGGCACTCAAGAATGGAGTGTTGGGAGATAACCCGGACAAGGCCCGCGTCGCTGTTCAGGCTCTGTCGCAGGTCTCTCCGAAGAATTGCAGCAGCGAGCATGAGGTCTGCGCGCTTCTGATGGATGCATTCTGGAAGGTCGGGTTGGCCATCCAGCGTCAGATCGTCAGCGTGACTGGTTCCTCGACGTTTGATGTGGATTTTTCATGAAGCCAGTAACTCCTTGATGGGAGCGCCGATCAGGTAAATCATGGTGATGAAAGTTTTCACGTTTCGATACCCCCTGGCTCGCGATCTCGCCGCTTGGAAGAGGCCGTTGAGTCCTTCAAGCCTGGCGTTCGACAGTAGCGACTCCCACCGGCGCAATATGCGCGGCAGGTGCTCCCGGAATGTCCCCAGTGCCTTGCGTACGGGTTTGAGCAAGTCCGATTCCCCAGCCAACTCCTCGGCAAAAGTAAAGAATCTGGTCGCTCTCCATTTGGCTGCCTGCTTGGTGTCGGCCAGACGCACCCAGCGCAGCAACTCTTTCACCCGAAACGCCGTGGCTGTGGCCAAACCCCGTTCTTCCAACTCCTTCAAGGCCTCTTTCTGTTCCTCAGTCCGTCTTGTCTCCAAGCCTTTGAGAACCGCCCAGCGCGTGCCCTTCGGCAAGGTAAACTCCTTGGCTTCCAGCCGTCGAACCTCATCCAACGCCTTGGTGAAAAGCTGGACGACATGGAACCAGTCCACCGTGACGGACGCGTTCGTGAAGGTTTTTCCGGCCGCAGACAGGAAGGCTGGTGACATGTCGCAGACCACCTCAATGACGTTGTCCGGATTGCCTCCCCGGTTCTTGAGGAACTTGGCGAAAGCCCCAAGGCAGGCCTTCCCCTTGCCGGGTGTGGCGAAGATCACGGGTCGGGTCTCCCGGTCCATATCCACAAAGATGGTTACGTAATGATGCCCGCGCTTGGTCGCTGTTTCATCAAGGCCGACCCCACATAGGCCGCTGAGATCAAGCTTGCGCATGGCCTCAAAGACGTAATGCCGGACTACGCGCCAGATGCGCTGGTCGGTGACGCCAACGTACCGGGCGACGGTCTTTACAGGCATCTCACGGGCCAGAAGCATGACCGCCTGCTCGAAAAGCAACGTAAAGCCGCTCCCTTCACGAGCCCAAGGGACATTCACTCGATGGATGCCGTGCTCGGGACATTTGACGCGTGGGACCCGGGCCTTGATCAGACAATGGTGCTGGAAGAAGTTGAGGTGCCGCCATGTAAATTCCTTGAAATCATGAGCCTTGCAAAGAGCTTCGCACTTCGGGCACGGGTATGTCGATCCGCGATCCGCCTCAACCTCAAGCCGCAACTCGCTGGGCTGCTTTTCCAGATCCAGCGCTTGACCGACCACCTGCCAGGGTTCGGTAAGGCCGAGTCCCAACGTAAGAAGATCATTCGCATTCATAGGCAGTCACCTCCCATTGGAGGTCTTGAGCTATCGCACAGTCGGAGTTGTAGTCAATGAAGTCAAATTCCACACGCCGCGTCGAGGAACCGCGTGACTGCTGCCCGTGGAACAATGGAGAGCAAGGATTTCTTCATCAATATTTTGGATGAGCACACGGACGGCACGGTTCTCAAGAGTGCGGTCTATCTGCTTGGCGAGAAGTTGCGGTTGCCTGAAGTGGCGGAAAGGATTTTCTTGCTTCTGGACCATCAGTACGACGATGTGAAAGAGGCCGCGCTGGAGGCTTGTGTTGCCATAGGCGGCCCTGCGGTCAGGGAGCGGTTTGTGGCGATGGCTGAGAGCGAAGAGCCGATTCATCGCTTGATGTCCACCTATGCGTTGGGCAAGCTTGGTGCCTCGGATAATATGGATATTCTTACCCGGGCCCTTGACGATGAAGTCCCGGATATTCGAAAAGTGGCGATTGAAGCGCTCGCCTCGGCTTGTGACGTCAACGATGATTGGCGTCCGCTGGTACTTTCAAAGCTCAATGATGAAAGCAAGGATGTTCGTCTGACGGTCATAGAAATCATGGGGCAGTGCTATGCGGATGATTTTGTTCCATATTTGATCGAAGCCTTGAATGATGAGGACGACTGGGTCAAGATCCGTGCGGTGGACGCACTGGGTGAGCACCGCACGGCCAAGGCTATCCCTCGGCTGGTCGAACTGCTTGAAGATTCCAACAGATTTTTGGTTATGAAATGTATTGAAGCCCTCGGCAATATCGGAGGCACTTCAGCCTTCAGGGCGTTGTTGGAAATAACCAACAGTGATGAATACGAAATGGTGAGCGCTGCCGAAGAGGCTATTACCAAGATTCAACAGTCTCAGGAGTAGGCGAAATTCATGGCTTCTCTTTTTTCAAAGACCATATCCCTTGGCAAGGAACTCAAGATCACGGATCAGGAGTTCTCCAATCTCCGGGATTTCATATATGAGCTGTGCGGCATTTATATTGCGGATAATCGGAAATATTTGCTGGAAAATCGTTTGGGAAATCGACTGAAACAGCTTAATCTCAGAAATTTTGAAGAATATTACAATTACTTGCGCTACGATATAGGTAAAGCTTCAGAGATGAAAAGGTTGTTCGAAGTCATCACGACTAACGAAACAAGCTTTTACCGCAATCCGCCCCAATTGCAGGTCTTCCAGGAAAAGGTACTTTCCGAGATCTTCAAAGTATGCGGGGATAAGAAAAAATTGCGTATCTGGTCGGCGGGTTGTTCCACGGGGGAGGAGCCATACACGATCTCCATGATCATTCACGAAATGCTCAAGGCGCAGATTGCAAATTGGGATATCCGGATTACCGCCAATGATTTGTCCGAGCGTGTGTTGGAATCTGCGCGGCAGGGAGTCTACAATGACTACACATTGCGCAGCACGCCTCAGGATGTGGCTCAGCGATATTTCGATATGGACAACGGGACCAACAGGGTCAAACCGGAAGTAAAAAAACTGGTGAGTTTCGGACAGATCAATCTGAAAGACAAGATTCAACTCAAGCGGGTTGAACGTTCACAGATCGTCTTTTGCCGGAATGTCATCATTTATTTTGATGATGTCATGAAAAAGCAGGTTATCAACGCTTTTTATGACAATTTGTTGCCGGGAGGGTTTCTCATTATTGGGCATTCGGAGTCATTGCACAACATAACACGTGCCTTTACGCCCATCCATTTCCCCGGTGCCATCATTTATAAAAAAGAAGGATGATTGCTAGCAATGACAATTAATTTTAATACGTTGTGGCTTAAGGGGGGAGAGAGTCCCCGGCTAGTCCGGCCCGGTGATTGTTACGTCGGATATACAGGTTTTATCGATAGGGGAGCTTTATGTCCAAACACATTTTGATTGTTGATGATTCCAAGACTGTGCGAAATCTGGTTGCCTTCATTATGAAAAAAGAAGGGTTCAAGGTCACGACCGCAGAAGATGGGCTGGACGGGTTGGAAAAACTTTACAGCGCCTCCGAGGTCGATTTGATCGTCTCTGACGTCAATATGCCCCGTATGGATGGTTTGACCTTCATCAAAACTGTTCGAGAACAGGATGCCTACAAGGATATCCCTATTGTAGTCCTTTCTACAGAAGGGCAGGACAAGGATATTCAGACGGGATTGACTGTTGGAGCCAATTTGTACATAGCGCAGCCGGAAAAGCTTGTCAGAAATGTCAAAATGTTGCTTGGTTAGGCCCAGTTAGAATTAAATATGGGGCTGTACCAGATAACTAGCCCATTTGTTTCTTAACCCACTGTTTCAGTTGTTTAAACTGGCTTTGTGGATTGGGGTTGTTAAATCGCCACTCGCATTCCTTCAAAAACAAGTGAAAATGCTTGGTCGGAATGCCGTTAAATTTTCGTAAGTGACGCTTGGCCTGGTTCCAAAAATTTTCGATTCCGTTGATGTGGTTCTGGCTATCCGCGAACAACTTGGAGTGGTTGATCCGGAAGTGTTTGAACTCTGAAACATCAAGCGCATTGTAGCCATACCAGCAGTCCGAGTAAACGATGCTATCAGGCTGAATCTTTTCTCTGATGATGGGCAGTAAAGTTTTTGATTTTGCGTTTGGAATCAACTGGGTATAAACTCTTCCACCGCGTTTGAGGATTCCAAAAACAGGGACTTTGCCAACCGCGCCACGTCCTCTTTTACCCTTTCGCCGACCTCCAAAATAGCTTTCATCGACCTCAAATTCGCCGAACTGCGCCCCCTCATTGGCTTCTTCGTCGGCTATAATTTCCCGCAACCGATGAAAGTAAAATGCCGCTGTTTTGGGATTCACACCAACAAGATTCGCGGCGCATCGGGCTGTCGTTCCAGCCACAAAATGCTCGATCAGACGGAGCTGCTTTTCACGACTTAACCGGCTCTTTCGCATTGCCATACTGATAACCCAGAGGAGTTATCTGGGTAACCGTCCAGACGACTGCTTCTTACGTTCCCCCGCATTTGTGTGATGATGCGTCTCCCAACCAAGGAGGACATCATGGGAAAACACCAAGGGCCTACGTTTTGGGCTGAGCAGATTCGGCGATGCAGAGAGAGTGGGAAAAGCCAGAAAGCGTTCTGTCAGGACACCGGTCTTGCCCGCAGCACCTTCGAGTACTGGAAACGGAAGCTGCAGAAGACGGCTGGCAGCAGCCATATTGTCGCTGTACCCGTTGAAAAGATGGTTCGCGCATCACCTCCCTTGCGCCTACATGTGCGCGGGGGCTACCTTCTGGAAGTCGAGCCGGGATTTTGCCAGCAGACGCTGCGCGAGATCCTTGAGGTGGTGAACGACTGATGCTCCCTCTGGATTCCAGCGTCAGGGTGTTCATGGTGCTCGGCCACACCGACATGCGCAAGGCGATCAACGGTCTCTCCGTCATGGTGGCCGACCATCTCGACCTTAATGTCTTCACGGGCAATCTCTTCGTCTTCTGCAACCGGTCCCGGACAATCATCAAGGTGCTCTACTGGGACCACAACGGGTTCTGCCTCTGGCAAAAACGGTTGGAGAAGCACCGGTTCTCCTGGCCGAAGAGCGTCCAGGAGGTCCTTGAGCTTGGCCACCGCGAGCTGCGTTGGCTGCTCGACGGCTTGGACCCGTCCCACGTCCGCGGACATCCTGCCCTGCACTACAAAATGATGGCTTAAATATAAGAATTTAATTGACTTTTTGTCTGAAGCTTGGCAGAGTTTGCAGGTTATGAACGCCGCTCGCCTGCCAGATGATCCTCTCGCTCTCAAGGAGCTCGTTGCCGCATTTGCGGCCGATGTTGCCGAGCGCGACTCGCAGTTGGCCGAGCAGAAAATTCAGATTGCAGACCAAGGCATCCTCATCGAAGAGCTGACCGAGCAGGTCAGGCTGCTGAAGGCGCTTCGTTTTGCCAAGAGTTCCGAGATGCGGGAAAAGCCTGCCCGGAACGAGATGCAGTATTCCCTTTTCGACGAGGCCGAGGCAGTCGTTGAAGAGGCCCCCGCGGCAGAAGAGCCCGAAGTCGTCCAGGTTCCTGCACACTCCCGCAAGAAGAGTGGCCGCAAGGCCATCTCCCCTGACCTGCCTCGCGAGGAGGTCATCATTGATGTCCCCGAGGAAAGCAAAGTCTGTCCTTGCGGCTGTTCCAAGGAGCGCATCGGTGAGGTCGTCAGCGAGAAGCTCTACATCATCCCCCAGAGGGTGGGTGTGAAGCGCTTCATTCGCCCGAAGTACGCCTGCAGGCACTGCGAGGGCACGGAGGATGACGGGCCCACGGTCTGCGTGGCCCCGATGCCGCCCCAGTTCATCGAACGGGGGATCGTGACACCGGGGCTGCTCGCATACATCCTCGCCAACAAGTTCTGCGACGGATTGCCCTTCTATCGGTAGAGCCGGATGTTCGACCGCCTCGGTGTGGACATCTCTCGCTCCACCATGTCGAGTTGGGCGCTGCAGGCGGCCGAGCGGTGCGAACCTCTCCTTGAACTCATGCGTGAGCACATGCGTGCCGGCAGCGTAATCAACCTCGATGAGACGCCCGTGCAGGTTCTCAAGGAGCCTGGCAGGAAGAACACCTCCAAGTCCTACATGTGGGTCGCCCGCGGTGGCGGCAAGAAGCCCGTGGTCCTCTTCCGGTATGAGCCGAGCCGGTCAGGCAACGTGGCAAAGGAGATAGTGGGGAACTTCCAGGGGTATCTGCAGACCGATGGCTATGCTGGCTACAACTCCATCGGCGAGGCTGAAGGCATCACCCATGTCGGGTGTCTCGTGCATGTCCGCAGGAAATTTGACCAGGCCATGAAGGCCGGAGCGAAGAATTCCAAGAAGGGTACGGCGGCCACGGTGATGAATCTCATCGCCAAGATCTACAAGCATGAGAAGCAGGCCCGTGTGGCCGAGTTGGATCCCGGGGCCGTGTTGGCCATGCGGGACGAGAAGATCCGTCCCATCTTCGAGAAGATCCATGCGCTGCTGATGTCGTCGGTGAACAAGGTGCCACCCAAGGGTCTGCTTGGGAGGGCAATCACCTATGCCCTGGGCCAATGGCGTCAGGTCGAGGCGTATATGGATAACCCCCAGCTCACGCCCGACAATAACATCGTAGAGAACGCCATCCGTCCCTTCGCCATCGGTCGCAAGAACTGGCTGTTCTCGGGATCCCCGCGCGGAGCCAGGGCCAGCGCCACCATCTACAGCCTGGTAGAGACCGCTTCGGCCAACGGTTGGAATCCAATCGAATTCCTCTGCCAAACCTTTGAGGGTCTGGCTACGGCCAAAAGCCCGGAGGACGTCAAAGCGCTGTTGCCTTGGAATATGTCAAAGAACGAATCGGTTGAATAATCGGCTGAAACTGGCATAGCAGAGTCGGAAGCGAGGCGGGAGATGCAGTGCCTCGGACGCTTACTTATCTGGTACAGCCCCTTAAATATAAAGCACGGATACTGTCGTGTGGGTTGCGTCATGAGGCGGCCTGTAACGTCGAGAGGTATTTGATGAATCAAGATTTTCTCGATCCGGAAATATTATCCGATTTTTTTATTGAAGCCAAAGAGCATCTGGAAACCATAGAACCCAATTTGCTTGAACTTGAGAAAGCTCCGGACAATCTCGGACTACTCAATGAAATATTTCGTCCCATGCATTCGCTCAAGGGAGCTTCCGGCTTTCTTGGTTTGAATAAAATAAATGGATTGGCACACAAAGCGGAAAATATTCTTGATGAACTCCGACAGGGGTCCATGAGGGTTACCGGAACCATCATGGATTTGATCCTTTCTGCCACCGATGCGTTGCGTTTGATGGTGGACAATCTGGAAAATAGTGGCACGGAAGGCGATGTCGATACCGCGCCCATTATTGCCCATATCGAACAGGCCCTGGTAGGGGGGCTTGCCGGTGATGATCCCATCGCCGAGGCTGCACCCGAACCTGTTGCCGTGGTCGAGCCTGTGTCCACAGCTCAACCTGAGCCTGTAAGTTTTTCTGAACCGGAGCCCGCTGCCCAGGCGGACAATACGGAAGGTGCTGCCATGACTCCATCGTTCCAGCCGATTCCTGATCCCGATTTTGATGACACTCCCTATGTTCTGACGACTGTCGGAGAGGGGCATTTATCTGATTTTCTTGAAGAAGCTCAAGAGATAATCGAAAATCTCAATCGTTGTCTTCTGGCCCTTGAGGGCGATGTCGAGGGAAGCGATGAGATGATCAATGATACGTTCAGGTATTTCCATAATCTCAAGGGCAATAGCGGCATCATTGGTTTCAAGGAACTCAATTCATTGACCCATGAAGCCGAGACGCTTCTAAACAAGGTCCGCAAGGGTGACATCCTTTGTAGCCAGGGACTTATCGACTTGCTCCTTGGTGCTGTGGATTTGATCGAGGATTTAGTGACCAAGGTTGAAGTGGAATCCAATAAAGTGACGCCGGTCGATACCAGTGTCATGGTTCAGTTACTTCAAAGGGTTACGGAGGATGGTGACGTTTCCGCCATACAGGGTGCCATTGGAGCAACCAGGGAGACCGCGCCGGGAGATCCCGAAGCCGTTCCCCAGGAAGCGGTCTCTGCAGAATCTGTGGCTTCGAGTGACTATGATCCCGAAGATGTTTCTTTATTTGTTCAGACTATTGCTCAGCAACTCGAAGGGGCAGCCGTGGCATTGGGAATGCTCAGGAAGGATTCTGAACAAAAGGATATAGTCGACGCCTTGTTCAGGATTTTTCAGACGACACAAAATTCTGCTGGATATATGGGCTTGGATGAGATCAAGGAGTATGCCGCCCGAACCGTGGGGCTGGTGGATCAGGCTCGCAAGAGCGACATTGATTTCAGCTTGATGCTTGATATCCTGGATCAGGAATTTGCGATTTTGAAGGACATGCTCCTCAAGTCGATTGAGGAGATTTCGGGTGCACCCATAGCGGATCCCACCGTGGGTGTGGAAATTCCCGAACCCGGCGCTATGGCAACACCTGCTGCAAGTGCCGAAGTGGCAGCGCCTGTGGCAGCCCCCGTACCGGCCCCTGCTCCCAAGCCTGCGCCAGCCCCAAAACCTCAGGCCGCCGCTCCGGCTCCGGCACCTGCTCCCGTTGCGAAGAAGCCGGTTCAGCAACCAGCACCAAAGCCCGCCGTACCGGCGGCCAAAACGCCCATGTCAAATGCCATCACCAAAGCAGGACTAGGTGGGCAGCCCCCGAAGCCCAAGGCGTCAAGCACTATCCGTGTTGACCATCACAAGCTGGATCACCTGATGAATGTCATCGGCGAACTTATCATCAACCGGAACAGGTATGCCATGCTGGCACGAGCCCTGGAAGATGGTATCGAGGATGTCCATGTTGTTGCCCAGCAGTTGACCGAGACGACCTACGCCATGGCCCGTATTTCGGACGATCTTCAGGACACTATCATGAAGGTCCGTATGGTGCCTGTTCAGACGGTATTTTCCCGGTTCCCGCGTCTGGTGCGTGACCTGAGTCGTAAGAGCGGCAAGCAGGTTGAGTTGATTCTGGAAGGCGAAGAGACCGAATTCGACAAGTCCGTCGTCGAGGAGATAGGTGATCCGTTGGTTCACCTGGTCAGGAATGCTGTGGATCACGGGCTTGAAGATGAAGAGGAGCGCACCAACGCTGGCAAGAAGCCCAAGGGCCATGTCTGGTTGCGGGCGTACCACAAGGGCAATTCCGTTGCCATCGAGGTCGAGGACGACGGTCGGGGTATTGATCCGGAAAAGCTCAAGCAGGTGGCCATTCGAAAGGGTGTCATCACACCGGAAGAAGCCAACGCCATGGACGATCGTGAGGCCTTGGACCTGATATTTGCTCCCGGTTTTTCCTCAGCCGAGAAGGTGACGGACATCTCCGGTCGCGGTGTGGGTATGGACGTGGTCAAGACCAACATCAAGAATCTCAAGGGCAGTGTGAATACGCAGTCGGAAGTAGGCAAGGGCACCAAGCTGACCCTGACCCTTCCTCTGACCCTGGCCATTATCGATGCTCTCATGGTTCAGGTGGCTGGTGACACATTCGCCATTCCGCTGGATGCTGTTTCCGAGACCACCAAGATCGAGACCGAGAAACTTTCGGATGTTAACAACCGCAAGGCAGTGACCCTGCGCGGCGAAGTTCTGGGGATTATCGAGCTGGCCGAATTGCTTGGCTTGCCGCAGTCCATGGATGATCGGGATGTGTTGCCTATGGTTGTTATCCAGGACAACGACCGTCGCCTCGGATTGGTGGTGGACCGACTCCTGGAACGCCAGGAGATCGTCATCAAGCCGCTTGGTCAGTATCTGAACAATTTCAATTTGAAGGGCCTCTCCGGTGCGACCATCATGGGCGACGGTTCCGTGGTCCTGATTCTTGATCCGCATGAGATATACAGCCTGTCCACACAGCTCGGGCGCAAGGAATCCCCAAGTTCCGCGACTGCTGCTCTGGCTTCTGGCAAGTAACCGTATAGAATTCCAAAAAGAAATGGCCGGGAAGCGATGCTTTCCGGCCATTTTTCTTATATTTCCAACAATCAGAACATAGACATGAAGTTCATGAACAACGTGGCGTTCATGGTGTGCATGAGCCACATGAGGGCCAGGGCCAGGAAGGTGAGCCCTTTGAGCCTGAGCGGACTCTTGCTACGTGCGATAAGCAGCCAGAGAAAGAGGCAGAGCAGTCCCAATATCCCGGCGGCCAGCCAGACATATCCCAGCGGGGTTTCCATCGTCATGACCCGGAAGGTGTTGGGAAGGACGGCGAAAAGCCAGCCCTGGCAGGCCAGAAAGCCGACCATGGGAATGAATGCCCAGCGGGCGGCCTGCTTGAGGGCGAAATTGTAATAATCGCGGCCGAAATCGTCCCGGTTGCGCCGCATGACCAGATAGGCACATCCCATAGCGGCTGCGGCGGAGACGGTGAGCAGGGTGTACATGACGGCCATGGGGAGTGCCATGGAGGAGGCGAATACGTTTTGGGGGCTGATGGTGTCCGGTTGGCCAAGCATCAATTTGGCAGGAACGGCGATGGCAATGGTGATGATGGAAGCCAGGGCCGCACATATCCCGAGGGCGATGTGCATTCCCTTGGCGGAGCGCATTTTTTTCCAGGTCGAGAAATGGATCAGACTGAAAATCAGGAAGATTACAAAAGCGATAGCTGCCTCCATGAAGGGGGTAGGCAGGGGCGTGAGCTTGGAAATTATTTGGGGAAAGCGGGTGTAGACAATGGCAATGGCTGCGCCCCATATGACGAGCAGCAAAAGCAACAGAACGCGCCCCATGGAACCGGTTTGTTGGCCGTATTTGTCGTAAAAGACTCTTTTTTTCGATTTGGCGGCAATTTCCCCGAGTACGGCGATTATCGGACTGCCAAAGGCACCAACGCCGAGCAGACTGAAAAAGGCCGGACCCAGCATGTTGACAACCATGATCATGGTTTCGTTGCTATTCATATCAGTGAATTCTCCGAATTGATTTAGATATACGTCCAGATGGACTCTGCGTGGCTTATGTGCCTGAAAATCGCGTCGTGTGCAAGGTGTCGAGATTCTCGGGGGGCTCATATGAATTTATACGATTTCTTGCAAAAAATCGTATGATCGCCTATCTCTCATGGAGTGCATCAATGTGAGAAACAGGAGAAATCCGCATGCAATATTTGAAGCTCGCTCTGCTCGTCATGGCGTGCACCCTGATGGTTGGTTGTGTAGCCGCGAAACAGGAGGCGGCTGTCGCCAAGGCCAGCACCGAGTGGCGCGTCCAGAGTCTTGAGGAGAGCTTCCTGAATTTTCGTGAACAACAGCGGAGTCAGGTGGATAAATCCGTTGAAGATGCCAAGGCGGTCGAAAAGCGTCTTGCTGCCCTTGAGGCAGCCGTGGAGGCTTTGAAGAGCGACCGAAGCGATGCGACAACTCCGGATGATATGAGCGGCAAGAAGCCTGCGGACAAAGGGTGGGTGACTGACCTCAAACCCGATGACGACGGTTGGGTGGAAGGCAAGAAGCCGGTGGAAAAGAAAGTCGCCGAAAGTGGCGAAGCCAAGCCGTGGGACAAGGTTCCCGGACCGCCCGCGACGATTCCTGAGCCAAAAGTCATCAAACGCGAAAAAGTGGCTGCTCCTGCGAAGAAAATAGCTCCCCGCAAGAAGACTTTGGGCGTTCAGGGTATGTACGACGCTGCTTATGCCAAGTATGACGGCGGAGATTTCGAGGGTGCGCGCGGGGCTTTTGACGAGTTCCTCAAGAAATACCCCAAGGATGGTCTGGTCCCCAATGCCTTGTATTGGAAAGGGGAAACATATTATTCCCAGAAAAATTTCACCCAGGCCATCCTGACCTTCAAGGAGGTCACTGGTCGTTTTCCCAAACATGCCAAGGCGGCTGCGGCTTTGCTCAAGATTGGCATGTCCTATGATCGGGTCGGTGACCCGGACAACGCCATATTTTATCTGAGGGCGTTGGTAGAAGATTTCCCCGGTTCAGCTCCGGCCGTAGTCGGCCGCAAGGAGTTGAGTCGTTTGGGTGGGTAATTCCTTTATTCCATCTTTCTGGGCCGGAAACGTTTTGTCACGGCCATTCTTGTCAACCGGTTCGAGTAAATGGATATTCAAAAGGAATATTTCGCCTGCCTTGCCTTGAAGCACACGCCATATCTCGGTCCTCTGGTGTGGAAGCAATTGTTTGCGCATTTTTCCAGTGCCTATGATGCCGTAAAAGGCGTTGATTCCTGGTTTTCGCTGGGAGTCGAGAGTCGATTTCTCAAACGGGTCATTGATGGGTGCCGTGCGGAGGCGTGGCGTGGTAAGGCGGAGAATGAATTCAAGGCGGCCCGTGACCTCGGTATGGAGGTCGTCACTTGGTTTGATCCCCGTTTTCCCTCCTCTTTGAAGGAACTTGCGGACCCGCCAGCCCTGCTTTATGTGTCCGGTGATGTCACGTTGTTCAACAACCCCGGTGTGGCTGTGGTCGGAGCGAGGGAGTGTACGACCATGGGACTGGAGGCTGCGGGGAAGATCAGTACGCAGCTATCCAAGATCGGCATTACGGTGATTTCCGGCCTTGCGCTCGGTATTGATCGCCAAGCGCATCTTGGCGGTCTGCGTGGGATAGGCAGTTCCATCGCTGTGCTTGGTTGTGGCCTTGATGTGGATTATCCGTACGACAACCACGATGTACGACAGAAGCTTGAAGCCAACGGGTTGGTGGTGACGGAATACGGTCCCGGAGCTAGGCCCAAAGCGGGGCATTTCCCGGTCAGGAACCGGATTATCAGCGGGTTGTCTCTGGGAGTGCTGGTTGCTGAGGCCGCCTATAACAGTGGCAGTCTCATCACGGCGCGACTGGCCGGAGAGCAGGGGCGGGATGTTTTTGCCTTGCCGGGGCCTATCGGGCAGCCCACGTTCACCGGTTGCCATCGATTGATTAAACAGGGCGCGGCGTTGGTGGAGAGTGCCGAGGATATTGTCGAGATATTGCGTTATGATTTCGCTCGTGAGCTTGCGGGCGTGCCCGATCCCGCTCCTGTCAAGGCGGAGGAGGAAATCGCCGAGACCGAAGCCAAGGTCGGGGAGCGGAAAAGAAAGAAGACAGTATCGGAAAAGAAAGATCAGGGTTCGGTCAAGGAATCGGAATCGGCCAAGGGGACTGGGGAAAGAACAGCCCGCAAACTCCCCAGTGTGGTGGAACGTGAGGCTCTTGAACTCAGTAGCGAGGAGCAGGAGGTTATGTCCATCCTGGAACGTACCGATAAGGTCCACATAGATGCGCTTGGCCGGGAACTTGGCTGGGAGTCTCGAAGAGTCAGTAAAATTTTGATTATAATGGAAATGAATGGCGCAGTGCGACAACTCCCCGGCATGTGGTATCTTGCCAGGGAAGAGTAATGAGGTGAATTCTTTATGGATTGGAAATTGTTGGCTACCACTTTTGGCACCTTGTTCGTGGCTGAATTAGGCGACAAGACGCAGCTTGCATGCATGCTCATGACGGCCAAGACCCAGAAGCCCTGGACCGTGTTCCTTGGTTCATCGCTGGCCCTGGTGTTGGTCAGTTTTCTCGGGGTCATGTTTGCTCAGTTCGTGTGTCAGTATGTTTCGCCATCCGTCATCAAGAAGGTGGCGGCTGTGGCCTTCGTGGTCATGGGGTGTTTGATTTTCTTCGATAAGGTTTGATGGGGTTGAACCCTTTTGTCGAGCCGTATACATTGCGGTCAAATGGAAGTAACAACCGGAAAACATCGATAATCGAGCAACAGGCATATGCAGAAGATACCCATTGATCTTGCAAGACCGGGCATGAAGCTGGCCAAGGCCGTGGTCAAGGAAGGCGGCATGACCATCATGGCTGAGGACATGGAGCTGACCGAAAGCCTCATTTCCCGGCTGGAGAACATGAAGGTCGATCGCATCACCGTCCAGGGCCATCCCGTGGAGATGGGTGGTGCAGGGTCCGGCACGGTCTATGCCGAGCGTATCGAACGCCTGGATGTGCTTTTCCGCCGGTATACCGCCGACAAGTGGATGATGCGGGTCAAAGACCGCATGACACAGTATTTTCGTATCAAGGCTGCCGCACAGGAAGCTCGGAAGAAGGCTATTGAGGCACTTGAGGCAGAGGGACAGGACGGAGAGAACGGGGATGAAGTCGTGGAAAATGGCGGTGGTGAATAAGCATGGATGAAGATCTCAAGACCAGCATCAAGGGGGAAATCCTTTCGGTCAAGGATTTGCCGACCCTGCCCAACGTCCTTGAAGAGGTCACCAAGCTCGTCGAGGACCCTGATGCGTCCAGCGAAGCCATTGCCAGGGTCATCGCCACAGATCAGGTCCTTTCGGCCAAGGTGCTCAAGATGGTCAATTCGCCCATCTACGGGTTTCCGGGCCGGATCAGTTCCATCCAGCATGCCTTGGTCCTGCTCGGTTTTAATGTTATCCGGGGTATCATCATTTCCACCTCGGTTTTCGACATGATGGTTCTGGCCATGAAGGGACTGTGGGAGCATAGCCTTGGCTGCGCGACCGCCTGCAACATCCTTGCCCGTCGTGCCGGTTTTGAGGACCCCGAGGAATACGCCGTGGCCGGGCTGCTCCATGACCTCGGCAAGGTGGTGACTGCCGTACAGCTCCCGGACCTTCATAAGACCATTCTGGATACGGTTGCTTCCAAGCAGCTCACCTATTTTCAGGCCGAAAAGGATGTCATGGGTTTCGGGCATGACCGGATCAACGCCTGGCTGGCCCGTCACTGGGGATTGCCGCCCAATATTCGCGAGGCCATGGCCAGACATCATTCCCCGCAGTTGGCCGAGTTTTACAAGCCTATGGCCTGTGTGGTGCACCTTGGCGATTTTCTTGTCCGACTCTTTGAGTTCGGCAATTCCGGCGATGATCAGACCGCGTACTTGCGCCCGGAAGCGCTTATGGAACTCAATCTCAAGATGTCCGACTTGGACAAGGTCATGGATGAAATGGCTGAGCAATTTCTTGAAGTGTCTGATCTGACTTTCTAATGCCTCCAACGTCTGCTAAGCTTCTTTCATGATGCAGACCCTTGAAGATTCCCTGTTCCAGCGCAAGCAGACCGCTTTTCTCCTGTCTCCGGACAAGGCCTTTGCCCGGATGCTGGAGACCTTGTGGTCGCCGGAAGTCCTTGAATTTACTGTTTTCGAAAATGGCGGCAAGGCTATTGAACACATGTTCAACGAACCGCCGGATTTGTTGGTGGTGGATAATCGGCTGAGGGATATCTCTGGCCGTGAGGTGGCTAATCTGGTCAAGAGCGAGAACGTGTATCGCCAAGTGCCGGTGGTCATGTGCGTCGACCCCATTGACGTGGAGACTCCCTGGAATTGGAACAAGGTGGAGGTGGATGATTTCCTGGTGCGGCCGTTCAATCCCTCTGAGGTACGCGATCGGATCAACCTGACCTTGTGCCGGGCCATGCGTGCGCTTGATGCCAATCCGTTGTCCAAACTCCCCGGCAATACGTCCATCATTCAACGGATACAGCAGTTGATCGACACCCGGGAGGATTTTGCCCTGGCCTATTGCGATTTGGATTATTTCAAATCCTACAACGATAAGTATGGATTTTCACGCGGTGACGAGATTTTGATGATGTCAGCCCGGCTTATTGTCAATACCATCCGAAGTTACCATGGTGTCATGAGTTTTGTGGGTCATGTGGGCGGCGACGATTTCGTGTTCATCCTGCCGCCCGACAAGGTGGAGGATGCCTGCCAGCGCATCATCAAGTCCTTTGATGACATCGTGCCGCATTTTTACGATCCGGATGATCGCAAGCGGGGAAACATCACATCCGTTGACCGAGAGGGCAACACCAAGGTTTTCCGCTCATGGCCGTGTCCATCGCCGTGGTGGTCAATGTCGATGGACGCATCAAGCATTACGGCGAGGTCTCGTCCATTGCCATGGGGCTGAAGAAGAAGGCCAAGGAAAATCCCAAGAGTAGTTATGTCGTCGATCAACGCCAAGCGTGACGAATCCGGCGAATTCGTCCGGGGGTTTCTTGCCTATCTTTCCGTGGAAAAGGGATATTCCGACGCCACGGTACGGTCGTATGGTACAGACCTCGATCAGTTCGGCGAATTTCTCAAGCGGGTGAAGCGTTCCCTGGAAAAACCCGGCCGCATCACCAAGGAGCACGTCCGGGGCTTCCTGGCCGAGATGCATCGCCGCAGCCTTTCCAAGGTTTCCATCGGGCGCAAGTTGTCGAGCCTGCGTGCCTATTTCAAGTATCTTTTGCGGCACAAGATCATCGTCCAGGACCCCATGGCGGGCATTCGCAATCCCAAACAGGAAAAACGGCATCCCCAGACCCTGAATGTGGATCAGGCTGTATCCATCATGGAGGTGGCTCTGGACCCCGATCCCGAAGGACTGCGCGATCTTGCCCTGGCAGAGGTCCTGTATGGCTCGGGGCTACGAATCAGTGAGGCCCTTGGCCTGGACCTCAACGACGTGGATTCAGACGTCATTCGGGTGACCGGCAAGGGGAGCAAGGAGCGAATCGTGCCCCTCAGCAACGCTGCCGTGAAACGCATTCGGCGGTACATGGAGCAGCGACATGCCTTTCTGAAGGACGATTATTCCGAGCAGGCGTTGTTCTTGAGCACGCGAAAGGGCAAGCGTCTGGATCGGCGGCAGGCCAATCGTATTGTGGCCCGGTTGGCCCGGCTGGCCGGATTGCCCAAGGATGTGCACCCGCACATGCTTCGGCATAGTTTCGCTACGCACATGCTGGAGGCGGGGGCGGACTTGCGTAGCGTGCAGGAATTGCTCGGCCATGAGCGATTGGCCACAACCCAGCGTTATACGCATCTGGACATGCAGCACCTCATGCAGGTATACGACCAGGCGCACCCGAGAGCCGGCAAGGATGTCGACCCGGACGAATGAGCAGCAACCCCACATACGGAGAAAGCAATGGACAATCCCATGGTCCTTCTGGAGACACCTGAAGGAGAGATTCTGATAGAGTTGTACCCGGATAAGGCCCCGATAACCGTCGAGAATTTTTTGCGATACGTGGATGATGAATTTTATGACGGCACCTTGTTTCATCGTGTCATCAAGGGGTTCATGGTCCAGTGTGGCGGCCTGACCTTTTCCATGGAGGAGAAGGAGACCCGCGACCCCATCCGAAACGAGGCTGCTAACGGACTCAAGAATTTGAAGGGCACGGTAGCCATGGGCCGTCTGCCCGATCCGCACAGTGCGGCCAGCCAGTTTTATATCAACGTGGCGGATAGCCCCGATCTCGACCATATGGGCGAGAGCGATGAAGACTACGGATATTGCGTGTTTGGCGAAGTGATCGACGGCATGGATGTGGCCCTCAAGATCAGCAAGGCCAGGACCAGAAGTTTTCAGGGGTTCGACGACGTGCCCGTTGACCCTATTTCCATCATCACCGCCCGTCGGTTTGAGTAGGGTGGGTGAAGAATAAAAAAAACGGGGCCTGCTGACAGGCCCCGTTTTTTTGTGAACTGGAAGTATTTATTTCACCCGACGTTCAAATTCGTCCTTGAGGGTGTTCATCAGTTCTTTGACTGTGATGATCTTGTCTACCAGGTACGCGTTGGCTCCGGCAAAGGCAAAACCTTCTTTGAGCTTGCCGCGATAGGCGTTTACCAGGGCTTGCGCGATGCAGTACGGGGAGTTTTCCTCGGCGCAACTGTGCAGGCATTTGTAGACGCACTTCTTGGGTTTTTTCAGACCGGTGGAAACGGCATCGAGAAAGGCGTTTTTCAAGGCGCGTCCGGGCATGCCGACCGGGCTTTTGATGATGGTCACGTCTTCCTTTTTGGCGTTGATATAGGCCTGTTTGAATGCGATATCCGCGTCGCATTCTTCGGTCGCCACGAAACGGGTACCCATCTGTACGCCGGACGCACCGAGTTCCAGGAACTTGGCGATGTCCTCTCCGGTATAGACGCCACCCGCAGCAATGACCGGGATGTCCTTGTGGTGGCTTTCCCGGTAAGGGGTGACGGCATCAATGACGTCGGTGACGATCTTTTCGAGCTGGTATTCCGGCTGGTCGAGCTGTTCGGCCTTGAATCCGAGATGGCCGCCCGCCTTGGGGCCTTCGACAACAAAACCGTCCGGGAGGTAATCGAATCTGTTTATCCACTTGCGGCAGAGGATGGAGGCTGCCCGGCCCGAAGAAACGATGGGCACGAGTTTGGTGCCCATGTCCTTTTTCAGCTCCAGGGAGACTTCGCGGAGGTAGCCGGGAAGGTCCAGGGGCAGGCCCGCTCCAGAAATTATGAGGTCCACGCCCTCCCTGATGGAGGTGCGGACCATGTCACTGTAGTTGGTCAGGGCGCACATGATGTTCACGCCGAGTAGTCCGTCGGTCATTTTGGCCCGGGTTTTGCGAATTTCTTCTACCAAGCCTCGGTGGTCGGCCCCCTCGGGGTCTCTGGCGCGTTGCGGATCGCGCATGCCGATCATGGATGAGGCGATGACCCCTACGCCGCCTTCATTGGCTACAGCGCTGGCCAGGCCGGAGAGGGATATCCCGACACCCATGCCGCCCTGAATGATGGGCAGTTTCGTCGTTAATTCGCCGAACGAAAGAGTAGGAAGTTTCATTATGGTGATACCTCTTGAAGAATAGTTACATTTCATTTGCGCTTGTTTGAGCGTCAAGTCAAGGTAAACGGTTGTTTGATAGGCTCACGCGGACTCGACATATTCGTCCACGACCATGTCGGCGAACGCCAGGGAACTGGTGAATGCGGGGGAGATGGAGTTGAGCACATGCACCGTATTTTCGTGCCGTTCAATCACGAAATCCATGACCAGTTCGTTGGTTTTGATGTCTACCAGTTGCGGACGGATGCCAACCTTGGGACTGGACAGGAAATCGTTGGGTGTGATGTGTCGGACCAGCTTTTCTGCGTCGGTGAAAAAGTGCTTGAAGAAGTATTTTTTGGGTTCCTCCAAGGCCACCGCACGGAATTTTTCGTTTTTTAAAAACATGTGCATGTCGCGGAGCAGGATGGCGGAGAATTCGCTGTCGATGCCTTGCAGGACACCATAGTTTTCGCGGCCAAAGGCAGGGATGGCCGTGGGGCCGACATAGACGTCGCCGTGCACGCTTCGGGTGAAGTGAACTCCCAAGAACGGGTTCTTGATGTTGGGAACCGGATAGATGGAGCCGCGAATCTTGTTGGCGGCCGGTTTTTTCAGCTTGCGGTAGATGCCCTTGAACGGTAGCAGGCGGAAGTTTTTTGCCAACCCGAAAGCCTGGGCCACCCGGTCACTGAAGGCTCCGGCGGCATTGACGAACAGGGTGTATCCGATGTTCCCCTGGCTGGTCTTTACCAGGTTTTTCCCGGCAGAGAGAAAGCGGGTGTCAAAGAAGAAGCGCACCTTGCCCGAGGTTTCGAGCTCTTGGCGCATGGCCGCCAGGATTGCGCGGGGATCGACCACCGCCGTCAGGGGCGAATGCAGGGCGCGGCCCGCTGTCCGGGCATTGGGCTCGAGATCGGTCAGTTGTTGTTGGTCAAGCATTTCCACGGTAGCCCCGTTGGCCGTGGCGCGTCGTTGAAGCTCGTCCAGGGTGGCCAGTTCGGATTCGTCCCGGGCCACGATGACCTTGCCGGACTTGAAGAGCGGCAACCCGTGTTCTTCGCAGTATGTCTGCATGCGCAGGTTGCCATTGAGGCACATCTTCGCCTTCAGGGTGCCGGGGTCGTAATAGATGCCCGCGTGGAGTACGCCGCTGTTGCGGCCTGACGCATGCATGCCCAGTCCGTCTTCCTTGTCGAAAATAATGATATCCTGCGCCCCTGATTTCAGTAGCTTTCGGGCGATGGTCAGGCCAATGATGCCTGCTCCGCAGATGACGATTTCGGCTGAATACATTGTCTATCCCTTGCAGAGCAGCTTCAGGCCGCTCGTTGCTTCAGTTTTTCTGAGCATGTCGGTGCCCAGGATTTCCATGATGATCACTTCGCCCACCAGCCAGACGTCGAGGCCGGGGCGGATGCAGCCGGTTCGTGTCTTGCCGTCGCGGCCGAGCGCCGCGTGCATGTGCAGGATCGGGGTGCCGTCTTCGTCCGGGAACAGGGTTCCCATGCCGGCCACCTCATGGGCACCGCTCACCGCGTGCAGCATGGGGTTGATGACCGGGGCTTTGCCATCCTCGGGACCAACCACGAGATTGCCGCCGTCAATGCCCCCGATCAGGGTACACAGGCCGCATCGGATATCGTGCTCTTTGGCGAACTGTTCGATGCAGTCCGGGACGCGCTCGCCGTTTTCCAGGCGCAGGGTAAAGACCCTGCCGGTGGTTCCTTCACTGTATTGCATGGTGGTTTTCCTTTATTGGCCGCAGGGGTTCTTGAAGTCGCACCACTGGCAGCTTTGTCCGGGTTGGGCCGTGAATTCCGAGGCCGTGATCATGTGCCGGATGAGAGTCTTTATCAGTTCCGGGGTCATTACGTCCACTGCTTCGGTGCGTTCATCTTTTGTCCATTTCGGACCGAAAAGGAGGCTGGTCGCGCCGTCTTCGGACAGTTTGATGAGTCCGCCGTCATGGGGAAGGACGCCTTCGCTTTCCCGGCAGAGGTGCATGTAGACAGGGAGTTGGACGCTTTGGACCGATCGGGTCAGGTCGGGCAGCAACATCGGGTCGGCGGTGTCCGGGCCAAAGGAATAGACTCGGTCCCACAGATCCATATCCTCCCAGAAACTTTTTTTTGGGAGGACGCCGCTGCCGGTCTTGTAGTCGAGAATGAAAATGCCCTGGTCCCGCTCCTCTATTCGGTCGAGCTGGCCGGAGAGGGGGACGGCGAGTCCGTCTACGTTGATGGTGGTTTCCAGCCGTTTTTCCAATCCGAGAATGGTGGCCGGTTCCTGGGAGGCGAGGAACGTTTGCAGCCTGTGGCGTCCGGTCTTGTTCAGCGCCATGCGTGTATCAAAGGGGAGGTGGTCGAAGGCACCGCTTTGGTTGAGATGCTCGTCGAACAGGGTGAGCAGCGGGGCCGGATCGAGGACCGCCAGATCGGTCTTTCGCCCGATGTACGGGGCGAGATACTCCCGCAGCACTTCGTGTATGAGCGAGCCGAACTCACCACGGTCGCCTTCTTCATCCACCTGGTCCACGGGATATATCTTGCCCAGATAGGCATAGAAAAATTGTTTGGGGCACTGCATGTAGCGATCCAGACTGGACGGCGACAGTCCTCGTTTCCGCAGGGTGGCTTTGAGGAGGGTGCGGATGCCCGGTGTCATGGATACGGAGCGGGCACCCGGTTGCAGTGACCCGGCCGGGAATGTCACGGCCCGGATCAGGGGATCGCCGGTTTCGATGATTCTTTTTTCCCGTCGCTCACGGTCCCAGAGCAGTTGCTCGACGAACCGGCTGCGCACGGACTTGGAATCGAGCAGACCGGGCTGGATGCCGCTCTGGTAGTAGATGCATGCCTCGTCGGCCCCCATGAGCAACCGATAGAAATTGTAGGCGGATACATTGTCGCGCTCGCGGGAGTCGGGCAGGCCGAGAAGTTTGCGCAGGGGATCGGGCAGGAGCGGATCAAACGGATTGGTGCCGGGCAATCGCTCCTCCACGGCATCAATAACGTAGAGCCTTTTGAAATGGAGCAGGCGTGTTTCCAGGACGCCGAGGACCTGGAGTCCACCCAGCGGTTCGGGCTCAAAAGAGACGCGCTCCTGGCTGATGATCTGCCTGAGCAGGGAGAAGAGCGTGTTTTTGCCGAGCGTTTCGCTGTCCGCTTCCACGCTTTCCAGTTGGGGGATGACTGAGGTGGTCAGCCGGAAGAGACATTCCGCGTCCACGAGATAGGTGTGCCACAGCCTTTCGCCATGGGAATGCAGCATGGACGCCAGTCCGGACAGGGCCTCCCCCAGGGTCTTCAGCGAGGAAATGGTCTCGAACCGGGTCAGGCAGTGGTACAGGATATCGTTTCTCAGTGGTTCGGTGGTGGCTGCGTCCACGGTGTCGAGCACGGCCTCCCCGTAGGGCGGCTGCCAGGCCAGGGGGGTAAGGTAGCGTTCGCCCGAGCGGATTTCCGCTTCCCAGACGTGGAATATTTTGCGCAGGGGTTTGTCGTCCGGGCCGAGCAGGCGCAGGTAGGGATGGCGGATAAGGGCGACGATGTCCCGCCAGTGGTAGCGTCCGTCTTCGAGGCGATTCTCCTGGAGCGTGAGCAGGGTCTCGATGAGTCGGGCCAGGGAGGTCCGGTCCAGGGGATAGCCCATGGAGATGTTGGGTTCCTTGTTCGGGAGATGATGCAGCACCGGCAGGAGCGCCCCTTCGTCCGGGAGGATGATGGCGCTGTCGTCCAGGTCGTTCGCGTTCTGCATGTCCTCGGCCATGGCCGCCAATTGGGAGTGGCGGTCGAATCCCTCGCAGAATCGGATGTTCGGCAGCGGTCCATCGATGTCCGCTTCGCCGTGGAGTTCCGGTCGGGTGTGCCATCGTTTGAGCCATGCGGTGTGTTCTGCCACGGCCCAGTGCGGTTTGTCTCCTGAGGCCAGGGTCGGGTCGGAGTGGATGATCGGGTGCAGGAGGTTGTCTTCCCACAGGTGGCGGAAGAGAGTGTCTTCCGCATTGCTCAGGGCATAGAACCCGGCAGCGACAATGGGTTTCCCTGCAAGATGTGTGGTAACGTCGTTGAGATGGCTGGTCACAAATCGCCAGTCCAGTCCCGGAGTGGTCCAGTTTTTGTCAAAAAGTCGGGTGACGTATTCGTGGTGGATCGTGCCCAATTGTTCCAGTAGGGCGCTGGCATAGGGGGAGACCTCGCCTTCCATGTACTTGAGGTCGTCTGGTTCGATGGACTGGCGCATCAGGTCGTCCATGAGTTTGGCCAGCCGGATGCCCCAGGGCAGGAAGCCTTCGCGGTCGAGCTTTGGCAATTCGACGAGCAGGGCTCGGCCTGTTGAGCGCAGGTCACTGACCACGGCGTAAAGCAGTTCCACCAAGTCGAGCCGGTTGGCTTGGATCACGGGGCGGTCTGTCAGATCGCGCCGCAGCCCGGAAATGAATTCGGCGATGGACGCCATGCGCGGCAGAAAGACAGGGCGTGACAGATTGTCGTCGGCCTGGAACAGGGCCTTCAGATACCGGCGCGGGCGGTTGTGCGGAAACAGCACGGTGCAGTCACTGAAATCATCGCGTTCCGTCAGGATTTTTTCGAGAGCGGGCATGAAGTCGCGCTGCCACGGGACAAGGGTAACGGGTTGCATCTATGTACCCTCCGTGACGGCGTGGATTTCCTGAAGATCGAGATAGATGAGATATCCCATCGGCGAACAGGCCGGGTCAATTTCTTTAAGTATGGTCATGTAATCCAGCACCTGCTCCCGGTTTTTCGGGGAAGGTTGGCCGGTCTTGAAATCGACCACAACGGTCTGTTCGCCCCGATACAGGAGGTCCAGTCGTTTGAAATTGCCAAGACTGTCCATCACTTCGGGTTCGCGCTGGCCAGAGGTCAACCAGAGGCGCAGTGTCTCCTCTCGTAATACCCAGCCGACCATGGCGCGCACATCGGCCTCCAGGCGGCCTTTCTCCTCTGCGTCCAGCGCGCCGAGGGCCGGGAAATCCTGGAGGGCGAGGCGCACGGCGCGGTCGGTGTCCGCGGAGTCGTCCCCGGTGACGCGGAGGTGCTCCATGGAACGGTGGGCCACTTCGCCGCGCATGCGTTCGTTGTAGAAATATTCGTCCAGGTTGTGGCGGTAGACGCGCAGGCGTGGCAGCCAGGCCATGAGCTCAACCTCGTCCGTCTGTTCGGGAAGGTCACCGGGAACGGACCGGATTTCACGGTGGGAGGGGGTGCCTTCTTTCGGCTCTGTGCCGTACTCGAAGACCGGGTCGTCATCCATGTCCAGAAACAGATTCATGGCGGCCAGTGCCGGGGAGTTGGTCGGTTTTTCCGTAAAGAATCCATAGAGTTCCTCTCGGGCGCGGGTCCAGGCGACGTAGAGCAGGTTGAGCTGCTCGCGCACGGCCCGCCCCAGGCTGGTCAGGTAGGGTTTGCCCAGTCCCTTTTTCATGGGCGTGATCAGCCGGTGCTCCTTGTGCCGCCTGACAGTGAAATTCTTGTCGGGACGCACGTCCCAGTTGTGGAAGGGGATGATGACCACCGGAAATTCCAGCCCCTTGGCTTTGTGGATGGTCATGATGCGCACGGCGTCGATGTTTTCCGGCAACGGCACCTTTTCCTCTCCCGACTTTTCCTTCCAGTATTCCAGAAAGCCGGACAGGGAACCGTAGCCGTTTTCTTCGGCCAGGTGGACCACTTCCAGAAAGCGTCGGACATAGAGTTCCGCGTCGGGATGGCGTTCAAGGACACGGAAGGCGCGGATTGCCTCCTGCGTCAGGTCGTAGGGCGTCATCAGGCCGGATTGATTGTAGAAGGGTTCGATGAAACGTTGCCACTGGTCCGGGAAATTTTCGCGGAAACAGACGCCCAGGGGCCGTTTTCTGGGTTGAACGAGCCAATCGTGGAAATCCGATTCCGTGATTCCGGTCTCGGCCAGGAACAGCTCAGGGCCGGAGGCGAAGGTCAGGAAGGCGACATCATCCCGGGGAAAGTCGAGAAAGGCGAGCAGTCCGGCGAGTTGCCGGATGATAGGGTGCCGGTCCAGTTGCAGGGATTTTTCCGTGATGACCGGAATGTCTTTTTGCACCAGCAGGTCGCAGACTTGCGAGGCGTGGTCGTGTTTGCGCACAAGGATGGCGATGTCCCGGAACCGGCGCCGTGGCGTGAGTTCGTCCAGGAGTTCGTCCAGGGCTTCCAGGGCTTGTTTCTCAATGTCGTTTTTGTTGCCGCCGGGCAGCATCTCCATGCGCACGTAGCCTTCGGTGCTTCGGTTTTTGGTTGGAAGGGATTGGGCGCATTCAGTGAAGTTGCGGGTCAGTTCCGCCGCGAAATCGGCCCGAAAATCGTCTGGCGCGTCCTTGAAGAGGGTGTCGGCCAGGTCGGATGTGTGGCCGGGGTTTTCAAAATTTTCAAAGAAGGTGTTGTTGAATTCGACCACATGCCGGAAACTGCGCCAGTTGTCCGGCAGCGTGTCGCTTTCGACGGTTTGGGCGAGGGAGGCGAGGTCGGGCTGGGTCATGACCTGGTCGAACAGGGCCGAATCGCCGCCGCGCCAGCCGTATATGGCCTGCTTGACGTCGCCGACATAGTAGAGGCTGCCGCCTTTGGCCAGGCACTCCTGGGAAAGCGGGGTGATTGCCTGCCATTGTTCGCGGCTGGTGTCCTGAAATTCGTCCACCAGCATGTGGTGCAGACGACAGCCGAGGCGGCAATAGGCCTCGGAAACCGCTTCGCCGAAGGAGAGATGGGCATTGACGAATCCGGCCAGGGAACTGCCGAGGATGAGGCCCCGCTGTTTTTGCAAGGCATTCAGGCCGTTGGATAGACGCATGGCGATTTCGATGGCGGGCGCGAGGAAATAGGCCCCGGCCAGGGTTGCGTGGAGAGCCTCATAGTCGGCGTGGGCTTGCTGCAAGTGGGCATACCGGGCTTCGGCATCGCTATCGACATTGTCCTTGCCTGCCTTGTTGATGCAGTCCCGAAAGCTCTCCTTGTGGATCATTGTCGAATCGGGTGGCGCGTCGAAAAGGTCGGTTTCCAGGCATTTGGCGAGAAAATTACTGAAGTGGCTGCTGGCGGGCAGGCCGGTGTTTTTCAGGTACACGGCCATGTCTTTTACGGGCGTCAGGAAATCCGCATAGGCCTCGGTCAGCAGGTTCTTGATGTGGTTCTGATCGGTGAGCAGGGGGCCGGTTTGAGTGCGCAGGAAACGGGTCAGGTCCAGTAGTCTGCGCCGAATCGTGTCCTGTACCCAGAAGCCGGATTTGCCTTCGGCGCGGATTAGGGTCGTCATGGCGTCGGAGAGCATATCCCGTTCGGGACCGCCGGTTTCGCAGAGGTCTGCGAAGTGATCGTAGACCGTGTCAAAAAGTTCTTTTTCGTCAAAAACAATTTGGAAGTCCGGGCGGATGCCGGATTCCAGCGCGAACAGCCGCAGCAGCAGGGCAAGCAGGGAATCGATGGTGCGGATATTGAGGCGGTGGTACCGGCGCAGGACGGCGTCGAGGGCCTTGGCGGCCGTTTGCGGCGAACAGGTGGTTTCCAGCATCGAGTCCGTGCCCAGGGCCGTGTGCTTGAGCCCCGCGATCACGCGTTCCTTCATCTCGGAGGCTGCCTTGTTGGTGAAGGTCACGGCCATGATTTCCGGCCAGGCGTACCCCGTGTGGGGCTTGGCAGTGCAGGTGAAGGAAAGGGTGTTGTTGGCTCCGTCGAGAAGATTCAGAAAGCGTCGGGTGAGCTGGTACGTTTTGCCTGATCCAGCGGAAGCTTTGACCTGCTTGAGTTCGGACATGGATCAGGTCTCCTCGCCTGCGGCACGGCTGGGCCGATCACCCGAGAGCACGACCAGCAGGACTGCCGCGATGATCAGACAGCTCCCCGCGTATCCCAGGGGGGAGAACTTTTCGCCGAACAGAGCATAGGCGAACACGGCGGCCACCACCGGTTCGAAGGTGGCGATGACCGAGGCGTGCGTGGCGTCGAGCTGCTTGAGCCCGGCGTAGTATGCGCTGAATGCGCCATAGGAGGTGATGGCGGCCAGGGAAATGAGCATGGTCCAGGCATATGCACTTTTGGGGTGAAAATCCACGAAGGGCAGGAGCAGCAGGGCGCCGAAGGGCAGGGCGTAAACGAAGATGGTCGGCGTGGGATACTTGTGCAGGAATTTTTTGCCAAAGATGTAGTAGAGCGCATAGGTGAAGCCCGACACCAGCCCGGCGGCGAGGCCGAAGGTGTTCAGGGAGATGGAGCCGCCGCTCAGGAGTTTGGGTCCGAGACTGATGCAGGAGACGCCGATAACGGTCATGGCTACGCAGAAGGCCTTGGTGGCTGTCATGGTTTCCTTGAGCACGGCCCAGGACATGAGCGCAACCCAGGCCGGGGCCGTGTAGAGAAGTACGGCGGCCATGGCCATGCCCACGTCCCGGATGGCGAGCTGGTAGGAGCCGTAGAACAGGGTGACGCAGATGAAACCGAAACCGAACAGGGCGGGAAGGTCCGTGCGGTGCACCCTGAGTTGATTTTTGGCACCGGCATGTACAAGGAACATTACCCAGGCCAGGGTTGCACGCCAGAAGGCGATTTCCAACGCGCTGATTCCTTCGGGCAGGATGAGTTTTGTGAACACGCCGATCAATCCCCACATGAAGGCGGCGGCGAGAACGTAGAGAAATCCTGACATGAAACTAGAGCTCGACCTTTGTACCAACGCCCGCAGCCATGGCTTTTGTGTGGATGAGGTCCGCAGTCATGATGTCGTGGCTGGCGATGCCCATGAGCACGGCACCGCGTTTCCCCTCCCGGACACCCGGTTTCAGGCCCGCGCATACTTCGCACATATCAGCGTAGATTTCGTCGGGGCGGGGATAGCCGTTCTGGAAGTAGGTACCCTGTTCCTGGGTCCAGACATACTGATTGCGGTTATCGCAGGTGAAGTTGGCGTTTTGGAAGACATCTTCACAGAGGGCGGAGTCGTAGTCCACCGCGATGGCGAGGCAGTTCTCTTTCAGCCATTCGTACGGGATGGTCCGATTCGGCTTTTCCACGATGGGAGTACAGGTGATGACGACATCGGCGTCAGCCACGGCGGTTTTTATTTCGACACAGGGAGTGAATGTGGCCTTCGGCAGTTTCGGCTGCATGTCCTGGATGAATCGATTTACGGATTCATCAAATATATCGTAGCAATACACTTGGCTCAGCTTGGGAAATACCTCGCGCATGGCCAGGAGGTTGAGGCGGCCCTGAACGCCAGTGCCTACGATGGCTACGGAGGTTGTTTCCGGGTTGCCGAAGTGGCGGGCGTACACGCCGGAAGCTGCGCCCGTCCGCCAGGCAGTGACCCATCCGGCGTCCATGACCGCCACGGGCAGGCCGGTGTCCGAATCAATGAGGAGCATGATTCCAGTGATGTACGGGAATCCCTTGGCCGGGTTGGGCGGGTAACCGGAGACGCACTTGATGCCTGCACGGTCCACTTTGCCGCCAAGATGGCAGGGCATGGCGTGGATGAAGCAGTCTTCTCTTGGATGGATGCCGATCTTGGCGGGCATTTCCCCTTCACCTCGGCCCACGGTGGCGAATCCGGTTTCAACGGCACTAATGATTTCCGGCATGGTGATGCCGAGCGAGTCGATTTCCTTGGCCGAAATCCAGAGCACTTCCGTAGTCATATCCACTCCTTGAGTCCTTGATATTTGTTAAGAAAAATTATTTTAGGCCTATTTGTCCGGTGCGTCAACGGGGTTGGAAGTTCTTGCGGACAGAGGAGTTCTGCGGGTAGGGTGAACGCATGTTCAGGAAAGAAGAATTGGTAATTTTGGCCGAGCACGACGGGATGCGGTTGGACAAGGTTCTTGCCGTGGTCTTGCCTGATTCTGGTCTGCGACTGCGGCGTCGTCTGTGTGACGAGGGCCGGGTCTTGGTAAATGGAAGGGTGCGGAAATCTGGCTACAAGGTCAGCTCCGGGCAAGGGTTGGAATTGATTCAGAAGGAGGTGCCTGTGACGCATGAGGATTTGGGCCTGCGCGTTGTCGAGCGAACGGACCGGTTTGTTGCCGTGTACAAGCCGGGAGGCGTGCATTCTGCCGCCATTGCCGGAAAGGATTCCCCCAGCGCCGAGGCTATGTTGCCCGATCTGTTGCCGGATGCGTCGCCGATCCTGTTGAACCGATTGGATTTTCTGACGTCTGGGCTGCTGCTGGTTGCTCTGGAACCCGGGGCCGCACGAGAATACCAAGCCATGGAAGAGGCCGGGAAGATACGGAAATTCTATCTTGCCAGGGTTCGGGGGCGGCTGGACGGCGTGGTTACTGCCAAGCAGCGGCTTGATGTCGACGACCGCAAGAAGACGCGTGTGTTGGACGAAGCGGATGACGACGCCCGAAGGTGGACCGGCGTGGAAGCTCTGGCCCATGATCGAGAAAGGGACACGACTCTGGTCCGTTGTCTGATAATGAAGGGTGCGCGGCACCAGATCCGGGCGCACTTGGCCGCCCTTGACCATCCCATCGTGGGGGATCCTCTGTACGGCGACAGCCAGGAGGGGGAGGCGCTTCTGTTGCGCCATTACCGTGTGGAATTTCCGGAATTTTCAGCAGAAATGGACGCTGATTTCTGAGCCGTTTGTCATGAAAAAAGGCCCGGTGCGCAGTGAGCGGACCGGGCCTTTTTGGTGTCTGATTATTTCTTTTTGTTGAAGGCTTCCTGGAGTTTGTTCCCCAGCAATCCCATGCCGCCGCTATTGGCGGAAGTGTTTTGTTTTTTTGGCGCGAATTCCTTCCAGTCGCCGTCTTCCTGGGCGTCGCCCGTGGTCAGAGATATCTTGCGCTCGTTGGGCCTGACCTGTCCGATGACGATTTCCACCGTGTCCCCGGAATGCAGCTTTTCATACGCGGCGGGTTTTTCGCTTCGAGCGATGACCGATTTGGGCAACAGGCCGGTGATGCCGGGTTCCAACTGGATGAAGATGCCGAACTGCTCCTGCTTTTCCACCGTGCCCTCGACCTTCTGGCCGGGCTGGTATTTGTCCGCCACTTCGAGCCAGGGATCGCCTTCGGCGTCTTTCATGGACAGGCCGATACGGCGACTCTCCGGGTCGATGGACTTGATTTTGACCGACACCTGCTCGCCTTCCTTGACGAAATCGGCAGGCTTGTTGACACGCTGGGTGTAGCTCATCTCCGAGACGTGCACCAGGCCGTCGATGCCGGGAGCGATCTCCACAAAGGCACCGAAGTCGGCCAGACGGACGACTTTGCCGGTGACTTTATCCCCTTCGGCAAAGGTGGCGGAAATGGTGTCCCACGGGTCCTGGGCCAGTTCCTTCATGGACAGGGATATTTTCAGGCGGCCTTTGTCGTCGTTTTCACAACGGGTGATCTTGGCCTTGACCTTCTGGCCGACGGTCACGGCTTCTTCCGGGTGCCCGATACGGGCATGGGAGATCTGGGAGATGTGCACCAACCCGTCCAGTCCCGGTAGGATCTCGACGAACGCGCCGAATGGAGCCAATCGGGTAACCGTGCCTTCCACTTCATCGCCCACATGGGTTTCTGCGGTGAAGGTTTCCACGGCCTGGGCCGTTTCGCGTTCCAGCAGATCGCGGCGGGAGACAACAACGTTGCGTCCGTGCTGTTCCAGCTTGGTCACGAGAAATTCCAGGGTCTGACCGACATATGCCTCGGAGTCTTCCACGTAGCGGTTGTCGATCTGGCTGACCGGACAGAAAGCGCGGCGTTGCATGATGGTAATATTGAATCCGCCCTTGCAGGTGGAGTCAACGTGACCTTCGACGGGCAGAGCGCCTTCCTTGGCCTCTTCGAGCATGGCCAATCCGCCGACCCCGGACAGGGCGCGGGACAGCTTGATGCCGCCGGAATCTCTGCCGACCACGTAGAGCTCGACGGTGTCGCCTTCCTTGACCGAGCAGTTGCCCTCGTCGTCCAGCAGTTCCGATTTTTCCACGATGCCGTCCAACTTGGTGCCGGTGTCCACGAAGACCGTGGATTCACCGACCTGGATGACCTGTCCGGCAACCTTGTCGCCGATGTTCAGGTCGTCTCCGCCACCTTCGCTGTATTGCTCGAACAGTTCGGCAAAGCTGGCTTCGCCTTCTTCCACGCCATTACGTTCATTGAATTCGTCAGACACTGTTTCTACCGTCACTTAATAAGGTTATGTAAGTAAAGCTTTGGCAAAGTCCTTGCCGTTGAACGGACGAAGGTCTTCCATTTTTTCGCCGAGACCCACAAAGGTGATCGGCAGTTTGTTTTGCAGAGTCACGGCCACGACTACGCCACCCTTGGCCGTGCCGTCGAGTTTGGTCAAGATAATTTCGTCCACGCCCACGGCCTCGTTGAAGAGTTTGGTCTGCGATAGGGCATTCTGCCCTGTGGTCGCGTCGATGACCAGGACACAACGATGGGGCGCGCCTTCGTGCTTTTTGCCCATCACCCGTTCGATCTTCTTGAGCTCTTCCATCAGGTTGACCTTGGTGTGCAGCCGTCCGGCGGTGTCGAGCAGAAGCAGGTCGTACCCTTCGTTCATGGCCTTGTCCATGGCTTCATAGGCCACGGCCGCCGGATCGGACCCTTCGGCCTTGGCAAAGAAACCCGCGCCGATGCGGTTGGCCCAGACTTCGAGCTGCTCGATGGCGGCGGCCCGAAAGGTATCTCCCGCCGCGATGAGAACCTTGCGGCCCTGCATCTGGGCGCGGTAGGCGAGCTTGGCAATGGTTGTGGTTTTGCCCACGCCGTTGACGCCGACCATCATCAATACTTCAGGCGGGTTCACCGCCTCGATACGCGGGGGCACCTTGAAGATTTCTTCGAGTTCCTGGCGCAGGATGTCTTTGAAATCGTCCGGGTTGTCGGTTCCGGCCTTGCGGGCGCGGTTCTTGAGATTGTCCATGAGCTGTCCGGCGGCTTCCATGCCTACGTCAGCCAGGATCAGAATCTCTTCGAATTCTTCCCAGAAGTCATCATCCAATGAGGAATGGGCCGAGATCAACCCATCGATGCGTTTGGTAATCTGTTCGCGTGTTTTTGATATCCCTTCGGAAAGTTTGAGAAAAAGTCTGTCGCGTTCATCTTCTTCGTCTTCCAGGTCCAGGGCCAGAGCCAGACGGTACTGGAGCTCGGATTTGAATTCGAGTACGGTTTGGTAGCCCATCTCGTCGAGCCAGGTGGAGAAGTCCTTGACGAATTTCCGGGCTTCCTCTTCCGGCGCGCCGAGGGCCTTGAACAGGAAGGCGAGGCGGTCCCAGAGGGTCTGGCCTTTTTCCTCCACGCCTTGGACGATGATGTTCAGCCACTGGGAAAGTTTGGGTTCGGCCTGGCGCAGAGCCAGGGTCAATCCGGCCTGCCAGTCCTCGGTAGGGGTGGGCGCGGCATCGGTCTTCGGCGCAACGATTGGTGTTTCGGTTTCGGGGGTTGCCGATTCTGGCGCAGGCTCGGCCTTGGCCTCGATTGCGGTGCCTTGCTCCCGCTTGTATTCATCAATAGCCTGCTGCGCGATTTCTTCCGGGCTTTGCCAGGCTTTTTTCAGTTTGCTAAAGAATCCCATCAGGTCCTCATATTAAAGAAGGTATTGTCGTTTGGGCGTTCTCATAGCTTACCTGCTCACAGGTGGCAATAGATGAAATAGATTGTGACGCCGTTGCCATCCGTTGGCATAATGGCTAAAAGCGAGATAAATATTCACTAAAAGGATGAATCCATGAAACGAACCAAGATAAAATACGCTTTAAATGCGGACAGTCCCATGGATGAGATACTCATCAAGGGTTGGGTCCGTACCAAACGTGACAGCAAGGGCTTCTCGTTTGTAGAACTCAACGACGGTTCCTGCCTGGGCAACATTCAGGCAGTCATCGATCACACTCCCGAGATAGAGAGAGTCCTGGCCAAGGTCGGCACTGGTGCTTCTGTGGCCATAACGGGAAAACTCGTTGAATCCCCCGGCAAAGGGCAGAAGTGGGAAATCCGCGGCACATCCATCGAGCTGATCGGGGAGGCCGACCAAGAGACATTCCCTCTCCAGAAGAAGCGGCATAGTGACGAGTTCCTTCGCAGCATCGCGCACCTGCGTCCCCGGACAAATAAATACGGAGCCCTGTTCCGTATCCGCTCCGAACTGGCTCAGGCTGTACACAAGTATTTTGCCGAAAAGGAT
>CAXXUE010000016.1:255000-256953 GCA_963662475.2 uncultured Pseudodesulfovibrio sp.
CCCCGTAAGTTAGCGATAAGGGGTACTCGAACGTGTGATCTTATTTACTTTGTGAGCACGTTTGAGGCGCAGTGAATCGGGGGGGGGCGACTGTTTACTAAAAACATAGGTCTCTGCTAAGTCGTAAGACGATGTATAGGGACTGACGCCTGCCCGGTGCTGGAAGGTTAAGAGGTGGGGTTAGACTTCGGTCGAAGCTCTGAATCGAAGCCCCAGTAAACGGCGGCCGTAACTATAACGGTCCTAAGGTAGCGAAATTCCTTGTCGGGTAAGTTCCGACCTGCACGAATGGCGTAACGATCTCCCCACTGTCTCAACCAGAGACTCAGTGAAATTGAATTCCCAGTGAAAATGCTGGGTACCCGCGGAAGGACGGAAAGACCCTGTGCACCTTTTACTGCAGCTTGACATTGGTATTTGATTATTCATGTGTAGGATAGGTGGGAGACTTTGAAGCATGCTCGCCAGAGTGTGTGGAGTCACCCTTGAAATACCACCCTTGAATACTTAGATATCTAATCCAATGCCGTCATCCGGCTTGGAGACAGTGTCTGGTGGGTAGTTTGACTGGGGCGGTCGCCTCCTAAATAGTAACGGAGGCTTGCAAAGGTTCCCTCAGGCTGATTGGAAACCAGCCGTTGAGTGCAAAGGCATAAGGGAGCTTGACTGTGAGACAGACATGTCGAGCAGGAACGAAAGTTGGTCTTAGTGATCCGGTGGTTCCGAATGGAAGGGCCATCGCTCATAGGATAAAAGGTACGCCGGGGATAACAGGCTGATCGCATCCAAGAGTTCACATCGACGATGCGGTTTGGCACCTCGATGTCGGCTCATCACATCCTGGGGCTGAAGCAGGTCCCAAGGGTACGGCTGTTCGCCGTTTAAAGTGGTACGCGAGCTGGGTTTAAAACGTCGTGAGACAGTTTGGTCCCTATCCTCCGTGGGCGTAGGAGAATTGAAGAGGGTCTGCCCCTAGTACGAGAGGACCGGGGTGGACGAACCTATGGTGTTTCTGTTGTCGTGCCAACGGCATTGCAGAGTAGCTATGTTCGGTTAGGATAACCGCTGAAAGCATCTAAGCGGGAAGCCAGCCTCAAGATAAGTTCTCCCTGGACATTTAATGTCCCTAAAGATCCCTTGAAGACCACAAGGTTGATAGGCCGGAGGTGTAAGCAACGTGAGTTGTTCAGCTGACCGGTACTAATAGATCGTGCGGCTTATTTAACAAAAATTATGGAATTCTCTCTTCCCCTATTGACTATATATCTCGAACCCTATGGTTCACCAATTTTTCTTGGTGCCCAAGGAGGAGGGGGTACACCCGGTCCCATTCCGAACCCGGTAGTTAAGCCCTCCATCGCCGATGATACTGCATGGTAGCGTGTGGGAAAGTAGGTCGGTGCCAAGGAATGTTTCCTGAAAAAGCCCAGTTCTTTATGAACTGGGCTTTTTCTTTTTGTTTTTCGGCTTCGGAGAGCGGCGCATCTGCACATTTTCCGGGCATGGGCCAATCCTCACCGTAGCGCTGCTCTCTCTGCTGTCGCCATCTCTAAGGCCGGGAATGAACCAGCCTAAGATTTGCCGCACGCCTCCGGTTGGCACACACCCGAAAAATGCACATCTGCACCACTCTCCAAAGCCTCGCTCTGTGCGAGCGCGGGGGAGGTGCCCGCTCGGGAATACGGCGAACATGCGCTGCGCTGGTTCACCTTGCCGGACACGGGGGGAGATAGAGAGGCTGGGTGCTTGCTCGGGGCAGAGGCCAAGGGCGCTTTGCATCTTGCCCTTGCCGGACACGGGGGGAGATTAGAGAGGCTGGGTGCTTGCTCGGGGCAGAGGCCAAGGGCGCTTTGCATCTTGCCCTTGCCGGACACGGGGGGAGGCAGAGGCTGGGTGCGCCTGCTCGGAGGATCGGCTGTGAAGCCCAACACCAGTCCCACGGCGGAACCCTCG
>CAXXUE010000017.1:0-77879 GCA_963662475.2 uncultured Pseudodesulfovibrio sp.
CATCCCGGCCGTGATCGCCGGGTGCATGGCATATATCTGGGCCTCTTCGGCAGAAAGGGGCTCGCCCTTGAAAAGCTTGGTCAGCACGGTGTCGGTGAGCGTAATGCATCCGAGCTGGCAGAGCATGGCCGCCAGATCCAAATTCAGCATGGACCGGAGGTTGAGTTTCTGCCCCACATAGGCGGCCAACCGCTTGACCCGTTCGCTACGCCCGAACGCCTCGGGATTGACCAGGCTCAAAATGTCCGTGAGTATCTTGATGGAACCCCGCAGTGTGCCGCGCAACAATTCCCGCTCGGCAACAACCAGCGAATACTGCTTCATGGCAATGTCCAGGGTACGGACCATTTCCTGGATGGGACTCGGCTTGGTCAGGAAGCGGAACACCGATCCCTCGTTGACCGCCGAGATGGCGGACTGAAGATCGGCATGGCCGGTGAGCATGATACGGATCGTGTCCGGCGACATCTCCTGTACCTTCTTCAGGAAGGTGATGCCGTCCATCTTGGGCATCTTCAGGTCCGAAACCACCACCGCAAACGGCCCATTTTCCCTGATCGCCTTGATGCCTTCACCCGGGCCGAGCGCGGTCTCCACCGTATACCGTTTGCGCAGAGACACACGATAGGAATCGAGGATATTCTGCTCGTCGTCCACAAAAAGTATCTTTCTCTCGTTACTCATGCTTGCTCCAAGTATTGTTTGCACGCATCGCGCCAGACTTCCAAACGATCGGTCCAACCTGCGGCCTCCAGCCAGTCCTGGTCCAGAGAAGAAAAGCTATACCCCGAAACCTGCGACAGCTCATGTTGCAGGACATTGGCCACATGAATCGTCAACGTCGGGAGGCAGTCTTTCCTACACCGATCCGGGGAGTGATGTCCATGCACCGCCTCCACGACACGCGCCCGAAATCCCCACAGGCCGAGAAGGTAGGCTCCGACATTGGCATGGTCCACGCCGAACTCCTCCTGCTCAAAGCGGGCGATGGGTCCACCTTCCCCGTGCGTGGCCTCCAGGACTTTGCCGTAACGCTCGCTCAGTTCCGTGGCCAGAACCAGCTTGCCCATGTCGTGCAGCATGCCACTGATGAAACAGTCCTCAATAAGCGAGTCGTCCTCTGTTTCGAGGGCCGCAATGGTCTTGGCAAAGGAACCCGTCTGCAGGCAATGCTCCCAAAGTTTCTGCACGGAATATCCCGGCAACGTCTCCTCATTGATCTGCTCAAGCAGATGCACGCCGAGAATAAGCCCCTTGAGAGCCTCCAGCCCCAGCATGGTGACCGGCTCGGGCAGGAGAGGATATATTCTCGTAGAATCCAAAAAAGGACGAGTTGACCACACGCATGAGCGTGACGGACATGCCCACATCCTTTTCCACCAGACCGGCGATCCGCTTGATGTCCGGCTCGCCAGTCGCCAGCTCCTCGGAAATCTGGATGTACAGTTCCGGTATTACGGGGAGGGAATCCACGGCAGCCACGACCTTGCGCACCCCTTCATTGTTCAGGATGTAGCCAATTTCTGTCACCCGCCGGATGGTCTCGATCACCGTATCCGAACTGCACGGCTTGCTCAAAAACTGGTGCGCGTGCTTCACCGACTTGAGCAACAGTTGCATATCGGAATAGCCGGACAAAATCATGCGCACCGCACCGGCTGGCGAATCTCGACCTCCCTCAGGAAATCCGCTCCGTCCATCATGGGCATGCGCATGTCCGCTATGACCACATCCATTCTGTTTTTATCCAACAATTCAAGTGCTTTCTTGCCGCTTTTTGCAAAAAAGCAATTCCACTCCTTGCGCTTGAAATGTAACATGGAGCGAAAGCTGTCGAGTATGGAAGGATCGTCGTCCACAAATAATATCTTGCGTTTCATTCTCGTTCCTCATTCTCCCAAAGGCAGGATGATGGTAAAAGTGGTTCCTTTGCCCATTTCGGATTCAAAATCGATGGTACCGCCATGACGCTCCACGATGATGTCGTGGACAATGGCCAGCCCCTGTCCAGTTCCGCGCCCCACTTCCTTGGTGGTAAAAAACGGATCAAATATCTTTTCACGATTCTCCGGCAGGATGCCGGCACCGGTGTCCCGGATGGTGATGACCACGTTTCCACGCTCTTCCCGCGTGGCAACGGTGATCGTCCCCTTGTTGCCGGAATTACCCACCACATCCCCAATGGCATGGGCCGCATTGACGATGATATTCAGAAAAACCTGGTTGATATCGCCGGGCAGACAATGGACGATGGGGATATCACCAAAATCCTCTACCACGTCGGCCACGAATTTCCACTCGTTCTTGGCCACAGTGAGGGTGTTGGTAAGCGCAGTGTTGATATCCAGGCCTTTCTTCTGCCCGTCGCCGGGATGGGCGAAGTCCTTCATGGCCCGCACGATGACCCCCACCCGCTCCGAACCTTCAAGCGCCCGAGTGCAGGCCTTGGGCACCTCCTGCATCACAAAGTCCAGATCCGCATCCTTGAAAAGTTCGTCTATGCGTTCAAGCAATTCCGGCTGAAACCCCGCTTCCCGGCATTTGCCATAAAGTTCATGATACACGGCCACCACTTTGGCCACATCGGAAAAGGCATCATACACAAAGCTGATCGAATCACCCACATACTGAATGGGCGTATTGATCTCATGGCAATGCCCGAAGCCAATTCGCCCACGCTTTCGAGCTTCTGGGCCATATTGAGCCGCCTTTCCAGAACCTTGCGCTCGGAGATATCCAGAAGGATGATTCCAACGTGTTCCTCGCCCTTCACCTCTACCTTCACCTTATAGCGCGCCAGAGGAAAGGAGGTGCCGTCCACATGGTAGCCCACGCCCTCGGAGTAGCCCACCGCCACATCCGAGGAGCACGCCGGATCGGTGACAACGTCAGGTGAGTTCACAAAGGCCTCATCACAGGAACGTTTGAGAATCTGCCATGGTGCCAACCCGAACATCCGTTGCACCACCGCATTGGAGCGAATGATATGGCGCGTTATGGGATCAATGATGATAACTGCGGCATTGATGCCTTCGAGCAGGGTCGAGACCAGTTCCTCGGACTCACGGGCTTCCTCCTCCGCCTCACGCCGCTCGCGAATTTCCATGGAAAGCTGGATCGTTTGCCGCTCCAGATTCGCGGTACGTTTTGCCACGTCTTTTTCCAAGGCTTTACTCATGGCCTGCAATCGAACAAGGGGATCAATGAACAAACGCTTGCCTATAAGATAAACCATCACGAGAATAAGGAGTGTTCCGCAAAACAGCGTTGCTATCAGGGCAACCTCTATATTTTGGATACGCCGACTGCCCTTGATGCGGCTCACTTCCTGAACCAGATCAATGCCGGGAAAGCGGGTCGCCACCTTCCGAGTCACCCCGGAATTGACGACCACTCCATTCGAGATCAGCGTCTGTCCCTTGGAAACGATGGACACTCGAACGGACTTCTCGTTAAAAATCGACAGAAGATCCTTTGTGGACATGGGGATGAATGCAGAAAACACCCCCTGGGGACTGCCCTGGTAGTTCACCGGCACACTCAAACGCAAATAGCAGCGCTCCGGCATGTCGCCCGCCGTGAATATGCCAACCGAATTCCGTGCTTTCCCTCCCAGAAGTCGCGCAAGGCCTTCACCCTTCAATCCATGATGAACAAATCCCTGAGAGGAGCACGCAGAGACGCTCCGGGCATCCTGCAAACAAAAATCGACAGCGTCATCCAATAGAGGCAACGACTTGATAAAGTCCAAAGTCTCGCGAGGAGTTGTCGAGTAGGACATGACCCCGGCGACCAGGCGAGGCATCCGGGAATATCCGTGCATCAATGCCAGGCGATCGTCCACATAGGATTGAAAGAGGCGCGTGTTCTCCTCCAGTTGCTTCCCGATATTCTCCGTCTGCATCCAAAACATCTCGCCACCGATGTAAAAAACGATGACACCAACCCCCACCGCCACCTGCAAAGCAAAAAAAGCGGCCAGGAATAGAACAAAAACCCGGTCAACAGAGGAACTGCGCCCACTGAACAGCCGTTCGCAACTGTCGCCACCGCATTGAGAGTGGGCCATTTTATTCGTCAGAGATGGCTTCATCGGCCCCTCCATTTCCGTTCAACGGGCCTCCATGTCCTGCGGAAAGAATGTCTTCCGAACGGACAGGCAAACCGAAGCAATGAAACCGTGAAAAAAAGCATGACCGTCATGGGAATCCTCATATCTCTTTATTTATACTACCCAGCCATGAATCGTAATTATTATTCCCGCCCCTCTCTCCACGGCATGCCTCTCCAGAGCAGTAACTCCGCCAGATAAATACCTATAGCCGCTACCGGTCTCCACCACTACAAATAAAACCACACACAGGCACCCCACCCCTTGACATCTGCTTACCATTGGCTATATTGCCAAATGAAGGAGCACACACATGAATGACACTGTCAGGCAGGACATCGTCCTCAGAGGCCAATTCGCGGCGCGAGCCGAAATAATGAAGGCCATGGCCCATCCCTCACGGCTCATGATGATTGACGAGCTGTCCCGTGGTGAGCGGTGTGTCTGTGACATCCAGGCCCTGATCGGCCATGACATGTCCACGGTCTCCAAACATCTGAGCGTACTCAAAAGGGCGGGTATCGTTGCGGACGAACGACGAGGAAAGCAGGTGTACTACCGCCTCAAGGTTCCGTGCATACTCAATTTCTTCCAGTGCATAGAGTCTGTTATCGACGCCAACATATAATAATTTTTTTTACTTTTTCATTTGGCGATATTGCCAATAGAGGTACTCGTGAAAACACTTCCCGATCAGAAACCCTGCGCCTGTCAAAGCAAGTCACCCGAAACACCGGAACGCAGCAGCAGTATAGCCGGGCACTTGCTCCTGGGCGTCGTCGCCCTGGCCGCATGGTATGGGCTTTACGGCCAACTCCTGCCGTTCTCCAACTGGCTGACGTATTCCCTGTTCAACCTCGGGCAGGGGAGCCACCTGGGTTCGGCTGTCCAATTCTTTGCCTATGACACGCCCAAAGTGCTCATGCTCCTGGTGCTCATCGTCTTCCTGGTGGGCACCCTGCGCTCCTTCGTGACCGTGGAATGGACCCGGCGCGTTCTGGCCGGACGCCGGGAATCCGCCGGCAATGTGATGGCCGCGCTACTGGGCGTGGTGACGCCGTTCTGCTCGTGTTCTGCCGTGCCGCTGTTCATCGGCTTCATGACCGCCGGGGTGCCCCTGGGCGTGACCCTCTCCTTTCTCATCGCCGCACCCATGGTCAATGAGATTGCCCTGGTCCTGCTCTACGGCCTGCTGGGCTGGAAGGTGGCCGCCCTGTATTTCGTCACCGGCATCGGCGTGGCAGTGTGCGCGGGCTGGGTACTCGGCAAGATGAAACTGGAGCCGTACATCGAGGACTGGGTCAAGGAAATCCGGGCCGGAGATGCGGCCATGGTAAACCAGAAACAGACCTGGTCCCAACGCTTCGACTATGCCCTCGACTCGGTCAAGGACATCGTGGGCCGGGTCTGGAAGTACGTGGTGTTGGGCATCGGTGTGGGCGCGGCCATTCACGGCTACGTTCCCGAAGGCTATCTGGCTACCATCATGGGCGACGACTCCTGGTGGTCCGTGCCCCTGTCCGTCGTCATCGGCGTGCCCATGTACACCAATGCCGCAGGCATCATCCCGGTGGTTGAGGCCCTGCTCGGCAAGGGCGCGGCCCTGGGCACGGTACTGGCCTTCATGATGAGTGTCATCGCCCTTTCCTTCCCGGAGATGGTCATCCTGCGCAAGGTGCTCAAGCCCAGGCTCATTGCCATTTTCATTGGCGTGGTCGCCAGCGGCATCCTGCTGGTGGGCTACCTGTTCAACGCAATCATCTAACCCAGGAGCATCAAATGATAATTCATGTCATGGGTCCGGGCTGCCCCAAATGCGCCCAGGCAGAAGAGACCGTAAAGGAAGCCGTGGCCGAAATGGGCATTGACGCGGAGATCATCAAGGTGACGGATTTCCAGGAAATCGCCAAATTCGGTGTCTTCTCCACCCCGGCCGTGGCCGTGGACGGTGAAGTCAAAGTGGTAGGCAAGGCCCCGGGTAAAAAGGAAGTCCTCGGCTGGTTGAAATAATTCTCGCCCCCCCCGGTGGTCGGAGAAGAGGGAAACCCTGCGAGATAGCCACCACCGTCGTGTGCGACTACTCTTTCTTCCCTTCAGTTTTCAACGGGTTGCGACCATCTGGCTGCAACCCGTTTTGTTGTGGCGTGTAAAAAACTGTAGCGAGATGGTTACCGCCTGCGACCCGCCCCGGCCTCCAGAAGCAGTCGAAAATTAAATGGACAGGGGTCACGCCATCTGTCGCTTCGCCAGACCGTGGAATGTCCCCTTTGCCTCCATCAATTCGTCGAAGTTTCCTATCTCCTCCACCATACCGTCTTTCAACACAATAATCTTGTCCGCTTTCTGAATGGTGGTCAGACGATGGGCAATGACCACACGGGACACGGGGAGTTGGTTGAGGGCCTGGGTGACGATATCCTGGGTCCGGTTGTCGAGCGCACTGGTGGCCTCGTCAAAGAGCAACACCTTGGGGTTGCGGGCCAAGGCTCGGGCAATGATCAGCCGTTGTTTCTGGCCACCGGACAACGTGGACGCGCCTTCCGAAATGACGGTGTGCATACCCATGGGCATTGCCTTGATGTCCTCGGCAAAGCCCGCCATTTCGGCGGCTCTCCAGGCATCCTCAAGGGTCAGAGTGGACGCGCCAATGATGTTGGTAAAGATGTCACCCGGCATAAGACCGCCGTTTTGCAACACAACCCCCATCTGCCTGCGCACCTTGGAGACGTCGAGCTGGGAAAGGTCCTGATTTTCAAACAGAATGGAACCGGATTGCGGTTCCTCAAAACCGAGAAGCAGTCGCAACAACGTGGTCTTGCCTGACCCGGATGGCCCGGTAATGGCCACGAACTCTCCCGGATTGATCTTGAACGAAACATTTTTGAGGACAAGCGGACCTTCTGCGTCGTAGCGGAAGTTGAGATTGGATATCTCGATATTCCCCTCGATTTCGCCGGGATCACCCATTGATTCTGAATCTTCCGGGGCCTCTTCAAAGATAGGCTTGAGACGTTCGAAATATGGCACGGCCTGGAAAATCTGAGTGACGGCTCCCACAACCCCGAGGATGCCTCCCTGAAGCCCCCCAAAGGCTGCCCAAAAGGCCATGAACGTGCCCATATCCATTTCTGTGTCACGTTCAAAATAGATGACGCCAATATAGACGAGTGCGGAGCCGAAGGTGCCGAACATGGCGTTGAAGGAGGAAAAGCCATTGCCCACGCTGGAAAGCTTGTAACCGATACGGCGCTGTTCGGCGAAGTCCTCGGCCCACAACATGAGTGCCCGGTCTTCTGCCCCAGCCGCGCGAAGCTTTGACACTCCCGTGATGAATTGCAGGGTCTGGCCCGAAAGCTTTCCGGCCAGGGCTACAGCCTTGCGCTGGTATCGAATCTGGATAAAGGAGACCAAGGCAGTCGCCGCGGCGGACACCAGAATAATGCACAGAGCCACAAGAGCGAGCTTGGTGTCGAAGTAAAAAAGCTGGGCGAGATAGACCAGGGAAAAGAGCGCGGAGAACATGGAACTGAGGCTCGCCCCGGACAACATCTGCTGTACCAGATTGAGGGCATTGGCGCGCTGGGCCAGGTCGCCTGCCGAAAACCTGCGAAAAAATTTGACCGGCAGACGCAAGAGCCGTTCCCATATGGCCGCTTCCAGATTGTGGTCCATGCGACTCTTGGCCCGGAGCATGGCGATGGATTTCGCCACTTCAAAGAGCAGGGAAGCCATGGTGAATCCGAGCAAAATGGCCACTACCTGAAGCAGACGACCGCGCTCGGCACCGGGGATGATGTCGTTAAAAAATAATACGGGTAAGCAGGGGGGTGATCAACCCGGTCAAGCCGAGAATTACGCCCAGGACACCGACCCAACCCAAATCCTTCCAACTACCGCGCAAACCGAACATGGGGATGTCACGCATGCCGAGCGTCCTGGACGGGAGCGGACGGTACAGGGTGTAGGCCACCGGGTCCAACTCGTCATGGACGGCCTTGGTCACGGGCCGAATCGAATCATCCCTGGGATCATGCAGGGCATAGCTCTTGGGCGATGTGGGGATGAGCGCCACCGGATGTTTGTCTCCAGCGGTGAAGGCTACCAGTGGGCCGCCGTCATCCTTGTACCACTGGCCGCGCAGCAACACGTGGCGGGCGCGCATATTGCCGGACGCTGCCACTTCTTCCACGGTCTTTCCACTGAGGGAAGCTTTCAATGCAAAAATATCCACGCCAATCTTACGAGCTACCACCGAGCAGGCCGATGCCAGCGCATCCTTGGAATCATGGGCCGACGGAGCCTCGATGGAGGGATCCATGATAGAGGCCAGTCTCAGCAGCCCGCCACGCGTGACACGCACGTCGGCTGCCGATTTCTCGCGCAGGGCAACCAGCCGGTCGGCTGTGGCAAAAGCCGCGCCCAAGGCCAGACAATTGAACGCTGTTCCCTGGAACAAGCCGAAGGACGGCCAAAATTTTTCGTCCTGGACCATGGCTTCCGTCGTGCAGCATTCCATGGTGACATCGGCGAACGCCTGAATCCACGCGGCAGGTGCCAGAGGATACCAGTCGGACTGATCGCCGACATCTTCCATCCCCATATACAGGGCCGAGGCTTGCGTGATGTGACGAATCCATATCGTTCCGCCATCGGCCCTCGCCACCGAGAATTGTGCAAGTTCAACCGATTCACCGGGCTTCAGGAGAGTTTCCGCTTCCGGCAAAGCCCCTATGCCCCGAGTCATGGCCTGGGCAAGGTTGTCCAAATAGCCGTCCACCAATTGGGCCAACATGTCCGGCCTCAAACCGTCCAGACCGCTTCGCGTCATGCGATATGCCACGGTACCGGGCGTTCCCACGGCAAGAAGAGAGGGACCGGAATCAACCAGACACCCGAACATCACCTGCCCCGCCGCCACGCTGAAGGCACGGGTCCGTTCCGTCTGCCCCGGGGTATCCTGGCCATCCACCAGGAAGAGGTCCACACGCCCTTCAGCCACGAACCAGGCGTCTTCAGTATTTACCAAGGATACGGGTGAATTCGCATCCATGATGATCCGGGTACCGTTGTCGGCAAAAAATTTCAGCATATCAGTACCCATGCCTAGCTCTCTATCAACCGTTTATACGGTCCGTCTTCCTGCATCATGGCATCATGCGTGCCCCGTTGCACTATCTTGCCCCGATCCAGGACCACGATTTCGTCACAATCGCGGATGGTTGAGAGCCGGTGGGCCACAATAAGACAGGAGCACCCCCGTCGGCGCAGATTGTCGTCGATGTTTTTTTCCGTATCGGCATCCAACGCGCTGGTAGCTTCGTCCAGCACCAGAAAGGACGGATCCGAAGTCAGGGCGCGGGCGATTTCAAGACGTTGCCGCTGACCACCGGAAAGGTTGGCACCATTTTCATCCAACAAGGAAGCATAGCCACCGGGACGAGATGAAATGACCTCGTGCACGCAGGCATCCTTGGCTGCACCGATGGTCTGCTGGTCCGGGATGGCCGAATTCCACATGGTCATATTCTCGCGAACCGAACCTTGGAACATGACAATATCCTGGTCCACAAAAGAAAAGGAGTTGAGGAAGACCTCTCGCGGAATATCTCGCATGGGCTTGCCGTCGAACAGGATTTCACCGGACCACGGCTCGAACAGACCGCTCACCAACTTGGCCACCGTGGACTTGCCAGACCCGGAACCGCCCACCAGGGCCACGCGGCTTCCCGGGGTGAACGTCAGATCAAAGTTCTCGATCAACGGTTTGTCGAGCTTGGAATACCCGAAGGTCAGCCCTTTGACTTCCACATGACCGGAGAGGCGCAAACGGTCGCCCGCCGTGCCGTTGGCCTCGATCTGGGAGCTATAGATGGGATCTTCACGATAGCGCATAACGTCGTCCAGGCGATTCATATCGCCCTGAAGTGTCTGGAGTTCCGTTCCGAGCTGGATAATGGAGTTGAACGGAGCCAAAAAGCTCGCCATGAGAGACTGAAAGGCCACGAGCATGCCGATGGTCATCTCACCATCCATGACCTTGAGCGCACCCAGGCCGAGAATGGCGGCGGTACTGAGTCCTGATACCAGGGCGGGCACGGGCATGACCAAGCTGTTCCAACGGCTCATCTCCTGGAGCGCGTTGCGGTACTTGGCTGTTTGCCCTGACCATCTGGAGAAAAAGTCAGACTCCGAACTGGACGCCTTGATGGTTTCGATGAGCTGCAAACCACCCATGGCCGTGCCGGAAAGCTTGCCGCTCTCCTGCAACACGCATTGCTTCAGGTCCGACCGTTTGCGGTTCACCCAGCGAAGCACCAAGATGTTGACCAGCGCGAAAGCCACACCGATCCCGGTAAGTAACGGGTCATAGAGAACCATGATGGCCGCAAAGAATATGGCCGTAACAATGGAGATGCAGGTGGAGGCCAACGTGCCCGTGAGCAACCCGGCCACCGTATCGTTAAGGGCCACGCGACCGCCGATTTCCCCACCGTAGCGCTGCGAAAAGAAGCTCATGGGCAAGCGCAGGATATGGCGGAAGAACTGGGCCGAGGAGATAACTGCCAGCTTGGTTTGCTGCCGTAAAAGTGCCTATCCCTGGAGCCAGCCCAACCCGGCACGCAGGAACGCGGTGAGGAGCATGCCAAACAACAAGGGCCTGAGCCAGTCCCGACTACCGCCCACCAAAATATTGTCCACGAACACCTTGGAAAATATGGGAATGACCAGGCCGGGAATAACCAAGACCAGACCGGCCAGCACGGCAAAGGCCACACCGGGCTCACGCAAGGAAATACGTTTTTTCAGGGCACGTATGACACTGGGCTTGTCGCCACCCGGCTTGAAATCCGGACCGGGTTCCATGACCAGAGACACGCCCGTGAACGCCTGATCGAACTCCTCATACGTCACGACCTTGGGACCGGAAGCGGGATCATTGATATAGACTTTATCACCCTTGATGCCTTCGAGCACCACGAAATGATTGAAATTCCAAAAGATGATGATCGGAAGCTCCACCGTGTTCAGGCTGTTGGGTTCCATGCGATACCCGGAGGCTTCCATTCCGTAGGAGCGTGCCGCACGCAGAACGTTGCTCGCCTTGGACCCGTCGCGGTTGACACCACAATCTTCGCGCAACTGCTCCAAGGGGATGTAAAGGCCATGATAGGAGAGGACAATGCCCAAGGCGGCAGCCCCGCATTCCAGAGCCTCCATCTGTATGACCGTGGGGGTTTTGACCCGTTTGTTTTTCCAGAGAGATTTGTCGTCAGACACTTACCTGGTCTCCCCAATGCCGAGCACAGCCTTCTTCAGGTAGGGAATAAGCAGGCTGATGGGACGCTGCTCCTCCACCACCTCGGCTTGGCACATGGTGCCTGACTGAAGCGTGACCGGGGCCCCTTTGCCCGAAGACCACTTGAAGCCGCTGAAGGAATCCTTGTCCCTGACGAGCTTGGCGCGAACCTTGATCGGGGGACCGTTTTGGGAGAGCATCTCGACCAGCTTTTCATTTTCCAGGATATGCATCATGCCGCGCGGTGAAGCCGGAAACGCGGACACACTGACGACTTCTCCGATGACCACGCCATATTCCTCTCGTTTGGCAACAGACGGAGCCACAAGCATGGTCATGCCGGGCTTGATGCGTTTACCCTGGTCCGGGCTGAAATAGGCAGAGACATAAAAATTGTCGTCCGGCGAATAGGTTTCCAGATTGATGATGGCTTCACCCAGGCGCAGAAATGCTCCAGGAGCCTTGAAGACCTCATTGACCCGCCCCGCCTTGGGCGAAACGACATGAGAAGCCAGCTCCAGGCGATCCCTGATGGATTCCAGCTCCCCTTCGGCATGAATGATGCGACGTTCCACATCAATCTGCTCTTTCTTGCGCTCGCTGGTCGCTTGAAAACCGGTGGTGGGCAAGGAGGCAAGTTGCTCGCGGTATTTGAGCACATCCTGCAATACCGCATTGTATTCAGCCTTGGCATCCAGGTAAGTCTTGCGTGCCACAATGCCTTGTTTAAGCAGGTCCTTGTGCTGCTCGACCCGCTCGTGCAAGTCATCCAGACGGGTTTCGGACAACTTGATGGAGTCAAGCAGTGTCTTGCGCTGCTGCTTGATATGCTGTGTCCGTGAACCGTGAATCTCTGAGCCAAGCTTGTCGATAAACGTCCGTTCTTCCAGGAGATGATCCAAGGTGCGTTGGGCCTCTTCCAGTTGGTGCACGATGTCCGGCTGGCTGATACGGGCCACGACCTGTCCGACCTCCACCTCCTGGTCCACATCCGTGAACACGTCGACAATCTGCCCTTCGCCCATGGCGACCACATCGAAGAGGGAGCCTTTTTCCACCAGAAGCCCCTGCCCCATGACCTTGGTGGGAATAGTGCCGTATACGCCCCATATGGTTGCCATAGCCACCAGCACCACGCAGGCAGCCATAGCGGCCCATCCCATGGGCGAAGTGACACGCATGATCTGGTCGAGTTGTTCCGGGGAAGAAAGACGATCAAGGGCTGCTTTTCGGAAGAGCTGTGACATAGTGCGGCGAACCGTTCCTTTCTCTGAGGGGGGGGGGGTGGGTTAGGGGAGGTTAAGCCACCTGTTTGCTTCGGCTTTTACGGTGTCTTGCAAACGGCAGATCGACACCGTGCCGCCAGTCACATCCTCCAACTCGTTGTCGCTCAGCTTCAATTTGAGCGAAGCCGCGTGCAACTGGTCGATGGTCACGCCCACGTTGTTGGTCACAAGCCACTGTTCAATGTCAGCGTCAGGCAAATTGCAAAATTCATCAAGTTTATCTTTATCCTCGACGAGCTTTGTCATAAATCGCTCCCAAATACAATTGCTCACCGCGCCTCTCCTCATAATTTATGCATCAGTTCAGTCGCTCTATATCAAACCACATGCCAAGTCGTAACCCCTTTATATGGGGCAAAAAAACCATAATTTTCTGGAGATTCTCAAGGGCCCTTCAAAGGGTTCTTAAGCCGGCAGAGACACCCCGCTGGCGAAGCGACCCCGGCAGGGCCACCTCCATATCACCCGCTTTCCGACGCTCCTTGAGCTTGCTGTCATGGAAGGCGTAAATCCGGCGCAGGGAATCGACCACCTGCACGGAATAATACAGGGCGAAGCCGCCGTCGTGAATGACATCCAGGCGGCGGGCCAGGGGGCCGTCAATTCCAGCACAAAGCACGAACAGGGCCATGAAGACCGTGGCCAGAATCGGCTAGGATGGAGGCAACAGGCAGACCACCAGCAAGGCGATGACTCCGGCGATGGAAATCCGGTTGGGAGTGACGTTGCAATGAATCAGGAGATTGACGGCAGAAGCCAGGATGCGGTCAGGCCGAACCGCAAAGCCTTCTTGTCGGGCGCGTTCTTCCTCGTTGGAATAATCCGCGACGATTGACTAGAACGGCTTCAGCAGACCACAGGAAAGGCAAAGCGCGGTCGTGGCCTGCGTCCAATTCTTGGTTTTGATGCATTCCTTGACCAACCCTTCCTTGAACACGCACTGAAAATCACGCAGCAACTTGACATTTCTGCCCAGCTCGCGAACTTCGGGTTGCTTCAGCAGGTGGGGGACAAACCGTATCCGTTGTTTCAAAAAATCGAAAACAGCCTCATCCAATCCAGGTGCGTTTTCGGTAAACCCGACCATCAATTGTTCGCCGGGATAATGGGCATCGCTGCTCACAGCCCAGCCAAGACCGTGCCCCCGTGCTTCCAGCGGCAGATTGAGGGTCTTGTCCAGCTTGGCCCGTGTCTGCTTGAAACAGCCACGAGCGCAACTGAGGGAGAGGCGTTTGTCCATGTTCAGCGCAGAGCCATTGTGAATTTCAACGTAATCGGCCATGGAGAGCAGCCGATTATACGCTCTGGTGCTTAAGATATTCCCGGCCGAAGTCCGCCCCATATGGAAAGGGTGGGGGACAATGGCGATGGCGTCGGTATCACGGCAGATGGCACCCACATCCCGGACGGACCAACGGAAGGTCTGGTGCTGACTCAGAGCCCATTGCAGGTGCTCCTCGGTCCGGTACAGAAAGATGATGTCGATTCCCTCGGAAGACACGGCCTCCACGCCGGGAATGATCTCGGTGTCCAGGTCCGCAGCGATCTCGGCCAGCCGCCGGTAGGCTTCCAGGGGCTTCTTGTACGAATGTTCCGTGGACGCAAGATAGTCCAGGCCCAGATGTTTCAGGTACCAGCCTATCTTTTTCAGCCGCAAACGCTTGTTGCGCTCGGGCATGCGGTGGATGTTGGCATGAAAATGAAGATCGAATGTTGCCATATTTTCAGTACCGGGAGGCAGTTATCACACCCGGCGTATTCCCTTCTGTAAAAAAACCATCCGGAGAAGTGCTCACCTTATCAATTCCGGACAGGAAATCAAGTAGTCACTCCCTCTCATAATGTCCAGAGGGATGGGCGCTATCAAGGCAGATTACAACAAAACCGAGGTCCGTTCTCCATCTCTGAGAATCGCTCTCCCGTCAGCGTTCACCGGTCTCCGTCCACGAGTTACCCCCGCTTGGAATGCAATTTACGAAGGAAAAAGAGCAGTTCGTCCTCGTGCTTCTGCACGTCCACGTAGTCGCGGATGATCGTTTCCACCTCTTCCTGCGGCATCTTGGACAGCATCATCTCCATGTTGATACGCAACTCGCGTTTCTTCCAGTTGGCGATGAAATTCTCCAGGATGTCCGTGGCCTCGTCCCAGTTCTTGCGCTTCAGCGCCCGCTCGAAATGGGAACGGGAAAAAGCCTTGGCCATCCGAGCGGAAAACGCGGTCATCAAGGTACCGATCCAAACACCGATGATGATCACCAACAGGTCGCCCGCCTTGTCCATGCCCAAATCGATCAACTCGCTGAGCTCACGATCCTTGAGTGCATCCTTGGTCAGCCGAATCTCCTTGATGAGCATCCGGGCCACGGGATTGTCCTTGTTGATGTCCAGGGCCTTCTGAAACTGATCCTCGGCCTCGTCCAGCTTGCCCTGGGAAAAGAGCGCCCGGCCATACAGGCTGCGCAACCAGTCCGAATCGGGAAACCGCTTGACGCCTTGGGCCAACAATTCCGAGGCCTGGTCCTCGTCCCCCTGGTTGATCAGGCTCTGGGCCTGCTCACCACAGACGACCTGGGACGACAGATATTGCTCCAGGCCCGCTCCGGCCGCCACGGACACGGCCACAAGCAACATGGCAACCATCAGCAATCCGACAATGCGTTTTCTGCACATACTTCCTCCCATTACTCCGCGATATGCTGTCCCTTCTGCAACGCCTTGTCCGCGCTCTCCTTGACCTTGTCCACGACCTCGGTCGCTTTGCCCTTGTCGTAGCCGACAGACAACCCCTTATCATCGCTTTTGAACGTGATGACACCGAAGTAGACAGCAGCCACGGCCAATCCCAACAGACCGATGATAAACAGCTTTTTCATTGTCACTCCCTCATTCCCTTAATCCCAGTTTCGCGCAAGCGCGGTTCCGGGATAATAAAAGGCCAATATCCGGTCATGTTGCCAGGTCTTGCCCAATTCCGCCGAACCCCACTGGGAATAGCCCACGCCGTGACCGTGGCCGTGGCCCCGGAACACGTACTTTCCTCCGCTTTTCGCCACGCCAAACAGCACCTCCGGCAGCTTGAGGACCCGCGAACTGGCCAGGCTGGTCCGGGTACGGAGCACGGTGGACCCCTTCGCATGGTGAAGGCGGACCTTGACATACCGCCCGGACGGTCCCGTGACCTCGGGCGTGATGGAACTCAGCCCGGATACGTTGACGCCGATACCGGCCAGGGCGTCCACGATCTCCTGCGCCGTGTAGCTCCTGTTCCAGGAGGCCATCTTGCCCTTGAGGCTGGCCGGGTCCCTATGGGCCACCAGATACGGCTTGGGCGCGTTGAAAACGGCCCCGGCGTCGGCAGTGTATCCGCCGCTGTTGGCGGTGTACTGTGCCAGGATGGGACGGCCCCCGTGAGTCAAAATCATGCCTGCGGTCTCGCGCACGGCCCGGTCGGTGGACGGCTTCTCGCGATCCACGCCGCCGTACATCTGATCATAGGTGTCGGCGCGGACGTCATAGGCCCGGCTGGTGCGGTGCAATTTCTGATAATAGGCATAGGTCCGGGCCGCGACCGCCTGGGACTTGAGCGTTTCCATGGGCCAACTGGCATAGGATTCTGCCGGAACCACGGAGCGAAGGTAGTCCTCGATATCGATTTGGTTTATTACCTGCAACCGGTTTTTGATATTGAAAATTTTTATTGTGCCACGCACCTTTTTGCTCTTGCCGTCCATGGTGACGACCACCGGGCCGTCGCAACGGATTTCGACGTCCCCCCGCCCTGCCGCAGCCCCGTTGATATTCAGCGAACCGGCAGCAGCCAGGATATTCAGGGCATCGAGGGATTGGCCGAGCACGCTGACCTTGTGGCCGCGTGTCATGGGTCGAACCTCGACCCGCTTGGCCCCCTTGGACAAAAGTACCCGCATGATCGGGCGGCTGGACAGGAACTGCGGCGTCTTGGGCACGACCGCACCACCCGTGCCCATGCTCTTGAGCATGGCTTCAACCTGGAATTGAAAACGACCCTGGGGAAATGCCTTCAGGTAGGCGTCAAACCCCTGCCTGGCTCCTTTTTCATCCCCGGCCTGAAGCAGGAGAAACGCGGATTGGTAGGCGGCAGTCTCCCGGTATTCCGGGAATTCCTTTGCCAGCTTCTGATAGGTGGCCACCGCCTCGCGGGGGGCATCCAGGAAGGTCGCCAGGACCATGGCTCGGGCCAGCAGGGCATCGCTACGGGTCTTGGGATACCGACTCATCTCGTAGGCGGAATCGATATATTCCAGGGCCTGCATGTACTTGCCCTCGTCCACGAGCAAGTCCGCGTTGTTGAGTTGCCAACGGGCCAGCCGCTCGGTCTGGGGGTCCATGGCCGCATGAGCGACCAGGGGCAAGATCAGCAACACCAGAACGACAAGACTCTGTCCCATCTTCCGAATTCCCATCACATCTCCCTGTGGCTGGCAAAAAGAAACGGTGCCGGGGCGGTCCATGGCACGAACCGCCCCGGTCCACCTGCGCTGAATTCCGCTTACAGGACGAAGACGACCTTGGCCTGCGGCAGCATGTTGGACTTCTGGTTCTGCTCGAAGATCACGGTGGCATCCTTGACGGAAACCACGGCTTCGGTGCCCTTCTCGACCTTGATGCACTTGACGATCAGCGGGGACTTGCTGCCCCAGGAAGCCAGCAACGCCTTGGCCTTGTCCTCGGTGGTGGTGTATCCGCCACAGCCGCGCTCAATGAGCATCTGCGGGGTAACCTTGGAAGGCTCGAACAAGATGTCGCGCTTCTCGGTGATGATGCGGTTGGCCAGGGCGGGCTTGAACCCGACGCCTTCCACAATGACGATCAGACCATCAAAGGTGACAGGCTCGGCCGGAGCGGCAGCAGGGGCAGCCGGGGCCGTAGCGACCTGGGGCTTGAACTCGGGCAGGACTTCCACCTTGAGTTCCGCCGGGGGCTTTTGCAGGGTCGGAGCCATGGTGCTGAACAGGGAATTACTGCCGTACAAGTTCAGGCGCAAAGTCACGCGGGCATAGCCTTCACCGGCGATGTACAGCTCTTCCACCACCTGAGCACCCTGCAGGAAGCCGGAGACATCGGTGCGGATGGAGTTGCTGACCAGCATACCGTCCTGAATCGTGGTCTGGCCCACGAGATTGAGGCCCTTGACCGTTTCCAGCATCCGCTGCTGGGCGAGCACGGTGGCAGCCCGCTTGGCCTTGAACCGGGTCTGTCCGGACTCGGACTCACCGACCACCTGAATGTAGCCCTGCTGGAAAACCATCTGGCCGCGAACTTCCTTGAAATTGTCCTGAGCCATGGCCACGGAGGCCACCATCAACACACAGAAAAAACCTGCTATCAAACGTTTCATCTTACTCTCTCCTCAAAGTTACTTGCCATTGACGGCATTGCGCAAACGGACGACGGCCAGCAGCAGTTCCGCGCCATCCAAAACGTCGTCGGGACGGAAGGTGCCGGACATATCTGTCTCCATCAGGTTGCGGGTCACGCAGTTGACCACGGCACTGTAGTAGGCCGAGGTGGGCTTGACGTCGCTATAGGGGGACACGTCCTGGCCGAAAAACTTGGTTGCCAGGGACTCGTCGCCGGTGACCTTGATCAGGATGTCTTCCAGGGCCAGGGCCATGACCTTGCGGGTCACGGGCTCGGTGGGCTTGAAGAGCTTGGCCTGGGTCAGACGATCATAGACCGGCTCCAGGCCGCGAATATTCCACTTGATCAGCTCCACTATCTGCGCCCGGTATTCATTGTCCACCACGTCCGTGGGCACAAATTCGGCAGCGGGCTGGATGGTGTCGATCTTTCTGAACAGGGTGTTCGGGTCCAGCTCAGCCACGATCAGGGCAGCCACGTCGGCGCGGGAGACCGATTCCTTGGCCGCAATGATCTTGGACACGCCGGACACGGTGTAGGAGGCCATGGCGCGCTCGATCTTGTGGATGCGGGCAAACAGATCGGCAGCGGGCTGATCCCAGACAGAGACATGGGCCTGAGTGACCAGGGCCAGCATTTTCGTGGCCTCGCCATATTCACCGGCCTCGTACCACGCCTTGGCCATATAGAAAGGCAGGGCCTCGACATCGCCATAGTATGTCAGGTCGTCCTTGCCGATGCCTTCGAGCTTGCGGCCCGAGTCGTACCGAAGTTCGGCCCGGTGCAGCCAGCGGTCGCCCTTGGCCATGGTCTCGCAGCGAATGGCCGTGACGTCCACGACGAACTGCTCCACCGCCGACCTCTTGGCCTTGGACGCTTTCTTGTCCGCCCTGAAGAGAATGGAGCGGAACATGTCCACTGCCTTTTTCCGGGCCTTGGCATCCTCGACATCCTTCGCGGCCAATGCGCCGAGCAGGGCCTGCCCCGCATAGCCGGGAGCGAACCCGTCATCCAGCTCCACGGCCCGGTCGAAGTGGACCTTGGCCTCCATGATCTTGCCCTTGTCCACCATCTGCATACCCTTGAGGTAATGCACCGGCGGCGTATCCTCCGGCGAGGTGGACGTTGTCTTGGGCTGGCAGCCCGCGAACAGGGCCACGGCCAACAGACCGACCAGCAAAAATTTGAACTCTCTCATGTAGCGCACCCTCCAGTTGATTCGGGCAAGCCCGTTTTCATTGCTCTTTTTTTCACTCTCATCTCTCGCGCTCCGGCCCATGACATCCGGGGGATACCGAACCGGAGCTTGAGAGAGAGGTGCCTTCAGCTTCCGTATAGGTCTGCCGACAAAAAAAGCGTAGAGAAAGAACCACCCTTTCACCCCACGCTTTTGACATCACGTTATTTCCTGCGCCAGGGTCACACCTTGCCGTACTTATTTTCCCACAATTTCAAATAGCTAACCATGGTTTCATCCACCTCGCGCTTCACCTGCTCGGCCTGCCGCTGCACGATGCGCGGGTGTTCCCGCCGGTTGATGAGGCGATCCAGCTCGGTCAGTTCGGGGAAATCGTCCAGACACTCCTCTTCCACGGTATCCTTGTCCGGCTGGGGTGTGCCCACGGACTTGACCCGGCAGTCGATGCACTCGGCCAGCAAATTGACCGTGGTCCTGACCAGCTCCTCTTCCCCGTTCTCGACCAACTGCTCAAACAGGAGCAAAAGCCGATCCAGAGGGTTGCGCTGGGCTTCACCCGCATTGGGGCAGAGGCAATACCGGCTGATCTGCCCGTGACCACGAGAAAAAATCTTTTGCAGTTCCGTCACCCCGAGCTTTTCCCGGGCATCAAACATGATCTCCCAGGATTCCACGGCGCGCATTTTTGTTCCATCACTCATTGTGGCCCACACACGCTAAAAATTCATCCATCTGAAATTTTTTTCTGAAACATTTTACTCTGTACCCGCTTGACGGAATATTTTCAAGGTAAATTGCCAAATTAGCTGGCGTATTGCGCTCGCTGCGGCAAGGAAAAACATCACCTGAAACCGGATTCCTACCCGAGGAACAGCGGGATATTCGCCATACTTCCTCCCCGGTTGCCCGGCCCTATCCCACACCGGGGAAAAACAGCGGCTGCCCGAGGAGCCGGAAATTCATGATTGCCTGCTGTGTCGAAGGTGACGCCAGCCAATCCGAAAACGCCTTGCTTATCGGATATTGAGTGCGGGAACATCGTCCCGGGTCCACGGCAAGAATGAAGAAACGGACAAACAGTTGCGAGTCCCCCTCGACCAGGGGAACAAGCGGCAACTTGCCCCCAGACATATTTTGCATCTTGATATATGTGGCGCGATCGGACAGGGCATAGCCACTTTTCTGACCGGCCAACTTGAGCGTTGCCACCATTCCCTGGCCGGTCTGCCGATACCAGCTCGCCTTGGACGGAACCGACAATCCTGCGGATTTCCAGAGGAAAATTTCCCTGGCGTTGGTCCCGGACATGTCTGCCCGGCTAAAGAAAAGGGCTCGGTTCTCACTGATGCGCTTCAGGGCCTCGGCCACGGAACGCCCCCGTATTCCGGCGGGATCGGAAGGAGGCCCGACAAGGATGAAATCGGAATACAGGATTTCCCTGCGCCCCTTGTAATTCCCCGCGCCTGCCTGTTGCTTTGCCAATTCCGTGGAAGGCAGCAGCACGGCATCAACCGCGCAATCGTTCCCCAGGGACAAGGTCTTTCTGGAGCTTACAGCGACATACTTGATGTTCGCCCCGGTGTCCTTTTTGAAAAGAGGGACTATCAGCTTTTCCATGAGGCCCGAGTTCGCCAGAAAGGTCGTGGTCGCCAGCATCAGCGTCTTGCCGGAAAGGTCGGGATGAGGCACCGAGAAAGGCGCAGGCCGAGTCTCAACCGGTCTGGACCGGATGGTCGGAGGCGGCGGCACCGAGGCCGAGGCAACCACAGTCGGCGCATTGCCTCCGCTGCCTGCCAGATAAATATCGTCGTACAGAGACAGGGATATCCAAGGTTCCTGGCTTCCCCTGGTTTCCCGGACAACAGACTTTCCCGTGCGCTTGAAGACCTGCTCCAGGGTCAAACCGGAACTATCGAGCACCTTCAGCAGGTGTTTGGTAAAGACGCCGTTACGCCCGTCGCCGTCCGCGGCCACGTCGCCGGGAGAAGTGGCATAGACCACCACGGTCCCGCTGGGCGCATCCATGCGTACCAGCCCACGCGAACCGGACCGAAAGGAGCGGGCAAAGGGATTGTTGCGGCAGGCGTCCAGAATGAGGATGTTCACCCCGCCGGGGGCGGCTCCCATGCCATCCAGAACCCGGGCCGCATCGACCCCCTCGTACCGCACCTCGTGCTCGGTGGCGATATTCGCGTCAACGGGAATGAGATAATTTCGCCCCTGCAACTGTATGCCATGCCCGGCATAATAAAAAAGACGGATGTCCGCCGACCCCAATCTGCCGCCAAACTCCCGGATGGATTCCTCCATGGCCTGCTGCCCCGCATCGGTGAGAAGCGTGACCTAAAAACCGAGCTTGCGCAGCTTGGCCGCCATGTCCGAAGCATCGTTCACGGGATTCCTGAGCGGGGAGGAGCCATAGGCCGAGTTTCCGACAACCAGAGCCACCCGCCCGGAGGCGGAGGCCAGGTCCGGCAGGGCCAGGCAAAGAATAACTATGAGCGTTGTCGCGATGAAACGGTACATGAATAAACCAGCTCCTTCCCCCGGCTACTGCACCTTGACCGCGACCGAGGTCTCGGCGAACTCGGCATCTGCCGGTCGTCCGACCGAGGTGGAGCCGTGCACCACGGCTAGACCCCGTGTAGTCATGCCCAGGTTCTTGTTGGGATTGACCACGTAGAAATCACCTGTCTTCTTGCCGGTGTAGCTGCCCAAAGGCTGGGTGGAGCCGTAAAGGGTCAGGGTCTCCCTGCCCAGAGGTGGGGTGATGACCAGGGAAAAACGGTCATTCTGTCCGGGAATCTCGTAGGTCACGCCGCCCTGATAGTACCGGGGCCTGCCGTAGGGCGTCACCTCGATCAGGTTGCCGTCCACGTCCTTGTACACGGCTCGGGCGTAAAACGGCTTATTGGCGCGAAAATAGAACTTCATGGCGTCGCCCACGCGGTAGGTATCCTTGCCAGTCCACAATTCCACGGTGAGCGGGGCCTTGGGATCGGCAAGAGCAGCCTGAACCACCGGGGCGGGCATGGCAACCCTGGCCGGGACGACCTCGGCCTTGATCTTCACGTGATAGCAGGAATCCACGAATCCGCCGGAGCCGTCGCTCTGCTTCCAGCCCTTCTCCACTTCTTCGAGGATGCGAACCGTTGCCTTGGCGTAAGCCTTAACCAGATCCTCCACCAGCTTTCCGTCCAACACCTCGGTTTTGCTCGATACCTCGGTTCGAACCCGTTCGGCAGCCAGCCGTTTGGCCTCGGTCATGGCGAGCTTCTCGGTCTGGGCGCGGGAGTGATCCTGCCCCAGACAGGCACCGCCCTCCACCTGCACGATCACGGAATTCACGGAATACTGCTTCGCCCCCTGGGCAAACGCGCCCTGGGCCAGCAGCATCAGCAGCAGGCACCCCAGCATGACAAAATTTCTCTTACAGATCATCGCTCCCACTCCCTGCGCAACCGACCGCCTCGTTGCATCAATCTTCTAACAACACAACCACCTCAAACTGCTTCAAAAACACCACCCGGAATCAATCCCGCGACTTACCGCGCCCCGGCAGGAATCCTGGTCAGCACATACAAGACGGTCAGTCCGATTATAGCCACACCCGCCAGAAAGCCCTTGACCATCTTGACCGGGACGGAATCCGACGTGTTCTGTTTCCCCTTCCCGTCCGGGCAGTCACATCCGGCGCAGGTGGAATTATCCGCATCGGCAGCGGATGTCATGACCGCGCCGTCAGCCACGGTGCCGTTGCCGGACGGAACCATCAGGTTCGACCGCGATGAGCAGGCGCATAAAAACACACTTATCAACAAAAAAATAAACACCTTCACGACAGCCCCCTTGTTGCCCTAGTCAGGAAAATTCTACCTGACTACACGAAAAAGCGTAGGGCTTTCCAGGGGGGTGGCTCCCTACGCTCGCAGGAAGCCTACTCCGTGAAGACCTCATAGGACAGGATCGTGTCCTCGCAATGGGGCGCAACGAACGAATAACTCTTGAAAAAGGTGGTCAGGGGCACCGGCAGTCCCTCCACGAAGGCGTCGGACCATCGAAATTCGGAATCCTCGGGCAGAGCGGCTATCAGCAGGGCCTCGGTATCACGCTTGTGGCCGGGCAGGGTCGCCAGCAGAAGCTTTTCCACCTCTTTGGGCGGCAGGATCACCGCATCCCCGTCGCCGGACTCCACCACGGGACGGTTGATGTCAGGGTAAAGCATGACCACCATGTCCGCAGCCGTAATGTTGAACACGGCAATACGGGCCGGAGACGCCGTCATTACCTCGATTGTCAACGGTTCCGTATGGGCGCGGTAGACGTGCTGGTTGATCTTCGCAAACAACCCCAGGACCGGCCGTCGTTTTTCCGGCAGGGAAACCACGGCCTTGATCTCGACCCGGTACTCGCCAATGGGTGGGCGTGACGGATCGGGCCGATACTGCCCCATATCCAGCCAGGTCACCGTCTCCTTGACGATGTAGCCCCGGCTGAAACTCTTGATGAAATCACCGGCCAATCGACCGTCCGTCACCAGGGTGGACGAGGTCACATGAACCCCGGCAGCCTGCTCCACGGCTGCGGAACGGGCCCGCCGCAGGGCCAGGATTTGCGCCTGACCGGCGGTCAACCCTTCAATGGCGCAGGACCCCTTTGCGGTGACGAGATGATCACCGGCGTAAGCACCTCCCGGCAACAGCAAAACCAGGAAAACAAAAAATGGAACAAACGGGTTCACTTCCGTCCTCCCGAGAATTGACGGCATGGATGCGGATTCACCACAGTGCTACCGGGTCCTGACCACACGAAAACCGAGGTTGTTGTAGGACTTGCCCGGTGCCGCCTTGAAACGGTTGGCGGACCGGATGCTGGCGTCACCGCTTCGATAGCTGCCGCCGCGCTCCACACGGTCGGAACCGGAGCCGGTGAAGACCGGATTTTTCCCCGAATGACGGCTGTAGGCAGAGGCGTTGTACACGTCTTCGCACCACTCCCAGACATTGCCTGCCATGTCGTGGATACCGAGATGGTTGGGAGCCTTGGTGCCGACCTCATGCTTGCGGTTGCCGCTGGTAGGCGTGAACCAGGCCACCTGATTCGGATCGCTCCCGCCGGGGAAGCGGTCATCGCGGCCCCGACTGCGGGCGGCGTACTCCCACTGGGCCTCGGAGGGCAGGGCGAAATAGCCGGTTCCCTTGGCATTGAGACGCTTGACAAAAGACTTGGCATCGTACCAGGACACCATTTCCACGGGATAGCGGTCCCCCCGCTGTTCCGAAGGATTGCGGCCCATGATGCGCGACCACTCGGCCTGGGTCACTTCGTACTTGCCGATCCAGTAGCCATCGAGACAGACCTGATGTTGCTGCTCGTCGCTGTCGCCCTTGCCTGCGGTGTTGCCCATGGTGAAACAGCCACCCTCGACCCAGACGAACTCCATGCCCGAAGAGGGCTCGGTCCACACGTCTCCCATCATGCCGAACTTGGACAGAGGATCGGTGGGGAATTTCTTGATCTCAAGATATTCGCTGTTGGATTTGTTGCCCTTGGGGGCCCAGTTGACCGTGGTTCCGCCCTGGGCCGCCACAAGGGTGGCGGGAAAGGTCAGAAGGAGGAACAGATTCAGTCCAATCAGTATATGTCTATATTTCATCGCTATTCAGCCTCTTAGTAGACAATCAAAGCGCGGTTGGCGGGACCCAACACTTCAGGCGTCTGGTCCATGTCGAATTTGATGCGAGCCACGCGACTCACTTCCTTTTCCAGATAGGTTCGGATCTCCTGTACGGATACGGTCTTGTTGCCGTCACCGTCCGCCTTGCCGGAAAGTCCTTCCAGCAGATACAGGGTCATCAGACTCATGCCGGACTTTTCGTCCATGCGGGATATCTGATTGGAGCGGCTGGCGGAAATGAGCACCGTATTCTGGGGCACGCTGACCACGCCGGGCTTCTTGTACACGGGCTTGCCTACGGAGAGCGGCTCATCACCCTTGGTGGTGCCGCTGAAGCAGGCGTCCAGGATCACGGTAACGCTGGCCGCATCCAGGGCGGCGAGCTGCATCAGCATGGTATCCCGTGAATAACCGGTGATGTCCGCAGTGTCCGGCCGTGCGTCGGTGGGCAGGAGCATGGCCTTGGTATCGACCGGCATGCCGTGACCGGAGAAGTAGACAAAGACGTCGGACTTGCCGCGCTCCACCCGGTTGGGCAGGGTGCGCTTGAACAGTCCTTCCATCTCGCCCTTGGTGGCATCTTCAAAGTACAGGACGTTCTGCTGGGGCACGCCGAGGCCGCTGAGGAAGAACTTCCGCATGGCCTTGGCGTCGTTGTAAGCATAATGAACCAGGGGAATACCCTTCTGATAGGAACGGTTGCCGATGATGACGACCACGGTCTTGTCGTGCGAGCCCTTGGCGGGTGAGAAATCCCACTGCCGTTTTTCCTTGAGGCCTTCGTAATCCTTGCCTGCGGTCCCACCCATGGCCACCAGCTCTTCCTGCTGCCGCTTGATCTCGGCCTCGATGGTCCGCTCACGCTTGGCTTCCCGCAACTGGCGGTTTGTCTCGGCCTGTTTCTGCTTGAGAGCGGCCAGTCGGGGATCATCCTGGGTGGCCAGAGCGTCGCCGAAGTAGGCGTCGTCCTCTTTGAGCACGGTACCCATGTCCAGCCCGGACACCTTCATGGTGGATATCTGCTTGCCGGTGTCGATCTGGACATCGGCCATGGCGGTCATGACCACCGGATTGAACGTTTCGTCCGTAAACAGGGCGGAGTAGGTGCGGTTGCCCAACACCATTTTGGGCACACCCCGGACGAGCTTGCCGTTCTTGAATTCATAGGGAATAATCGGCTTGACGCTCCTCACCCGCTGTTTGAAATCCTTGCCCTGGGACAAGGGCACGGACACGGTCACCTTCTCGCTGAGAAGCCCGTTGGAAGAGATCAGGCGGGCATAAAACATCTCGCTCTCGGACTCGTATACCGGGTTGACCAGCAAGGGATCGCCGAAGACCTCGGACAGGGCCTCCTCAAGATACTGGATGCGCATCTTGGCGATGGCGGCCATGCGCTCACGCCGCTCCTGCTCCACGGCCTTGTTGTGGCGGGAAACTGCGTTGTTGAAGGCTTTGACTTCATTTTCGTAGTCATTCTCGATCTTGCGCAACACCTTGGCGCGTTCCTGCTTGGCCTGGGTCACGCGGGCCTCGAAATCCGCCCGCTTCTCGAACTCGCCCTTGACCAGTCGGGGCAGAGACGGCGGGGTCGCCTTCTTGGGCGGCTTGAGCGTAAATTCGTGCCGACTCTTGGCGGACAGCCACCGCTTGAGCTTGGCATCGGTCAGGGAGCCGACGTATCCATACGGATCGTTCAATCGCTGGGCCAACTCCTGCAAGGGCGCGAAGTCGGGATGCATATCCGCAGCTTCCCGAGCCATCTTGGCGGCCTGGGTGGTCTCGCCCTTGTTCATGAGCTGAATAACATTGTTGTAACCGGCCACGAAACTGGCCGGACAGGCGGCCCAGACCTTGTCCCAGGCGGGATTCTTCGCGTCGAAATCCTTTGTCCGCAAAGACCGGTCGTTACAGGTAAGCGGCACCGATCTCGTCGTCGTCATGGTCGATGACGACGAGGCCGGAGAGGTCTGCGCCGTCTCCGTCCTCTTGGCCTTGGGATGGAAGAGGGTTGAAAGCCCCCCCTGTTTGCAACCCGGAAGAAGCAGCAATGCCATAACCACAGTCAAAGTAACCAAACGTTCAATTTTCTGCATCATCCCACTCTCTTCACCTTCAGTCCGTTCACGCAACAACCTGCTAATTCCCATAACGTATACTGATAACCAAAAATCGCACACTCAGCAACACGCTTTCACCCCCCGGCTATCGCGCATTGACTCCGGGTGTGGACCGCATCTTGCGGACTTCTTCGACCACATATTCCCGGAGAAACTTGAGATTCTCGTTGTCGGGGTTCATCTTCAACGCCTTGTCCACCACAACCACGGCCTTGCCGTCATACCCCTTGCCAAGCAAATAGCGGACATAGGTCTGGTACAGACGGAAATCATAGGGAAAGGCCTCGATCGCCTTTTCCATGGTCGCCTGGGCACGGGCTTCCTCACCCAGCTCCATCTGGGTGTACGCCAGATAGAGATAGGTATCCCGGTCCGCCTTGTAACGCAGGGCCTTGATCAGCTCCACATAGGCGTCTCCGTACTTGCGCTGGTTGAACAACTCCACCCCGTGCGCCTTGTGCTCCTCGAACCGCTTGACCAGGTCCTCGGCCGAGAGGTCCGCATCCTCCATGAGGGTGATGATCCGGCCATCGGGATACGGCGCGTCGAGCACGCTCTTGAGGATGACCATCTCCGACACCCGCGCTTCCTTGGACACGTTGGAACCGAGATAGTTCTCGCGCACGGCCAGTTGTTTCTCCGCCGCGATGTTCAGATCGTTGCCGTGGATGTTGTTGTGGTCCAGGGCCAGCTCGCCGGACACATAGACCAACCCGGCCTTGTTCCCGGTCAGGGTGGATCGGGCGAGCACGCCTTCGCCGCCGTTGACCACCACGCCTCGGGCCCAGCCCGAGAGGTCCACATCAGTCAACTCGAACAGGCCGGAGCTGAGGACCAGACCGTCCCCGCCCGCACCCTTGGCGTTGATTCCTTCGGCCAGCAGCCGCCCCCGACTGACAATGGCCGTGGAGCAACCGGCAAAGGATGCGTGGGCGATCCTGGCCGTGCCCTCGGGCAGGACGCTGATGCCGTCCCATTTCTCGCCCGACAGAGACACCGGCCCTTCCTTGTCGCCCTTGACGACCAACTCGCCCTGCACGTCGAGGCGTCCGCCCTCGGCAAAGGTCAACCGGGTGCCGCGCATGATGGTCAGCACCTTGCCCGCCGGAACCACGGCCAAGCCATCCACCCGGTACTTGCCGGTGATCAGCGCACCGCTCAGGTCGCCGGAGACGGTCAGCTCGTCAAAGCGAGGCATGACCACCGCGTTCGGCTTGCCGGGCGCGGAAAGATTGCGCGCCTTGTCCACGGCACGGATGCGATAAAAATAGGTACGGCCCTGCTCCACCTCGCCGTCCACGTAGGCGGCGTCCTGAGTGCGGACCACTTCGGTGAATTCGCCCACCGGGCTGTCGTTGCGCTCGACCACAAAGGCCACCACTTCTTCACCCACGGGCAACTGCCAGGCCATGTACACGCCGTCGGCCTGGGCCCTAAAGGTCTCCTTTTCAGGTGTCTTGGGCAGCACGCCATCCAGGGTGATCAGGGCCTCGGCCTCGGTCCATTCGCGCTCGGCCCCGTTGGTCCGGGCCACGCGCACGGTCAGCAACTGGTCCTTGGTCATGTCGCCCTCACGGACCACGTAAAATCCTTCGTACTCACCCTCGCCCACCATCTTGAGCCGGATGTCTTTCTTGAAATCGCCGATATCGAAAGAGACGATGAGGTCCTTTTCGGCAAAGACCTTGACCGCCACCTTCTGGCCCACGCCGAAGATGGACACGTCCACATTGCTGTCCACGAGCATGATCTCGGGCAGGGTCTGTCCCTGGGTGCAGTCGGGCATGACCTGGGCCATTTTCCAACCCCAGTCGTAGGCCACATGGCGGAACTGTTTTTTCGGAGAATCCGAAAGCAGTGCGCCCACCACGGTGCCGATCAGACCGATCACGCTGGTGGGAATGGACACGTCGCGCTTCTCGCTGGTCTCGGTCCAGGTGCCGATCTTGCGCCCCCCGGCATCGTACATGGTGGCCCCGGCACTGAGCATGAAATCTTCCATGGCCGCGATATTGACCATGGCCCAGCCGTGAATATCCAGCAAGACCACACCCTGGGTGCCGAGCAGCTTGCACAGCTCGGCGGGCTTCAGGGTCTTCCACTCCGGGTGATCGTGAAGTTTGCGGTCCACGACACTGGCCAGTATGGGCTGGAACCCCTTGCCCGCCAGATGATTGTGCAGCACGCTACGGGCCATGGCACCGACGAACTCGCCATCCTCGGCGTCGGCATCGTCGCCCTTGGCATCTTTGATATCGATGATGGCCGGAAGCACGGCGATGACCTGGGGCACATCCTGCTCAACGGCATAGGCTCCCGGCCCCTTGGCCTTCTTGCCCGCCATGCAGGACGCCAGCATCAGGCAGGCGACCACAATCACAAATATATCACGCACACCACTCACTTTCTTCATCACGACTTCTCCTCGGCTAACGTCCTGTCGATGGAAATATCCTTGCTGACCCCGAACGGGGTGACGACATGCGCGTCAAGACGCAGCCGCTTGCTATCCAGTCCATACGTGCCCTTGCCCGCCACGCTCACCTTGCTGCCGCCAAAACGAACGGACTTGAGCGTCACGGCCGGGCCGTCCACCCTGGCCGCGATAAGACCGTCGCTGAAAGACAGGGTGTCGCCCTTGTCGGAATCCAGTCCCACGGCATTGACGATCTCCAGAAAAAATCCCAGCCGGTTGTCGAGGTTGGACATCTTGAGCACGTTCAGATCCCGCAACCGGGCCACCACGTCGCCCCGTACCGACTGCCTGAGTTCCGCGCCGCTTCGGCCCTGCATGAATATCTTGGCCTGGAGCGTCAGCCGCCCGCGCAGGTAGACCGGCAGTTCGTCCACGAAACATCCCATCACGCCGGGCAGTTGCACTGCATTGCCCCGCACCATCACATTGGCGGCCACGAGATCGGGAAGCAGGGCCGCTTCCACATCGACCCGCATCAGGCACAGCCGCCCCTTGCCCCGAATCTGGGTTCGCCCCTTGACCGAGGTCATCGTGGCCGTCAGATCACGCATCACGGGCAGATCGTTGTATTTCAACCGTCGGACTACCATTCGGCCCGATATCCAACCGTCGCGCACAAAGTCGAACCGAAACGGCTCGGCAGCGGCACCCTTTTCGTCTTCGGCCCCGGCCACCGTCAGTTCCAAATCATCCATGACCACGGCCCACCGGTCTGAGCCGCTGAACTCGTTGCGGGCCAGCCCCTTGGCCTTGATGGATGCCTCCGGGCCGATGACGGCCAGGTCGAAATCTATCTGACGCCCGTCCTTCTTGGAGACCGTACCGTCAAACGCCGTCTGAAACCACCTGAGCTGCCGAGCCTCGGCCTGAAAGCGAGTCCCGGCCAGGGCGAAAGGGACCGGAATATCTCCCGTCACCGTCCCGTCCCCGCCGCTTGAGGAGGCCATATCCAGACTGCGCACGCTGACCACGGGCTTGCCGCTACGGATGGTCACCACGCCGTCGAAATTGTTGAGGGTCAGGTCCTGGGCCTCATCCTTGACCGAAACCAGGGAGACCTTGAGCGTCGGGGTGGCCAGGGTAATGGTGCCGGAAGGCTTGGCTGCCCCGCCCCGGCTCTGCACCGAGACATCCTTGAGGCTCACCATGCCCTCGGCTGCCAACGTCTTCAGCCCCATGGACTTGAGCGCGTCGGCCAAGCCCTTGCCGCCGTCCGGGTGCGCCCGGATAACGGCCAGCATCTGGGCCGCGTCCAGGGAGCCGGACTTGCAGGCGATGGACCAGCCGCCCGCCGCATCCACATTCGTGGCGAATACATCCAGGGTGGTGGCATCGAGCACGAACGTTCCGGCGGAGAAGGCCATCTGCCGGGTCTTGGCGTCAAACGAGAGACTGAACTTTTCAGCCGCGATATTCTTGGTGCCGGAGAGCATGGCCAGGGAGTCCTTGTCCAGGTACTCGAACCGGCGCAGAAAATCGAACAGGGCCGCCGGGTTGAACGCCCCGTGCTGTCCCTGGACATCAAGCTTGAGCGGCTCCATGGAGACCACGTCCACGGTGCCGCCGAAGGTCAGGCCGAATTCCGGGATGGACGCGCTCTTGACCTGGAAGGCGATGCCAGCGGTCCCCCGCTCCAGATCAGCCGAAAAGGTGACCGGCGAACTCGGCACGCCCTTGTCTTCCAGGACCAGGGAGGCGTGTCGGATGGAAAGAAACCGGGGCAGGACCGACGGATCAAAGGGAGTCCCATCCTTTTTGCTGCCAGAACCGGACAGGGCGGCCCGCACCGTGGGTTCGTCAAAAATGGCCCGGTCCAGCGTGACTTCACCGTCGAAAACCTTGGAAAGGTCCGGGTACAGGACCACACGGGGCACTTCGACCCGTTCGGTTCCGGTGTCGAACCGAAGCCCTCGCAGGGTGACTGCGGGCGGGAAATAGGCCACGTCCACGCTCTGGATCTCGGCCCCCGCGCCGGTCAGGTCAGAGGCCAGCATTGCCGCCGCGTCCGCCAGATAAACCCGGAGCAACCCAAGACCACCGGCTACCACTGCCAGGGTTATGATCGGTCCCCACAAAAAAACGATCTTCCTCTTCATCCCCAAACCCCTCTTTCCTCAAATGGAAATCGCACTCTGCGCGATTATCTTCCTTAGTATAATACCGGATTAACGTCCACCGCAGGCAGCCATTTTGGGAACCCGGTGATTGTGATGTACCAAAGATACCGGGTAAAGCGAGGGGGAAAACCGGAAATTTCCCCTACGCTTTTTGCGGTCCGTCGGACCAACCCACCGCATACACGATTTCACGACCGATATTCTTGCACTTTCGCGTAAGACGCATGAAACCGTAAGCCGGATTGGTGTACAGCAGATCTCGCGCAAGACCAGGGGGGGGGCCAGGCCGCGTCAGCCCGATCCCAATGACGAAAGATTCACTTCGATTTGCCCTATGGGAAAATCCCGGACGACAAAAACACAACACCCCCGACAAGCGGGGGTGTTGTGTTTTTTGCCTACGCCCTCCGAGGCGTTCTCCGTGAAAAGCCAGACGCCGCAACCGGAGTTGCATTGCCTGGAACCGCATCAGCCGTGATTGTGATCGTGACCGCCATCCCCATCATGGGCGTGGGCCTCGTCATGGCTGTGCGAACCGTGCTCGTGCGCATGCTCGCCGCCCTGGCCTTCGTGGACATGGACGTGGTCGTGCACATGGCTATGGGCATGCTCATGGGTGTGCGTGGTGCCATCGGCGTGCGTGTGCTCATGGACATGGGCATGTTCATGTTCGTGCGCATGCGTATGGTCTTCCCCCGCCGCGTGGGCGTGGGCATGCTGCCGCCCCTTGCTGTTACCGCAACCGCAATCCTTGCACATATCGTTTCTCCTTTGGTTCAAGTTCCGTTTCTACTTCTATCTATATAATACGCCGATTTTGCCCCAAAGCAAGCCCGTGACATAAATAAATCCTGTACTCAAAGGTGGATACGTATAAAAATTTCATGTCACGCCTTGTCACTCAACCCGTTTCCGTCTGCAAGGGAGGGCCGGATCAAGAAATTGATGACCAGGGGTCGCCCCTCCCATTCAAGCAGCTTTGTCGCAGGTGTTCTCCCAATTTCTGCCCAACTTTACCCCATATATGCAAACCAACGCTGGCGTTTTTTTGAAACACCAGTGTTTCCTGAAAAAACCTGTCAGTTTTCCACCCAGTTTTGCCCTTCCGACACCGGAGTGCATATATGGCTGTCGCATATATGCTGAAAACTGTGCAGATAAAGAAAAAGGGACCGCTTTTAAGGCGGTCCCTAAAACGTAAAAAAGTAAGAATGTTAAAAGGTAAAAGCTAATTTGTTCTGAGGAGGCGGAAGCCCAGGAAGTTGTCCCTGCGGCCCGGGAAGAACCCGCCGCGATTGGCTGCCCGAACGCGCCCCGCGCTGTTGAGCCAGCTACCGCCACGGAGGACGCGGTCGTCGCCTCCGCCCGAATATATGGGATTCAGGCGAGCATGCTGGGAGTAAGCTTTGTCGTTGTACCAATCCTGGCACCACTCCCAGACGTTGCCGGACATGTCGTACAGGCCAAGACCATTGGGTGCCTTGGTGCCCACAGGATGCGTTTCCTTGCCACTGTTGGACCTATACCAGGCCACCCGGTCCACATCATTGCCACCGGCATACTTCTCATCCTTGCCGCCCGAACGGGCCGCGTACTCCCACTCCGCTTCCGTGGGCAACCGGAACGTCCCGTTGCCCTTGGCGTTCAGCCGCTTGATGAACTCCTGGGCATTATTCCACGAAACACACTCCACAGGATTGCGGTCACCCTTGAAGTGGGAAGGGTTGCTCCCCATGACCCGCTGCCACTCGGCCTGGGTCACTTCGTATTTACCCATCCAGAAACCGTCCACGCACACCTCGTGCACCGGCTTCTCGTTCGAATCGCCGGAGTTGGAGCCCATCTGAAAGCACCCGTCCGGCACCCATACGAATTGCATGCCCGTGGTTGGGTCTATTGTAAAATCTATTAGCGTGCCATCTTTCGCCACCGGGTCGCCCGGAAAACCCTTCACGTCGAGGGGCTTGATCTCCGCTGCCTTGCTTCCCGCGCTCCAATGCACGGTGACATCCCCGGCCAGGGCCGGGGCGGACAGGAGGGCGAGCAAAAAAAGCAACACCCAAAACAACACTCGTCGCGATTCAACCATCCTGAAGCACACAGCCTCTCCTATTGTATCTTCACAAGGCGGAAGCCTGTGTCGCCGTATGCGTCATTAGGCCGGTCACGGTCGCGGACGGTCGATCGAACATAATCCGGTCGGCTAGCCCACCCACCGCCACGCAGGACGCGATATTTTCCGGGGCCTGCATCAGCTTGATTCTTTTGCAAACGATGGGTGTACCCTGTTGAGCTGTAAACATCCTCACACCATTCCCAGACATTGCCCAGCATGTCATACAACCCCCATGCATTGGGCTTGTAAGAACCTACAGGCGCGGATCCGGAATATTTATCGTCACAGAAAAATACCGTCCAATGCTTCCACTGACGCTTGGCAGCCTGGTCAGCAACATTGGCATACTGACACGCCACAGCATCGTCATCCCCCCAATACCGCTTGGTCCGGGACCCGGCACGAGCCGCATATTCCCATTCAGCTTCGGTGGGCAGCCGATACCGGCCATACCCCTTCGAAGACAGCCAGCTAATGTATGCCTTGGCCTCTTCCCATGAAACATTACCTACGGGATGTCTGTTCTCTTCTTTGGTCTCCAGAGTATAAATCCCTGCATCCAAGGAGGCCTCCAGGCTCAGCATGGCTTTGTACCTACTGAACTGAGCACTCGTCACTTCATACTTGCCCAACCAAAACCCGTCCAGGCAGACCTCATGCTCGGGCCGTTCATCGGCATCACCACCGCTGCTTCCCATTCGAAAGCACCCCCCCGAAACCCATACGAACTCCATATCCTTTGCCGGGTTGAGGAACAGTGCATAGTCGATGAGCACTCCCGGTTTCGCCACCGGGTCGCCCGGAAAGTCCTTCATGTCGAGGGGCTTGATCTCCGCCGCCTTGCTTCCCGCGCTCCAATGCACGGTGACATTCCCGGCCAGGGCCGGGGCGGACAGGAGGGCGAGCAGGCACAATCCGAACAGGATGCGTTTCATCGGCATGTTGTCCTTAATACGCCACCAAGGCGCGGGCTTCGGGGCCAAGCACCTCTGGCTGCTGATCGGAGTCGAAGGTCAGACGGGCCGCCTTGCTCACGTTCTTTTCCAGGTAAATCTTGAGTTCGGCCACCGAGACCGTGCCGTCGCCGTTGGCGTCCGCTTTGCCGGAGAGGCCCTCCAGCAGATAGAGCGTCATCAGGCTCATGCCCGCCTGATCGTCCATGCGGGATATCTGATTGGACCGGCTGGCCGAGATGAGCACCGTGTTACCCGGCAGGATAGCCCCCTCGGGCTTCTTGTAGACCGGCTTGCCCTGGGTCAGGGGGTCGCCATCCTTGGCCGTGCCCGAAAAGCAGGCATCCAGAATCACGGTCACGCTCTTGGCGTGGAGCGCGTCAAGCTGGGCCAGCATGGTGTCGCGGGAATAGCCGGTGATCTGGGCCGTGTCCGGGCGGGCATCCGTGGGCAGAAGCAACGCCCTGGAATCCACCGGCATGCCGTGGCCCGAGAAATAGACGATGACATCGGTCTTTCCCGACTCCACCCGGTTGGGCAGGGTGCCCTTGAACAGCCCCTCCATCTCGCCCTTGGTGGCGTCCTGGCGGTAGAGAATATTCTCCTGAGGCACACCGAGCGTGGTGGTCAGGAACTGGCGCATGGCCTTGGCATCATTATAGGCATAGTGGACCAGGGGAATGCCCTTCTGGTAGGCGCGGTTGCCGATGACCACGGCCACGGTGTCACGCGCCGGGGTGCGGGCCGCGGCGAACTTCCAGTGCCGCTTTTCCTTCAGTCCCTTGTAATCCTTGCCCGCGCTGCCGCCCATGGAGGCCAGCTCCTGCTCCTGCTTCTTGATCTGCTCCCGGATGCGGGCGGCCTCGGCATCGCGCGCGGCTTGCAGCCTGCCTTCCTTGAGCTTGCGTGCGTTCTCGGCCCGCTCCTGCTCCAGGGCGGCCAATTGGGGATCGTCCTGAGCCTTGAGCGCACCGCCGAAATACGCCGCATCCTCAGTGCGCACCGAGGACATGTCCAGCTTGTCCGCCTTCATGGTGGAAATGGTGGTGCCGGGCTGCATCTTCACGTCGGCCATGGCGGTCATGACCACCGGGGTGAATGTCTCATCCGTGAACACGCCCGCATAGGTGCGGCCCGCCAGAGACATCTGCGGCGTGCCGCGCACCAGCTTGCCGTTCTTGAAGTCATAGGGAACGGCCACCTTGACGCGGGCGGCCTGCTCCTTGAAATTCCGGGCCTCCCCCCTGGGCACGGCCACGGTGACCTTTTCACTGATCAACCCGTTGGACGAAACCAAACGGGCGTGGAACTTGCCACTGTCCGCGTCGTAGACGGGGTCCGTCAGCTGCGGGGTGCCGAACACATCGGCCATGGCCCCTTCCAAAAACTTGGTGCGCATGGCCGGGATGGCGGCAGCGCGCTGTCTGGCTTCGGATTCCACGGCCCGGTTGTGCGCGGCCACGGCGTCGTTGAACACCTTGACCTCAGCCTCGTAGTCGCGCTCGATCTTCTGGAGCTGGGCCAGCCGCTGCTGCTTGGCCTTTTCCACACGGGCCGTAAATTCACCGCTCGTCTCGAACTCGCCCTTGACCAACTTGGGCAAAGGCGGCGGGGTGCGCTTGGTGGGCGGCGTGCGCGTGAACGAGTGGCGGCTCTTGGCGGCCAGCCACACCTGAAGCTTCTGATCCGCCAGGGTGCCGACATAGCCGTAGGGGTTGTTCAGCCGCAGGGAAAGTTCTTGCAACGGCTCGAAGTCCGGGTGCAGGGAGGCGGCCCCGGCCGCGACCTCGGCGGCCTGCGGAGTGTCGCCCTTTTTCATCAAGGTCAGGACATAGTTGTATCCCGCCACCGAACTGGCCGGGCAGACCGCCCAGATGCGTTCCCAAGCGGGGTTGGCCATATCCCGCTCCTTCTTGGACAGGGAATCCATATCACAACCCAATATCTGCCGAGCCGGGACGGAAGCCTCGACCCTGGCTGTTTCCGTGACCTGGCTGGACTGCGCCGATTTCGCCTTGGGCTGGAAAAGCCCGCTCAAACCGGCCGGTTGCTTGCACCCATGAAGGGGCAAAACCATGACCAGGGCCAACAGCAAGGCTCCATACAATCCAAAACGCTTCATCTTCAGTCCTCCGAAATCGCTCATCACCACGGGCCACATCACCGCATACTTCAGGCAGCATTACAAATTTTCCGCCAATACATACCGGCTGGTGCATAAAAAGTGAAGGGGGAATATGCGGGAATTCCCCCACGCTTTTCCCGACCAAAGGCCATGCGGATACCGATCAATTCCACCCATAGCGAAACAACGAAGGCATCGGGGCCATCAAATAAGACTAACCATTCAAGATAGCTACGCATGGTTGCAGGAGGGCACCCATTTCAGATTTTACGAGTATAAAATTCACTCCTGATTATTGACACTAATTTTACTTAGGTGTTACCGTCCGCAACCTTTTCCATAAAACGTACTCTAAAAATGAGGTGTTCATGCGTTTTTCATCACGATTGCCCATCGGTTGGCTTGCCATGGTCCTGTCAGCCGGACTGTTTTGTCTGTGCATACTGTTCGGGTCCCCGGCCATGGCAAAGGACTCGCTGACCCTTGCCATCAAAGGGGAACCTGCGGAGGGGTATGACCCCACACTAGGGTGGGGGCGCTACGGCAACCCGCTCTTCCAGAGCACCCTGCTCAGGCGTGACGAGAATATGAACATCGTCAAGGACCTCGCCACCCGGTACACCCTTTCCGAGGACGGTCTGGTCTGGAACATCGACATCCGTGACGACGTCAAATTCTCGGACGGCACGCCCCTCACCGCCGAGGACGTGGCCTACACCTTCACCACCGCCGCCCAGTCCGGGGGCAAGGTGGACCTGATTAAAATGGACCACGTCAAGGCCGTGGGAAAATACCGGGCCGAATTCACGCTCAAGGAACGCGACACCACCTTCATCAACCGATTCATCACCTTGGGCATCGTTCCCAAGGCCTCGCACGGGCCCGGCTATGCCAGAAAGCCCATCGGCTCCGGCCCCTACATGATGGTGGAATGGAATGAGGGCCAGCAGATGATCGCCGAGGTCAATCCCCACTATTACGGCAAGACGCCGTACTTCAAGCGGTTGGTCTTCCTCTTCACCGACGAGGACACCTCTTTTGCAGCGGCCAAGACGGGCAAAATCGACGTGGTCGCGGTCCCGCAGGCCCTGGCCGTGCAGACCATTCCCGGCATGAAGCTGCATCCGGTCAGGAGCGTGGACAACCGGGGCCTGATGTTTCCGTTCGTTCCGAACACCGGTCAAAAGACGGCCAATGGTGCGCCCATCGGCAATGATGTCACGGCGGACCTCGCCATCCGGCAGGCCGCCAACGTCGCCATTGACCGAAAGGTCCTGGTTTCCGGTATTCTCGAAGGCTACGGACGTCCGGCTTACGGCGTGTGCGACGGCCTGCCGTGGGATGGTCCCGACAACAAATTCACCGACGCCGACCCCGAAAAGGGACGCGAGATTCTGAAAAAAGGCGGCTGGAAGGACACGGACGGCGACGGCATCGTGGAAAAAAACGGCATGAAAGCCGAATTCACCCTCATCTACCCGGCCACCCGAAGCATCCGTCAATACCTGGCCCTGGCCTGCGCGGACATGCTCAAGAAGATCGGCATCAACGCCAAGGTCGAGGGCAAACGTAGTTGGGACGAGATCAAGCAGCTCATGCATTCCCAGGTCATCGTCTTCGGATGGGGCAGCCACGAACCCATCGAAGTGTACCACCTGTACAGCAGCCACCATGCCGGAGACGGCTGGAACAATCCCGGCTTCTACAAGAACGCCAAGGTGGACGAATACCTTGACAAAGCCCTGACGGCCTCCAGCTATGAAGCCTCCCTGGCCTACTGGAAGAAGGCACAGTGGGACGGCACGACCGGCTGCAATGCCAAGGGCGACATCCCCTGGGTCTGGCTGGTCAACCTGGATCACACCTACTTCGTCAGTGACCACCTCGATGTGGGCACCTCGCAGGTCGAGCCGCACGGACACGGTTGGCCCATCACGGCCAACATCCACCAATGGACTTGGATAGACTAGCGGGCCATTGAAAAAGTCAAAGACACAGGCTGTTCAAAAATGGTGAGCTGCGACCCTATCCGTTAGACGAGCGGTCCCTCGCGAGTCTTACGGATAGGGACAGCATCGATAGGCGCAAAAAAGTTCAAGCGGGAAGAGTAGTTCCTGCACGTGATGGTTTGAACTTTTTGAAGCAACGCCGCAGATCGCCGTTTTTCAACAGTCTGCCAGACCAACCCTCTCCCGCACAGCGGCACGAACACATCGCGCCGTCGTGTGCATAGGATGACCATGCACGCCATTTCCCCTTCTTTCTGTATGGGCAAAGCAGGCCGTCTCGGCCTGATCCTGTCCCTGGTATCGGTACTGGCCTTCACCCTTGTCTCCTTGTCGCCCATTGACCCCGTGTCCGCCTACATCGGCATGGACCGTTTGCAGATCAGCGCCGAACAGGAGCAGCGCATCGTCGAACGATGGGGACTGGACAAGCCCGCACCCGAACGCTTCTTCGTCTGGGCCGGAAACGTGCTCCATGGCGACCTGGGCAACTCCATGATCTTCAATGAGCCCGTGACCACGGTCATCGGCAAGCGGTTCATGACCTCCCTCTGGCTCATGGCCTCGGCCTGGCTCATATCGGGCGTGCTCGGCTTTGTATTCGGGGTGCTGGCGGGGATGAACCGGAATTCCCTGCTCGACCGGATTATCCGAATCTACGCCTACACCCTTGCCTCGACCCCATCCTTCTGGATGGGGCTTGTCCTGCTGGCCGTGTTTTCCGTGGGCTTGGGCGTCACGCCCATCTGCTGCGCCACGCCACCGGGTGTCTCGCCGGGAGACGCCACACTCTGGCAGAAACTCCATCACCTCATCCTCCCGGCCATGACCCTTTCGGTCATCGGTGTGGCCCAGATAGCCCTGCACACCAGGGAAAAAATGATCGACGCCATGAACAGCGAATATGCGCTGTTTGCCTTTGCCCAAGGCGAGAGCCGGGCTGGGGTGGCCTGGCGTCACGCCGTGCGCAACGTTGCCCTGCCCGCGATCACCCTCCAGTTCGCGTCTCTGGGTGAACTGTTCGGCGGATCTGTACTGGCCGAACAGGTCTTCTCCTATCCCGGCCTGGGCAAGGCCACCATCGAAGCGGGCATCCGGGGTGACGTGCCGCTGCTGCTGGGCATCACCCTTTTCAGCGCCCTGTTCGTTTTCTCGGGCAACCTCATCGCGGACATCCTCTACGGGGTCCTTGATCCCAGAATCCGCATCGGCGCGGAGGAGGCCAAATGAGTACCCAGACCATGCCCGCGCAGGGTTTCGACATATTGAGCCGGTTGCGGCTCATGGACGGCCGGGGCCGGGCATTGTGGGGCATGGGACTCTGCCTCGCCTATTTTGCCGTGCTGGTCATCACCGCCAACAGGATGGACGACAATGGTCTCGGCGTCGATTTCGTTCACAAAAAACTAGCCCCGTGCCTGGCGTATCCCTTTGGCACGGACTGGCTGGGGCGGGACATGCTGGTCCGTACCGTCAAGGGGCTGTGCCGAAGCCTGTCCATCGGCCTGCTGGCAGCCACCTTCAGTTCCGTGGTCGCTCTGGTCCTGGGCACGCTTTCCGCCACCATGGGACGAAAGACCGACGCCGTGGTCACCACGCTGATCGACCTGGTCATGGCGACCCCGCACCTGGTCCTGCTCATCCTGGTCTCCTTTGCCTGCGGCGGCGGAGCCACGGGCGTCATCATCGCGGTGGCGGTCTCCCACTGGACAAGGCTGGCACGCATCATCCGCGCCGAGGTGCTGCAACTCAAACAGGCAGAATTCACCCAGGTATCACGCAAGCTCGGACGATCCCCGTGGTGGATCGCCCGCAGGCACATGCTCCCGCACATCGTGCCCCAGTTCACCATCGGGCTGATCCTGCTCTTCCCGCACGCCATCCTCCATGCCGCCGGGCTGACCTTCCTCGGCTTCGGGCTTTCCCCGCACAATCCCTCCATCGGCATCCTGCTGGCCGAATCCATGCGCCACCTGGCCACAGGCTATTGGTGGCTGGCCATCCTGCCGGGACTGTCCCTGCTGGTCACGGTCAAGCTCTTCGACGTGCTCGGCAACAATCTGCGGGTCATCACCGACCCCAAAACCAGCCAGGAGTAACCCGTGCTCACGGTCAAAAATCTCTCCATCGAGTTCAGCCGCTATGGCCGCGATTGGCGCAAGAAACGCCTCCATCCGGTCCGGAACCTCTCCCTGAACATCGCGCCCGGCGAAATCGTCGCGGTCATCGGTTCCAGCGGGTCCGGGAAAAGTCTCCTGGCTCACGCGGTCCTCGGCCTGCTGCCTCGAAACGCCCGGACAAGCGGAGAAATCCTGTTTCAAGACACCCCGCTTTCCCCCAGCCGGATCAAAAAACTCAGAGGAAAGGAAATTGCCCTCATCCCGCAATCCGTGGCCTACCTGAACCCGCTCTCCCGCGTGGGCAGGCAAGTCTACCGGGCGTCCCGGCTCAGCGGCAATTGCTGCTGCACGGCCTCGAAAAATACGGATCAGGCCTTTGTCCGATACGACCTGAAGAGCGAAGTAAAAGGCATGTTCCCCTTCCAGGTATCCGGCGGCATGGCCCGGCGGGTGCTCACCGCCACGGCCACGGTGGGCGATGCCGTGCTCCTGATCGCGGACGAGCCGACCACCGGCCTCGACCCGGCCATCGCCAAACAATCCCTGCTCCATCTCAGGAAGCTGGCGGACGAGGGCAAATCGGTCATGCTCATCAGCCATGACCTGGAGGCGGTGATCGACATCGCGGACCGGGTGGCCGTGATCTATGCCGGAACCACGGTGGAAGTGGCCCCGGCCAGCGCTTTTCACAACGGCAGCCTCGGGCACCCCTATGCCCGGGCGCTCTGGGAGGCGCTACCGCAAAAGAAATTCCGGGCCCTCAAAGGCAACCAGCCCAGGGAAGACGACGCGCTGGAAGGATGCGTTTTTTACGAACGATGCCCCATACGGACGGACAATTGCCTGCACTGCGAGCAGATGTTGCGCCCTGTGGGAGAAAACCAGGTCAGGTGCTGCCATGCTCAAGGCTGAAGCCATCTCTTTCCGATACGAAAACACTCCGTGGATACTGAAGGATATCGACTTTTCCGTTCGTCCCGGAGAAATCGTCGGCCTGCCCGGCCCGAGCGGTCAGGGAAAATCCACGCTGGCCAGAAATCTTGCGGGCTACCTGAAACCGCAACAGGGAGCCGTCACGTGCGACGGCCAACCCTTGCCCCAAAACACCTTCTGCCCGGTACAACTCCTGTTCCAACACCCGGAGCTGACCCTAAACCCGCGCTGGAAACTCGGAGACAGCATCATCGAAGGGCATACGCCCGACACGGCCACCCTCCGAAGCCTGAACATCGAGCCGCACTGGTTGTCACGCTACCCGCACGAACTTTCGGGCGGCGAACTGCAACGGCTGGCCCTGGCCCGGGTCATGACGCCCCGGACCAGATTTCTCATCGCTGACGAGATGACGGCCATGCTCGACCCGAACACCCAGGCCCTGGTATGGGAGGCAGTCCTCACCTGGGCGCGGAAACACAACGCGGGCGTGCTCGCCATCAGCCACGATCCCAGCCTGCTGGACCGGGTGGCGGACAGGATCGACAACACGTTCTCCGGTCGAGCAGGGATACCCGATGCCGAGAAGGATCTACGGTCGGCGGCCTGACCTCCATTCGCACCCGACGGTTGCTTCGGACCGGAGAAAAGGGTCCCCCCCTTTTTTTCGGGAATTATCCCTTTAACTCCCTGGGAGGGGCGGCGTAATGAAAAAGATTGAAGCATACATGCGTGAAAAATATCCCGACGAGTTCAAGCCTCCATTCGACGTTGAACCGATGGAGAAAAAAATATCAGGATGCTTGAATATACGCTTGAATTGCGGAAAGCATCGGCCTTTGGGTGTGAGAAAAGCTATCAGCTACAGCAACGCATTAGCTCACTTGAAAACAGTGTAGTGTCCGCAAGTGCAAAGGCGTTATCCCATCTACATGAGTTTCAATTGTTTTTGCTTTGACTCGTTTTTCCGCTTTGGTTTTTTGATAGTCAAATCGCCGCGTGAAAAATCAATGTATTGCGGCGATTCAAAACCTTGCAACAACCCCTCAATGGTGAGAATTTGAATTTTGGGGTAGTTTTTGCCGTTGTGTTCGCACTTGTAGAAACCAGCGGCGGTTGCTTCCTTGGTCATATTGCGCGTGGGCGGCGTGAGGGTGACGAATAACCCCATTGCGGCCTTTTCGCGGTCTATGACGTGTGCCAGATCGCGTATCATCGAGACACCAACATTCTTGCCACCCTTCACAGAGACTATGATCTTTTTTGGTTTGCCGTTTGCGTTATCCTGAAACCAGATAAGACCGTCAATACTGTGAATCGGCGTGCAAATATGACCCACCTGAGCCGGTAATCGGCGTCGAAATTTGACCCACCCCGGCAAGCCCCTCAAGGTCACGAGAAAATCGTGACGGGAGGGCCAGCGAGGAGATGCTGACGGTGGAAACAATTCGAAAGATTAAGGTGGCCCATGACCGGCATGAGACGCCGATCAGGCAGATATCCAAGAATTTAAACATGAGCCGGAATACGGTCCGCAAGGTGTTGCGCTCGGAGGAGACGCGCTTCGAGTACAAACGAGCGATCCAGCCCATGCCCAAACTTGGTGAATTCACGACCTGGCTGGAAAGCGAGTTGGAGCGGGATGTCGGGCTTCCACGCAAACATCGACGCACGATCAAGGTCTTGTTTGAGCAGCTTCAGGGGCAAGGTTACGAGGGAGGCTATGATGCTGTCCGGCGTCATGTCTCCCGCTGGCGCGAAGCCGAAGGGCACAGGGTGTCGCAAGCCTTTGTCCCGCTGACTTTCGCCTCTGGAGAGGCCTACCAGTTCGACTGGAGCCACGAGCAACTCGAAATTGACGGCATGCCAATGACGGTCAAGACCGCGCACATGCGATTGTGCCATAGCCGGATGGTCTTCTGCTTCGGTTACCCTCGGGAGACCCAGGAGATGGTATTCGACGCCCATCAGCGCGGCTTTGCCTTTTTCGGCGGATCTTGTGGCCGAGGTATTTACGACAACATGAAGACCGCAGTGAACAAAGTTCTACGCGGCAAGCAACGCGAACTCAATTCCCGCTTCGAGCAGATGTGCACTCATTACCTGGTGGACCCCACGCTGTGTACGCCTGCTGCTGGCTGGGAAAAAGGACAGGTGGAAAATCAAGTCCATCTGGTACGTACTCGTTTTTTATCCGGCAGATGGCGTTTCGGGAGCCTTGAGGAGTACAACGCCTGGCTGCTGGAGCGAGCTATTGGTTGGGCCAAGACTCAGGCTCATCCGGAGATTACGGACAAGACGATCTGGGAGGTCTTCCTGCAGGAGCGTGAAAACCTAATCAAGCCCGCAGCCCCTTTCGATGGCTACCGTATTCAGGAATGCCGGGTTTCCTCCACATGTCTGGTGCGGTTTGATCACAACCGGTACAGCGTACCCTGCGAGGCGGCTGGACAGGCGGCGCAGATCAAGGCGTACGCCGACCACATCTCGGTGATTCGCGATGGCCGGGTGCTGGCCGTACATACCCGCCGATTCGGCAGAGAAAAGACTGTCTATGACCCGTGGCACTACGTGCCTGTCTTGGAGCGTAAGCCCGGAGCGCTCCGCAACGGCGCTCCCTTCCAGGACTGGAGGCTTCCTGCGCCGATGGAGCAAATCCGTCTGTCCCTGCGGCGGCATAAGGACTGGGACCGACAGTTTGCGGGTATCCTGACAGCGGTGCCCAGCCATGGACTCCAGGCAGTAACCGACGCCTGCCAGGCGGCCCTGGACCAGAACACGGTGAGTCGGGACGTGGTCCTTAACATCTTGAACCGCTCCCGTGATCAAAGGCCAACCCAAGAGGTTTGCGTCCCCGATCACCTCAGGATCAAATGCGAGCCTGTGGCCGACTGCGGACGTTATGACCAGCTATTGGAGGCGAGCCATGCTTCGCAATGACATCTTGGCTTTGCTCAAAGAGCTCAAGCTGCATGGCCTGCGCGGAGCTTACGACGAGATGCTTGAGCACGGTCGTCGATCCGGGGCCACTCTGGAACGGTTTCTGTTAGATCTGCTCAAGGCGGAACAGGCCGAGCGCCGCGTACGCAGCATCCGATACCGCCTGGGGATCGCCAGATTTCCCGTGAGCAAAGATCTGGACGGTTTCGACTTCCAGGACTCGCACGTCGGTGAGGCCAGGATCAGGGATCTATACCAGGGCGGCTTCATGGAGAGCTGGATCAATGTGGTCTTTGTAGGCGGCACGGGCACCGGAAAAACGCATTTAAGCATCGCCATCGGCTCCAATGCCGTGCGCAACGGCGCCCGAGTGCGCTTTTTCAATCTGGTGGACCTCGTCAACCAGCTCGAGCAGGAAAAGGCGGACGGCAAGGCCGGACGGCTGGCCGAGACTTTGGCGCGCTTCGACTTGGTCATCCTGGACGAACTCGGCTACCTGCCGTTTTCCAGGTCAGGAGGCCAGCTGCTCTTTCACCTGCTCTCAAAGCTCTACGAGAGGACCTCGGTGCTGATCACCACGAACCTGAGCTTCGGGGAGTGGTCACAGGTCTTTGGAGACGCCAAGATGACCACGGCCCTGTTGGACCGCGTCACACATCACTGCGAGATCATCGAAACAGGCAATGAAAGCTGGAGGCTGAAACAAGGCAGGGGACAGCACCAAGGGCAGGACGCATAAGCGTCGGCGGCAGGGTCGGGAATTCCGGTCGCCCTCCGGGCTCCCTCCATTCCCGACCCTGCCGCCGCCCCCGGAAAAGCCTCCCCCCAACACCCGAAAACCACGTTCGGGGTGGGTCAAATTTCGACGCCGATGATGGGTCAACTTTCAACGCCGATTGACATCTCGGCTACGTCTGTATTCTCATGGCGCAATATTTCGTCAAATTCGCGCTCTGACTGTTCACCCCAATGCCATGTATCCTCAAATGCCTCGATTTGCGCTCCACTATCTTCGCCTTTAGGAGACTTGAATAAGACATTATAAGTGGCCTTTGAATTGAAAGGTGGGTCGAGATAGATTAGGTCAACACATTCATGGGGAAAGTCACGGAGAACATCGAGGCAATCCCCGTAATACAACGAATTTTTCATGCTGCTATGCTACCAGTGCTTTATAGGTGAGCCTGACCCCGATGGACTTGCCGAGCAGCGCATCCATGCGGTCATACGAGTGAACCGAACATCTCCCTTCATTGAGCCGGAAGGAGAATTCTTCAACATACATTTGAAGGTGCTTTACGCTGAAAGAGTGATAAATGCCATAGAAACCGCGCTTGAGGACGGCCCACACGCTCTCAATCCCGTTGGTGTGCGCCATCCCGTCAACGTAGACCTTGGCCGAGTGGTTGACAGGCTTGTGATCGTATTCGGCCATGCCCTTGTACGAGGCATGTTCGTCGGTGCAAAGAATGGAGTTTTCTCCAACTATGGCGCGTACAGCTTTTCGGATATTGGTGGATGAAGTAGACTTCAACACCATAGCCTTCATGCGTCCACCGCGCTCACGGAAGCCGATAACTGCGGTCTTCCCGATGGTACCCCTCCCGGCGTTCAACTTCTTGGCTTCGTGCTTGTTCATTTCCTTGCCGCCGATGTAGGTCTCATCGGCTTCAACGATGCCGCGCAGGAAGCCGCCGCCAGTATCGCCGTTCTGGTCGTCGTCATGGTCATTGCCGCAAGCCGCACGAAGCCGCTGGAGCATGAACCACGCCGTCTTTTGCGTGACGCCGATCTCTTTGGAAAGCTGCAAAGAGGAGATACCCTTGCGGGCCGTTACAACAAGGTAGATGGCATACAGCCATTTGTGCAGGGGAACGTGCGACCGCTCGAAGATGGTCCCGGTACGAACCGTGAAGTCAGTCTTGCAAGCGAGGCACCGGAAGTAACCAGTTACCTTGCGGACCTGGACGCGTTGTTCTTCGCCGCAATGAGGGCAACCAGGATTGCCTCCCCAACGCCGCTCTTCAATGTGCTCACGGGCCGCGTCCTGATTAGGGAATCTCTCAAAAAACTCGTAGGTGCTGACAGTCAACTTCTTTGCCATGGCTTACTCCTTACGGGTAGACCATGCCGAATTCAGGCTAGGGAGTCAAATATATAGTTCCCTTTTTTTCGACGATTTCTCTTGCGCGTCAGACCGGCCTGCGCCACAAGATATTTTCCGGCCCGGCTGCGAAAGGGAATCCTTGCAAACGCTCCCGGCAACCGGAGAAACCGATCTGAAAAGGCACTCAATCCGACTGATCGTCAAGGAGTCAGGTATGCCATCGATTCGCAACAGTCTCGTTCTGCTCTGTCTGATCCTCGCTTTGGCGGCAACACCGGCCTTGGCAGCCGACGGCCCCCCGGTCGGGGAATATCGCGTCTCCGGGAGCGATGCCGACGGCGGTGGGAAATATGAGGGCACACTGCTCCTGACCCGAACAGGGGACATCTACACCTTCGAGGGCCTCGTGGACGGCCAGGACTACCAGGGCACCGGCCTCTACGACAGGCCGAGCCAAGTCCTGGGGCTCTTCTTCCAGGGTGCGGACCAGGACGAACAGGGCCTGACCGTGCTCCGGTGGAACGGCACAATTCTCAAGGGCCGCTGGATCTACCTGAACAATCCCGAAGGGGACCTCGGCACCGAGGAATGGACCCCGGTGAAGTAGCCCCTGTCCCGCCATGGCATCGCCTCATGGCCTATTGCCATCAGACCAACCGAAATCCCGCCCCGGCAACAGTCAGGGCGGGATTTTCTTTCCCCGTTTCCCGCCAGGGGTGTGAAACCCTTCGTAAGTGGACATTGCTTGCGGACAACACTTCCTCGCTATAGAAATATTGCTTTGCAAGCTATAGAGAGATTCAATAATTGACGGGCGCCGCCAAAACTTGTCGTCGCAAAACACCATGGAGAGATACATGACCGATTCCACGCACCGCGAAATGTGGGAAAAACTTGATCTTGACCTGAACGCGCACGATGCGCTGCTGGGTGTTCTCGGCAAGTTCTACGGCGATATTTTTCTTTCGCAGGACAACCGCCTGAAAGGAGCGGAATATCTCGACTTCGTCCTGTCCGAAGTACACGGCCTGCGCATCAAGGAATTACAGGACGCCAAGGCCGAAGGGCGGAAAGTCGTCGGCTCCTTCTGCGTCTTCGTGCCCGAGGAAATCACCCTGGCTGCGGACGCCGTCCATGTCGGGCTGTGTGCCGGGGCCGATGCCGGAACCGATCTCGCCGAACAACTGGTTCCCAGAAATACCTGCGCACTGATCAAATCATTCATCGGCTTCAAGATGGCCAAGCTGTGTCCCTACATCGAGTCCAGCGACCTGATCGTGGGCGAGACCACCTGTGACGGCAAGAAAAAGGCCTATGAGGCGTTCAACGAAATCACGCCCACCTACGTCATGGAAGTGCCACAGACGAAAACCAAGGCAGCCCGCGAGCTTTGGAAGACGGAAATCCTCCGCTACCAGGCCGAGGTGGAGAAAGTCACCGGCCGCAAGATCACTGCGGAAAAACTGAAACAGTCCATCCAGACGCTCAACGCCAGACGCAAGGCCCTGCAACGGCTCAACGCTCTCCGGGCAACCTCCCCAGCTCCCATCTCGGGCCGCGATGCCCTGCTCGTCAACCAGATCAGCTTCTACGACGACCCGATCCGCTTCACTGCCAAGATCCATGAACTCTGCGACGAGCTGGAAGAGCGCATTGCCCGGAAACAGGGCGTCGCCCCGGCCAATGCCCCAAGGCTGCTCGTCTCCGGCTGTCCCATGGCCGTGCCCAACTGGAAGCTCCCCTATGTCATCGAAGGGTCCGGAGCGGTCATCGTGGGCGAGGAGTCGTGCATCGGCACCCGCAACAGCCGCGACCTGGTCGATGAATCCGGGGAGACCATGGAAGCGATGATCGACGCGCTGGCCGACCGGTACATGAAGATCGACTGTGCCTGCTTCACGCCCAATAATGAACGGCTGGACAACATCGCCGAGCTGGCCAAGACGCTCCACGCCGACGGCGTGATCCACTACAGCCTGCTGTTCTGTCAACCCTACACGCACGAGGCCCTCAAGGTGGACAAGCGGCTCCAGGGCGAAGGCATTCCCATGCTCTCCATCGAGACCGACTACTCCATGGAGGACGTGGAACAGCTCAAAACGCGCGTCGAAGCCTTTGTGGAGACCCTTGGATGATCGTCGGCCTGGATATAGGGTCCCGCTCCATCGAGCTGGTCGCCCTGGTCGACGGGGTTGTGACGCTGGCCCGACGCTTGCCCACGACCTTTGACCCGTTGTCTCAATGTTCCAAGCTACTGGATGAGTTGCGCCCCGCCTCCTTGGTCGGGACCGGCTATGGACGCAATCTCATCCAGCGGCTGGAGCTCACCTGCGGGCTCTCGGCCATCACGGAGATCAAGGCGCACGCCCTGGGTGCCATGAACCGATTCCCGGAAGCGCGGACAGTCCTCGACATCGGCGGGCAGGACACCAAGGCCATCGCCCTGAACCATGGCAAGGTGGTCAAGTTCGAGATGAACGACCGTTGCGCCGCAGGGACGGGAAAGTTTCTCGAATACACCGCCGGGGTCTTTCAGCTTCCGGTGGAGGAATTTGGCCAATACGCCCTCAAGGGGAAGAACCCGCCCGAGATAAGTTCCATCTGCACCGTGTTCGCGGAAACCGAGGCCACGTCCCTGATGGCCCGAGGAGAGCCGCCCGAGTCCATCGCCCTGGGGCTGCACAAGGCCATCGTCAAACGCACGGTCAACATGCTGGGCAGGGTCAACCTGACCTTCCCGCTGGTATTCAGCGGCGGCGTGGCCAACAACCCGTGCGTGCTCCGGCTGCTGGCCGACGAGATCCACGGCGAGATCGGCAAGGACATCCTCATCCCCGAACAGCCGGACATGGTCGGCGCCCTGGGCGCAGCCCTCCACGGGGCCGCATGCCGGGTGTCCTGATCCGAAAACTACGCCCCCCTGCCAAAAATCCAAAAGCCCTTGCCGAACGGCAAGGGCTTATTTTTAGGCGCTTTTTTAAAAAAAATGTTGCCAAGGTACTTCTTTGTTATTTGTTGGGGTTGGGATTAAGTCATAGTACCCCCGGCAAAGCCGGGGGCTTGAGTTTGTGAGCCGCTCAAAGCGGCTTTAAGCACCGCCTAAAGGCGGAATTTCAATTGCTCGATTCGCTTATCTTCCTGCTCTTGCCTACGGATGTATTCGCGAATCACCTTTTCATCTCGACCTACGGTAGAAACAAAATATCCACGTGCCCAGAAACTCTGACCGGCATAGCCTCTTGCTCTGCCTTAAACTTCCCGAGCTATATGGATAGCGCTCTTTCCTTTCATAAAGCCAACAACTTGCGACACAGAATACTTGGGCGGAATCGCAATATACATGTGGACATGATCCTTACATAAATGCCCTTCCAGAATCTCACTCTCCCGCTGTTTCGCCAGCTTATGGAAGACTTCTCCCAAGTATGTCCGAATTTTACCAAATAGAACCTTGCGGCGGCATTTCGGTATCCAGACCATGTGATACTTGCAGTCCCACCGCGTGTGACATAGGCTTGAATTGTACTTCATTTAAAGCCTCTCCTGTGCTCACTCTGAGCAGCTCACCAGGGGAGGCTTTAACCTAAATCGAGCGGAGGGGTCTCATTGAAGCCTTCCTCGGCAGAAACCGGAAGAAGATTGACTCCAAAAATGGTGCGAATGGGGACAGCTTGATCGCTGAAGCGTGAAAATGCCACTCGTTTCGGTTGTGATACCAGATTTTTCAGGAAATTGGACGCACCTCTCCCATCGCTGGACATGGAGCGGGGCGTTCAGATCAGGTCCAGACGAATTTTGGAGCGCTCAGGCAGCGCTCCCACAGTTCTTTGAAACGCAACGATTCCATGGCGATCGCCGTGACCTTGAGTACGGTTTTGCCAGCATGGGACACCACCTTGGCGGCGACGTCCACCAAGGTGCGACGCAGTGTGGTCGGGAAAGACTTGACCGGTACCACCGGCTCACTCACATCTTCCTTGAACGCTTCAAACAGGAAGAAGCCGAGGAGCATGGTGTAATAGAAGGCGGCGTTGGGCACGAAGCGCTGGAACGGCAACTCCTCGAATCCGAAATCCTTGAACGCCCTGTGCACCAGTTCGTCCGCGCCCCGCTGGTGGTAGGAGTGGATGATGGCATCGGTTTCGGCCATGAACGCGAGGCCAGCCTCCTGCAATTGCTGATCCACGACACTATCCATGCCAAGGTTGGTGTAGACGATGGTGCCTGGTCTTGATCCGGGTAGCAGGAACTGCTTCTCTTCCAGTAAAGGTCGCCAAAAGATGGTCCTGAAGGACTTTTCCCAGGACTTGCGGCGGTCGCAGAACTCGTAGCACTGCCAGACATCCTCATCGGTTTTGCCGAAGTGATGCTGAAAGGCGGTTTCGGGAAGTGCCCCAATCATGGCCTTGATGTCGCTATAGAACTTGCCTGCGCAGATGAAACCGATATCCAGCCGCTCCATCTCGTCGAAGAGCTCCTGGTCGAAGAATCCGGAGTCCATGCGAATGATGATGGGTACGGTCTTGCTGTAGCGGGTACGGATCATGCGCACCACGTGACGGATCATCTTCGGGGCTGAGTCGCCGTTGAGAGAGTGTTTGTCGCCGCCACGGAACACGGCGTCTATAATGTAGCGGCCCCAGGTCATCTGGAGAGGCTGAAAGCCCAGAACCTTCTTGTAGGTGGGCTTGACGCCGTGACGCTTCGGCGCTTGGTCGTTATCCATGACCATGGTGTCGATGTTCAGTTCGATCACTTCTGGGCTGGTCATGCTGAGTCGCCAAAGGAAGAGTTGCTGCAACAGACGGCGAAAAAGATAGGTCCGTTGTGCGGAGAATGATTGGTAGAACCGCTTGACGGTGTGCGATGAGGCCATGCTCTTGATGTCTGTTTCGATGGCAGCCGCGTAGCCCGGATCTTTGGTCAGGACATCAAAGTGGGCCAAGTGACGGCTGGTGCCGTCAAAGAGGAAGCAGAGCACCTGCTTGAAAAGTTCATCGATGGGCGTGCCCTTGGGGTTCTTGCGCATGGAGCCGAAAAGGCGGTTGATGTGGGGGAAAAGACCAATGCCACGAATGTAGCGAGCAAAGAGGTTGAGCCCGGCCCGGCTTGTCAGACAGTCGTTCGTGACTTGGACATCGTCGATGAATTTTGCTTTGGTTCTCTTTGAGTTGGACATCCAGCCCTCCACCAAATGGGTGAAACGTTCATGACGTAGTGACTGGATGTGATTGTAAACAAAAACAAGGTGATATGCCAGCTTTGATGTTGTGTCAGGCTGGAGAATCGCTCAGATTAGGTTTAAACTATTCCCGCAAAAGTCAAACTTTGTTGGTCCCCCAGCAAAGCTGGGGGGTTTCTCATTGGACTAATCAGGAAGGTAAGAAATATAAGTACGCTCACTATTTGTTCAACAAATAACGCAAAGGTGAACAGCATGATAAAAAACAGCATTTGCCCTTATTGCAACAGAGCTATGAACAATAATCCGGGTGATAATCTTCAAAAGACAAAGGAACACCTTATCCCAAAGGCTTTATACAGAAACGATAAAGATATTCCGTCAGATTTCTATGCATGTAGAAAGTGTAATGGGATATTGAAAGCAAAACTTGACAACATAGTATCATTGATTACGAAGTTAAATTCACTTGAAGATGAATTGGTTATTGCTTCTTTTAATAAAAAAACAGATGAAATCAAAAGAGCCGCTTTTCTCAAGCACAAAAAGATAGATGACAATCTTGTTTCTATTAAATTCGATATAGAAAAATCGGAGCTACATGAATACGGAAGGTTTTTAGTAAAGGGTGAATATTTCATGAGAAATCACAAAGTGCTAGATATTGATATTTATGATATTGATATTTTCGGTTCCTCGACGCGGCGTGTGGAATTTGACTTCATTGACTACAACTCCGACTGTGCGATAGCTCAAGACCTCCAATGGGAGGTGACTGCCTATGAATGCGAATGATCTTCTTACGTTGGGACTCGGCCTTACCGAACCCTGGAAGGTGGTCGGTCAAGCGCTGGATCTGGAAAAGCAGCCCAGCGAGTTGCGGCTTGAGGTTGAGGCGGATCGCGGATCGACATACCCGTGCCCGAAGTGCGAAGCTCTTTGCAAGGCTCATGATTTCAAGGAATTTACATGGCGGCACCTCAACTTCTTCCAGCACCATTGTCTGATCAAGGCCCGGGTCCCACGCGTCAAATGTCCCGAGCACGGCATCCATCGAGTGAATGTCCCTTGGGCTCGTGAAGGGAGCGGCTTTACGTTGCTTTTCGAGCAGGCGGTCATGCTTCTGGCCCGTGAGATGCCTGTAAAGACCGTCGCCCGGTACGTTGGCGTCACCGACCAGCGCATCTGGCGCGTAGTCCGGCATTACGTCTTTGAGGCCATGCGCAAGCTTGATCTCAGCGGCCTATGTGGGGTCGGCCTTGATGAAACAGCGACCAAGCGCGGGCATCATTACGTAACCATCTTTGTGGATATGGACCGGGAGACCCGACCCGTGATCTTCGCCACACCCGGCAAGGGGAAGGCCTGCCTTGGGGCTTTCGCCAAGTTCCTCAAGAACCGGGGAGGCAATCCGGACAACGTCATTGAGGTGGTCTGCGACATGTCACCAGCCTTCCTGTCTGCGGCCGGAAAAACCTTCACGAACGCGTCCGTCACGGTGGACTGGTTCCATGTCGTCCAGCTTTTCACCAAGGCGTTGGATGAGGTTCGACGGCTGGAAGCCAAGGAGTTTGCCTTGCCGAAGGGCACGCGCTGGGCGGTTCTCAAAGGCTTGGAGACAAGACGGACTGAGGAACAGAAAGAGGCCTTGAAGGAGTTGGAAGAACGGGGTTTGGCCACAGCCACGGCGTTTCGGGTGAAAGAGTTGCTGCGCTGGGTGCGTCTGGCCGACACCAAGCAGGCAGCCAAATGGAGAGCGACCAGATTCTTTACTTTTGCCGAGGAGTTGGCTGGGGAATCGGACTTGCTCAAACCCGTACGCAAGGCACTGGGGACATTCCGGGAGCACCTGCCGCGCATATTGCGCCGGTGGGAGTCGCTACTGTCGAACGCCAGGCTTGAAGGACTCAACGGCCTCTTCCAAGCGGCGAGATCGCGAGCCAGGGGGTATAGAAACGTGAAAACTTTCATCACCATGATTTACCTGATCGGCGCTCCCATCAAGGAGTTACTGGCTTCATGAAAAATCCACATCAAACGTCGAGGAACCATATTTTCATATTTCCCAGAGAAGTGCTACATGAGATGGAAATTATTGATAGAAGTTTAGGACGATCAAGCATTGCCACTGCACTCGCAGGGGAAAATTATTCCAGAACTACACGCGACAACGAGTGCATTGTTTCTGTGCAAGAAAATAAATATATACCTAACTCGACTTTCGGGGTTGAAAGTACAGTTCAAGCAACAGTCAGCATGTTGAAATAATTCATATTTTATGTTGAAGGGTCCTTGCAGCCCTGGTATTATGTTGTTGCACTACAACAGAAAAGCCAAGGAGAAGGACCCGAATGCAGAATACCGCTATCTGCCATGATGTTCAAGAGAAAGAACAGCGCATCACGTGCCGCATCAACCGGTTTTTCCAGCAATTCGCGATTGGGACCCTTGCCCATCGATGCGGTTTCACCAAAGCAAAAGGAGCTCCTCCGGCCGTCCTGCTATCCTGTCTTTTCTCGCTTCCGTTCCATCGCCTCAACCTATATCGATACTTCGCAACCCGGGACAGCCCCGGTTTTGGCAAAGACGCCGTCTACGAATTCATGCGCTCCAGCCGCTTCAGTTGGCGGCGTTTTCTCCTTCTGCTGGCGGCCCGCGTCTGCTCCATGCTTCAGGAACTCACCTCGCAGGAGCGCGAACACGTGCTGATCCTTGACGATTCAACGCTCCAACGGCCGCGCTCCAAGAAAGTCGAGTTGCTGGCCCGCGTCTTCGATCATACCCAAAACGGCTTCCTCAAAGGGTACCGGCTTCTCAGCCTGTGCTGGTCCGACGGCGCCACGCTCGCACCGCTGGACTTCGCGCTGTTGTCGTCCGCCAAGGAGAAAAATCGCTATCAGGGCGTCACCAAACAACTCGACAACCGTTCATGCGGGGCCAAGCGACGCAAAGAGGCGATCTGCAAGGCCACTGAGCTGATCGGGCCGATGCTCAAACGCGCCCTGGCCGCTGGAGTCCAGGCCAGATACCTGCTCATGGACAGCTGGTTCGGCATGCCCGCCATCATCAGCCAGGCCCGCGAGCACATCCACGTGATCTGCATGATCAAGCGCACGCCCAAGGTTCTTTACGGATTCGAGGGGGGGCGCCTGAGCGCGGATGAAATCTACAGGCGGCTGCGAAAGCGCCGGGGGCGGGCGCGGGTCCTGGCCAACGCGCTTGTGACCATGAAGGATGAAAAGCCCGCACGCATCGTCTTTGTTCGCAACAAGCACAAAAAGGACTGGCTGGCCCTGCTGTCCACGGACAGCAAACTGCCTGAGGCCGACGTGGTGCGCATCTATGGGAAGCGCTGGGACATCGAGGTCTTCTTCCGCACGGCCAAGCAGCACCTGGAGTTGGAAAAAGGCTGCCAGGCCAGGGATTTCGACTCGCTGATCGCGCATACGACCATCGTCATGCTGCGCTACCTCTTTCTTGCCCTGGAGCAGCGTCGCCACGACGACCCGCGAACACTTGGCCTGCTCTTTCATGCGTGCTGCGAAGAGGTGCGCGATTTGGAATACGTGGAGGCGCTGCAACGCATTTTGACGCTGACGATGCTACATTTGATGGAAAACAAGCAGGTTGCGGAAGAGTTGGTGCAGACGATTCTGGCCGAAGCGTTGCAACGGGCATTCTATCTCTACGGATTCAGCAGGCAACATTGTCAAAGAGCACAGTGCGTTGAAGGGTAGAGCTCAACCCCGAAAGTCGAGTACCTAAATCGAGCGGAGGGGTCTCATTGAAGCCTTCCTCGGCAGAAACCGGAAGAAGATTGACTCCAAAAATGGTGCGAATGGGGACAGCTTGATCGCTGAAGCGTGAAAATGCCACTCGTTTCGGTTGTGATACCAGATTTTTCAGGAAATTGGACGCACCTCTCCCATCGCTGGACATGGAGCGGGGCGTTCAGATCAGGTCCAGACGAATTTTGGAGCGCTCAGGCAGCGCTCCCACAGTTCTTTGAAACGCAACGATTCCATGGCGATCGCCGTGACCTTGAGTACGGTTTTGCCAGCATGGGACACCACCTTGGCGGCGACGTCCACCAAGGTGCGACGCAGTGTGGTCGGGAAAGACTTGACCGGTACCACCGGCTCACTCACATCTTCCTTGAACGCTTCAAACAGGAAGAAGCCGAGGAGCATGGTGTAATAGAAGGCGGCGTTGGGCACGAAGCGCTGGAACGGCAACTCCTCGAATCCGAAATCCTTGAACGCCCTGTGCACCAGTTCGTCCGCGCCCCGCTGGTGGTAGGAGTGGATGATGGCATCGGTTTCGGCCATGAACGCGAGGCCAGCCTCCTGCAATTGCTGATCCACGACACTATCCATGCCAAGGTTGGTGTAGACGATGGTGCCTGGTCTTGATCCGGGTAGCAGGAACTGCTTCTCTTCCAGTAAAGGTCGCCAAAAGATGGTCCTGAAGGACTTTTCCCAGGACTTGCGGCGGTCGCAGAACTCGTAGCACTGCCAGACATCCTCATCGGTTTTGCCGAAGTGATGCTGAAAGGCGGTTTCGGGAAGTGCCCCAATCATGGCCTTGATGTCGCTATAGAACTTGCCTGCGCAGATGAAACCGATATCCAGCCGCTCCATCTCGTCGAAGAGCTCCTGGTCGAAGAATCCGGAGTCCATGCGAATGATGATGGGTACGGTCTTGCTGTAGCGGGTACGGATCATGCGCACCACGTGACGGATCATCTTCGGGGCTGAGTCGCCGTTGAGAGAGTGTTTGTCGCCGCCACGGAACACGGCGTCTATAATGTAGCGGCCCCAGGTCATCTGGAGAGGCTGAAAGCCCAGAACCTTCTTGTAGGTGGGCTTGACGCCGTGACGCTTCGGCGCTTGGTCGTTATCCATGACCATGGTGTCGATGTTCAGTTCGATCACTTCTGGGCTGGTCATGCTGAGTCGCCAAAGGAAGAGTTGCTGCAACAGACGGCGAAAAAGATAGGTCCGTTGTGCGGAGAATGATTGGTAGAACCGCTTGACGGTGTGCGATGAGGCCATGCTCTTGATGTCTGTTTCGATGGCAGCCGCGTAGCCCGGATCTTTGGTCAGGACATCAAAGTGGGCCAAGTGACGGCTGGTGCCGTCAAAGAGGAAGCAGAGCACCTGCTTGAAAAGTTCATCGATGGGCGTGCCCTTGGGGTTCTTGCGCATGGAGCCGAAAAGGCGGTTGATGTGGGGGAAAAGACCAATGCCACGAATGTAGCGAGCAAAGAGGTTGAGCCCGGCCCGGCTTGTCAGACAGTCGTTCGTGACTTGGACATCGTCGATGAATTTTGCTTTGGTTCTCTTTGAGTTGGACATCCAGCCCTCCACCAAATGGGTGAAACGTTCATGACGTAGTGACTGGATGTGATTGTAAACAAAAACAAGGTGATATGCCAGCTTTGATGTTGTGTCAGGCTGGAGAATCGCTCAGATTAGGATATATTTACATTTCATAGATATTTTCTGATCATAGGAGAGATTGTTGGTCTTCCAACAAGTGGATAGGTTAAAAAATTCCAGTACACAAAAGATATTATACCGCTTCAGGGATGGGGAATGATCCAGTGGTCAACCTGTCCATCTTACGACAAGACATCAGCAACAACTTCTTACGCCTGCTGCGCTCACTAATATCCTTGGTCTGTTCAAGCAACCTGAACCAGTACAGGTAGTGGTTGAGATACTTGGTGGCGACCCCGTTGAAACGGCGCATCCACTTCTTCAAGCGGGAATGGTATCCGTTGGCCCGTTGGATGTGGTAGATACCTTGCTTGCGTATGCCCTGGTTGGGATTGACCCATACGTGCTGCATCCCGTTTTGCTCCGCATACTTGCGGAAAGCCGCCGCCGCATCCGTCACCAGGATCGCTTTCGGGTCGAGGACATCTCCTACGGTGTCGTGTATCTTTTCCGGCGTGGTGCCGCCTCGCCCGGATGTCTTGCAGACGATGCTGCCGTCCCTGGATATAACCGCCATGACCGCCACCTGCTCCTTGGAGATGCCGCGCTTCGCGGCCTTGCCGCCCCGTTTGCGGGCCTTCCTGAACGTCAAGTCGCGCTTACCTTTGTAGGATTCAAGGAAGTACGTCTCGTCCGTTTCGAGAATGCCGGTCAGTTTTTGCCCGTCCCCCAGCTTGAACAGGGCGTGCAGCACCTTGTGCCGCCAATAGAACGCGGTAGTGATGCTGATATCCAAGGCCTCGGCGCACTTCTTCAGGGTTTTCCCCTCAAGCATGAGCTGGATGTATTCCATCCACCTGTCAGGGAAATGCGTCCCGGCCATGGGTGTCGCGGTCCAATCGTTGAACGTCCGCTTGCACGAATAGCACAGGTAGCGTTGCCGCCCGTCGTACGTGCCGTTGCGCTTGATCTTGTCGCTGCCGCAACGGGGGCACACCGGTCCGTCAGCGAACCGGGCTTCCCGGATGTCATCGAGATGGTCGGATATGGGGAGCAGTTCACCCAATATCCGTCTGACATGGTTGTAGAAAGTCTTTTTCTCTTCGCCGTCCAGGCCGTTGAACGTCCTGAGCATCCATTCCAGCTTGTTTTCCCGCATGGCTCCACCCTCCAGCTACAAGTGGGAACCTTCTATATTAAGCTGAATTTTTCGAATGGCAACAGAATTCTGAAAATGCGCCTATTTTTAAGGAACGGGCCGACCGGACCCAATTCGCGCTACGCCGGTCTGTGCCTGACCAGCCGAAACAGTTCCATGGCCTCTGCCGGGGGTTGCTTCTCGATACGCCGGTACTCGCTGCCGTCCGGAGTGCGGGTCACGAACTCCCGATCCGCCAGTTCGCGGCGCAGCAGGGCGTGGTCGCCGAACCGGTGCAACCCTTCCAGCAACTCGCTGATCTCACGCTCCGACCACACCGTTTTCGGCGTCAGCCGAGACCACAGCACCCACAGGCAGAGCATGCGCTGGGAATACTTCTTGGGCCACCGGATCAGGCACCCCCGGTCATCAAAGAAACGCACCAGCCGCTTGACCAGCTTGTGATTTACCTCGGCGGGTTGCGGCCGGGGAACGGCACGCGCCGCATCGTCCTGCTGCGCCTTGAAGTGCTGGAAATTACGGCACCCGCCGGACTTTGCCAGCAGATTGAGCATCTCCACATGGGAAGGCAGGTGATCCAGACGTTCGAACTGACGCCGCAGACTGCGGGCCAGGTCCGAGACGTCGTTTGCGTAAAACGGCAAAGGGACTTTGGACATGACTTATCCTCGCTTTCGCGCCTAGCCAAAAAATGGAATTATCGGTGGTCGCCGGCTTCCGACTCGGCACGGGGACAAGGTGTCGGGTGGAATGAAAAAATGGCAGGTTTAGCTCCCGTAAGGGCGGCGACGCCTGGGTGAACTGCCGACCAGTGAGTCGATTAAACGAAAATCAACGTCAGTGCAACCGGGCATTGTATCAGGCGCAAGGGGCAAAATTACCGGCCCTTGCGGACGGCAGAACAAATGCCGAATCGAACAACGACATCCCGCTGAATCATCAAACAAAAATCATACCGTCACCCCGCATCCGAACCGCTGTCCGGCCAACTCCCGACGGTTCTGGAGGGAGGTCATTGCATAATCACCATTTTTTGCTATGTAGAGAAGCACATATCTTCAACCAAAGGATTCGCCATGGCTCGCCGTCTATCATGGTTCCTCTGTATGAGCATTGCCCTGCTGTGCCTCCCTGCCGCTGTCCACGCGGACACATCCGCCCCTGCCTTCAATCCCCTGGGCGACATGGCAGCCTACACCGACTCCAGTCTCACACTGAATTCGATCACGGAAATGGCCATCCCCGCCGGGGGAGGCCTGCGTTCCGAGGTGCTCAAAGGGGACATCTGGTACCTCAAACTCGAACGGGGCGACCGGGAGCAGGCGGCCATACGGCAGCAGCTCAAGGCATACGGCGAATCCATCGGTGCCGAACTTCTGCGCTGGGAACCGGACAGTGCGATATTCAGAAAGGACATGGGCAACGGCGAGGTCTGGTGGTGCCAGGCGTCGCTGGAAGACGGCATGCAACTCACCGTGGTCAAGACCCTGCGCATCGTTCCCGGCAAGCCTCTGACCTTTTCCCTGGGCGGAGACGGCCGCAATGAAATCCGGTTCTTCATGGACAATCCCGGCGGCAAATTCCGCAGCCTGTCCGTCACGGTGCCCCAGGGCGAATTCGCCCTGACCGCAGAGCTGACCATGCGGTCCGGGGCCTACAAGCGGACCATAAACGGCCAGTGGAGCATGGACGCCAGCCGGGCCAACCGCTTTTCCATTGACGCCATCCCCCAAGAGGCAGGCACCTGCACCTACAGCCTGTTCACCAATGCGGGTTCGCCCGCCACGGACGTCCGGGTGGAACTGATCGAACATCCCTTCCCCGTCCCCAAGGTGGTCATGGGCGAGAAACTCGGGGCGTTGCGCATCAAGAACGTCCCCTACGGTCTGGCCAGGATACTGACCGCCAACCGGTTCAGTGTGGTCCATGTCGAACACCCGGAATTTCCCTCCGGCACCGGATTCGAGTCGGGTGACGTCACTCCCGAGGGGGATGCCTACTTCCTGCTGCCCGCCGGGCTGTGGCAGGTGGAGGTCATGCCCGTCAAGCAGGACAAGGCCACCGCGATCAGGGCACAATTCGTTCCCGTGCATTCGGGCAAAGAGACCGTCCTGGACTGGCCCCTGGCCATGACCACCGTGTTCGGCGACGACAGCGGGTCGGGCATAGAGATCAACACCATAACCCCCAAAGGCGGCGAAGCCGAAGTGACCTTCTCGCTCCAGGGCGCGGACGCCAAATCCATCGTGCCCACGCCCGCCTCCCTGGATATCAAGGAGAGCGGAAGCGCGGGTAAAACGCTCTCGGTCAAACGGACAAAAATCCCGCTGGACATCGTCCTGCTGGTGGACTCCTCCGGGTCCATGAAGGGGCAGATGCAAAACGCCCTGGCCGCCACAAAAAAAATTCATCGAAACCCTGCCCGACACCGCCAGGGTCCGGGTGGTGGATTTCGATACCAAGCCCAAAACCATCCCCGGCACCACCAAAGGCGAAGCCCTCAAGGGACTGGTCGGGGTCAAGGCCAACGGCGCGACCTGTCTCAATGACGCCGTGCTGCTCGGGTTGGGCATGCTCAACGAGGCCAAGCGGCCCGCCCTGCTCCTGTTCACCGACGGATTCGACGCCAACTACAACGACACCGGCCCCGGCAGTCAGGCGACCAAGGAAGAAGTCCTGAAGATGGTCGGCGGCGCGAAGATTCCGGTCTTCACCATCGGTTTCGGCTCCGGGCATGACGTCAACACCCTGGACCGCATCGCCTCGCTCTCGGGCGGGCGATACTACGCGGCCAGCGACCCCACGGCCCTGGACAAGGCGTTCGCAATCATCAGCTCGAACCTGAGCAACACCTTCACCGCCCGGTACACCCGCCCCACCAAGGGCCGCCCCTCGGACGTGCCCGTGATCACCTGCATGGTGGACATCAGCGGGTCCATGAACATCACGCCCGACATGGCCGGGTGCGACTACCGCATCGACAAGGTCAAGACCATCCTGCACGACTTCTTCACGGCCCTGCCGCCCGATGTGCTCGCCCAGGCCGTCAGCTTCCGGGATGAAAACGCCATTGAGCAGGTTACCACCGCCAACATGGGCGAAGTGCTGGCCGCGCTCACCGACCTCGACCCGGACGGCGGCACGGACATCGCGGGCGCCGTCGAGGCCGTGCTCCAGATCCAGGCCGCCATCCCCTCCAACAAACGCTACATGCTCTTCATCACCGACGCCGCTCTGGAGGTGGACGACGAGAACAGGCTCTGGTTCGAGACCACCCTTGCCAAGCTCAAGGACGAAGGCATCTACTGCCTCTGGGTGGGCATCGGTGCCCTGAATCCCGCTCCCTTCACCCACGCGGCAGAGCTTTCGGGCGGCAGCTCCATCCTGACCGAGGACCCGGCCGAGCTGGCCAAGGCATTCGAGGTGATGATCCAGGACATCAAAAAGCCGTCCACCGCCCAAAAGGACGTGAAAACCATCGTGGAAGTGACCCTCAAGCACCGCGAAAAGTCGGGGAGGAACCTGACCTTCGCCAGTGCCGCCCAGGCGGTCATGCCCGCGCTCAAGACCGACGATACCATCGCCATCCCGGCCGCCATTTCCCATTCCCTGGCCCAGGTCCGGGAACGGTACGATCCCAAGGTGGCCGCCATGGTCACGGGCGACTCGGTCCCCATCCGGGATGCCAAGATAGGCAAACGCATCCCCATGGGTGTCAGCGGCGGAAACAAGGCCGCGTCCTTCACCGTGCGCGAGGCGTTCTTCATGAACCGGTTGCGCGGCCTGAACCCGCCCACCGGCTCCCGCTATCTGGTCCTGACCATGGACATGAAAAATATCCTGCCCAAGCAGAAGGTGCTCGTCTATCCCGACGGCAGTAATCACCCCGCCGCCTGGGTGGGCAACGACACGGCCACCACGGGCAAGGAAGTGATGATGGTCCCCACCTATGTCATTCCCGACCTCAAGCGGCACCTCTTCCTGCGCTGGAACAACCAGACCATGACCCCCGTGTCTCCGGTCACCTGGCTGACCGAGGCCCCGCTGATCATGCCGGGTGAGGACGCCGTGGCCATCCCACCCGGCAAACCCGTGGCCGGAGCCCTGGTCTTTCTGGTCCCGGAAGGGATCATGAAGCAGATGTCCCTGCACTACTACGACACCAACTACGGGCACGCGGACATCCCCCTGGTCGGCACCATGGCCGCCGGAATCGACCGCGTCAGCACCCTGCCCACCCAGCCCCCGATCAAACTCTCCGACACCTTTGCCCTCGCCATCCGCGAGGTGAAGGACGTCAAGAAGATCGGTACCCAGGAAGCGGGCGACGGTTCGGTCTTCCGCATCGTGGAAGCGGACTTCATCTCCAAGGTCCAGGCCCTGCTCAACCTCAACCCGGCAGAACGGTTCTCCCTTCGCCTGAACACCAGGGAAGGGGCTCTGGGCGTGCGACTGCACAACGTCACCGGCCTGCTGCCCCTCGGTTTCCTGGCCCCGACCATGCTCTCCCCCGGCTCCAACAACCGCATCCGACTCGTCTTCCGGGTACCGGAACAGGCGGCAAAGGAGGCCGGACTGGGCGAGCTGGTGGTGGATGTCAGGGGCGGCGGCGTGGTCATCCCCCTGGACGACAAGGCGGCCAAGGCACCGACGGTCAGCGAACCGCCGGACGCACTGCGGGGCGACGGCATCAGTCTCGTGATCAACGCCCTGGAGCGATACGGCGACGACGAAGACTTCTATGTCGCGGACATCACCCTCTTTGACGCCAAAGACGGCAAATCCACGGCCATGTCCGACGCATTCATCCTGAAAAAGAAAGGGTACAAAGAACCCGCGCCCGGACAGGAAGCGGTCATGCCGGACTTCGGCAAGTCCAAGGGGCTGGCCGGGTTCGCCACGGCCAACGCCCTCATTCCCATCGGGACCATGCCGCCCCATTCAACCACCGAGGCCCTGGTCTTCGGCATCACCGACAATACCGTGGTCCCGGACGGCGGCAGTCTGCGCGGCCTGATCGTGTTCAAGCTGCCTCACGGTGACACCGATCCCGACAACTGGCTGCTGACCTCGAACCTCTTCCCCTCCCTTGCCCACCCCCTGGACACCGACCAATACAAACAGGAACGGCTCCTGGTGCGCCGACTGGATGTGGAATACGACTACAATTCCAGCTACATGACGGAACTTGACGCCGCCGTGACCAAGATCAGGCGGCAGCGAGAGGCCCGAGGCTTCGAGCGGCCCGGCCATTACCGGCCCAAGGTCATGGACGGTGACGGCAAGACGCCGCCCGCCCGCAACGTGCCCGTACCCGAAGCCACCGGCCCCGGTCTCAAGGACTTCGCGGCCATCAAGGACCTTGCCACTCTCAAAAAACGGCTGGGCGCGGTCCGCTACCTGCCCACCGTCGGCATGGGCTGGCAACACCTGTTCGCGCCCCAGGCCGTGCTCACCCAGAACTGGGGCAGCGAAGGCGACCTGGCCCGCATGGCCGAGATCATGCTGGCCCGCCAGGGCATCACTACCCGGCGCGTGACCGTGGCGGTCACGGACAAAGGGCTGGCACGGCTGGCTTCCATGGCCGGGGTGTCCGAAGCGACCATGAGTTCGCTCCCCGCCCTGCTCTACCATGACGCCAAGGGCAACCGGCACGTACTCGTGGCCCCGTTCCTCGAACCAGCGGCCAAACTGCGCGGACTGATCGGGAAGATTCTCTCCAGTGACATCTCCCCGGCGGAAAAATCCGCCACCGTAACCGTCAACCTGCTGGTCAAATCGAAAAAGGGCGGCCAGAGCAAGGCGGGACGAGAACTGTCCGACGCCATATCCGGAGACACCGACGCCTCGGGCGTGGAATCCATCTACCTGCTCACCGCAAACCCGACCCTGCCCGAGTTGTCGCGTGGGGCCGTGGATATCGGCTACACCGTGGTCGGCCAAAAAACCGGCCCCGTGGTCAAGGCGATATTCGACGGCAACGACAAACGAACCATCGGCAGCGAGACCTTGGACACCGGCGAATACGAGATCGTGGGCGAACGCATCCAGATCGACCTGGGCTTCGGCAAGCTGACCTTCGAGCGGTGGTTGCAGGAGGGAGAATCCATCGTGGACCGGTTCCACACCCTGGGCCTGAACCTGCCGGACATGCGCATGGAAGAGGTCAAACGGCTGGACAAGATCATGCAGGCCGTCCACAAGGGCGAAAAAGCACCGGACAACCTCTCGGCCCTGAAATGGTATGCGCGCAACATGCTGTACCGGTTCGTCTGCGCCCAGAGCAAATACGAATCGAATCTGGCAAAAACCATGAAACTGGTAGTCGGACGAATCACCAAGCCGCGCTGCATCGTGGTTACGGTGAGTCGGGCCGCCAAGGACAGCCCGGTACGCACCGCCATCGACCTGCGGCAGACCGCAAACCAGGTCCACCCCTCCGCCGGGGTCACGGATCAGGCCCGGCACGGGTTCAACATCGCAAGCGGCATCTTCGCCTCCCGGCTGGAAGCGGACGTCCTGCCCGGCTCCATAGGCTTCTTCGAGATGCTGCCCCACTTTGCCGCAGACACGGAATTCCTGTGGCTGACCGCAAACGCCCGCTACGGCATGGCGGACCAGCTCAAGGCGGCCATGCCCGAGCGCGTCCTGAAACTGCTCACGGACAGTCCGGCAACGATACTCTTTCCGTCGCAGCCCGCCATGGTCAACGGGGTCCCGCGCTGGGCCTGGCTGGAGGTCGACCCGAACACCTTTGAAACCATCGCGGTCCTGGACACCGGCGAACGCGGGGCCATGGTCGAGCGGGTCTTCAGCGACCTGTGGAAGGACGGCCTGGATTACATCACCGGCGGTCTGGTGGGCGTCAGCTCGTCCCTCTGGGCAGTGAGCGCGTTCTCCCTGGAGCTGGACGACTACAAGCAGATCATGGCCGAGGCCAAGAAGTTCACCCTGGGACTGGCGGACCGATTCTCCGGCTCGGTCAAGGTGGACGATTTCGAGGTCAAGCGCGGCGTGGGCGGCTCCGACCTGGAGGGCAGTTACTCCGGCACGGGCTCAAGCGTCATCGACAAGGGCCGCGCAGCCAAGGGAATGTACGACAAGCTCAAGGAACCCGACATCGACCTGGGCGGCTTCGAGGGCGGGTTCAAGGACGGCGTGAACTTCTACTTCTCCCAGGCCGGAGGGTAGACGCATTGCGGCCGGAGGTATCCCGAAACAAAAAAAGGGACCCGCACCGTCGTGCGGGTCCCTTTTCCTTCCCTTGCTCATGCGTAGCGGTTCTGACGCAGGGTCCGGTCCCGTGCCATCCCTCGGCATCTGCATTCCCTCCTTTGACGGAAGGAAGACGGGAGGCTATATCAGAACCTCCCGTGCCAAGGGGCTCCCTCCCTTGAAACGTCACGGCAAACCACGGACAGCAGGAATTCGGCTCAATGGACATGAAGGACAATCCGGGCAACGGTCCGACTCAACGCGCGGTCATGGCCGGTATCCTGGTCAACGGGTTTTTCACCACCCTCGGGGTCGCGCTCTTTGCCTTTGTCATCCCCCTGGCCAGCCTGGACGCCCGAATCAGCGGGGCCTGGCTGGGCAGCGCCTTTGCCGGATACTATCTGGCGAAACTGCTGGCCGCACCCCTGAGCGGCGTGCTCTCGGACAAGATCGGTCCACGGCCGCTGCTGATCGGCGTGCCCGCCCTGGGGACGCTCGTGCCCCTGCTCCACCTCATCGCTCCGGGCCTGGAAACCCTGTATGTCATCCAGTTCCTGCTGGGGCTGCTCTCCGGCCTGCACCGCCCCGTGGCCCTGGCCGCCATGGGGAGCAATGCGGAGGAATCCTCCCTGTCTCACCACTTCGCCCTGCAAGCCATGGGCTTCAGCGTGGCGGTCTGCGCCGGGCCGCTGCTCGGTGGCCTGCTCTACCTGGACAGAAGCCCCGGCCCGGTGCTGCTCGCCGTGTCCGCCTGCATGGCGCTGGGCACCCTGCTCACCGGACTGCTCCTGCCCGCCGGACTCACGACAATGACCCCGCCCAAACCGGAGCACATCCGCAGGGACGGCGTGAACCTCGGCGCCCTGCTGCTGGCCGTGACCGGACGGACCCTGGGCCTCGGTTTTCTGGCCGCCTTCTACCCCATCCTGCTGACCACGGTCCTGGGCCGGGGGATGCGGGTGGCCCTGCTCTTTGCCGTACCCGGTCTGGCAACCGCCCTGGCCCTGCCCGTGGCCGCTAGATTTCTCCGGGACCGAAGCAACGAGGTCCTGACCCTGTCCGGCATGCTCCTGAGCGCCGGGGCCATGTTTCTGCTCGGCAAAGGCAGCGCGGACTGGCACTTTCTCCTGGCCGGGAGTGTCATGGGGCTGGGTTCAGCCATTTCCGTGCCCCCGTCCATGGCCCTGACCGCCTCCCTCTCCACGCGCCAGGGCCGCCTATTCGGCACGACCCAACTGGTGGCCGGGACCGGATTCCTGCTCGGCCCCCTGCTGGGCGGCTGGCTGATACCGTCCCTGCATGCCATTGCCCCGCCCCTGCAACTGGCCGCCCTGACCGGGGCCCTGTGCTGCGTCCCGCTGGCCGCGTCCGCCCTCCGGGTCAAGGGCCATTTCAGCCCAATGACAGCCCGCGCACTGGCTCTAATCCTGGCGGCAGGACTGGCCGTTCCCGCCTTTGCGGTGCTCGGCACAACCCGGACGACGCCTGCCGGGGAAAACGGCATCTACCGCTTCACCGACGTGGCCATGGGCACCATCGTCCACCTGACCCTGGCCGCCGACAGCCGCCAGGGCGCGGATCGCGCCGCCCGGCAGGCCATGGCCGCCATGTGTCTGCTCCAGTCGGATTACGATTTCCGCAGCCGGGACAGCTCCATCCAAAGAATCAACGCGGGCGCGGGCCACACCTGGGTCAAACCCACCCGGCGCGTGTACGATCTGATCGAGCGAGCCCTGGTCATCAGTCGCCAATCCGACGGGGTCTTCGATCCCACGGTCGGCGCACTGACCACCGCCAATTTCTACTACGCCCTGGCCCCTTCCCTGGCCGAAAGCAAACGAAAGCTGGTGGATTACCGCAAGGTAAAGCTGGCCCCGGAGACCGGACGAGTCCGACTCGAACTGCCCGGCATGGCCCTGGACATGGGCGGCATCGCCAAGGGTACCATCATCGACGCCACGGTCCGGGTGCTCCGGGAACAGGGCGTGAAAAGCGGTATCGTCGAAGCGGGCGGTGACCTGTATTGTTTCGGGAACCGGGACTGGAAAATCGGAATACGCAATCCGCGCAGTCGGGAACTCTTCACCACCCTTTCCATCCGGGAACAGAGCGTCTGCGGATCAGGCGACTACCAGCAGTTTGTCACCGTGGAGCATGACGGCATGGCCGAACGCCTGCACCACATCATCAATCCGGCGACCCTCAAGTCCGCCCATGCCTCCATCGGCACCTCGGTCATCGCGGACAGCGCGGAACTGGCGGATGCCCTGGCCACCACCCTTTTCATCATGGGACCGGACAAGGGCCGTGCCTTTCTGCAACGCCATCATGACGGCGTGGCAGCCATCTGGTTCGACCCGGACCGCTCCGTGGCCCTGACCGACAATTTCCCCCGATGAGGCGACAGGGGTTCTTGAAAAGGCCCCTGGGAAACCGACACAACACCTCAATGCCTTATTCTATCATGGTTTCAATATGATAGAAAAGAAAGCCCCCCCCAACAGCACAAGACGTTTTCCATAAATGTTGACGGAAACGCCTGAAAATGGACATAACCCCCTGTTTGTCCATGCAAATAGAGGGTTCTTCTTGTGGGTAAAATATTTTCTCAGGTTGCTAGTCCACTTTGCCTTCTTAAAAAAACGATCTGCCTTTACTGAGTTGGTTGCTATAGTCTTTCCAATTAGATATTTTCCTAGAACGAGGTTGGTATATGAACAAAAGCCGAAGAAAAAAATGGTTCCTCGACGCGGCGTGTGGAATTTGACTTCATTGACTACAACTCCGACTGTGCGATAGCTCAAGACCTCCAATGGGAGGTGACTGCCTATGAATGCGAATGATCTTCTTACGTTGGGACTCGGCCTTACCGAACCCTGGAAGGTGGTCGGTCAAGCGCTGGATCTGGAAAAGCAGCCCAGCGAGTTGCGGCTTGAGGTTGAGGCGGATCGCGGATCGACATACCCGTGCCCGAAGTGCGAAGCTCTTTGCAAGGCTCATGATTTCAAGGAATTTACATGGCGGCACCTCAACTTCTTCCAGCACCATTGTCTGATCAAGGCCCGGGTCCCACGCGTCAAATGTCCCGAGCACGGCATCCATCGAGTGAATGTCCCTTGGGCTCGTGAAGGGAGCGGCTTTACGTTGCTTTTCGAGCAGGCGGTCATGCTTCTGGCCCGTGAGATGCCTGTAAAGACCGTCGCCCGGTACGTTGGCGTCACCGACCAGCGCATCTGGCGCGTAGTCCGGCATTACGTCTTTGAGGCCATGCGCAAGCTTGATCTCAGCGGCCTATGTGGGGTCGGCCTTGATGAAACAGCGACCAAGCGCGGGCATCATTACGTAACCATCTTTGTGGATATGGACCGGGAGACCCGACCCGTGATCTTCGCCACACCCGGCAAGGGGAAGGCCTGCCTTGGGGCTTTCGCCAAGTTCCTCAAGAACCGGGGAGGCAATCCGGACAACGTCATTGAGGTGGTCTGCGACATGTCACCAGCCTTCCTGTCTGCGGCCGGAAAAACCTTCACGAACGCGTCCGTCACGGTGGACTGGTTCCATGTCGTCCAGCTTTTCACCAAGGCGTTGGATGAGGTTCGACGGCTGGAAGCCAAGGAGTTTGCCTTGCCGAAGGGCACGCGCTGGGCGGTTCTCAAAGGCTTGGAGACAAGACGGACTGAGGAACAGAAAGAGGCCTTGAAGGAGTTGGAAGAACGGGGTTTGGCCACAGCCACGGCGTTTCGGGTGAAAGAGTTGCTGCGCTGGGTGCGTCTGGCCGACACCAAGCAGGCAGCCAAATGGAGAGCGACCAGATTCTTTACTTTTGCCGAGGAGTTGGCTGGGGAATCGGACTTGCTCAAACCCGTACGCAAGGCACTGGGGACATTCCGGGAGCACCTGCCGCGCATATTGCGCCGGTGGGAGTCGCTACTGTCGAACGCCAGGCTTGAAGGACTCAACGGCCTCTTCCAAGCGGCGAGATCGCGAGCCAGGGGGTATAGAAACGTGAAAACTTTCATCACCATGATTTACCTGATCGGCGCTCCCATCAAGGAGTTACTGGCTTCATGAAAAATCCACATCAAACGTCGAGGAACCAAAAAAACTACTCTTGCTTTGCGGGGCATTAATGCTCTTTGGCATGCTATTGTTGAATGAACTGCTGTACCAAATTATGCTCTTCTTCGATAACGAGACGGTCACTGTCTTTATCAATTTTATCCGCTACATCTGCTACTTTGGCGCTCTGCCAATCCTTTTTAACTGCACTGAGGATTTTGCTTTTTGGTTTGATTGGCACATCCTCAGAAACAGGAACGATGAATAACACGACAAGCGCGCTTCGCGCTTTTGGTCAAGTCGATTACTCATTGGTCAACCCCCTGCTGATTCTTGGCTATTTCCCACTTGCCGAATGTAGTAAAAAAAAGGCCCCGACCAAATCGGGGCCATTTTTATAGTCCCCTCAAGGCCGAAGGGTACTACAACAATCAATTGGCAAAGATATACACTCCTTGAATTAGCAGAAGGTTGAAAATTGGTTTTTTAAACGGAATCGCCAAAAAACGAATAAATTCTTGCGCCTTAACCTCATTTCTTCTTCGCAAAATTCTAAAATCTCACGGAGAGTGACGTCTACCATATTGTAATCTGCACAAGTGTCATCTTTCCCATATCGCGTTAAAAACTCAGGATCGCCGATGCTGTAATACACTGCTTTTAGATCATCGATTTTCATTTGAATTTGCTGCGAGTAGAAGCCTGTATAACGAAAGAATGTCTTTTCAAAATAGCTAGATAAGCCAAATGATACAGTGGCTTTACTAGGAGGATCAAAGTCGTCATCGGGACCATTGTAGCAATCTCGAAATATATAATCATGAGCATGGCGAAGTGCGCTTTCCCCCAAAATTCGGACCACCGGTTAAGGTGGAATCAGCGTCCTTAAACCGATAAGGAAGGACGTATGACAAAGAGCAGCACAAGACGGAAACATTCTGACAAGTTCAAGGCCAAGATCGCACTTGAGGCAATTCGTGGCGTGAAAACGTTGGCGCAACTGGCTGCGGAGCATAAAGTGCATCCCAATCAAATTTCCATGTGGAAGCGGCAGCTCCTTAAAAACGCCGAGGATATTTTTTCCAGCGGCAAGAAGGCCAAGAGCCAGGAGGAAGTAACCGCTCCTCTATTTGAGGAGATCGGTCGGCTCAAGATGGATATCAAATGGCTTGAAAAAAAGTTGTAAGCCTGCCGCTTGAACTTCGCCGCCAGTGGATCAAACCTGATCGGAAGTATTCCACTCGGCGACAATGTAGGCTGGCAGGCATTTCCCGTTCGGGCTTTTACTACAAGCCGGTAGCCCAATCCAATGAGAATTTGGGCTTGATGCGTCTTCTCGACGAGCAGTACCTGCGTCAGCCGGATTACGGCTCGCCACGCATGACGGATTGGCTGAAGACCCAAGGCCATCAAGTCAACCACAAGCGAGTTGAGCGACTGATGCAACTGATGGGCTTGCAAGCCATCACTCCAGGGCCGCATACGAGTGTCCCCAATTCGGAGCATCCCGTGTTTCCCTATCTGCTGAAAGGAATTGCCATTGAGAGGAAAAATCAAGTCTGGAGCGCTGACATCACCTACATTCCGATGCAGCGAGGCTTTCTCTATCTGGTGGCAGTGATAGACTGGTGGAGCCGATTTGTGCTGGCGTGGGAGCTATCAAACTCGATGGATAGTTCATTCTGCGTGGATGCACTGAACAAGGCGTTGCGCATCTCCACGCCAGAGGTGTTCAATACGGATCAGGGAGCACAATTCACGAGCCGTGAATTTACCAGCGTTTTGCAAAGCAATGGCATCACCATCAGCATGGACGGTAAAGGCCGCGCGATCGACAACGTATTCATTGAACGGCTGTGGTGGACGGTGAAATATGAGGATATTTATCCCAAGGCGTACTCTGATGGAATCGAGCTATACCATGGGTTGGCGCGGTATTTTCACTACTACAACGAGGAACGCGCTCATTCTTCGTTGGACAAAAGGACTCCCGCTGCTGTATACAGGGGCATTGAATTGGCTGGTAGCCGTTGTTCCGCTCCGCCCTCGGCCCTTCGGGCCGCCCCTACGGGGACGGGCTACGCTCCACAACGGCTACGGTGAACCGCCTCTACGGAGGCACAAACTCGGACGCCGGACTCCACCTTAAAATGACCGATTAGTGGTCCAAAGGATGGGGGGAGGCGCAAAGCGAATAACAGGTATCTTCATAAGCCAGTATTATTTGATTGTTGGTTTCAACATAGACTTTCCAAAAAACAACAAAGAACGCCTGTCAATCGGCGTTGAAAGTTGACCCATCATCGGCGTCGAAATTTGACCCACCCCGAACGTGATTTTCGGGTGTTGGGGGGAGGCTTTTCCGGGGGCGGCGGCAGGGTCGGGAATGGAGGGAGCCCGGAGGGCGACCGGAATTCCCGACCCTGCCGCCGACGCTTATGCGTCCTGCCCTTGGTGCTGTCCCCTGCCTTGTTTCAGCCTCCAGCTTTCATTGCCTGTTTCGATGATCTCGCAGTGATGTGTGACGCGGTCCAACAGGGCCGTGGTCATCTTGGCGTCTCCAAAGACCTGTGACCACTCCCCGAAGCTCAGGTTCGTGGTGATCAGCACCGAGGTCCTCTCGTAGAGCTTTGAGAGCAGGTGAAAGAGCAGCTGGCCTCCTGACCTGGAAAACGGCAGGTAGCCGAGTTCGTCCAGGATGACCAAGTCGAAGCGCGCCAAAGTCTCGGCCAGCCGTCCGGCCTTGCCGTCCGCCTTTTCCTGCTCGAGCTGGTTGACGAGGTCCACCAGATTGAAAAAGCGCACTCGGGCGCCGTTGCGCACGGCATTGGAGCCGATGGCGATGCTTAAATGCGTTTTTCCGGTGCCCGTGCCGCCTACAAAGACCACATTGATCCAGCTCTCCATGAAGCCGCCCTGGTATAGATCCCTGATCCTGGCCTCACCGACGTGCGAGTCCTGGAAGTCGAAACCGTCCAGATCTTTGCTCACGGGAAATCTGGCGATCCCCAGGCGGTATCGGATGCTGCGTACGCGGCGCTCGGCCTGTTCCGCCTTGAGCAGATCTAACAGAAACCGTTCCAGAGTGGCCCCGGATCGACGACCGTGCTCAAGCATCTCGTCGTAAGCTCCGCGCAGGCCATGCAGCTTGAGCTCTTTGAGCAAAGCCAAGATGTCATTGCGAAGCATGGCTCGCCTCCAATAGCTGGTCATAACGTCCGCAGTCGGCCACAGGCTCGCATTTGATCCTGAGGTGATCGGGGACGCAAACCTCTTGGGTTGGCCTTTGATCACGGGAGCGGTTCAAGATGTTAAGGACCACGTCCCGACTCACCGTGTTCTGGTCCAGGGCCGCCTGGCAGGCGTCGGTTACTGCCTGGAGTCCATGGCTGGGCACCGCTGTCAGGATACCCGCAAACTGTCGGTCCCAGTCCTTATGCCGCCGCAGGGACAGACGGATTTGCTCCATCGGCGCAGGAAGCCTCCAGTCCTGGAAGGGAGCGCCGTTGCGGAGCGCTCCGGGCTTACGCTCCAAGACAGGCACGTAGTGCCACGGGTCATAGACAGTCTTTTCTCTGCCGAATCGGCGGGTATGTACGGCCAGCACCCGGCCATCGCGAATCACCGAGATGTGGTCGGCGTACGCCTTGATCTGCGCCGCCTGTCCAGCCGCCTCGCAGGGTACGCTGTACCGGTTGTGATCAAACCGCACCAGACATGTGGAGGAAACCCGGCATTCCTGAATACGGTAGCCATCGAAAGGGGCTGCGGGCTTGATTAGGTTTTCACGCTCCTGCAGGAAGACCTCCCAGATCGTCTTGTCCGTAATCTCCGGATGAGCCTGAGTCTTGGCCCAACCAATAGCTCGCTCCAGCAGCCAGGCGTTGTACTCCTCAAGGCTCCCGAAACGCCATCTGCCGGATAAAAAACGAGTACGTACCAGATGGACTTGATTTTCCACCTGCCCTTTTTCCCAGCCAGCAGCAGGCGTACACAGCGTGGGGTCCACCAGGTAATGAGTGCACATCTGCTCGAAGCGGGAATTGAGTTCGCGTTGCTTGCCGCGTAGAACTTTGTTCACTGCGGTCTTCATGTTGTCGTAAATACCTCGGCCACAAGATCCGCCGAAGAAGGCAAAGCCGCGCTGATGGGCGTCGAATACCATCTCCTGGGTCTCCCGAGGGTAACCGAAGCAGAAGACCATCCGGCTATGGCACAATCGCATGTGCGCGGTCTTGACCGTCATTGGCATGCCGTCAATTTCGAGTTGCTCGTGGCTCCAGTCGAACTGGTAGGCCTCTCCAGAGGCGAAAGTCAGCGGGACAAAGGCTTGCGACACCCTGTGCCCTTCGGCTTCGCGCCAGCGGGAGACATGACGCCGGACAGCATCATAGCCTCCCTCGTAACCTTGCCCCTGAAGCTGCTCAAACAAGACCTTGATCGTGCGTCGATGTTTGCGTGGAAGCCCGACATCCCGCTCCAACTCGCTTTCCAGCCAGGTCGTGAATTCACCAAGTTTGGGCATGGGCTGGATCGCTCGTTTGTACTCGAAGCGCGTCTCCTCCGAGCGCAACACCTTGCGGACCGTATTCCGGCTCATGTTTAAATTCTTGGATATCTGCCTGATCGGCGTCTCATGCCGGTCATGGGCCACCTTAATCTTTCGAATTGTTTCCACCGTCAGCATCTCCTCGCTGGCCCTCCCGTCACGATTTTCTCGTGACCTTGAGGGGCTTGCCGGGGTGGGTCAAATTTCGACGCCGATTACCGGCTCAGGTGGGTCATATTTGCACGCCGATTCACAGTCCAACACGCCGTTCAAAAATACGAAGTGGGGCGAACTGGCGATCACGCCCCTGGCCGGAGGCTCCGGCATGCTGGGATTGCCGGGCGACTACACCTCCCCTTCGCGTTTCGTCCGGGCTGCGGCACTCGTCCAGACCGCACGCGAAACCAGCGGCGGCGAGGACACGGTCCAGGAGGTATTCCGAATCCTGGACAGCTTCGACCTCCCGGCCACCCAGTCCGAGGGGGCGAGCGGCAGTGCCGTGACCAAGCTGCCCGCAGGCACGCAATACACCGTGCTCAACGACACCAGAAACCGGGTCATCTATTACCATACCATGTTCAACCGCCGGGTCAGGAAAATCGACCTGAAGCGAATCGACTTCGGCAAGGGAAATATCCGCTCCATCCCGCTGGACGCGGTGCGCAAGCAGGACATCGAGGAAGTCACCCGGAAACTCCGCTGACAAATTGACGACAGCCACAGACAGGAAAAGCCCCCGGCACAGGATTGTGCCGGGGGCTTATTTTTCCCTTTTGTCCGCCTTGTCCGAAATCCACGACAGATGGGGAAATCCATAACCCAAGAGCTGCCGATGCAATTGAAATCCATTGCCCTGAGAGCGCTTGCGCTCTTCCTGGCCCTGGCTCCGACCTCACCGTCCCTTGTCGAAGAACGGTTCGGGCCGGACACCCATTCCGGAGATTTTTTCCGCTCACCCGACCGGGTTATTTGCAGGACTTCGGATTCCTCCAACACCTTGAGCCAGGGACCAGGGGCATACCCCACGACGACGGTGGAGCCCACAATAAGGACCGGTGTACCCGGAAATTGAACCGCACGGGCCAGGTCCGCGCTCTTTTGCACGTGTGCCTCGTGCGCCTTCTGCAGACGAACGTACAGCTCCGGCACGGTGGTCCCCTCAACCAGGGAGGGGAACGCTCCGGTGAACTGGACAAGCATGATCATGCGCGCTTCGGCAAGATCATCCGTCTTGGCCATCTTGAGATCTTTGTATGCGAAATCAAGCAGCTTCGGGAATAGATCACTCCCGACCGCGTCCTCAAGCACCCAGGCTGCCATGTCCGAACCGATGGAACTGCGGCGCGGGAAAAAGGACAACTTCACGGACCGGTAGAGTTCGGGGTATTCGCCCAGCAGCTTGTGAGCCAAACGGCAGTGCCAGCACAGGGGATCGGTAACCACCAGCACGTCCTTGCCGCCGGTGCCCTTGTACTCGACCACCGCATTGTCGAACAGGGCGCGAAATTCCGGCGCGCACCCGTTCGGAGGCTCCGCAGCCGGGGAAACAGCGAAAAAGGACAGCAGCAAAAACAGCAGGGAAAGAAGAAGTGTTCGCATGCCGGGACTTTATACTCTTACCGGCCCAAAGAAAAACCCCCTCCATTGATCCTGTTCCCGCCAGGGGGAAAACTCCCCGTCTGGATCAGGCGGCCTTGATGGTGGAAATCACTTTCCGTCCCACATCACGATTCTGAGCTCCCATAAAAGCGGCCACGCCTTCCTTGCCCATGAACCGGGCCAGGACCTTGGGGTCGGACTCCATGAGGTCCACCAGAATCAGCCCGTCCAGACAGTTGCCGAAATCCGGGTCCACGTTTGAACCCGAGAATCTTGCCGCCCAGCTTGAGATACTGCCTGAGCAGCACCGGAATGGCCTTGCCCGACTCCACGTCGCTGACCAGATCGCCCACATCGTCCGGATTGCCAAATGCGGAATCCGGAAAAGAAAAATCCATCCTTTTCAGTCGATTGCGCTTGGGAGGATGCTTGGGGCGTACCAGCCCGGACAGTTTGGGCAAAAAGCAATGACGCTCCATGAAGCCCACGATCAGTTCGCGGGAGATGCCGGAGTAATCTCCGGAAATGGATACGCAACCGAACAGCTTGGTATACTTCGGGTTGTTGACAACGAACTGGGCCACCCCCCGCCACAAAAGCAGAAGCGGCTGATAACTTTTCTGATACTTGGGGACGATGAACGAACGCCCCATTTCCAAGGCGGGCCCCATACTCTCCAGCATACCCGGACGGAAATCGAACAGCGTCGAGGTATACAGGCCGCCGGGTCCCTGCTCCCGGAGAAGTTCATCGGTCAGCCCGAAACGGTAGGCCCCCGCCACCTCGCGCTCGGTATGATTCCAAAGCACCAGATGCCGGTAGGTATCGTCGAACGCGTCGATATCCATGGGCCTGCCGGTCCCCTCGCCCACTTGGCGAAAGGTCTCCTCCCGACGAAATCCCGATCTCGCGGAGAATGCGGGGAATACGGAACGGTCCGGTCTGAAAGACCGTAAAATCCGCCGTTCGAATGAGGATGGTGTCGTCCGGCAACGCGGCCACCTCGCTGGCCAGGACGTGTTTGCTGCGAGAATTGGCAATGGGGGCCACTTTTCGACTGTTGCCCGTTTTCCGCCTTCTCAAGGGAAAAACGCTGCTTGCCCTCCTTGCGGAAAAGATAGGTGCGGAAACGAAGGTAATCCACCATCTCCCGGTCGGTCGGGAAAGCGGCGAGCCGGTCGTTCGAAAGGGTCGAACCAAAGGCGACACGAATGGCCCCCTTGGCCGCGAGTTTGAGGTTCTCATGGGGCAGCAACACCGTACGCAGCCTGGGATGAATCAGACCGAGGGCCTGAAAAAGGGTGCTATTGCGGCCATCAAAGAAAACGGGAAGCGCGTTCGCCCCGGTCTTGCGGATGATCCGCCCGACCAGGGAATTCCACTCGGGATCGGCCACCATCCTCTTTTTCAATTTCAGGCTGGATACCTCGCCCGCCGGGAAGACCACAAGCATGCCGCCATTTTTCAGCCAGCGCATGGAGGCCTTGAGACCGGCCACGTTTTTCCCGGCAGACCCGGACCGCCCGAAGGGGTCCACGGCAAAGAGCATCTCGTCCAACTCCGGTATTCTGCCAAGCATGAAGTTGGCCATGATCCGAATATCCGTGCGCACCGTGCGCAGGATATTGACCAGGAGCAACCCTTCCAGCACGGCCGAAAGGATGGTTGCACACGGCCACCAGCGGCCCGGTCT
>CAXXUE010000018.1:0-59523 GCA_963662475.2 uncultured Pseudodesulfovibrio sp.
GTTTGCTAGAGCAGCCGTTCCGCTATGATCTTCGCGGCCCTGCGGCCCGCGCCCATGGCGGAAATGACCGTGGCCGCGCCGGTGACGATGTCGCCCCCTGCAAATACGTTCGGAATGGATGTCTCGCCCGTTTCCGGGTCCGCCTCGATATAACCCCATTTGTTCAGGGAAAGGCCTGGGGTGGCTTCGAGCAGAATCGGATTGGGCCGGGTGCCCACGGCGATGATCGCCATGTCGCACTTGACCTGCATGGTCTCGCCGTCGATGCAGACCGGCGAACAGCGGCCGGAGGCGTCGGGTTCGCCAAGGGCCATTTTCTGGACGGTCATGGCCTTGAGGCGACCCTGGTTGTCGCCGTGAAAGGAAACCGGGCCGCAGAGACAGCGAAGCCGGATGCCCTCCTCGACAGCGTGTTCAATCTCTTCCCGGCGGGCGGGCATTTCGTCCTCGCTCCGGCGGTAGACGATAGAGACTTCCTTGGCTCCCATGCGCAGGGCGGTGCGAGCGGCATCCATGGCCACGTTGCCCGCGCCGAGCACGGCCACGATACGGGCGTGATAGGCCGGGGTAGCGTAATTGGGGAAGTCGTAGGCCCGGCCCAGGTTGACGCGGGTCAGATACTCGTTGGCCGAAAACACGCCGACCAGATTTTCGCCGGGCACGTTCAGGAAGCGGGGCAACCCGGCCCCCACGCCGATGAAGATGGCGTTGTACCCGTCGTCGAGCAGGTCCTGAATGGTAATGGTCTTGCCACCCACCCAGTTGGTGTGAAAAGTGACGCCCAAAGCCTTGAGTCCGGCCAGTTCGCTGCTGACCACCTTCTTGGGCAGCCGGAATTCAGGGATGCCGTAGATGAGCACGCCGCCGGGTTCATGCAGGGCCTCGAACACGTCCACCTTGATACCGCGACCAGCCAGATATCCGGCCACGGTAAGCGAGGACGGGCCCGAACCGATGCAGGCCACCTTGAGGTTGTCCCGCTCCAGGGCACAGGCACTGAGATCGGTCACGCTTTCGCACGCGGTCTCGGCCATGTAGGTGTCGGCCACATAACGCTCCAACCGGCCAATGGCCACGGGTTCGTGCTTCTTTCCCAGAATGCAGCGGCCCTCACACTGATTTTCCTGAGGGCAGACCCTGCCGCACACGGCGGGCAGCGAGTTGGTCTTGCGGATAATATCATAGGCACCGTGCAGGTCTTCGTCCACAAGGGCACCGATAAAGCCCTTGATATCGACATTGACCGGGCACCCGTCCTGGCACAACGGCTTTTTGCATTGCAGGCAGCGTTCTGCCTCAAGGATGGCCTGCGCATGAGAATATCCCAAAGCGACTTCCTTGAAATTCCCGCTCCGCTCAAGGGGGTCCTGATGCGGCATGGGGGTACGACCACGAACTTTCTTTGCTTTTTTCTCAGCCATGACACCGACACTTCCTGGTAAACAATTCCATGGATTCGTCCTCCTGTTCCTTGAACTGCCACAGCCGGGTCTTGAGCTCGGCAAAGTCCACCTGGTGGCCGTCGAATTCGGGCCCGTCCACACAGGCAAACTGGGTCTTGCCGCCCACGGTGCAGCGACAGGCACCGCACATGCCGATGCCGTCCACCATGATCGAGTTGAGCGACACGGTGGTCTTGACCTTGTAAGGCTCGGTGACCTTGCACACGGCCTCCATCATGGGCACGGGGCCGATGGCCACCACTTCGGCGATGTCGTCCTCGGTTTCCAGAATATCCTTGAGCACCTCGGTGACGAAGCCCTTGTGTCCCTCGCTGCCGTCGTCGGTGGCGATGCGCAACTCCGGGCAGAACGAAGAAAGTTCGGAGCAGAACAGGAGCAGGTTCTTGGACCGGGCGCCCACGATGGCGATGACCCGGTTGCCCGCCGCCACATGGCCCTTGGCGATGTGGTGCATGGCCGCGATGCCGGTGCCGCCGCCCACACAGACCACCGTGCCGAAATTCTCGATGTGGGTGGCCTTGCCCAGAGGGCCGCACACATCCAGAAGCTCGCCGCCCTCGACCAGGGTGTTCATTTCCGCAGTGGTCTTGCCCACCACCAGATAGACAATGGTGATGGTACCCGCTTCCTTGTCGCAATCGGCAATGGTCAGCGGGATGCGTTCGCCGGTCTCGCAAGTGCGCAGCATGACAAAGTTTCCCGGCTTGGCTTTTTTGGCGACCTGAGGCGCCTCAATGACCATCATAGTGGTCTGGCCCGGGATCAACTCCTGTTTTTTCAAAATTGTGTAGCCCATAGAAATCCTCCGATTGACCGGGAGCCTCAGGCGGCTTCGGACGATCAACCCCACAGTAAAAAAATTTACGAACGCTTTCCTTCCCCCGTTTGGCCGAAAAAAATTCGGCGACGAGGACTATGCTAGTAGCGCGGACGGACCGGGGTTGTCAAAAGGGATAAGGGGGTTTATAGTATAGTTTCGAATGACCGAGTTTTTTGCCAATTCCCACGGACGGGAAGCGGAAAACCACGGGTCCCTCTGGAATGATCGAGACGAAAGTCTCAGGGACGGCCGGGCTGCCATGCGATGCAATGCGCCACGGCCTTTTCTTATGCGGCACCATGTCAAGAACTTCCTTTTCTCTTCATTCCTTCTGTAATTAGGCTAGGCTCCACCCTCGCCTTATAGCATAATAGTAATGTATTCCTTTTCTTATTCGTGCTCTATGGCACCAAGTACCGATTCGGTACATTAACAATTTAGGATCGTCATTTTTTGTTCGTAGTCTAGGCTACCAAAGGCCGCTCGCGATCCGTTTACGACTGCGCCACAGGTAAGCTAAGCTTCCAGAGTAACGCGGCCAGTTTACGAGCCAAAGCAGCTATCGCCTTTTGAGCAACTCCGCTTTTGCTGTAAATTCGGTTGTAAAATTCTCTCGCCCATTCGTCTCTCTGTTTCCAAATCCATGCCGCCTCAATGAGCAAACTTCGTAATCGCCGTTGCCCAACTGGGCGCAAGCGGCCTTTCCCTTTGCTCAATCCGCTTTGCCGCACAACAGGCGCAAGGCCCAAGTAAGCCGTAACCTCCTTGCTATTGTTGAATCGTTCAGGTCGGAATATCTCGGCCGCAAAGGTGGTTGCCACGACTTCACCCACTCCAGGAACGGACCTCATGGTGGCAATGCGTCTTGCCTCGTCTTGTTCCTGGGAAATGACTCGTAATCGAAGATCAACCTGACGCTGTGCGGAAATGAGATAATGCAATTCTTCGAGTAAGCTATTTCGGGTGTCGTCAGCTCCGGGTGGTAGTGGCAGTATAGCCAGAGCTGCAATAGCGATTTTGCTCCAATGGTCGATCCCAACGGGTTCGGCAATGCTCAGAGATAACAGCAAAGCGCGAATTCTCTGCTTTACTTTACGCAATGAGTCGGTGAGTTGATGTCTTCGACGTTGGAGTGACCGAAAAGCTTCTTCTCTTTCACTAGGAATGGCAATTGGGCGGATCAGTCCTGCTGCGGCAAGTTCAGCCAACTTTCGGCAATCGAGGCTGTCTGTCTTGTTGGTTGCGGTTACTGGGCGTGGTATTCGGCTGGGCGCGGCAACAATCACACGAATACCTGCAGCCTTGAGGCTTCGAGCAAGGCCAAAACCTGTCGGGCCAGCTTCGTAACAAACTGCACCGATGTTAACAGGGAGTGAGGAAAGGATTTGTGTAAGTGATGTCACGTCGGCGGGACTAGACCAATCTTTGATCATTCCGTCTGGTCGTAAGAGTGCAACACTGAATGTCTTTTTGTGAACATCAACGCCAACGAAAATGCGCTGATCAACAAATGCTTCCACAAACCGATAAGCTGATGATATCTTGATACTCGCCATGTCGGCCTCCTTTGAGCTTCACATTTACTGGTACTGTTACCAGATTAAGCCGTGGAGTGCCGACATGGTATTTTTTGTTCTATTTCATGCTGTTGACCAGACTATTCCAGCCCCATGCCCGAATGGTGGGCAGGAGAGTCCATCTCGTCCACATGGCAGACAGTGCACGAACCAGCCGCGCCCAGGGTTTGAGCCGTGCCCATGTATTGCAGGGGCAGCGCGTTGTCCCGGTCGTTTCCGGCCGGATAGATTGCGTGCGGGCTGCCGTGACAGGCTCCGCAGCCCATGGAATCCATGTCGTCGCGGCGTGCATGGAGTAGAGGCCGGTCGCGTCTTTGGTCCATTGGTTGAAGGCATCGTCCGTGGACGGAGGCGTGAACTCCGCGTGGCAGGTCAGGCAGTCGGGCTGCATGGTCCACGGCTTGCGCGGGTTGACGGCTGTCCTTGTTGGTGACGGTGCGCGGGATGAGCAGGGGCAGGGTCCGGGCCGCGAAGGGGGTGTCGCCCTCGCCCTTGAGCAGGGCAATGGCAAAGTCTTCCATTGCACCGTGACAATTGGTGCAGGCCAGATCCGCCTCGGCATGCCGTCCGCGCAGGGTGTCCTGCGGGTGGCACTTGAGACAGGAGCCGTAGGCATCGCGTCCGGCCAGGAAGACCGCATGCACCCCGTGGATGGCTGCGGAAAGGGAAGGGCATGCCCTTCCTGCCCTGCCGCATTTTGAGCCGGGTCGGCATGGCAGTCCGCACAGGCCACGCTGTCGCGGGAGGCGAGATCGGTCCGGTTCATGCGGTCGTGGATGGCCAGGAGGTTGCCCACTGTGGCGTCGGCCACGCCGGAACCATCCCTGGCCCAATCGCCGCCATGGCAGGAGAGGCAGCCCATCTGATCGCTGACCGGGGCCGCAAGCCGGGTGGTGGCCAGGACCTTGCCCGTGCTGTCTTTCGCGGTCAGGGTGACCATGGGCAGCGGGCTGAATTTTCCTTCCTGGTAGGGGATGGGCGCAAGGCTTGCCTCGAAGCGTCCGGTATCTTCCTTCCAGGCCAGAGTGCCGGTGAGGGTGTCGCCCTTGAAGCCCGGCTCCACGGCAAAGGTCAGGGTCACGTCCTTGCTGACCCGCTCGGGCAAGGCATCGCGCAGCACAAGCTGGGCCTTGATGACAGAGCCCGGCGGCAGCAGGGTCCACTTGTCGGATTGGGCAAAGAATCGCATGCCCCGGTCGGCCCAGGCCACCAGTGCGTACTCTGCCGACTCCGCATCAAAGGGCGCGGGCGCGGCGGCCACGGGTTCGGGAATCGTGACCGGGGTGGCGGCCTTTCCGTTCAGTCCCTCGGCAATATACACGGCCAGGGCACGTTTTTCGTCATCCTTGCCCGCAAAGGGGGGCATGTAGCCCGAGAGCTTGCCCATGCCGGTGAGGAACGCGGCCATGCCGTCCGTGTCGTACATGGTGGTGCGTTTTTTGATGTCGTTCATGGGTCCGCCGATGGAGTGGCAGGACGCGCATTGCAATTGGAACAGGAACTCGCCCGCGGCCATGCGGTTGGCGTCGGTGATGCCGTCCCGCAACGGCGGGGGCGTCCACTTGGCCGAGGCCAGGGCACCCTGCTGGTTGATGACCGGCATCAACGCTTTCTGGATCGAGTTGGAATAGGTGTAGTCCCAGATCAGGTACGGCTTGCGTGCGGCCTCGCGCAGGAACTCGAAGGAGCCGAAAAGCCCCTGGCCCGCCAGGAGCACGATCAGGGCCAGAGAGAAGCTGATGGTCCGGGGCATCTTGAAGGCCAGGACCAGACCGCCGAGCAGGGTCAGGATGCCGAAGAGCCAGAACCATTGCAGGAACCCGATTGCGCGGTGGGAACCGTGGGACAGCATCTGGAATTGGGGGTCCGGCAGGGCGGCCACGTACCACCAGCCCGAGGCGATGGTCGCCAGTACGCCCAGGATGGTCAGGGCCGAGCAGGTGCGGACCATGTTCAACCGGGTGGGTTGATGCTCAATGCGTGTGGCCGTGACGAATCCGAACAGTCCGGCGCAGGCCGCGCTGAAGAAGGTGCGGAACACAAGCTGCGGCCAGAAGGTGGGATTGAAGAATCCGTCCCAGAAATCCTTGGTCTGAATCCAGTCGCCCGGCGTGAGCATGAACCCGACAATGCCGTTGATCAGGAACAGGGAAAACCAGCCGAAGAGGAAATAGAGCCAGCCCACGATGACGTGGTCGTGCCGGTCCATGGTCTCCCAAGTATAGTAATAGATGATGAGGGCCACGATTTCGCCCAGGAAGCAGACCCACTCCGCTGCCCAGCCGAACACGAACTGGTGGATAAGGGTTATGGTCGCCTGGGGTGCCAGGAGCGCGATGGTGAACCAGATGGCCACGCCGGACACGGCCCCGAAGGCCATGGTCAGGAGCAGGAAGAACCGGGTGTGCTTCTTGGTATAGTTGAGCAGATCAATGTTGCCGGTGCGGTAGGTCGCCTGTTCGGTGATTACCAGGAACAGGCCGCCGCCCACCGCGAAGTGGGCCACGTAGACGTGGACGGTTGCGATGAGTGCGATCCAGAATCCGCCGCCGAGGGTGGTCAGTTGCCAGATGGGATATTCCATGGGTTATGCCCTCCCTTCGCGTGATCTGAAGTAGAGCTTGAGCATGTAGCCTATCAGGGCCAACCCCACGACCAGGAATCCGAGAAAGAGGTAGAAGGAGGAGTATTGGTGGGTGACCGGGGTGGTCTCCTCCTTGAACCAGGGGGTCAGGTAGAGGGTGCGGAGCCAGTTGCGGGTCAGGCTCATGAACAGGACCGTGAGCACGGCCCAGACACTGGTCTGGACAGGCCTGTTGCGGAATCCGGCCCAAAGCATCATGCCCACGGCCAGCAGCCCGACGACCAGGGTCAGGGTGGCCGGGAGGTTGTCGCCCATGAAGGCCAGCATCACGGGACGCGGCAGGGCCAGGAAGAACCAGAGTCCCACGGCCAGATTGACCAGGGTGGCCCGCGTGAACCAGACCAGGCCCGTGTCCACGTAGTCCACGCGGTCACGCATGCGGCCGAGCAGGGCGATGAACAGGCCGCCGATGGCCAGGGAGCCGATCATGAAGTGCAGGAAGCGGGGGGCCAGGGTCGGGTCGGAGAGATTGAGGAACCCGCCGTGCCGGGTGAAATATTCGGTCCAGGTTTCGGGCAGGAGCATCAGGGTCATGTTGTTGGTGAGCATGAAGCCCGTGTAGAGAATCCCGGCCAGGGAGAGCAGAAAGAGCGTGTTGCGCCCGGCATTGCTCAGGGCGTTGTATCGGAATTTGTAGATGTAGAAGCCGTAGTAGGCGAGGACCAGGACCGGAATCACGGCCAGCCACCAGCCGCCCATGAGCACGGAGCTGACATAGTCGAACTGGCCGTAGAGTACCTGCAGGAAAAGCAGGGGAGCCACGCCCATGTTGATGGTCAGGGCCAGCAGGGGCGGGGATTTTTGTCCCACGTCATGGGCCAGCTCATGGTCACCGCGCAGGGACCGGGCCAGCCCGATGGCCGCCGAGCCCACCAGGGCATTCATGAACAGGATGTGGGCCGTGAACGTGAGCACGAGCAGCACGTCGAACCAGCCCCACGGAATGAGTATGGGTTCTGCCAAAGGGATGAGGGATGCCGGATTCATGGGGTTCTCCTTGAAGCTTCACTCTCCTGTATAGGGGATTTGCACCTTCTTCACAATAGGTCGGGCACTCCGATTTCGTTCGTCACCGGCGGCTCTTGCTTGCCATTTGCCGGGAAACGGGTAGAAAATCGGAAAGCGAGATGCGAGGAGATGAGCCATGATACTGCTTTTCGACGCGGGCAACACCAATACCAAGATTTGCCTGGCCAATGACGAAGGACTGGGCGAAAGCTACACTCTGCCCACCCGTCCGGCCAACACGGCGGATGACTGGGGGCTGAAGATCGAGGCCATTCTGCGCCGCGAGGACGTGGACCCCGCCGATGTGGAGGCGTGCGTCATTTCTTCGGTGGTGCCGCCGCTCGACCCACTCATTTCCGGCATGGCGCAACGGTTTTTGGGATGCGAGCCGCTTTTTGTCGGGCGGGATATCGAGATCGACCTGGAGAACCATTACGCCCGGCCCGAGCAGGTGGGCAAGGACATCCTGGTGGGTTGTTTGTCTGCCCGGCTGACTTACGACGCCACGAATCTGATCATCATTGATTTTGGCACGGCCACCACCCTGGCCTGTGTGCAGGGAACCGCGTTCATGGGCGGGCTGATCTGCCCCGGCGTGCTCTCGTCCATATCGGCCCTGGCCACAAGCACGGCCCAGTTGCCCAAGGTGAGTCTCTCCATCGACTCCCCGGACCTGACCTGGGGTCGGAGTACCGAGGAATGCCTGAATCAGGGACTGGTCTTCGGTTTCGCCTGCATGGTGGACGGTCTGGTGGACAAGCTGGCCGAGCAGATGGATGACCCCTTCATCGTAGCCACGGGCGGTCTGGCCCCGACCATCGCCCAGGTCTCCGAGACCATTGACGAGCTGCGCCCCGACCTGGTCATGGAAGGGCTATGGATGGCGTATTACAACGAATAAGCTGCCCCGTCATTTTTTATGAGAAACGGCACCGGACTCTTGCCCGGTGCCGTCTGTTTTTTTTATTCGCCAACCCTACAGTTTGATGGTCGTGCCCAGCAGCTTGAGGAATTCCGCGATCAGCGCGGGGTGGGACGGCCAGGCCGGGGCGGTCACGAGGGTGCCGTCCACATGGGCGCTGGAAAAGGTCTCGTTGGGATTCACCCAGGTCGCGCCGGCCACTTCCAGATCGGGGCGCACGGCCGGGTAGGCGGTGCAGGATTTGCCCTGCAATACCCCGGCGGCCACCAGAATTTGCGGGCCGTGGCAGACTGCGGCAATGGGCTTGCCCGTCTGGTCGAAGTGACGGACTATGTCCAGCACCTTCTCATTGAGGCGGAGGTACTCCGGGGCGCGGCCGCCGGGAATGACCAGCCCGTCGTACTGGGCGGGATCGACCGCGTCGAAATCCGCATTGAGCAGGAAGTTGTGGCCCGGTTTTTCGCTGTAGGTCTGGTGTCCCTCGAAATCGTGCACTGCCGTGGCCACGGTGTCACCCGCCTTTTTGTCCGGGCACACGGCATGGACCTCGTGACCGACCATCAGTAGCATCTGGAACGGGACCATGACCTCGTAATCTTCCACGAAATCGCCGACGAGCATCAGTATTTTCTTTGCAGACATTTTCGTCCTCCTGGTTTTTTAGAGAGTCTTATTCGTATACCGATTCGGGTCTCGTGACAACTGGACAGGGAAAATCTTTCCATTCATCCGGTCCCGTTTCCCATAAGGGTACTCCCTTTTTTCTGCCGTTGTGTTACGTTTGTCAGAAGATGCATATTCCGGGGAACAAAATAACTGCCAATCTCGGCTACCCGGTATATTGAATTGAGCATTGAGTGAATTTCGTCTAGAGTTTGCACGATTCATCGGCATTCAATCATTTCAAAATATTCGAAGGAGTGGACCATGAGTACCATCACCGGCGTTTGGGCCCGCGAAATTCTGGATTCGCGTGGCAATCCCACTGTTGAAGTAGAAGTCATTCTGGAATCCGGCGATGTGGGCCGTGCTGCCGTGCCCTCGGGCGCGTCCACCGGCTCCCGCGAGGCGCTTGAGCTGCGCGACAAGGAAGAACGCTACGGCGGCAAAGGCGTGCTCACTGCCGTGGAAAACGTGCGCGGCGAAATCGCCGGAGCGGTCATCGGCATGGACGCCCTGCGTCAGGTCACCCTGGACAACGCCCTGATCGACCTCGACGGTACTGAGAACAAGGACCGTCTGGGTGCCAACGCCCTGCTCGGCGTGTCCATGGCTACCGCCCGTGCCGGAGCCCGTTTCCTGGGGCTGCCCCTGTATCAGTACCTGGGCGGTACCAACGGCAAGATCCTGCCCGTGCCGCTGATGAATATCATCAACGGTGGCGAACATGCTCCCAACAACCTGGATATCCAGGAATTCATGATCATGCCTGTGGGTGCGGACACCTTTGCCGAGGCCCTGCGCATGGGTGCGGAAACCTTCCACAAGCTGAAGGCCATCCTGGCCAAGGACGGCCACGTCACCAGCGTGGGCGACGAGGGCGGCTTTGCGCCCAACCTGAAATCCCATGCCGAGGCCTTCCAGTACATCATCCGCGCCATTGAAGAGGCCGGGTACGAACCGGGCCGCGAAATCTGCCTGGCCATCGACGCCGCTGCCAGCGAGTTCTACAAGGACGGCAAATACGTCCTGGCAGGCGAGAACAAGATCTTCTCCGCCGCTGAACTGGTCGACTTCTACGACGATCTCACCTCCCGTTTCCCGCTGGTCTCCATCGAGGACGGCCTGGCCGAGAGCGACTGGGACGGCTTTGCGCTCCAGACCGAAAAAATGGGCGACCGCATCCAGTTGGTGGGCGACGATCTCTTTGTCACCAATCCCGACATCCTTGCCGAAGGCATCGACCGGGGCGTGTGCAACTCCATCCTGATCAAGCTCAACCAGATCGGCACGGTCTCCGAGACCCTGGATACCATCGAGTTGGCCAAGACGGCGGGCTACACCAACGTGATCTCTCACCGCTCCGGCGAAACCGGCGACCATTTCATTGCCGACCTCGCCGTGGCCGTGAACGCGGGCCAGATCAAGACCGGCTCCCTGTGCCGCTCCGACCGGCTCGAAAAATACAACCAGCTCCTGCGCATCGAGGAAGACCTGGATGACGACGGCCTTTACTATGGGCCTGTCTTGGGCGGTAGCTTCTTCGAAGAGTAGACAGAATGCCTCCGGCGGCTGGGGGAAACCTCTTGAAAGAGGTTTCCCCCAGACCCCTTTCCAGAACTTTTTGGTGCGCTTCGCGGGGAGGAGTTTGGGCGAGAGTGCTTCTTGAAGGGAAGAGGCAATACTATGGAAGGATGAATAATTGCGGGTTGCCTGTTCATCCTTTTTTCTCTAGGTAGCTCTCAAGGCAGTTTGGCGATTCCCTGAGAATCGCACCCAATAAACACCCCAGAACGCAAAACGACGCCTATGGATTTTTGAGACCACACGGACTTGCAGCGTCGTTTTCATCAAAAAGTTTTGGAGAGTCCAGAGAACCTTTTTCAAAAGGTTCTCTGGTCCCGCCGAAGGCGACCGCCGGTAGGCCCGCCAGAGGCATAACGGAGGCATACATGATTCTTCTCGACGGAAAAGCGACGGCCGCGACCATTCGGGCCGAGATCAGGGATGAGGTGACCAATCTTGTGACCAAGTACGGTCGCAAGCCGGGTCTGGCCGTGGTGCTGGTGGGCGAGGACCCGGCCAGCCAGGTCTATGTGCGCAACAAGGAGCGCGCCTGCGAGGACTGCGGCATTTTGTCCCTTCCGCACCGGTTGGACAATGCCACCCAGCTTGAGCTGGAGGGGCTGATCCAGGAACTCAACCGCGACGTGAACGTGGACGGCATCCTGGTTCAACTGCCCCTGCCCAAGGGGCTGGACAGCCAGAAAATTCTCGATCTGATCGACCCGAACAAGGATGTGGACGGCTTCCACCCGGTCAACGTGGGCAAGATGAGCCTGGGACTGCCCGGTTTCAAGCCGTGCACCCCGGCGGGCGTCATCAACCTGCTCAAGCGGTACGACCTTGATCCCGCCTGCAAGAAGGCCGTGGTCATCGGTCGGTCCAACATCGTGGGCAAGCCGCTGGCCATGATGCTTTCCCAGTCCGGCCCGTGCGCCAACGCCACGGTCACCCTCTGCCACTCCCGTACCGCCGATCTCAAGGCCGAGTGTCTGGAAGCGGATTTCGTGTTCGCGGCCATCGGCGTGCCCAACTTCGTTACCGCCGATATGGTCAAGGAAGGCGCGGTCGTGGTGGACGTGGGCATCAACCGCACGGACGAGGGTCTGGCGGGCGACTGCGATTTCGACGCACTCAAGGACAAGGTCCACGCCATGACCCCGGTGCCGGGCGGCGTTGGTCCCATGACCATTGCCCAGCTCATGGTCAACACCTTGGAGGCCTTCAAGCTCCACGTCGGTGCCTAGCTGACCGCCAAATGAACGCACGATCGGTGCGTTGCTTCGGAAAATATCAGAACCCCGCGTACTTGAAGTATGCGGGGTTCTGCTGTTTTTAGCGTCTTGTCCGTTGAATTCAGGGGAGACGAGGGAAGCGGAGTGCTAGGCGGGGACGTCCGGTGCTTTTGTGGTGTCCGCAAGCTGCTCCCGAAAGGCTCGGCGTTCGTCCGGGCCGCCGATGATGGCCAGCAGGTCTTCGGGCTGGAAGACCATGTCCGGGGCGGGATTGGGCTGCATGGCCCTGCCTCGCATGACCGCCACGACGGAGACGCCGGTAGTGGAACGGATGTCCAGGGAGACGGCACTCCCGCCGTCCAGTCGGGAGCCGGGCAAGACCTCGACCCAGACCATGTCCATGTCGCGCAATGCTTCCATCTGATCCAGGGAGCCGTCGGGCGGCTGGCAGTTTTGACTCAGTTGGGTGTATCCGTCGCTTTGCACCGCATCGGCGAAGCACTGCACGGCCAGGGGCGGCATGCCCAGGGACCGCAGCATCTTGCGGGCGAATTCCAGCCCGGTCTCCAGGGCGGGTTGCACCACCTGTTTCGCGCCCAGTTCCCGGATGGCGTGTAGTTGTTCTTCGCCATCGGCTCGGGCTACTACGGATAGATCCGGGGCCAGATCGCGGCATGTCTCCAGCACATGGCGGACCACGATGTAGGAGGGGACGCACACGAGCAGCAGCCGGGCGTGTTCCGGGTGGGCCGCTTCCAGCACGACCCGTTGGGTGGCGTCGCCGTAGATCACGGGGATGTGCTCGGCCTTGAGGATTTCAAAGGGCCGGTGGGCCACTTCCACCATTACGAAGGGCACGTTGACCCTGGTCAGTATTCCGGCCAGGAATCGGCCCACGAGACCGCCGCCCACCACAATGACGTGATCGCGCAGGAGGGCGTGGTTGTCCAGGTGCACAACATGGGCGGGCGGACGTTGGAAAAAACGGCCCAGCAGTCGATAGGCCGGAGCGGCCATGCGGGAGGCCTGCGGGGTGAGAACCATGGTCACGATGGCCGTGCTCAGGATCAGGCCGAACTGGTCCGGGTTCAGGGCACCGGTCCGGCGGCCCGCCTCGGCCAGCAGAAAGGCGAGTTCGCCCACCTGGAACATGACCAGTCCCACGGCCAGGGGCACGATATTGACGTATCCGAACAGCCGGGCAATTCCGCCGCAGACCACACCCTTGAACAGGGCGATGGCCGCCGTGAGCAGCAGGACGGACGGCCAGTTGTGCAGCAGGAAGGCCGGGTCCAGGAGCATGCCCACCGAGGCGAAGAAGAGCAGTCCGAACAGGTCGCGCAACGGGAGGATGCTGGACAGGGCGTGGTGGCTGTAGTCCGATTCGCTGATCACCATCCCGGCCACGAACGCGCCAAAGGCAAAGGAGAGGCCGAAGAGCCAGGTGCCGTACCCGATGCCCAGGGCCAGTCCGCTGACAAAGACCAGAAATAGTTCCGGGGATTCGGTCCGGGCCACGCGCCGCAAAAGGGCGGGGATCACTCGCGTGCCCACCAGGATCATGGCCGTCAGAAACAGGGTCGCCTTGAGCGCGGCCCAGCCCAGAAGCGCGCCGCCTTCCTCCAGATGGCCCAGCGCGGGCAGGACCACCAGCATGGGGACCACGGCCAGGTCCTGCACGATGAGCATGCCGATCATGACCCGGCTGGAGAGGGTGCCCATGACGCCCTGGCTCTCCATGGTCTTGAGGATGACCATGGTGCTGGACAGGGAGAGGATCGAGCCCAGCCAGAGGGACGCCTGCCAGTCCCAGCCCAGCCAGTCGCCCACCAGCCAGCCGAATCCGATGACCAGCCCGATCTGGATGGGCGTGCCGATGAGTGCCACGCGTCGGACGGGCTTGAGGTCGCTCAGGGAGAATTCCAGACCGATGCCGAACAAAAGCAGGGCCACGCCGATCTCGGCCAGCATTTCGATCTCATGGACCGAGGAGACCGTGAGGCCGCCGGTGAAGGGGCCGAGCAGCACGCCCGCCAGGATGTAGCCGATGATCGGGGGCTGTTTCAACCGGTGGGCCGCCAGTCCGCAGATCAGTCCGGTAATAACAAGGAGAATGATGTCCGCTGTTATGCCCATGTCTTGTCCTGCTCCATTATGCCGGGGATAGTTTCCGGTCTGGTTGTCTGTTCTTGGAATTGGTTACGGTCAATACTGACAAGTATTTTGGAGAGATTCAACCGTTTTAAGTGATGATAGGGGCGGGCGATCCTTTTGCCGTTTCAGAGGGGCGGCACTCTCTGGTTAGCCCTTGCCCAGGACCATGGCGTATATTTTCTTGAGCATGAGGGGAGGCATGTCCGCATCCCAGTGGCCCGTGGATTTCGCCCATGCCCAGAACAGGAACAGCACGCAGACCGTGCCTGCGCCGAGGAGGTGCCACGGGAGTCGGATGGAGCCTGGGCCTTGCACCGAGAGGCATCCCTGAACCGGGCAATTGCCTATACATTCGGCGCATCCGATACATTCGGGCGTGCGCACGGAGTTCTTTTTCTCCACGGCGATTCCGGCAGGGCAGCCCTGCGTGCACTGACCGCAGTTGATGCAGGATGTCGCGTCCCGGACGATGCTTGTGGGGCTGAACCAGGAGGCCAGACCGAGGAGTGCGCCGTAGGGGCAGAGGTAGCGGCACCAGGGGTTGCGGATGATCAGGCTGAGCAGGGCGAGTACGCCGAGGACCGTCAGGGAGAGGGTGGACGGGTCCGTGAAAAAGGCGAGCATTCGGGCATCGGCCACCCTGTTGTAGGGGGCATTCAGGAAGGATTGGACCGAGCTCAGGTCCATGCCCAGGAACACGGTGAAGCCGAAAAAGCCGAGGCCGAGATATTTTGTGCCGGTCAGGGCGAGGTCGATCTTCCGGGGCGGGACTTTGGCCAGCCCGAGCTTTCGGCCTGTTTTTTCCAGCAGGGAAGAGAGAAAGCCCATGGGGCAGACATAGGCGCAGAACCCCTTTCGGAACAGGAACGCCATGGCCAGGACGGCGAGCAGGATGGTCAGTCCGGCAGGGTGGACTCTGTCCCATTCGCCTGTGGCCAGCAGTTGACGCAGGCCCAGAAGGGCGCTGATGGGCAGGAATCCTTCTACCGCGCCGGGTCGGGCCGCCAGGGTATTGGTCTGGCCCAGAGTCCAGGCCAGGAAAGCGGCGAAACGAAGTCCTACGTATACACAGAAAAGGGTGAACGCGGCCTGGACGAGGAGCCGGAATCGGGCAGGAGTGAGTATATGCATGGCAGCGGGCCTACGCCTGATAGCGTCCGGGGGCAAGTTTGTGCAAGGGGGCAGCTTCTTTTTGTCTTTCCGTCTTCGGGAGGGAGGGTCGCTGCCATGCAGTCTTTTTGTTCGGGTTATTTCATCCCGTTCAGATCATCAATTTTGAAGTAATGAGATGAAAGCCGCTTGTATGGTTGCGGAATCAGGGCTGAAGCTCTGTTGTGGCCAAATTATAACCTGCGCTTGGTTGAGGTTTCCCCTAAAAAGGCTATGGTTGGCGAAAAGGTGAAAAATCATGAACGCGCTTCTTGTCTATCCGTCGTATCCGGATACGTTTTGGAGTTTCAAGAGCATTTTGCCCTTTGTTTCCAGAAAGGCGGCCTTTCCTCCACTGGGTTTGCTTACGGTTGCCGCCATGCTGCCTGTGGAATGGGAAAAACGTCTGGTGGATACCAATGTTGCCCCTTTGGGTGACGCGGACCTTGAGTGGGCAGACCTCGTTTTGGTCAGTGCCATGATTGTCCAGGTTCCCAGTGCCAAGGAAATCATGAAGCGGGCAAGGAATGCTGGTAAAATCGTGATAGCGGGAGGACCTGCTTTCAGGGCCGATTTGGAATCATTTCCCGATGTGGATCATTTCATCATAGGGGAATCCGAAGCGGTGTTGCCCCTGTTCTTGCATGATTTCAAACGTGGAGTGGCAAAGAAACAGTATGCTTGTGAATCGGCGTGCAAATATGACCCACCTGAGCCGGTAATCGGCGTCGAAATTTGACCCACCCCGGCAAGCCCCTCAAGGTCACGAGAAAATCGTGACGGGAGGGCCAGCGAGGAGATGCTGACGGTGGAAACAATTCGAAAGATTAAGGTGGCCCATGACCGGCATGAGACGCCGATCAGGCAGATATCCAAGAATTTAAACATGAGCCGGAATACGGTCCGCAAGGTGTTGCGCTCGGAGGAGACGCGCTTCGAGTACAAACGAGCGATCCAGCCCATGCCCAAACTTGGTGAATTCACGACCTGGCTGGAAAGCGAGTTGGAGCGGGATGTCGGGCTTCCACGCAAACATCGACGCACGATCAAGGTCTTGTTTGAGCAGCTTCAGGGGCAAGGTTACGAGGGAGGCTATGATGCTGTCCGGCGTCATGTCTCCCGCTGGCGCGAAGCCGAAGGGCACAGGGTGTCGCAAGCCTTTGTCCCGCTGACTTTCGCCTTTGGAGAGGCTTACTAGTTCGATTGGAGCCACGAGCAACTCGAAATTGACGGCATGCCAATGACGGTCAAGACCGCGCACATGCGATTGTGCCATAGCCGGATGGTCTTCTGCTTCGGTTACCCTCGGGAGACCCAGGAGATGGTATTCGACGCCCATCAGCGCGGCTTTGCCTTTTTCGGCGGATCTTGTGGCCGAGGTATTTACGACAACATGAAGACCGCAGTGAACAAAGTTCTACGCGGCAAGCAACGCGAACTCAATTCCCGCTTCGAGCAGATGTGCACTCATTACCTGGTGGACCCCACGCTGTGTACGCCTGCTGCTGGCTGGGAAAAAGGGCAGGTGGAAAATCAAGTCCATCTGGTACGTACTCGTTTTTTATCCGGCAGATGGCGTTTCGGGAGCCTTGAGGAGTACAACGCCTGGCTGCTGGAGCGAGCTATTGGTTGGGCCAAGACTCAGGCTCATCCGGAGATTACGGACAAGACGATCTGGGAGGTCTTCCTGCAGGAGCGTGAAAACCTAATCAAGCCCGCAGCCCCTTTCGATGGCTACCGTATTCAGGAATGCCGGGTTTCCTCCACATGTCTGGTGCGGTTTGATCACAACCGGTACAGCGTACCCTGCGAGGCGGCTGGACAGGCGGCGCAGATCAAGGCGTACGCCGACCACATCTCGGTGATTCGCGATGGCCGGGTGCTGGCCGTACATGCCCGCCGATTCGGCAGAGAAAAGACTGTCTATGACCCGTGGCACTACGTGCCTGTCCTGGAGCGTAAGCCCGGAGCGCTCCGCAACGGCGCTCCCTTCCAGGACTGGAGGCTTCCTGCGCCGATGGAGCAAATCCGTCTGTCCCTGCGGCGGCATAAGGACTGGGACCGACAGTTTGCGGGTATCCTGACAGCGGTGCCCAGCCATGGACTCCAGGCAGTAACCGACGCCTGCCAGGCGGCCCTGGACCAGAACACGGTGAGTCGGGACGTGGTCCTTAACATCTTGAACCGCTCCCGTGATCAAAGGCCAACCCAAGAGGTTTGCGTCCCCGATCACCTCAGGATCAAATGCGAGCCTGTGGCCGACTGCGGACGTTATGACCAGCTATTGGAGGCGAGCCATGCTTCGCAATGACATCTTGGCTTTGCTCAAAGAGCTCAAGCTGCATGGCCTGCGCGGAGCTTACGACGAGATGCTTGAGCACGGTCGTCGATCCGGGGCCACTCTGGAACGGTTTCTGTTAGATCTGCTCAAGGCGGAACAGGCCGAGCGCCGCGTACGCAGCATCCGATACCGCCTGGGGATCGCCAGATTTCCCGTGAGCAAAGATCTGGACGGTTTCGACTTCCAGGACTCGCACGTCGGTGAGGCCAGGATCAGGGATCTATACCAGGGCGGCTTCATGGAGAGCTGGATCAATGTGGTCTTTGTAGGCGGCACGGGCACCGGAAAAACGCATTTAAGCATCGCCATCGGCTCCAATGCCGTGCGCAACGGCGCCCGAGTGCGCTTTTTCAATCTGGTGGACCTCGTCAACCAGCTCGAGCAGGAAAAGGCGGACGGCAAGGCCGGACGGCTGGCCGAGACTTTGGCGCGCTTCGACTTGGTCATCCTGGACGAACTCGGCTACCTGCCGTTTTCCAGGTCAGGAGGCCAGCTGCTCTTTCACCTGCTCTCAAAGCTCTACGAGAGGACCTCGGTGCTGATCACCACGAACCTGAGCTTCGGGGAGTGGTCACAGGTCTTTGGAGACGCCAAGATGACCACGGCCCTGTTGGACCGCGTCACACATCACTGCGAGATCATCGAAACAGGCAATGAAAGCTGGAGGCTGAAACAAGGCAGGGGACAGCACCAAGGGCAGGACGCATAAGCGTCGGCGGCAGGGTCGGGAATTCCGGTCGCCCTCCGGGCTCCCTCCATTCCCGACCCTGCCGCCGCCCCCGGAAAAGCCTCCCCCCAACACCCGAAAATCACGTTCGGGGTGGGTCAAATTTCGACGCCGATGATGGGTCAACTTTCAACGCCGATTGACATTCCTCGCTGTTCATGCCCTTGTCGAAGGCAACGGTCACCTCCTTGCTCCCCTGCTCGCCCATCGCTCCCATCACTTCGTCCATGATCTGTCCGAACAGTCTGGAATCGTGGCGGTTGCCCTCGTACTCCCTGTAGAAGAAGGGCAACTTCGTGTCCCTGGCCACTAGAAGCGCCAAGCCCACCTGTCTGAGCCAATCCCGTCCTTCCTTGTTCTTGCCACGCTGGGCAAGTTCGGAATCCGTGTCACTGGCCATGAAGGTGTAGTAGTTTGTGGTGTCGAACAAAAAGCACCCGGAATCCGAGGGCTCCAGTTCCGAAACTCTCCGGAAGAGTTCTTCGGCGATGGCCCGGATTTCCTTCTCGCCAACCCTCTCCCATTTTCGCCAGAACCGATCCGAGTCCAGTTCCTGGATGTCAACTGGGCGTATCTGCTGGATGGCCGTGCCCTTGTACCATTCCGGCAAGGCCCTTTTCGAGCAGGGAGAAACCATGCGGTTGAAGGTCGCATACAGAAAGTACTCCCCGATGCTCGGGCCACCCGCTTTCTCTGTCTGGGGCACAATGCCGTCGACGACACCTGCAAGGCCGATCTCCTTGTCGATAAGATTCGCAAGTCAAAGAGCCCCGAACTCCTGGACCTGGATGCGTTTGAGATCGAGCTTCTTGTCGCCGCTGGCCAATGCCAGGATCCTTTCGATCGAGCCCAGATAAACCTGGTTGACGACCTTTGGCTTGCCGTCCACCCGGGCCATTTCGCGGATGTAGTAGTAGCTCCTGCCACCCTTGGTCTTCTTGTGTATATGAGCCATGGGCAAAACCATATCTCCAGGGTCTTACAAAGTCAAGTAAAAATCTAGAAAAGTGTTTTGCAGCATAGCTTTCTAGCGTCAAACATTTCAAAAAGTATAGGTCTTACAAATTTTGGGCAAATAAAAAGCTGACATCATTGGCGATTTCAGCGCAAAATAGGCCTTTGCTACGAAACTCCTGTCAAACCCTCGCGTACGGGGAGTACGCTTCGGCCTTGCCCTTTTTTCGCGCCTATCCGTAACTCGCGGGGGAACGCTCGTCGGACGGCTCCGGCTGCACTCGCACATTCTGGAATAGCGGATTAGATCTTCACCCCGGCTTGGGCGGCCAGTTTCTGGCAGTCGGCTTTGGCCCGGACCAGACGTTTGAGCAGGTCCCGGCTCATGGCAAGAACGTGCTCGAAATAGTAGCGTAGCCCCTGTTCCTGCAGTGTTTTGCTGTTGCTGCTGAGCAATTTGTAGAAACGGGGATTCCGAAATTTATCGAATCGTTCCACCATATACGTGATGTTGTTTTTGTCCAGGTGGTCCAGCACGGCCATGCCTTTGCCCACGAGCAGGGGGCCGCTTTCCTGTAGAATACCCGCAGCGACATTGGCAATTTTTTGCCACATTTCGATTTCGTGCAGGACGTAGTGCGTCACGCCCGCGTAGTCGGGTGTGACTGGGTCGGGTTTGAACAGGTCGGCAAAGAGCTTGGAAAAGTCTGCCGGAGGCAGCTCGGGCTCGGCCTGGTATTCGATGCCCCGCCCGAAGAGGATGGACTGCCGGGAGGTGTTGTAGCACTCCACGCCTGACAGGCGGATCCTCTCGGCCAGCCACAGGGCTGCGTCTCGAAAATTGATGGTGGTGTACAGGGTGTCACCAAAGGGAGTGGTCACCGGGCACAACTGCGGATGTTTGTGGATCAGAGGCCGGTCCGTGCCTTTTCCCTCTCCCTTGATCGTGCCCTTGGCATAGGCCAGGCTCCAGGGGTTGCTCGAGCACAACTGGGCACCCACCAGGACGGTTCGGACGCACCCCAGGTGGAGGGCCAGGCTGAAGGCCGTGGAGATGACCGAGCCGTGGAGCTTGAGATCACTGCGATGGCCGAAGACGTGAGGCAGGAAGTCGCCGAACAGGTATTTCTGCCGAAATTTGTCGCCGCCCAGATCGGACAGGCTTTGGCCGATCAGGATCGTCTCCGGCACCGGAGGAATGTGGTTGAAGACCTCGCCCGAGGAAAGTGACACGTCGTTGATGACCACCATGTGCGGCTTGATGCCCGCCTCCACCAGCGGCTTGAGCGCGTTGTTGACCGAGATGATCACGGCCCGGTTCTGGTTCCGGCGGATATAGTCGAGCTTGTCCACAAGGTCCGGCCCGGCCGCCACCAGGATGGCGGACTGGCCGCGCAGGGTGTTTCTGATCCGGGAAATGTCCGGGAAGCGCAGGCTGTCCCCCACATTGTCGTAGGCATGAGCCTGCTGGTCGTAGATGAAGGTCCGCTTGATGTTCCGAATGGGACGGGATCGGGCCAGAAACTGGCCGGTCAGCGGATAGATGGCGTGTCGGTAATGGAGAATTTCCATGTACTCGATGACTTTGTCCGCCCAACCCCGATAGGATTCGCGGATGCGGGCCGTGAGAAAAAAGGCGGGCGTACCCTGCCCGAACAGGTTCGCGGGAAGCATTGACTGGAGGGCGGGGTTGAACGAGTAGGGGTCGCCTGTGAAAATGAAGAAGCCCTCGCGGTTGAGCCGGGCCAGGGGCGTGCTTTCCAGAAAGTTGACGAGTGCCCGGTCGTCGGGCTCGAACAGAATGACGAGGCTGTCCGGCCGCTTCATGGCCTGGCGGAGTTCCGGGCTGTCCGCCGCCCCGATCAGGATCACGAGCCGGGTCTGGGTCATGGCCTCGGCCAGGGTCATGTCGGGTGAGAAATGGTGAAAGGCGGGCTGGTTCGGGTTCTCGTAGGGATAGTGATAGTGGCGGGACTCGAACCGGCAGAGCTGGTTGTGCCCGTTGTAGGTGTGCGGTCCGGGGTCCAGTTCGCCGTCGCCAAACACCGGCACGTCTTCACCCCGGCAAAGGATGCCGATTTCCACCAGGGCCGCTACTTTCCTGTTTTCCGTGCGCTCAGTCGAAGGGGGGTGTGTCGGGTCCCTGCCCCGGATTCCTATTTTCCATGTTGAACGTGAAAATGGCCTCCTGTCACGATCTTGTCAAGCCGATCCCGCCATCTTCGGTTGCCCGCGCGTCCGCTTTGGCGTATCAATACCCCATGAAAATCGGCGTGCTGCAACTCAATCCCGTGGTGGGTGACCTGGACGGCAACGCGGCCATGATTGATCGGGCTGTGCGTGAGGCCGCTCGGCTGGGCGCGGAATGCTGCCTGACCTCGGAACTCGCCCTGACCGGCTATCCGCCCCGCGACCTGCTGCTCTACGACGCCTTTGTGGACCGTGCCCGTGCCCGTGCCGACCGGCTGGCCGCCGACCTCGCGGACACCGTGCCCCTGCTCCTGGGCTGCGTGGAGAAAAATACCACCGGCCAAGGCAAGCCGGTCTTCAACTGCGCTCTGTGGTGCGAGGGAGGGGTGGTTCGCCGCACCTTCCGCAAGACACTCCTGCCCACCTACGACGTGTTCGACGAGGTCCGTTATTTCGAGCCCGCGCCCACAGGGGATTCCCGCTCCAACGTTCTGGACTTCTGCGGCCACACCATCGCGGTGACCATCTGCGAGGATATCTGGAATGACAAGGACTACTGGGAGCGTCGCAATTACGACCGCGACCCTCTGGAAGAGGCTGCCGTCCATTCCCCGGATATAATAGTCAATCTATCCGCTTCGCCGCTTTCGCTGGGCAAGCAGCAATTGCGCCGGGACCTACTCGGTGCGGTGGCAAGGAAATACGGCGTTCCGTTGGTCTACGCCAATCAGGTGGGCGGTAACGACGATCTGGTCTTTGACGGTCGCTCCTGCGCCTTTGCTCCCGACGGCACGCTTACCGCTGAAGGCGTGCCCTTTGCCGCAGCCGTGCTGATCGTAGACACCGAAGCGCGTCAGCCCGTGTCCATCGACAGCCTCTGCCGCGAGGCCGAGACCTGGCACGCCCTGGTGCTCGGCACCCGCGACTATGTCCGCAAATCCGGCTTCTCCAGGGGACTGGTCGGCCTGTCCGGGGGCATTGATTCCGCAATCACCGCCGTGGTCGCGGCCGAGGCCCTGGGCGCGGAAAACGTCACCTGCGTGCTCATGCCCTCACCCTATTCCAGCCAGGGCTCCATAGACGATTCCCTGGCCCTGGCCAAGAATCTCGGCATCAAGACCCTGACCCTGCCCATCGAGCCGATCATGCAGGCTTTCGACACTGCCCTGGCCGAACCCTTTGCCGGGCTGGACCCGGACACTACCGAAGAAAATATCCAGTCGCGCATCCGGGGCAATCTGCTCATGGCCCTGTCCAACAAATACCGCGCCCTGCTCCTGACCACGGGCAACAAAAGCGAACTCGCCGTGGGCTATTGCACCATCTACGGCGACATGGCCGGCGGCTACGCCGTCATCGCGGACGTGGACAAGACCTCGGTCTTCAACCTTGCCCGCTGGTACAATCGGACCATCGCCCCGCACATCCCCGACCCCATCATCACCAAACCCCCGTCCGCCGAGCTGCGGCCCGACCAGAAGGACCAGGATTCCCTGCCGTCCTACGATATCCTGGACGGCATCCTCGCCCTGCACATCGAGCACCACCAATCCACCGACCAGATCGTGGCTGCCGGATACGACCGGGAAACCGTGGAAAAGGTGCTCGGCCTGGTCCGTTTCGCGGAGTTCAAGCGTCGTCAGGCCGCCCCCGGCATCAAGCTCACCCCGCGATCCTTTGGCACGGGCTGGCGCATGCCCCTGGCGTGCAAACGGGAATTGTAGGGACAATTGGTAAGAGAAGGAATGCCTCCGGCGGCGCTTGCCAGCGGGGCTTCATCGCTGCTGTCTTCATCCGTAGGGCTCGAAGACTCGCCAACGGCTGAAGCAAGGTCGAGGGCCTTGAAAATCCCATTGCCGCTTCGCGGGGGCGTAGATGGGAGTGAAGGGGCTGGGTCGAAAAGCCAGTGATAGCGCGGGGCAAAGAGTATCAAGAAGGTATTTTCTTTTCAATAAAGCCGCCACCCGGCACGGCAGCCGCGACCGCCGGTAGGCCCGCCCGAGGCTCTTCCCTCTGTCTCTCTACAGGAATTTTCCTGTCACCGAATTCGGATTATCCACGATCTCTTCCGGTGTGCCTGCGGCCACGACCTCTCCGCCGTGTTCGCCGCCGCCGGGACCGAGGTCGATGACGTGATCCGAGGCTTTGACCACGTCGGTGTTGTGTTCGATGACGATGACGGTGGCCCCTTTGTCGACCAGGGCGTGGAGTACGCGGATGAGCTTGCCCACCTCGTGCATGTGCAGGCCGGTGGTTGGCTCGTCCAGGATGTAGAGTGCGCCGGGCAGGTTGCGTTTGCCGAGTTCACGGGAGATTTTGATACGTTGGGCCTCGCCGCCGGACAGGGTGGTGGCGGGCTGGCCGAGCTGGATGTATTCCAGGCCGACCTCGGCGAGCACATCGAGTTTGCGCATGAGCGGCGGGTGGTTGGCGAAGAATTCGCGGGCCTGGCGCACGGTCATGGCGAGGACGTCCGCGATATTTTTGCCCCGGTATTCCACTTCGAGGGTCTGGGCGTTGTACCGCTTGCCCTTGCAGGTTTCGCAGGTGACGTAGACATCGGGCAGGAAGTGCATTTCCACCTTGATCTGGCCGTCGCCCTTGCACGCCTCGCAGCGGCCGCCCTTGACGTTGAAAGAGAACCGGCCGGGCTGATAGCCTCGGGTGCGGGACTCCTTGGCCCCGGTGAAGATCTTGCGGATTTCGTCGAAAATCTTGGTGTAGGTGGCCGGGTTGGAGCGTGGGGTGCGGCCGATGGGCGACTGGTCGATGGAGATGACCTTCTCGATCTTGTCCAGCCCCTCGATGCCACCGATCTTGCCGGGATTGTTGGCCTTGTTCCCCTGGTGCAACTGGATGTGCTTGTAGAGTGAATCCATGACCAGCGAGGACTTGCCCGAGCCGGACACGCCGGTGACGCAGGTCATGACCCCGAGCGGGATGTCCACGTCGAGATTTTTCAGGTTGTTGGTCTGCACGTTTTTCATGGAGAGCATGGCGGTCGGCGTGCGTCGGGTCTCGGGCGGCTCGATGAACAGGTCGCCGCGCAGATATTTGCCGGTCAGGGAATCTGCCTTGAGCAACCCCTTCACCGGTCCCTGGTACACGATTTCGCCGCCGAGCCAGCCCGAATTGGGGCCGATCTCGATGATGTGGTCTGCTTCGCGGATGGTGGGTTCGTCGTGTTCGACCACGAGCACGGTGTTGCCGCGTGCCTGGAGCGAACGCAGGGTGTCGAGCAGCCGCTGGTTGTCGCGTGGGTGCAGCCCGATGGAGGGTTCGTCCAGCACGTAGGTCACGCCCACCAGGCCGCTTCCGAGCTGGGAGGCGAGCCGGATGCGCTGGGCCTCGCCACCGGACAGAGTGGCCATGTTGCGGCTCAGGGAGAGATATTCCAGGCCCACGTTGACCATGAAGCCGAGCTTGTGGGTCAGTTCCTTGAGCAGTGGCTCGGAGATGCGGGTTTCCTGGCCGGTGAATTCGAGTTCTTCGAGCCATTGGAGGGCGCGCTGGATGGAGAGCGACGCGAACTCGGCCATGTTCAGGTCCGCCACACGCACGGCCAGGGCTTCGGGCCGCAGGCGCGCGCCGTGGCAGGCCGGGCAGGGGCGGGATTGCTGGAATCGGGCGGTCCAGTGATCCCAGATGCCGGACTGCTGCTGGCCGTATTCCAGGAGGGGCACTACGCCGGGCCAGCCGGTCTCCGGGCAGCCGTGAAAGAGTGCGTTCCAGGCTTCGTCCGAGAATTGGTCGAGGGGCGTGTCCAGGGTGAAGCCGTGTTTCTTGCCGAGTTTTTTGAGCTTGGGGGCGTACTGCTCCTGGCGGTAGGCGGATTTCCACGGGATGACACCGCCTTCGTTCAGGGAGAGGCCCTTGTTGGGCGCGATCAGGTCCGGCTCGAAATATTCCACCGAGCCGATGCCGTTGCAGGTGGGACAGGCCCCCTGGGGGCGAGTTGAAGGAAAATATCTGCGGGCTCAGGCGCGGCATGGAGATTTTGCATTCCGGGCAGGTGGACAGGGTGGACATGAAGGTGTCGCCCGGGTTTTCGCCGCCGAGCACGGCAACGATCATTCGTTCGTCGCCCCGGTCCAGGGCCAGTTCCACGGAATCGGCCAGCCGTTTGCGGATGCCTTCCTTGATGACCAGGCGGTCCACCACCAGCTCGATGGTGTGCTTCTTGTGCTTTTCCAGTTCCGGCACGTCGTCCAGGGTGTACAGGGTGCCACCGATGCGCACGCGCACGAAGCCCTCTTTTCTGAGTTTGGCGAAAAGGTCCTTGTGGGTGCCTTTCTGGTGTTCCACGAGCGGGGCCAGGAGCATGAACTTGGTGCCCGGCTCCATGGCCAGGATGGTGTCCAGGATGGAGTCCGTGGTCTGGGCCTCGATGGGCTTGCCGCACTTTGGGCAATAGAATTTACCCAGCCGGGCGAAGAACACGCGCAGGAAGTCGTAGACCTCGGTAACCGTGCCCACGGTGGAGCGCGGGTTGCGGGTGGCGGTCTGCTGTTCCAGCGAAATGGCGGGCGAGAGCCCCTCCACCTTGTCCACATCCGGCTTGTCCATCTGGGGCAGGAACTGCCGGGCGTAGGCGGACAGCGATTCCACGTAGCGGCGCTGGCCTTCGGCATACACGATATCAAAGGCGAGAGTGGACTTGCCCGACCCGGACGGCCCGCACACGACCACGAGTTGGTCGCGGGGAATGTCCAGGGTCAGGTTCTTGAGATTGTGGTGCCGGGCACCCTCTATGTGAATGAATTTTTTGTCAGGGGAGGTGTTCATCACGGGATGATAAGCATTCCTGAAATGAAGGCAAGCGAAGAAGTAGGGAGCGCCGCCAACGGGGAAATCATTCGCAGCCAATGACTTCCATCAGGATTTTGTGACAGATGCCGTCGCGCTTCATGCAGCGGAGGGTCTGCTCCAGCACGGGCACGAGAGAGGCGTGTTTTTTTGCCGAAATAGGTATTCCCCCCGATTTTTGACAAGGTAGCCAGCCGTTTGATGCTTGTGTTGGCAAATTCCAGAGAGTGCATCATCTCCATTGCGTGGTAATGATCGCCCATGACGAAGACCTGTATCTCGCCACGGACCAGCGCCCGGAAACCTTCGAGCCGGGTCTTGAAGCCGATCAGGTTTTCCGGGAGAATAATGGCTTTCAGCGGGGGTCGCGTTAAAGATTTCGGCAAGGACAAAGCCAACGGGCCTATTCAGTTCCGCCAGACTTTTCCAGTCCGATATCGGCAGGTCGGCGGTGGCGTATGCCCCTGATTCCCCTGCCACCGTTTCCACGGCCACCTTGACGTAGCCCGGGTGCATGCCGTTGTCCGCGAACGTGCTCTCGCGCAGGACTTCCCCATCGATCAGCCCCATTTCCACCAGTCGCACGAGCTTGGTGTTGTCGGCGTAGTATTGGATGTCCAGCTCCCAGCCGTTTCGCCGGAAGGCTTCCATAAGGATTTTACTTTGCAGGACAGAAAGGAAGGAATCCCGTGGGGTGACTATCCCGAAGCGGAAATGGGTCTGCCCGTCATCTGCGGCAAGGGAGGGCTTTACGGCCGTGAAAAGGAGGCAGGGGGCGATGGTGAAGAGGAATATGAGTATTTTGTGCATGGCAGCTTCTCGGCAATAGGGTACATAATTGATATTGTGGTTATCAAATAGTAGCCACCCTGTCCCCTTTAAAATACATTTTGTTCATATGCTCTTGAGAAGCCGGGTGTTCGTCCGATGAGACGAATGAAGCCGGAACCGTTTACAATAGGTTCACGATGCGTATATTGTAGATGTAGTCAAAGCCAAACCTGTCGCGAGGCGGGGACGGAAAGCCACGGGTCTTTTAGCCGGGTCATCCCGGATGAAGACAGCCGGGTTGCCTGATACAACTGTCGAAATGTGCTTTGTGCGGATTCGGCAGACATGCGGGTCCCGGCGTCCCCAGGAGGAAATCATGGGTAGCACCGACTTCGCCGGAAGCGGCGACACGACCAGCAAGATTGAAAAGATCGAAAAAAAGGGCGGCCTGTTCAAGGTCTCGCCCTACATGGTCATCCCGTCCCGCGTGGGTGGCTTTTCCCTGTACCTGAAACAGGACGATACCTTGGTGCTCTATGCCGAAAAGGGTGAGCTGTTCACCGACGCCCACAAGGATCGGCTGGGAAAGCTCGGGGTGGACCACCTCTACGTCAAGACCGACGACTACCTCTTTTATGCCAAGTACGTGCAGGACAACATCAAGGAACTCCTGGACGACGAGATGATCCCGGTGCGGGAGCGGGCGCGCGCCTGGAACGACGCCACCGTGGCCCTGGCCAGGGAAGCCTTTGACAAGAGCCTGCCCGGTAATATCGACAAGCGCAGGTTCCGCAAGATCCAGTCGCTTATCGCCAGTTCGCTCAAATTTTTTGCCCGCGAGGACGCGCTCAAGGAACTGGCCCGGTTCATCTCCGAAGGCCATGAATTGTTCCGCCACGGTATCGCGGTCATGGTTCTGACCATCAGTGTGCTGAATACCTTCGTCAAGGAGGATTCGGATCTCATGGTCGCCGTGGGCATAGGAGCCATGCTCCACGACATCGGCAAGCTGGAGTTGCCCCCGGATATCTTTACGCGGCGGACCGATTCCCTCAGCCAGGAGGAACAGGACCTGATCCGATCCCATCCCGCCCTGGGCGTGGGGTTGTGCTCGTCCCTGCCCCTGCCTCAGGAAGCCCTGCAATGCATTCTGTTCCATCACGAGCGCGAAGACGGCTCCGGCTACCCGTCCGGGGCCATGGGCGGGCTGCTGCCCTCCTATGTCCAGGTGCTTTCCCTGTGTAATGAGTCGCCCCTGAAATATCCTCACTTCCCTGATTTTGCTTAACAATACTTCGCTCATAATGTAGTATTTTCGACCAGGAAATGCAGTAATTCCGCAGAAACCCGGTCGAAACGATGTAGCACTTGGCGGTAGAATCATGAGAGCGAAACCCAAGAGACAGCCGCAAGGGACCTTCCTTTATCCAGATCTTCTGGACCAACTCAACCCGAAAGATCCGCTTCTTCAACTGGCGAAGAGAATTCCCTGGGATCGCTTCGAGCAGGAGTTCGCCGGGCTATACAGCGAGCATGGTCGTCCGGCCAAGTCTACGCGGCTGATGGTTGGGCTGATGCTGCTCAAGCAGTTGGAGAATCTGAGCGATGAACGGGTCGTGGAGGGATGGGCACGGAATCCTTACTACCAGGCGTTTTGTGGAATGACGGAGTTTCAGTGGAGTCTGCCCTGCGACCCGACGGACTTGGTGTATTTCCGCAAGCGCATTGGCGAGGACGGAGCGCGGCTGATTTTCGAGACCTCCGTTGAATTGCATGGTGACGATGCCAAGGAGTGCGAAATCACTGTGGACACCACGGTTCAGGAGAAGAACATCACGTTTCCTACCGATCTGAAGCTGATGGAGAAGATCATTAAGAGCTGTTGGACGATAGCAGATCGGGAGGGAGTTCGACTTCGCCGCAGTTTCAGGCGTACGCTTCCCAAGCTGCGGATGAAACGGATGAAGATGGCGAAAAAGGCAAAGAAGCTGGGCACGATGGCCGGGGCATTGATTCGAGAGCTTCACCGCAAACTGCCGAAGGAAGCCTTTGCCTGCTATCGAGAGCGGCTCGCGCTGTTCGAGCGGGTCAGAAATCAGAAACGAAGCGACAAAAACAAGGTCTACAGCCTGCACGAGCCAGACATCCTCTGCATCTGCAAGGGCAAGGCGCACAAGCAATACGAATTCGGCCGCAAGGCGTCCGTCGCCGTCACCAAGACCACGGGCATCATCGTCGGCGCGATGAGCTTCAATGAAAACGTATACGACGGCCACACCTTGCCGGATGTCCTCGAACAATGCTGGACGATCACGGGAAACTGTCCGTCAGTGGCGATCTGCGACCGAGGCTACAGGGGGCTGAAGCAAGTCGGCGACACACGGATCATGATTCCAGGCCGTCCGAAGAAGAAGGATACCCGATACCAGCGCTTCAAAGCCCGACAGCGCTTCCGACGCCGAGCTGCCATCGAGCCCGTCATCGGCCACCTCAAGCACGACCACCGCATGGCCCGGAACTATCTCAAAGGCGCGGTCGGCGATACCATCAACCTGTTCATGGCGGCGGCTGCATTCAACTTCAGGAAGTGGATGAGGAAGCTGGGAGGACTTTTTGCGCTTTTGGCATTTCTGCTGGGTTGCCAGGACTCAAGGCGGCGGCTCGCAGTCAATGCTGGATAGGTGTTGAAACGGCTTTTTCAGGGGCGACTAATGAATATGACAACCTGACCAGGGGCGTTGGCCGTGGCCGCAAGCCCCTGACTCCCTTCGAGGCTTTGACCCGCATCAAGCAGTGCCGGGGTGCCTTTGACCCGGAAATGCTCAAGCGACTTATCGCCGTGCTTTCCAAGGCCGATATCGCGTAGCCCAACGTGTCTTTTTGACGGACTTTGGCGGCGTGTGCCAGCGGAACCTTCGGGCGAGTGTGGCGCATGGAGGGCCGGGCCGTCGTGGGAAGTCGGGGCTAAAATCCGAACCTAACGTAATCCTTGTCCAGCCGGTTGATGAGCTGGATGAAGCGGTAGTTGCTCTTGAGCTGGCCGTCTTCCACCAACTGGTAGCCCAGGCTCTTGCAGTCCGGGCAGGCGTCGGGAGGGATCTCCACGCCCAGGCAGAGGGGGCCGGAATCCGCACGGGTCTCGATCTTGCGCAGGCCCCGGCATTTGTCGCACAGGATCAGGATTTCCTGCTGCACTTCGTTGATGCCGTCGGTGTCGTAGTAGATCTGCCGGTTGCGGACAAACTTGTTGCCCGAGATCACGCCTTGAGCCGGGTCGTTGCCCGGCTTGAAGGCGGGCGGGTCAAAGTAGAGCTTGGGCAACTGCTTGCACAGCTCCTCGATGTATGCGGTGGTCTGCTCACTCTGGCGAATCTGTTCGGGCTTGTAGTTGGGCTCGCGGATATGGGAGTAATCCACCCCGGCCATGGACAGGCACAGGCCGAGGTTGATGTACGGCAGCGCACCCTGGATGGAGTAGCCGCCCTCCAGCACCGCGATGTCCGGCTTGAGCATCTCGCTCAGGCGGGCGTAGCCCTGGGCCGAAAAATTCATGTTGGTGATCGGGTCGGTGAAATGGTTGTCCTGCCCGGCGGAGTTGATGATCAGGTCCGGCTTGAAATCCTCCAGGATGGGCATGACCACACGTTCCATGGCCATGAGGAACCCCTCGTCCGAGGTGTTGGGCGGCAGGGGGATGTTCAGGGTCTTGCCTCGGGCACCCGGTCCTCCCAGCTCCTGGGGAAAGCCGCTGCCGGGATACAGGGTGCGGCCGTCCTGGTGGATGGAAATGAACAGGGTGTCCGGGTCGTGCCAGTACACGTCCTGCGTGCCGTCCCCATGGTGGCAGTCCGTGTCCACAATGGCCACCCGCTTGTGGCCGTAGGTCTCGCGGATGTGCTCGATCATTACGGCTTCGATATTGATGGTGCAGAACCCGCGTGAGCCGTGCACCACCTTCATGGCGTGGTGGCCGGGAGGCCGGACCATGGCAAAGGCGCAGTCCCGCTCGCCGGTCATGACCAGATCGCCCGCCTTGATGGCCCCGCCCGCAGAGATGAGATGGGACCGGGTGGCCACGGCGCTCACCTCCGGGAAGCAGAAATGGACGCGCTCCACATCCTCGATGGCGGCCACGTCGGGCTTGCATTCCCGCACGCCCTCAATGTCGAAAATGCCCTCTTCGCGCAGTTGGTCCTGGGTATACAGGAGCCGCTCCTGCCGCTCCGGATGGGTGGGCGAGATGGCCCAGTCGAATGCCGGAAAAAAGATGATGCCGAGTTTTCTGTTCGCCTTGATCATGACTTACTTCTCCCTCTCCAGAGTGGCGACCACGCCCGGTCTGACCTGGCATTTGACGCGGATGTTGCGGCCTACCTGGCCCGATCCCTCCACCATGTTGAAGCTGGAGGCATGGGTGATCTGGGCGTCCTCGGGCTGGAGAAACACGCCCATGGAGTCCAGTTGCATGGTCAGTTGGTTGACCGCGTCTTTTCTGGCGTCTTTCAGATTGTAGCTGGAGTGCACGTTCTCACGATAGGAGAGCGAGGGAATGAACAGCACGTGGCGCTGGGTATCGGCAAAAAGCTCCAGCTCCCAGGTGGTGCGTGTCAGGGCCGCGCCAATGGCGTTGGCCACGTCAAAGTTTGGCGGGACTTCGGTGGAGAGCTGGAACAGCCGGAACAAAGGCAGCTTCATGGCCTCGGCCGGGCCACCCATGAGATAGACCTTCTTGGGCACGACCCGTTTGTTTTCCACCAACTCGTGGATGGTGTAGACCGGCTTGGAGTTGATCTCTTCCAGCAGGCCTCGCGTGGCCTGAAAGATGGCGTCGGCAGCGAAATCCACCGCTCCCTGAGCCAGCTTGTCGCCGGTCAGGGAGTGCCCGGTCGCGTAGGTTTCCAGGGCCTGTTTCGAGGCTTCGGTGTCACCCACCGCACAGGCTCCAATGGCGTTGAGGGCATCGGTCAGGGTCACCCGTTCACCGCCAAGACAGACGGATGGCTCCAACCGATTCGGCCCCACGCGTATCTCGTCCCCGACGACGGAGATGGCGGAATCTCCGCCTACCCCAATGGAGTGTACTTTGAGCGCGGAAACCGAGGTGGGGTGCGAGCCGATATCAATGCCCTCGCGCTCGATAAGGGGAGCGCCGTCCGCAAAAACCGCGATATCGGTGGTGGTGCCGCCGATGTCGAGGATTACGGAATCGTGAAAGATGTCGGTCAGCGCGATGATGCCCATGACCGAGGCCGCTGGGCCGGAAAAAATGGATTGCACCGGAAGGCTGCGCGACTGGGGCAGGGGCATGGTACCGCCGTCCGCCTTGAGGATGTTGACCTTGACGTGGGCCAGCCCCATGTCGGAAAGCGATTTCTCCACTGCCGTGGCAAAGGCGTTGTACAGCCGCCAGACCGCACAGTTGAAATAGGCCGTGGCCACCCGGCGCGGAAAGTTGAGCGCGGCTCCGAACTTGTGTCCCTGAGAAATGAAGTCCGCGTCCTCGCAATCCTCGCAGTCCCGACAGCGGCAGATGGTGCGGCGGATGACGTTCTCATGACGCGGGTTGCGTGTGGAAAATTTGGATACTGCCGCGAATACCCGGATGCCGTTTTCCCGGCAGGCGTCGATGGCGTTCGTCAACTGGCGTGTGGATAAGGCGCGTACCTCGTTGCCCCGGTGGTCGATGGAGCCGTCGATGACGTGGAAATCCTTACAGGGCATGCAATCGTGCGGATCAATACCCGGACCGGAAGAGACGATGACCCCCACGTCCTCAGTCTTGCCCTGGACAATGGCGTTGGTGGACAAGGTGGTGGACAGGTTGAGCTGGGTCACGTCTGCCTTGTCCACTTTGCCGAGAATCGTTTTCAAGGCTCCGGTAACGGAGGACAACAGGTCGTCATGCAGGGTGGGCACCTTGCATGAGGCGACCACCTTGGCTCCGTTGGTCGTATCAATGGCGACCCCGTCAGTATGGGTGCCGCCCACGTCTATTCCGAGAAGCATGCTCTCTCCATGGATTTTTCTATAGTAGGACAGAATTATCACTCCCGACGCCAAGGGCGCAAGATGCAATATGGTGAATGGTCGGTTTTATGCGGGGAATGGTTGTTGCTTCGTCAGCGGGGTCGCCTCGCCGGCGGGGCGTCTCCGACGGCTTAAGAACCTTTTAAAAAGGCGGTTTTAAAATATCCTGTTGCTTTTCACGTAAACGGTCTTAAGTCTTAAGAAACTGGCTCATTGTAACTGTAGGGGGATACGATGCAGCAGAGCGACTTTGCAGGACTTATTCAGATTTTCGAAAGATTGGATGCCAAGGGAAAACGGGATTTCTTCAACTACATCAGGCGCATGCTTGGTGAATTGCTTCCCATTTCTGACCATCTGAAAGACATTCGTGAGACCCGTTTTGCTGACGGCTTCTCCTGCCCGCATTGTGGTGGCCAGAAGGTAAAACGCAATGGGACGTACAATGGCCGACAGCGATATCTTTGTCATAGTTGCAAGAAAACATTCAACGATTGGACAGGTACGCCCATCGCTGGCACTCACTACCCAGATCGTTGGATGGAATACATCCAGTTGATGCTTGAAGGTAAAACCTTGAAGCAATGCGCCAAGACACTTGAGATCAGCATCCCGACAGCCTTTTACTGGCGGCACAAGGTGCTAAACTGTGAATCGGCGTGCAAATATGACCCACCTGAGCCGGTAATCGGCGTCGAAATTTGACCCACCCCGGCAAGCCCCTCAAGGTCACGAGAAAATCGTGACGGGAGGGCCAGCGAGGAGATGCTGACGGTGGAAACAATTCGAAAGATTAAGGTGGCCCATGACCGGCATGAGACGCCGATCAGGCAGATATCCAAGAATTTAAACATGAGCCGGAATACGGTCCGCAAGGTGTTGCGCTCGGAGGAGACGCGCTTCGAGTACAAACGAGCGATCCAGCCCATGCCCAAACTTGGTGAATTCACGACCTGGCTGGAAAGCGAGTTGGAGCGGGATGTCGGGCTTCCACGCAAACATCGACGCACGATCAAGGTCTTGTTTGAGCAGCTTCAGGGGCAAGGTTACGAGGGAGGCTATGATGCTGTCCGGCGTCATGTCTCCCGCTGGCGCGAAGCCGAAGGGCACAGGGTGTCGCAAGCCTTTGTCCCGCTGACTTTCGCCTCTGGAGAGGCCTACCAGTTCGACTGGAGCCACGAGCAACTCGAAATTGACGGCATGCCAATGACGGTCAAGACCGCGCACATGCGATTGTGCCATAGCCGGATGGTCTTCTGCTTCGGTTACCCTCGGGAGACCCAGGAGATGGTATTCGACGCCCATCAGCGCGGCTTTGCCTTCTTCGGCGGATTTTGTGGCCGAGGTATTTACGACAACATGAAGACCGCAGTGAACAAAGTTCTACGCGGCAAGCAACGCGAACTCAATTCCCGCTTCGAGCAGATGTGCACTCATTACCTGGTGGACCCCATGCTGTGTACGCCTGCTGCTGGCTGGGAAAAAGGGCAGGTGGAAAATCAAGTCCATCTGGTACGTACTCGTTTTTTATCCGGCAGATGGCGTTTCGGGAGCCTTGAGGAGTACAACGCCTGGCTGCTGGAGCGAGCTATTGGTTGGGCCAAGACTCAGGCTCATCCGGAGATTACGGACAAGACGATCTGGGAGGTCTTCCTGCAGGAGCGTGAAAACCTAATCAAGCCCGCAGCCCCTTTCGATGGCTACCGTATTCAGGAATGCCGGGTTTCCTCCACATGTCTGGTGCGGTTTGATCACAACCGGTACAGCGTACCCTGCGAGGCGGCTGGACAGGCGGCGCAGATCAAGGCGTACGCCGACCACATCTCGGTGATTCGCGATGGCCGGGTGCTGGCCGTACATGCCCGCCGATTCGGCAGAGAAAAGACTGTCTATGACCCGTGGCACTACGTGCCTGTCCTGGAGCGTAAGCCCGGAGCGCTCCGCAACGGCGCTCCCTTCCAGGACTGGAGGCTTCCTGCGCCGATGGAGCAAATCCGTCTGTCCCTGCGGCGGCATAAGGACTGGGACCGACAGTTTGCGGGTATCCTGACAGCGGTGCCCAGCCATGGACTCCAGGCAGTAACCGACGCCTGCCAGGCGGCCCTGGACCAGAACACGGTGAGTCGGGACGTGGTCCTTAACATCTTGAACCGCTCCCGTGATCAAAGGCCAACCCAAGAGGTTTGCGTCCCCGATCACCTCAGGATAAAATGCGAGCCTGTGGCCGACTGCGGACGTTATGACCAGCTATTGGAGGCGAGCCATGCTTCGCAATGACATCTTGGCTTTGCTCAAAGAGCTCAAGCTGCATGGCCTGCGCGGAGCTTACGACGAGATGCTTGAGCACGGTCGTCGATCCGGGGCCACTCTGGAACGGTTTCTGTTAGATCTGCTCAAGGCGGAACAGGCCGAGCGCCGCGTACGCAGCATCCGATACCGCCTGGGGATCGCCAGATTTCCCGTGAGCAAAGATCTGGACGGTTTCGACTTCCAGGACTCGCACGTCGGTGAGGCCAGGATCAGGGATCTATACCAGGGCGGCTTCATGGAGAGCTGGATCAATGTGGTCTTTGTAGGCGGCACGGGCACCGGAAAAACGCATTTAAGCATCGCCAATCGGCTCCAATGCCGTGCGCAACGGCGCCCGAGTGCGCTTTTTCAATCTGGTGGACCTCGTCAACCAGCTCGAGCAGGAAAAGGCGGACGGCAAGGCCGGACGGCTGGCCGAGACTTTGGCGCGCTTCGACTTGGTCATCCTGGACGAACTCGGCTACCTGCCGTTTTCCAGGTCAGGAGGCCAGCTGCTCTTTCACCTGCTCTCAAAGCTCTACGAGAGGACCTCGGTGCTGATCACCACGAACCTGAGCTTCGGGGAGTGGTCACAGGTCTTTGGAGACGCCAAGATGACCACGGCCCCTGTTGGACCGCGTCACACATCACTGCGAGATCATCGAAACAGGCAATGAAAAGCTGGAGGCTGAAACAAGGCAGGGGACAGCACCAAGGGCAGGACGCATAAGCGTCGGCGGCAGGGTCGGGAATTCCGGTCGCGCCCTCCGGGCTCCCTCCATTCCCGACCCTGCCCGCCGCCCCCGGAAAAGCCTCCCCCCAACACCCGAAAATCACGTTCGGGGTGGGTCAAATTTCGACGCCGATGATGGGTCAACTTTCAACGCCGATTGACATTTATAATGTGAAATTTGCGCCTGCGGTCCGGCGAGGCCGTCTTCTGGTATTATCAAACAAGGAAGGCATCGAACAGCGTCAAGCCCCTGTGGATGGGGTGAGAATATATCCGCCGGGTTCTTTTACGCCTGTTGCAATCGGGAAAATCTCCCGTATCTTCCTTTTCCTTACGGTCTTGGGCTATGGTCGACGACATATTTCCATCCCCATTATTATGCAAGGAGTGTACACCATGTCGATTCGTCTGTTTTTACCGTTGCCAGCCTTGGCTCTTTTCCTCGTCCTGTCGGGCGGAGCGGCTTTTTCATATGACTTGCCGCAAGTGTGTATGGATGCGCACCAGATGCAAAACAAGACGAAAAACCCCGACCTGCATCGGATCATACAATTGTATGATCAATGTCTTCAGGGTAATCTGAGCCCGGCCAACAAGGGGGTCACCTATCTGAATCGTGGGGTTGCCCGAAAGAAAAGTAGGGGATCTTCCGCGGTGCCATGGCCGACTACAGTGAGGCAATCCGACTGGTCCCCAATGATCCGACCAAGCATTACAACCGCGCCCTGTTGTATCACGACATGGGCGATTACGGGAAAGCCATTGAAGGCTATTCCAAGGCGATCAGCCTCAACCCCGGGTTTGCCAAGGCATACGGCAATCGCGCCTTCAGCTTCAAGGCCGTGGGAGATATTCCCAGGGCCAGGGAAGATGCCCGCAAGGCCCTTGAGCTGAACCCCTCGGTGAAGGTGCCCCAGTTCGATTAGGCCAAGCCTCTCGCTTCACGGAAGCGATTTGCGATACAAGCCCTCGCGGAGAATTTTCCGCGAGGGCTTTTTGCTGCCGTCAAAAGGGGAAAGAGGGTGTTTTTTTCGGATACCCGCAAGGCCCTTCAGCAGGCCTGGGGCGGAAGAGTCGTGGGGGTTATCAATCGGGGGGGGGGCAGGGTATCCTCGGGGCGAAGGCCGCAGTGTTCGGATGCGGAAAAATAAAAAGGTACCTTCTTAACTTGACAGCGCAGAGTTTGCCCCTATACTTAAAAAAGGAAGGCGCCTTGCTAATCTCTAAAATGAAAATTTAAAATAAAGGAAATAAAAAATGATAAGGCAAAAAAGACACAATCAGAATAAAGGCAGGGGGGTGGTTTGGACGCGGATGTGGCCAGGGTCGCGGACGGCAAGAGTGCGGTTCAGGGCGGGGATTGAGCGGGTTTTTTCCGCAGTCACGCATCCTGCTGCCAGGGAGTCGGTGAAGCGGTTGCCGGGAAGTATGAAACGGAGCCGTACTCGGTCTACTCACACCGTTCCGGTCACCCCGATGGAGGGAAGAGGTCCGACCACGATGTTGGAGACCTGCCCCCTGTGTAAAAATCATTGTCCGGCAGACAATCCGGGCTGCGATCAGGGAGCCGCATATCTGGGCAGGTTGAACGCAACCGCGAGGCCGGCCAATGACTGATGCCAACGAACGGCCTGCACCTGTCGAGGCAATGGATCTGGTCGTCCTTTTCCGCCGTGCCAGCCGGATCATGGACAGGGAGTCTCATCGCCGGGATCACGCGCACCACGCCCAGGATCATGTGTTGTCCGTCATCAGGGAACACAATTCCATAAATCAAGGGGAGTTGTTGGAAATATTGGACGTCCGCTCCTCTTCCCTGAGCGAGATGCTTCGCAAACTGGAGGGCAAAGGGCTGGTGGTTCGGCAGCGGGATGAACGGGACAGGCGGAGCTTTGTGGTTTCCGCCACGGAACAGCCCCGTTTTCAGCACAGGGGTCACGGCAAGAGCCGGGAGAGTGCGGACAGTCTTTTCGCTTGTCTTGATGCCGGAGAACGGAGCCAGTTCCGAGACATGCTGTTGAAAATCATCGCGTCGCTGGAGGAGGCCCCCCAGAGCCGGGAGTCCGATTGCTCCACCCGGCCTAGGCGTGGGGCGGGCAAACGATACGGGAAAGGTGGCCGGGGGCGTGGCTTTCCCGGATGAGTCCTTGCCGGGCCGGAATTTTTTTGATCCGAGGGGAGTGAAGTCGGCTTTTCGAGGTGTTGTTCAACGCCTTGGAATCAGACCCCAAATTTGTTGCAATCCGTGTGACAAAGGGCTAGGCTTCGTCCGATTCAAAATGAAGAAAAATAATTCTGACACGCTGATATACATGAAATTTTATATTGCAATTGCGTTTTTCCTCCTCCTGTTTCCCGCACCGTTGGTCCATGCCGGCGAGTTGGATTATCTGGCGCTTCTGGCCGAGGATTCCGAGATCAAGGCCATCGGAGAGGTTGCCTCGATCAAGCGTGTGAGCGGTAGTAGCGACGGCACGTTCGTCCAGGTGACGTTCAAGCGGATTTATGCGGTGACTCCTTACATCCCCAATAATTTCGTGGGTGGCTGCAAGACCCTTGAGCACTCCTGGCAGAAGCGGTCTGGCGACATGGTCTATTTCAAGCCGCGCAAGGGACAGAAGGTCTTTGTGACCATCTCGACCAACGGGGGGGCCATCACCAGTTATACCCCCCATGACCCCCCGCCTTGAAGCCGCCATTCACAGTGAGCCGCACCGCCTCGCCTACAGCAAGGGTCGGGCCAGTGTTATACCCAAGGAATAACCCGCGCAGTTGACTTGCTGAGCCGTCCTGAAATAGGTTGACGGTTTTTGAAGGTTTCAATCAGGCTGTGGGGCTAGCCCCACAGCCTGATTAGTGTACGTCGTCCGGCGTTCTCATTCCCAAACTGAGATGAGGTCGCTCCGCATTGTATATCTCCACTGACTCTTTCACCAATGCATTGAGTTCTCTAAGGTTATTGCATGTGACGGTTAAAAACTCCTGCTTTAGAATCCCATTCATCCTTTCTGCCAAGGCGTTTTGATAACAGTCGTAACCATCTGTCATAGAGGGAGTCATGTCTGATTCCCGAACCTAATCTGAGCGATTCTCCAGCCTGACACAACATCAAAGCTGGCATATCACCTTGTTTTTGTTTACAATCACATCCAGTCACTACGTCATGAACGTTTCACCCATTTGGTGGAGGGCTGGATGTCCAACTCAAAGAGAACCAAAGCAAAATTCATCGACGATGTCCAAGTCACGAACGACTGTCTGACAAGCCGGGCCGGGCTCAACCTCTTTGCTCGCTACATTCGTGGCATTGGTCTTTTCCCCCACATCAACCGCCTTTTCGGCTCCATGCGCAAGAACCCCAAGGGCACGCCCATCGATGAACTTTTCAAGCAGGTGCTCTGCTTCCTCTTTGACGGCACCAGCCGTCACTTGGCCCACTTTGATGTCCTGACCAAAGATCCGGGCTACGCGGCTGCCATCGAAACAGACATGTGAATCGGCGTGCAAATATGACCCACCTGAGCCGGTAATCGGCGTCGAAATTTGACCCACCCCGGCAAGCCCCTCAAGGTCACGAGAAAATCGTGACGGGAGGGCCAGCGAGGAGATGCTGACGGTGGAAACAATTCGAAAGATTAAGGTGGCCCATGACCGGCATGAGACGCCGATCAGGCAGATATCCAAGAATTTAAACATGAGCCGGAATACGGTCCGCAAGGTGTTGCGCTCGGAGGAGACGCGCTTCGAGTACAAACGAGCGATCCAGCCCATGCCCAAACTTGGTGAATTCACGACCTGGCTGGAAAGCGAGTTGGAGCGGGATGTCGGGCTTCCACGCAAACATCGACGCACGATCAAGGTCTTGTTTGAGCAGCTTCAGGGGCAAGGTTACGAGGGAGGCTATGATGCTGTCCGGCGTCATGTCTCCCGCTGGCGCGAAGCCGAAGGGCACAGGGTGTCGCAAGCCTTTGTCCCGCTGACTTTCGCCTCTGGAGAGGCCTACCAGTTCGACTGGAGCCACGAGCAACTCGAAATTGACGGCATGCCAATGACGGTCAAGACCGCGCACATGCGATTGTGCCATAGCCGGATGGTCTTCTGCTTCGGTTACCCTCGGGAGACCCAGGAGATGGTATTCGACGCCCATCAGCGCGGCTTTGCCTTTTTCGGCGGATCTTGTGGCCGAGGTATTTACGACAACATGAAGACCGCAGTGAACAAAGTTCTACGCGGCAAGCAACGCGAACTCAATTCCCGCTTCGAGCAGATGTGCACTCATTACCTGGTGGACCCCACGCTGTGTACGCCTGCTGCTGGCTGGGAAAAAGGGCAGGTGGAAAATCAAGTCCATCTGGTACGTACTCGTTTTTTATCCGGCAGATGGCGTTTCGGGAGCCTTGAGGAGTACAACGCCTGGCTGCTGGAGCGAGCTATTGGTTGGGCCAAGACTCAGGCTCATCCGGAGATTACGGACAAGACGATCTGGGAGGTCTTCCTGCAGGAGCGTGAAAACCTAATCAAGCCCGCAGCCCCTTTCGATGGCTACCGTATTCAGGAATGCCGGGTTTCCTCCACATGTCTGATGCGGTTTGATCACAACCGGTACAGCGTACCCTGCGAGGCGGCTGGACAGGCGGCGCAGATCAAGGCGTACGCCGACCACATCTCGGTGATTCGCGATGGCCGGGTGCTGGCCGTACATGCCCGCCGATTCGGCAGAGAAAAGACTGTCTATGACCCGTGGCACTACGTGCCTGTCCTGGAGCGTAAGCCCGGAGCGCTCCGCAACGGCGCTCCCTTCCAGGACTGGAGGCTTCCTGCGCCGATGGAGCAAATCCGTCTGTCCCTGCGGCGGCATAAGGACTGGGACCGACAGTTTGCGGGTATCCTGACAGCGGTGCCCAGCCATGGACTCCAGGCAGTAACCGACGCCTGCCAGGCGGCCCTGGACCAGAACACGGTGAGTCGGGACGTGGTCCTTAACATCTTGAACCGCTCCCGTGATCAAAGGCCAACCCAAGAGGTTTGCGTCCCCGATCACCTCAGGATAAAATGCGAGCCTGTGGCCGACTGCGGACGTTATGACCAGCTATTGGAGGCGAGCCATGCTTCGCAATGACATCTTGGCTTTGCTCAAAGAGCTCAAGCTGCATGGCCTGCGCGGAGCTTACGACGAGATGCTTGAGCACGGTCGTCGATCCGGGGCCACTCTGGAACGGTTTCTGTTAGATCTGCTCAAGGCGGAACAGGCCGAGCGCCGCGTACGCAGCATCCGATACCGCCTGGGGATCGCCAGATTTCCCGTGAGCAAAGATCTGGACGGTTTCGACTTCCAGGACTCGCACGTCGGTGAGGCCAGGATCAGGGATCTATACCAGGGCGGCTTCATGGAGAGCTGGATCAATGTGGTCTTTGTAGGCGGCACGGGCACCGGAAAAACGCATTTAAGCATCGCCATCGGCTCCAATGCCGTGCGCAACGGCGCCCGAGTGCGCTTTTTCAATCTGGTGGACCTCGTCAACCAGCTCGAGCAGGAAAAGGCGGACGGCAAGGCCGGACGGCTGGCCGAGACTTTGGCGCGCTTCGACTTGGTCATCCTGGACGAACTCGGCTACCTGCCGTTTTCCAGGTCAGGAGGCCAGCTGCTCTTTCACCTGCTCTCAAAGCTCTACGAGAGGACCTCGGTGCTGATCACCACGAACCTGAGCTTCGGGGAGTGGTCACAGGTCTTTGGAGACGCCAAGATGACCACGGCCCTGTTGGACCGCGTCACACATCACTGCGAGATCATCGAAACAGGCAATGAAAGCTGGAGGCTGAAACAAGGCAGGGGACAGCACCAAGGGCAGGACGCATAAGCGTCGGCGGCAGGGTCGGGAATTCCGGTCGCCCTCCGGGCTCCCTCCATTCCCGACCCTGCCGCCGCCCCCGGAAAAGCCTCCCCCCAACACCCGAAAACCACGTTCGGGGTGGGTCAAATTTCGACGCCGATGATGGGTCAACTTTCAACGCCGATTGACATCTCGGCTACGTCTGTATTCTCATGGCGCAATATTTCGTCAAATTCGCGCTCTGACTGTTCACCCCAATGCCATGTATCCTCAAATGCCTCGATTTGCGCTCCACTATCTTCGCCTTTAGGAGACTTGAATAAGACATTATAAGTGGCCTTTGAATTGAAAGGTGGGTCGAGATAGATTAGGTCAACACATTCATGGGGAAAGTCACGGAGAACATCGAGGCAATCCCCGTAATACAACGAATTTTTCATGCTGCTATGCTACCAGTGCTTTATAGGTGAACCTGACCCCGATGGACTTGCCGAGCAGCGCATCCATGCGGTCATACGAGTGAACCGAACATCTCCCTTCATTGAGCCGGAAGGAGAATTCTTCAACATACATTTGAAGGTGCTTTACGCTGAAAGAGTGATAAATGCCATAGAAACCGCGCTTGAGGACGGCCCACACGCTCTCAATCCCGTTGGTGTGCGCCATCCCGTCAACGTAGACCTTGGCCGAGTGGTTGACAGGCTTGTGATCGTATTCGGCCATGCCCTTGTACGAGGCATGTTCGTCGGTGCAAAGAATGGAGTTTTCTCCAACTATGGCGCGTACAGCTTTTCGGATATTGGTGGATGAAGTAGACTTCAACACCATAGCCTTCATGCGTCCACCGCGCTCACGGAAGCCGATAACTGCGGTCTTCCCGATGGTACCCCTCCCGGCGTTCAACTTCTTGGCTTCGTGCTTGTTCATTTCCTTGCCGCCGATGTAGGTCTCATCGGCTTCAACGATGCCGCGCAGGAAGCCGCCGCCAGTATCGCCGTTCTGGTCGTCGTCATGGTCATTGCCGCAAGCCGCACGAAGCCGCTGGAGCATGAACCACGCCGTCTTTTGCGTGACGCCGATCTCTTTGGAAAGCTGCAAAGAGGAGATACCCTTGCGGGCCGTTACAACAAGGTAGATGGCATACAGCCATTTGTGCAGGGGAACGTGCGACCGCTCGAAGATGGTCCCGGTACGAACCGTGAAGTCAGTCTTGCAAGCGAGGCACCGGAAGTAACCAGTTACCTTGCGGACCTGGACGCGTTGTTCTTCGCCGCAATGAGGGCAACCAGGATTGCCTCCCCAACGCCGCTCTTCAATGTGCTCACGGGCCGCGTCCTGATTAGGGAATCTCTCAAAAAACTCGTAGGTGCTGACAGTCAACTTCTTTGCCATGGCTTACTCCTTACGGGTAGACCATGCCGAATTCAGGCTAGGGAGTCAAATATATAGTTCCCTTTTTTTTGGGTTCGAGCCGCCGGAAAGCCGGGGGGAAGCCACGCTCCAACGCGCACCGCACCAGGCCAGCCAAAAGCCCGGCAGTCGAGAACAAACGACCTCACTCAACAGACTGGCATAACACTCTTTCTGTGACTGCCACGCGAAATGGGGAGACCTTTTGACAAAGGCTGCACCGTCCGATTCCCATTCCAACACTTCCCTGTGCACTGCGACCGTCCAGTCCCTCCCTCCCACGGATGTCTTCCGTCTTGAATTCAATGCGTTACGGTCGTTGGTGCTCATTGAAGGCTCTTGGATTGATTCTTGCTTGTTTCACTGCGCCGTCAAGGGTTTGACCCATCGATAACCGGCAAAACGATTGGCGGGTGTCAACTCCAAAACAGGAGCTCACCAAAAAACACAACCCTTTTAATCGGTAAACTTTTTTCTTGATACACCGATAAGAGAAAAAGCTATTGCTTCAAATATCGTTCAGTGGTCAAATAAAATACTGTCAAAAGCAGAAGAGCGGGAGAAAAACGCCATGCGCAGTGTGAAGGGCACACAGGGACAGGATCTACAAAGGAAAAAACCCGACTATGGCAACAACCGTGGCCTGCGGAACGACAAAACCTGCCTTCCGGATGAAACGATCGCCATCATTCCCGCCAGGGGCGGCTCCGTTGGCATTCCGCGCAAAAACATCCGGGACCTGGGCGGACACCCGTTGCTGGCATACAGCATCTGCGCCGCACTCTCCGCAGGCAATATTGATCGCGTCATCGTTTCCACGGACGATGTTGCCGTGGCCGACATCGCCAGGCAATACGGAGCAGAAGTGCCGTTTCTCCGGCCGACGTCTATTTCGGGCGACAAGGCGCTTATCAACGAGGCCCTCCATTTCACCATCACGCAGCTATACGGATCTATGCCCAAGGCACTGAAAACAATCGTCTTGTACCCGACAAGCCCCTTCAGGACACCCGGACTGGTCAACTGGTTGACGGAAAAACTCCAATCGGGATTTTCCTCGGTCTTAACCGTCAAGCCGATCGCCGTCCCATCCGGGGACTATCTGTACCGCAATGGCCGAAACTGGGTCACCGTGCCGACCGCCGGAGAGGGCCGTCTTTCCCGCCCGTACGGCATTTTTTCTGGATTCAGCAACGCCTATCCCGCCCGAAACTATGTCCATATGGTCAAAGACGAGCTGGCGCTCATTGATATCGACATGCCCGAAGATCTCGAATTGGCCCGGGAAGTAGTGCGCCGGGGCTTCTTCGATGTCGACGCCTTGTTTTCAAAGGCAAAGGCCGGACAAGAACTCCCGGAACAAGCACTGGCCCGGACGGCCTTTTAACCCTTGCCCAGAGAACCGGAACGCCAACAATGCCCAGGACGCCATTCAATGCGTGAAGTACTCGCTTTCGATAGATTCATATACAGTGCAGGGTCTGCCTTCGGTTTTTCCCTTGCCAGCGTCTTTGACCGAAAATCGGTCCTCTACCTGAACAGGGACAGCCAGTTCGACATCGTGCGGCGGAAACTGTCCTCATCACGTCAACCCGCCTTGGTCTGGGGAAATAACATCCTGCCGTACTGCCGGGAAATCTGGCCGTCCTGCACGGGCGTGGCCCTGCTCCGGGACCCGGCCCTCCGTTTCATCTCCATGTATTACATGTTCCGGGAATTCGCCCTGTTCAATCAGGACCGGTTTTGGGAATGTCGTCTGGCGGCAGACCATCCCTCCTTGGACACGTTCGTGCGCCGCTACACCGAAAAACGGTCCACATTTCTCCGCTCCCAGGCGTCCGACCTGCTCTGCCTCTTCGACTACAAGGTCGCGGAGCGGGGGGAACACAACCCCTTTTATCACGACGCCTACGACCCCCTCGGCCAAAATCAGCAGCCCGAAGCGATCTACGAAAAAGCCAGAAAGAATTTTCCCTTCGTCTACATCGTCGAACTCATGGAGGAGTCGGTCTGGGCTTTCTGCCGCCATTTCAACCGGCCCTTTGCCACGGCCAAGGCATGGAAACGGCACCGGCACTGGCACTTCAGACCCTGGGACGAATACGACATCCCCCCGGAGACCATGGCCCGCGTGGAGGAGTTGGTGCACCCCGAAGCGGAACTCTACGCCCTGTTCCGCCAGGATTTCGAGGAAGCGTTCGCCCCCTATGCGGGTGAGGAGGGGTATCTCGACTACAAGGCGAGTTGCATTGCCAAGGACCGCAAGATGCTGCGCCACTACCTGTCGGGCGACACCCGCTACCTGCCCCGGTCCGTTGTGGACGACAGCGCGATAGCGGACCGACTCCGGGCAAAGGTCATCGCCCGAATCCAGGACAGGCTATACCCCGTTCCCGACCGCACCTACGACGAGGACATCCTTTCCCTGGTCTCCCGCACCAACAGGGACACGCCGTTCATGATCTGGGGCACCGGGGGCCGCTACCAGGAGGATTACCGCGACAAACTCCTGTCCGAACGCCCCCCCGCATTCCTGGGCTTCATCGACGGCAACGCGGGGCCGGACAACGGCGAACTCGACGGCTTTCCCGTCCATTCGCCCGACGCATTGGACGCGTTGCGCCCCACCTCGGTCATCGTTGCGGCAGCCCGGTCCATCAGGGACATGATCGAAGACCGCGTTACGACAATGAATCTCTCCCACTCTCCCAAGCTCTACTGGGTCCCCAGGGCGTTCCGCAAAACCTTTGGCAACAGCGAGAATTGAGATGGGCGCGATTCGTACCACGGAATTCGGGAAAAACCGAAGCGCCCTGATATTCAACCATATCCCCAAATGCGCGGGATCGACCGTCAACCGCTTGATGAAATCCCTTTTCCCCTGCTGCCACTACCTGCCATCCGCCTGGGACTGGAACCGGTTCGTCAAGGCCATCGAGTTTGATGCCAGGGGGCTTGTCGCCTTTTGCGGGCACATGACATGGGGCGTGCACGAGATGCTGCCCGAAGACGTGAGCTGCTATTATTTCACCTTCCTGCGCGACCCGCTGGAACTGGCCGCCTCCAATCTCAGCCACCAGGTGAACACGGGCTTCCTCCGGGAGGAGGATTACGCCAGCCTGCAACAAAACATCATGGTCCAGGTTCTGGCTGGCGGCGATGCCAAACTGGCCGGGGAAAGGCTGGCCAACGACTATTTCCACGTCGGCTTCGTGGAGCATTTCGACGAATCCATCGACACCCTGCTACACAAGCTGGTCATGCCCGACACGGGATACGTCCTGCGGAACAAGTCCCCGCACAAAGTCCGACTCACCCCGGAACAACAGGCCATAATCCTGAAAGCCAACCGGGATGACTCCGCCCTGTACAGCCACGCTCTGGCACAAAACGCCTTCAAGGAAACGACCGCGCCAGGCCACATCCTCGGCGAGGAAACCCACGTGGCCAGTGACATGGCCCGCGAGGCGTACCGGGACAACGACGTACGCAAGGCCCTGAACGCCCACATTGCCGTGGCCCGGAGCGAATCCACCCCGGAGCACGAACGGGTGGACGCCTGGGTCTCGGCGGCCCGCCTGAGCTTTGCCCAAGGCATTGGCGACGGCGAAACCTATCTCCGCAATGCCTGGAAACAAGTCCGGGAGACCGTCCTGTATGTGGACCGGGGAACCGTAGACCCGGAACTGCTGGCGGCCCTGACCAGCGAGGCCTTGGCCGAGTTGAAGGTGAGCTCCGGGCTGCCGGATTCCGCGTTCAACAAATCCGTGGGGGCCATGCTGGCCCTGGCCTCGGACTCCCTGCAACGGTTGGGGCGTGACCGGGAGGCGCTCAAGGCCGCGCTAGAAGCAAACCGGATCAGCCCATGGAACTGGAATTTCGCCAAAAAGGCCGCCTTGCTGCTGCGGGCCAAATGCCCGGACAAGAGCGTGAGGACCCTCGAAAGACTCCCCGAACACCACCACCGGCAGGCCGAGTTCTGGTATGAAATATGTACCGCCCTCTTCATGGCCGGGGGACAGGAAGCTTTTTCCGCATTCGTGGTCAGGGAAAAAAAGAACCTGGAGGCCACGGTGTTCCCTGCCCAGCCCGGCGCGGAGGCGTTCGAATCCCTGCCGGTTGCCGACGCCGGATGGGGAAGACAGACCCTCGTGTTCCGGTCTGCCCCGGAGATCGTATGCCATTTCGCCCTGGGTTCGGTCGAATCCGGATGGCTGGTCTCTCACGGAGGGTATATCTTTTCCCGTCCGCCGGAATGTGAATGCCTTTTGGAGCTTGATGGGCAAATCCCCACAGGGGAAGCTATTCTGGCCGGAACAAAAGACCGGGTGGCCGCTTTTGATTCGGCACTTGTTCCGACCAACGGGCAGTTGCCCCTGGAAACATACGCCAAATTCATGCTCCCGTGCAAAGCATTGGGGATCGAGAATATCTATTTCTACCCGATGACGAACATCTTCTCGTCCGCTTCCGATGCGATAGTCTTCAAACCCAAGGAGAAACCATGACCGAACAACGCATTTACGAACTAGACCAGATCCCGACAGAGGCCCGGATCCTGATCTACGGGTGTGGCGAACGAGGCCGGGACCTCCGCGACGCACTCTCGGAATTACGCCCGGACGTGCGGGTCATCGGTTTCGGGGACTCGTTCAAAAGCGGCGAGCAGGACGGACTACCCGTGATGACGCCGGACACCTTTGGCAACAATTACGATCTCATCCTGATCGCCTCGGCCTACGAAGAGGACATCCTGGCCGGACTTGATCCCGCGCTGCTCAAATCCACCTATGTGGCGGACCGGGCCATCGTGATCGAGTACAATATCAGCAAGCTCAAGCACCCCCGATTCTGCAACATCTCCGTCGAGCTGACCACCCATTGCAACATGGCCTGCGAGTATTGCGTGCACCGGGTTTCGCCCCGCAAAAATCACGTCATGCCCCTTGCCGACTTCGAATCCGTCCTGGACAAAATCGTTCGATACAACCTGACCAACGAACTCATGCTTTCCGGGCTGGGCGAGCCGCTGCTGTACCCTCACTACGACGACGCGGTCCGGCTGGCGAAAAACACCGGCCTGACCGTGAACTCCTGTACCAACGGATTACTGTTCAACAGCGAAAAATACGGCAAACTCGTGGACGCCGGGCTCGACATGCTGTGTGTCAGTCTGCACGATCTCCGCAAGGAAAGCTTCGTTTACAGGGGGGCCAAGAACAAGAAGACCTACAACGACTACTTCACGCAGATAATGGGCGGGATCGAATACCACATGCAGCGCAAGCCGGACACCATGCTCGAAATCCTGCTGACCTTTTCCAAGCCCGAAGATCCCGTCAGTTCCCTGTGGGGGCTGGAGGCCACCACCTACCAGGGCTCCCACGGCATCGAGTTGTTCAACGAGTTCGCCAACAGACTGGAGGACCTGGCCGCCCAAAGCGATTACGAAATCACCATCGACCGGGAGGTGTTCAAAACGCTGTTCGAGGAGATTCACACCTTCGGCATCAACCGGACCACCGTCCTCATAGGTCATAATCTCCGCCTGCTCTTCAGTCCCATCGTGCCCGCGCCCCTGGATTTCATGAAAGTCCTCCGGCCAGAGAAGCTTGGGGAGATTCGCCACACCCCGTCCTCGGGCGAGGTTTGCCCCGGTGCCGGATACCCCATGATCACGCACAACGGGGACACCTATCCCTGCTGCACCGTTCCCATGGCCGAGGATGACTCCCGGTCCCTCTGCCTGGGCAACATCCACGAGTCGGAAAATCCCCTGGACGTGTTCGACGGGGACAAGGCCCGGAACTTTTTCAAAAACATGAAACGCGGCATATTCACCTGCGGCTACTGCGCCACTTGCAGAAGCACCTATTCGTTTCGCTAGTCGCGGGGACGACGAGACATGAAACAAACCTGCACCCCAGCATGGTTCGGCTCCAAGGCCGAGACATTGACCCGGCTCAAAGAGGCCTGCCCGGAACTGAACGTGCCCGCGCTGACGTACTTTTCCGCTGCGGCGTGGCTGGATGATCCGCCCCCGGTCCTGGCGGACATCGCCCGGACGTTCCCGGACGGAGGCAACCTGGCCATCCGATCAAGCAGCCGGAAGGAGGACGGTGAAACCGCATCAGGCGCAGGGGCCTTCGACAGCGTGCTCAACATCCCGGCCTCGGACGCAGAAGCCCTGTCTGCGACCATCCAGCAGGTCATCGCATCCTACCCCGGCGGATTCGCCGAAGCCGCCCGACGCGGGGACCAGGTTCTCATCCAACGCATGGTTGCAGACGTGTCGTGCAGCGGCGTGATCATGACCCGTTCCCTGGAGGACGGCTCCCCTTACTACACCATCAACTACGACGATGAATCCGGCCTCACGGACACCATTACCGGTGGCAGTGGCGTGGGCAAGACCGTCTATGTCTACCGGGGGGTGAAAGGGGAGGACTTCGACTCCGAGCGGGTCAAAAAGATGGTCACCCTGGCCCGAAGCCTGGAGGAACGCTTCGGGGATATCCCCCTGGACATCGAGTTCGCCCTGACCAGGGCAGGCGTCATGCACCTGCTTCAGGTCCGACCCATCTGCTGCCAGAACGAATGGCGGACCGGGGTACAGAAATCGGTCTCGTCCAACATCCTTTTCGTGGAACAATTCATCTCCCAGTGCCTGGCCCCCAAGGCGGGGCTTTTTGGCGAAAGGAACATCCTGGGGGTCATGCCGGACTGGAACCCGGCAGAACTCATCGGCATAACGCCGCGCCCCCTGGCCGCGTCCCTGTTTCGGGAGGTGGTGACCCGGCGCGTGTGGAGCCTCGCCCGCGAACGCATGGGCTACCGAACCATGCCCCCCGAAGAACTCATGATTCTCGTGGCAGGGCGGCCCTACATCGACGTCCGGGCCAGCTTCAACTCCTTCCTGCCCGGCTCCGTGTCCCGGTCCGTGGGCTCCAGGATCGTGGAAGCCTGTCTGGAACGCCTGGACAACTACCCGGAACTGCACGACAAGGTGGAGTTCGAACTGATGCCCACCGCCATGGATTTCTCCCTGCACATCGCGTTCGAATCCCGGTATCCCGGCCTGTTGAAAAAGGACGAGCAGCACGAGTTCATGGACGCCCTGCGCCGGTTGACCGCAGCCAATCTCGACCTTTCGGAAAAGGGAAGCATGGGGGTGGCGCAATCCCAGATCGACGAACTCAGGAAGCGGCAGTCATCCAGGCCCCAACGGTTCGACAGCGAGGAGCCAGGTGCCCTGCTGGTACAGGTCAAGAGCCTGGCCGAGGAGTGCTGCAACCTCGGTTCCCTTCCCTTCTCCATCCTGGCCCGGCACGGATTCATTGCCGAGGCCCTGCTCCGTTCCGCCGCGACCAGGGAAGCCCTCGCAGCCGAACGTGTCGCCGAATTCAAGCGCAGCGTATACACCATTTCCCACGGATTCAGCCGGGACTTCCGGGCGGCCTGCCAAAACGCCGCATCCAGGGATGACTTTCTGAGGGATTACGGCCATCTCCGACCCGGAACCTACGACATCCTCTCCCCGCGATACACCGACCGGCCCGAGTTGTTCAATGGTGCCCGGCCCGCAGCGTCTGCCACCCCGCAACCATTCACGCCCACGGGGGCCGAACGGCTGGCCCTCGACGCCCTGCTGGAAGAGACCGGGCTTGCCCAGGCCCTGAATTCGTCCGACCTGTTCGAATACGCCCGGCGGGCCATTGCGGCCAGGGAATACGGCAAATTCGTGTTCAGCCGCAACATCTCGGATATTCTCGAAGCCCTGGCCGCATGGGGTGCCCACTACGGATTGTCGCGGGAAGATCTTTCGTATCTCACCCTGGAGGGGCTGCTGGCCCAGACGGTCAGTCCCATCCTCAGCGATCCCCTCGGCCATTTCACCGCCTTGAGGGAGCGGGGCGAAGAGCTGTCCAACTTGAGTCGATCCCTCAAGCTTAGCTACCTGATCCGGTCGAGCCGGGACGTCTACGTGGTACCCCAGCACCGGAGTGCGCCAAATTTCATCACCTCAAAATGCATCGAAGCCGAGGTAAAGGGTCTCAGCGCCCGGTCCTCAGGCTCCCGTGACCTGTGCGGGAAAATCGTCTGTATCGAAAGTGCGGACCCCGGATACGACTGGATATTTGCCAAGTCCATTGCCGGGCTGGTAACCAAGTTCGGCGGGGCCAACTCGCACATGGCCATCCGGTGCGCAGAGTACGGCATACCCGCGGCCATCGGGTGTGGAGAAAAACTGTTCGAATCGGTGTCGACTGCGGCCAGGGTCGAGTTGAACGCCGGCGGAAAAACCTTGCGGCCTTTGGCGCGTTAACCAAGCGTGATGCAAAAACTATCTTTGGGAATCTCCATGCGAATGGTCCGGCCGGAAGACGGTCGCCCTCCCCGCGACTGCCTGTCGCAGGCCTGGTCCTCTTTTCTTGCAGCGGCCCTGCCTGGCGTTCCCCTGATCCCACTTCCCAACACGGGCCGCGCCGTGATGAGCACCGTGCAATCCCTCGGCCTGACAGGATTCATCCTCACCGGAGGCAACGACCTGGGCAGCGAACCAACGCGTGACGAAACGGAGAAAGCCCTGCTGGCCCATGCCGTGGATAACGGCTTACCCGTCCTGGGCGTGTGCCGGGGCGCACAGGTGATCAACAACTTTTTCTCCGGCTCCCTGCAACCGGCGGATGCCGCAAGACACGTGGCTGTCCGGCACCCAATAACGGCAACCGGGCCCGCCCTGCCGGAGGCGTGGAGCCGCGAGGTCAACTCCTTCCACAACTGGATGATTCCCGAAAATGGCTTGGGCAAAGGACTGGTTCCCCGCGCCCTGTGCCCGGACAACGGCGCGGAGGCGTTCACCCATGAAACGCACCTCCTGCTCGCCCTCATGTGGCACCCGGAACGAGAGACCCCACCGGACCCGACGGACGTGTCACTCGTCCGGGAGCTGTTCGGTTTCGGAGGAAAAGCATGATCAAGCAGGCAGTAATCCTTGCGGCGGGCCGAGGCTCGCGCATGCTGGACCGGACCAGGGAAAAACCCAAATGCCTGATCCCGTTGGCCGGCAAGCCCCTTCTGCACTGGCAGGTCCAGGCACTGAAAGAGGCGGGCGTCAAGCGCGTCACGGTGGTAACCGGGTACCTCGGGGAAACATTGCACGGCGACTTCGAGCGGCTGGACAATCCCCGTTGGCACGAAACGAACATGGTTTCCACCCTGCGCTGCGCCCATGCCGTCCTGGAACAGGAGCCCTCCATCATTTCATATTCCGACATCGTCTACCGGCCCGACCACGTCCAAAAGCTCGCAGCCTGCCCCGAAGACATTGCCATCAGCTACGACACGCTGTGGCTTGGTCTGTGGTCTCTACGGTTTGCCGACCCCCTGTCCGACGCAGAGACTTTTCGCCAGCAGGACGGGCTTCTCGCGGTGATAGGCCAGCGGACCGGCAGCCTGGCCGACATTCAGGGACAGTACATGGGGCTGCTCAAGACGACTCCGGCCGGATACCGCCGGATCGAGGAATACCTGAATACGCTTGCTCCAGAGGCGGTGGATTCCCTGGACATGACCGCCCTGCTTTCGCGATTGCTCGCGTGCGGTGTCCGCATCGGCGCGGTCCCGGTTTCCGGGGGCTGGTGCGAAGCGGACGACGGAAAGGACATTGAGGCATACGAAAAGGCTCTGCGCGACGCGGAACTGCAGGGAATTCCCTGGAGCCACGACTGGCGATAACCCCACAACACACGGACAAACCGAATAATCATGAAAACGCAATGGGATTACACACAGCTTGCTGATGCCTATCTGAAACGGCCCGACTACGCGGGAGAGGCCCTGGACCAACTGTTTGCCCTGTGCGGCGTGGGGTCGATGCAAAATGCCTGCGACATCGGGGCGGGCGTCGCACACCTGACCCTGCACCTGGCGACCCGCCATCTCGACGTGGTCGCGGTAGAGCCCAACAACGCCATGCGCGTCAACGGCATGCAACGCACCCACCATTTGAAAAACGTCACCTGGGTGGAAGCGGGCGGCGAGGACACCGGACTTGCGGACGCATCCTTCGACCTGGTGACGTTCGGCTCTTCCTTCAACGTCATGGACCGCGCGCAGGCCCTCCGGGAAACGCACCGGCTACTGAGGCCGGGCGGTTGGTTCTTCTGTCTCTGGAACCACCGGGTCCTGACCGATCCCATCCAGAAGGCCATCGAGGACATCATCCGCGATTTCATCCCTTCCTACGGCTACGGCGTGCGCAGGGAAGACCAGGGCCAGGTCATCGCGGACAGCGGCCTGTTCGAAAAACTGCAAAAGGTGGAAGGCAACATCCTCCACCGCCAGACCGTGGTGGACTGCGTCGAAGCCTGGCGCTCCCACGCCACCCTGGAACGACAGGCCAAGGAGGCGTTCCCCGCCATCGTTCAAAAAATCGAAAACTATCTTGTGGGCCTGAATGTGGAGGCCATCGAGGTGCCCTACACCACCCGGGCCTGGATTGCCCGCAGAAAGGACCTGTCATGAGCCACGGCTGCGTCATCTGGCTGACCGGGTATTCCGGCGCGGGCAAGACGACCATTGCCCGGCGTATGGCCGGGCTTCTCTGCGAGCAGGGCCTTTGCCCGGTCTTGCTCGACGGCGACCAGGTCAGGGAGGCGATCAACGACACCGCTTGCGGGCACGACCCCAAGGCCCGGCTGGAAAACGCCTACCGAATCTGCCGCCTGGCCAGGCTCCTGTCCGAACAGGGGCACCCGGTGATCGTGGCCACCATGAGCCTCTTTCATGAAGTGCACGCCTGGAACCGGGCCAATCTGCCGGAATATTTCGAAGTATTGGTAAAGACAAGCCTTGATGTGGCCCGGTCACGCGATCCCAAGGGACTCTATTCCCGGCTGGAGGCCGGAGAGGAAAAGAACCTTCCGGGCATGGACCTCACCCCGGAATTCCCGCTTGCCCCCCACCTCGTGCTCGAAAACGACGAGGATTGCACCGACGTGTCCTGCCAGGCACAGCGGATTCTCGACGCCCTGCCCCCTTCGATCCGCCCGTAACGCGAGGGGAGATCAAAGGCCCTTGATTTGAAGTCGATACCCGGTATTGTCCATGCAGGAAAAGGCCAGGGCCGTCCCGCCCGACGCATCCCACCCTATGAAGGTGATGGTCGTGCCCAGTTCCAGCCACTGCACCGGGCGGAGAAATTTGTCCGTAACGGTCACGCCCGCCTCGCAGCCAAAAAGAAATCCGCCCGGCCACAGGCACATGGAGGCCGCACGGGTTTCGGACATCGCCAGCCGACCTACCAAGTCGAAAGCTCCTGTGCCAGGGTCAAGCCTGTACAGGTCCTGGCGGCTCCTCAACTTCGAGGCCAGCAGGTATATCCCCTCACCCGCGCACAGTTGAAATCCCTTGAGGCAATAACGGGCCACTCGATCCGGGACCGGCATCAGGGCTTCGATTTCCAGATCCTCACCCACCAATCCGACAAAAAGGCCGCCATGATCGTCGGCCAGGGTCAAAGCCGCACGCTCGGGTGAAATGGCAAACATACCCGTGGCGGCCATTGGCGGCACTGCCGTCTTCAACAGCGCACCGCTCTCCGCATCATAACTGTCGAGGCGGCTTTCCGGCCTCCGGTCCAGGCAAAGGAGGGCCGAACCCACATAGCAGACATAGTCGGCAGACGGCAGAGACCAACGGACGGCCCCTTCCTGTCCGTAAGGCCCTTCCAGAACCTCCACCCGATCGGCAACGGCAACCGCGCAGTTCCCTGTCTGCGGATGGCAGACCCAGGACATGGGGTCGGCCCCCACGGCCACGGGGCAAGGGGGCCCGAAAGGATTTTGCCCCAAGGCGGACAAGTCGCCCATGCGGTTTTTCACGATCAATCCGTTCCGGCAAAGCGTCGAAAGGTACCTGCCTTCGCAATCTCCGGCGGCCTCCCACTGCCCGATGGCGAAACGAATCCGGGACAGCGCGGCATACGGCATGGCCTTTTCCTGTTCCATGAGCGGGACACACACCCCCTTTCTCTCGGGAGGCACGGGAAGCTCTAGGACACCGTCGCTTGAACTTACAGGGGATTTGACTTTCCCGGCTGCGAGATTATGCGCAAGCATCCCGACGATACTGCCTATCCTTCTGCCGGCGTTCTCCGGGAAATAATACGGTGGAGAATCCCCCTGTCCGGCCCATTGGCCGTTTTCATCAAGGGCAAGGACAAACAGGGACCCCGGCGTGTATATCTCGGGAAACTGCTGCCTCCCGACTACTCGCTGCTTCTCCCTTTTCAGGTAGCGATGTCCTTTGCCATCGACCTCCCACGGAGCCGAATCGGGTTCAAACGGCTCCCGAAGGTCGTATTCGCCCGAATACCCTTCCTGAAACAGAAAGACGATGAATCCGCTCACACCCTCCGAGGGAAAAACACGGCTCACCGATGCATCAGCCCGTCCCGGAACCTTCCCCGCCGGGTCGCCCGGAGAGGCAATCCCCTCCCCGGTGAAGGGAAAGACATGAAAAACGCAACTCCCCGCCCTGGAGGACAACCGCATGGAAATTTCCACGGCACCCGCACAAGACCGGGCGGCCAACTCGGCCCAGGCGACGTCAAAGCCATCCACATGGGGCGCTTCGGGGTCTGTGTTGCGGAACAGCCGCCGGGCGTGGCCCGTCCCTTCCCTCCTCCACGGCACGAGGCCCTCGGGAACCGGCATGTCAACCGGCACGAATTCCTCGGATAACCCGGTGTTCAGACACTGGAACAACGCTTCCCGATCCAGCACATCCGGGGACCAGCCCTGTGAAAACCGTCGACTTGCGGTAAAGGAATCGGGAAGAGGGGCATCAATATCCGCTTCAGGGAGATACACTATCCCGAGATCGACCAGACTCAGGTAGGCATCCATCTGGCACGGGTGATCCTCGGGAACAACAACGCTCGCCAACCACGACATCCCGGAATCCCGCAACGCCGACACCGCCGAAGTCAGCAACTCCCTATCCAGCCTGGGATTCCAAAAATCCCAGACAAGAACAGGAACGGCCTTTGGCCCTGTTCCCGACTGTTGCAGCGCCGCAAGGGCTACAGCCGTCCCGCGCGGCAGCAATGGCGGGTCAGGTTCTTCCCATCGGACCTCGGCCACAGGCAGTCCGGCCTTCCGGGCGAGTTGGGCAATCCGCTTGCTGTCGGTACAGATAAATGGCCTGAATTCTTGCCAGGCAGATATTTTTTGAAACAAATGGTCAATGGCTTCAACGCCATCCCGCGAAAGCCACAGGGCGCACTCCTCCCCATGGGGAAACATGGGGAAAAGTATATGCGTTTGGTCGGTCGTCATGGTTTGTATCCGCTTCACCGAAAAGCTACACTAGCTCCCCGGACGGGTATTCGCAACAGCGTATTTGACGCAAATGTTCTCGAAAGGGACCTGGGGAAGCAGGACAGCGCATGCAAAAAAGCCGGCTCCGTGGAGTCGGCTCTTTACGTCTGCGGCTGGCCAGGTCTAGACGGACATGTCCGTAAACTGCGGCTCCACCGGGACGGCGGTTTCCATATAGGCGGCCATGGCATCCTGCATGGTGGCCTGGGCGGGGTTGAACTCCGTTTCCAGTCGGGTGGCCAGATCGGTCAGTTCGGCCACCTTGTCCAGCTCGCCCTTGAGATCGGCCAGAAGCTTCTCGGTGATCGAGGCCTGGTCCGCATCCCCGTCGCCTGAATCCTGCACGGCCCGCACGAAAAAACGGGCGGTCAAGTCCTGGGTGGCAGAGGCCTGTTCCGCTCCGGCCGCGCTCTCGGCCACATGGAAAACTTCGGACAGGCCATTATCGAAATATTCGTTGAGATCCTGATTGACCCCGGAATTGAACCGGGCGATGGCCGCGTCCCCGGCGGCATAGCCGAAGTTGCGGTCAACAAATTTGAGCGTGTTCAGCAGGCCGTTGCCGATCGCCTTTTCATCCACGGTGGAGGAGGTGGCGGACATCATCATGCCCGCAGCAGCCGTGCCCGCGTCCTCGCCGAACCGCTCGCTGATCCAGTCCAGGGTGGACCCCAGGGAATCGCGCAGGTCCGAGACATCCTTGGGCTGGCCCTCGGCGTCGGTCTTCACCTGCATGCGGCGGATAATCTCGTTGGCAACCGTCTGCCCGATGGTCTCGGGTGCCTGCTGCGGCAGACTGCCGGGCAATTGGGAGGTCTTGCCGACCGTCTCAAGGGCTGTCTGCCCCTGGGTGCGGGAAGCAGCGACATTCAGACCGGAACCCAGACGCGTACCAGCAGAATTCTCCAGCAAAGAAGCGGCGCTACCCAGATTATTCCCCTGAGATTTCTGCGCCTGCAACTTCTGCATGAAGTGATGATTCAAATGGCTGCCCTGGATTATCATGCTTATCTAATCGGCAGACCAAAAACTTTCTTTATGGAGAGTGATAAAAAAACGGAACGGGCAGACAAGATCGGCGTACTGATCCGGTTCCGCCAGTAACCCGGCAAGCGGCCAGCCTCACTGGTCTTTCAGCATCCGCCGGTAGGACGACAGGCACAGACAGGTCATGGGCAGCGCGATGAGCAGCCCCAGAAATCCCAGCAATTTGCCCCAGATCGAGAGCGAAAGCAGGATCATCCACGGCGAAAGACCCAGGCTCTCGCCCTGAATCTTCGGGACGAGCACGATCTCCTGGATTGCCTGGACCACCGCGAACACCGCCAGCACCAGCCCCATCCCCACCAGCGGGGACTGGCCCGTCTCCAGGGAACCGAGCGCACTCAGCAGCACCGCCGGGACCATGCCGAGCGTACCGAGGTAGGGCGCGATATTCAGGATGCCGATGAACATGCCCAGCACCACGGCCAGGGGCAACCCGATGATCACAAAGCCGATGGACAACAGCACGCCCACCAGCAGGGCAATGATCACCTGCCCCCGAAAATAGAGACGCATGGTCTGCTCGAATTCGCCCAGGAAATCCACCACCCGGTCGCGCCAGGGTTCGGGCAGGTACTCCTGCCAGTTGTCCTTGATCCGGCCGAAATCCACCAGCAGGAAAATCAGGTAGAGCAGAATCACGCCCAGGCTCAGGAATCCGCCCAGAAAACCGAGGGTCCCCTGGAGCACGCCCTGAATACCGGGCATGAGCTTTTCCGCCGCCCCCCGGAGCACATCGGCGGCTCCGGCGCTGGTAAACAGCGACTGCACGTCTTGGCTGGCCGCGAAATCCTTGATCCACTGCCAGACCTCCGCAGGCAGGTACGCCTGCACCCTGCCCGCGAAATCCGCATCAGTGGCGAGCTGCTGGAGCACGGTCCCCATGGCCGCGAACTCGGCGACCACCTTGGGCACGACCAGCCAGACCATGCCGACGAGGAGGGCGATAACGCCGGCCACGGTGACAAACACGGCCACCGCACGATTTCTTACCAACCGCTCCACCGCGCTGGTCAGGGGGTGAAACAGGTAGGCCAGGAGCAAGGCCGCCACAAAGGGCACGAGCGCGTCGGCCAGATAGCCCAGAATCCAGACCAGCCCGACCAGAAAGGCCAGGGTCAGCAACAGGCGGACCACGCGGTCAAAGGTGTACGGTTTATCGGATGCGAACATGGCGGCTTCCCCGGCTGAAAGGTTCTTTTCCGTCCTGTTAACAGGCTAGGCGCCTTTGTTCAACCAGATCGGGGATTTGGATTATAGAAGGACAGCGGACAACGCAGCCCCGACCATCCCGGCCACGGCATAGCCCACAAAAGCTCCGGTCATGACGATGGGGCCGGGCGTGACCTGACCCAGGGCGATACCGTCCATGAACTGGGCGTTGGTCAGCCAGCCGTGATTCTCCACCACCGCATGCAGCATGAGTGGCAGAGACACGTACCCGCCGCCAAAGGCGAAGCAGTCGATCTTGACCATGAGCGCGGCCAGATCGAACAACCGGACGTCCACAACGTACAGCATCCCCAGAAAAACAATCAGTCCGGCAAGAAAGACACCAGCGGAAAACAAGGGGCGGCCCGTGACTTCTCCGCCATGTTCCAGCGGTTCAATGCCGTGTTCCTTTCTGAAGATGATCACGGACAGCAGACAGACCGTAACCAGGGCCAGGATGGGATTGCCCCTGAATCCCAGCCAGACACCGGCCAGACAGGCGAGAAGCTCGGCAGCCCGGCTGCCCAGATATTGGCGCGAGAAATTGAGGGCCGCATTCAGGATCAACGCCACAACCACCAGTTGCAGCCCGGAAAAAACCGACGCAC
>CAXXUE010000019.1:0-149464 GCA_963662475.2 uncultured Pseudodesulfovibrio sp.
GCGCGGCCACCGGTGTTGTGGGTGGCCAGCCGGTGACGGCCATTGGGGCGATCTCCGGCACTGCGGCGGTGGGCACCCAGCTGACCGCCGGGGCACTCACGCCTAGTGGCGCGACTGTGACCTACCAGTGGCAGTCGAGCGACACGGTCGGCGGCACGTACAGCAACATCAGCGGCGCGACCTCTGCGACCTATATGCTGGCCGAGGCCGAGCGTGGCAAGTTCATCAAGGTTCAGGCAACGGGTACGGGTTCGTACACGGGTACGGTCCTGAGCGCGGCCACGGCGCAGGTGACGCAGGCTGTGACGGCCGTCGCGATCACCGGCACTGCGGCGGTGGGCAGCGAGCTGACCGCCGGGGTAACCCCGTCAGGGGCGACTGTGACCTACCAGTGGCAATCGTGCGCCACGGTTGACGGCACATACACGGCAATCAGCGGGGCGACCTCGGCGTCCTATACGCTGACGGCGAGCGAGCTTAACAAGTACATCAAGGTCCAGGTAACGGGCACGGGTTCGTACACGGGCACGGTCCCGAGCGCGGCCACCGGTGTTGTGGGTGGCCAGCCGGTGACGGCCATTGGGGCGATCACCGGCACTGCGGCGGTGGGCAGCACGCTGACCGCCGGGGCACTCACGCCTAGTGGCGCGAGTGTGACCTACCAGTGGCAGTCGAGCGACACGGTCGGCGGCACGTACAACAACATCAGCGGCGCGACCTCTGCGACCTATATGCTGGCCGAGGCCGAGCGTGGCAAGTTCATCAAGGTTCAGGCAACGGGTACGGGTTCGTACACGGGTACGGTCCTGAGCGCGGCCACGGCGCAGGTGACGCAGGCTGTGACGGCCGTCGCGATCACCGGCACTGCGGCGGTGGGCAGCGAGCTGACCGCCGGGGTAACCCCGTCAGGGGCGACTGTGACCTACCAGTGGCAATCGTGCGCCACGGTTGACGGCACATACACGGCAATCAGCGGGGCGACCTCGGCGTCCTATACGCTGACGGCGAGCGAGCTTAACAAGTACATCAAGGTCCAGGTAACGGGCACGGGTTCGTACACGGGCACGGTCCCGAGCGCGGCCACCGGTGTTGTGGGTGGCCAGCCGGTGACGGCCATTGGGGCGATCTCCGGCACTGCGGCGGTGGGCACCCAGCTGACCGCCGGGGCACTCACGCCTAGTGGCGCGACTGTGACCTACCAGTGGCAGTCGAGCGACACGGTCGGCGGCACGTACAGCAACATCAGCGGCGCGACCTCTGCGACCTATACGCTGGCCGAGGCCGAGCGTGGCAAGTTCATCAAGGTTCAGGCAACGGGTACGGGTTCGTACACGGGTACGGTCCTGAGCGCGGCCACGGCGCAGGTGACGCAGGCTGTGACGGCCGTCGCGATCACCGGCACTGCGGCGGTGGGCAGCGAGCTGACCGCCGGGGTAACCCCGTCAGGGGCGACTGTGACCTATCAGTGGCAGTCGTGCGACACGGTCGGCGGCACGTACAATAACATTAGCGGCGCGACCTCTGCGACCTACGTGCTGACGGCCAGCGAGGTCGGCAAGTTCATCAAGGTCCAGGCAACGGGCACTGGTTCGTACACGGGCACGGTCCTGAGTTCGGCCACGGCGCAGGTGACGCAGGCTGTGACGGCCGTCGCGATCACCGGCACTGCGGCGGTGGGCGAGACGCTGACTGGAGCACCGACGCCCGGTACGGCGACTGTGACCTACCAGTGGCAGTCGTGCGACACGGTCGGCGGCACGTACAATAACATTAGCGGCGCGACCTCTGCGACCTACGTGCTGACGGCGAGCGAGCTTAACAAGTACATCAAGGTCCAGGTAACGGGTACGGGTTCGTACACGGGCACGGTCCTGAGTTCGGCCACGGCGCAGGTGACGCAGGCTGTGACGGCCGTAGCGATCACCGGCACTGCGGCGGTGGGCGAGACGCTGACTGGAGCACCGACGCCCGGTACGGCGACTGTGACCTACCAGTGGCAGTCGTGCGACACGGTCGGCGGCACGTACAATAACATTAGCGGCGCGACCTCTGCGACCTACGTGCTGACGGCCAGCGAGGTCGGCAAGTTCATCAAGGTCCAGGCAACGGGCACTGGTTCGTACACGGGCACGGTCCTGAGTTCGGCCACGGCGCAGGTGACGCAGGCTGTGACGGCCGTCGCGATCACCGGCACTGCGGCGGTGGGCGAGACGCTGACTGGAGCACCGACGCCCGGTACGGCGACTGTGACCTATCAGTGGCAGTCGTGCGACACGGTCGGCGGCACGTACAATAACATTAGCGGCGCGACCTCTGCGACCTACGTGCTGACGGCCAGCGAGGTCGGCAAGTTCATCAAGGTCCAGGCAACGGGTACGGGTTCGTACACGGGCACGGTCCTGAGTTCGGCCACGGCGCAGGTGACGCAGGCTGTGACGGCCATTGGGGCGATCACCGGCACTGCGGCGGTGGGCGAGACGCTGACCGCCGGGGCACTCACGCCCGGTACGGCGACTGTGACCTATCAGTGGCAGTCGTGCGACACGGTCGGCGGCACGTACAATAACATTAGCGGCGCGACCTCTGCGACCTACGTGCTGACGGCCAGCGAGGTCGGCAAGTTCATCAAGGTCCAGGCAACGGGTACGGGTTCGTACACGGGCACGGTCCTGAGTTCGGCCACGGCGCAGGTGACGCAGGCTGTGACGGCCATTGGGGCGATCACCGGCACTGCGGCGGTGGGCGAGACGCTGACCGCCGGGGCACTCACGCCTAGTGGAGCGACTGTGACCTACCAGTGGCAGTCGAGCGACACGGTCGGCGGCACGTACAATAACATTAGCGGCGCGACCTCTGCGACCTACGTGCTGACGGCCAGCGAGGTCGGCAAGTTCATCAAGGTCCAGGCAACGGGTACGGGTTCGTACACGGGCACGGTCCTGAGTTCGGCCACGGCGCAGGTGACGCAGGCTGTGACGGCCGTCGCGATCACCGGCACTGCGGCGGTTGGCGAGACGCTGACTGGAGCACCGACGCCCGGTACGGCGACTGTGACCTACCAGTGGCAGTCGTGCGCCACGTCTGGCGGCACGTACAGCAACATCAGTGGCGCGACCTCTGCGACCTACGTGCTGACGGCCAGCGAGGTCGGCAAGTACATCAAGGTCCAGGCAACGGGTACGGGTTCGTACACGGGCACGGTCCTGAGTTCGGCCACGGCGCAGGTGACGCAGGCTGTGACGGCCGTCGCGATCACCGGCACTGCGGCGGTTGGCGAGACGCTGACTGGAGCACCGACGCCCGGTACGGCGACTGTGACCTACCAGTGGCAGTCGTGCGACACGGTCGGCGGCACGTACAGCAACATTAGCGGCGCGACCTCTGCGACCTACGTGCTGACGGCCAGCGAGGTCGGCAAGTTCATCAAGGTCCAGGCAACGGGTACGGGTTCGTACACGGGCACGGTCCTGAGTACGGCCACGGCGCAGGTGACGCAGGCTGTGACGGCCGTCGCGATCACCGGCACTGCGGCGGTTGGCGAGACGCTGACTGGAGCACCGACGCCCGGTACGGCGACTGTGACCTACCAGTGGCAGTCGAGCGACACGGTCGGCGGCACGTACAATAACATCAGCGGCGCGACCTCTGCGACCTACGTGCTGACGGCCAGCGATGTCGGCAAGTACATCAAGGTCCAGGCAACGGGCACGGCCCCGTACACGGGCACGGTCACGAGTGACGCCACGGCGCAGGTGACGCAGGCTGTGACGGCCGTCGCGATCACCGGCACTGCAACGGTGGGCAGCACGCTGAACGCCGGGATAACCCCCTCTGGGGCCACGGCGACCTACAAGTGGCAGTCTTGCGCCACGGTCGGCGGCACATACGAAGACATCAGCGGCGCGACCTCGGCGTCCTATACGCTTGCGGCGACCGATGTCGGCAAGTACATCAAGGTCCAGGCAACGGGCACGGCCCCGTACACGGGCACGGTCACGAGTGACGCCACGGCGCAGGTGACGCAGGCTGTGACGGCCGTCGCGATCACCGGCACTGCAACGGTGGGCAGCACGCTGAACGCCGGGATAACCCCCTCTGGGGCCACGGCGACCTACAAGTGGCAGTCTTGCGCCACGGTCGACGGCACATACGAAGACATCGCCGGCGCGACCTCGGCGTCCTATACGCTGACGGCGAGCGAGCTTAACAAGTACATCAAGGTCCAGGCAACGGGCACGGCCCCGTACACGGGCACGGTCACGAGTGACGCCACGGCGCAGGTGACGCAGGCTGTGACGGCCGTCGCGATCACCGGCACTGCAACGGTGGGCAGCACGCTGAACGCCGGGATAACCCCCTCTGGGGCCACGGCGACCTACAAGTGGCAGTCTTGCGCCACGGTCGGCGGCACATACGAAGACATCGCCGGCGCGACCTCGGCGTCCTATACGCTTGCGGCGACCGATGTCGGCAAGTTCATCAAGGTCCAGGCAACGGGCACGGCCCCGTACACGGGCACGGTCACGAGTGACGCCACGGCGCAGGTGACGCAGGCTGTGACGGCCGTCGCGATCACCGGCACTGCAACGGTGGGCAGCACGCTGAACGCCGGGACAACCCCCTCTGGGGCCACGGCGACCTACAAGTGGCAGTCTTGCGCCACGGTCGGCGGCACATACGAAGACATCGCCGGCGCGACCTCGGCGTCCTATACGCTTGCGGCGACCGATGTCGGCAAGTACATCAAGGTCCAGGCAACGGGCACGGCCCCGTACACGGGCACGGTCACGAGTGACGCCACGGCGCAGGTGACGCAGGCTGTGACGGCCGGTGGGCAGCGAGTCGCGATCACTGGCACTGCAACGGTGGGCAGCACGCTGAACGCCGGGATAACCCCCTCTGGGGCCACGGCGACCTACAAGTGGCAGTCTTGCGCCACGGTCGGCGGCACATACGAAGACATCGCCGGCGCGACCTCGGCGTCCTATACGCTTGCGGCGACCGATGTCGGCAAGTACATCAAGGTCCAGGCAACGGGCACGGCCCCGTACACGGGCACGGTCACGAGTGACGCCACGGCGCAGGTGACGCAGGCTGTGACGGCCGTCGCGATCACCGGCACTGCAACGGTGGGCAGCACGCTGAACGCCGGGATAACCCCCTCTGGGGCCACGGCGACCTACAAGTGGCAGTCTTGCGCCACGGTCGACGGCACATACGAAGACATCGCCGGCGCGACCTCGGCGTCCTATACGCTTGCGGCGACCGATGTCGGCAAGTACATCAAGGTCCAGGCAACGGGTACGGGTTCGTACACGGGCACGATTCTGAGCGCGGCCACAGGTTTGGTGGGTGGCCAGCCGGTGACGGCCGTCGCGATCAGCGGCAATGGAGGGGCGGGCTACCAGCTGACCGCCGAGGTGACCCCGGGCACGGCGACTGTAACCTACAAGTGGCAGTCTTGCGCCACGGTCGGCGGCACATACAGTGACATCAGCGGCGCGACCTCTGCGACCTACACGCCGACGGGCAGCGATGTCGGCAAGTACATCAAGGTCCAGGCAACGGGTACGGGTTCGTACACGGGCACGGTTACGTCTGACGCCAAGGGTCCGGTGACTGCCATTCTGATAACTGATATGGCGGCGATCACCGGCACTGTGGCGTTGGGCAACACGCTGACTGCCGGAGCACTCACGCCTAGTGGCGCGACTGTGACCTACAAGTGGAAAAGGCGCGACGCGAGTAGCGGCATATACGAAGAAATCGCTGGCGCGACCTCGGCTACCTATACGCTGACGGCGAGCGATGTCGGCAAGTACATCCATGTCTATGCAACTGGTTACGGTGCGTACACAGGAGAGCTTGCCAGGAGCACAGATATTGTGAAGGGGCCTGTGACGGGCGTCGCGATCACCGGCACTGCGGTGGTGGACACTACGCTGAGCGCCGAGGTGACGCCGGCTGGGGCCACGGTGACCTATTACTGGACGTTTTCCACCTCCCCTAATGGCGATTATTACGGCCTAGACGTGACCACGCCGACCTATACGGTGCCCGCCTCACGTGTTGGCCAGTACTTCAAGGTAACGGTAACGGGCACGGGTGCTTACACGGGCGAGATCAAGAGTGCCGCCTCGGCGCAGGCGACTCAGCCGGTGGCGGCCATTGGGGCGATCACCGGCACTGCGGCGGTGGGCAGCACGCTGAGCGCCGGGGCGCTGACGCCGTCAGGGGCCACGGCGACCTACAAGTGGCAGTCTTGCGCCACGGTCGACGGCACATACACTGACATCAGCGGCGCGACCACTGCGACCTACGTGCTGACGGGCAGCGAGGTCGGCAAGTACATCAAGGTCCAGGCAACGGGCACGACCCCGTACACGGGCACGGTCACGAGTGCCGCCACGGCGCAGGTGACGCAGGCTGTGACGGCCGTCGCGATCACCGGCACTGTGGGGGTGGGCTACACGCTGACCGCCGGGGTCACGCCTAGTGGCGCGACTGTGACCTACCAGTGGCAGTCGTGCGCCACGTCTGGCGGCACGTACGAAAACATCAGCGGCGCGACCTCTGCGACCTATGTGCTGACGGCCAGCGAGTTTAACAAGTACATCAAGGTCCAGGTAACGGGCACGGGTTTGTATACGGGCACGGCAACGAGCGCCGACACGGAGAAGGTGAAGACGGGCGTGACGGCAGTTGTGATTAACGGCGACGGGCGCTGCGGAGATACGACATTCAGCGCAATCACCCCGTCAGTGGCCACTGTGTCCTACCAGTGGCAGGTAGCAACCGATTCCGGAGGACCATGGAGCGACCTCTCCGGACAAACCTCCCCCGAGATGGCAATACAGTTAGGCCAAAACATGCAAGGCAAGTATATACGGGTGGTAGTCACCGGCACAGGTGTGTACACAGGTACGATCAACAGCAACACTATGGGTCCGATAACCGCACGGCCATTCCCACAAACGCTGGCATACGCCCCGACCAGTGGGAGGCACGCCTACGGCACTTCCTTTACACCAGTTTTAACAGGCGTAAATAGCGGATCAACCGTCAGTTATACGATAGTCACCGCATCAAACGGAGCAACAGTAGACAGTAACGGGAAGATCACGTTACCTGCGGCGCTGGGGACATGCACGGTCCGAGCCACTCAGACGCAGCAAGACTACATCACCAACAGCGCGGAATACAACGTCACATCACTAGTGCCGCTGAACGTGGCCTCATCCTTGTCTGTGTATACACCCCACCTAAGCCCTCTGGAATGGGGCATCCAGTCATCGACCGGAGCCGTATGGGGAGACGACAACTATTACTTCACCATGGCAGACATTGACGGCTACGGTACCAGTTGGATCGCCAACAGCAACATGGATAACGGTGCCATTTTCTACGCGGACTCCGCTACATGGGCACAAGGGAGCACCCTAAAGTTCCAAAAGAACGTGTCATGGTACGGGATTGACATAGCAGGCGGGAACACATCATGTGTGGTAAACGTGTACGCGCACGCCAAGAGCCGGGAAACCGGGGCGGCAGCAGGGAGATACGCATTTTGTATTCGAACGGTGAACGGGGGCATACCCGGATCCGTCTACACAACTGTGACGACCCCGTTTGTCGTCATCGGCCACAACTAATGACGACTACGGCGCGGCGGCCCGGCGGCGGCAAGTCGAGAGGCGCGGCGCGGGTAATCCCATGTCGTCAACATGGGAAGATGGCGATGGTGCCAGACACAGCCAGCCTAGTCGAGGCGGGGAATGAAATCAAGCGGTCACGGCGGCATTGGCCGTCATCGTCAGATCATTGGGGAGGCCCGGCGTTGCGATGGGAACAGGCGTTGCGCCGGGCCGTGGTCGGCGAGTATCGCTTCTCCCCCGTGACGGGAGTGCGAAACAGGGCGGGCGAGGTGCATTATGTGTGGAACGCCGAGGATACGCTGGTTCTCAAGTGGCTGTGCGGTCAGCTCAAGTCGCGGCTGCCCGCCATGCCGTTGTGCGCGCATCTGGAGGGCAACGGCGGGGTCTATGGGGCAAGAAGTCGGGCGGATGCGGCCATCCGGGCCGGGGCGAGCTTTCATTTCCGGACCGACGTCAAGGGGTACTATGCCTCGATTGATCACTTCCGAATGATGGACATGGTGGCCCGGCATGTGAAGGACCCGCGGCTGCTCAGGCTGGTATGGGGTGTGCTCAGGCGGGTGCAGGACATGGATGGCGATTTGCGGCGGCCCGTGTCCGGCCTGCCCCGCAGTTGCCCCGTTTCCCCCCTCCTGGGCGGCCTGTACCTGCGGCAACTGGATGAAAGAATCGGCGGAATGCCCGGAGTGACCTACGTGCGGTACATGGACGACATACTCATCCTGGCGGACCGGCGGTGTCATTTCCGGCGCGCCGTCAAGGCGCTCAACCAGGAATTCGCCGCGCTGGGGCTTGAAAAGCACCCGGACAAAACATCCATCGGGCGGCTGACACGCTGTACATTCACGTTTTTGCAACGAAGGTTCGGCGGGGGCGGGATGGAGGAACCGCAGCACAAGCCGGGAACGCGCCGCCGCATCCCGCCCATTGACTGGGACCGCCACGACCCGCTGCTGCGGTTTGAATGGGTCAGGCGCGATCGGTATGATCCGCAGGAAGGTGCGCTGTGTGTCAGAAAGCAGGTTTTTCATGGGAGCCTCGGATGGCTGAGCGGGGTGTGGCAGAGTGGCGCAGGACATCGCGCCGCCTCCCTTGCCCGGCCTTCGGGTCTCGAAGCCCATGACGTTCGCCGCCTCCTCCCTCCGGGCGGGAAGCCACAGGGCAATGATCCGGGGCTTCCCGCCCCTGGCGGGGAGCGGTTGCGGCGCATTACGGCGAAACAGGCCAGCGCGGCAGAGGCGGGAAACGGAGCGCAATCGCGGGAGGTGCGCAGTGAGACGGTTTGTGTTTGGCGTCCTCATCGTTCTAGGAATCGTCGTTACAGCATATTTTCTGCGTCCTGTGACGTCCATTGTGCGGTCCGGGGCCGGTCTTATCACTCCGGAGATCGAACTGAACCTGCATCGCGTCGGGATGGAGAGAGACGGGCGTCAGTGAGGCGAATGATTCGGAAAAAGGCAAGCATGGCGGTTTGTGATGAGGACCCTCCGGGCTGAACCATGCGGGGTGCGCCGATACAGACGGCGTAACCGGGCAGAGGGGAGGGGCTGACCCGCAATATCAGACAGCGAACCGGATCGTACGGCGGACAGCTCAGGCCAGGGCTGCGCAGACAGAGCGGGAGCGACATGGATGCTGGCGGATGTGAAGGATGTGGACTTTTCAATCCAGAAGGAAATTGCTAGTGCTTAAATGGATGACTTTGGTGATTCTTACTGCGGTCCTGGCTATGCCGGCGTGCATGGGGACCGCCTCCGCCTCGCAGGGAGCGGCGGACACTCCGACGCCGAATGTGGTCTTTCAGCCGGTCGTTGCTACGGAGAATGGGAGACATTACACCTCAAAGGAGGTGTGGGACACGGTTTTTGCCGCCGGAAGGGGCGATGCCATTGCGCAATGCCGCCTCGGCTCCATGTATATGTTCGGGGATGGTCTTGCCGTGAGTTATCCGGATGCCGCCCGTTGGTTTCTGCGTGCTTCGGAGCATGGGGTGCCCATGGCGCAAAACAGCCTGGGCGTCATGTATTATCAGGGCCTTGGCGTTGAAAAAAATCTTGGTGTCGCGGTGTATTACTATCGCCTTGCTGCAACAGGCGGGCTTGACCTCGCGCAGCACAACCTGGGGATCATGTATGCTCAGGGATTGGGCGTGCCCCAGGATCTGGCCGAGGCGGCCAAATGGTTTCGCACGGCGGCGGAGCAGGGCGGTCCCGCGTCGCAGACCGTGCTCGGCGTGTTGTATGCGCAGGGCAACGGGGTCGACGAGGACTACGGCAAGGCGGTATCATGGTTCCGCAAGGCTGCCGATCAGGGCTATGCTCTTGCCCAGTGCAACCTAGGAATCATGTATGAGAAAGGGCAGGGTGTGCCCGGTGACCACGGCGAGGCTGTGAAATGGTACCGGCTCGCCGCCGGACAAGGCGATGCGCAGGCGCTGACCCTGCTCGGACTGGCCTATGCGCGGGGACGCGGGGTCGCGCGTGACGATGCCGCAGCCGCAGGCTGCTTTTGGCTGGCCGCAGGGATGGGATATGCGACCGCCCAGCACCTCCTGGCCAATGCCTATGCCTGCGGTGAGGGAGTGCCCCGTGATCTCGAAACAGCGTATGTGTGGTTCAGCTTGGCGGGCGCGCAGGGGGACCCTCGTGCCAAGGAGTCGCTCAAGTTAATAGACCCCCAACTCACTCCGCAACAAAAACTCAATGCGCAAAACCGTACCCAGACAGTGTGGACTCCGGGACTCTGGCCTCTGATTCGGAAGTAAGCCTCCCGGATCAGAAACCTTGGTGCATCTGATATTAGTGGGAGTCATGTGAATTATCGCCCCGCGGTGACTTTGCCTGTCAATATGGACAAGAAAACCTTGTCTCTGTCCATTTTCAGTTTTTTCAATATATTGCCCTTATGAACCGACAGCGTGACCGGCGAGATCCTCAAGAGGTGTGCGATTTCCTGAGAGCTCAAGCCCGTTGTCAACAGGGAGACTATCTGCCGTTCCTTTGTGGTGAGCGTGGTTAGGGCGCGCGCATGTACGCTGTCATCAAGAATTTTCACAAGTTCGTTGAAGTTGATAGGCTTTGTGAGAAAATAGTCGACCTTAGCCACATTGATAGCCTCTACCGCGATATTGAAGTCACGAAAGCCCGTTATCAAGACCTTGAAGAGGTGTGGCATGTTCCTCAGCGATGCGAATAACTCCAATCCCGTGCGATCCGGCATCATGTAATCGGATATGATTGCGAGCACTTCAGGATTATTGTTTAGAATACTGTAGGCATCCTCAGCGTTCAATGCTGTAAGCACCCTGTACGTTTTATGCAGGATTGAACTTAAAGCATTCAGAATGTTCACATCGTCGTCAACAAGAAGAATAGTAGGCTTGTAATCCACCGTGACACCCCCTCCCCTTATTTTTTTAAAAATATGTTTTTCCGCCAACAAGCGTATGCCTTTTTTCTGGAAATCTGAAATATTTTTACTCAATCAGGAGTTTCGTAGCAAAGGCCTATTTTGCGCTGAAATCGCCAATGATGTCAGCTTTTTATTTGCCCAAAATTTGTAAGACCTATATTTTTTGAAATGTTTGACGCTAGAAAGCTATGCTGCAAAACACTTTTCTAGATTTTTACTTGACTTTGTAAGACCCTGGAGATATGGTTTTGCCCATGGCTCATATACACAAGAAGACCAAGGGTGGCAGGAGCTACTACTACATCCGCGAAATGACCCGGGTGGACGGCAAGCCAAAGGTCGTCAACCAGGTTTATCTGGGCTCGATCGAAAGGATCCTGGCATTGGCCAGCGGCGACAAGAAGCTCGATCTCAAACGCATCCAGGTCCAGGAATTCGGGGCTCTTTGGCTTGCGAATCTTATCGACAAGGAGATCGGCCTTGCAGGTGTCGTCGACGGCATTGTGCCCCAGACAGAGAAAGCGGGTGGCCCGAGCATCGGGGAGTACTTTCTGTATGCGACCTTCAACCGCATGGTTTCTCCCTGCTCGAAAAGGGCCTTGCCGGAATGGTACAAGGGCACGGCCATCCAGCAGATACGCCCAGTTGACATCCAGGAACTGGACTCGGATCGGTTCTGGCGAAAATGGGAGAGGGTTGGCGAGAAGGAAATCCGGGCCATCGCCGAAGAACTCTTCCGGAGAGTTTCGGAACTGGAGCCCTCGGATTCCGGGTGCTTTTTGTTCGACACCACAAACTACTACACCTTCATGGCCAGTGACACGGATTCCGAACTTGCCCAGCGTGGCAAGAACAAGGAAGGACGGGATTGGCTCAGACAGGTGGGCTTGGCGCTTCTAGTGGCCAGGGACACGAAGTTGCCCTTCTTCTACAGGGAGTACGAGGGCAACCGCCACGATTCCAGACTGTTCGGACAGATCATGGACGAAGTGATGGGAGCGATGGGCGAGCAGGGGAGCAAGGAGGTGACCGTTGCCTTCGACAAGGGCATGAACAGCGAGGAAAACCTGGTGGCCATCGACGGCATGAAGAACGTCCACTTCGTGACCACCTATTCCACGTATTTCGCTGAGGAGTTAACCCATGTGGACAAGGAGAGCTTCTCGGTAGTGGACACTCCCAAGAATAGGCAGCTTGAGGCCCGAGGGCTGGGTGATGATCGGCTCTTGGCCTGGAGGACGACCGGGGAGTACTGGGGCAGGGAGAGGACCGTGGTGGTCACCTACAACCCTCTTACCGCCACCAAGCAGCGATATGGCTTCGAGAAGAGGTTGAGCAGGCTCCAGGCGGCTCTGTTTGAAATCAGATCAAAGGTGAGAGCGGGTCGTCCGTACTGGCGCAGGAAGGAGAATATCCTGGCGAGATATCATTCCGCTTGCGACGAGCTTCACCTGCCGAAGAACCTCTACGACCTGGAATTCACGAAAGATGGTCAGGGGCTGGGCCTGGGCTTTCGCAAGAACTACTACCGGATCGGTCGCTACATCGATCGTTTTGGCAAGAACATCATCATCACGGATCGGGCGGACTGGAGCGCCGACCAGATTGTCAGGGCCAGTCTGGACCGGTACATGGTGGAAAACGCTTTCAGGCAGACCAAGGATGACGACCTGGTTAGCCTCCAGCCCATCCGCCACTGGACTGACAGCAAGATCAGGTGCCACATCCTGACCTGCGTGGCTGCCTTGTGCTATCTGCGACTCATCGAACTCAAGCTCGCGAGGGCTAACATCCACATGAGCGCGGCAAGCGTCATGGCCAGCATGAAAAGGCTGCACTCCTGCCTGTGCTGGAAGGCAGGCAAGAACAAGCCAGTGAGAATGCTGGAGGAACCATCAGAGCAGCAGGGCCAAATACTCCAGGCCTTTGGCTACGAAATCACGAATGGGGTCTTACAGATTTCCAAGCGATAGCGCGTTGTTTTTGTTGTTCTTTTAGGTAAAAACGAGGCCTTTGCTACGAAACTCCTGTCAATCACGCCTGACTAAAGAAATTTTATGACTAGATCGGGGGTGGCAGGGAGAGCTAAGAGTTAATACTGAATCCGATTGAAAATAAAAACCCAGCCGGGTTCAAAATTCCAACTGAAGGATGACTCCTCGAATGAAACACTGGCGGGAAGTTTTCAGAGTTAGTGTGACGTCCGTTTTGCTCATTGTAGTTTTCATGGGTGCGTATGAAGCGATTGTGTCAAGAGAGAGAATCGGTCAAATTGAGAAAGACATGATTCTGTTGAAAAACGACTTGAGGAACTGCAAAATCGATCTTTTGGAAAGTATGCATTCACAAACGCGTGATGGTGACACATCTTGTGAAATCCTTGCTATACGGAATTCAAGCAAAAATAATGATGACCATCCCTTAAGTGTTCAGGTTGAAGGCCTGGATCGGCATGATCTCGAGTTATATACCCTTTACTCTGCTTCAGTTAAGGAGTTCAGTCCTGTGGCTTGGACAGTGAAGGTTATGAAAGGTGCATCTGAAGTTGAGTCATACCAAAACATTGAATGGTTGCTTGCCGGGAAAAACAAACAACATTTTAAATGGGACCAGTACTCGCGTCAATTGGAATTTATTGGGACCAAGTATCTTGAAAATGGAATTAATGACTATGTGATTGCTCTAGGCGCCTGGGACAAGCGCACATACATGAGTCATGAAATCGTTGTTAGGGTTAGTGTCTGCAATCGTGGTGTATTTTAAATAAGCACTTTCGCAATATGAAGAGCGTGTGAGGATACTATGCTGTCAATATTCAAACAAAAGAATAAAGTCGACCTCAAATCAAACAGCGCATACATTAGCCCAAGTGTACATTGTAGCGGGCAGCTCGACTTCGAAGGAGTCGTTTACATTGAAGGGACTTTTCGTGGTGATATCCAATCTTGTGAAGGAGAGTTGGTTATTGGTTCTGGCGGAGCGGTGGAAGGAAATATTCATGTTGGCAGTTTGTATTCCAGTGGAAATATTAATGGAGACGTTGTTGTTGCTGTTAAGGCAGTGCTGAGAAATCTATCCGCTACGAGTGGAAATATTAAGGCGCCAACTTTGGTGATCGAGGAAGGGGCTAAAATAGAGGGCGAAGTTGAAGCTGGAGAGAAAGGTGCTGCGATATGTAGGGCAGATGTAGTACGAATTGAGAATCGCGCTGAAGCGCAGGCGATTTGTGTTCAGGACGACATGTCGTAAACACGGTTTGGCAAGTAATGTTTGCGGGAGCATTATAGGCGCTGGCTGGTACTCTCCTCAAAAGTAAGCACGTGACTTTTCAAATGCGCCTTGAACCTGGTGTCAACGGTACCAAGTAACGACGTTGGGTTCCTGGAAGTTACTAGTACAGTGTTTTGGCAAAGTGTATATCATTTTTGTCCACACATGTGGTCTGGCTCATGCCCAGAGATTTTGGAGATGAACGGTGGTACTTGAACGATGTGACGCTGGTATTCATTTGTATGATGCCGCAAAAAATAGTGAATGCCCGTATTGTCGTATTAACAAAACATTGAAAAGGGGAGTCGTGGAGAAAGATATGAGGGCGAAAGTAAAAGTTTGGCCAATGTGTGTGGCTATGGCACTTCTGTTTTTTTCACTTCTCTTTGTTATCTTCACCGCTGTTAAGGAAAGTCGCGGATATACAAATGTGAACACGAACGACATGGCTGTTGTCAAGGGAGATATTGGCGATACGCGGAAGGCAGGCTCCTACGACACGGAAGTTTTTGAATTAGCGGCGGATTTGATTGCTGAAAAGAAGTATGTATCTCAGGATGAAGTGTCAGCTTATGCGCTTCTAAAGCCATTTCTGGCGCGTAATGACGAGTCTTCTGTTCAAGCGTTGCAGCAAATTGGTCAAATAATTGATGCGGCCGATGCATATGTGGAATCCGGCGCTTGGAAGGTTGGTTTGGAAATACTCACGTCTATGCAAAATTCCGGCAATGAAAAGATTGATTTTTTAGTGGCAAAAAAACTGAAAAAGGTAAATGGCAAATATAGAGAGAAAGCACGTTTTCATATGCGAAAAGGCATCGGAACCACGTCGGTTGACTTTTTCGAGAAAGCGCTTCGAGCTGATCCAACTGATGCGGTAGCCAGGGATTTGCTGAAACGTGCAAGGGCAATTACGGGTTCATTGGACATTTTTTGTGTCCCGGCAAGGAATGTGTACGTTGACAGTGTCGATATGCGATGTCTTGCCCCTGTGAGTGGGATAAAGCTCTTGGCTGGAAAGCATAAACTCGAGTTGACATCTGTCGATGAACGGCAAGCGGAAAACCTGCATGTTGAATTTGAAATTAGGCATGACAAAAGGACAAGAGTAATTTGTAAAAATGGTCAGTTGAGAGTGATTAATGATGATTAGGAAAACCGTATATATAATACTACTGGTGCTTGCTTGCTGTCTGCCTCGCAGTGCGACTGCGCAGAATTTTCAGGAGGAGTCCTGGGCAGAGGATATTGTTCGGGCGGACGATCTGTTGCGGGAAGCAGATTATGCAAAAGCATTGGAGCATGTTGAGTTGGCAATCGAAGGGCTTGAGCATGGCAGTGACAGTCAAGCTCTTGCCGAAGCATACTGGATGAAGGCCGCTCTTGTCACATTTGCGATGGGTGAGACTGAACAGGTTGTGTCTTTGATGTCTCAGGCGATAATGGCGAACCCCTGTGGGGAGAGAAATGTCCCGGATTATATGAATGATCCAAGAATCATGTCACTCAAGTCAGCTGCCGAACATGAGGCTAAGTGGTTTTTTGATGCAACTATGGCTCGTGCTATAGCTTTCCTGAGTTCCAATCAGCCGCAAGAGGCCAAGGCTTCTCTCCAGCCAATACTGTGCTACTCGGAGAATCCTGTAATAGCTCAGATAAATGAATGGATTGAATCTGGACTTGGCGATGGATTGACCCCTGATCCCGTTAAGCGAAACGATTCATCGTTAGACCAGCAAGTAAAAACCGATCCGCAATCAGCTGTTGTTGTGACAGAGAAAAATCTCCCAGAAAACGCTTCCGGGTCACAAGAGTTAAATGAAGTGTGGCTGGGGAAAAAGAAGCGTATCGGATTACTCTCTTTTCATATGAATGGTATCGATTGGAGTAGTAGGCAATTTCTTCCATATGGCATGTACGATGTGGAGATTGTAGATGGCGTTGATAATGAGCGCTTTATGCGTAATTATGACATCGTCGATTGGTCGGATTTCGTGGTTCGCAAGGGGCAAGTGACGGCCAAGACTGTGCTTGACTTATTCAAGGGCAAATTCGCTGTTGGCGAACTGAAGCAGAAGCATACAGATGCTATGAGATACATCATGGCGTCAGGAGACTTTGATTACATTGTCGCAGTAAAATTGGATAATGCATCTGGCTTCAAGTCTGGAGCTGTGGTAAGCGCTAGCTTGTATAATCGTGGCGATCCGGGAATACCAATGAATTATGCAACGCGGAGGATCAAAGGCAGTAATGATGCTGGTGTTTTTTTAGAAGAGATCATGGTGGAGTGGCTTAAACCATAGCACGAATTACGAATAACTTTTTACATTAAACAAGGACTATCAGAATGAACCCTCAGTTTTCTGTTAGCAAGTTCATGGCATTGCTGCTCGTGATATTTGGTTTGTATGTAGCTGTCACAGAGGTGAGTGGAGCTGACCATGCTGTGGCGGACGATGGGCAGCAAATCCAAAGTGAGATGAAGAAATCGAACGAGAAGCCGCTTAAGGCTGAGTCATCTGAATTTGTTGATATGATCCAAGTGATAATCAAGAACGGATGGAGTGGTTATCAGAAAAAGGAAAGCACATCAGAAGCCATGGCGTACCAAAAAAATCTGACCGCGATGTTGGAAACCTTGCGCGATGTGCAAAAACAAGCGTCAATAGAGGGCATACTCGAAGTTGAGCGGGCAATCCTGAATTATGAAAATGAAACCGTAGTGAACTCGGCTGAGATGGCTGACTCTAACAAATGGGCTATTGCCGGTATGGAGGAAGCGCTTGTCTGTGTTGACTATCTTACAAATCAAGACCGATACGCGGATACCGTCCCGGTTTTTTCTCTTTCAGATACTCAGAATGGATTACCTTTGGATGCTTTTAGAAAATTTGTTCAATCTCACTCGTCAAGATTGACTGGACATCTGCGCAGCGTCTCCTCAGAGTTGGAGAAGGAGGTAATAAGGCAGCGGAGAGAAAACTTGGCTACAGCTGAGGCGGCTTACATTCACAAGCAGGATAATGCACTTAAGATCAAGTAAAAAGCCAGCCAAACTGCCGGGAGTCTTTACCGTTAATTTGCCCTATGAAAGGGGCTTTACATATGGGCAAAGGAATCCATTACTGAGGAGCAAAACAACCGCTAACACCCCTGACACGGAGCGCTCCGGATTCACTATGCCCATCTGGAACAGAGGCGGTTTGCTGATATCGGCCCCTTACTTAATCAGTTCCGCCTTGAACCCGTGAGTGCAAAAATCCTTTACCAACTGTTCGGCGTGGTTCATGTCCTGCGTTTCCAAAACAAGAGTATAGGAAGGAGACTTGGCCGAAGAGGCGTGAAAGACTTGATCATAGGATACGTTGACAACCGAAGCGTTTTTTTTTGCCAGCAATTCTGACAGCTCTGGATAAATGTCGCCCTGGCCGAGAGAGACCACGCGCAGTTTGACAAGCTGCCCATTGCGGGCGAGATTTCTGTCAAGCAACGTGGCGAACATCCGGGAGTCGATGTTGCCACCGGTTATGGGGGTTGCGACTTTTTTGCCCTTGAAGAGTTCGCCGTGCTCGATACAGGCGGCCACACCCACAGCTCCGGCCCCTTCGGATACGATCTTCCGATCCTCGAACAGCAAAGAAATCGCTCTTTCGATGCTTTCCTCTTCGACGGTAAGCACGTCATCGACGAGTTTCTTGATGATGGAAAAAGTCCTGTCGCCCGTGTTATGAACGGCAATTCCTTCGGCGATGGTCTCGCCTCCGGTGACCACCGGCTGTCCGTGTAACCGCTGCCGCATGGCTGAATAATTATTAGCCTCTACGCCGTAGATTTTCAGGTCCGGCTTTAGCGCCTTGGCCGCCGTGGCGCAACCGGCAATGATACCGCCACCGCCTACGGGAACGACCAGCACATCAAGGTCGGGGATCTCATGCATTATTTCCAGCCCCACGGTGCCCTGGCCGCATATAATCAACGGATCCTCGAAAGGATGAATGAACGTGAGACCTTCCTTGGACGCCATGTTCAGGGAAAAGGCCAAAGCATCGTCAAAGGTATCCCCGTGGATGACGACCGTTGCTCCCAGGTCTTTGGTGTGGGACGCCTTCTGATGGGCCGTGCCGCGAGGCATGACGATTGTCGAAAGGATGCCGAGACGAGTGGCATGGTACGCCACCCCCTGGGCATGGTTGCCTGTACTGGCGGCAATGACGCCCCTTGCCCTCTCGGCACTGGTCATCACTGACATCCTGTTCAGGGCGCCCCGTTCCTTGAATGACCCGGTGTACTGCATGCTCTCCAGTTTGAGAAAAAGATCTACCCCGGTGTACCGGGAGATCTGGCCCGCCGCGACTACCGGGGTCCGGCGAATGTTGCCATTCAGGCGTTTGGCGGCGAGTTGAATTTCACTCATGGAGACCGGGCCGGTGCCGAGTTCGCTGCCTTTGGTGACCGCCAGAGCCGGTAAAGACAGAACCGAGGGAATCATGACCGCGGTTCCAACGGATGCCAGTTTGAGAAATTCGCGTCGATTGATACATGAGGTATTTGGTTTCATTGTTACGCTCTTTTCGTGTGTTACTGCGTTTTCGTTTACACGTGCGGCCAAATCTCTCGCCGTTTTTGTCCGTTTAAAGAAAAGGGTATCGGTTCTTCGCACCACCGAGCGCCGAATCTAACGTGGCCATGTTAAGGAGCGGTGCCGCTCTTTCAGTCGAGCCCAGAGGGGCACCACCTCCTGGGCTGGACTCGTTTTGATATATAGTCATCGGCTTCCTGCCGTCAAAAGCTACATGTGGCCGACGCGTGTTGTAGAACGCGAACCACCAGGCCGACGCCCGCTGAAGGTCGCTTCACGTCTCAGAGCTCCCGCAAATAGACGCATTCTTATTTCAGCGAACGGCAAAGGCGTTCAACCATGAAGTTGTCCATCCAGCGGCCACGGCCATCCATGGAGATATGCCTCCTTGGGGCAGTTTATGTCCACCTTGTCGAGTGGTCCAGATGCCCCAGGCCACCTCTCAACTTCAGTGACGTAAGAAAATCATCAAAAGTGATTGACGATTGAAATGCGCTTTCCCCCAAAATTCGGACCACCGGTTAAGGTGGAATCAGCGTCCTTAAACCGATAAGGAAGGACGTATGACAAAGAGCAGCACAAGACGGAAACATTCTGACAAGTTCAAGGCCAAGATCGCACTTGAGGCAATTCGTGGCGTGAAAACGTTGGCGCAACTGGCTGCGGAGCATAAAGTGCATCCCAATCAAATTTCCATGTGGAAGCGGCAGCTCCTTAAAAACGCCGAGGATATTTTTTCCAGCGGCAAGAAGGCCAAGAGCCAGGAGGAAGTAACCGCTCCTCTATTTGAGGAGATCGGTCGGCTCAAGATGGATATCAAATGGCTTGAAAAAAAGTTGTAAGCCTGCCGCTTGAACTTCGCCGCCAGTGAATCAAACCTGATCGGAAGTATTCCACTCGGCGACAATGTAGGCTGGCAGGCATTTCCCGTTCGGGCTTTTACTACAAGCCGGTAGCCCAATCCAATGAGAATTTGGGCTTGATGCGTCTTCTCGACGAGCAGTACCTGCGTCAGCCGGATTACGGCTCGCCACGCATGACGGATTGGCTGAAGACCCAAGGCCATCAAGTCAACCACAAGCGAGTTGAGCGACTGATGCAACTGATGGGCTTGCAAGCCATCACTCCAGGGCCGCATACGAGTGTCCCCAATTCGGAGCATCCCGTGTTTCCCTATCTGCTGAAAGGAATTGCCATTGAGAGGAAAAATCAAGTCTGGAGCGCTGACATCACCTACATTCCGATGCAGCGAGGCTTTCTCTATCTGGTGGCAGTGATAGACTGGTGGAGCCGATTTGTGCTGGCGTGGGAGCTATCAAACTCGATGGATAGTTCATTCTGCGTGGATGCACTGAACAAGGCGTTGCGCATCTCCACGCCAGAGGTGTTCAATACGGATCAGGGAGCACAATTCACGAGCCGTGAATTTACCAGCGTTTTGCAAAGCAATGGCATCACCATCAGCATGGACGGTAAAGGCCGCGCGATCGACAACGTATTCATTGAACGGCTGTGGTGGACGGTGAAATATGAGGATATTTATCCCAAGGCGTACTCTGATGGAATCGAGCTATACCATGGGTTGGCGCGGTATTTTCACTACTACAACGAGGAACGCGCTCATTCTTCGTTGGACAAAAGGACTCCCGCTGCTGTATACAGGGGCATTGAATTGGCTGGTAGCCGTTGTTCCGCTCCGCCCTCGGCCCTTCGGGCCGCCCCTACGGGGACGGGCTACGCTCCACAACGGCTACGGTGAACCGCCTCTACGGAGGCACAAACTCGGACGCCGGACTCCACCTTAAAATGACCGATCAGTGGTCCAAAGGATGGGGGGAGGCGCAAAATGCAAGGCAAATAGCATTAGTTCTACGTTTCGGCGAGATGTCCGATCCTTTTGTGATTTTCATTAGAAGTGGTTTTAAATGGACAGCGGGAGTGAAAGACATGCCTGGCATAGTTCCTCAGTTGCTTGCATTTGCCGACGATCGGAATTGGTCGATTTATCATACTGTCAAGAATGTCAGCACCGCGCTGCTTGTGGAAGCGGCGGAGTTGCGCCTTGCGGTTTCAAAGGGCCAGGATCAAAATATTGTCGAGGAAGCGGCGGATGTCGCCAGTTATTTTGTCCTGCTGTGCTATTACGGGGGGCTGCACCCCGATGTGATAGACGCCATGATTACCTACGGCGATCCCGGCAAAGGCCGGAATGCGGATGAGATTGCCAATGAAGTGCTAGAATGCGCTGCAAGGATGGCTGAATTATACCAGTGGGTTAATCCTTCCCTGAAGTCCGGGGCCGAGGATTTTACCAAACGGATTTCGGGCAAGGACATTGTTCACTTTTTCAGTCTGCTCGCGGAGATTACCGGTCAAATAGGGTTTGACCTGGTGGAAGCGATGGTTTCCAAGCTTGAGAGCAATAAGCGCAAATATCCTGCCGCGAACAAGGATTTTTCCAAATACTCCGGGAAAATGCCCCCTGTGGGAGTAGTCAGGAGCCTGCACGTGTCGGCCCGGCCGGAATACTGGGATGAATTCAGCAAGGAGATGAAGGGGCTCATCCCCATGGAGACGCGACGACGCGCGGCTTTGCTGTTTGATTTTGACGAGAAAGTCAGTTTGGAGAGAATTTATCTGATCTATGGCCTGCATCTCAAGACCTTTGATATCCTTCCGCTATGTCAGATCCCTGATCCACATGCCATTTTTTCCATGGACATGTTTTCCTCCATCAGTGATAGACGGCTCCAGTCCATCATTTTCGACACCATCAAGCACGGGCACCGTTTGGTGAGCATGGGGCCGGTGCTGACCTATGTGAACAAGTTCTACGACCAGAACGTATTCGGCCCGACCATCGACACTCTGCTGCTCAATGCCGGGCTGATCAATACCATGCACGCCCGGGGCGGAAAGCTTGGTCGGGTGCTGGAACTGGGGACCGGCAGCGGATTTGTGGCAAAATCCGTGCTTGCACATGCCGAATCCTTTGACCATCTAACGGTTGCCGACCTGCTGCCGGAAATCGTGGATGTGGCCCGCAGGAACATACAACCGATGGACTATGGCCTGGACTGGAACAGGGTGCTGTTTACCGTGGGCCCGAATTGCCTTTACACCGTGGCGGACAACTCCATTGATCTGCTTGTGTGCAATCCTCCGTACATTCCAGGAGATTTCAAGTCCGGTCCGATATCCGGCCTGGATGTTTACGATATGCTTCTGGGAGAGCAGGGGGCCAGGGTCATGCATCCGGATGGCTCCGTGCTGCTGGTGGTCAGTTCGGTGAGCCGGTTCCAGGTTGAAGCCCTGCTCAAGAAACACGGCCGGTTTACCCTTGTGCGCACGCACCTGGAACGAATGGTTCCCTTTGATCTTCTGGAAATCAACCTGGATGACAACCTCATGGAGTACCTGCTGCAGGAGGAGGGCATCATTGACCGCTGCGGCACCAAGTATCATCGGGTGTACGTAATGGAATTTCAAAAGAGGGCCGGCGAATAATGAGAGAGTGGAACATGCCAGCCCTGGAGGACAGCTTTGCCCGTCCTGCGGTGTTTCGCCAGGCCTGTCTGGACAGGGCGAGCAGGGCGGAGGGAATGAGGTTGTCGGAGGCGGAGTCCCTGTATCTGGCCATGGATTCCAACCTGCATCTCAAGTCACGCGAAGCGGGGCTGGATGGCGACGTGCTCTGTTATGTGGTGCCACGGCTTCCGGACTGTCTCCCCTTGGTACGGGAGGTCCTGCTGCTGCCGTGTGCGGATGAGCATATTCTGGAGGAAATACGTCGCGGATCATGGCATCCTGTCAAGGCGCGTTCCAGGCGGAGAAACGCCTTTTTTGACGGCGGATCCTGTCTCGCGCTGATGTTGAATAGCGTTTCCGACCTGGATGACATTTTCCCGGCCCTTGTTGGCTGGCAAATTGAGTGGAACAAGGCGCACAGGCTGTTGCGCGGCGAGCCCGAGTCTTTTGCGGTGAACGGCTCCGCGAAGGGCGTGATGGAGCGGCTGGGGCTGGATGAAGACGTCTCGGCTCGAGTCGCGGGCCTTTTCCGTGATCCGGGGAATGATTTCCTCCACCCCGCAAGCCAGGGGGAGCTGGACATTACCGTGCGGATCGCGGGATGTGGTGTACAGGGGTATGACCGCGGAGCCCGCATCTGGGTGGAAAATCTGCTCGAACAGGCTCCTGAGCTGGCCGCGAACAAGGCTGGCTGGGTGTTCTGTTCCAGTAATTTGTACACACTGGCCAACATGACCTGCGGGTTTTCCAGCCGCATCTTCGGCGAACTGGACGCCTATATAGCAAAGCACGCTCCCGAACAGATCCGGATGATGCTGCATGTTGCAAAGAGCCATGGTGATCCGGTGCTTTTTCACGACGTACGCTATTACGTCTTGCAGGATTTTTTGAATGATAATCAGGACATGTTGGAATTACGTGACAAATTGCGATTGGAGCAGGGGATTCGGGAGTTGCCCGATATCGCCCCCCTCCATCTTGGTGCGCAGGTGTTTCAGCTATCCAGACTGCGCCCTGAAAACTATGACCCTCGCGTCCCTCGCACGACAGGGAGCGGGGTGCTCCTGAACATTGATTATCCCTTGGGATTTCTGGCCTATCACGTGCTCAAGGAGCTGATCGCCGTGCTGGGGCAGCCACGGGGGATTCATGTGATGGGCAAGGCTGCGACCATGCAGGGGCAGGTGGGGGACGTGATGTTGCCGAACCGAGTGTACAGCCAGCATGGCGGCGGTGGGTTCATGTTCGAAAACGCGTTGACCCCGGCGATGTTGGTGCCGAGGCTGCGTCACAACGAGGTGCTTGGAGAACAGGGCGCACTCACGGCTTGGGGGCCGGTTCTGGTGGATTACCCCACCATGCTGGCGTTCAAGGATTCCGGGTTCAATTCCATCGAAATGGAGGCCGGTGCCTATCTGGCATGCTACGCGGAGCATCTGGCCGGGCTGGCGACTCCGGGCAAAGGCGAGGTGCTTCGCCTGCCGCATTTGCCGCAATGCCCCTTGAGCATCGCGCATTACGCCTCGGACAACCCTTTAAATCCCACGCAATTGTTGAGCCGATCCCTTGGCCTCTCCGGTGTGCAGCCGGTTTGTGCCTGTGGCGCAGCTGTGTGGAAGCTTATTCAGGAAGGGGAGTAAACGCAGTTTTATGGTTCATCCGGCTAGAGCGTACTTCGCTTCATGAATGCCCATTATTCTGAGCTTGAAAACTCCGTATCTCGGTAGCCGTAGGCTTGTCCGTTTCAACGTCTTGATCTTGTTGTTTGTCTCTTCGATTGGCCCTGATGAGATGGGGTGATTGTAGTAGGCAAGGATGCCGAATCGATACGCGGCAAGCGTCCTCGCCATGACCTGCAAACGACGGATTTCAGAGGTTTCGGCCCGGGCGAACCAATCGCCGATGACCTTTTTCGCCGTAGCTTTGTCTGGTTGGGACCAGAGTTGCCGCAAATCCTCTTTCAGATAGTAGGCTGTCGCCAGCGGCCTGTTCAGCTGTGAATCGGCGTGCAAATATGACCCACCTGAGCCGGTAATCGGCGTCGAAATTTGACCCACCCCGGCAAGCCCCTCAAGGTCACGAGAAAATCGTGACGGGAGGGCCAGCGAGGAGATGCTGACGGTGGAAACAATTCGAAAGATTAAGGTGGCCCATGACCGGCATGAGACGCCGATCAGGCAGATATCCAAGAATTTAAACATGAGCCGGAATACGGTCCGCAAGGTGTTGCGCTCGGAGGAGACGCGCTTCGGAGTACAAACGAGCGATCCAGCCCATGCCCAAACTTGGTGAATTCACGACCTGGCTGGAAAGCGAGTTGGAGCGGGATGTCGGGCTTCCACGCAAACATCGACGCACGATCAAGGTCTTGTTTGAGCAGCTTCAGGGGCAAGGTTACGAGGGAGGCTATGATGCTGTCCGGCGTCATGTCTCCCGCTGGCGCGAAGCCGAAGGGCACAGGGTGTCGCAAGCCTTTGTCCCGCTGACTTTCGCCTCTGGAGAGGCCTACCAGTTCGACTGGAGCCACGAGCAACTCGAAATTGACGGCATGCCAATGACGGTCAAGACCGCGCACATGCGATTGTGCCATAGCCGGATGGTCTTCTGCTTCGGTTACCCTCGGGAGACCCAGGAGATGGTATTCGACGCCCATCAGCGCGGCTTTGCCTTTTTCGGCGGATCTTGTGGCCGAGGTATTTACGACAACATGAAGACCGCAGTGAACAAAGTTCTACGCGGCAAGCAACGCGAACTCAATTCCCGCTTCGAGCAGATGTGCACTCATTACCTGGTGGACCCCACGCTGTGTACGCCTGCTGCTGGCTGGGAAAAAGGACAGGTGGAAAATCAAGTCCATCTGGTACGTACTCGTTTTTTATCCGGCAGATGGCGTTTCGGGAGCCTTGAGGAGTACAACGCCTGGCTGCTGGAGCGAGCTATTGGTTGGGCCAAGACTCAGGCTCATCCGGAGATTACGGACAAGACGATCTGGGAGGTCTTCCTGCAGGAGCGTGAAAACCTAATCAAGCCCGCAGCCCCTTTCGATGGCTACCGTATTCAGGAATGCCGGGTTTCCTCCACATGTCTGGTGCGGTTTGATCACAACCGGTACAGCGTACCCTGCGAGGCGGCTGGACAGGCGGCGCAGATCAAGGCGTACGCCGACCACATCTCGGTGATTCGCGATGGCCGGGTGCTGGCCGTACATGCCCGCCGATTCGGCAGAGAAAAGACTGTCTATGACCCGTGGCACTACGTGCCTGTCCTGGAGCGTAAGCCCGGAGCGCTCCGCAACGGCGCTCCCTTCCAGGACTGGAGGCTTCCTGCGCCGATGGAGCAAATCCGTCTGTCCCTGCGGCGGCATAAGGACTGGGACCGACAGTTTGCGGGTATCCTGACAGCGGTGCCCAGCCATGGACTCCAGGCAGTAACCGACGCCTGCCAGGCGGCCCTGGACCAGAACACGGTGAGTCGGGACGTGGTCCTTAACATCTTGAACCGCTCCCGTGATCAAAGGCCAACCCAAGAGGTTTGCGTCCCCGATCACCTCAGGATCAAATGCGAGCCTGTGGCCGACTGCGGACGTTATGACCAGCTATTGGAGGCGAGCCATGCTTCGCAATGACATCTTGGCTTTGCTCAAAGAGCTCAAGCTGCATGGCCTGCGCGGAGCTTACGACGAGATGCTTGAGCACGGTCGTCGATCCGGGGCCACTCTGGAACGGTTTCTGTTAGATCTGCTCAAGGCGGAACAGGCCGAGCGCCGCGTACGCAGCATCCGATACCGCCTGGGGATCGCCAGATTTCCCGTGAGCAAAGATCTGGACGGTTTCGACCTCCAGGACTCGCACGTCGGTGAGGCCAGGATCAGGGATCTATACCAGGGCGGCTTCATGGAGAGCTGGATCAATGTGGTCTTTGTAGGCGGCACGGGCACCGGAAAAACGCATTTAAGCATCGCCATCGGCTCCAATGCCGTGCGCAACGGCGCCCGAGTGCGCTTTTTCAATCTGGTGGACCTCGTCAACCAGCTCGAGCAGGAAAAGGCGGACGGCAAGGCCGGACGGCTGGCCGAGACTTTGGCGCGCTTCGACTTGGTCATCCTGGACGAACTCGGCTACCTGCCGTTTTCCAGGTCAGGAGGCCAGCTGCTCTTTCACCTGCTCTCAAAGCTCTACGAGAGGACCTCGGTGCTGATCACCACGAACCTGAGCTTCGGGGAGTGGTCACAGGTCTTTGGAGACGCCAAGATGACCACGGCCCTGTTGGACCGCGTCACACATCACTGCGAGATCATCGAAACAGGCAATGAAAGCTGGAGGCTGAAACAAGGCAGGGGACAGCACCAAGGGCAGGACGCATAAGCGTCGGCGGCAGGGTCGGGAATTCCGGTCGCCCTCCGGGCTCCCTCCATTCCCGACCCTGCCGCCGCCCCCGGAAAAGCCTCCCCCCAACACCCGAAAATCACGTTCGGGGTGGGTCAAATTTCGACGCCGATGATGGGTCAACTTTCAACGCCGATTGACATCAAAACAAGGGAGTGATTATCAATCTGGATTGGCCGCAACATTGAATGCTTTGAAGGAGGTTGAAGAGCAATCCTCGATTTATGAAATACTTGCAGTTGAACGAGCTATTTTAATGCTGGAAGACCGAGTTTATGTAAATTCTCAAGAAATGCAGGACTCAAATATGTGGGCCCTCGCAGGAATCGATGAAGCTTTAGTCTGTCTTGCACAACTCGAGAGTCAAGATCAGTACATTATATCAGTTCCTGTTTTTTCTGTTTCTGACAAACAGAATGGTTTACCGCTTGACGCCTTCAGAAAGTTTGTACAGTCGCATTTATCGAGATTGACTGGGCTGTTACGTAGCGTTTCTTCTGAGGCTGAGAAAGATATTATTAGACAGCGTCGGAAAAATATCAGTACTGCGGAAAGGGTATACATTAAACATCAAGAGAATGCATTGAAAAGCAGTGGTTTGCGTGATGCTAATTAGTCGCCCCTGTGCATTGCTGTACTCGCAAAACGAAAAGAAACGTAACGGCAATAAGATATCCCGATAAACTTGGGCTGCAATCATATTTGAAAAAAGTACGTATCAACTTTCTCCTGGACGGCCTTTTATGCGGAGGGGAGACGAGTCCAGCGGCCATTTCACATCGGGTCAAAGCTTCAGGCGAGTGATTTCAGGTGATTGTCAGTTGTTTTGTGGGGGCAGCCAGCTCCCAGCAGGTGCAAACATGACATCCGCAAGGAAGGACGGCGTGTTTGAGCCGCCAGCCTGGGAGAGAGCGCTGCTCGATTTCTGGGGTGCTCCCGGTTGTGTCCCACTGTAGGGTCACAGAATCCGGGCTTCGCAAGAGCCCTGTGCCGACGGCTTTGAGGTATGCCTCCTTGGCCGTCCAGAGTTGAAGAAAGGCATGTTCTTTCGTCGTTGGGGGAAGATGCCGTAAAATGCGGGACTCCTCGGGAGAGCAGATGGATTCGAGCATGGCGGCGACATCCTGCTCCGTGCGACCGTATTCAAAGTCCACCCCGATTCTTCCCGTTCGGTGTATGGCCAAGCCCATGCTTTCGGAACTGCTCGATATGCTGAAGTCGGCAATCGACAAAGCGCCTCCTTCCGGGACAATGAACAGTTTCCCCTGCGGCGTACACTCCATGCGGATTTTTTCCGGGCGCATGTCCAGTTCTTCCGCCAGCCAGAGGCGAAGCAATATCCTGCGCGCGAGGAATCGTTCCCGATGCCGGGCGAAGCGGAATTCTTCCGCCCTGGCTCGTTCTCCCGGGGACAGCGCGTCCGCACGGTCAAGCAACTCGCACGGCGCCTCCGGCAATTGCACCACAATGACGGCCACATCCTCGTCGGGATGAATCGATGCCAGAACGTCGCACCCGGCTTTGCGGGCGGTTGCAGTCAACCTGTCAGGGCAATTGCGCATTCTTTTGAATGAATCCAGTTGTGCGGAAGTAGTCCATATACCGTCGCAGCAGTTCGGCAATGTCCATGCCAGCCGGGTCGTCCCGGCTTGGATAACGTTTCAGGAAGTTGTTTTGCATCGGAGGCGAAAAGCTCGGAGTCTCCCTGTCATACAGTCCCTTGAGCATGTGCAGTGCCGAGTCTTCGGAGGCCTGTTCCAGGTACCCCGAATACCATTCCTGGTGATTGATGATGCGGACTGGATACCCGTTGTCCGCAATGAGGCCCATCAGTTCCCGCCAGGTCAGGCGCAGGGCTCCGCTCAGGTTCCATGTCCCGTTTGCGGCCTGGGGTATGCCGATCAGCCGGGTGATCTCGGCTGCCAGGACATCGACCGGCGTGATTTCGAGCAGCCGGTCCCAGTCGGGGGCGACACCGGTTTCGGCGCACGCGCGGATGAGCAGGGAAAGATGGTTCCTGCTGTGATCCACAAGGCCGCTGCGGGAATGGCCGGTCACGTACCCGACACGCAGAATTCTGGCATCCATGCCGTGCCTGCGCATACGCTCGGTCAGCCGTTCCCCGGTCCATTTGCTGAGCAGGTAGCCCGACCAGCCTGGGTCCGGCCTGTTCTCCGGGGCGATCGCCCCGGTGGTGGAGATGAAATCGAACCGTCTGAGGCCGGTTTTAACGGCCAGTTGAATCAGTTTGTGCGTACCGAGCACGTTGGTGGTGCGGTGTTGGGCATAGGCGTACAAGTGGTTGACCATGGCGCCGCAGTGCAGGATTTGCCCGGCTGAACCGGCAATGTCCTTCCAGTCCTGATCGGGGACGGCCAGATCCATCTTGTGAATCCGTAACCGTTTGCGGGCTTCCGTATCGAGGACAATGTTTCTGGCGCTGAGGGCTTTTTCCAGCGTTTGCGCCGGATCAAGTCCGTCCTTCGGCCGGACAAGGGCCATGACCGGCTGTTTTGCCTTGCACAGCAGGTCTTCCAGGACATGGCAGCCCACGAATCCGGCGGCACCTGTCAGCACGATGGCGTTTCTTTCGGCCTGCGCGGAAGGAACAGCTCCATCCGTCCAGTCTATCTCCATCCGCGCGTCGTTCTTCGCCATCTCGATGGACGTGTCCGATTCGACCTCTTGTCCGCTTCCTTTGCACAGTTTTGCCAGATGCCCCAGAGTGGGGTCCTGCAAAAAGGTCGGCAGGCGGATTTCATGCCCCTTTGTTTTGCGCAGCTCCACAATCATCTGCATGAGCAGGAGCGAATGCCCGCCGAACAGGAAAAAATCGCTGTTTGCATCGAACTCCCCGGCGGGCCGTCCGAGCAGGCGTCCCCAAAGCACCGCCAGCTCCTGTTCCTCCGGGCCAAGGTTGCCCCTTGCATCCCAGTCGGAGGGGAGGCCCTCGGCAGGTCGGTTGAATTCCGGCTCAGGCAGGGACTTGCGGTCCACTTTCCCGCTCGGCGTGACCGGAAGCCGGTCCCTTCTTGTTATCTGCGCCGGGACCATGTAGGCCGGGAGGCCCTTTTCCAGGGCCGTCTTTATTTCTGCGGGGGCGGGCGCCGAGGCATCCCCCGTATAGTCCGCAGCGATGCAGGGGCCCATCGGGCTTTGCGCAAAATACCGTGCCGCAGCATGGCGGACTCCCGGGATACGCATGATGGCGGATTCGATTTCGCCGAGTTCGACCCGGAATCCCCGTATTTTGATTTGGTAGTCGGTGCGCCCGTGGTATTCCAAGGCTTCGTCTTGACCCCAGGCCACGATATCACCCGTGCGGTAGAGGCGCTCCTCCGGAATCCAGTCCGGCGAGACAAAACGCTCATCGGTTTTTTCCCGATCCCGCAGATACCCGTCGGCGAGGCAGTCTCCAGCAATGTACAACTCTCCGCACAATCCGTTCGGTACAGGTATCCCGACGGGGTTGAGCAGATGGTACCGGGTGTTGCTGATGGGCGTCCCGATGGGCACGATGTCCGGCCCGTGCTTCCTTGCCGGACAGGCGCAGGCGCTGCTCTCGCCTGTTTCCGTGGGGCCGTAGAGGTTGTGGACCTCCACATTCAACATGCCTTTGCATCGGTTGACCAGGGCCTGGGGCAACCCCTCGCCGCTACAGAAGATGCGTTTCAGATGCGGTAGCTCGATTTTCTCTCCGCTTTCGAGGTAGTCGAGAAAGATCGAGAGCATGGCCGGGACGAAGTGGATATTCTGAATATCTTCCGCCTCAAGCATTTCAAGAATGCAGGCGGGGTCTCGATGGCAGGCCGGGCCGGAAACAACCAGTGTCGCCCCGCAGGTCAGGGGCCAGAATATTTCTCCCACCGAAACGTCGAAGTGGCTGGGGGTCTTCAACAAATACCTTTCCCCCGGTTCCAGACCGTACTCCCGCTGCATCCAGCACACCCGGTTCACTGCGGACCGGTGGCTAACCACCACGCCCTTGGGCATTCCCGTGGTGCCGGAGGTGTACAGGATATAGGCCGGAGCGTCGGGGGCAACAGGTTTTGTGCTCACGGACGGAAGGGCCGCGAGGCTGTCGATGTCCGTGAGAATCCGTTTCGGAAGACTCTGGACTCCTTCGGGCTTCTTGCATATCACCAGAGCGGGCCGGGCGTGGCTGTATATGCGCGACAAACGCTCGGCGGGCAGATCCGGGTCCAGGGGAAGATATGCGTATCCCGCCTTGAGGATTCCCAGCATGGCCGGGACCATCTCGGGGCCGCGCCGAAGATGAATTCCGATACTTGCCCCCGCTTCCTGCGGATGGCCCGCCACTGACAGCAGGCCGGATGCAATCCTGTCGGAAAGGGCATCCAGCTCGGCGTAGTCGAACGTCCTGTCCTCGCAGACAAGGGCGGGCCGTTCGGGGTGATTCTTCGCGCGAGCCTTGAAAAGGCTTCCGAGCGACTCCGCTGGGTATTCGGTCATGCTCCGATTGGCCTTTTCCGCGATTTTGTCTTCCGGCACCCAGCCCGACAGTACGGGGAAAAGGCCCGTGTCGGGTTGCCCTCCGGCCTTCGCAGCAATCTCTTTCGCGCCGCGCAAAAACATGTCCATGAGGATTTCAGCCGTGTGCTGTCCGGGTTTTTCCGGGTTGTATTCCAGGAGGATTTCAAGCCCCTGTTCCTCCCTGTTGAAACAGAACAACAGGGTGTCGAATTTGGAGCTTCCGTTAAAAAGCTGCTCCACCTCATACCGCCGTTCCTGCCATGTCCCGCGCAGGGACATGGAGTTTTCCATGGCGAACAGCGTCTGGAACATGGAGCTGTTGCCCTGCCTGCTCCGGGAACCCAGCATTTCCGCTAGGGCGTCGAGTGGAATCTCCTGCTGGCCGAGTATGTCGAGAGAGGCCCGCTGATTGTCTTCCACAAGGTTTTTCAGTGTGGTCGCGGATGTGAACCGGGTGCGGAACGGGGCGCTGACCACCAGGAAGCCGATCAGGTCGTCCGCGTGAGGGAACATGGGGCGCGAGGAGACCGGGACGCCGACCGTCAGGTCCTCCTGTCCGCTCAGGGCGAAGATGGACGACTGGTACAGCGCCAGCAGCAGGGCGAAAAGCGTGGCGTTCCATTCCCGCGCGAGGGCGGACAGGGTTTGCACCGTGTCAAAGTCGAGCCAACGACGGATCACATTTTCCCCGGCGTGATCCATGGGCAGGACCGAGTGCGGCCAATGGATTTCCGGGTCCATGCCCTTGAATTGTTTCGCCAGTTCTCGAAGCGCTTCTTGCGTCTTCGGGCTTTGCAGGGATTCCCGCATGGCCCGGGCATAATGGCGGTACTGTATCTGCGGCGCTGGCAGGGGAGGTTTCCCCGCAGAGGCGGCGGCATAGGCGCGTCCAAGGTCCTGAAGCAGCACGTCGTAGGAGTTGCCGTCAAAGACGATGTGGTGGATGTTGAAATAGAGGGCCGACCTCCCGTTGCCGCACTCGATCAGCCGAATGTCGAAAAGCGGATACGCCTTAAGGTCAAAGACCTTTTTTGCCCAGCGGCTGCATGTTGCGGAAAGATCGCGTTCATCCACTGTCTCATGGGGCAGTGAGTACGGCTCGGGAGGGATAATCTTTTGGAACAACTCGTCGTATTCGAAGTGAAACGTGGTCCTCAGGCTCTCGTGGCGCGCCAGAAGCCGGTTCAGGGCTTCTTCGAGGACGGCCTTGTCCAGCGGGCCGTCGAACTTCGCGAGGAACGGGACGTTGTACGTCTCGGGCGATTCGGCGTGATAGCTGTAATACATGGAATGTTGCGCCGGAGAGGCTGGGACGGATGTTTCCCCGGTTTGCGGGCATGAGCCCGGGATAGCGCCATGCAGGCCCGGGGCGCTACGCAGGACATCCCGGCTCTCGATGTGTTCGGCCAGTTCAGCAAGGACCGGGTGCTCGAACACGTCCTTGATGGAGATGTCCCTGGCAAAGGTTTGCCGACAGAGCATGACCATGCGCGCGCCGAGCAGGGAGTCGCCCCCGAGCATGAAAAAGTTGTCGAAAACCCCCACCGCGGCAATGTTCAGCAGGCCGGACCATATTTGCGCCAGCCGCCGTTCGACTTTTGTCTGCGGCACCACCATGTCGTCGCAGTGTTCCTGGGCATGAATCGTGTCCGGAGCGGGAAGCGCCTTGCGGTCGGTTTTTCCCGTAGGGGACAGTTTGAAGGCATCCATATGGATGAAGCGCGAGGGAATCATGTACAAGGGCAGCGTGTGCGCCAGGTGCTCCCAAAGCATGCGCGTGGCGACCGGCTTTCCGTCCGTGGATACATAGTAGGCGGCCAGTTTTTTTTCCTCGCCTTCCCCATAGGGCAGAACAATGCTTTCGCGGATTCCCGGATATCTCTCAAGCGATGTTTCGATTTCCCCTGTCTCGATTCGGAATCCCCTGATCTTGACCTGAAAGTCAGCCCGCCCCATGTAGTCGAGTGTGCCGTCATGCCTCCGCACCACGAGATCGCCGCTTTTGTACAGCCGTGTATCGGCTCCCGGACCGATCTCGCGCGCAAAGGGAGATGCTATGAACCGTTCCTTGTTCAGGTCGTCTCTGCGGAAGTATCCGCGAGCCACGCCTGCCCCGCCGATATACAGTTCCCCCGGAATCCCGGGGGGCGTCGGCTGGAGCAGGCTGTCCAGGACATAAAAGGAAAGGTCGGCCAACTTGTCCCCGATGGGCGAGAGCGCGTTTTTGCCTTTGAGGTCGTCGGGGGTGACCTCGTGGAATGTGGCGTGCACGGTGGTTTCGGTAATGCCGTACATGTTGATCAGGTGGGGGACATTCCAGGGATGGCGCTGCCACCATGGCTCCAGGCGGCCGATGTTCAAGGCTTCGCCGCCGTAAATGACGTAGCGCAGGGTCGAACATGGTTGCGTCGCCTTGCCGTCCGCTTCGGAGAATTGGTAAAAGGAGGAAGGAGTCTGGCTCATGACCGTGATTTTTTCCCTGCGGACCACCTCGTGAAAACGTTCCGGGTCGCGCGCCGTGTCGTAAGAAACGAGCACAAGACGCGCACCGTGCAGAAGCGCTCCCCATATTTCCCACACGGAAAAATCGAACGCATACGAATGAAAACAGGTCCAGACATCTTGTTCGCTGAAATCGAACAGGCTCTCCGTAGCATCGAAAAGCCGAACGGCGCAGCCGTGTTCGAGCATGACGCCCTTGGGCTTTCCCGTGGAGCCCGAGGTGTAGATGACATAGGCCAAGTTGGTGTCCGTGGAGATGGGGTCGGGCGGCGTCGCGGGATAGGTGGACAGGTGCTCCCAGCCCGTATCCAGCGAGATGATGCCGTAGTCTCCCTCCACCATGTACAGCAGATTTTCCAGATGGAGCTGCTGGGTCAGGATGATCCGGCAACGGGCGTCTTCTGTCATGAATTTGAGGCGATCCTCCGGGTAGCGGGGGTCAAGGGGGACATAGGCCCCTCCCGCCTTGAGTACGGCGAGGATGCCGACAATGAGGTCCGGGCTGCGGTCGGTTGAAAGTCCGATCAGTTCGTCGGGCTGCATCTCCTCTCCGGTGATGAGCTTGAATAGTGCGCGGATGGCGTGGGCCACCCGGTTCGAGCGCTCGTCAAGTTCCCTGTATGTCAACTCTCGTCCGTTGCCGCTGACGGCGATCCGTTCCGGGAATGCCGCTGCCCGTCGCGCGAACAGTTCGTGCAGGGTGCGTCCTGTGCAATCGAAATGTTCGACGGAATTCCAGTTGACCAGGGCGTCCCGCCTTTCCCGCTCCGTGAGCAGGGGGAAACCGAACACGTTTTCCTCCGGCGCTTCCAGGCAGTGTTCAAGCAGCAGGACGAAATGGGCGGCCATCTGTTCCATAAAGCCCGGATCAAGCAGCCCGGGCCAGGCCGCGATGGTGGGCGTGCTTTGCGCATCCGTCTCCTGGATGAAGAAAAGATCGCCGTCGCCAGGCGTCACATCCCCGCTGTCCGCCACGACGATTCGCAGCGACTTGCCATTGATGGGCGTGGTGCCGGCGTCCGTGTCGGAAGTTCGGGGCGCGGATGTTGCGGAGAGATCCGCCGCCAGGACTTGGAGCCCTGTATCCGGTGAGAGCGAGACGGCACGACTGTTGGAACGCGCTCCGACGGTTTCGAACTCCGTCCATTCCAATTCTTCCTGCCCGGAATAGCGGGCGGCGAGGGCGACCCATGCCGCAAGCAAAATCGTTCTGGCATCCATACCGGGGAAAGATTGCTTTGCCCTTTCTTCGGTTTCCCGTGAAAGCAAGATTTGCACCTGATGGATGGGACTGTGTGTGCTCGACGGCATGAGAAACTCCTTCCTAATCTGAGCGATTCTCCAGCCTGACACAACATCAAAGCTGGCATATCACCTTGTTTTTGTTTACAATCACATCCAGTCACTACGTCATGAACGTTTCACCCATTTGGTGGAGGGCTGGATGTCCAACTCAAAGAGAACCAAAGCAAAATTCATCGACGATGTCCAAGTCACGAACGACTGTCTGACAAGCCGGGCCGGGCTCAACCTCTTTGCTCGCTACATTCGTGGCATTGGTCTTTTCCCCCACATCAACCGCCTTTTCGGCTCCATGCGCAAGAACCCCAAGGGCACGCCCATCGATGAACTTTTCAAGCAGGTGCTCTGCTTCCTCTTTGACGGCACCAGCCGTCACTTGGCCCACTTTGATGTCCTGACCAAAGATCCGGGCTACGCGGCTGCCATCGAAACAGACATCAAGAGCATGGCCTCATCGCACACCGTCAAGCGGTTCTACCAATCATTCTCCGCACAACGGACCTATCTTTTTCGCCGTCTGTTGCAGCAACTCTTCCTTTGGCGACTCAGCATGACCAGCCCAGAAGTGATCGAACTGAACATCGACACCATGGTCATGGATAACGACCAAGCGCCGAAGCGTCACGGCGTCAAGCCCACCTACAAGAAGGTTCTGGGCTTTCAGCCTCTCCAGATGACCTGGGGCCGCTACATTATAGACGCCGTGTTCCGTGGCGGCGACAAACACTCTCTCAACGGCGACTCAGCCCCGAAGATGATCCGTCACGTGGTGCGCATGATCCGTACCCGCTACAGCAAGACCGTACCCATCATCATTCGCATGGACTCCGGATTCTTCGACCAGGAGCTCTTCGACGAGATGGAGCGGCTGGATATCGGTTTCATCTGCGCAGGCAAGTTCTATAGCGACATCAAGGCCATGATTGGGGCACTTCCCGAAACCGCCTTTCAGCATCACTTCGGCAAAACCGATGAGGATGTCTGGCAGTGCTACGAGTTCTGCGACCGCCGCAAGTCCTGGGAAAAGTCCTTCAGGACCATCTTTTGGCGACCTTTACTGGAAGAGAAGCAGTTCCTGCTACCCGGATCAAGACCAGGCACCATCGTCTACACCAACCTTGGCATGGATAGTGTCGTGGATCAGCAATTGCAGGAGGCTGGCCTCGCGTTCATGGCCGAAACCGATGCCATCATCCACTCCTACCACCAGCGGGGCGCGGACGAACTGGTGCACAGGGCGTTCAAGGATTTCGGATTCGAGGAGTTGCCGTTCCAGCGCTTCGTGCCCAACGCCGCCTTCTATTACACCATGCTCCTCGGCTTCTTCCTGTTTGAAGCGTTCAAGGAAGATGTGAGTGAGCCGGTGGTACCGGTCAAGTCTTTCCCGACCACACTGCGTCGCACCTTGGTGGACGTCGCCGCCAAGGTGGTGTCCCATGCTGGCAAAACCGTACTCAAGGTCACGGCGATCGCCATGGAATCGTTGCGTTTCAAAGAACTGTGGGAGCGCTGCCTGAGCGCTCCAAAATTCGTCTGGACCTGATCTGAACGCCCCGCTCCATGTCCAGCGATGGGAGAGGTGCGTCCAATTTCCTGAAAAATCTGGTATCACAACCGAAACGAGTGGCATTTTCACGCTTCAGCGATCAAGCTGTCCCCATTCGCACCATTTTTGGAGTCAATCTTCTTCCGGTTTCTGCCGAGGAAGGCTTCAATGAGACCCCTCCGCTCGATTTAGGTCCTTATTAACAAATATATTATTAACTCGACTTTCGGGGTTGAAAGTACAGTTCAAGCAACAGTCAGCATGTTGAAATAATTCATATTTTATGTTGAAGGGTCCTTGCAGCCCTGGTATTATGTTGTTGCACTACAACAGAAAAGCCAAGGAGAAGGACCCGAATGCAGAATACCGCTATCTGCCATGATGTTCAAGAGAAAGAACAGCGCATCACGTGCCGCATCAACCGGTTTTTCCAGCAATTCGCGATTGGGACCCTTGCCCATCGATGCGGTTTCACCAAAGCAAAAGGAGCTCCTCCGGCCGTCCTGCTATCCTGTCTTTTCTCGCTTCCGTTCCATCGCCTCAACCTATATCGATACTTCGCAACCCGGGACAGCCCCGGTTTTGGCAAAGACGCCGTCTACGAATTCATGCGCTCCAGCCGCTTCAGTTGGCGGCGTTTTCTCCTTCTGCTGGCGGCCCGCGTCTGCTCCATGCTTCAGGAACTCACCTCGCAGGAGCGCGAACACGTGCTGATCCTTGACGATTCAACGCTCCAACGGCCGCGCTCCAAGAAAGTCGAGTTGCTGGCCCGCGTCTTCGATCATACCCAAAACGGCTTCCTCAAAGGGTACCGGCTTCTCAGCCTGTGCTGGTCCGACGGCGCCACGCTCGCACCGCTGGACTTCGCGCTGTTGTCGTCCGCCAAGGAGAAAAATCGCTATCAGGGCGTCACCAAACAACTCGACAACCGTTCATGCGGGGCCAAGCGACGCAAAGAGGCGATCTGCAAGGCCACTGAGCTGATCGGGCCGATGCTCAAACGCGCCCTGGCCGCTGGAGTCCAGGCCAGATACCTGCTCATGGACAGCTGGTTCGGCATGCCCGCCATCATCAGCCAGGCCCGCGAGCACATCCACGTGATCTGCATGATCAAGCGCACGCCCAAGGTTCTTTACGGATTCGAGGGGGGGCGCCTGAGCGCGGATGAAATCTACAGGCGGCTGCGAAAGCGCCGGGGGCGGGCGCGGGTCCTGGCCAACGCGCTTGTGACCATGAAGGATGAAAAGCCCGCACGCATCGTCTTTGTTCGCAACAAGCACAAAAAGGACTGGCTGGCCCTGCTGTCCACGGACAGCAAACTGCCTGAGGCCGACGTGGTGCGCATCTATGGGAAGCGCTGGGACATCGAGGTCTTCTTCCGCACGGCCAAGCAGCACCTGGAGTTGGAAAAAGGCTGCCAGGCCAGAGATTTCGACTCGCTGATCGCGCATACGACCATCGTCATGCTGCGCTACCTCTTTCTTGCCCTGGAGCAGCGTCGCCACGACGACCCGCGAACACTTGGCCTGCTCTTTCATGCGTGCTGCGAAGAGGTGCGCGATTTGGAATACGTGGAGGCGCTGCAACGCATTTTGACGCTGACGATGCTACATTTGATGGAAAACAAGCAGGTTGCGGAAGAGTTGGTGCAGACGATTCTGGCCGAAGCGTTGCAACGGGCATTCTATCTCTACGGATTCAGCAGGCAACATTGTCAAAGAGCACAGTGCGTTGAAGGGTAGAGCTCAACCCCGAAAGTCGAGTCATTTAAGAAGAGTTGTTGAAAACAATTCAACTTACCGTTAATAGAGTGGATCATGTCGGCCAGAACAGTCCTCTTCATCGCGGAGCCTCAGTCGGTTACCGGTATCTTCTCCACCCTTCAGAAGGCGGGGTTGCAGGCCGGGTTGGCCGACAACCTCACCGGGGCACTCGGGTTCATCAAGAAATCCAAGCCATGCCTGGTCTTTTGCCGTCCCTCGTTTCAGGGGTTCGATGCCGCCGTGTTTCTGGAGCAGGCCCAGGGTGTGGAGGGCTTCCCGCCTGTGGTGATCTTTGCCGCTTCCGGCAGTGCGGAGGAGGCCACCCGGTTTCTCTCGCTCGGGGCGCGTGATTTCTGGGTGGAGCCGCTGATCTGGGAAAAGATCAAGCTCATTTTGCCCGACGAATCCGAGCCGGAGCCAGAACTCGTCACCCGGCCCACTGTGCCCACTGCGCAGCGGCTGTCGCAGGTGCCCGGAAAATTTCAGATTATCGGCAGGCACGAAGCAGTGCTGCGGGTGCTCGCCCTGGCCCGGCAGGTGGCCCGGTCCAAGGCTACGGTGCTCATCTCCGGCGAATCCGGCACGGGTAAGGAAATGTTTGCCCGCTACCTGCACCACAATTCCGACCGTGGGGACCAGCCGTTTGTGGCCATCAACTGCGCGGCCCTGCCCGAACATCTGCTGGAGAGTGAACTCTTCGGCCATGAAAAGGGCGCCTTTACCGGGGCCATCAACCGCAAGCTGGGCAAGTTCGAGCTGGCCTCGGGTGGCACCATCCTGCTGGACGAAATCACGGAGATGGACCCCGGGTTGCAGGCCAAGCTGTTGCGCGTGCTCCAGGAATCCGAGTTCGACCGCGTGGGCGGCGTGGAGACGGTCAGCGTGGATGTGCGTGTGCTTGCCACCACCAACCGCGACATCGAGGGGACCGTGGCTGAGGGCAAGTTTCGGCAGGATCTCTTCTACCGGCTCAACGTCATTCCGCTCAAGCTGCCGCCGTTGTCCGCGCGTGGCGACGACGTGATCCTGCTGGCCGAATATTTCGTGAACAAGTTCTCCGCCATTTACGGACTGGGGAAATTGGCCTTTACCGAAGACGCCAAGCAGTGGCTCATGGGTTACGAGTGGCCGGGCAATGTCCGCGAACTGCAAAACCTCATGGAACGGGCTGTGCTTCTGGCCGGGGCCGGGCCGATCACGACGCGCCATTTCCTCATGGGCGACGAGCAGTGGACGCCTGACGATCTTTCCGAAGTGGATGCCGACCAACGGGCCACGTCCGAGGCCGCACCACCTTCCTCCCCGGAGGAGGCGATGTCCGTCATGCCTATCCACGAGATGGAAAAACGGCTCATTCTCAAGAGCCTGGCCGAGACCACGGGCAATCGCACCCGTGCCGCCGAATTGCTCGGCATTTCCGTGCGCACTCTGCGCAACAAGCTCAATGAGTATAAAAAACAGGGCGTTGACGTATAGCGGCGCGTTCCGCCAAGGGGGTGTTTCCGGGAGGCCTCATTGTTTCGGCAAAGCTTCCGCACGGCATTCACCGCTTTTATTTGATGGGCAACTCTGCTAGACTGCGCGCACTTTAATGCGAGGTGAAAGGATGAAAAAAATATGGCTGGTGGCTTGCGCCATGCTTATTTCCCTGTTGCTGCTGGCCTGCGGTGGCAGCGATGAATCCACGACCGGGACCGGGGCGAAGGCTCCGGGGACGTCCTCCATTGCGACCATGGGGACGGCTGATCTGGATGTCTATCTCAAGGCCAATGCGGGCAAGCCCACGCTCATGATTTTCTGGGCCACGTGGTGTCCGTCCTGCAAACAGGCCCTGCCCGAGATGGAGGCCTTGGCCATGTCCCACGGGAGCAAGGCCAACGTCATTTCCGTCTCCCTGGACGAGAGTCTGCCCGCACTGGAAAGTTATCTGGAAAAGAAGCCCATGGAATTGCCGGTGTTTCTGGGTGACAAGGCGCTGGCTGGCCGGTTTGGTGTGGAGGCGATCCCGACCTTGGTCATTTTCGACAAGACGGGCAAGCAGGTGTTTGCCAAACCGGGCATGTTCCCTCTGCCCATGCTGCAGAAAGTGGTCGACGACCTGACCGCCGGGTAACACCATGATTCGTAAAGCCCGCATCGAAGATGTCAAGATCATTCACTCCCTGCTCATGAACCGGGATGAGCACGATGGACTGGTGCTGCCTCGGTCGTTCAGCCAATTGTATTCCCATCTGCGCGATTTTTTCGTGGTCGTGGGAGACGACGGCTGCGTGGTGGGCTGTTGCGCCCTGAATATCATCTGGGAAAACCTGGCGGAAATCCGGTCTCTGGTGGTGGTGCCCGAATACCGGGGCAGGAAACTCGGGCGAAAGCTGGTGGAAGCCGCCCTGAGTGAGGCCGTGACGCTGGGCATCTACTCGGTGTATACCCTCACTGAGCAGGCAGATTTTTTTGCTCATCTCGGGTTTGTGGAAACGGCCATGGATGGGCTCAATCAGAAGGTGTTTGCCGACTGTCTCAATTGCCCTCGTTTCCCGGATCATTGCAATGAAGTTGCCATGGCGATGGAATTATAAAACATATTACGAGAATTATGGGACACAAACTGACACCGTTCATCACTGCCGGGCAGATTGCCGATCGAGTTGCCGAAATGGGCAAGGAGATTTCCGCCGAGTACAAGGGAGACACCCCCCTGATCTGCATCTGCGTGCTCAAGGGCGCGTTTTTGTTCTATTCGGATGTGATCCGCAAGATCGACCGGAACATAGAGGTCGATTTCGTGCGGTTGGCCAGCTACGGCACGGGCACCTCACGCGGAGAGGACATCGTTTTCTCCAAGGATCTGGAGATATCCATCGAAGGCAAGGATGTTCTGGTGGTGGAGGATATCGTGGATACCGGCCACTCCATGGATTTTTTGCTGCACGTTCTGCGCAGAAGAAATCCGAAGAGTTTGAAAATATGTGCGCTTATTGATAAGCAAGAGCGACGGGAGAAAGATATCACCGTTGATTTTGCGGGATTTAAGTTGAGCGACGGCTTCATCGTGGGCTATGGCCTGGACTACGCCGAACGCTACAGGGAATTGGATGGAATTTACGAATTGTCCACAGAATAAGGATAATTGGAGATACGTTTATGATCGTCACTTGCCCCAATTGCCAGACCCGATACAATTTGCCCGACGCCAAGGTTCCGCCCGGAGGCACCAAGGTCAAGTGCTCCAAGTGCGCCCATGTATTCAAGGCCGAGGCCCCGCCAGCCACGCCCGAAGAAGAGGTGGAAAACCTTCTTGAGGAGGAGTCTCCGTCCACCGATACCCGGGCGGGCGATGATTTTGACCAGACTTTTGACGAAGTTGCTTCCGGCAGCGGGAAAGAGACTCCCGGCGAGGAACCGGCCCCGGATGGGGACGGCGACATGCCCGATATGGACGGCCTCTTCGACGACGACGACGAACCGTCCGGCGATGACGAAAAAGTCACGACTGACGACGTGGACGATCTGTTCGGTGACGACGATGGGCTGTTCGATGAGAGTGCCGACGAAGCCGACGAGGCCGATGAAACCGACGAAGCCGATGAAGCCGATGACCTGTTCGCCGATAGTGACGACGATGCCGGAGACCTCTTTGTCTCCGATGATGACGAGGGAGACGACGAGGACGATGAAGACGACGAAGACGAGGACGGCGTGGAAGACAATGGATTGGATTTCGACGAGAAACCCGCCAGAAGCCGCAAGTCACTGGGTTGTCTCGTCATAATTCTTGTTCTCAGCCTGCTCATCGGTGTGGCTGTGTTTTTCAAGGCCTGGACCTGGTTCGGCTTCGACCCGTGCGGGTATATCCAGAATGTGCCCTATGTCGGGAAGCTGTGCATGGAAGAAACCGGTGGGGACAAGGAAACGTCTCCGGGCGAATCCCCGGCCGATCGCGTGCGCAACATCGTGCTCAAGAACGTCAAACAATATTACGTGGCCAACGAGAAGACGGGCAATCTGTTCGTTGTCGAAGGCAAGGCGGTCAACCAGTTCTCCGGTCCCAAGGAGCGGATCAAGGTGGAAGTGGTGCTTTATGACGAAACGGGTAACGTGTTGGTTTCCCAATCCTTCCTGTGCGGCAATCTGCTTTCCCAGTTCCAGCTCCAAGTGCAGACTCAGGCCGAGATCGAAGAGGGCCTCAAGAGCGAGGTGGGCATCCTGTCCAACAATACCTTCATTCGGCCCGGCGCATCAACACCGTTCATGGCCGTGTTCTTTACTCCCCCCGCAGGGGTGAAGGAGTTTTTGGTCAAGGTTGTGGACGTGGGCGATCCCGAATGATCGGGCGCCCCACAGGGGATGATTGCGGGAAAAGTCAGGAAAATTCGGGGCCGATGTGCGCAATGGCAGCGCGTGGGTTCCGTTGTTCCCGGCAATTGTGACGGCTGGGGCCAACCGCTATCCGCCAAGGTTTCCAAAGGGGCGGTGATGGAGAAAAAATGCCGGTCTGCGGCAACCGGTGTGCACCGGTTTTTCTTTGTTTCGCGGCGTGTTGGCGCAGGGTGTGCGACAGGTGTGTGGTTGTGAAAAAAAGATCGTTTTTCCGTCAAAACACATTGACGGGAAAACCCTCAATGTGCTACTCCTCCACAACTTGTGAAGGATTGCACGAATTGCTTTTTCGCTATTAATCCTTTCGGAGCGTGCGAAAACCTTCACGGGGGTAACAGTGTTCTTTTCAAAAGACGACAAGATGGTGCGTATTGTTCAGGCGGGGGGAACCGCCGGAACGATCGGACTGCATTTCGTGTCCGCCACTGTCGTGGGGCTGTTCATCGGCTACTGGCTTGACGATTATCTCGGGACCAAGCCCTGGTTTATCATGATCTTCTTCCTTTTTGGGGTCGTGGCCGGGTTCAAGATGGTGTACGAGGATTTTCGGAGGCTTCAGGCGCGCGAGGAAGCCAGGAGAAAGGACCAATTAAGTTCTTTGAAACAAGATGACGAAGAAAGCGGTGGAAATGATTAATCAGAAGGTCGAGCGACTGCTCATGAAGGGCGGTTTTGTTCATCCCGAAGTTCGGATCATCATACGCAATCAGATTTATGTTTCGCTGGGGACCTCTCTAGTGTTCATGCTGGTAACCCTTTTTTCGCAGTGGTCGCTTGCTTTTGCGGCAGGAGCGGTACTCGCTCTGATCAACTTCTGGGCCATGGCCCGCATAGTCCAGGCGTTGATATATGTCGGCAAAGGCGCACCCTTCCTCTTGTTTGCTATCTTCATGGGAAAAATGGCTCTGAGCGGGTTGGCCTTGTACTGGCTGATCGGGGTCGAACGGGTTCCCATTTGGGGTTTGGTTTCGGGCTTGGCTACGGTGGTGGTGAATATCGCGATCACGGGCTTGGTCCAAATGGGGCAAAAAAAAGCCTAGGTTGTTTTTAAGGAGGCTTGGATATGGGTTTTTCCGGCGGATTGCCGCATCCTCTCTTGTACATGGACATGCTCAAAGCTGCGACGGGCATTCACATCGCCAACCACGTTCTCTACATGTGGCTGGCCATGCTTATCCTTTTCGTCACCAGTCTGCTGGTCCGCAGCAAACTGCAACTCGTTCCCGGCGGCCTTCAGAACCTCTTTGAGGTCATCGTGGGCGGCCTGGAAGATTTCGTCGTTGCCAACCTCGGCCAGGAAGGCCGCCAGTTCATTCCGATTCTGGTAACCATCTTCCTGTTCATCCTGACCATGAATTATCTTGGTCTGATTCCCGGTTGTGATGCACCCACCGCGAACATCAACACCAACGCCGCCATGGCGGTCATCGTGTTCCTGTTCTACCAGGGCGTGGGCATCAAAAAATGGGGCTTCGGCTACATCAAGCACTTCATGGGCCCGGTCGGGTTTCTGGCCCCGCTCATGCTGATCCTTGAGCCCATCTCCCACATCGCGCGTCCGCTCAGCCTGACTCTTCGTCTGTTCGGCAACATCCGCGGTGAGGAAATCGTGCTCATCCTGCTGTTCATGCTGGCTCCGGTGCTCGGCACCCTGCCCATGTACTTCCTGTTCATTCTGGCAAAAACCATTCAGGCATTCATCTTCTTCATGTTGACGATGATCTACCTGCAGGGTTCCATCGAGCACGCTCACTAGAGACTGCCCGGTTACTTTGGGGAAATGGTCCTTGGACCAAAACTATATTAAACGATTCCATTTGGAGGACTCACAATGAAAATTACCAAGATTCTGTTCACCACCCTGGCTATGGTTCTGGTTGCTTCCGTTGCTTTCGCTGCCGATGGTGGCGCTGACGTCATGGCTGCCAAATCCTACGCCACTGCCATCGGCATGGGCATCGCTGCCGGTCTCTGCGGCATCGGCCAGGGCATGGGCCTCAAGGGCGCTTGCGAAGGTATCGCTCGTAACCCCGAAGCTGGCGGCCAGCTGACCACCACCCTGATCCTCGGTCTCGCATTCATCGAATCCCTGGCTATTTACGGCCTGGTTGTCTGCTTGATCCTGCTCTTCGTCGTCTAGTTTCAGACCGACAAATTGCGACTCAAGGGGAGGCTTCGGCCTCCCTTTTTCTGCCCCTGTCTTGTTAAAATTTTCACATGGTTGACCAAAAAAGTTACGCTTGAACGAGACCCTGAGCCATGAAGAGTGAACATATTCCCAAAGCCACCATCGGACGCCTTGCCGTCTATATTCAGGTGCTGGAAAACCTGCTCAGGGATGGTAATGATGTCATCTCCTCCGAAAAGCTGGCCCGCGCCTGCTCGGTGAACTCCTCGCAAATTCGCAAGGACTTGGCCTATTTTGGTGAATTCGGCGTGCGTGGCGTTGGCTACTACGTCCTGGAACTCATTACCTCCATCAAGCAGTCGCTGGGCATTAACCGCGTTTGGAAATGCGCACTCATCGGCGTGGGCAACATGGGCACCGCACTTCTCAGACACCACGACTTCGAGCGCAGGGGCTTCAAGATCTGCGCCGCGTTCGACTGCGATCCCGACAAGATCGGACTCGAATTCGAAGGCATGGAAATTGTCTGTCCTACCCATCTCAAGGAACAGGCTCCCGAGCTAAACCTCGAGATTGGCATCATCGCCACGCCGCCTGATCGTGCCCAACGCGCTGCCAATCATCTCGTGGATGCCAACATTCGTGGCATCATCAATTTTGCGCCCTCCCGTATCAATGTGCCCCCGCATATCCCCGTTGAATACGTCGATTTCTTCGACCACCTCTACGCTATCGCTTTCCAGATCACCCTTGGCAACGACTAGCTCAGCAGCGACTCGGACTCCCTGCTAGGAGATGCCCCGGCGGCCTTGGTTGGCTGGCTGGGGTTTTTGGTCGGTGTGGTGTGCTCTGCAAGCCCTACCGGGGGTCGCCTTCGGCGGGACCAGGACGCTGTCCTGGACCTGCCAGGGAGCAAGGCCCCCTGGACCCCCATTGACGCATGCGCGCGTGTGTGCGGATGCGGTGGTTGGGAATGCGGAGGCGGAGGAAGTGCTGGGGAGGTTGTGTGGCGTCCGAAAGAACTCGGGCGGGCCGCCTCAAGCCCGAAGGGCAGAGGCGGCCCGCCCGAGTTCTTTCGGACAGAGCCCACGCCACAAGGTCTATTGGGAGGAACTTGGAAGTTTCGTCGTGGTGGCGTTTGGGATTTGGGCGAGATGACGGGTGGGTGAAGGTTACATTTCTTTTAAATTTATAAATTGTCTCACCCGGACGCGGGTTGAGAAAAAAAAATCCCCTTATCGCGAACCACCCAACACGCGAATGCGTCAACAAAAAGTTTTGGAGGGGGATGGGATAGGGGGTCCGGGGGGAAGGGAAGGGGGAACCTTTCCCAAAAGGTTCCCCCTTCCCTTCCCCCCGGCCGCCGGAGGCATTCTTCTTCCTAAGCTTTGAATCTATATCCGACGCCCCGGACGGTTTCGATCCAATCGGCGTAGGGGCCGAGTTTTTGGCGCAGTCTTCGGACGTGGGTATCGACGGTACGGGAGTAGCCTTCGAAGTGGGTATCCCAGACGGTATCCAGGAGGTTGTCACGGGTTTGGACTTTGCCTGCGCCGGAGATGAGCACGGTGAGCAGTTTGAATTCCGTGGCAGTCAGGGTGATTTCTTCGTCATCCAGGGCGATCTGGTGTGCTTCGAAATCGATCTTGAGGCCTTCGCGTGCCCAGAGTTTGGGTGCATTGGGTTCTGGCGTGCCGGAGCGTCGCAGGACCGCCTTGATGCGCAGCACGAGTTCACGGGGTGAGAAGGGTTTGACCACGTAGTCGTCTGCCCCGAGTTCAAGTCCCACGATCTTGTCGATTTCCTCGCCCTTGGCGGTGAGCATGATGACCGGAATGCGTGCCAGGTCGGAATTGCCTTTGAGTTGGCGGCAGACTTCGAGGCCATCCATGCCGGGCATCATGAGGTCGAGCAGGACGATATCGGGCTTGAAGGCCTCGGCCAGTTTTACGCCGGACTGGCCGTCTTCGACGGCGGCCACGTCGAAGCCTGCGGCGGCGAGATTGTACTTGAGCAGTTCCCGGGTATCTTTGTGGTCTTCGACGACCAGGATTTTATGGACTGACACGGTATGTCTCCTTGACGAAAATGAGTTGTTACGGCTGCTATAGCCCAACCTTCGTTAAGAGTGTGTTACAAGTTGGTAACTTTATCCCGACGAAATGTCACTTACTCCCGGAACGGAGGAGGGCATGCCTGGAAAATCCCGTGAATCGCTCCTAGTAAGCGCTTGTGCAGCCCTTTGAATTAAAAGTTGTTTTTTTGTTTTTATTCCCCCTTAAGCCCTGACGATAGCGAGCCGATAATACAGGTAACATCGCTTGAAACGCGCTTTGTGGAAAGGGAGAAAAAGAGATGTATTTTCACGGATTCGACAAGAAATTCCCTTCGGGGAGCAAATATTGGACAATGTACGACGATCAACTCATTGGCATGCTGTTTTCCAAGATAGTGAACAAGACCATGAGCATTGAGAATTGCGAGGCCGACTCCGAGGAGTTGGTGGACGAGATGGTGCACAATCTGTTTGATTTGTGCTTGTATATCAACAAGGATTTTCACGACTGCTAGCGGGGATATCCGTCGGTCGTTTGTTCGATCACATCCATTTTGAGAGAAGGCCCGGAGTGTTTCCGTGTCTTCTCTTTTTGTTTATTGCGTTGCCGGGAAGGCGTGAATGCGGGTCTGCGCGTTGGCTTTGATGTTTTCGAAGAAGAGGGAGTAGTCGAACGGTGGTACACGCCTTTGGGGAAGGTCGCCGAGTCGATGGCGACAAGGGCCGGGTCGGCGGGGGTCCACGACCAGACCGAAATCTACCACCTAGGCCGGGGTGAAGTCCGGTAGGACCTGGCTTGTGCCGTCGGGATTGAAGAACCGGGCCCCGATATTGAGCGTGGCCGGTGCGGGTTCGCCCGTGGTCCGCCAGGTCAGGGGGTTGGTGACTATCGCGCCTTCGCGGATCGTGGGGGCAACCTTTTGCCGTCCGGCGGCCACCGTGTTGTAGGAAATGAAGCAGTTGACCTGGGTGGCCGACTCGCACATGGCCAGGGCGGGGTTTTTCTTCAGGTCGTCCGTGGTGATGGACCAGCCGATGAGGTAGGCGGCGACGAGTTGTTTCTCCACGCCGAGAGTGCCCCATTTTTCCACGGCATTGTCGAGAAAGACGTTGGACCCCTGGCTGTGCCCGGCGATGATGAACGGGCGGCCCTGATTCAGGTGCTCTGAGATAATATTCGAATGCGCGCCAGACATCCTCTTTGCCGTATTGCAGCATGGCGGCCTGTTTTTCGCTGGGCAGGGCCAGGGCGGCCATGTTCATCTGCCGGTACAGGGGCGCGTAGAGATTCGCCTGACCAGAAAAGACGCTGGCCTGTCGTTTGAGCGTGGGTTGCGCGAGCTTGCGGGCATCGGGGCCGGTGGTTTCCATGAGCCAGTGGGAACCGTCGTGCAGGCACGGTGGGATATATCCAGAAGACGTCCACCGGGTAGGCTCCGGGGGTATCGGGCAGGGCGAGCCAGCTTTCGGCCTGAGCGTAATCCGGGGCAGCGGGCACGGTCTTGGCATCGAAGGGCGGCATTGCCTGCGCGGCGTACGGGATGCCGGACAAAAGGAGCAGGGCCAGAAGCAGGAAGGAGAAGAGAGCGGCCGGTTTGCGGTCGGTCATTTATGCCTCCAGGCAGATTTTTGCGGCTTTGATCACGTCGGCAACGTCGTCGTTGGTGAGCTTGGCCGAAAGCGGCAGGCTCACGGTCTGGCGGCCCAAGGCCACGGCCTGGGGCGTGTCTTCGAGTTTCCAGCCGTACCGGTCGCGGTAGTAGGGGTGCTCCGGGATGGAGAGGTAATGGACGCCGCAGCCGATGTTCTGTTGGTTCATGCGCGTCAGGAACTGGTCGCGGTCGATGCCGCCTGTGCACGGGGTCGAGCATCAGCGTATAGAGATGCCGCGCGTGGCGGGTGTCCGGTTCCTCGGGCGCGGGCTGGCGTACGGGCAGGGTGCGGAACGCCTCCTGATACATATCCCAAATCTCGCAGCGGCGAACGAAGTTTTCCTCTACCCGTGCGAGTTGGTGGATGCCGATGGCGGCCTGGATGTCCATCATGTTGTACTTGAACCCGGCGTGCACCACCTCGTAGTGCTTGTACCCATCGTCCGAGAACCGTTTCCAGGCGTCGGCGGACATGCCGTGCAGACCGAGAATCTTGACGGTTCTGATGTCCTCCTCGGTGCGGGGCCATGACCATGCCGCCTTCGCCGGTGCACACGTTCTTGGTCACGTAGAACGAGAAACAGCCGAAGTCGCCGAAGGTCCCGGCGTGCCGGCCCTTGTAGGTGGTCTCGATGGCGTGGGCGCAGTCTTCCACCACCTTGAGGTCGTGCTCGTTGGCAATGGCCATGATCCCGTCCATATCGCAGATGCGGCCTGCAAAGTGCACGGGCAGGATGGCCCGGGTGCGGTCCGTGATCTTTTCGCGGATGCGGTCCGGGTCGATATTCATGGTGTTGGGGTCCACGTCCGCAAGCACGGGCGTGCCGCCCGCGTGAATGATGGCGTTGACCGAGGCGCAGAAGGTGAGCGGTGTGGTGATGACCTCGTCGCCGGGCTTGAGGTCCAACGCAACCAGGCTCAGGTGCAGGGCGGCAGTGCAGGAGTTGCAGGCTGCGGCGTACCCTTTGCCGAGGTAAGCGGAAAAGTCTTTTTCGAACCGGGCCACCTTGGGGCCGGTGCCGAGCCAACCACTTTTCATGGAGGCGACGACTTCGTCGATTTCTTCTTGTCCGATGAGGGGCGAGCCGAAGACCAGAAAATTATCTTTTGTACGAACGGGCATGTCCGCGTTTCTCCTTGAATGGGTTTCGAATGCCGAGGTTTAGCAGATATCGGACAGGGGGTAAATGGTGTGAGGGGTGGAAGGGGCGGTCAGAAATTCCAGGCAACCCCAGTGTTCAGGGCAGCGTCAGGGACTGCATAGTGGTCGTTGCCCGCGGCAGAAGACGAGTTTTGGGAACGTGCTTGATTTTGTCTGATTTTCGGCTTTTTACTGCTTCATATCGAGAAAGATGCGGTTTTTCGAGGCTTGTTGCGTTTACTTAGATCAAATATGCTGTTGCTGGTAAAATTTAGGAAGTTTCATTTTCCCCCGCCGGGAGATACTGTAGGGCTGACGGTTGCGCTTTGAATCCTCTTCCGTTATGTAACCTCCCCGGCCCACTGACGGGCCGAACAAAATTTATCTGATTCGAGGTACCGCAATGATCAGACCCGATTTTGAGAAAATGAACGGACTCATCCCGGCCATCGCGCAGGACGCCGAGACCGGCGAGGTGCTCATGATGGCCTACATGAATGAGGAATCATGGAACAAAACCCTGGAGACCGGCGAGGTTCATTATTGGAGCCGCAGCCGTCAGGAGCTATGGCATAAGGGCGGTACCTCGGGCCATACTCAGAAGGTGAAGTCCATCCGCATCGACTGCGACGACGACACCCTGGTGATTCTCATTGATCAGATCGGGGGCGCGGCCTGTCACAAGGGGTACCGTTCCTGTTTTTACCGTGAACTGAAAGACGGCGAGGTCAGCGAGTGCTCCCCGTATGTCTTTGATCCCAAAGAGGTATATAAAAAATGACCGAACAATTTCTTCGACTCGGCGTTCCCAAGGGTTCCCTCCAGGAAGCGACCATCAACCTGTTCGCCAAGGCGGGCTGGAAGATCAAGCTCCATGACCGCAACTACTTCCCGGATATCGACGACGACCGCATCAAGTGCTCGCTCGCCCGTGCCCAGGAAATGTCCATGTACGTGGAAAACGGCACGTTTGATGTCGGCCTGACCGGCATGGACTGGATCAAGGAGAACAAGTCCGACGTGGTCATCGTGGACGACCTGATCTACTCCAAGGTCAGCAACCGCAAGGCCCGCTGGGTGCTCTGCGTCAAGGGCGACTCCCCGTACAAGCGGCCCGAGGACCTGGAAGGCAAGAAGATCGCCACCGAGTTGATGGGCTTTACCAAGGAATATTTTTCCTCCCAGGGCATCAACGTGGATGTCTCCTTTTCCTGGGGCACCACCGAGGCCAAGGTGGTCGAGGGGCTGTGCGACGCCATCGTGGAGATCACCGAGACCGGGACCACCATTCGGGCCAACGGCCTGCGTATCATTGCCGAACTGATGCAGACCAACACCCAGCTCATCGCCAACAAGGAAGCGTGGGAAGATCCCAAGAAGCGCAAGCTCATCACGGAGATCAACCTGCTCTTGCAGGGCGCGCTCAAGGCCGAGAGGATGGTCGGGCTCAAGATGAACCTGCCCAAGGACAAGCTCAAGGACCTCAACGGTTCCCTGCCGAGCCTGAACTCGCCCACCGTGGCCGAGTTGCAGGACGCGGGCTGGCTGTCCGTGGAAATCATGGTGGAGGAGACGGTCGTGCGCGACCTGATTCCGCGCCTGGTGGAGTTCGGGGCCGAGGGGATCATCGAGTATCCGCTGAACAAGGTTATCTAGTCCGTTTGTGACGATTTAACAAAGCCGGGCGAACCATTGGTTCGTCCGGCTTTTTCTTATGCGGCACCATGTCAAGAACTTCCTTTTCTCTTCATTCCTTCTGTAATTAGGCTAGGCTCCACCCTCGCCTTATAGCATAATAGTAATGTATTCCTTTTCTTATTCGTGCTCTATGGCACCAAGTACCGATTCGGTACATTAACAATTTAGGATCGCCATTTTTTGTTCGTAGTCTAGGCTACCAAAGGCCGCTCGCGATCCGTTTACGACTGCGCCACAGGTAAGCTAAGCTTCCAGAGTAACGCGGCCAGTTTACGAGCCAAAGCAGCTATCGCCTTTTGAGCAACTCCGCTTTTGCTGTAAATTCGGTTGTAAAATTCTCTCGCCCATTCGTCTCTCTGTTTCCAAATCCATGCCGCCTCAATGAGCAAACTTCGTAATCGCCGTTGCCCAACTGGGCGCAAGCGGCCTTTTCCTTTGCTCAATCCGCTTTGCCGCACAACAGGCGCAAGGCCCAAGTAAGCCGTAACCTCCTTGCTATTGTTGAATCGTTCAGGTCGGAATATCTCGGCCGCAAAGGTGGTTGCCACGACTTCACCCACTCCAGGAACGGACCTCATGGTGGCAATGCGTCTTGCCTCGTCTTGTTCCTGGGAAATGACTCGTAATCGAAGATCAACCTGACGCTGTGCGGAAATGAGATAATGCAATTCTTCGAGTAAGCTATTTCGGGTGTCGTCAGCTCCGGGTGGTAGTGGCAGTATAGCCAGAGCTGCAATAGCGATTTTGCTCCAATGGTCGATCCCAACGGGTTCGGCAATGCTCAGAGATAACAGCAAAGCGCGAATTCTCTGCTTTACTTTACGCAATGAGTCGGTGAGTTGATGTCTTCGACGTTGGAGTGACCGAAAAGCTTCTTCTCTTTCACTAGGAATGGCAATTGGGCGGATCAGTCCTGCTGCGGCAAGTTCAGCCAACTTTCGGCAATCGAGGCTGTCTGTCTTGTTGGTTGCGGTTACTGGGCGTGGTATTCGGCTGGGCGCGGCAACAATCACACGAATACCTGCAGCCTTGAGGCTTCGAGCAAGGCCAAAACCTGTCGGGCCAGCTTCGTAACAAACTGCACCGATGTTAACAGGGAGTGAGGAAAGGATTTGTGTAAGTGATGCCACGTCGGCGGGACTAGACCAATCTTTGATCATTCCGTCTGGTCGTAAGAGTGCAACACTGAATGTCTTTTTGTGAACATCAACGCCAACGAAAATGCGCTGATCAACAAATGCTTCCACAAACCGATAAGCTGATGATATCTTGATACTCGCCATGTCGGCCTCCTTTGAGCTTCACATTTACTGGTACTGTTACCAGATTAAGCCGTGGAGTGCCGACATGGTATTTTTTGTGGAAGAGGAAGAGGGGGAGGGAAGGCGAAGGGCGGATAAGGATGCCACCATTGGCGACGAGATGAAGATGCAAGGATTCCGAACCGTTCGGCTGCGGCTCAGCCAAAAGAACCGCCGCCCGCGACCGAAGGGAATGCAGCGTTGCACGAAGTGCACCTGCCCGTAGGGCATTCTGGAGGGCATTGGGACCGCAGGTCCCACCCGCCTCTCGCCGAAGGCGTTCTTTCTTTCTTCCTTTCTTTCTCCCCTCTCAATTCTTCATCGCCGCCACCGGCGGCTTCCTCTCCCCCTTTTCATCCGGTCCGTCTTGCTGTACTACGTGAAGCGAATCGAACGAGGAGAGTCTGAATGCTTGATTTGAAATTGATGCAGAAGAATCCGGACGTGGTCCGGGAGAGCCTGGAAAAACGCGGCTCCAAGATAGATGTGGCCGAATTCACCGCCCTTGACGAAAAGCGCAAGACGCTCATCGCCGAGGTGGAGAATCTCAAGGCGGAGAAAAACCGGGTCGGCCCGGAGATCGCCAAGCGCAAGAAGGCGGGCGAGGATGCCTCGGACCTGCTGGAAAAGATGGGCCAGGTGGCTGCCCGGACCAAGGAGCTTGACGTCGAGCTGAACGAAGTCCAGGCCCTGCAAAAGGACTGGATGATGTCCGTGCCCAACATCCCGCACGAATCCGTGCCCGTGGGCAAGAGCGAAGAAGACAACCCGGTTCTGCGCACCTGGGGCGAGGTCCCGGACCTCGGCTTCGAGCCCAAGGAGCATTGGGAGCTGGGCGCCGAACTCGGCGGCCTGGATTTCGAGCGAGCGGCCAAACTCACGGGTGCCCGTTTTTCCCTCAGCTTCGGCTGGTGCGCCCGGATGGAGCGCGCCCTGGCCCAGCTCATGCTCGATACCCAGACTTCACTGCATGGCTACACCGAGGTCATCCCGCCGTATATTGTCAACCGCGCGACCATGACCGGCACGGGCCAGTTGCCCAAGTTCGAGGAAGATCTGTTCAAGCTCACGGATGACCGCGAATTTTATCTCATCCCCACGGCGGAGGTCCCGCTGACCAATATTTATGCGGGGGAAGTGCTGGACGAGGCTGTTCTGCCCGTCAAGTTCTGCGCCTTTACCCCGTGCTTTCGTTCCGAGGCCGGGTCCTATGGCAAGGATACCAAGGGGCTGATCCGCCAGCACCAGTTCCACAAGGTGGAGATGGTCAATTTTGCCCACCCGGACAAGTCCTACGAGGCCCTTGAGGCCATGACCGGCGCGGCCGAGAAGATTCTCCAGCTCCTGGAGATTCCCTACCGGGTCATCGCGCTCTGCACCGGCGACATGGGGTTCGGCGCGGCCAAGACCTATGATATCGAGGTCTGGCTGCCGGGCCAGAATCAGTACCGGGAGATTTCCTCCTGTTCCAACTGCGAGGATTTCCAGGCTCGGCGTGCGGACATCCGTTTCCAGCCTGCGGACTCCAAGAAAAAGCAGTATGTGCACACGCTGAATGGCTCCGGTCTGGCTGTGGGCCGCTGTCTGGTGGCGGTCATGGAGAACTACCAGCAGGCCGACGGCTCCATCGTGGTGCCCGAAGTGCTCAAGCCCTACATGGGCGGCCTGGAAGTGATCGAGGCGAAATAGCTCCAGCCGAACGCGAAAAAAAACGGGCCGTCTCCCATGGGAGACGGCCCTTTTTCATTGCGGAATTCGATGGTGGTTTAGGAGCCCAGTTCCTTTTCAAGCCAAACTCGGATGGACGGGGTCAGTTCCAGGATGCCCTTGATATCCTTTATCTCTTCGTGCAGTTCCTTGAGCAGGTTCTCGGGTATCTTCTTGGAACACAGGATGGCGGAGCCGTAATTGTCCATCTTCATGAGTACCACCTTGGGCTCTTCCCAGGTGTCGATGGCGAAATAGATGGAGTACTCGCCGCTTTTGGTCACGGGTGAGCGCATGGCATCGCGGTAGTTGTTGTTGCCCCATTCCAGGTACAGGGTGACCGCGTCCTCATGAATCATATCCCAGTTGACTTCGTTCAGCCATTGCTTGCAGGCGTTGCTGTCATCGCTCATATCGGCCCTCCATTTTTTGTTGCGGGTGGTATTTCATACAATATAAGTTGGGAAATGCCCTTCGTCCACCCCTTTCAGGGATCAATGCCGTTTGCCTTGTTTTCCCGGACCACTTTGGCGAGATAGGCGAACCCTGCCAAGATGCCCAGGGTGGCGAGTTCCCTGGTCCACAGTGCCCAGACGGTCACGAAGACCGTGAAGAGCGTCAGCAGGAACCAGGCCCATTTGCGCATGGACCACGGGTAGGCGATCCAGTCTTTTTCCCATTCAACGGCCCGGAGCGTGAGCCGGAGCCAGCGGGTTTCGAGGCCCGGCGGTTCGGGCCATTGGAAAAATCCTGCGCCGAACACGATCAGGGAGGCGGCCAGCAACAGCGGGCTGTGCAACAGCAGGGTCAGGCCCAGGCCGCACAGTCCGGCCAAGTGGAGCGTCCAGTTCCACGGCTGGCGGTGGCGCGAAAGCGCGAGGTCGAAAAGCTCGGACGGGGTGACGGTCATGAATTCTCCTGTGTCCATGCTACTCGTGGCGGAAGAGCATTGCAACCGGTCGCGCTCTTTTGTAAGGTACGCGCCATGGATACTCACCTTCTCTCTCGCGCCGTCGCCGAACTCGGCGAATGTCTGCGCGCTTACGACAATACCCTGGCCACGGCAGAATCCTGCACTGGCGGCCTGCTGGCCTCCACCCTGACCGATACCCCCGGCAGCTCCGAGTGGTTCAAGGGATCGGTGGTGGCCTATGCCAATGACGTGAAAACCGGCCTGCTCGGCGTGCCTGCCAAGCTCCTCGAAGAGCACGGCGCGGTCTCCGAGCCGGTGGTCCGGGCCATGGCCGAGGGCGTCTGCAAGGCGACCGGAGCCGAGGTGTCCGTGGCCATTTCCGGCATTGCCGGGCCTGGCGGCGGCACCCCGGAAAAGCCGGTGGGTACGGTCTGGATGGCCTGGGTCTGGCCTTCGGGCGCCCGCGTTCGGCGCTATGATTTTTCCGGCGACCGGGCGAACATCAAGGCCCAGGCCGTCATGGCCGCCGTCAACGGGCTGTTGAGCGTGACCCGCTAGCAGGGTATCTTCGAAATACACCCGAAATGCACATCTTCTTCGCACCATGAAAGGCAAGCGGCCTTCATGGTGCGGTAGTTTGTTTTACGATGGGATAATGAGCGTGAATGATTTTATAAAAATAACCCTTGTTGCCAACGCCGGGGTACTGGTCGAGTGCAATGGTCTCGGATTCCTTGTGGACGGAATCCATCACGAAGAGGGCCATCCGTTCAGTCCGGTTTCCGAAATCGACATGCACCACATGCGGCAGGGATCAGCCCCTTTCGCCCACCTCGATTATCTGCTGTTCACCCACGAACACCCCGACCATTTCACTCCGCAACAGGTGTTGGAGCATCTGCGACACCGACCGGTGAAAGAGTTGTTCCTCCCGGATGAGAAGCACGGTTCGCCGGACCTCGCGCTGTTGTTCGAGCACGTTCGGGAGCGCGGCATTCCCTACCGGGCGTTGGGGCTGGAGCCGGGGAAAACAGAACGGTTCGCGCTTGCTGACGATCTGAGCATTACCGTCATTGGCGCACGGCACATGGGGCCGCAATATGAAACCATCCGGAATGATTGTTACCTGCTGACGTTGAATGGGAAAAACCTGCTGTTTACCGGGGACGCCGATCATGTGGCGGGGTATTTCGAGAACGCCCTGGCAGGGGTGCGGGTGGATGTCGCCTTTGTGAATCCGATTTTTTATCACAACCCCGACGGGCAGCATATAATCAATGAAATCTTTTGCCCCCGTGATGTGGTGATCTACCACATGCCGTTTGCCCAGGATGACACCATGCAGTTTTCCTTCATGGTGAATCGGGACATGCAGAAGCACGGGCATTCGGGGATTCGGGCCCACGTCCTCAGTAACGAGAAACAGCAGATTAGTTTTTTCGCACCACCATTGGGATGATGGAGGCTTCACAACGTTTCGGATGGGATTCAAGCGTGATGTCTTGTGGAATGTTAATGTATGGAGAAAGGAGTAATTATAGGGTATGGTGTTATCGAAATTTTCGAGTCTGGTGCCTCCGAAATCTTGAAATTGAATACGGTTGATTGATGTTCCAATTGCTGGATATGCGAACGGTGCTGCTGCTGGGGGCGCTGACCTGTCTCTTGCTTGTGGGAATAATGGTTTATTTCTCTCTGGCACGAAAAACGTATCCGGGGTTTCATTGTTGGACTGTGGGGATGGTCAGTGCCGGGGTCGGAAGCGTTTTGTTGACCCTGCGCGGTATTTTGCCGAACTCCATAACCATTCCCCTTGCCAACACCCTGCTTGCCGTCATGCCGTTCATGCTGACCCGCGGCCTGGAGTCCTTTGCGGGCCACAAATGGAAGCGGCCTTTAATTGATTTAGCCATTTTTTCTGTATTCATAGCCATATTCATTTGGGCAACGTTTTTTTCACCAAACATTTTCTTTCGAGTCCTGTGCCTGTCGTTGGTTATGATGCTGTATTTTCTCAATGCGTTATACGTCTCGGTTCGGCTCCTTCCGTCTGTGCTGGGAGAGCAGAACGTGCTCCTCAATTTCATGATCTCCTTTTCTGCCCTGTCCATGCTTGTTCGCATTGTTTCCGCACTGGAGAAAAGAGAGGCTTTGGCCTTTTTGATAAATCCCGGGGCAGCGCAAGTCGCGGCTGTTGTCATGACTGTCTTGGGTGTTACGGGAATCGTGTGTGCCTTGGTCATATTGAATACGCATCGCATGGAAAAAGACTTGAAGGAGGCAAACAGGATAATAGCGGATACCGCCAACAAGGACGCTCTTACTGCGTTGTATAACAGGCGATATTTTGATGCTGCCCTGGAAAAAGAGTTCAGCCGCATTCAACGATATCGGCAGCCCCTTTCGTTGATCATGGCCGACATTGACTGTTTCAAGGATTACAATGACGCGTATGGGCATCAAGCCGGTGACGAGTGTCTCCGGGCCATTGCCGATATTTTAAAAAAGGCGGGAGGAAGGGCCTCGGACACGGCGGCCCGCTATGGAGGCGAGGAATTCGTCATTATATTGCCTGACACTGATGCCTACGGTGCAAGGATTATTTCAGAATCGATACTGGATTTTGTCCGTGGCATGGCTTTGAAACATGAGTTCTCCGCCGTGGCAGGCATCGTGACGTTGAGTCTCGGCGTGACCACGGTCGTCCCGGACGAGTCCATGTGCCCGGAAATGCTTGTCGAACTGGCTGACAAGGCTTTGTATGAAAGCAAGCGCAACGGGAGGAATCAGGTTTGCGTATTTGAGGGAGACCTTCCAGGGTAACGTGTACAGATGATGGAACGTTACTTGATGGCGTGTTTCTGGTGTCCCGTCCTGGATTCTTCGATTTCCCGCGTGGTTTTTATCTATTCGTCAGAGTTTTCAGGCTCGGTGCGCCCCGGCTAATCCAGCTTCAGTCCCAGCAGGACGATTTCCGAATATGCCAGGTCGATGTCTTCCGGTTTGACGCGGCTTGACTTGTAGAAGCGCGGGGATTTGATCTGCTCCACTTCGGCTCCGGGGCCGTCGTCATTCACGAAGCGGCGGTCAGCGGCCAGCACACAGTCGCCGTCCGGCAGCAGGGCACGGGCGATATCCTGGACGCGTTCGGTGAACACTCGGGGGTCGCTGCGGTAGAGCACGTCGTGGTAGAGCGTGCCGTTCTTTTTCTTGGCCAGGGACAGGAGCAGCAGGCACTGGCAGCAACGGGTGGAGATGAGCACCGGGGTCACGGCCAGCCCGTTGTGGTTTTCAAGTACGGTCACTTCGCCGGGGTTGGCTCGCCGGGCAATGACTGCGGGGTCGTGAAAGATTTCCAGATTTTCATACGGCTTGCCGTCAGCGCGCCAGAGCAGCCGCTCGGTCTCCAGCACGTCCAGTCCCAAGGTCTTGAAGAAGTCCACTCGTTTGGGCGAGAGCGAACAGACCATGTAGGTGACGTCCGGGTCGCAGGTGGCCATTTCGAGCATGCCCCGGCCCAGTCCCTGGCCCCGGTATTCCTTGCGCAGGTACCAGGAAGTGAAATTCACGAATCGCTCCCGGCGTGTGCCCATGGGGCGGGTAGAGCAGATATGGCCGTGGAAGCCCACGATCTCGCCGTTGTCCTCGGCCACCAGACCCAGGTCCTGATCGCCCGCACACCAGCCGGGAATAAAAAGCTTTTCCCATCGCTCGGGCGGGAAGTCCGGGTTCATGTGGGTGGCGAGCAGCGTGCAGATTGCGTCGATATCGCGGGGTGTGGCCCGGCGCAAAATGGCGGTCATGGAAACTCCCTTTATGTACGGCCTTAGGCTGGCCAGATGTCAGCGGGACTCACCCATACCGCAGCAGGGTGTGCGTTGACAAGAGAAAGGAGCGAATCCATGAACGCCCAGGCGGCGTCGTCCATGACCAGATGATGGGAGAGCACACCCGTGGGTTCGTTCGGGTCCGTGGCTCCGGTCCGCTTGTCGTGCAAGTGGCTGATGATGCGCTTGACGCATTTTTCGGCCCTTGCAAACACGGCGGGCTTGTGTTTCCATGAGAGCAGATCGCAGTGGACGTCGGCCACGCGCAGATCGGCGGGAGGGGCCGAACGGTCGTGCTCGTAGCTGGCCGAGATGCCCTTGTAGCCCATGACCGGCAGATAGAATAGCAGTTCCGGGTCCATGCGGTTCCACGGTGGTACGAGCACCGGCAGGAAGCGGCCCTTGAACAGCTGGGTAAATTTGAGCATGCCCTCGCGCAGTTCGTCCAAGACCACGGACTTGGGACGGTGCAGTCCCAGTTCCCAGGCCCCTTTGTCGCCTGTGGCGTAGTTGATGTGCGCCCAGCCGTGCTGGAGGACCCAGATGTGCGGCTGCCCGGAGACGTCTTTGCGCAGGGCTTCACCCGTCCTGGCGGGCACGGCAGCCAGCCCGCAGGGTACGGCGTGGACCGCGCTCAGGCGGAACAGATGGTCCAGCTCCACGCACGGTTCGGAGGCGTCGTCGTCACGCCACCAGAGTTCAGCCGTGGCGTCCAAAGCGGACCAGGCGTCCAGTTCCCGGATCAATATATTCAATGCGTCATGTGTCATGGGAGAAGTACTATAGCAGAAGCCGGTCCGAAAGGCCAACCGGAACCCTGGCATTTTGTTTCGATACGTGGCAGGACTGAGCGCGTAAGGAGACGCCATGACCGGACCGGCAAACAGCATCATTTGGAATATGACCCGCAAATGCAATTTCCGTTGTGAATATTGCTACTTCCCCCATGACAACACCCCGGTCACCGAGACGTTGCCCGTGGAACGGATCACGGAATTTCTCGATGGGACAGGGGAAACCTGGACCGTGGGTCTGACCGGCGGCGAACCATTCATCTATCCGGGCTTCGTGGATATCTGCGAGGCCTTGACCCGAAACCACCGCATCGGCGTGGACACCAATCTGTCCGTCTCTTCCAGGGTGCGCGACTTTGCCGAGCGTATCGATCCGGCCCGAGTGCAGGACCTGTACGTTGCCCTGCACATTGAGGAGCGTGAGCGAGTCAAGGGAGTGCCTGCCTTTATCGAAAACGCCCGGCTGCTTATGGATCGGGGGTTCAAAGTCATCGTCAATTACGTGGTTCATCCCACCCTGGAGGCCCGCTTTCACGCGGACCGTGCGTTCTTCGCGGGCCACGGCATCCCTCTCACACCGCGCCCGTTCCGGGGGGAATTCGAGGGCCGCCGCTATCCCGAGGCCTACGGCGACCGTGCCTGTTCCGTGTTCGCGGATCATCCCGAGCAGGGGAAAAAAGTCGCGTTCAATTTTTTCGGTGTGCCGTGCTCGGCCGGGCGGACGCTGCTGCGTCTGGAACCGGACGGGACCGTGTTCCGCTGTCCCGGCGACAAGACCGTGCTCGGCAACGTGCTGGACTCGGTCCGCCTGATGGAGGGGGACGAGCCGTGCATCAAGAAGCGGTGCCCCTGCCGGGGGCTCGACCATGTGCGGATGACCCCGGTTCAGGAGACGCTGGTAGAGGGCGTGCAGTTCGCCGTGGTGGGTGACGGGAAGAGTTCGTCCGAAGTCTTTGTCCGGGCCATGAGTATGGCACCCGGACATCCCTGCGCCGAAAACAATCTGGGCGTGCTTGCCTGGTGGCGCGGCGACCGGGACGAGGCTTCACGACGGTTCAAGGCCGCCTGTGACGGTCGCCCGGACCATCGTCCCTGTGCGGAGAACCTGGAGAATGTCGCGGCTGGCGAGGCGTTCGATCCGGCCCTCTGTCTGGACGTGAATTACGAAAAGGAAAAGTAGGGCTGGCCGTGTTTCCGTATCTCGGGTATGAAAACGCCTGCGTCTCTTCTGGACAGAAAGCTCGTAACCCGTTAATCTTTCCTCCTTGCCGGGACATGGGACTGATGCCCGGCTTGTTTATTTTTTGGGCTTGATGCGATCATATGGAACCAAGATCATATAACATATTGATGTATTCCCACGACACTTACGGTCTGGGGCACATCCGCCGCACCATGGCTATTGCCCGAAATCTGGTGCAGCCGGGCGTGAACATCCTCATCGTCACCGGTTCCCCCATTGCGGGGCGCTATACCATGCCTGCGGGTGTGGATTTTGTGCGTATGCCCGGCATGATCAAGAAAACCAATTCGGTTTACGTGCCGCACTCCATCAAGGTGGACCCGAAGATGGCCATCGCCATCCGCAAGAATATCATCTTGTCCACCTGCAAGGCCTTCAAGCCGGACCTGTTCATCGTGGACAAGGTCCCCTCCGGTCTCAAGAACGAGGTTCTGCCCACACTCAAGTGGATCAGGAAGACCCTGCCCTGCACCCGCGTGGTGCTCGGGTTGCGCGATATCCTCGACGATGCCGAATCCACCCGCCGCGACTGGGCACGAAAGAAATTCCCGGAAATTCTGCGCGACCTCTATTCCGAGATATGGGTCTACGGTGAGAAGGAACTGTACGATCCCATTGTGGAGTACGCCATTCCCGACGATATCGCGGCCAAGACCGTGTTCACCGGCTATATCCCGCGCAAGGTGCCCAAGGCGCGTAAGACCAAGCGCAAGAACAAGCAGGTGGTGGTCACCATCGGCGGCGGTGGCGATGGCTATATTGTGCTCGACAACTATCTCAAGATGCTCGAAACCAACGGCACCGTGGACTTCACCACCCTGATGATCACCGGACCGTTCCTCGACCCTGACCGGCTGGACGAACTGGCCGACCGCGCCCGCGCCCTCAAGGTCCAGATCAAGCCCTTTGTCAAGAATATCGAAAAACGCATGGCCCAGGCGGACCTGGTGGTGACCATGGGCGGCTACAATACCCTGTGCGAAATCCTTTCCCTTCGGAAACCGGCCCTGGTCATCCCGCGCGACAAGCCCCGTCAGGAACAGCTCCTGCGCGCCCGCGTCTTCAAGGGACGCGGCCTGTGCGACTACATCAAGTGGGACGACGTCTCACCCGAGCTGTTGCGCGAAAAGGTCAACGCGCTGCTGAAGGACCCCCACCAATGTGTGGCCGATCTCGAACGATTTCACATGACCGGCCTGGATGTCATGTGCCAACGTCTGGCCCATTTCCGAGAGCATTGCAGTGAATAATACCGCCCCCGGAGGTCGGACGCTGGGGATGGTGCTCAAGGGCTATCCCCGCATTTCCGAGACCTTCATTTCCAACGAGATTCGTCTGCTCGAAAAGATGGGATTCACCATCCATATCTATTCCATGCGCGCGCCCAGAGAGAACTTCGCCCACGACTCCATCAAGGAGATCAAGGCCGGGGTTACCTACCTGCCGTCCTCCATGATCTGGGGGCTGCCCGCGCTGCTGTGGTACAATCTGCGCCTCTTTTTTCGCCATCCCCGGCGCTACATGCGTTGCGTGCGGCTCATGCTGCCGCGCTTTCGGCTCGCGCCCAAGAAACACACCTGGGTCAAACATCTGCTCCAGGGCGGGTATATCGTGCAGAAATCGGTCCTGGATCAGGGGGTGGATCTCGGCCACCTGCACGGCCATTTTGCCCATACGCCAACCACGGTGACCATGTGCGCCGCCTGTCTGGCGGGCGTGCCCTTCTCCTTCACGGCCCACGCCAAGGATATCTACACCCAGGACCCGCGCCGTATCCAGGACAAGATCGATCTGGCGAAATTCGTGGTCACCTGCACGAAATACAATGCCCGCCATCTGGCAGGTATCGCGCCGGACAACAAGCCCATCCATTGCGTGTACCACGGCATCAATCTCGACCTTTTTTCCATGAACGGCCGTCCCCTTGAGGCCGCGCCGCCGTATCACGTCCTGACCGTGGCCCGGTTCGTGGAAAAAAAAGGGACTCGATATCATCCTGCGCGCCCTGGCCAAACTCCGCGCCAAGGGACTCGACCTGCGGTTCACCTTGGTGGGCGAAGGGGAAAAGCAGTATGGAGCGCACGGTGCACACCCTCATTGACGAGCTGGGACTGGCCGACATCACCATCCTGGTGGGCACGGTCACCCACGACGAGGTTATTCGGCTGCTCGCCCAAGCGGATTGCTTCACCCTGGGCTGCCGCAAAGCCGCGGACGGCGACCGCGACGGCATCCCCAACGTGGTGGCCCGAAGCCATGGCCACCGGCGTGCCCGTGGCTGCCACCGATATCTCCGGCGTGCCCGAACTGGTCACCCACAAGGAAACCGGGCTGCTCTGCGCCTCCGAAGACCCGGACGCCCTGGCCGAAATCATCGAACAGGCCCTCACGAACAATGCGCTGCGCCGTACCATCATCCCCGCTGCCCGCGAACGGGTCCACGCGGTCTTCAACAACAAACAACTCATCCAGAATCTGGGTGAAATCTACCTCTCGCACGGCGTGCCCTGCGGGAAATAGCCTCCGGCGGCGCCTCGCCGGCGGGGCGTCTCCGACGGCCAGAGAACCTTTGGACTTGCCCCGTCCTGGGGCTCGGGTCTTCGACCCGTTGCGCTTCGCTGCAACGCCCAAATCCGCTGTCCTGCGGATTTGTGGAAAAGGTTCTCTGGACTCTCCAAAACTTTTTGTGGCGCTTCGCGGGGCGTGGCTTGGGGGGGGCGTCATGGCGTTTGAAATATTGGAAAACGCTGGTTGTTTCTTGTTATTTTCCCTCTTGTTAACCCCTCGCGGTTTGGGCGAATGGAAGCGGCTGAAACTGTTCGGCAACGCCGCACGGATTTTACCCGTTTCCATTCGCCCAAACCGCCAACCGGCACGGCAACGGCGACCGCTTCGGACGTCGCTGCACAGCACGCCTTTCCGCGCTACGCCCCCGCGAAGCGGCACCGGGATTCTCAAGGCCCTCGGCCTTGAGGCCCCGCTGGCAAGCGCCCTCGGAGAGGCCCCCGGCAGGGTTTCCACGAAGTGGCCCCCCGGCAGGGCCGCCGGAGGCACTCATTGCCATTCCTCCCACCTTGCGCCATGATACGTTCATGACGCATCCCGCATCCCAGGAGTCCACCTCCATGACCGCGCTGCCGTTTCTCGGCGGGGTGGACTTGCTTACGGCCCGGTTTGTGAGCCAACGTTTTTCCCGTCATTTTCATGAGGGATATGCCGTGGGTTGCATCGTGGATGGGGCCATGCGCTTTAACTACCTGGGCGAAACCGTGGTCGCTCCGCGCGGACAGGTCAATCTGGTGGTGCCGGGCGAACCGCATGACGGTCACGGCGCGGACGAAAACGGTTGGGCCTACCGCATGTTCTATCTGCGTCCCGAGGCGCTTCTGGAGGCGGCGAAAGCGCTCCTGCCCAAGCCGAACCTGCCCTGTTTTCGCACCGGGGTGATCGACGATCCTTCCCTGGCCCGCTGCATCTGCCGTACACACCGGATTTTGGAGAATCCCGACATTTCGGCCCTGGAAAAGGAGACCCGGCTGCTGTGGCTCCTCTCCCACTGGATTTCCCGGCACGCGGACGAGCGCGGTTTTCTGCCCGAGCCGGGCAACGAGCATCGGGCCGTGGGCCGTGCCCGCGAGATCATTCGCGCCCAATATGGCGAGGATTTGACCCTGGATACCCTTGCCAGGGAGGCGGGGCTTTCGTCGTTCCATCTGGTGCGGGTGTTCGAGAAACGGCTCGGGATCACGCCCCATGCCTATCTTACTCAGGTCCGGGTGGAGCGGGCGCGAGACGGGCTGGCGGGCGGCGATCGGCTGGCGGACATCGCGGCGGGTTGCGGGTTTTCGGACCAGGCGCACCTGACCCGGCTGTTCAAGCGGCAATATGGCGTCACGCCCGGTCGATACCGCAAGATTCTTCAAAACAATTGACGCGGACGCGGATAGTGTCCGCTCATGACCGCGAAACCTTCCGCATATCTCAATTTGACCCTGGCCATGGTCCTGGTGGGCAGTTCGGTGGTGGCCGGAAAGATCATGGTGGCCGAACTGCCGGTCTTCCTGGCCTCGGCTCTGCGCTTTGTGCTCGCCCTCGCCATTCTTCTCCCCCTGATCCGGTTGCGCGAGGGCGGGTTGCCGCGCATCTCGCGTCGTTCCTGGGTGCTGATGGGTGTGCAGTCCCTGTGTGGCTCGTTCCTGTTCACGGTATTTTTGCTTTACGGGCTGACCTATACCGGCCCGTCGTCTGCGGGCATCATTACCTCCACCACACCCGCGTGCATGGGGATCATCGCCTGGATTTTTTTGAAAGATCGGCCTTCGGGCAGGATTGCTGCGGGGATCGCGCTTTCCGTGCTTGGCGTGTTGGTCATCAATCTGGTCCGGGAGACCGGCGGTGTGGCGGGTTCCGATCCGGTGCTCGGCAACCTGATGGTGCTCGGGGCCGTGATGTTCGAGTCCCTGTTTCTGCTTTTGCGCAAGACCGTTCCCGAGCCGCTCTCCCCGCTGGCCGTGTCCACGGTCATTTCCCTGTTCGGTCTGGCCTGGTTTCTGCCCATGGGGGTGGTCGAAGCGGCTTCCACGGACTTGGGGCGCATCAGTCTCACGGGCTGGCTCACGGTGGGGCATTACGGTGTGTTTGTCACGGTGTTCGCCTACCTGTTCTGGTTTGCCGGGATCACGAAGGTGGATGCCTCCACCGCCGGGGTCTTCACAGCGGTGATGCCGGTGTCTGCCCTGGTCCTGTCCGTGTTTGTGTTGAATGAGCCTGTTGGCTGGCCGCAAGTGGCAGGTTGCGGGTGCGTGCTGGGTGGCATTGTCCTGATTTCGCGCCGGTGAATCGGTTTCGCGCCAGGCGGTCTGCGGCAGGAATCGGTTGACACCGCGCGACATCACAGGATAATAGACTGCGCGCCAGAGCAATGGGCCAGTAGCTCAGTTGGCAGAGCCACCGGCTCATAACCGGTCGGTCCCAGGTTCGAATCCTGGTTGGCCCACCATTGAATAGAAAAGGCTTCGACTCTAGTCGAAGCCTTTTTCCGTTTTGGAGCGGATGTGTCCCCGACAGAGCGGGGAGAATGGATTTCATGAGGGGGATATATAGAATTCTCGTGCACAGGGCAACGGACAGGCAACCTCCGCCCAGGGTAAACGCATCTAATCCCCAATTAGCACCTTGATTAAGAAGTCGTTATCCCATCCCGCCATTTTGCGCTTTCTCTTCATGCTGGTTTTTGTTGATTCCTGCTTCACACAATTCAAAGCTATCTTTCTTAGCATTGATAAATTTTCCGGGGAGTTATCCTTTCTTATTCGGCTTTGATCTTCACTGAATGTCACATCAAGAACCCAATGTACCGAGTTTTCTACGCCCCAGTGCTCACGAACCGCATTGCCAAATTCACGAGCTTGGCCGCAGGTACTCATGATGAAGTATCTTTTCTCATTCGATACCGTGTCGCCAACTTCGCGGGTTGACTCAACCATGCCGACGGCTTTCAAACCATCCCAACCGTCTATTCCTGCTAGAAGTTCATTGCCCACAATGGTGCTGTATTTACGGGTTTCGATCCGTCCATGACCTGAATCTAGTGTCTGGTGTGTTTGATAAATCAAAGAAGTGTCATTCTTGGATTTACAGAATAAATAATCAATATAATCATACAGTTCTTTTTGGTTTTGTTTCACAGCAAGAACATAGTCGGCTTGATTTTCTCCGATCTGTTTTGCGATGCTTTTTTGGCATCCCATTGCATCAATGGTGACAATAGCTCCTTCAAGATGCAGCATTTTGAGCAGCTTAGGTATCGCAGTAATCTCATTGGATTTATCGTCTACCTTGACTTGACCGAGGATAAGATTGTCCTGTGAGAGCCATGCATTAACCAAATGAAGAGAAGCTTTTTGCGTAGCCTTGTCGAAAGATCGATGCACCGTCTTTCCATCCAATGCCACGACCTTGCCTCGCGTTTCCACCTTCAAGGCCGTGAGCCAGCTTGTCAATCGGCGTTGAAAGTTGACCCATCATCGGCGTCGAAATTTGACCCACCCCGAACGTGATTTTCGGGTGTTGGGGGGAGGCTTTTCCGGGGGCGGCGGCAGGGTCGGGAATGGAGGGAGCCCGGAGGGCGACCGGAATTCCCGACCCTGCCGCCGACGCTTATGCGTCCTGCCCTTGGTGCTGTCCCCTGCCTTGTTTCAGCCTCCAGCTTTCATTGCCTGTTTCGATGATCTCGCAGTGATGTGTGACGCGGTCCAACAGGGCCGTGGTCATCTTGGCGTCTCCAAAGACCTGTGACCACTCCCCGAAGCTCAGGTTCGTGGTGATCAGCACCGAGGTCCTCTCGTAGAGCTTTGAGAGCAGGTGAAAGAGCAGCTGGCCTCCTGACCTGGAAAACGGCAGGTAGCCGAGTTCGTCCAGGATGACCAAGTCGAAGCGCGCCAAAGTCTCGGCCAGCCGTCCGGCCTTGCCGTCCGCCTTTTCCTGCTCGAGCTGGTTGACGAGGTCCACCAGATTGAAAAAGCGCACTCGGGCGCCGTTGCGCACGGCATTGGAGCCGATGGCGATGCTTAAATGCGTTTTTCCGGTGCCCGTGCCGCCTACAAAGACCACATTGATCCAGCTCTCCATGAAGCCGCCGTGGTATAGATCCCTGATCCTGGCCTCACCGACGTGCGAGTCCTGGAAGTCGAAACCGTCCAGATCTTTGCTCACGGGAAATCTGGCGATCCCCAGGCGGTATCGGATGCTGCGTACGCGGCGCTCGGCCTGTTCCGCCTTGAGCAGATCTAACAGAAACCGTTCCAGAGTGGCCCCGGATCGACGACCGTGCTCAAGCATCTCGTCGTAAGCTCCGCGCAGGCCATGCAGCTTGAGCTCTTTGAGCAAAGCCAAGATGTCATTGCGAAGCATGGCTCGCCTCCAATAGCTGGTCATAACGTCCGCAGTCGGCCACAGGCTCGCATTTGATCCTGAGGTGATCGGGGACGCAAACCTCTTGGGTTGGCCTTTGATCACGGGAGCGGTTCAAGATGTTAAGGACCACGTCCCGACTCACCGTGTTCTGGTCCAGGGCCGCCTGGCAGGCGTCGGTTACTGCCTGGAGTCCATGGCTGGGCACCGCTGTCAGGATACCCGCAAACTGTCGGTCCCAGTCCTTATGCCGCCGCAGGGACAGACGGATTTGCTCCATCGGCGCAGGAAGCCTCCAGTCCTGGAAGGGAGCGCCGTTGCGGAGCGCTCCGGGCTTACGCTCCAGGACAGGCACGTAGTGCCACGGGTCATAGACAGTCTTTTCTCTGCCGAATCGGCGGGCATGTACGGCCAGCACCCGGCCATCGCGAATCACCGAGATGTGGTCGGCGTACGCCTTGATCTGCGCCGCCTGTCCAGCCGCCTCGCAGGGTACGCTGTACCGGTTGTGATCAAACCGCACCAGACATGTGGAGGAAACCCGGCATTCCTGAATACGGTAGCCATCGAAAGGGGCTGCGGGCTTGATTAGGTTTTCACGCTCCTGCAGGAAGACCTCCCAGATCGTCTTGTCCGTAATCTCCGGATGAGCCTGAGTCTTGGCCCAACCAATAGCTCGCTCCAGCAGCCAGGCGTTGTACTCCTCAAGGCTCCCGAAACGCCATCTGCCGGATAAAAAACGAGTACGTACCAGATGGACTTGATTTTCCACCTGCCCTTTTTCCCAGCCAGCAGCAGGCGTACACAGCGTGGGGTCCACCAGGTAATGAGTGCACATCTGCTCGAAGCGGGAATTGAGTTCGCGTTGCTTGCCGCGTAGAACTTTGTTCACTGCGGTCTTCATGTTGTCGTAAATACCTCGGCCACAAGATCCGCCGAAAAAGGCAAAGCCGCGCTGATGGGCGTCGAATACCATCTCCCGGGTCTCCCGAGGGTAACCGAAGCAGAAGACCATCCGGCTATGGCACAATCGCATGTGCGCGGTCTTGACCGTCATTGGCATGCCGTCAATTTCGAGTTGCTCGTGGCTCCAGTCGAACTGGTAGGCCTCTCCAGAGGCGAAAGTCAGCGGGACAAAGGCTTGCGACACCCTGTGCCCTTCGGCTTCGCGCCAGCGGGAGACATGACGCCGGACAGCATCATAGCCTCCCTCGTAACCTTGCCCCTGAAGCTGCTCAAACAAGACCTTGATCGTGCGTCGATGTTTGCGTGGAAGCCCGACATCCCGCTCCAACTCGCTTTCCAGCCAGGTCGTGAATTCACCAAGTTTGGGCATGGGCTGGATCGCTCGTTTGTACTCGAAGCGCGTCTCCTCCGAGCGCAACACCTTGCGGACCGTATTCCGGCTCATGTTTAAATTCTTGGATATCTGCCTGATCGGCGTCTCATGCCGGTCATGGGCCACCTTAATCTTTCGAATTGTTTCCACCGTCAGCATCTCCTCGCTGGCCCTCCCGTCACGATTTTCTCGTGACCTTGAGGGGCTTGCCGGGGTGGGTCAAATTTCGACGCCGATTACCGGCTCAGGTGGGTCATATTTGCACGCCGATTCACACCAGCTTGATAGAGCTTGCTGCAATTCCGCTGGCTCCAGCCTGGCAAAAACACGAGCAAAAGTGTCATGAGATGGAATCCCGTTTGGAAGATCAAGAAAGGTCTTCAACCACGCTTCTCTTGTTATTCCAAAACATTCGATGTCTTCCCATCCTTCAGCATTGGCGATAACGGCGCAGACGGCGATGACCAGTATGTCGATAAGGTTATGCTTTTTTGTCCTATCAATTCGCGGATCTTGGACGATGGACAGATGGGTGATGAGCGATTTGTCGCAATTTGGCATGTGCACTCCTTTTGGGAGTGCATTATACCTTGTATCAGCATAAAATCATTATGAATGTTTTGACACTGGCAATCCACACAAAACAAACAAAACGACCTTGAACTCATTTCTTGAACAAAAATGCGCCAGAACCAAACCTAAGATGCGTCAGCCCTGAACCTCCGCCCGATTTCCTTGCAATTTAATCCCGACTAGTATATGCATATCGACTACACAGTTTGAAGAGGCCTTGGCCAGACATGAGGCAGATGGTGTAATTACTTGATTTTATTTGAGAGTTTTCAAGAAAAACAGCCAACTCCCCCTGACCGGGAGCAGTGATTGCGAACAAGACTGATTGATTTACTGTCAAACGCATATATCCTGAAGTTTCCCACAAAGGCAGAACGCCGGGTTACAGAAGAGGACTACGATGCTCCCGAGGGGGAAACCCTACGGGAGCATTCTCTTTCCGGTAAAGGGGTGTAACTATATGAAAATCAAGGATATTTTGGCCAAAATACGCCAACTCGCTCCTGAAGAGAATCAGAGCGGTTGGGACAATTCCGGGGTGCAGATCGCGGGGGTGGAGCAGGAGGCTTTTCGGGTGGCCGTGTGCCTTGAGCCCACGCCGGAGATGATTGATCGGTGCCTGGAATGGGGTGCGGGGGTGGTCGTCACCCATCATCCACTTTATATGAAGCCCAAGGCGCTTTCCCGTGACTCCATGTTTCTGGACGTCGTGCGCATGGTGCTTTCTTCCGGTGGCTGGCTCTACGCGGCCCACACGTCGCTGGACACCCGGTCCGGCGGTCCGGCCTTCTGGCTGGGCAGGGCTCTGGAGCTTGAGCAAACCCGGTTGCTGGAGATCGAGCAGGGCCGTGCTCCGGTTGAGGCGTCATTTTATTGCAAGGAGCCTGTTTCCCGCGAGACAGCGGATGTCTGGTCCAATCATGCCAGTATTCATTCGGTGTCCCAGTCGGCGGCGGGCGAGGTTCGGATCATCTGCGACGAGACGGGCTGGGGCGAGGTGGCCTCGGGCATCGAGTTTTCTCTGGGATACCGACCGACCTTTTATTTGCGTCCGCTTTCCGCGCCGTGCCAGGACATCGGGTTCGGCGAGGTGGGCGTTCTGCCTCAGGGTATGAGCTGGAATGCATTTGTCGAAAAGCTGGCCGAGTTGACCGGGCGGGAATCGTTTTCCGTGGCTGGGCCACAGCCCGAAGCGGTCAAGACCGTGGCCTATTGTGGCGGGTCGGGGGCCTCTTTGGTTGGCAAGGCTGCCCGTGCCGGGGCGGATGTGTTTGTCACCGGCGATATGAAGTACCATCCCGCCGTAGAGGCAGAAACCTGCGTTATCGACGTGGGTCATTTTTCATTGGAAGAGGAAATGATGCGCCTTTTTGCCGAGGAACTGGCCGGGGTGTTGGACGGTGCTGCCGTGCAATTTTTCGAGGGGACTGACCCCTTTCGGCTCTATTCCGCGAACTAGAAAACAGTGCATATGTTTATATTTCAAATAGATAGCGAGGTAAAGAATGTACGAAAAGCAGATTGAACAGCTGATAATTCTTCAGCAGGTGGATGACGAGATTATTGTCCTCAAGGAAGAAGTCGAAAAGGCTCCGCTGGAGTTGTCGGACCTCCAGAACCAGATGGAGGAATTCCGGGAGCGCCGTACTCAAATCGACGAGCGCATGGAATTGCTCAAGGACCAGAAAAAGAAGCTGGCCGTGGAGATCGACGAGGACGCGGGTAAAATCAAAAAGGCCAAGAACAAGCTCATGTTGGTGGGTAACACCAAGGAATATCACGCTATGATGCGCGAGATGGATTCCCTGGAAAAGCTCAACCGCATGCGTGAGGACGAGCAGACCGCTGTCAGGGATGAGTTGACCCGGCAGGATGAGGCCACCGTGTCTCTCAATGATGACATGGGCGGCGTCAAGGAGCAGTACGCCGCGCTCAAGGAGACCCTGGATGTGCGCCTGGCTGCGGCGGAGAAGAAGCTTGCTTCCCTGGACCGCAAGCGCAAGAAGGCCTGCAAGGTCGTGCCGCCGCCGATCCTTGGTCGTTACGAATTCATTCGCGAACGCATGGAAAATCCGGTCATCGTGCCGGTGACCAAGGGCGTTTGTCACGGCTGCAACATCATGATTCCGCCGCAGGCATATAATGACCTGCAAAAGGGCCAGCAGATTTTGAGCTGCCCCAACTGCCAGCGTCTCATCTACTGGCAGCAGGTCGAGGAAGAAGACTAGCAGGCTGGCGAAACAAGGTGGAGCTCCTCGCCATTGAGGATTTCCGCCAGCCGCTGAGCCATCGGGAGAATCGCCACAGCGGTTCCCCGTGAACGAACGAAGCGAGGCTTGTGAGAGTGGTGCAGCTGCAAGGCGGACGAATTGGCGTTTTCCGCAGGCGTAGCCCAGCTACGTCGAGGACAAGCGCAATTCGTCCAACGCAGCAGATGTGCCGCTATCGCAAGCCGACCGAGCAAGAGCATTTTTGGAGTTGGCCAGACTGCCGCGACAGTGTCGAGGAAAGTCCGGGCTCCGTAGGGCAGGACGCTGGGTAACGCCCAGGGGGAGTGATCCCCGTCACGTGCAACAGAGAGTAGACCGCCTCCGGGTTTCGGCCCGGCGGTAAGGGTGAAAGGGTGGGGTAAGAGCCCACCGGCTGTCGCGGTGACGCGGCAGGCCAGGTGAACTCCGTCCGGAGCAAGACCGAATAGGGCAGCGTCTGAGGTCGGCCCGACCGAGCTGCCGGGTAGGTTGCTAGAGGCGTCTGGTAACAGCCGCCCGAGATGAATGGTAGTCGCCCCGAAAGGGGAACAAAACCCGGCTTATCGGCCGACTCCAAATGGTATACAGGGCACCGGGGGAGGAGATACCTCCCCCGTGCCAACTCCTTGGGATTCCGCATGGAACGAACGTTGACGAATATATGGGGCATTGTCCTGGCCGCCGGATCGGGTACCCGTCTGGCCGAGGCCGCCGGTGGTATGCGTAAGCAGTACCTTGAATATCGGGGTGCGCCACTGTTCTGGCATTCGGCCCGCACGTTTTCCCGCGTGGCCCGATTGAGCGGGCTGATTTTCGTGTTTCCGCCGGACGATGCGCCAGATATGGAGAAGCGGGTCCGTCAATATTTTCGAAGTGAAGACCTTGGCCTCAAGTGGGCCGTATGCGCGGGCGGCGAGCGGCGGCAGGATTCCGTGATGAACGGGCTTGCGGCCCTGCCCAAAGGGTGCGAGGCCGTGCTGGTCCACGACGCGGCCCGACCGTTCGTGTCGGCGCGAATCATCACCGATCTCATCGACAGCCTGAACCAGGGCGCGCGCGGGGTCATCCCGGCTATTTCGGTTATGGATACGGTCAAGCGCGTGGAAGGCGACAGGGTGGCCGAGACCCTGAATCGGGCGGAATTGCGCGCGGTGCAGACACCCCAGGCCTTTGAGACCTCGCTGCTTCGGGAGGCCCACGAGCGGGCTGCTGCCGAGGGGTGGGAAGTCACGGACGACGCCAGCATGGTCGAGCGGTTGGCCGAAGTGACGGTCATTCCCGGCGAGCAGGCCAACGTCAAGATCACCACGCCCGAGGATTTGCAGCGGCTTGAAGCGGCGAAGACCACGGTCCCGTGTGTGGGGTGGGGGTATGACGTGCACCGTTTTGGCGGGGAGAACGACCGGCCTTTGCGGCTCGGCGGGGTTCCCATACCGGGCGGGCCAACCATACTGGCTCATTCCGATGGCGACGTGTTGTTGCATGCCCTGACCGATGCGGTGCTTGGCACTTTCGGCGGTGGGGATATCGGCACCCATTTCCCGGACACGGACCCGAAATTTTCCGGCGTGGACAGTGGTATCCTGCTCAGGGAGACCCTGGCCATGGCCGAGGCGGCCGGGGTTCGCGTGGTGCATGCCGACCTGACCGTCATTGCCCAGGTGCCTCGGCTCGCACCGCACGCGGCGCAGATCGCCAAGAATATTTGCCGGTTGCTCGGACTCACGCCGAATCAGGTCAATTTCAAGGCCACTACCGAGGAAAAGCTCGGTTTCACAGGCGAGAAAAAAGGCATCAAGGCTGTGGCCGCAGTCACCGCGCTGAGGGAGTTGTAAGCCGTGGGCGCATTCAAGAAATTTCTGTTCTCCTTCGTGGTCTTTGTGGCGGTGTGCGCCATAGGGCTGCAATGGTACGTCCACTACGAGGTGGAACGGGAACTCAATCGAGCTGTGGCTGACATGGACGGGATGGAACTCGTCTATGGCGACCTGTCGGTCTCGATTTTCGATCCTGCCGTGACCCTGGCCGGGGTGTCGGGCAAGCTGCCCTCGGGCGAGCGGTTCACGGCGGACAACGTGCGCGTCAGCGCGTTTGACCAGCGCAACCCGGTGCCGCACTACGCCACCGTGCAAGCCCAGGGTGTGCGACTGATCGAAGCGCCCTCTCTGGCCGCGTTTTGGGCCGGTCCGCCCCTGTTCCCGTCGGGGGACGAGGAACCTTTTGATTTGGCTTTGGATTACCGGTACGTCCCGGATAAGCAGACTCTGGAAGTGAAGACCATCCGGCTGGAATCCGCAAGCGTGGGCAGACTGGAAATCAACGGCACCTTTTCCGGGCTTAATCTGGTCGAACCCCGTATGGAAAGATTTATCGGATTGCGCATCGCCAAGGCGGACCTCCGGTTCACGGAACAGTCCCTGGTGGGCGCGATCCTGCAAAGTTCGGCCCGTGCCATGGGCTCATCGGTTGAAGAGGCCCGCACCCTGTTTTGTGCCGAGCTCGCGGCCATGGCGGACTATGCCAACAAGCAGGATAACCCGGTGGCGGAAAACGCCCTGCGCGGCCTTCGGCGGTTTGTGGCCCAACCCGGTACCGTGGTCATCTCGGTCCGGCCCGATGAACCCGTGCCCGTGCCCTATTTCTTCATGGGTCGGGACATGTACGACAATCTCCGCTTGCTGGGGGTTTCCGTGACCACGGATTCAGGCGATGATATTTAATCAAAATTAAATGAATTCAAAATATTACTGATGGAGAATTTTAATGAGACTCTATAACACCCTGGCCCGACGGAAGCAGGAATTCACCCCGATCAACGGCAACAAGGTCAACATGTATGTCTGCGGCATCACCGCCTATGACCTCTGCCATATTGGTCACGCCCGCTCCAGCGTGGTTTTTGACGTGCTCTTTCGCTACCTCAAGCACAAGGGGTATGATGTCACCTTTATCCGCAATTTCACGGACGTAGACGACAAGATCATCAAGCGTGCCAATGAGGTTGGCAAGGAGCCAGGAGCCATTGCCGAACAGTTCATCGGCGAATTTTATGTGGACATGGACCGATTGGCCGTGCAACGTGCGGACATCGAGCCCAAGTGCACCGAGCACATCCCGGAGATGATCGCCCTGACCGAGCTTCTCATCGAAAAAGACCATGCCTATGCCACCCCGTCAGGCGATGTCTATTTCAAGGTTCGCTCCTTTGACGGATACGGCAAGCTCTCGGGCCGCAATGTGGATGAGCTGGAATCCGGCGCGCGTATTGATCCGGGCGAAGAAAAGCAGGACCCGCTCGATTTCGCCCTGTGGAAGGCGGCCAAGCCCGGCGAACCCTCCTGGGAGTCACCTTGGGGCAAGGGCCGTCCCGGCTGGCATCTGGAGTGTTCGGCCATGAGCGAAAAATACGCGACCCTGCCGCTCGACATCCACGGCGGCGGCCAGGACCTCTCCTTCCCGCACCACGAAAACGAGATCGCCCAGTCCGAGGCGGCCACGGGCAAGCCGTTTGCCAATTTTTGGGTTCATAACGGTTTCGTGCAGATCAACTCGGAAAAGATGTCAAAATCCTTGGGTAATTTTTTCACCATTCGGGACATCCTGGACAAGTTCCTGCCCGAAACCCTGCGCTATTTCCTGCTCACTATGCACTATCGCAGCCCGCTCGATTTTTCCTTCGATGCCCTGGAAGAGGCGGAAAAAGGAATCAAGCGAATTTATGGAGCCCTGGCTCAGGTGGATGTTGAACTGGCCAAGACCGCGTGGAAGAAATCTCCGTTCCCCGAGGCGTTGGACGCGGAACTCGCTACCATCGAAAAGAATTTCACCGAGGCCATGGAAGACGATATGAACACCGCCGGAGCCTTGGGACACGTTTTTTCCGCCGTCCGTCTGGCCGGGCGCGTCTGTGAAGACAAGAATCAGCGCAAATCCGAAGGCGGCCAAGCCTTTTTCACCCGCTTCAAGGGGTTGATCGAGGACTGGGGTACCATCCTCGGAATCTTCGAGCGCGATCCTGCCGAATTCCTGCTGGAATTGCGCGATAACCGCGCAGCCCGCGCCAATATCGACCCGGCCAAGGTGCTGGAATTGATCGCAGCCCGCCAGGATGCGCGCAAGAACAAGGACTTTGCAAAGTCCGATGCCATCCGGGATGAGCTGGCGGCCATGAACGTCGAAGTCAAGGACACCCCCCAGGGCGCGACCTGGGACATGGCCTAGCTCGTCGGCAACGGTCGAATACCGGAATTGACAGGTCCCCGCGTGTTTCGATGCGCGGGGATTTTTGCGTTGGGGATGCCTCCGGCGGCCTAAGAACCTTTTAAAAAAGGTTCTTAGGAATCTCCTAAACTTTTTGGTGCCGCTTCGCGGGGGGTGGCTCGGGGGAACGGTGCGCTGTGCGGAAGGATTGGCGGACAGAGTCCACGCCGAGAGGTCCTGGTGGGCGTAGTTTGGGGGTTTTGTCGTTACGGCGTTTGGGACATTGGCAGACGCGGGTTGTTTCTTGTTGTTTTCCCTCTTGGTAACCCCTCGCGGTTTGGGTGAATGGAAACGGCTGAAACTGTTGGCAAAGCCGTACGGCCTTTACCCGTTTCCATTCACCCAAACCGCCAATCGGCACGGCACGTCTCCCCGCGCTACGCCCCCGCGAAGCGGCGACGGGATTTTTAAGGCCCTCGGCCTTGAAGCCCCGCTGGCAAGCGCCCTCGGAGAGGCCCCCGGCAGGGGTCTCCCCCATGCCCAACAAAGGCGACAGACAAAACAGGCCGGCCACCAATGGGTAGCGGGCCTGTCCGTTTTTCGGTGTCAGGGCTTCGGGCTATTTGCCGGTCAGGACCTTGTCGACCTTGGTCAGGGCGTCTTTGAGGGTCTCGTCGGCCACGGCGTAGGAGAAGCGGATGCACTTGTCGTCACCGAAGGCGGAGCCGGGCACCAGGGCAACGCCTACTTGTTCCAGGATTTTGGTACACATGGTGGCGGAGTCCGGGGCATCGTCGGTGTAGAACTGGTCGAGCACCGGGAAGAGGTAGAACGCGCCGTCGGGCTTGGGGCAGGGAGCGCCCCAGCCGGTGATGATTTCGTAGGCCAGGTCGCGGCGGCGGACAAAGGCGGTTTTCATTTCATCCACGATATCCCAGGAACCGTTCAGCCCGGCCAGGGCCGCCTTTTGGGTGATGGAGTTGATGTTGGAGGTGGACTGGCCCTGGATTTTGGACAGGGCCTTGACCAGGTCCTCGTGGGCCAGGGCGTAGCCCACGCGCCAGCCGGTCATGCAGAACGATTTGGAGAGTGCGCCCACGATGGCGATGGTCTCGGGATAGGCTTCCCAGGTCTTGGCCAGGGACGCGGGCTCGAAGGGGGCGTAAACCAGACGGTCGTACACCTCGTCGGAAATGATGAAGATATCGTGTTTGCGGGCCCAGGCCGCGATTTCCTCAAGCTGGATCTGGGTGTAGCAGCAGCCTGTGGGATTGGAGGGCGAATTGAGGAGGAGCACGCGGGTTTTGTTTGTGCGTGCGGCTTCCAGTTTGTCGAGGGTAGCCAGGTAGTTTTCATCAGCCGTGGTGGGCACGAACACGGAGACGCCGTCGGCCAGTTGGACCATGGCCGGGTAGGAGACCCAGTAGGGTGCGGGGATGAGTACTTCGTCGCCGGGATTCACCAGGGCCATGAGCAGGTTGTAGAGCACCTGCTTGCCGCCGTTGGAGACAATGGTGTTGTCGCCGCAGGCTTTGGCGTCGTAAAATTTGGTATAGTATCCGGCCACGGCATCGCGCAGTTCCGGGATGCCCGGAACCGGAGTGTATCGCGTGAAGCCTTCGTCCAAGGCTGCTTTGGCCGCGTCGCATACATGCTGCGGCGTACCGAAATCGGGTTGGCCCACGGCCAGGGAAATGATTTCGCGCCCGCTTGCGCGCAGTTCCTGTGCCTTGGCGTTGACGGCCAGGGTCGCAGATGGCTTGATTCGTGCCAGACGTTCGGAAATCTTCATGGGGAATTCTCTCAAAGGTTGTGGTTGGACCGTTCCAACGCCCCATAGAACAAAAGCCACCGGAGGTAAATCCGCTTTTCCCTTCCTTCGGGAAAAAAGTAGCCAGCCTGTTAGCTTGCCTGCTGGGTTTGCCGTCCGGTTTTGGTGCATTGGTTCTGGTTAATTGAAGAATTTCTTATTAGTTTTGTGTTTTATATCAAGCATATGGTTGAGGGTTACACTTTGGGTCTGGACCTGAGTGTGTTTGCCGGTGTGTGTCCTATCTGATTTCTCTGCGAGTGAGGGGATGGCCGATCTCAAAAGGAGTCTTTTCGACAGCGCGGCAAGGAATCCTTCGGTGCCGGGGCGGCCTCTATTGGTATGAAAAGGATCGATACATGGCGTTAAAAGAGCTGACGCCTTATAATTTTATGGTCTTGTTTGTCCCGACAGGAAAAGTGCGATATGAAAAAGGACCGTCCTTGTTCGAGGCGGGCCTTGTCTGTTGTTTCAGCCGGGAGACCGCATGCCATTTTTGCATGGGAAATGGATTGTCTTTTTCGCCGCTGCGGTGCTGTGCGCCCTTGCGTATGCGCCGGTGTTTGCCAGGCACGAAGGGCTTCGGCTGAATTACGATTCCATTCCTCTGAGCGCGGAAGAACAGGCTTGGTTGGACCGGCACAAGGACCTTCGTCTGGGGACGTGGCTGGGCTCACCGCCGATTATTTTTCGGGGTGACGGGAGTTTTTTGCAGGGGCTGGTCCCGACGTATATTGATCTGATCAACAGGAAGTTCGGCTTGAAGCCGAGAAGGGTCCGGGCCTCCGGTTTTGCTGCCATGCAGGAATTGGCCAAGGCGCATGAGGTGGACGTGGTGGCCGCGATCACGGTCGACTCAATGCCGGGCGGGGAAATGCTGGCCTCCGAGCCATACCTCTTCATACCTATCGTGATAGCGACCCGGTCGGATTCCCGCTTGGTAAGTGGGCTTGCGGATCTTGACGGGCAGGTGGTGGCCATGGAGGCCGCCCGTGTTCCGCATCTTCGGATTCCCAGGGATTACCCCGCTATTGTCCCTCTGATAGTGGACAGCCCTGCCCAGGGGCTCCAGGCCGTGAATTCCGGGCAGGCCAGAGCGTATGTGGGTGCTCAGCCTCCCATAGTCTACCTTTTGCAGCGGCGCGGAATCAGCGATATTCGTATCTCTGCCATCACCGAATACTATTGCAGTTTGGCTGTGGGGGTTCGTCGTGATTGGCCCCAACTGCTGACCCTGGTCAATCGGGTGCTGGTCTCCATCTCCGAGGATGAGAGGAAAAACATTCATGACTATTGGACCGTGCTCAGTGACGGTCGGTGGATGGAACGCCCCAAGGTTTGGCGTCTGGTGGGCGGCATGGCTGTTGGGGCCGGGGTGCTTTTGCTGCTGATTCTTTTCTGGAACCGGAGACTGGCTCGGGAAGTTTCGCGGCGCGAGCAGGTTGAGCTGGAGTTGCGTCAGGCATACAAGGCTACCCAGCAGGTCCTTGAGTCCGCAGACGTAATTATTGTGGGACTGGACTACACCGGGCATGTGCGGTTGATAAACAGTGCGGGCGAAGCCGTGACCGGGTATACCCGTGAGGAGCTCATTGGCAAGGACTGGTACGATACGGTGGTCCCTCGGGATAGGTATTCGTTTGTCTGGGATGAGTTTAACCGGATTGTGAGGGACGGAGCGCGTTCATCGGCCGAGACCTTTGAAAACCCCATCCAGACCAAGTCCGGCGAAATCCGGCATATCCAGTGGCGCAATTCCTGTGTTGGCCCGGCCCATGACGCCCTGCAAGTGGCCGTCATTTCTTTCGGAACGGATATTACCCACCGACTTCAGGCCGAGGAAGAGCTTCGGCTTACTCAATTCGTCATGGACAATGCGGCCATGGGCGTACTTCAGGTGCGGCCTTCCGCGCGCATCGTCTATGCCAATCGGACGGCTTCGGTCCTACTGGGCCAGCCCCGGAGCAGTGTGCGGCGCATGACCGTGCCGGACGTGACCCCGACCCTGTCCGGCGAGGATTGGCAGGGCTTTTGGGAGCGGCTCAAGCAGAAGCACGTGCTCACGTTCGAGGCCGAGGTGAAGAATGGAGCCGGTGCGGATATTCCGGTGGAAATGCGCTTTTACTATTTGTTGTTCAAGGGAACGGAACTCGCCATCTGTTTTTTCGCGGACATTGGCGAGCGCAAACGGGTGCAGCGGCTGCGTGAAGACGTGGAACGCATGGTACGTCATGATCTGCGCTCGCCCGTCCTGGCCGTGCAGACACTCCTCAAGTTTCTGGACAAGGCGGACAACCTGACCGGGCAGCAGCGGGAGATGTTGGAGATAGCCCAGAGGTCCAGCAGTCGCATGCTGAATATCATCGATCTGTCGCGAACCCTGTTCGAGATGGAGGAAGGTACCTATTCGATTACTCCCGAAGTGGTGGACCTGTTGCCGCTGGTTTCAGCCGTGGCAGCCGAACAGGCTCCGCTCATGCGGGCACGCAAGGTGGACATGGTCGTCACCATCGAGGGCGAGTCCGTTTCCTCCAACGCCGTTTTTATTGTCCGGTCCGAGGAACAGCCGTGCTACGCACTGCTTGCCAACCTGTTGAAGAATGCGGTGGAGGCATCACCCATTGGCGGGACCGTAACCCTGAACCTCGAAACCAGGGATGTTCATATCCTCAGCGTGCACAATGCGGGCATTATTCCCGAGGCCATTCGCGATGTTTTTTTCGAGAAGTACGTCACCCAAGGCAAGACTCGGGGCACGGGGTTGGGCACCTACACGGCCCGGTTGATCGCCACCTCCCTGGGAGGCGGAATAGATTTTACCACCTCTGGCGACAGCGGCACCACGCTCATCGTGACGTTGCCTCTCAATCCTGAGAGTGATTCCTAGAAAGCCTTTATCCCTCAATCCAGACAGGACGCGGCCTCCCCGGTTTTTTGCAAGGTATGCGCACTTTTGGCTGGCCTTTATTTCGCTCTTTCTGTAGTCTAGAAAAACTCTAACGCCGTCGCGTTTTTTTGCCATGCTTCCATAAATTTTATTGTTATTTCAAGTACTTGTAAGAGGTTTTTCTATGCCCAAACTCAAAATGCCCGCCCGCCTTTCCGATCCAATCATCAACGAAAACGCCAGGATAGTTCTGGAGCGTCGGTACCAGCGAAAGGACACCGAAGGCATGGTCTACGAGACGACCAAGGAGTTGTTCTGGCGGGTGGCGGCGGCCATTGCCGAGGAAGAGGGGAAATACGAAAAGTCTTCCTACAAGCCGGCGACCCTGGCCAAGGAATTCTACGACCTGATGACCTCCTATCGTTTTCTGCCCAATTCGCCCACGCTGATGAATGCGGGCACCGGCCTGGGCCAGTTGGCAGCCTGTTTCGTCCTGCCCGTGGGCGACTCCATCGAGGAGATTTTCGACGCGGTCAAGCATGCGGCCATGATCCACAAGTCCGGTGGCGGCACGGGCTTTTCCTTTTCCCGGCTGCGGGCCAAGGCCTCGGTGGTCGGTTCCACCGGCGGTGTGGCATCCGGGCCGCTCTCCTTCCTGCGCATTTTCAACTGCGCCACCGAGCAGATCAAGCAGGGCGGCACCCGGCGCGGGGCGAACATGGGTATCCTGCGCGTGGACCATCCCGACATCATGGAATTCATCAAGGCCAAGGAGCGCGACGGCGATCTGAACAATTTCAATCTTTCCATCGCCCTGACCGAGAATTTCATGCGCGCGGTGGAAAAAAGGGAAGAGTACGATCTGGTGGCTCCGGACTCCGGCGAGAAGGTCGGCTCCCTGGGTGCCCGTGACGTGTTCAATATCCTGGTGCAGAAGGCGTGGGAGTCCGGGGACCCGGGCATCGTCTTCCTGGACCGCATCAACCGCGACAACCCGACCCCGAAGCAGGGCGATATCGAGTCCACCAACCCGTGCGGCGAGCAGCCCCTGCTGCCCTACGAGGCCTGCAACCTCGGTTCCATCAACCTGGGTAAATGTTATGCCAAGGGCCAGAACGGCCATGACGCGGAGATCGATTGGGAGGAGCTGAAGCGGATCGTGCATCTGTCCGCCCGTTTCCTGGACAACGTCATCGACGCCTCCATCTATCCCCTGCCGCAGATCACCGAGACCGTGGAGCTGAACCGCAAGATCGGGCTGGGCGTCATGGGCTGGGCCGACCTGCTTTACCAACTCAAGATTCCTTACAATTCCCAGACCGCTGTGGATCTGGCCGAACGGGTCATGAAGTTCGTGCATGACGAGGCCCGGAGCGCGTCCAAGCAGCTCGCGGCAGAGCGCGGCCCCTTCCCGGCCTACGCGGAATCAGTTTTCGGCGAGGCCAACCTCGGCCCCTACCGCAACGCCACCACCACGACCATCGCGCCCACCGGCACCCTGTCCATCATCGGGGGGTGCTCCTCGGGCGTGGAGCCGCTCTTTGCCCTGAGCTTTGTGCGCAATGTCATGGACAATGACAAGCTGGTGGAGACCAATCCGTTTTTCGATGCCGCACTCAAGGAGGCGGGTGCCTATTCCTCCAAGCTCATGGAGGAAATTGCCAAGGTCGGTTCCATCCGCAAGATGGAGCATCTGCCCGAGGACATCCGGCGCACTTTTGTCACCTCCATGGATGTCGAGCCCATCTGGCATCTCAAGATGCAGGCCGCCTTCCAGAAGTACACGGACAACGCGGTTTCCAAGACCGTGAACCTGCCCAACTCCGCCACCAAGGAAGAGATATGGGATATCTACTGGAAGGCCTACGAGTATGGCTGCAAGGGCGTGACCGTGTACCGCGACGACTCCAAGACCTCCCAGGTCCTGTGCACCGGCGACGGCGACAAGAAGCAGGATGACAAGAAAGCGGGCGTGTCCGTGGTCAAGGACCGCCCGGACGTGATCTACGGTTTCACCCAGAAGATTCCCACCGGACTGGGCATGCTTTTCCTCACGGTCAACGAGATGAACAACAAGCCCTTCGAGGTCTTTGCCACCATCGGCAAGTCCGGCGGGTCCATCACGGCCAAGGCCGAGGCCATCGGGCGGCTGGTTTCCCTGGCCCTGCGTTCCGGCGTGGGGGTGCGGGAGATCGTGCAGCAGCTCAAGGGTATTGGCGGCGAGAATCCCAAGTTCATGAAAAAGCATCTGGTCAAGTCCATCCCGGACGCCATTGCCTTTGTGTTCGAGTCCCGCTATCTGCAAGGCAACCATGTGGATGGGGATGTGGCCTCCCTGAATCGGGAGCTGTGCCCGGAATGTGGCGAACCCCTGGTTTTCGAGGAAGGGTGTCATATCTGTAAATTGTGCGGATATACGAAGTGCGGGTAGACTTTCCTTTACTGAAACAGAAGAGGCCGTCCCTGCCGGGGGCGGTCTTTTTTTGCGCTCATTGTTGCTACGATTCTATAAATATTATACCTATTGCACATCTTAAATATGAAAAAATAGGAGTACTAGAGTATGAAATTAAATTTAAGATACGCAGTTCTGACGCTGTTACTCGTGGCGACTTTCACGACGGCGACCGCGAGTTTGGCGGAGGCAGGGGAGGCGTCCACGGCCAAGGCGGCCGGGGCTTTTGAATCGGCCATGAAGAAACTCGGAGTAACGCCGGACCAGGCGGGGTTCATGGTCCTGACGAACGCGGGCTATGGGCAGGTAGGTGGCGAGACCACGGAGGCGTATCTCGACCTGTTGGCCGCGACCACCGGACGCACGCCCGGCACCAAAACCCTGCTCGCGGTAAACACGCCCTGTTACGAGCCGCTCTGGTTCTCCTTTTTCCGGGCCGACACCAAGGACGTCGTCTTCCTCAAGTCCGGTCCCGAAGGGTTCGGCCAGCAGACATTCAACCTCGCACCGGAAAACATCTTCCAGCCCGACGCCTGGACGGCCGCCGCAAAGGGGCTGGTCGGGAAGCGCATGTTCTCCGTGGCCTCCATTTCTATATCGTGGGCCGAAGGCGCCGACTGGACCATGCTCAAGGCCGCCGAGCTGCATGACCACTTTTGTCCGGGCCTGAACGCGGGCTTCATTATCAAGGCGAAGCTGGATAAGGACCTCCCCCTGGGCGCGGGAGACCGCTACGTCTTCGTGGGCGCTCCGCCGATCTGCGCCATGGATGTGTTGCAATCGGTCTATGCATGCACCATGGGCAAGAAGGGCGCGTTCAGCATGATGGTTCCCAAGGCGGCGCAGGGGGCGGCCAAGGACGGCGTTGCACCCATACTCATCGCCATGCGGGTGAACGCGAAAAAGGACGTGTGCGAGGGCATGGTTCTCGGATTGGACTGGTCCAAGCTCGGTTCCGCCACTGGCGTCAGCCAGAAGGACCTGTCACCCAAGGGCGGCAGCAGCAACCCGCTCTTTTACATCACCCGTACCAAGATGTCCTGGAAGCTCGTCCAGATGGACATGAAGGACAAGATGGTATGCATCATGGATCAGGGGCGTTTCTCCGGCCCGGCGAGCCTGATGGGCAAGGTCGTCAATGCGGGCGCGGACCCTTACTCCGTGCTTCCGAAATAGTCCTGTTCTAGAATGAAACGGGGGACACCTTGCTTGTCCTTTTCGCTATCAGCGGATTGGATGAGGAAGGTGTCCTTTTTTAGTTATTGAGATTGAGCACCGTCTCAAGATACTACTATCCTGGGGAAAACGGGGACACCTTACTCATTTGCAACCCCCAAAAAAGGGAAGGCAATGGGTGAGGTGTCCTCGTTTTTTCGTCGTTTTTCTCGGAATATACAAAGTAATATTCAAATGATATCGACTCGGTGTAATTCGGTTATTACTTGAACAATCAAGTTTGGTGCTCGCTGATTCTCCCGAACTGATGGCGCTTCAAATGATTGACTAAATTTCATATGATTCCAATTGCACCAAGAGAACAAGTGCCCTTCTCACAAGATGAAACGAGGTATTCAATGACACTTCATGCGCTGGTTGTCGCAGTCGAGACATACCAGGATCCCAAGATCCCTTCTGTCACGTATGCAGAAAATGATGCAACAGCTTTTTCAACATGCATCGAAGGCCTCGGAGTATCTCCTGGCAACCTAACTTTGCTCACAAATTCCACGGCGACTAAAACCGCTATTGAAAGCAAGCTGAGAACCCTCACGAAATATCTCCAAGAGGGGGATGAGTTCTTTCTATACTACGCAGGGCACGGCTTCTCTCAAGCCGGGAAAAACTATATTTTGTGCCACGATACAACGTCCTCCAGCAGTACCGAGGCAGCTCTGACGAGTATCCCTTTGGATTCCGTGTTTGATCTGATTCGTCACTCCAGGTGCAAGCGTGTCTCTTTGTTTCTAGACTCATGCCACAGTGGCCTGGAAATTGATGGTGGTATGCGGAGCTTCACTTCAAAAATGACTGATGAGGAGTTCAAGGATTTTTGCGGCCAATCGGAATATTATGTAGCCTTTTCCGCTTGTTCCACCGACGAAGTTTCATACTCGACGCCAATGTTGAAACATGGAGTCTGGACATATCATTTGATTCAGGCTCTGAGCGGAAACGCGCCGTCTGCCTTAGAACGCAATCATTTTGTGACTTCGTCCTCGTTGCAGAATTATGTGAGCCTGGAAGTGCCGAGGAAGTTGCGAGACGTGCGTACTGATAAAGCCGTTCAAACCCCGACTTGCTGGGGCAATCTGTCCCGAGAATTCATCGTTGCGAACCTTGAGGATGTCATGGCCGCCCAAAGAGCCAGGAAGCGGGGGGGGAACCAGATTAAAGATACGATTTTGCAACACACCTCAGTCGGATCGGTTCGCAGTTTGTCAGGGTTTAAAAAGAATCATAAGGTGCCGGATTCAATTTGTTTTGCAACGAGATCGTTTGTTCAGACAATTGGAGCGAACGAGGCTAGTGATATCGTTGACAGCATACACGAAAAACTCAAAAAAAAGATTAAATACAAACGGAAAGAGCTAAAAATTGCGCTTTCCCCCAAAATTCGGACCACCGGTTAAGGTGGAATCAGCGTCCTTAAACCGATAAGGAAGGACGTATGACAAGAGCAGCACAAGACGGAAACATTCTGACAAGTTCAAGGCCAAGATCGCACTTGAGGCAATTCGTGGCGTGAAAACGTTGGCGCAACTGGCTGCGGAGCATAAAGTGCATCCCAATCAAATTTCCATGTGGAAGCGGCAGCTCCTTAAAAACGCCGAGGATATTTTTCCAGCGGCAAGAAGGCCAAGAGCCAGGAGGAAGTAACCGCTCCTCTATTTGAGGAGATCGGTCGGCTCAAGATGGATATCAAATGGCTTGAAAAAAAGTTGTAAGCCTGCCGCTTGAACTTCGCCGCCAGTGGATCAAACCTGATCGGAAGTATTCCACTCGGCGACAATGTAGGCTGGCAGGCATTTCCCGTTCGGGCTTTTACTACAAGCCGGTAGCCCAATCCAATGAGAATTTGGGCTTGATGCGTCTTCTCGACGAGCAGTACCTGCGTCAGCCGGATTACGGCTCGCCACGCATGACGGATTGGCTGAAGACCCAAGGCCATCAAGTCAACCACAAGCGAGTTGAGCGACTGATGCAACTGATGGGCTTGCAAGCCATCACTCCAGGGCCGCATACGAGTGTCCCCAATTCGGAGCATCCCGTGTTTCCCTATCTGCTGAAAGGAATTGCCATTGAGAGGAAAAATCAAGTCTGGAGCGCTGACATCACCTACATTCCGATGCAGCGAGGCTTTCTCTATCTGGTGGCAGTGATAGACTGGTGGAGCCGATTTGTGCTGGCGTGGGAGCTATCAAACTCGATGGATAGTTCATTCTGCGTGGATGCACTGAACAAGGCGTTGCGCATCTCCACGCCAGAGGTGTTCAATACGGATCAGGGAGCACAATTCACGAGCCGTGAATTTACCAGCGTTTTGCAAAGCAATGGCATCACCATCAGCATGGACGGTAAAGGCCGCGCGATCGACAACGTATTCATTGAACGGCTGTGGTGGACGGTGAAATATGAGGATATTTATCCCAAGGCGTACTCTGATGGAATCGAGCTATACCATGGGTTGGCGCGGTATTTTCACTACTACAACGAGGAACGCGCTCATTCTTCGTTGGACAAAAGGACTCCCGCTGCTGTATACAGGGGCATTGAATTGGCTGGTAGCCGTTGTTCCGCTCCGCCCTCGGCCCTTCGGGCCGCCCCTACGGGGACGGGCTACGCTCCACAACGGCTACGGTGAACCGCCTCTACGGAGGCACAAACTCGGACGCCGGACTCCACCTTAAAATGACCGATCAGTGGTCCAAAGGATGGGGGGAGGCGCAAATCGAAAGCGATGAAGGGTTCACCACAATCGTCACTCCCGATTTTACCTACGGTGTGTATCTGGATATTGATGAGGAAGATCCCCGTCAGTATGTTCTTGTAAAATCAATTTCCGAGATTCAAAACCCTGAAATTATTGCCGACGAAAGGTTTTATAATATATTTGATGGATGCTTTGACACCGTTGAAATAGCTCTGGAAAAGCCAATAAAGGTGGAAGACCTCATCGATATGATTGAAGAGCGTGATGCTTTCCCGGTCGATTATCCATCAGACGCTTCGTATTGTTCCATCTCCCTAAATGGTCATGGACTGACTATCAGATTTGAAATGGACAAGATTATACCTAAATCGAGCGGAGGGGTCTCATTGAAGCCTTCCTCGGCAGAAACCGGAAGAAGATTGACTCCAAAAATGGTGCGAATGGGGACAGCTTGATCGCTGAAGCGTGAAAATGCCACTCGTTTCGGTTGTGATACCAGATTTTTCAGGAAATTGGACGCACCTCTCCCATCGCTGGACATGGAGCGGGGCGTTCAGATCAGGTCCAGACGAATTTTGGAGCGCTCAGGCAGCGCTCCCACAGTTCTTTGAAACGCAACGATTCCATGGCGATCGCCGTGACCTTGAGTACGGTTTTGCCAGCATGGGACACCACCTTGGCGGCGACGTCCACCAAGGTGCGACGCAGTGTGGTCGGGAAAGACTTGACCGGTACCACCGGCTCACTCACATCTTCCTTGAACGCTTCAAACAGGAAGAAGCCGAGGAGCATGGTGTAATAGAAGGCGGCGTTGGGCACGAAGCGCTGGAACGGCAACTCCTCGAATCCGAAATCCTTGAACGCCCTGTGCACCAGTTCGTCCGCGCCCCGCTGGTGGTAGGAGTGGATGATGGCATCGGTTTCGGCCATGAACGCGAGGCCAGCCTCCTGCAATTGCTGATCCACGACACTATCCATGCCAAGGTTGGTGTAGACGATGGTGCCTGGTCTTGATCCGGGTAGCAGGAACTGCTTCTCTTCCAGTAAAGGTCGCCAAAAGATGGTCCTGAAGGACTTTTCCCAGGACTTGCGGCGGTCGCAGAACTCGTAGCACTGCCAGACATCCTCATCGGTTTTGCCGAAGTGATGCTGAAAGGCGGTTTCGGGAAGTGCCCCAATCATGGCCTTGATGTCGCTATAGAACTTGCCTGCGCAGATGAAACCGATATCCAGCCGCTCCATCTCGTCGAAGAGCTCCTGGTCGAAGAATCCGGAGTCCATGCGAATGATGATGGGTACGGTCTTGCTGTAGCGGGTACGGATCATGCGCACCACGTGACGGATCATCTTCGGGGCTGAGTCGCCGTTGAGAGAGTGTTTGTCGCCGCCACGGAACACGGCGTCTATAATGTAGCGGCCCCAGGTCATCTGGAGAGGCTGAAAGCCCAGAACCTTCTTGTAGGTGGGCTTGACGCCGTGACGCTTCGGCGCTTGGTCGTTATCCATGACCATGGTGTCGATGTTCAGTTCGATCACTTCTGGGCTGGTCATGCTGAGTCGCCAAAGGAAGAGTTGCTGCAACAGACGGCGAAAAAGATAGGTCCGTTGTGCGGAGAATGATTGGTAGAACCGCTTGACGGTGTGCGATGAGGCCATGCTCTTGATGTCTGTTTCGATGGCAGCCGCGTAGCCCGGATCTTTGGTCAGGACATCAAAGTGGGCCAAGTGACGGCTGGTGCCGTCAAAGAGGAAGCAGAGCACCTGCTTGAAAAGTTCATCGATGGGCGTGCCCTTGGGGTTCTTGCGCATGGAGCCGAAAAGGCGGTTGATGTGGGGGAAAAGACCAATGCCACGAATGTAGCGAGCAAAGAGGTTGAGCCCGGCCCGGCTTGTCAGACAGTCGTTCGTGACTTGGACATCGTCGATGAATTTTGCTTTGGTTCTCTTTGAGTTGGACATCCAGCCCTCCACCAAATGGGTGAAACGTTCATGACGTAGTGACTGGATGTGATTGTAAACAAAAACAAGGTGATATGCCAGCTTTGATGTTGTGTCAGGCTGGAGAATCGCTCAGATTAGGTTATACTTTCCTATTCGAGTAAATATCAGATCGAGACCATGCTTTCTGATTGCAAGAAGCTCCCGCTAATTCTCAATGAAGCGGGGATTTCTGCTCAGCTCACGGCTTAGGAATCTGTCTGTTATCCCTGAAAAACCAGGGTTCTCTTACGGATGTGTAATCCGCAAGAGAACCCTGGTTTTTTTACGGATGGGAGCGGTCCTTCTTCATTTGGGAAAGAAGAAGGAGGGGGAGGTGGGGAGGCAAGGAAGTCGCCTTTGGCGAGAGCCGGGTGGGAGCCTGTGGCTCCCAATGCCCTCCAAATGCCCTGCGCGGGCGGCGGTCCATTTTTGTTGGGGCAAAAAGGGACGAAAAAGCCCCTTTTCGTGTGCTCCGCCGCCTTGCGATCACAGGCAAGAATCTGATCAAAGCGGGACGGCTCCACCTTCGCAGCTTTGCGCTATTTGCCATTCTTATAAACCATAGGCCGTCCGAGATACGCCTGTTTTTCGGGAACAGAGCCGTCTTACCCGCGTTGTCAGCTGGATTCGCCCCGTCCTGGGGCTCCCCCCTTCGGGGCGTTGCCAAGGACGACAACGTCCAAATCCGCTGTCCTGCGGATTTGTCTAGGCTTTGTGCTCGATGGCTGGTGCAGGTCTTCGGGTGTGAAAACAGAGGCACCTTACTGATGTTAATCCACAAAAAGGAACGTTACTTCCTAAGATATCTCCATTCCCCGCCGAGCTACCGCTTGCCGCAGCGGCCAACCTTCGCGAACGCAATGGCTGAGCCGTGCCGGGTCAAGCCTTAGAGGCTGACCAAGCACTGGCCGTGGCTTTCGGGACCCGGAGCTTTTCTGCTTTTGCGACTGTCCCGCCTTGGAGCGGGCGGTGTTTGGATCAGCCTCTTGGCTTCACTCGGGGCGTGAGCAGGGCACCCCGAAGGCGGTTTTTGCTTACTTTTTTCCGCCTTGGTAAAAAAGTAAGCCGCAGCCGGAGGGTGCGGAATCCTTGCATCTTCATCTCGCCGCCAATAGCGGCTTCCTTTCCCTCCTCTCCTCTCTTCCTGCCCTCCCTTTCCCCTTCCTCTTTCCCCAAAAAAAGACCGCCCCCCATTCGGGGAGCGGCCTTTTCATTGCCGTATGTCGCGCCAGCTTACAGAAGTCCTAGCGGTTCCAGATACATTTCGCCCTTGAAGGTCAGCTCTGCCGCGCCTTGCAGGAAGACTGTCTCGCCCTCGATGAATACGGTGAGTTGGTCGTCGCCGCTGGTGGTCAGGGTGGCCTGGGGGCCGGTCAGACCGAGGGTATGGGCCAGGAGTTGGGTGGCTGCCGCGCCGGTGCCGCAGGCGTAGGTTTCGCCTTCCACGCCACGTTCGTAGGTGCGCAGCAGCATGGTCTGTCCGTCCTTGACCTGGGCGAAATTGACGTTGGTCCCGGCGGGCGCGAATCGCTCGTGGTAGCGGAGCTTGGGGCCGAGGTCCATGATGTCCACGGCCTTAACGTCGTCCACGAACACCACCACGTGGGGGACGCCGGTGTCCGCGAAATGTACGGTCAGCGGTTGGCCGTCCACGTCCAGCGTGATGTCTGTCTCGGTCCCCTTGGGCGGGGTGAGCTGGACCTTGACCTTTCCGGCGTCCGGGCCGTCGGTCAGGACCTTGGCCTTGATCGGGCCTGCGTCTGTGCCGAACACATGCTCTGCCGGGGCCAATCCGAGGGCGTGGGCCAGGCGGCCCGCACAGCGCGAACCATTGCCGCACATCTCGGCGCGGGAGCCGTCCGAATTGAAGAAATGCCAGCGGTAATCCAGGGTCGGGTCGTCGCTCTCCTCAAGGAAGAACAGGCCGTCGCCATATACCCCGAAGGCGCGGGCGCAGACCTTTCTGGCCCAATCGGCCATGGCGGCCTCGGGAATCCGGGCCTCGCGGTTGTCGATGATGATGAAGTCGTTGCCGCTTCCCTGCATCTTGTAAAAGGGGACGGAAGTGCCGAACAGGGTCATATATTTCTCCATGAATGGTGTTGTCGGTTATCGGGGCTTATTCGTACCCGGCAGGAGAATCCTTGATGGAAACCGTGCCGTTGTCAAGAAGCGGGGTGCGTCCCCAGCCGCGCCGGGACTGCCAGGTTACAAAGAGGATCATGCCCGCCAGGGTTGCCAGCACCGGCCAGTGGGCCTGGATCAGTACCGTGAATATCCCGAGGCTCAGGAGCACGGCCACCATGCGCGGCAGAGGGTTCGGGAAAAGTCTGACGGCGGCCAGGGTGCCGAGCAATGCGTTGGCCAGAAAGAAACCGTCGGAAATGGCCAGGATTTTCGCCACGTCCAGAACCCCACGTGCGGCCAGAAATATCTGGAAGAGGTGCACGCCGGTATACACGGCCACGGCCAGCCAGGGCACGCCGCGTGAGTTGCGGCGGTCGAGGAATCGGGGCAGGCCGTCTTCCTGCGCGAGGTGGGCCACCAGCCGCACCACGCCGCCCACAAAGACCAGATAGGTGGTCACGCACAGGGCCGCGACCATCCCGCTCATGACCAGGGGTGAGGCCGAGCCGAAAAGCGGATGCAGGAGCGCACCCACGCCGTGGCCCGCTTCGGGCGGGAATACGCCGTACTGCATGGCCGCGCTCACGGTCATGAAGACCAGCCCGATGATCACGGAGGCCAGGATCGCGGCGCGTGGCACCGTGCGGCGCGGATCGGTCACCTCGGCCCCGTAGTTGCCCACCACTTCCCAGCCCACGATGGCCCAGAAGAGCAGGAGCAGGGTGTAGCCCATGGCACTGCCGTCAAAGGCGGGCATGGGCGCGGGCGGTCCGGTATGGAAGAGCAGGGTCATGGACGCACCGGCCAGCAGCAGTGCGGTGGCCACGGTGGCCAGAACCATGGCGGCCCGGCTCATGTTCTTCAGTCCGCTGGCGAGCAGCAGGGCGCAGATGATCTGCACGGCCCCGGCAGCCAGGGCGGGGCCTGCGGGGATGTCCGGCAACAGGGCGGGCGGCAGGTAGTCGGCTATGGTCAGCATGACCGCTGCCGGGCCGAACAGGGCGGCGCCGGACAGGGTGTAGGCGGCCAGCCGCTTGGCCGCCGGACCAAAGGCCCGATCCACCGCGCTGGCCGCGCCGCCTTCGCCGGGAAACAACGTGCCTGCATGGGCGAAGACGTAGGCAAAGGCGATGCCGAAAAGAGCGGTCAGTCCCCAGGCGACCACGGCCCACTGTCAGGCTGCCTCCAGCGCCAGGGGCGGCAGGATGATGATGCCCGATCCGAGCACGGCCCCCGTCATCATGCAAACGAGGGGGAGTGTTCCGATTTTCCGTTGCTTCATTGGGTGTCCTCTGGTTGATTTTGTCCGGTTATCATGGAATAAGAGGAGAAAATCCAATTTGAAATTATTGGGCTACCGTTCGGAAAATCCGAACGCTCGACAAGGAGAGATCGTGGATATTCGCAAGCTGGAGTGTTTTCTGGCCGTGGCCTTTGAGGGCAATCTCACCCGGGCTGCCGAGGCGCTCTTTCTGAGTCAGTCCGCCTTGAGCGGGCAGATCAAGCAGCTTGAGGAAGTCTTGGGATACCCCCTGTTCGTGCGTCAGGCGCGTGGCATGGCCCTGACCCGCGAGGGTGAGACCCTGCTGCCTTATGCGCGTGCCGCCATCCAGGCCATGGAGGATTTCCGGGCCCGTTCCGCTGTGCTCAAAAGTACGGAAATATCCCGGCTGGTGGTGGGATTGAATTCCGATCCCGCGTTCTTGCGCATGGCCGAGCTGGCCCGTCGCATGCGTGCGGCCCTGCCGGGATTGCAACTCTCCTTTATCGTCTCCCAGAGTCGGTACACCGCCGAATCCCTGCGTTCCGGCGAGATGAACGTGGGGTTCCGGTTCGGCATGTGGGGCCAGGACGGCATCCACGACGAATTTGTGGCTTCGATCCCCCTGAAGATAGTCATTCCCGCCGCCATGGCCGACCGGGTGGAGCCGGGGGATTGGCGGGGGTTGGCCGCGCTGCCGTGGATATACACCTTTCGAGGCTGCCCGTTTCATGTGGCCGTGCGCGAGCGCATGTCCGCTTTTGGGGTGGAGCCGAACCAGGTGGAGCAGACCATTGATGAGAGCATCATGCGCGAGCTGGTGGCCGAGGGTGTGGGCGTGGCCGTTCTGCGCGAGGACGAGGCCCGGCGTCTCGAATTGTCCGGGGCTGCCGTGCTGTGGCCCGAGACATTGCAGGTGCCGCTCTGTCTGTCCTATCCGGCGGGCGCGGGCTACCGGTCGCCGCTGAGGGAGTTTCGGGACGTGGCCCGGACCGTGTGGAACGCGCCCGACTTGCTGCTGGCGGCCGGGGAGGACGCGGCCTGAGTCCGTGATGCAACTTTGATTTGACCTGCCGTAAATAATTTTTCACACTTTGTGCCGGAGGATATTCATGTCCAAGATTACCGCCTGTTCCATGGATTGTGGCGATGCCTGTTCCCTCGTGGTGGACGGGCAGAAGCGGACCGTTCGGGGCAATCCGGCCCATCCCTTTACCAATGGATTCTGTTGCAAGAAGGGCGCGAAATATTTCGAGCGCATCGATTCCGAGGAGCGCATCACCACCCCGCTCATCCGGGAGGGCGATGGATTCCGCGAGGCTGGCTGGGACGAGGCCCTGAACCTGGTTGCCGCTCGACTCGACGCGGCCCGCGCCACGCCCGAGTCTGTGCTCCACGTCCACGGCTACGGCTACCGGGGTATCATGGCCAAGGCCAGTTCCGTGTTTTTCCGGGCCATTGGAGCCACCACTTCCCATGGCTCGGTCTGCGATGACACGGGCATCGTGGCCTCGATCCGCGATTTCGGCGTGCTCCATCAGAACGATCCCAAAGACCTGCTGGGCGCCTCGCGCATCATCAACTGGGGCCGGGACCTGACCCGCAGTTCCATCCATCAGCTGGAGATCATCCAACGGGCACGCAAGAACGGCACTGAGGTGCTTTCCCTCTCCCCCGGCGGGGACAGCATGGACGAGTTCTCGGACCTGACCATCACGGTCCGGCCCGGTGCGGACCGCTTTCTGGCCGCTGCCGTGCTCAAGCTCTATCTGGAATCGGGTGAGCTGAACCCGTGGGTGCTTACCCGCACGGCCAACTGGCCCGCCCTGCGCGGTCTCATCGACGGCCTGAAACTGGCCGACCTGTGTGCTGCCTGCGAAGTCTCGATCTCGGACGTGGAAATGGTCTACGACTGGTACGCGGACACGGGCAACGCGGCCACCCTCATCGGCTGGGGGTTGCAGCGGTATGCCTTTGGCGGCCAGAACGTGCGCTTCATCAACGCCCTGGCCATGCTATCGGGCAATGTGGGCGTCAGCGGCGGCGGCTCGTATTTCAATATATCCTCAAACCGCAATTTCAGTTCCTGGGGCCATCTGGTGGACGGGTTTGTCGAAAATGCGGACCGGCGTTCGTTTCTCATCCATGACCTGGGCCGCGAGATCCGGCGGGCCGACCCGCCCGTGGATTTCGTCTGGGTGGATGGCATGAATCTGGTCAACCAGGTGCCCGACTGCCTGGGTGTGGCCGAGGCGTTGCGCAGACCGTTCGTGGTCTGCGTGGACTGCTTCATGCACGATACCGCGTTGCTGGCCGACGTCATCCTGCCGCCCGCCCTGATGTTCGAGCGCGAGGACGTGCTGGGTTCCTGTCTGCACAACTACGTCAACCACTGCGCCCAGGCCGTGGAGCCGTGCGGCGACATCCGTGTGGACTTTGATTTCCTGGCCGATCTCGGTCTGCGTCTGACCGATCCGGTGCGGTTGCCCGACATGGACACCTGCCTGCGTGAAGGGCTCAGGGACAGCGGTATTTCCCTGGAAGAGTTGCGCGAAAACGGGTTTGCCAAGGCAGACCATCCCGCCGTGGCTTTCGAGAACCTGAAGTTCGGCCACCCGGACGGGTTGTATCGGTTCCCGGAGGAACTGTCGCCCGAACCGGACCGCGACCCGGACTATCCCCTCCAGCTCCTGACCCTGGTCAGCGGCAAGTATCTTCAATCCCAGGTGCCGGAAAAGGATCAGGCCGGATATCCGGCGGTGACCATCTCCCGCGCGAATCCGGCTTTTGCGGCCCTGGACCCGCAGGGGGAGGTCTATCTGGTCACCCCGCTGGGGGCCATGCGCGTGCTCGTCAAGTTCGACGACACCCTGCATCCCAGGGCCGTGGTCTTCCGGCGCTCCGGCTGGATGAAATATGGCCGCATGCCCAACGTCATCATTGAGCCGAGCCTGACCGACATGGGCGACGGCTGTGCCTACTACAGCCAGCAGTGCCGGTTGGAGAACCGCTGAGCGCGTTCGCAGTCCTGCTGAATTTCCCGCAGGGCGGGAGCAAATGAAATGGGCCGGGAGAATCACTTCCCCCGGCCTGTCGTTGGTTCAGGTGATGCGGATAATTACTTGATGACGGCGGCGCCGGCCATGGCCACGTTTTCGTCTTCATCCACGCTGCCGCCGCTGCCGCCGATGGCACCAATGATGACGTTATTGGAATCCACCAGGGGCACACCACCGGCAAACAGGATCAGGCCGTTGTTGCTGACCTCGATGCCGTACAGGGACTTGCCGACCTGGGAAGCGGCACCCAGGGCGCGGGTGGGCATGTTGAAGTAGCGGGCAGTGACCGCTTTCTTGATGGAGATGTCGATGCTGCCGATGAAGGCGTCTTCCTGGCGGTAGAAGGCCTTGAGGTTGCCGCCCGCATCAACGATGGCGATGTTCATGGGCACCTTGATGGCCTCGGCCTTTACCAGCGCGGCGGCCAGGATCTTCTGGGCCTGGGCCAGGGTGATGTCACCCGGCAGGGTCTTGACAGGGCCACCGGCCAGGGCGGGGATACCGGCAAACATCATGATCGCAAGAGAGAGAATCGTAGAGAGCATCATTTTTCGCATTTGTGACTCCTTTGGGTTGGTTGATTTGTTCATACTGGGCATGGGTTCCGTGATGCGCATTTTGCGCGGACACGGGCAATGCCTTGTGCCACAGACCCTATGGTCTTCGGACCGGGAGTGGTGTTTTCCCCCCTCGGTCCCGGAAGCCGTCCCGAACCGCACCACGGCCCGTTCCAGTCGCCTCCTGGGATGGGCGACTTCCCGGGGTAATGGCCTGTATGGCGTTGGGGCTGCTGGTCGGGATACGGTGAAAAGAGCGTGGCATGGGGCGAAATTCCCGAAGTCGCCGAAGCGCACGTATCGCGACCAGACGCAGTCTGACTGCCAAGATCGGCCAGGAGGACTTTTCCCTCATCATTTCTATACTCCCGCAACGAATGGACTGCAAGAAACAACTCTTCCTGGCGCTCGAAAATTCAGGAGGCGTTTACCTGGTGAGGGATTCCGAACCTCCTTCGTTGACACCGGAGGTTCGTCGCCGTAAATGACGCATATGACAACCTTTGCCCGATCCCTGACCCCGGCTCACATATCTTTTCTCGCAGACCTTTTCCCCGGCGACGGCTGCGTGCTGTCCCCCGAGGGGCTGGCCGCATTCTCTGCGGATTCCAGCCGGATGCACGCCATGCCCTGGGCCGTGGTGCGCCCGGAGAGCCGCGCCCAGGTGGAGGAATTGCTCCGCTGGGCGGATGCCGAGCGCATGCCGGTCTATCCCAGGGCGCGGGGTACGGGTCAGGCGGGCAATGTGGTGCCGGTCCATGGCGGGGTGGTGGTTTCGCTGCTGCGCATGAACCGCATTCTGGACGTGGACCCGGATGATTTCGTGGCCGTGTTGGAACCGGGCGTGGTCACGGCGGATTTGCAGGCCGAGTGCGCGAAGAAGAAGCTTTTTTATCCGCCGGATCCGGCCAGTGTGAAAATCTCCACCGTGGGGGGCAACATCTCCACTTGCGCCGGAGGATTGCGGGCCGTGAAATACGGCGTGACCCGCGACTGGGTGCTCGGCGTGGAAGCGGTCCTGCCGGGTGGGCGTGTGCTGCGCTGCGGCGGACGGGCACACAAGGACGTGGTCGGGCTGGACCTGATCCGGCTCTTCGTGGGCGCGGGCGGCAAGCTCGGCCTGCTTACGGAACTCACGGTCAAGCTCGTGCCGCTGCCCGAGGCGTCGGCCTCCATACTGGTGGGGTTTGCGGACCTAGCCTCGTCCATGGAGGGAGCTCGTGCCGTGTTCCGGGCCGGGCTGCTGCCTGCTGCCTGCGAGTTCATGGACGAGGTGACCCTGGATGCGGTGCGGAAGATTGACGACATTCCCCTGGCGGACTCTGCCAAGGCCGCGCTTCTGTTCATGGTAGACGGCACCGAAGGGGGCGTGCGCGCCGAAACCGAACGGTTGTGCGCGGCTGTCGATCCGCTCAAGCCCGTGTCCGTGGAAGTGGGCAGCGGCGAGGCAGAGGAGGCGGTCTGGGCCGTGCGCAGGAGGGTTTCCCCGGCCACGTATCAGATTGCGCCGGACAAGGTGGCCGAGGACATCGCGGTGCCGCGTTCCAAGGTGGGTGAGGCCGTGGAGCGGTCCCATGCCATCGGGCGGGAGCATGGGCTGACCGTGCTCTGCTACGGCCACCTGGGCGACGGCAATCTGCACGTGTCTATCATGCACGATGCGTCCGTGGCGGGCGAGGTCGAGCGTGCGCACCGGGCCAAGGACGCCCTGTTCCGGTTGGCCATTGAGCTGGGCGGCACCATCTCGGGCGAGCACGGCACAGGGTTGACCAAGGCGGATTTCGTGCCCGAGCAGTTGGGCGCGGCGTCCATTGAACTGATGGACGCGGTGAAGCGGAATTTCGATCCCAACGGGATCATGAATCCCGGCAAGGCCTGGTAAAATGGCCAAAAGCAAGTGCATCCTGTGCGGCAACTGTCTGGCGGTCTGCCCACTGTTGCGCGCCACCGGGCGCGAGGAGCTTTCGCCGCGAGCCAAGGCGGACCTGAGCGCTCTGCTGGAGAACGGCGCGGACCTGTCCGGCGAGTCCGTGGCCAAGCTGGCCGGGCTGTGCCTGGGCTGCCACCGATGCAAGGCGGTCTGCTCCCAGGGGGTGGACGTACCCGGCCTCGTGGCCGTGCTCCGGGCAACGCACCCGGACTTTCGGCGGTGGCTCTGGAAAACCTGGCTGACCAACGCCAGGGCCTTGTGGGGAGCCGGTTCCACGGCGGCGAAGCTGATTCCGGAGAAATTCCAGCCCGAGAAGTTCGGGCAAATGTTCAAGATGCTGGCCGGGCTCAAGGGCGGGCCGGGATTGACGCCGTTCCTGACGCCGCAAGCGTTTCCTGACACCTACCGGGGCGAAAGAATGCTCCTGTTCGCTGGCTGCACCGCGAATTTCGTGCAGAACCGCTGGCTGATGAGCGCACGCAGACTTCTGGACGGCCTGGGCATCGAGGTCCTGCCCGGCGATTTCCATTGCTGCGGGTCCGGCCTCAAGACAGCCGGGTTTGCAGACGAGGCCGGGGAGTTGGCCGCGCACAATATCGCGGTCTGGCGCATGGAGGGCAGGCCGAAGATCGTCACCTTCTGCGCCACCTGCCTGTCAGGGTTGGTTGGTTATGATGCCTTTGCCGACGACGGGGAGCGGACATCCTGGCAGAAATCCCTTCTCCCGTTGTCTGAAATTGTACGCGATATTTCTTTTGTGATATCCGACAACTTGCCGGATGACATCGGCTATCACCGCCCCTGTCATGTGGACGCGGCGGACAGTGATTTCATTTTTCTGAAAACCGTGCTGGGCGAGAAGCTGGTCACGGCCACCAAAACGCAGTGCTGCGGCTTCGGCGGCGTCATGCAACTGGGCGCGCCGGATCTGACCGACGCCGTCAACCGTGACTGCTGGGCCGGGCTTGCAGGTGCGGCCATGGTGGTCACGGGCTGCTCGGCCTGCGCCACGCAATTGAACGCCACCGCGCCCGAGGGGGTGGCCGTGGGACACTGGCTCGAATTGATCGGATAGCAAAGGAAGGAATATGGAACGGGTCGGATTCTGGAACGTGGCGGGCAAGACATGGTTGCTGATCAGGGCGCGGGCACAGATATTCAGTTTGTATTGGTTTGGCCTTCTGGCTGTCCCTCTGATTCGGAACCTTTTTTTCGGAGCGCAGGAAGAGGTTTCGACCGGTTCCGTTATCCTGGGAATGGTGGGGTTTTTCCTGAGCACGGGGTTGACGTTTTCCCTGTATCATTTCGTGGTGGCGTCGTGTCGCAACGCGACCTCCTTTCTCCCGCCGCGTCCGGTCCAGGGGTACTTCCAGTATCTCCTGGCCTCCCTGGGGCTGGCGGTCGTCTGCATGCTTGCGGCTGCCCTGGCCGGGTTGCCGTTTTTTGGCGTCATGCTCTCCGGCATCGCCGACGGCGGAAAGTTCGTGGGTTTGGGGGTGATCCTGCTCCTGGCGACCGGGCTGCTTATGGGAATGGGCGGGCTGATTCCGTTGCTCCGTTTCGGCTTTGTGCTCGTTGCCCTGGCCATCGGTGACAAGTACGATTATGGCAGAGCCTGGCGCATGACCACGGGATACACTCTGAAGATGCTGGCCGCGCTCTTCCTGGGGTTGCTCCCGCCGTTTGCCATGGGGGTGATCTGGGGGCTGGTGGATCAGCCGTCCACTAATTCTCCGATTTTCCAACTGCTGGATGTTCTGCTGACCCTTACCTCTATACTGTTCCTGTCCCTTTTTTGGGCCGTGCTGTACCAGGAGTTTTCCCTTTGTGAGGAAGGACCGGGGGAAGACGGGCAGGGATTCGACTCCGATGGAGAGTGAGCACTGGTACAGCCGTCGTCGGGGTCTTTTTCGCGGTGGCCGCCGCCTTCTGGTATGAGAACCTCCGTCTGGATGGGGTCGGGCAACCCGAGTCTGCCGAACACGCTCCGTTTCAAGACTGAAACATTTTCCTGCACACCCTTTGCCCCGTGTTCGGTTTGTGGTACTTCCATGACGCGCTGCCCGTGCGGCGCAAGGGATGTCATGGACCGTTTCGATACCGTTGCCATAACCCGGCGGGTGTGCTCGCTGCTGCATGATCGCTTTCGAGCGACGTTGCCTCTGGTCGGACTGCTCGCGCTCGGGTTTGTTGCGGCCAATCTTGCGCGGGCGTTGTTTCCCGGTCTGTACGTCTTCGATCCGTTCGATCAGGGGTGGCTGCTCATTCCCGAGGCTCTCTGGTTCGGGCCGGTGCTGGCCCTGATGCACCACCGTATCCTCGCGCCCGGCAGTGAGTTTGCGTGGTCGCGGGATAACCGGCTGATCAAGCTGGGCAAGGCGGCTGCCTGCTATTATGGGCTGATCGTGCTGCTCAAGGTCGGAATATTTCTCGCCACCCAGGCGGTCCCGGCACTGGTGGGCTACGTGGTCGGCCCGGTTGCCGGGCCGTTGTACCCGGTCGTGGCGGGCATCGGGGTGGTGCTGTTCCTGCTGGTTTATGTGCGGCCGCTTTTGGTGTATCCCGTTCTGGCGGGCGGGGAGCGCGAGCCGATCATGGTCTCGCTGGCCCTGACCAAAGGAAAAGCGCGGAAGATGGTGTCCTGCCTCTTGCTTCCGGTCGCTCCCGTGCTTATTCCTTGGGTTGCCCTGGCTGTCTATGGCGACGGCTGGCTTGATCCGACCATGGGGGACGGCCCCCGTTTTTTTGCGATAATCGTGCGTTCCGCGTTACAGACTGCGGGCGCAATTGTACTATCTACAGGGCTTTGTTCCATATATGAAGCTCTGATCGCCGAAGAAGGCGAGACTGAATTCGACGCGTAGGAGAACCAATGCTCAAGTTCCTGTTCGGTTCCAAAAACGACCGATACCTCAAGAAACTCAATCCCATCATCGCCCGGATCAATTCGTTTGAGCCGGAGATGGCGGCGTTGGAAGACAGCGACTTTCCCGTCAAGATCGCTGCGTGGCGGGGACAGGTCGAGTCCGGCACCAAAACACTCGAAGATCTGCTGCCCGAATGTTTCGCCCTGGTGCGCGAGGCCGGAAAGCGGGCCTTTGATCCGCCCATGCGCCATTTCGATGTCCAGCTCATCGGCGGCATCGTGCTCCACGAGGGCAAGATCGCGGAAATGAAGACCGGTGAAGGAAAGACCCTGGTGGCGACCCTGCCCGTGGTGCTCAACGCACTGTCCGGCAAGGGCGTGCACGTCATCACGGTCAACGATTACCTCGCCTCGCGTGACGCCGAGTGGATGGGCCAGCTCTATTCCTTTCTGGGGTTGTCCGTGGGCGTCATCGTGCACGGGCTGTCCGATCAGGAACGCCAGGAGGCCTACGGTGCGGACATCACCTACGGCACGAACAACGAGTTCGGGTTCGACTACCTGCGCGACAACATGAAATTCTACAAGGAGCAGTTGGTCCAGCGGCCCCTCAATTTCGCCATCGTGGATGAGGTTGACTCCATCCTCATCGACGAGGCGCGGACCCCGCTGATCATCTCCGGTCCGGGCGAGAAATCCTCGGGCCTGTACCGCCGCATCGACGCCATCATCCCCAAGCTGATCAAGTCCTCACCCACGGACCCCGAGGACAAGGACGTCATTCCCGACGGCGATTTCGTGCTCGACGAGAAGACCAAGTCCGTCACCCTGACCGACGTGGGTGTGGAAAAGGTCGAGGAAATGCTCGAAGTGGACAACCTGTTCGATCCGCAGCATATCGCGCTTCAGCACCATGTGCTCCAGGCTCTCAAGGCGCACCACTGCTTCCAGAATGACGTGGAGTACATCGTCAAGGACGATCAGGTGGTGCTCGTGGACGAATTCACCGGCCGCCTCATGCCGGGCCGTCGGTTGTCCGACGGGTTGCATCAGGCCATCGAGGCCAAGGAGAATGTCAAGGTCGAGGCCGAAAACCAGACCCTGGCCTCCATCACCTTCCAGAATTATTTCCGCATGTACGACAAGCTGGCGGGCATGACCGGCACGGCCGACACCGAGGCCGTGGAGTTCGGGCAGATCTACAACCTCGAAGTCGTGGTCATCCCCACCCATCAGCCCATGGTCCGCAAGGACAATCCCGACGCCATCTACAAGTCGCAGGAGCAGAAGTACGAGGCCATTGCCGAGGATATCGCGGACTGCTACCGGCGCGGCCAACCCACCCTGGTGGGCACGGTCTCCATCGAGAAGTCCGAGCATCTCTCCGAGCTGCTCAAGAAGAAAAAGGTCCCCCACAGCGTGCTCAACGCCAAACAGCACGAACGGGAGGCCGAGATCGTGGCCGAGGCCGGGCATCAGAAAAAGGTCACCATCGCCACCAACATGGCGGGTCGTGGCACGGATATCAAACTGGGCGAGGGCGTGTGCGAGCTTGGCGGTCTGCACATCATCGGCACCGAGCGCCACGAATCCCGGCGTATCGACAACCAGCTTCGAGGCCGCTCTGGTCGTCAGGGCGATCCCGGTTCCTCGCGTTTCTATCTGGCTCTGGACGACGACCTCATGCGGTTGTTCGGTTCGGATCGGCTTCAGGGCATCATGGGAAAACTCGGCCTGGAAGACGGTATGGCCATCGAAAACAAGATGGTCTCCGGTGCCATCGAGAAATCCCAGACCCGCGTGGAAAGTCACCATTTCGAAATTCGCAAGCAGCTCCTGGAATATGATGACGTCATGAATCAGCAGCGCGAGGTCGTCTACTCCCTGCGCCATGACTTGATGAAAGCGGAAACCGTGGACGGCATTGCCCGCGAATACGCCATCGACCTGCTGGAGGAGATTCTGGAACCCGCCCTGGACATGAAGGACCCGGACGAGGAGACCGTGGAATCCGTGCGTGCGCGCCTGGAAGAGGTCTTCAATTTCGAGCGGTTCGGTTCCTGGGCGGACGCGAAGCTGCCCACCCGCGAACAGGCCGAGGGCTGGGTGGACGAAATATTCGCCTACCTGCGGGCTTCCACGGGAGAACATTATCAGGAAATCCTGCGTTATTTCCTGCTCGATTCCCTGGATCGCAACTGGAAAGAGCATCTGCTGAACATGGATCACCTGCGCGACGGCATCGGCCTGCGCGGATATGGTCAGAAAGACCCCAAGCAGGAGTACAAGCGCGAGGGTTTCGAGCTGTTTTCCGAGCTGGTCTATACCATCAAGGAAAGTGCCTTGCGGGCGTTCTCTCACCTGCGTATCGAGGCCGAGGTCCGGGACGAGGAGTTCCAGCACGAGCAGTCCGAGGATCTGGAATACGCGGGTTCGGACAGTGACGACAAGAAACCCAAGCAGGTGGTCAAGGAACCCAAGATCGGTCGCAATGATCCCTGTCCCTGCGGAAGCGGCAAGAAATACAAGAAATGTTGCGGCCAGTAGGTCTGAGTTAAAAATAGCAAATAAGCGGCCAGCCCGGATTCGGACTGGCCGCTTTTTTTTGCGTGGTTTGGGCACGGTCGTTGCTTTATTCCCGGCATGTCACCCGGAAACGGGGGAAATCGGGAGTGGATCGTCCACGAATTGCCCACCCGGTGCGCATGGTGCGCACGGGGGGATCACACTCTCTACCCGGTGGACCCTGTTTTCGGGCGGGCATGATCGAATTTGAGGAAGGGGAGAGGAAGAGCGCCTTTGGCGAGAGCCGGGTGGGAGCCTGTGGCTCCCAATGCCCTCCATGCCCTCCCGGCGGGGTTACTTTCTTTTGCTGGCCCAAAAGGAAGTAACCAAAGAAAAGGGCCTGGGGGAAAACGCGGTCGCCTGGCGATCACAGGCTAAGAATCTGATCAAAGCGGGACGGCTCCGTCTTCGCAGCTTCGCACTATTTCCCCTTTTTACAAACCTTAGGCCGTCCGAGATGAGCCTGTTTATCGGGAACAGAGCCGCCTTACCCGCTTTGTCAGCTTCTAAGCCTTGTGCTCGAGGGCTGGTCCAGGTTTTCGGGTGGGGGCTGGGATGAAAGGCCAGTGCTCGCGCGGGGGGTGGGATGAAAGGCCAGTGCTCGCGTGGGATTGCCGAAATGGTATTCCCTTTTCTTTAAACCGCCAATCGGGACAACTTTTCGCGCTATGCCCCGGCCTTGAAGCCCCGCTGGCAAGCGCCCCCGGCGGGACTCTCGGGAGGCCTTGTCATCGAGTGGGGCAAGATAAAAGCGGACGCCTGGATGTTTTGGCATCCGCTTCCGTCCATGATCTTTCGACTCTGGGTAAAGAAATTCGGAAAAGTTTTGCTAGAGTCCGGCCATGGTCATGGGCTGGATGTTTCCGACCATGACGTTGGAGGCCATGGCCCAGACCTCGTTCATTTCCTCTTGGGTCAGATCGTATCCCTTGCCCCTGATATAGGCTTCCATGGCGGGCTGTTCCGTGATGGTCGCGGCCTCGGCAACCATGGCCGGGTTGGACATCACATCGTTGATCAGGCGGGAAAGTTCGTCGCTGCTCATGTTTTTGCTCCTTGCGAGAAGATCAATTAACCACCGTCGGTTTTCCGGATTTTTGAAGCTGGCAGGCGAAGAGAGGTGGCGCAGGAGGAGTGTAAGTATCTGTTCTTGAGAGCAGTTGCCGTTTGCATCTGGAAAAAGTCTAGAAAACTAGCTACGTCTATATCAGGGGGTGTGAATGATGGCAAGGGGGCCAGAAAAGCTATTCGCGATAAAAAGCTACGCGGGTAAGGATGCCGGAAGGCAGATGTCGGCGGCTTTAGCTTCTGGACAACAGATTTCGAATCTGCTTGACAGTCAAGTTCGGTGCGTTGGAGCAGAACTTCGAGGCGAGATGGTCGCCCAATTCGGAGCCTTCCTTCCCGGTCACGTCACAGGATTCTCCGCGCTCGGGGGGCATGGAGTCAACAACAATGCCGTTGAATGACGTTGAACTTGTGTCCCGCCTCGCATAGTGCGTGTTGAGGTCGTTGGCAAAAGCAACGTTAAACGGGGGTTTAGACATCGTTCCCTCTCAATCTTTCGTATTGTTTGCTTCTCGTATTTTGGAAATACTTAAGGGCTAAACACCATATGTGTTTAGTATATTTCATGACAAGCTCGTCTCGGACTTCTTCGTCGTCGATGAGCGTGTTGAATCCGAGTTTATCGGGGAATTTTTCAAAAACGAGGCTGATGACAGCATGTAAAAGGTTCCCCTCGGTGATTGGAAAACACTGAACGCCATCCGGGTCCAATCCTTCGATGATAGGTTCAACCGGTGTATATGGATTATTCCTATCGTCCAGATTAGCTCTTTTCTTAAGATAATGGCAAGACCGTAGTTTTTTTGCGGCCACTCCCGCAGGCCCTCGGCCAATGGGGAGTGGCTTGGCCTTTTTAAATTCTTCCGGGGAGACGGTCTTCTCGACTTCAAGACAGCATTCGTCAAGCTTGGGTTGAAGTAGGACAACCCGCAAGTTGTCTGTAAGATAACCTTTCACCAAATTTTCGTAAAAGGCAACGCTTTGGTTTTTTGCCGTGTGGCTAAGTCTGAGCGTCGGTCCGAACACTTCGCTGTAAAAAGTTGTCGTGGTTTCAAGGAGTTCGTCGTAAAATAGTTTCAGTTTCTCTTTGTCCGCAAACATGTCGTCCAAGGACGATTTCTCCTGAGTTGTCACCTTCGCGACATCCCAGCGAATAATATACACGAGATCCGGTTGGGGGTGGCGGACTATGAGCTCGCATTCGGAAATGCTCGGGCGGACGAGTAGGGCATTCTTCCTTTCGAGGAAATCCGTTTCCATTTCGTCGATGTTGTATTTTCTTTGGATAATGGAGAGCCCCGCAGGCAATTCGGTGTTGTTTCCCTGTGCTTTGGGGACAGCTTCCACGATAAAATCCTGAGGAAAGTACTTCTGTTTTTTTGTCTGCGGGAAACGAAGGTTTAGTACGAGCAGTTCGGTTGGGTGGTTGACGGATATGCTCGCCGCTTCCTGGTATGTTTGTGCTGCGGAGCCGTAAACTCGTTTGTACTGCTCCGAATTGAGACAAAAGAGATTGGAAGCCAGGTAGGCTATATTGCAGCAGGTGTCTGAGGTTGGCTTGAATCCTGTTTCCGTCGGATGCACCTCAATCGTGTAGTGTTCGGTTTTGTTTAAGTCCTCTTCATTATGGAATTCATCGCGTCGCCACGTTTCCAGAGCGGTGAATTTGTTGTTGCCCAACCCCATTTTGCCACCGGGTATGCGGCCCATGTCGGCCGAAAGCTGCTCCTTAAGGGGGTAGTTGGCTGCTTTTGCCCCTTCTTTCCATTCGATCTGGTCATACCAGATATCGACGTAGGCATCGCCCGTGTCCAACAACTGGACGGCTTTGTGTTTGACCCGTGTCTTTTTGATGAAGGTGTCTTCGTTTTGGTAGTCGTTCGATCTTTTTTTTCGGGCTTCGCCGTGAGACAGCAGATTGATGGGTGGGGAGGGGGCGGTGTCGGTGCTGTAGTTGCGGTTGTTGGAATACAGCGTCTCGACACGCTCCGCCAAGCCTCCCATGACTGTGTGGAAACGGACGGAATTACTGTTGACGTTGTGCTTGCAAGATGAGCCGCAGGAACTGACGGCAAACATCGTGGCCTCATTGGGAGTGGGGTTGCAGAGGGTGTCGGTGCAGTCGTGCTTGTGTCCGTGGAGCACGAGGTGGATTTTGAAGTCGGATATTTGCCGCAACACCTCCCTGGCGTTCCTCATCATGAGCATCGGCTCACGTTTTTGGTCTTTCTTTATCGTATAAGTCGGGAGCGGGTGGTGATGCATGGTGCATATTTTGAAAGCTTGACGATAGTGTTGTTCGCCCTTCATCTCGCTATATATTTTTTTGAATACATCGAACTGGTTGTAGGCGTTGTCGACTCGCCCTCCCAGGAAGTTGATACATTGACAGGTCGAATCGATCGGGAAGAGGGCAATGCTGTGCACATCGTAGACATACTTGAGCGTCTCCTCGTATTCGTTCAGATAACCTTCTTTTCCCGATGTGCAGTGTTCTTGCATCATCCTCACGTACCAACGCTTGGTGAAGAAGCAGTCGTGATTGCCCGGTGTGCTGATAATCCGAAAGACATCGTCTTTTCTCTCCTGGTTCACCTCTTCAACCAGATTGTCGAGAAATGTCTTTCGAATTTTGAAATTTTGAATCCAGGGAAAGTTGACGCAGTCGCCGGTCAAGAGTGCGATGGCCGGCTTTTTTCTGGCGATCACTTTTATGAGTGTGCTGCTTTTATCTTTCCATCTCTGATTCTTGACCGCATGGAGGTCGGAAAGGTGTGCGATGGTGACTTGCATTGGTGGTCCTGATAAATTTTTGAAACCACTATGTTATTTTGTAAATATTTGCAAGGCGTATGGCTGGGGCGGTGAATTCGACTGCTGTCACGTCATCGTTTTTCCGGATGACAAGGGGAGGTCAGGCGCGAAAGATGAAGTATACCGCGCCGAGCAGGCAGAGGGCGGCCCAGAGGTAGTCGAGTTTGAGGGGTTGGTCCATGTAGAAGATGCAGAACGGGGCGAACACGGCCAGGGCCAGGACTTCCTGCATGATCTTGAGTTGCGGCAGGGTCAGGGTGGTGTAGCCGATCCGGTTGGCCGGGACCTGGATCAGGTATTCGAACAGGGCAATGCCCCAGCTCAGGAGGGCCGCCACATACCAGGGCCGTTGGTTCAGCTCCTTGAGATGGGCGTACCAGGCGAAGGTCATGAAGACATTGGATGCGGTGAGCAGTAGCGCGGTCAGCAACGGAATTTTCATGCAGACCTCCTTTGGATGTCGGCGATGTCGTCCGATCCCGGACGGCGGTGAATATGCCAATCGCGATCGGACGTCCACAGGAATCGGGCCGGCGGGGTTCTTTCCCTTGACTTTGACTCGGCTTATTGCAAATCAATATTTTCATGCCGATTCAAACTGGGAAATTCGATACGCTGGGCCTTTCGTACGAAGTGGGCACCAACGCGGGACTGCTGGCGGCCATCGCCCGAAGCGCAGAGGAGTTGACGTCCGGCAAGGGGTGGCCCGATGGAGTCAACGACCTGCTTGAATCCCTGGGCCGGGCCACGGGCGTGAGCCGGGTGTGGATATTCCAGACCGTCCAATTGACCGGGACGCATATCACCCAGAACTATACTTTCGAGTGGGCGGCCGCGCCGCAGTACAAGCAGATCGGCATGCCCATGTTCTCCATGTTCACCAATCCCATCGACCGCCCGGAATATCGGGACCTGATCGAGAGTCGCCAGCGTGGGGAATGGCAGAAAACGATTACCAGCTCTATCGAGCCGGGCTATTTACGCGACAATCAGGAAGTCCAGAAGATCAAGTCCATGCTGACTATCCCGGTGATGGTCGAGGACCAGTGGTGGGGCACTCTGGGTTTTGATGACTGCGAGCGGGAGTACGACTGGTCCGACGTGGAGATCGCCCTGCTCAAGACCGCGGGCTACCTCATTTCCAACGCTGTGCTGCGCGACCGACTGAGTGCCAAGCGCAAGCAGTTCGACATCCTCAAGCAGATCACCGACAGCAGCGCTTGGTCGTATGATTTCAAGACCGGACAGGTATGGTGTTCGCCGGAGTTGATCTATTCCGTGCCCATGCCCACGGACAATTTCCGGTTGTCGCTGCGTAGCGCCTTGGGCTGGGTGCATCCCGAGGACCGTCGCCCTCTGATGGCTGCGGTCAGGGCCTACCTCGAAACGGGTAAGGACGTTTTTCGTCACGATCTGCGGTTGTTCACGGACTGCGGCGATATTCGCTGGGTGGAGTTCCTCGGCAACGTCCGGCAGGGGAGCGGGGGAAGGCCCGAGCAGTTCGCGGGCATTGCCGTGGATATTCGCGCCCGCAAGCAGGAGGAGCAGCGGTTGCGCAAGGAAGCGGTCACCGATCCGCTGACTGGGGTCATGAACCGGCGCAAGTTTTTGAGCACGTTGCAGGAGCAGGTAGATCGTTCCCTGGATGAGGGTTTCGTCTTTGCCCTGCTTCTGCTCGATATCGACTGCTTCAAGGGATTGAATGACCGGTACGGCCATGTGGTCGGGGACCATGCGTTGCGCCATTTTGTGGAGGTCTGCGACAGGGTCCTGCATCGCCAGGGGACTATCGCCCGGTTGGGAGGCGACGAATTTGCCGTGCTTTTGCCTGGCATCGGTCTGGAGGAGGCCCGGAGTATCGGGGAGCGGCTTCGTCGGACAGTGGTGGCTTCGCCGTTTTTTTCCGGGGACAGGGATGTCCTGATGACGACCAGCGTCGGGGTTGTTGCCCACGAGGGTGGAGTGACCGCTTCCGCCCGGATCATCGAGAGCGCGGATTTGGCCTTGTATGCGGCCAAGAAGGGCGGGCGCAATTGCCTGGTCGCGGCCCCGAAAGGGGCCTGCCTGTCACCCACGGGTGGCGAATAGGCGCGTTGAGTTTCGGCCTCTTGCCGCATGGCGGTTTTCCCTTAAAGCCCTCGACGAACCAAGTCCCTCCGTGTTAAAGATTCCGCAAAAAAGAAAGGGGCTTTCCGGTTTCTCTCTTTTTTCCCGCCCGGCACCCTGACTATGTTGGTCAAGGCCATTTCCCACCGGGCGGTTTTTTCCTTTTTTTCAACAGGGATAGTCAAATGGAAAAAGATCAGAAGCAGGCGCTCCAGGTGGCCAAGGAAGTGGTCATCAAGTTCATTGAGGTCGGTCGCATTTCTCCCGGCAATTTCGGACAGAATTTTGATGTCATCTACAAGGATATCATCCGCACCATCTCTGGAGAGACAGCCGGGGACGGTTCCTGGCTGACGGAACCGGCCGAGGCGGAAAAGGAAGCGTAGATGGCGAAGTCTCCGTGCGAATCCGCAACCGGCGCTACCACCCATGCCGAGCACGGCAGGCGAGTGGCCGCCATGTTCGGACGCATCGCCCGATGGTATGACTTCCTGAATCACGCCTTGAGCGGGTGCCAGGACATCTACTGGCGCTACCGGTTGGCCAAGGTTGCCCGGCCCAAGCCGGGTGAAACCGTGCTGGATTTGGCCGCCGGAACCATGGACGTGTCCGTGGAGTTGCTCCGGCAGTACCCGGACAGCACAATCGCAGCCCTTGATTTCGCTTTGCCCATGCTGGAAAGCGGCAAGGGGCGCAAGCTCAGGAACGGGCGGGAAGACGCCATTTTCCCGGTTCAGGCTGATGGGCGCGCCCTGCCCCTGCCCGACGAATCCATGGGCGCGGCCACCATCGCGTTCGGCATCCGCAACATCCTTCCGCGTGAAGAGGCGTATGCGGAGTTTTTCCGTGTGCTCAAGCCCGGCGCACGGCTGTGCATCCTGGAGTTCGGCACCGGCAGCAAGCGGGTCTGGAAGGGCGTGTACAATTTCTACCTGGACAAGGTCCTGCCGTTCATTGGCGACCGTATCTCCAGGGACCCCGGCGCATATCGGTATCTGGCCGAGACCATCAAGACCTTCCCGGACGAGCGGGCATTGGCCCAGGAATTGGTGGACGCCGGATTCGAGCGGGTTTACTGCGTGCCCATGATGTCCGGCATCGTCTACCTGCATGTGGCCGAGAAACCCGCACGCAAGGCGGGCCCGGCGGAAAAAAAGATTGCCGCGAAAAAGACACCGGCGAAAAAGAGCGTATCAAAAAAGAAAACCGCCCAAAAGGCGGTGAAACGATAACCGGCGCCAAGCGGACCAAAAAGTTTTGGAGATTCCCAAGAACCTTTTCCAAAAGGTTCTTGGGCCCCCGGAGGGACCGCCGGTAGGCCCGCCAGAGGCATCCCGCGTAGCGGGAAATCAGAACGTCAGAGATCGCCCGAAGGCGATGGTCAGCAGGCCGAGGATAATGGCCGTCAGGCCGATGAAGCGCAGGAACTTGGGTGTTTGCTCGGCCAGCTTGACCAGCATGAGCGGCATGCGTTCGGCGAACAGAAAGTAGGGAATCCCCTCGAAGACCAGGGCGAGACCCACTGCGATGAAGAGAAGGGACCAGTCGATGTTCATGTCTCGGTGATAGCCGGGAATGCGGCTTGTGTCCACCTGAAGGGTAAACGGAGACATATACTTATGAGCAAGATAGTTTCGTTCGACGGACTCAAAAGCAAGGATGACGCCATTGCCGTGGTAGGCCTCGGCTACGTGGGACTCCCCCTGGCCGTGGCCCTGGGCCGCCACTTTCGGGTGGTGGGCGTGGATGTTTCGCAAAAGCGTGTGGACGAATTGAACAACCGTTTCGACCGTACCGGCGAGATTGATTTCGCCGACGTGGGCGATGAGGTGGATCTGATTTTTATCGCCGATCTTTCGGAACTGGCCAAAACCCGGTTCATCCTGGTGGCCGTGCCCACCCCCATTGATGAGTACCGCTCGCCCGACCTGCGGCCCGTGATCGGGGCCAGCGGCTCGGTGGGCAAGCACCTGTCCAGGGGGAGTGTGGTGGTCTACGAGTCCACGGTCTACCCCGGCCTGACCGAGGAGATTTGCGTGCCCATCCTGGAACGGGAATCCGGCCTGCAATGCGGTCGGGATTTTTGTGTGGGCTACTCGCCCGAGCGCATCAATCCGGGCGACAAGGTCCACCGGCTGGAGACCATCGTCAAGGTGGTGGCCGGACAGGACGAGGCCACGGGCAAGCTGCTTCAGGACGTCTACGGCACCGTGGTCGCCGCAGGCACGCACCTGGCGGCTGATATCCGCACGGCCGAGGCGGCGAAGGTCATCGAGAACACCCAGCGCGACCTGAATATCGCGCTCATGAACGAACTGTCCATGATCTTCGACCGCATGGGCATCGACACCCTGGACGTGCTCGAAGCGTCCGGCACCAAGTGGAATTTCCTTCCCTTCCGGCCCGGTCTGGTGGGCGGCCATTGCATCGGCGTGGACCCGTACTACCTGACCTTCAAGGCCGAGGCCATGGGGTTCCATCCCCAGGTCATTCTGGCGGGGCGTCAGATCAACGATTCCATGGGCAAGTACATTGCCGAATCCACGGTCAAGCGCCTCATCCGAAACGACAAGAAGATCAAGGGCGCGCGCGTGGGCGTGCTCGGTGTGACCTTCAAGGAAAACGTGCCCGACCTGCGCAACACCCGTGTGGTGGACGTCATCGGGGAACTGGACGACTACGGTGTGGATGTGCTGGTGCACGATGCCATGGCCGATCCGGTCGAGGCGCGGGAGGAACTGGGTATCGAGTTGTGCTCCCTGGAAGACATGACCGGCCTGGACGCGCTTATCCTGGCCGTGGCCCACGACGAATACCGCACGCTCACCGCCGTCGGGATCAAATCGTGGTTTGCCGACCCGGAGACCGCCCTGGTCATCGACGTGAAAGGCTTTTTCGACCGCGCGGAACTGGACGATAATCAGATTGCCTATTGGCGATTGTAAGGAACAGATATGCTCATAGTCGCCACTGCCACTGATAAGGAAATGAACGCCACCCTCGGCTTTGCCGGGCCCCCTGCCGTGAAGCAGGGGGAGGACAGGGAATTCGAACTGAACGGGCACCGGTTGCTTCTGACCGTCACGGGGGTGGGGTTGGTCAACGCGGCCCTGACCGCAGGGCGGTTGTTCGGGCGGCCCGACGTGGAAGGCGTGCTGAGTTTCGGCATTGCCGGGGCCTACAACGTGGGGGATTTCCCCTTGGGCTCCACCTGTTTTGCCTGGCAGGAAGTCTGGCCCGAGTACGGGCTGCTGGATGAGGACGGCGGCGTGGACGCCAAGGCCATCGGGTTTCCCCAGGGATACATCGACGGCGAGCCGGTCTGGAACAAGATCCAGCTCAACCCGGTCAACGATGCCGAGAAAATGGGGCTTCCCCTGGCGGACGGCTGGGCACGGGCCTCGTCCATCTCCCTCAGTTCGGTCACCGGGACGGCCAACCGGGCAGGCTGGCTCGAAACGCGCTACACCGGGGACATCGAGAACATGGAAGGGTTCGCCCTGGCCCTGGCTGCCCGGCAGAAGGGGATTCCCTTTCTGGAACTCAGGACCATCTCCAATCTGGTGGGATCCCGTTCCGCCGAAGATTGGGACGTCAAGGCTGCGCTCAAGGCGCTGGGCGAATGTGCCCGTTTCCTTTTCTCCGGGAAGTAGAACTCTTTACTCCCGTCCGGCAAACTGACATACTGAGTGGATATGAAAGAACTGCTGCAATATTTTCAACGGGAACTTCCCGGTATAAATGATTTTTTGGATGCCGAAGCCGAGCAATTGAACGGCCTGGTTCGGGATGTCGCCAAGCACATTCTCAGCTCGGGCGGCAAACGCATCCGCCCCATGCTGACCCTGCTTTTTGCTCGTGCTTTGGGCTACGAACGGGACGACTATCACGCAATGGCCTGCTCCCTGGAATTGTTGCACTCGGCCACGCTGCTGCACGACGATTTTCTGGACGGTGCCGATGTCCGGCGTGGCAAGACCGCTTCGCACATCGTGTTCGGTCGCACCGAGACCATCCTGGCCGGCGATGCCCTGCTCGCCCTGGCCAACGAGATGGGGGCGCGGTACGGCAATGCCCGACTTTCCTGGCTGCTGGCCCGTGGGATCATGGAAACCGCCGTGGGCGAGATCGAAGAGATCGAATTCTCCCGGAATCCGTCCCTGGACCGCCTGATTTATATGAATATCATCATCGGCAAGACCGCGCGCCTCATTGAGTGCGCCTGCCGGTGCGGCGCGGCCCTGGCCGGTGCCACGCCCGAGCAGGAGGATGCTGCGGGCGAATACGGTCTGAACCTCGGCATCGCCTTCCAGTTGGTGGACGACGCTCTGGACTATGCTTCCCCCACCTCGGAGACCGGCAAGCCCGAGGGTGGTGATCTTCGGGAGGGCAAGGTGACCCTGCCGCTCATCCTGCTCATGGAGGACAGCGACGAAGCCGGTTGCGAGGTGCTGCTTGAGGCCCTCAAGGATGGTTCCCTCACTGACGAGCAGTGCGAGGCCCTTCTGGGGCAGGTCAGGGAAGGGAGATATTCGGAAAAGACCCGCGACGAAGCCGCTGTTTTCGTGGAAAAGGCCAAGGCCTGCCTCGCGCCCTTCGGCCAAGGGAAAGAGGTGGCCGTGCTGAGCCAGGCAGCGGATTTCGTGTTGACAAGAACCAAGTGATTTCAGGCCGGTTCCTCGGGTGAGGCAACCGGCCTTCTGCTTCATGTATGCGATAGGAGAGAGACCATGCTGTGTCGTGTCGTCGTCGGCTTGAAGGAAAACGTGCGTGACGTGCTGGGCGAGAAGATTGCCCGCAAGATCAAGAGTGAGCTTGGCATGGACGTGGGCGGTGTGCGCATCGTCAATGTCTTCACCCTGGAAGGGGTGTCGCAGGAGCAGGTGGACCTGGCCATTGAGCGGGCCGCCCTGCATGATCCGGTGCTGCATGAGATTTCGCTTTCGCCCCTGGCGCGTGATTTCGACTGGATCATCGAGGTCGGGTTCCGGCCCGGTGTCACCGACAACGAGGGCCGCACCGCCCGCGAGACGCTGGGCGTGACGCTTGGCCTGTCCAAGAAGGACCTGGAAGCGGTCAAGGTCTACACCTCCAAGCAGTACCTCATTACTGCGAATATGGACGAGACCGGCGTGCAGCATGTGGCCAAGGACCTGCTCGCCAATGAGTTGATCCAGCGCTACGAGTACAAATCCGCCGGGACTTGGGCGACCGATCCCGGCTTCGAGCCCAAGGCTGCCCGCGTCACGGGTCAGGCCAGCGACGCGGTGGCGGTCATCCCGCTGTCCACCATGAGTGACGCGGAGATGATGGATTTCTCCCGGGCCAACACCCTGGCCCTGTCGGTCAGGGAGATGCATGACATCCGTGCCTATTACGCGGACCCGGCGGTCCGGGCCGAGCGCGAAGGACTGGGACTGGTCGGGGACCCCACGGACGCCGAAATCGAAGTCCTGGCTCAGACCTGGTCCGAGCACTGCAAGCACAAGATATTTTCCGCGAAAATCAAATACGAGAACCGGGAGACCGGCAAGACCACCGAACTTTCGAGCCTGTATAAGACCTTCATTCAAGGCTCTACCAAGCAGATTCGCGAGCGCAACGCGGCTGCCCGCGAGGACGGCGATTACTGTTTGTCCGTGTTCAAGGACAATGCGGGGGTCATCGCTTTTTCGGAGACCATCAATGTCTGCGTGAAGATGGAAACCCACAATTCGCCTTCGGCGCTCGACCCATACGGCGGAGCACTCACCGGCATTGTGGGCGTGAACCGCGACCCCATGGGCACCGGCATCGGGGCGAACCTGCTCTGCAATACCGACGTGTTCTGCTTTGCCTCGCCGTTTTTTGATGGTGAGCTGCCGCCCCGGTTGTTGCACCCGCGCCGTGTGTTCGAGGGCGTGCGTGAAGGCGTGGAACATGGCGGCAACAAGTCCGGCATTCCCACGGTCAACGGGTCCATCGTGTTTGACGAGCGTTATCTGGGCAAGCCGCTGGTCTACTGTGGAACCATAGGCACCATGCCGGTCACGGTGGCGGGCCGCCCCTCCCAGGACAAATGCGCCATGAAGGGCGACATTATCGTCATGTCCGGCGGGCGAATCGGTGCGGACGGCATCCACGGCGCGACCTTCTCGTCCGAAGAGCTGCACGAAGGCAGCCCGGCCACGGCCGTACAGATCGGCGACCCCATCACCCAACGCAAGATGTACGATTTCCTGATGCGGGCGCGTGATCGCGGCCTGTACAACGCCATCACCGACAACGGCGCGGGTGGCCTGTCCTCGTCGGTCGGCGAAATGGCCGAGGACTGCGGCGGGTTCGAGATGGATCTGGCAAAGGCACTGCTCAAGTACGACGGTCTCAGGCCTTGGGAAGTCCTTATTTCCGAGGCTCAGGAGCGCATGACCATGGCCGTGCCGCCCGAGAAGCTGGACACGTTCCTGGCCTTGTCCGAGGAGATGGACGTGGAGTCCACCGTGCTCGGCACCTTTACCGATTCCGGCAAATATCTTGTCAAGTACGGCGAAAAGATCGTTACCTGTCTGGACATGGATTTCCTGCACAACGGGGTGCCGCAGATGTCGCTCGACGCCGTATGGGAACGTCCGGTTATTGCGGATGACCCGGTCCCGGCCGTGGACGATCAGGGCGGGTTGCTCAAGGCGATGCTTGGCCGTCTCAATATCTGTTCCAAGGAATATGTGGTGCGTCAGTACGACCATGAGGTCCAGGGACGTAGCGCGGTCAAACCCATGGTCGGCGTCAAGGCGGACGGTCCTTCGGATGCTGGCGTGATCCGGCCCGAATTGGGGAGCGACCGCGGACTGGTCATCTCCCACGGCATTTGCCCGCAGTATTCGGACATTGATACCTACTGGATGATGGCCAACGCCATTGACGAGGGAGTCCGCAACGCGGTGGCCGTGGGCGGCGACGTCAACTACATGGCCGGTGTGGATAATTTCTGCTGGTGCGATCCGGTCCAGTCCGAATCCACCCCCGACGGTCACTACAAGCTGGCCCAGTTGGTGCGCGCCAATCAGGCCCTTGCCCACTACTGTCTCGGTTTTGGCGTGCCGTGCGTGTCCGGCAAGGACTCCATGAAGAACGACTACAAGGGCGGCGGCCGGAAGATTTCCATTCCGCCCACCGTGCTCTTTTCGGTCATCGGCGTGATCCCGGACGTGAACAAGTGCGTGACCTCCGATTTCAAGAAACCGGGTGACCTCGTTTATGTGCTCGGTCTGACTCGGCCGGAGTTCGGCGGCAGCGAAGTCGCGGCTCAGCTCGGTTTTTCCAGTGCCCGGGTGCCTCAGGTGGATGTGGTGTCCGCCAAGGCTCGATATGAGGCGGTGTTTGCGGCCACCCAGGCTGGGTTGATCAGTGCCTGCCACGACTGCTCCGACGGCGGGCTGGGCGTTGCCCTGGCCGAGATGTGCATCGGCGGACGCCTTGGCGCGGCCGTGGATCTGGCCACTGTCCCGGTGGTCGGGACCATGGATCCCGTTGGTCTGCTCTATGCAGAGTCGGCTAGTCGTTTGGTGGTTTCCGTGGCAGCGGCAGATCGGGTTTCTTTCGAGGCTGTTTTTGCAGGGCAGATTTTGGCTTGTATCGGTGAAGTGACCGATTCCTCTAAACTTATCGTTAAAACAGACGATACGATTGTGTTGGGTGAATCGGTGCAGGATCTTGCCGAGGCATTCAAGGCACCGTTGGCTTGGTGAGGAACCGGTAAATGGAAACAACCGCTTTACCTGGTTGCGAAAAACATCTATACGGAAGTAGTGGAGAGGTGGGTAAATTGGGATAACCGGTTTGCCGTTTGGGAAGGTTAATGTCACGTGTACGGGGGTTGGTGCATGTTTGATTCAGTTTGGTCAAAGGGCTGCCTGGTCTTTTTTGGGGCAGCCTTTTCTTATGCGGCCCCATGTCAAGGACTCCCATTCTTCTTGATTTTACCTTTTCACAAGCCAGACTTCACCCTCACCATTGCGGCTAATTATTTGTATTCCTTTTCTTATTCGTGCTCTGCGGCACCAAGTACCGATTCGGTACGATAAAAGATCGCCATTTTTATTCCGTAGTCTACGCTACCAAAGGCCCGTCGCGATCTATCCTGCTGCGATTGGCAAACTCAATCGCCAGAGTAATGCAGCGAGTTTCCGAGCAAGCGCGGCAATCGCTTTTTGCGGAATGCCATGCCTGCTCAAAATTCGGTTGTAAAAAGTTCTCGCCCACTCATCCCGTTGCTTCCACATCCATGCTGCCTCGATGAGCAAACTTCGTAATCGACGTTGACCAACCGGACGTAAGCGCGCTGTCCCCTTGCCTAAACCACTTTGCCGCACTATCGGCGCAAGCCCAAGATAGGCCGTTACCTCCTCGCTACGGTTGAATCGTCCTGGCCGAAAGATCTCTGCCGCAAAGGTTGTGGCAACAACTTCGCCGACACCGGGAACGGACCTCATGGCAGCGATTCGACGCGCCTCGTCTTGTTCCTGGCTGATTACACGAAGCCGTTGGTCCACTTTCTTCTGAGCGGAAACCAAATATTCAAGCTCGTCGAGCAAGCTCTCAAGGGTGTCTTTTGCTCCTGCCGGGAGTGCCAATCGTTTGAGTTCACAAAGTGCGTCTCGGCTCCAATGGTCAATACCTGATGGTTCGGCTACGCCGAGCGCGAGAAGTAGAGAGCGTATGCGTTGTTTGGATCTTCTAATCGCATCTGTGAGTTGATGGCGACGGCGTTGAAGTGTGCGGAACGCTTCTTCCTGAACTGAAGGGATGGCAATGGGACGAATTAATCTGGATGCAGCAAGCTCAGCAAGTTTACGACAATCAAGACTATCAGTTTTGTTGGTCGGGGAAACGGGGCGTGGGATGCGGCTGGGCGCAGCGACGATAACGTTGATTCCTGCACTTTCCAAAGCCCTGGACAATCCAAAGCCAGTGGGCCCGGATTCGTAGCAGACCGCACCGATGGTCACAGGAAGAGAGGCAACGGTTGCGGTCAAAGCTTCTACATTGACTGGGGTGGTCCAGTCCTTAATCATTCCGTCAGGCCGGAGCAAAGCCACGCTGAAGCTGCGCTTGTGGACATCTACACCAATCCAAATCTTCTCATCTGAAAAGGCTTCAACAAATCGATGAACTGATGATAACTTGAGCTTTGCCATGTCGGCCTCCCGTTTGTTTTGGTTTCACTGGTACTGTTACCAGCAAAACTTAGGAGTGCCGACATGGTATTTTTATTCGGGCAGGGAAAAAACTCGGTGTATCATCCATTCGTTTACAGCACCCGCCGTGCCCCCACGAAGTGCTCTTTCCAGTAAGCATTGCTCAGGGTCGATTCCATGACCTGCTTGCCCGAGCTGGGGGCGTGGATGAAGGTGCCCCTGTTCGTGACCACGCCCACATGCAGGGTTTTGCCTTTCTTTTCGACCTTGTGAAAGATCAGATCACCCGGACGGAGTTCGTTGTACTGCACCGACTCCCCTACACCGAATTGCTGCCAGGATACGCGGGGCAGGGTGATGCCGTTTTGGTGAAACACAAACCAGGTGAAGCCCGAGCAGTCGAATCCTTCGTAGGGTGAGTCGCCGCCCCATTTGTACTGGATGCCGAGCATGGCCTGGGCCGTGCGGATTATTGCCGCAGCCTTTTTGGAGGCGGGCTGTCGGGCCTGTGTCTTGATCGCCGGGTGTGCGCCCGGCGGTGTCGGGGATTTCGAGGCGCATCCGCCTGCCGCGATCAAGGCGGTCAGGACGCAAACCGTCAGTCCTCCTCGGAGAAGATGGGCGTTGGCGGTGAACAGTCGCATGCGGTACCCCGTCTATTTTATCGTCAGGAAGCTTTTTACTCCGCGTACTTCTTTCACCGATCTGGCGTGGGCCTCTGCCGCGGCCTTTTCTTTTTGGGAGCCCACGACACCGAGCAGCACCACGTTGCACTGCACGATCTCCACATCGATGTTGGTGGACCAGATGGTCTTGTCTCCGATCAGTTTCGATTTGACTTTCTGATAGAGGTCCGCCGTGTCCAGGGTGCCGCAACCGGGATCGTCCTTGCGCTTGGGCAGCAGGTAGGTGGTCACCTGACGCACCCCTTCGGCTGCCTTGGCGATCTTGACCGCCTGGGCCACCTGTTCGCGGCTTTCGTATTCGCCCACGACGTAGACGTGGCGGCGGTAGCAATAGGCGTCGAAGTCCATGTATTTGACCAGGTCGTCCGCCAGGAAGTCCTTCTCGATAAGCAGGGCGATCTTGCTGTCGTCTGCCCATTCGCCGGTCGTGCGTTCTTCCACGGCCACACCGTAGACCCCGCAACCGTTGAGGGCCAGGAAGGTGGTCAACAGGCCCACGGCGGTGAAAAATGAAGCGATTTTATGCATGGCGTCTCTCCCTTGGATTTCTCTAGATAATGTCTACATACCCGGTTTGTCCGGTGGTCGCAAGCAGGCTCAATCGTCCAGCAGCTCCAGCGCGCGGCGCAGGGCATCCTTTTCCACTGCCCATCTGCCGGTCCAGGTCGGTGCCAGACTGAGCGTTTCCTTCTCCACCCGCATGGCGTAGCAGTGCAGCCGCATGGGGCCGCGTTCGGTCCCCTTGCCGTACTTCGGGTCGCCCACGACAGGATGGCGGCGCGAGGCGAGCTGCACGCGGATCTGGTGCGTGCGTCCGGTGAGCAGTCGCACGGCCACCAGGCTGAATTCCTGTCCCGGTATCAGGCCCGTGACCTGGGCCAGGGCGATCTTGCCCGAGCCGGTTCGGACCCTCTCGCTGCCGGGTGCGCCCTGTTTTTCGATCTGGTCCTCCAGCAGAGTCCCATCCGGTTCCGTCCACAATCCCTTGACCCAGACCACATAGAGCTTGCCCACGTCGCCCGAGGCGAACTGGTCGTTCAGCCGCCGCAGGGCCGTATAGTTTTTGGCCGCCAGGAGCAGACCCGAGGTGTTCCGATCCAACCGGTGGGCCAGGGTCGGCTGGAACTCGGCGTCCGGGTACAGGGCCGCCAATCGTCCGGCCACCGAGTCCGTGATCTTGTCTCCGCCGTGGACCGCCAGGCCGGCGGGTTTGGCAATGGCCAGGATGTCCTCGTCCTCAAAGGGGATCGTCAGGGCGGCATCGGGCGGTAGGGGGTTTTCCTCTCCCGGCGTGTAGGGCGGGATGCGGACCATCTGCCCCGCCTCGATGCGGTCAAAGGGCTTTTTGCGGCCTTTATCCACGCGCACCTGGCCTTTTCTGATCCAGCGCTGAATGGCGGAGCGGGGCACGTCGCCGAGCAACCGCCTTTCCAGGAATTGGAGCAGCTTCTGGCCGGATTCAGCCGGGGTCACGGTGACGAATTGGGCTTGGGGCATGGGGACTCGGTAGTATTGGGCGGCGCAATGCGGTGCGCATCACGCCGCCGTTTTGGTCAGGGTTTAATGATTACCTACTGTGGCCTTGAGTACATTCTCAAAGAAAGAAACCCCGCCCCGCAGGGGGGGAAAAGGGGGATGCAAGGGCGCGAGTCCTTGCCCGCCGGAGGCGAAGTCACCCGACAACTCCCGCCAAAGGCGGACTCCATCCTGTTCCCTTTTGATTAGGGAGCACCCAATGCCTTCCTTTATTTTTGATACCAAGTGCCTTCCGGCCTCTGAAGCCAAGTGCCGGGAGAGGCCTGGGAAGCGATTTGGGCAGCGCGGCGTTGGCCCACCACGAGCTGGTCGGTGCCGGTCTTTTGGGCAATGGCCTTGTAGACCGTGAACCGGTCGCTGTTTTCCTCTTTGACCACGGGCAGGCCCTTGTCGGCCCCCCGGTATTCCAGCAGGCCGATGTTGTTTTCGCCGATCACGCCTTGGGCGAGCAGGGTGTCTATGGCGGGTTTGCGTTGGACCATGCGGTCCTTGATGCCTCCGGCCAGGGCGACGCTGGCGACCAGGCACAGGGCCAGGGCGACGATGGGCAGGATGAGTCTATTTTTCATGGGTTGCCTCCGGTGTGGTTGCTCCGGCCTTGTCGATGTCGGAGAAGAAGTCGTTGAGTTCCTTGTCCACCTTGACGTTGACGTCGATGGTGATGTGGATGGGCTTGACCTCCACCGGGGCCACTTCGACCCGGTGGCTGGTCTGGCATCCCCATGCCGTGAGCAGGAGGGCGCAAAGCGCAATGACGGTCACGTATTTCATAATGTTCCCCTTATTGAATGCTCTTCATGAGATTCTTATAAAGCAAAATCCGGTCCATTGGTAAGCTGAAATTCACATCCAGTCGAAGTCCCTGGAAATTGGAACCCTGGACGTCGCCCTCGACCATGGCGAACCCGCCGAATTTCTTGCGGTAGACAAAGGGCAGGGTGCTGGCGGGCTTGCCATCCACGGACAGGCGCACCAGTAGGTCATCGCCCACGGTGTCTGCCTTGAGCCGAACCCACTTGTATTCATAATCCTTGATGGCGGCCCGGGCCAGCTCCAGTTGGCCCCGCTGCGGAGAGCCTTTGGGAATGGAGGCGAGCAGGTCCTGCATGGCCTCTACCTGGATAGTTCCGCCCTGGCCCGGCGTGGAGTGCAAAAATCCGTGATGGAACGAAATTTTCCCGTTTTTCCAGGTCACGGGCAATTCGCCGGACAAGGCGGAATCGCCCCGAGCCTTGGCCAACCCCAGTTGTTGCAGCAGTTCGGTGAGCCGCAGGTCGGAGCAGAACAGGACGAAGTCGTAGTCGTCGGCACCGGGGATGACGCGGAAGGACCGGCTCTCCACATGGCCACCGCACCATTTGAAGCGGCCACGCTCCACCAGCACCACCCCGCCGGGCTCCACCTGGAAGGCGACCGCCCCGTCCGAAATCGTGATCGGTCCGGCGCTGAGGCCGTCAAAGGCGATCATCTGGGCGGGCGAGCTTCGGAAGTTGATCAGGTCGGGCGACTCGAAGTAGAGCCGGAGACCCTTGATTCGCATACCGTCCTCGCCGAAAGCAACACTGCCGTCGTTGAGGAAGACCCCCAAACGGCTGTCCATGTCCTGTTCGGTGATGGTCACTGCGCCCTCGGCCACAAGGTTGCCGGTCAAGGTGACATCCTTGAGCGCCGGGACCAGGGTGGCGGGGTTGAAGGCCTTGGGCAGGGCGTATTTTTTGACGTCAAAGGTCAGGCGGGCCGTATTCTTCTCCATGGATGCGGAACCGGCCAGGGCCACCCGCAGGCCGGGCAACAGCTCGGAGGCCAGAATACCGTTCAGCCCGATGCCCATGAATTCCTGCCGGATCGTGGCAGAGAGGTTGCCGAGGGTGCGGGTGGCGTGGCGAATGGTCGAGACCGTCAGGCGACCGGGGGTGTGGCGTTTGGGCGCGGGCCAGGCCAGGGGCAGGCGGACCGCGATTCGTCCGGTGCGCACCGGCAGCCCTTCCAGGGAAAGTCGGTTGGTGGACGCTTCCAGCACCACGTCTGCCGCATCGGACGACGCGGTCCCGGTACAATCGATCCGCACGCCGCCCAGCCGGATGGCCCGGCCTCTGGTCTGCATACGGAGCGCGTCCGGGTTGGCCGCGTTCAGGGCGAAACGCCAGTGCTCGCCCTCGCGTTGGGCATCCAGGGACACGGGGAGCGTGATCCCGGAGGCGGTCAGGGAAAGTTTTGCGTGCAGGCCGTCCGGGGTGAGCCGGGCCTCGGGAACAGCCAGGGTGACCGGATGGGGTGCGGTCAGCGCGACCGATCCCAGGGTGAGGGTTACGGTACGGTCCGCGATGGTGGCGTTCAGGCTCAGGGGCGTGGCCGGGTCCAGGGCGAAATCCGGCAGGGCGGGATCGGCGTCGCGCACGGTGAGACGGGCATCCCCCCGCAGGGTCTCCGGCCGGGCGGGATTCATGGCGGCCTTGAGGTCGAGGTCCACACTGCCGGTCACGGGATGGGGGAGGAGGTCGGTCAGGCTGCCGAGCCGGAAATTCCGGGCCGTGAGGTCCAGGGAGAGGGCGTCGAGGGTGGGGCCGAGGATGCCGGAAAAGGTCAATGGCTGATCTCGCAGGGAGAGCGATCCCTCGAAGCGCAGGTCCTGGCCCGGCGTGACGGTTGTGGAAAACGGAATCAGGAGGAGGCAGCCCCGGTAGTCGAGGCGAAGGCTCGCGTCATGCAGGGCCAGTGTCTCAAGCGGCAGTTGGGGCACGGGTTGTCCTGCACCGCCCGAGCCGTTGCCGGTTGTCAACAGATCAAGGATCGGGAGGGTAAAGGCGGACCCGTCGAAACGGGCGTCCAGCACCGCACCGGTGATCGTGACCCGGTGCACCCGCCCGGCCCGGAGCGAGGCGGGCGTGTATTCGACCCGGACGTTGTTCAGCCGCAGCCCGTTGCCTTGGCTGCCGAGCCGGACCGGCCCGATGTCCGCCGAGAACAGTCCGGCGTCACGGATGTGGAATTCTTCGAGGGGCAATCCCATGTTTCCGGCCAACTCGGGCACGAGTTTTTCCAGATAGCCCGGCGTCCACACGGCCAGACCCCATCCTGCGGCCAGCCCGAGGGCGAGCAGCCACGGCACGGAGAGAAGTGTCCATTTCAGGACTCGTTTGCCGAAGGGTATGGCCATTTTTCTATCATACCCGCTCTTTTCGGGCGTTGGCAAGCAGCCTGCGTCAGAGCCTTGCCTATTGATGCATCAAGCCGGGCAGGAAGGTCACCAGTCCGGGGAAGGCCATGAGCAGCCCCACGCACAGGATGTAGGCGGCCAGGAAATAGCTGGCCCCCTTGAATACGCCGGTCATGGATACATCCGGGGTCATGGAAGCCACGATGAAGAGGTTGACCCCCACGGGTGGAGTGATGGCCCCCAGGGTGGTGACGATGGTGATGAGCACGCCGAACCAGAGCGGATCATAGCCCATGGCCGTGACCACCGGGAAGAATATGGGGATGGTGACCAGGAGCAGGGCCAGGGCGTCCATGACCATGCCGCCGATGACGTAGATCAGGCAGATGACCATGATGATGACCATGGGCGGGATGGGCAGCCCGGCCACGAAGCCCGCAGCCTCGAAGGGCAGCCGGGTGATGGCCAGGAATCGTCCGAAGATGACCGCGCCCAGCACGATGACCATGATCATGCAGGAAATCTTGAGCGAGTCGTTCACGGCCAGCCAGAATTTCTTCCAGGTGATCTTTCGGGAGATTATGGAAATGATCAGGGACAGGGCCGCGCCTGCCGCACCCGCTTCGGTGGGCGTGAACAGGCCGAAGAACAGGCCGCCCATGACCAGCAGGAAGATGATGACCATCTCGATGGAGCCGGGCAGGGACCTGAGTTTTTCGGCAAAGGTCGTCTTCGGCCCGGCCGGGCCCCAGTCCGGGTGGCGTTTGCACAGGTACCAGACCGTGCCCAGAAAGAGGCCGGTGAGCAACAGACCGGGGACCATGCCGCCCATGAAGAGCTGGGCAATGGACTGGCTGGTCTGGAGTCCGATGATGATCAGGACCACGGACGGCGGGATGACCACGCCCAGTGTCGCGCCCGCAGCCACGGAGCCTGCGGACAGGATCGGGTTGTACTTGAATTTCTTCATTTCGGGCAGGGCCACGGTGGACATGGTTGCCGCAGTGGCGGAGTTGGAACCGCAGATGGCCGCGAACCCGGCGCAGGCCAGGATGGTGGTCATGCCCAGGCCGCCCCGAATCTCGCCCATCCAGGCGTAGGCGGATTTGTAGAGGCGTTCATTGACCCCGGAGTAGAAACATATCTGGCCCATGAGAATGAACAGCGGGATGACGGTCAGGCCGTATTTGGAAAAAACGCTCCACAGTTCGGTTCCCAGCATGCCGGTGGCCGCGTTCCAGTTGAGGACATGGGCAAAGCCGAGGAAACCGATGATGCCCATGGCGAAACCCACGGGGATGCGCAATAGGAAAATGGCGGCCAGCAGCAGGAGGGTGCCGAGGATTCCGGCGGTGATCGGGTCCATTATCGCACCTTCCGCGCTGTCAGGGTTTTGAGGGTGTCCACCAGGAGCACGAAGGCCAGGGCAAAGCAACCCGCCGAGGTGGCGAAGACGAACGGGTGGAACACGATTCCCAGGGTCTCGGATACCTCGCCGGTTTCAACGAGAAAGGAGGCCCATTTCCATGTTTCGAAACCTGCCAGCACAAAGAAGCCGCAGGAGGCGAGGTTGGTGATGCTATCAGCCAGACGGCGGACCGTGGCCGGGAAGCGGGCCAGCAGGATGCCCACTGCAATGTGGGATTTCTGCCGCTGGGAGAGTGCCAGGGAAAAGGCGGCAACCACCGCGCCCAGGAATCCCATGAGTTCGAAGGTCCCCTGTACCGGCACCCATACGGCGCGGAGCACCATGTTGGTGCAGGCAAGAAGCATCATGCTCACGAGAAGAAGCCCGGCCAAAAAGCTCAGTCCCTTGGCCACATAGCCGCTCAACGAGTCTAGTGTGTCTATCATGGTGTGACGAAAAGCGCCCTCCACCGGGTGGCGGAGGGCGCGTTGCGTTAGGGTTACTTGCCGAGTTCGGCTTCGTATTTCTTTTTGAGAGTGAGCATGTCACTCAGGATGGTGTCGCCGTCCAGGCCTTTCTTGGCCACCGCTTCCTTCCATTCGGCGATCATGGGAGCCGTGGTCGCGCTGATGGCTTGGTAATCGGTATCAGAGAGGGTGATGGCTTCCACCTGATATTTTTCCTTGCCCCAGGCCAGAGCCTTGTTGACGTAGTCGTCCAGGTAGGCACCAGTCCACTGGGACTGCTCGCGGCCCAGGTCGTCCAGGACCTTTTTGACGTCGTCGGGCAGGGCTTCCCAGCGGGCCTTGTTCATGATGACCGCAAAGGGATAGACCGGCAGGTTGGTGATGGTCACGAAGCGGCAGCTCTCGGCGAAATTGAGGTCCTTGAGCACGTCAAAGGAGGATACCACGCCCTTGACCACGCCCTTTTGCAGGGCTTCCGGGGTGTCCGACATGGGCATGCCCACCCCGCGACCACCCAGGGCATCGATGATCTTGACCAGCGAACCCGCGCCGCGCAACTCCAGCCCTTTCAGGTCGTCCAGATTTCTGACAGCAACCTTGCTCATGATGTGGGAGGGGGCCGAGGTGAACATGGTCAGAACCTTGACGTCCTTGAATTCCTCGGGCTGGTACTTCTGAAAGAGGTCCCACATGGTCAGGGATGCCACCTCGGTGGAGGTGAAGGACACGGGAAGGTTCACCGAGGACATGGCCGGGAACACGCCGGGATAGTAGGGCAGGCTGAGGCAGCCGATGTCTGCCTGGCCGGTCTGCACGCCGCGGAACATGTTCTTGCCGCCGAGCAGGGTCGAGCCCGGGAAGGTCTGGACCGTGACGGCACCATTGGTGCGTTTTTCCACCTCGGTTTTCCACCGCTCCATCTGGACGCAGGGGAAGGTCTTGGCGGACGGGAAGTTGGCATAGGTCAGGGTGGTTCCGGCCAGGGCCGTGGCGGCCATAAGGCCGGTCAGGGCCACGGCGGCCAGCAGGGTCAGCAATCGTTTCATCTCTCTCTCCTTGGAAGATACATATGGTCAAAGGCGGTCTCTCAAATCGCCTATGCTCTTATGGTGTGTCCAGATCGTAGGCCAGGACCACGGTCTTGCGCTGGTTGAAACCCATGCCGCCGGGGAAGGTGTTGAGCAGGACCACGAGCTGCTTCTTGCCGTCGTTGTTGATGTCGGCCAAAGCGATGTCCGAGACTTGGCCCTTGATGCGGCGTGTTTTCCAGGCGAGGTTCATACCCACGCCGTCCCAGGCCAGGGCGTGAATTTCGCCCTGAGAGTAGTAGTTGAAGCGTTCGAACACCTGGGCGAACATGGACAGGTCCTTGTTTACCAGAAGCTCATATTTGCCCTTCTTGGACAGGGAAGCGGCCAGCATCCGGAACGGGATATTATAGCTGGCGGGGGATTCGTCGCTCAGGCCGGGTCCCATGCCCACGGGTCGTTCGCTCACTTCCACGGAGATACCGGAGCTGTTGTAGGAGTCCTGGTCGCTGGAATAGAGCCGCTCCATGGTCTGGCTGTATATCTTGAGCCGGTGGAAATCATCGAGCACCGCGTATTTGTACCCCCTTCCCTCGGGCAGGTAGGTCATGTTGTAGATATTGCCGAACTCGGGCGAGGGAATTTTTTGTCCCATGGTGATGTCACCATCTTTGTAATAGGCTTCATTGATCCGTTGGTCATAGAGATGCCGAACGCCCTTGCCCTGGGTTACCAGGACCGGCGTGTAGGTCGGCGGCATGCGGAGAACGCCCAGGAATCGCTTGTAGTCCTTGACCATGAATTTGAATTTGCTGTTCTTGAATGAAACGATGTGCGACTTGATCCATCCCTCGGGTGCCCGGGTGAGATTCGTGTAGTGCATCTGGTAGGAGCCGATGACCAATTCGGGGATGTTATCCTTGTCCACATCCACCAATTCGAGGCGGATGTATTTGGTGTTGGATGAGAGCTCCATGTGATCCAGGAGTTCCAGCTTTTCGTTTTGGAAGCGGTAGGCGGCGAGGCCTGTCTTGGTCAGAAAGAAGACTTCATTCTTGCCGTCGCCGTTTCCATCACCCACGACCATGCTGGTGGAGAAGAATCGCAGCGTCTGGCTGCGCCAGCGACCGACACTTTCCGTGCCGCCTTCGTACCGGAATTGCGGGTTGAGCCTGTCCTCCGTGTATTGGTCATCTGCCTGAATGAACGCGGCGTTGCCCTGTTTGGTCGGTGCGGTGGGGTTCTTTGCCGTTTCCTGTTTGGCTGTTTTTTCGGCCGTGCCGTAACCGGGGCGGTGAAAGACGTCACCCATGATGAGCTTGCTTTGCCCGTCCAGCCAGGGGGTGATTTCGTCAATGCCCATCTGTCCGGAGTTGGACCAGGTCGCGCCGTCCTTGCCAAAGGCCTCCAGATCGAGAGTCGCCTCTTTTTCCAGGATGGAGATGGAGCCGGTCACGATGTAGTCCAGCCCCGAGGTGCGCAGGAGATTCAGCGCGTCCGCCTTGCTTTTGGGGGAGACCATTTCCTCCGTGGCTGCGTCACTGGCGGGTATTACGTGGCCCGACCATTCCAAATCGTTGTTCAAGCTGGCCTGGAAGGCTTTGGGAAAATAGGAGTACTTTTGCGGTCCGGTGTAGGAGAAGGGAAGAACGGCGAATTTTTTGACATCCTGGGCCAGAGCCGGAGCGGCCAGGAGCAGGGCTGTCAGGACGGCTGCCAAGGTAGAGACAGTGTATTTTTTGAGCATTTTTCCTCCGAAAAGGGATGGTGTTCCTTGTTTGCCCGCACGGTGGGAGCACGTTGCGTGGCAGGACCTTGTATCAGTTTCCGCACCAGGATGCAAAGAGAGTTGAGCGGTTGCCTCGGCCGGGGCAAGCCTGTATTGCTTTTTGGGCGGGGATTCCGCGGCGCGTTGTCGCGGAGGATTTCCCCAGGAGAAGAGAATATGACGAATCCGCTCCGTACATTCCGGCTGACCTGTGCCGAAGAACAGATTTCTGTGGTGGAGGCCCTGCTCAAGGCACAGGGGTTCGCCTTCGAGCCGGAGCCTTTTTACGCATTGGCCCGCCGTCTTGTCTGTGAACCCTTCCCTCTGGGGGAGAGTCTGGCCTCGCGGTTCGGCTATATATACATTCAAGATCGTTCCTCCATGCTGCCGCCACTTTTGCTCGATCCGCCGCCGGGTGCGAGCGTGTTGGACATGTGCGCAGCCCCGGGCAGCAAGACCGGCCTGCTCTCCCGTCTGGTGGGCCGAACCGGGTTCGTGTTTGCGGCCGAGCCCTCGGCGGACCGCATCGGCACCCTGCGTGCCAATCTTCGCCGGACCGCTTCGACCAACGCGGCCACGGCCAAGGCGCAGGCCCAGGACCTGCCGTTTCCGGACAATTCCTGGGACTTCATTCAGCTCGACCCGCCGTGCAGCGGCTGGGGCACGGTGGACAAGAATCCCAAGGTCCTGGAGCTGTGGGGCGAATCCAAGACCGGTCCATTGGTGGCGTTGCAAAAGACGCTCCTGACCAAGGCTGCGGCCTTGCTCGCGTCGGGTGGCTCGGTGCTCTATTCCACCTGCACTACTAATGTGGAGGAAAACGAGGCGCAGGTCGCGTGGGCGCTGGAGCATCTCGATCTTGAGCTGGTGCCCCTTGCCGCGCCATCGGGGTTCGTGTTCGGTGAGCCAAAGCTGGTCGGGATGGACGGCGTGTTGCGCGTGGCCGACGGGTCGGACGGCCAGGGATTTTTTCTGGCCCGATTCCGCAAGATCGGGGACGGGTGCGCAAATCCCGGTTCACAAGAGCAAAATCGGACCCTGCCGGGCCGCTGCCTCGACGTGTCGACCTTGTCCGGGTGTCAAGGACTGGCCTGGGACGCGCTGCCGCCGGGCGAGGTACACGATTTTGGGGGCAAGGCGTATTTTCTGCACCGGGAGTCGCTGACGCGTGTTCCCGGTTCCCTGCGCTGGCAGGGGCATGGGCTGGGCAAGGTGGCGGGCCGGGGCGATCGGGCCACGTTCCGACCGGACGGCCAGGCCAGGGTGCTTATCCCCGCCCCCGGCGGTCGGGTGGACATTCTGGACGTGGATGACGAGGATCTTCTGGTACGACTTCTGTCCGGCCAGAGCCTGGATTTTCGGGCGGGCCGGGGGCCGGTGGGACTGTTGTATCGCGGCTTGCCCCTGTGCTGGCTTTCCCGCAAAGGAAAACGACTGATTCTGTCCATGAAATAGGCTGTCATTTCGGTCGGTTGGGTAGGAAGAAAAATTATTTAAAAAGCGTTGACAAAGCGTTCGGCTGTGGGCAGTATGCCATTTCGCTGAACGCGGACAAGAGTGCCGGCTGGCAGTGTAAAAATCTCAGTAAAATGGGGTTGACAAGCCAGAGTGAGCCGGGCTAAAGACACTCTTCCTGCGGGCGCTTAGCTCAGCTGGGAGAGCATCGCCCTTACAAGGCGAGGGTCACAGGTTCGAGCCCTGTAGCGCCCACCATATTTGACATAGAGGGAAAGCTTAACGCCCTTTATTATATAGTGCGGAGCCGTAGTTAAGCTGGTTATAACGCCGGCCTGTCACGCCGGAGGCCGCGAGTTCGAGTCTCGTCGGCTCCGCCACTAGAAAGATCAAGGACTTAGAGATAATTCTCTAGGTCCTTTTTCTTTTTTCTATTTTGGTCCCCACAATAGTCCCCACTCCTATTGTCGTAATTGACGGTAAGTGATAGTAGGCGTCTATCAAGAAAAGGAATGGGACCTAGCTGATTGTGTATAAATTAAGCCCAAAAGCCAAAGAGCGAGTAGAGCGCCTCACTAGAATCAGAACTCGTAGGCACTTTAATCGAAAGTATGGGTTCGACACAAAGAGAAGGCGGTATGTAGAATTTAACAGAATAGCCGCGCCTCGTCGTTTTGCTTTGACGTATGATGAAAACAATCGGAACGCCGTTATCCAATTTATAAAAAAAATGGCTAAATCGGTGCTTAAAAAGAAGAAAACATTAATTGATTTCTCTGCGACCGAAAGGATGCATACATGCGGCACTCTGCTTTTTGTTTCTGAATTGCGTAACCTCATTAATGTGTTGGGCCGTAAGTGCCCTGTGATAAGGTGTAATCGCTCCCACAACAGTAAAGTGATGGAAGTGTTACAGCAGATTGGGGTTCTTAAGCTGTTAAAGTATCGCAAAAAAATTTCAGCTCGGGCCAATGATGTTGTGAATTGGAAATTCACTTCTGGTAATAGTGTCACCGGCGAAGATTATGACCGCATATTGAGCCACGTGGACGATAAAATCACTGAGACAAAACAAAAAGATTTCTATGTGGGTATAACAGAGGCGATGGCAAATACTCACCACCACGCTTACATTATGAATAAAGACCGACCTGTTGCAAACGGTACTGAATCGTGGTGGGCATTCTCTCAAATAAAAGACGGAAGGCTGCATGTGGTGTTCTGTGATTTAGGCATAGGTATTCCAAAGTCATTGCCGGTACAACAGCCATCATGGTTTCAGAACATTAAACAACTACTCCCCTCCCCATCCGATTCAGACCTGATCAAGAACGCTATTGAGATAAGCGTTTCAAGAACAAATCAATCACACAGGGGGAAAGGCTTGCGTCAATTTGTAAAAGTTGTGGAAGGTGTTCAAGGCTCCTTCCTTTCCATCCACAGCAACCGCGGACGCTATGGAATTGACAACGGCAATAAGGGGTCATACCTTTACAAGAACTCCATCAGTGGCACACTCATTGAGTGGTCAATGCCAATTGAAACGATAGGAGAAAACTAAAAATGAAAAGCCAGACAATAAATATTGCAAAGGATTTTTCCCGCTATCCAGCGGGTAGATTCTTTGAAGACGGGCCCTACAGCGGGCAAAAATTCCGTGAAGAAATTCTCAAGCCCGCCTTGGAAGCAAACAAGGATATCACTCTCGAACTTGATGGGACTCGAGGGTATGGTTCTTCTTTTCTTGAAGAAGCCTTCGGCGGTTTGGTCAGGGAGTGTATTGAACGTGAAAAGGTTCTTGCCATCAAGCTAGTGACTTCCGATGAAAGCCTAATAGAAGAAATCACTGAGTACATCACAAAAGCTAAAGCATGCCCCCAGTAGAAACATTAGATTTCAAAACCATCCTCTGTTTCATAGAGCAGCATGAAAAAATCATATCCATCTTACTACGAATTGCCACGCTAGCCCTGGTTGTAATCGGATGGTGGGTAGTTGATCGACGCAACAACAAAAGAGAAACGAGGAAAGAGTGCCGAGGTGCCATTGCTCAATGCAGTGAGGCGATCGACAACACCATAGACTCAGCCAGGCAGTACCACACCGGAGAAGCTCACGACTCACAGCTTTCGTCTCGTATACGATTTCAGATACAGCGTGTGGCTACACATTTGAAAGCCTTGGATGCAATCGGCATAAAAGTCGCCAATAGACATCTCTCAGATTTCAGAAAATCGATTACACTGAACAACTTTGATTCAGAAACATTATTCCTGAAACAAGAACTAAACGGAGAGATTGTCGACGACATTGAACAAACAGGGTGCGCATTAACAGAGGCCTTAGAACATGCCTTTTACCAAACATTCAAGCCATAATTATCCATCCCCCCCCCGCTCCGGCGGGTTTTTTTTTTATTCGCCTTCGTCTGGGTAGTCAGGTGTCTTCTTCTCGAAGACAACCTCTGTTTTGGGACCTTCTCTTTTGCTCACAATAGAATGGGTTTCCCATTCTCCATTAACCTTCTTCATCCTAAGACCTAATCTGAGCGATTCTCCAGCCTGACACAACATCAAAGCTGGCATATCACCTTGTTTTTGTTTACAATCACATCCAGTCACTACGTCATGAACGTTTCACCCATTTGGTGGAGGGCTGGATGTCCAACTCAAAGAGAACCAAAGCAAAATTCATCGACGATGTCCAAGTCACGAACGACTGTCTGACAAGCCGGGCCGGGCTCAACCTCTTTGCTCGCTACATTCGTGGCATTGGTCTTTCCCCCCACATCAACCGCCTTTTCGGCTCCATGCGCAAGAACCCCAAGGGCACGCCCATCGATGAACTTTTCAAGCAGGTGCTCTGCTTCCTCTTTGACGGCACCAGCCGTCACTTGGCCCACTTTGATGTCCTGACCAAAGATCCGGGCTACGCGGCTGCCATCGAAACAGACATCAAGAGCATGGCCTCATCGCACACCGTCAAGCGGTTCTACCAATCATTCTCCGCACAACGGACCTATCTTTTTCGCCGTCTGTTGCAGCAACTCTTCCTTTGGCGACTCAGCATGACCAGCCCAGAAGTGATCGAACTGAACATCGACACCATGGTCATGGATAACGACCAAGCGCCGAAGCGTCACGGCGTCAAGCCCACCTACAAGAAGGTTCTGGGCTTTCAGCCTCTCCAGATGACCTGGGGCCGCTACATTATAGACGCCGTGTTCCGTGGCGGCGACAAACACTCTCTCAACGGCGACTCAGCCCCGAAGATGATCCGTCACGTGGTGCGCATGATCCGTACCCGCTACAGCAAGACCGTACCCATCATCATTCGCATGGACTCCGGATTCTTCGACCAGGAGCTCTTCGACGAGATGGAGCGGCTGGATATCGGTTTCATCTGCGCAGGCAAGTTCTATAGCGACATCAAGGCCATGATTGGGGCACTTCCCGAAACCGCCTTTCAGCATCACTTCGGCAAAACCGATGAGGATGTCTGGCAGTGCTACGAGTTCTGCGACCGCCGCAAGTCCTGGGAAAAGTCCTTCAGGACCATCTTTTGGCGACCTTTACTGGAAGAGAAGCAGTTCCTGCTACCCGGATCAAGACCAGGCACCATCGTCTACACCAACCTTGGCATGGATAGTGTCGTGGATCAGCAATTGCAGGAGGCTGGCCTCGCGTTCATGGCCGAAACCGATGCCATCATCCACTCCTACCACCAGCGGGGCGCGGACGAACTGGTGCACAGGGCGTTCAAGGATTTCGGATTCGAGGAGTTGCCGTTCCAGCGCTTCGTGCCCAACGCCGCCTTCTATTACACCATGCTCCTCGGCTTCTTCCTGTTTGAAGCGTTCAAGGAAGATGTGAGTGAGCCGGTGGTACCGGTCAAGTCTTTCCCGACCACACTGCGTCGCACCTTGGTGGACGTCGCCGCCAAGGTGGTGTCCCATGCTGGCAAAACCGTACTCAAGGTCACGGCGATCGCCATGGAATCGTTGCGTTTCAAAGAACTGTGGGAGCGCTGCCTGAGCGCTCCAAAATTCGTCTGGACCTGATCTGAACGCCCCGCTCCATGTCCAGCGATGGGAGAGGTGCGTCCAATTTCCTGAAAAATCTGGTATCACAACCGAAACGAGTGGCATTTTCACGCTTCAGCGATCAAGCTGTCCCCATTCGCACCATTTTTGGAGTCAATCTTCTTCCGGTTTCTGCCGAGGAAGGCTTCAATGAGACCCCTCCGCTCGATTTAGGTAAGAGTTTGTTAGAAGTGGGTCCACTTTGTCGGACCACTGAGCGGCGAATTTAAGGTGGACAAGTTCACGAGTCACGCCGGAAGCCGCGAGTTCGAGTCTCGTCGCCTCCGCCACTAAAAGATCAAGTCCTTACATTGCCGTGTAAGGACTTTTTATTACCGTTTTGGCAAGTTGCGGATTGTCCGCTCTTTGTATAGTTGAATGGATTGTGTTTATTAATGTATTCTCCCGTTCTTTTGGAAAAAGTAATCAATAACCGGTTGGGTCGTTATGGAAGATTTACCGAATTGTCCGCAGTGTAAGTGTGAGTATGTGTATTCCGACGGAACGGCTCTTGTTTGCCCGGAATGTGGCTTTGAGTTTCAAGCCGAAGATGTGGCGGAGAAGGTCTATAAGGATGTGAATGGCAATGTCCTGGTCGATGGAGACACAGTCGTCGTTATTCAGGATTTAAAGGTCAAAGGCGCATCCTCCCCGATCAAGAAGGGGACGAAGGTCAAGAACATCAGATTGGTAGAACCTGATGACGGTGTTCATGACATTTCCTGCAAGATCCCGGGATTTGGTTCGATGATGCTCAAGACCTCGGTAGTCAAGAAAGGCTGATCGTTGCAGAGTCATTGATCTGCGCAGTCGAACAGAGAGAACCGGCGCGTTATCCGGCCGAAGGCCGCGAGTTTGAGTCTCGTCGGTTCTGTTGCCATAAGATCAAGCCCTTGCATTACCGTGTAAGGGCTTTTCTTTTTTGTTTTTCGTTAACAAATGAGAAAAGTCCTTTGAATATGACCACAGCTTGCGGTGGACTGGTGATAGCCGAAGGCGGTTTTCTGATGTCCAGGATGCGCAGACGGTTTGTTGCTGAATTCAAGCCCGCGTAGCCCTGATTGGTTTTGCCGGCTTTTGGCTATTCGGGCAGTTTGTTTTGGGTGCGTGTCTAAAAGACCGGATAAATGGCGGATTCCGTGGCTTCGTCGCGGGGCGTGGTGCCGAATGCTCCGGGGGCGGGGCGGTAGGTGCCGTCTTTCATGAGTGCGTCGAGCACCGGGGCCAGGGCCTTGGCGAATTCTTGGTTGGCCGGGGGATTGGGGTGGCCGTCAAAAGGCGCGAGACGGTAGCGGTAGTTTCCGGTCTGGTCGCATTGATCCAGATCCACCGGGCCGGGTGCCCAGTTCATGCCTGTTTGGTGCAGGAATTCCCGGTAGCCCGTGTTGGCGACCAGGTATTGCACGTGAAAGATTGCCCCATGTTTTTTGCACAGGTTTTCCATGAGCAGGAGCAGGTGCTCGGTGGTCTTGCGGCGGGCATCGCCTTTGGCCCGACCCGCGTAGAGCAGTCGATTCAGCCGTCTTTCCACCAGCTTGATGAGCGGGCTTTTGTCGGAAAGCGGCAGGTGTTTGTAGGCTTCGAGGCCGAAACGTTTGAGGCTGCGTTTGCCGTTTTTTCCCTCCACGGACAGGCAGGATGGCGGGGTGCCGCCCTGTTCGGACAGGACGCGCAGGTAGTGATGGTCGGATATGGACCGCGCCTCCAGGCCGGGCGAGAACCCGAGCACCACCACGGCGGGCTTGTCGCGTTCGATGGTCTGCTCCATGCGCAGCAATATCTGATAGAGGGAGTACCCGGACACGCCGTAGTTGTGGACGCGATGGTCGGGGCGGTCCGATTGCACCAGCCAGGGGTAGGTGGCTTGGTCGTCGAGGCCCCAGCCAAAGGTATTGGAACAGCCGTAAAAGCTGATGCCCGGTCCTGCCGGGGGCGCGGTTTCCGAGGTCAGGCGGCGTCCAGCGGCATCCGTGGTCACGGTGTAGTCCAGCCGGAGCCCTTTGCGGGGGATGATGAAATTGTTTTGGGTGCGTTTGTTCGGGGCCGGACCCCAACCCAGCGCGGGGTCGGGCGTGTGGCAGGAAAAGGTTTTTTTCACCAGCGGGGCCATGACTTTGTCTTTTTTGCGGCGGCCGGGGAGAGTCACGGCAGCGGCGCGTAGGACGATTTCGCTCCACAGTGTCAGGACGAGCACGGCCACGCCCCAGGCCGGGCCGAACCACCAGCCTGCCGCTCCCGCCGCCAGCAGCGGAGTCAGGAAAACCGCGCCGGAGACGACGAACGGGAATTTCTCGATCCGGGCCAGGGTGGGGCGTTGCTGGTCGATGTTCATGCTCATGGGCGTATCCGGGGTCAGCCGACGTGGTCTCCGGCCAGGACAATGGCCTTTTCCACGGCCTCGGCAATCATGTCGGCGGGATCGGCCATGTCTTCTTCCAGCATGCCGATCTGGAGATTGAGTTCCCGCTGCACACTGATGGCCAGGGGATTGAAATATTGCTTCCAGAGAGCCACGGCCTTGTCCGGCTTGTCCAGGCGGACCAGGGTCAGACCGAGATAGAGCAGGCTGTCCTGATAGTCGCGCTGGATGCGCAGGGCGCGTTCGAATTCGAGCTTGGCCTGGCGATATTTCCCGGCCTTGTACAGACACACGCCCAGCCGGTAGCGGACGTCCGCGTCATTTTTGTCATCTTCCAGACATTCCTTGTACTTGAGACACGCGGCGTCCCAGTCCTCATCCACGTACAGCGCGTTGGCCGCATGGATGGTGTCGATGGACGCGGCCGTGGACGCGACCGGACCGCTGGATCGTTCGTTCTTGATGCGGTTCACCGCGCCGAACAGAAAGTTGCGACGGGATTTATCGATTTCCTTTTTGGCCATGCCGTCCTCCGGTGCGACAGAATACCTGTTTTCCATCCGGGGTCAACTTATTGCCTTTTCAGGGAGTTCGTGGGATTCTCTCAGGCATGGGCGATTCCTTTTTCGGCTGGACCGGCAAGGTCCTGCATATCGATCTCACCACCGGCGACATGGTCGGTCAATACCCTTCCCGTTCGGTTTATGAACAAAACCTGGGCGGCAAGGGGCTGGCCGGATATTACCTGCGCCCGCAGTGCACCTTGGAATGGGACGATCCCGACATGCTGGTGCTCGTTTTCACCGGACCGCTTTGCGGCACCATTGCCCCCACGTCGGGGCGGGGGACCATCATGTCCCGTTCGCCGCTTACCGGGGCCATCTGCGATTGTTCGGTGGGCGGCAGGCTCGCGACCCAGCTCAAGCGAGCGGGGTGGGACGGGCTTGTGATTACGGGCAGGAGCAGCACTCCCTGCGGCATCGAGATCGTGGACGACGAAGTCCGAATCGTGGAGAGCGACCTGTGGGGCGAGACCACGGATGTGGCCTTTGACCGGCTGGGATCGGGCGGGGCTTCCGTGGCCGTCATCGGTCCGGCGGCAGAGAACGGTTCTTCACTGGGCTGCATTGTGGTGGATCGCCATCACGCGGCCGGGCGGGGCGGCCTGGGGCTGGTCTGGGCGGGGAAGCGTCTCAAGTACCTCCGGGTCAAGGGGACGGGCAAGGTCCGCGTGCATGACAAGGCAGCCCTGAAGGAGGCGCGTGAGGAAATTTTTCGGCTCACGGCGGCTTCGCCCGTGCTTCTGGGCCAGCAGGGATTCGCCTGCCGGGGCACGGGGTCCCTTTACGATCTCATGGACTCGCGTCGCATGATGCCCACGGACAATTTTCGCCATACCCGGTTTGCGGGCGCGGCCAAGCTCAATGCCGCCGCCTACCAGAAGGCATACGCCCCGGAAAAGCACGGATGCAAGGGATGTCATATCCTCTGCAAGAAGGTGGCGTCCGACGGTCGCGCCATGCCGGAATACGAGACCATGGCCCACTTCACCGCACTTATCGGGAACACGGACCTGGATATGGTCATGCAGGCCAATGACCTGTGCAATCGATTCGGCATGGATGCCATTTCGGTCGGGGCTACCCTGGCCTGCTATCGTGAAATCATGGGTGAGGATTTTACCGTCCGTACCCTGACCAAGGCCCTCTACGATATGGCGGACGGCGGGTATCTCGGCAAGGGTTCCCTGGATTTTGCCCAGTCCTGCGACAAGGAGGAACTTTCCATGTCGGTCAAAGGCATGGAGCTGCCCGCCTACGATCCGCGAGGGGCCTACGGCATGTCGCTGGCTTACGTCATGAGCACGCGGGGCGGCTGCCATCTGCGCGCCTACCCGGTGAGCCATGAGATCCTGCGCAAGCCCGTGGCCACGGACCGATTTTCCTTTAGCGGCAAGGCGCGTATCGTCAAGATCGCCGAGGACCAGAATGCGGTGGTGGATTCCCTGACTGCCTGCAAGTTCATCTTTTTCGCGGCCGGGCTGGAGGAGTATGCCAAGGCATACACCGCAGTAACCGGCGTTCCGTCTTCGGCCCACGACCTGCTGGAGCGGGGCGAACGCATCTATTACAATGAACGGATCATGAATTTCCTCAACGGGTTTGATGCCTGTGATGATGATCTGCCGCCGCGCTTCTTCACCGAGTCCGGCACCTCGGGCGGCGGGGTGGATATCCATCCCCTGGATCGGGCGGCCTTTCTCGATGCCCGCGCCCGGTATTACGCCATTCGCGGTCTGGATGAGGAGGGGCGGCCCACGCGGGACAAGGCTGCGGCCCTCGGGCTTGAGCTTGCGCCATGAAGACATTGTGCGAAAAATATGCCCGCAAGTTGGTCGGGCAGGGGTTGTGCCTGCCCGGAGCTCCTCTGGTCGGCGGCCTGGATGACCAATTGGTCTGGAACCGCGAGGACCCGCGCTGTGCCGAGCTGGCCGGGGTGTTCGACCGGCTGTCCATCAATTCCCTGGTCTTTGCCCGGCCTGCCGAACCCTATGCCGCCATTCTCGATTTCCTGGCCCGGCGTTACCTGGACGGCATCCGCCCCGAAGACACCGAGACCCGCACCTTCCTGCACGACATTCCGGTCTGCCGCGAGTTCTCCGCCGAGGCCATGGCCGCGCAACTCAAACGGCGCAAGGCCGTGGTCATTCCCGGCGAGGGCGTCATTTCCTTTGGCACGGTCAGCCCGGAGCAGGGATTCGTATTCTATTCCTCCACCATCTTTGCCTGCTTCGTGCTCTTTTTCTCCGGGTATCTGGCCGCTGTCCGTCGGGGTGCGGTGGATGCCGAATATGAGGCGGTCTTCAAAGCGGTGGTGGCGCAACTCCCGCCTCCGCGCCTGGACTTGCCCGATCTCGCGCTAGGTCCTTTCGGGGACGAAGACACCGTGCTCGCGGCCCTGGCCGAGGCTGGACGGGCCGTGGTCGGCTACGGTCTGGTGGATTCCTTTTTCGGCAACATCTCCTACCGGCTCGGGGATGTTGTCCATATCAGCCAGACCGGCAGCTCCCTGGACGAGTTGGAGGGGTGCATTGATCCCTGTCCCATGGATGGGTCCACCACCCACGGGTTGACCGCGTCGTCCGAACTCTCCGCCCACGAAGGGGGCTACCGCCGCGCCGATGTGCGCTGCATCCTGCACGGCCACCCGAAATTTTCCGTGATCCTGTCCATGGATTGCGACAAGCCCGACTGCGACAACCGGGGGCAGTGCCACATCAAATGCACTGAATGCCGGACCGTGGAAGGCGTGCCCATCGTGCCCGGCGAGGTCGGAACCGGACCTACCGGGCTGTGCAATACCCTGCCGCCTGCCGTGGCAGGATCGGGCGCGGCCATTGTCCATGGCCATGGTTTGTTCGCTTCCGGGCAGGACGACTTCAACCAGCCTTTCAAGCGATTGCTCGAAATCGAAAATCGCTGCCGGGAGTTGTATTTTGAGCGGATCGAGGCCTTGACGCGGTAGGGCGGAGCCGTTGCGGCCCGCGTCGATTTGTTTGCATTGCGCCTTTCGGGTATCGCGGAATCCTGTTGCCGCGAGCGGTTTGACCGCCGTTTCATTCAACTGACATCGAGAGCAAGGTAGCATCATGATCACCACCAAGAGCAACGAAACCGATTATCTTACCGAATTTACCGACGGCGTTCATGAGGGTGTGTGCGACGCGCCTGAATCCATGGGCGGCGCGGGAGCCGGGTTCACCCCCCTTGCCCTGTTGGAGGCGTCCCTGGCCGCCTGTATGAATATCACTTTGCGCATGTACGCCCGGAACCACGCCATCCCTCTGGACAGCATGAAAACCACGGTATCCATCACCCGCGAGGTGGACGGTGCGGTTGTCGAATACAGCGCCGAAATTCCCGAACGGCTGGCTCCGGGGCAGAAAAAGCGTTTGTTCGCGGCCATGCGAGGCTGCCCCATCCACTCCATTCTCGCCAAGAACGCCACTTTTTCGCTCAAGGACGAGTGATCCCGGCTTCCCCTGCTTGGTTTTGTCGGACGCTCTAGCCCCTTGATCGGACCGGGAGTGGTCTGGCCGTGTTTATGAGGGCTGGGATTGGGAGAGGGGATGGAAAATTGATTACATCGAGAAAACGGATACACCCAGCAGGTCCAGCCCGTCCCGCAGGAGCAGGAGGGCCAGGAAGCACAGGATCAGGCCCAGTAGGCACATGATGTATTTGTACACGGTTCCGCTCAGGAATGATCTGGACCTGCCGACCAGCACGGTCAGCAGGATTTTCGCGCCGATCAGGGCGACGTAGAAGCCACCGATAAAGGCGAGCAGAGCCGGATAGCCCTGGCTCAAGGCCCGGTTCATGATGGCGCCGCCCACACTGAGCCAGAACAGGTAGGGGTGGGGGCTCAGGAGGTTGACCAGTATCCCTTTTCTGAGCGACTTCGGTTCAGGGGCGGGTACATTCAGGACAATGCTTTTCGGGGTCATGCTCTCGATGCCCATGTACAGGATGACCGCTGCCCCGGCCAGAGAGATTACTCCAAGAATACTTTTGAATTCGGAAAGTTGCGCCAGAACAAAGAGTGTCAGGAGAATGATGGGCAGGTCGGTGAAGATGGGGGATACGGCCACTCTGAGCCCGTTTCGGATGCCGTGCCGCATGGTCTCGGAAATGACCAGGGCCAGCAGCGGGCCGGGGGTGAGTCCGGCGGAAAGTCCCAGGACGATCCCAAGGGTCAGAAATTCCGTCATGATGCTGTCTTGTCTCGTCCGGAGGTGGGAGGAGAAGCGCGCATACCGTTTGGGCTAGGCGTTTCCCTTGACCTTCTCCGCCTTGGATTCCTTTGCTATCCTGGTCATTTGTGTGCGGATGTAGCTGGCGGCCAAGTCGCCCAGATCGTTGCTGCCGGAGGATTTCATTCCGTGTTCCTTCAGGTCTGCGTCGATCTGTTTTTCCATGCGGGCGGATTCCAGAAACATGATGTAGGCGAGCACCAGGGCGGCGTTGTTATCGTCGGAACCGTCGCAGAGCAGTTGGATATTCTTCAGGTCCAGGGTTTCCATGAGCCGGTCGATGAACATGGTGACCCATTTTTCGTACAGGTCGTGCATGATCGGTGGGATCAGCTCGGCTACTTTTTCGGTGGCGTTGCCCGCCGTGCCGGTCACGGCCATGAATTCGGCCAGGGCCTCCTGGCGTTTGCCGTCGTCCTGTTTCTCGATCCTGTCCATGATAACGGAAAATATGTGTGCTCGAATCGATTGCGGGTTCATGCCCTGAAGTCTCCATGCGATAAGTGGGTGATTGCGCCCATTGCGTATCGGTTAATATACCTCAATGTTACGCCAGGGGCAAGAGGCGGTGTCGGGGGACTTACCTCTCCCGGTCAGACGGGCTGTTTTCAAACTATCTTTTGTCATCCATGGCGAATTACGCTAAAAACTTTCCAACCAGCGGAGGTTGTTTTTCCCATGATCGGATACCTGCAAGGCACGCTTCTCTCGGCTGATGACAAAGGGCTGGTGTTGCTCACGCCCGGCGGGGTGGGCTATACCGTGGCCGCAGCCACTTCGGTCCTTGCCAAGCTACCCGGCAAGGGGTCCGAGGTGAAACTCTACATCCATACCCAGGTGGCGGAAAAGGCCATCGATCTTTTCGGTTTCCTGGAGAGTGACGATCTGGACCTCTTTCGGACCCTGATCTCCATCGACAAGCTCGGGCCGAAAAAGGCCTTGGCCATCCTCTCCATGTACGATGCCGGACATCTGCGCGAGATCGCCTTCCGCGAGGATGTGGACATGCTTTCCCGCGTGCCGGGCATCGGGCCCAAGTCGGCCAAACAGATTTTGTGGAATCTCAAGGACAAGGTCAAATCCCTGGCTCCGGCTTCCATCGGAACCCGGACCACCGAAGCGGTCCGGGGGCCGCAAGGCGAATATCTCGATACCCTTGCGGGACTCAAGTCGCTGGGGTACTCTGAGGAGGAAATCCGCCCCATGATCATGGCGGTCTTTGATGCGGAACCCGACCTCGACGCTGCCGGAGCCATCCGGGCGGTACTCAAGAAAATCAACGCGGCGCGCTCATGAGCAAATGTACACTCCCAGAGGAAAATGTCCGGCCACGGCGGCTTGGGGACTTCATCGGCCAGGAGGACCTGCGCGGTAATCTCGACGTCTTTATTCGGGCTGCCACCGAGCGCGAACGGCCTTTGGACCACACACTTTTCTATGGCAATCCCGGCCTGGGCAAGACCACGCTGGCCCGAATCATGGCCAGCGAACTCGGGGTGAACATGGTTTCCACCTCCGGTCCGGTCATGGAGCGTTCCGGCGATCTGGCCGCCATCCTGACCAACCTGGAGCGCGGCGACATCCTGTTCATCGACGAGATTCACCGCATGCCCGCCACGGTGGAGGAAGTCCTCTATCCGGCCATGGAGGATTTCCAGATCGATCTGGTCATCGGTTCCGGCCCGGGTGCGCGCACGGTTAAGCTCGACCTGGAGCCGTTCACCCTGGTCGGCGCGACCACCCGGCTCGGGCTGTTGACTTCACCCTTGCGTGACCGGTTCGGCTGTATCTTCCGTATTGAATTCTACTCGCCCGAGGAGTTGGGCCGTATTGTGGGGCGGTCAGCGGATATTCTCGGGGTGGATGTCGAACCCGAGGGTGCCCTGGCCATCGGTCGCCGCGCCCGAGGGACCCCGCGTATCGCCAACCGGCTGCTGAGGCGGGTGCGTGATTACGCTCTGGTGCACGGCGACGGAACGGTCACCCGAGAGATCGCGGAGAACTCCCTGGAGCGTCTCGACGTGGACCAGTTCGGGCTGGACAACATGGACCGCAAGATTTTGAGCCTGATGGTGGAAAATTTCAACGGCGGCCCGGTGGGGCTCAAGACCATTGCCGCCGCCTGTGCCGAAGAGGTCCGCACCATCGAGGATATCTACGAGCCCTATCTCATCCAGTGCGGCTTCCTGAAACGGACGCCGCGTGGCCGGGTGGCCACGGCCAAGGCTTACAAACATCTCAAGATGCGGATGGAAGACGACCAATTGCAACTGCTTTGAGTCACCGCCGTTTCAGCTCGAAATTCACTTCCTTCTTGTCCTGATTGAGGAATACGTTCCGCTCGCCGGGCTTGTAAATATCAGGTTCCGGTCCGAGGACGCGGATAAGGTATTCGTCGGCGGGCAGCTTCTCGATGATGTAGATGCCGTGTTCATCGGTGACTACGTTGCGCGAGGTGTAGGTGGACTCGCCAATGGTCGTGACTCTGGCCCCGGCCACGGCCTGGCCGTTGTCGTTGACCGCTCCGTATATGACGTGCGTCCCTTCACGGGCACTGGCAACGGTTGCCAGGAGCAGGAGCGCGACAAGAAGCATGAAAAATTTTCGCAGCATGGAAACCTCCGAGCGTTGGGTGTTATATTTTTCTTGATACGCGGCTTGAGCCGATTGTTAAAGCGAATCTTCGGCCCGTCAGGGCGATTGTGCTTGAAACCCGACAGTGCTGTGGTACTGTGGGTGAAACCACGTCAACCATGGAGGTTCAATCATGGATAAATGGGAATGTCCCTGCGGCTATGTCTACGATCCCGCTGAAGGCGACCCGGAACACAACATCCCCATGGGGACCAGTTTTGACGATCTGCCTGATGACTGGGTCTGCCCGCAGTGCGGCGCGGAAAAGGAATACTTCGAGAAAGTGTAACCAGTCGAATGTATTGTTGGCCCCGGACATCGGTCCGGGGCCTTCTCGCGTCGACACAGTATCAAGGAGCGACCATGGGTATTATCGGTTTTTTGCTGATAGGGTTGGTGGCCGGATTCCTGGCAGGCAAGATCATGAAGGGCGGAGGATTCGGTTTCGTTGGCAATATCGTCGTGGGCCTGGTGGGTGCCTTGGTGGGCGGATTCACTTTTGGTTTGTTGGGATTTCACAGCACATCCCTGCTTGGCGCGCTCCTGACCGCCACGGCGGGTGCCGTGATTCTGCTTTTCCTGGTGGGGTTGCTGAAAAAATAGCCAAAGTTCAAGCCCCTCGGGGGGGGGCATGAGCATGCGAATTGTCATTTTGGGGCTGATAGCGATGCCGGTGTGCCTCTGCCTGCGTCGGTTGACCCACCGATGATGATGGAATATGCCGTGGGCGAGGCTGTCGTCCCTTACAGGATTGATATTGCCAAGATCCATTAGCCCTGGAAGCGCATGGCGATGCCCTTCAGTCAAAAAGGTTTGTCCGTCTCAAGCGTACTTTTCGTTTTGTAAAAAGTACGCTTGAGACGGAATATTTTATTTGAAGATATATTCATGTCAGCCTCAAAATAATTGAGGAAGACGAAAAAGGGCTGTATCCTCAAGTCTTGCTAACTGCATCCTTTGGATTTTTTTGCGTTATGGATGAATTGAGGAATCGTATATTATGCCGAAGCGAAAGAAGCCATTGTCACAATATGAATCCATGAGCAGGGACGAACTTGTTTCCGCGCTGAAAGCCGCCGAGAGGGTGGGGCACGACGATGAGCTTGCCATGTGCCGGGAAAGAGAGCGGATACTGCTTGAAAGCGAGAAGCGCTATCGAGGCATTTTTGAAAATTTTATCGATGGATACTATCGTGCCGATATGGAAGGCAACCTCATCCTTGCCTCTCCTTCCACTGCGCGCCTGTTTGGATATGATGATCCAGAAGAGATTGTCGGCAAAAGCATTGCCCAGACTTTTTGGGCAGTCCCTGAAGAACGAGAAAAAATTCTCGGTTCCTCGACGTTTGATGTGGATTTTTCATGAAGCCAGTAACTCCTTGATGGGAGCGCCGATCAGGTAAATCATGGTGATGAAAGTTTTCACGTTTCTATACCCCCTGGCTCGCGATCTCGCCGCTTGGAAGAGGCCGTTGAGTCCTTCAAGCCTGGCGTTCGACAGTAGCGACTCCCACCGGCGCAATATGCGCGGCAGGTGCTCCCGGAATGTCCCCAGTGCCTTGCGTACGGGTTTGAGCAAGTCCGATTCCCCAGCCAACTCCTCGGCAAAAGTAAAGAATCTGGTCGCTCTCCATTTGGCTGCCTGCTTGGTGTCGGCCAGACGCACCCAGCGCAGCAACTCTTTCACCCGAAACGCCGTGGCTGTGGCCAAACCCCGTTCTTCCAACTCCTTCAAGGCCTCTTTCTGTTCCTCAGTCCGTCTTGTCTCCAAGCCTTTGAGAACCGCCCAGCGCGTGCCCTTCGGCAAGGCAAACTCCTTGGCTTCCAGCCGTCGAACCTCATCCAACGCCTTGGTGAAAAGCTGGACGACATGGAACCAGTCCACCGTGACGGACGCGTTCGTGAAGGTTTTTCCGGCCGCAGACAGGAAGGCTGGTGACATGTCGCAGACCACCTCAATGACGTTGTCCGGATTGCCTCCCCGGTTCTTGAGGAACTTGGCGAAAGCCCCAAGGCAGGCCTTCCCCTTGCCGGGTGTGGCGAAGATCACGGGTCGGGTCTCCCGGTCCATATCCACAAAGATGGTTACGTAATGATGCCCGCGCTTGGTCGCTGTTTCATCAAGGCCGACCCCACATAGGCCGCTGAGATCAAGCTTGCGCATGGCCTCAAAGACGTAATGCCGGACTACGCGCCAGATGCGCTGGTCGGTGACGCCAACGTACCGGGCGACGGTCTTTACAGGCATCTCACGGGCCAGAAGCATGACCGCCTGCTCGAAAAGCAACGTAAAGCCGCTCCCTTCACGAGCCCAAGGGACATTCACTCGATGGATGCCGTGCTCGGGACATTTGACGCGTGGGACCCGGGCCTTGATCAGACAATGGTGCTGGAAGAAGTTGAGGTGCCGCCATGTAAATTCCTTGAAATCATGAGCCTTGCAAAGAGCTTCGCACTTCGGGCACGGGTATGTCGATCCGCGATCCGCCTCAACCTCAAGCCGCAACTCGCTGGGCTGCTTTTCCAGATCCAGCGCTTGACCGACCACCTTCCAGGGTTCGGTAAGGCCGAGTCCCAACGTAAGAAGATCATTCGCATTCATAGGCAGTCACCTCCCATTGGAGGTCTTGAGCTATCGCACAGTCGGAGTTGTAGTCAATGAAGTCAAATTCCACACGCCGCGTCGAGGAACCAAATTCTCAAGGTTTTTCATGAAAAAGGGATGGTCACGGGGTATCACGCCACATTGAAAACGCGGGACGATAAGCCTTTTGTCGCAGAATTAAATTCAAAAATCGTTTTTTCGCCAGATGGCGAGCCGCAGTATATTGAAGGTATATTTCGAGATGTGACCACGCGACTTGAGGCCGAGGAGAAAGTGCGTGTCAGCGAGTTGTTTTATCGTAGCCTGTTCGAAAACACCGGCGCGGCTACCGTACTTTTTGATAACGATGGCCTTATTGAAAGGTGCAACAGTAAATTTGAAGAATTGGCCGGTCTTCCCCGCGAACAAATCGTGGGCAAATTGCGTTGGACCGATTTTGTGGACAAGGATGAACTGCAACGGATGTGGAATTATCATCAGCAGCGACTCCGGGCAGGGAGCACGCCTCCCAAGGATTATGATTTCACCTTTCTTTCACACGATGGCAGCAAACGTTTTGTGCATGTCACTGTAGATAGGGTGGAAGAATTGGAATCGCGTACAGCCTCGCTTGTGGATATCACCAATCGCAAACAGGTCGAGGAGGAGCTGGCTACGCTGAATGCCCGTCTGGAAACCATCGTGGAGGAGCGCACGCAAGCCCTGGCCACGAAAGCGGTGGAACTGGAAAAAGCCAACGCTCGGCTCATGGAACTCGACGAAATCAAGTCGTCACTTGTTTCTTCTGTATCACACGAACTACGCACACCGCTCACCGCGTTGCTTGGTTTTGCGAAGCTGATCAACAAGAATTTTTTGAAGTATTTTTCTCCCCTTGCCGCATCCGATCCAGAGCTTCGAAACCGGGCCGAAGTCATGCTTTCAAATTTTGTGGTGATTGATCGGGAAGGAAGGCGACTCGTCCGTCTTCTCAATGATCTTTTGGACCTGTCGCGCATCGAGTCCGGGGAAATTCGGTGGCATGATGAGCCCACAGCCATTTCCCAGATTCTTCAGGATGCTGTGGATGCGGCGATCGGGGAGTTCTATGAAAACTCGGATGTAGAACTTCTGGTGGATGCGCCAGAGGATTCGCTCATAGTCAACGTGGACAAAGACAAGCTTCAGCAGGTGCTGCTCAATCTGCTCAACAACGCGGCGAAATATACTCGACGGGGAGAGGTTGCGCTTACAGCCAGTAGGCGGGGGCCATGGATTGAAGTCCGGGTCAAGGACACGGGTGTTGGTATTCCCGAGAATCAACTTTCTGAAATTTTTGAAATATTTCATACCCATCGAAGAAACGATACCCTCTCTGGCAATCCCGGTACAGGTCTGGGGCTGGCTATCTGTCGTCAGATCGTCGAGCATTACGGTGGCACTATCGAAGTGTTCTCAACGCCGGGGCAAGGCAGTGAATTCGTGTTCACATTATTGGCGATGGAAGACGACTAGGGTGTGTCGATGTTTGATCTGAAGGAAGGGCTGTCGGGATTGAGAATCCCGACAAGGAAAAATTGCTCTTTCCTTTATGATGTAAAAAAGTACGCTTGAACCGGATGAACCATTTATAACGTGAAAAGATATGAAAAAAACTTGCATTGGCCTGTGATGGGCGTATGCTTTAGACAAGTAACAAAGGACCGTTTCAAGGTAACGCCCAACAAACTGCAAGATTCATCGAATCGGTAGTGTTTCAAGGCAATCTCCAAGCAAACCGGTAATCCTTTGGCTGAGGATTCGTCACTCGGCAACCACTAACAGAACTTCGGAAAAGCCCCCGCACTGCGGGGGCTTTTCTTATGCGGCCCCATGTCAAGGACTCCCTATTTACTTGATATCTCTGTCTCTTAGGCCATACTCTCCCCTCACCTAACTGGCTGATTTATTATATTCCTTTTCTTATTCGTGCTCTGCGGCACCAAGTACCGATTCGGTACATAAATCAGTTTAAGATCGCCATTTTATTTCCGTAGTCTACGCTACCAAAAGCCCCTCGCGACCTGTTTACGACTGCGCCACAGGCAAGCTTAACTTCCATAATAGCGCGGCCAGTTTACGAGCCAGTGCAGCAATTGCCTTTTGAGCAACGCCATGCCGACTGTAAATTCGGTTGTAAAATTCTCTGGCCCAATCATCCTTTTGTTTCCACACCCAGGCTGCTTCAATCAGCAGGCTTCGCAATCGTTTTTGTCCCACTGGGCGAAGAAACGCCTTGCCTTTACTGCCTCCGCTCTGTCGGATGACTGGCGCAAGACCTAGATAGGCAGTCACTTCTTCACTGCGAT
>CAXXUE010000020.1:0-45906 GCA_963662475.2 uncultured Pseudodesulfovibrio sp.
AACGGTATTGTGCGCGGCTGGTCGCGTGCGGATCATGCCGAGGTCACGGCCATTGAGATCACGCCCGACCTGGAGAAGATGGAGGAGATCCGAAAGGAGATCGAGGCACGCGAGGGCATCTTCCGCGCCGTGGCTCACGCCCGTTCCGGCCTCATGCAGCCCGGGGACGACGTGCTCTATCTCATCGTGGCCGGGGATATCCGTGAGAACGTCAAGGCCGCGCTGGCCGATCTCCTCGACCGGGTCAAGGCCGAGGCCGTCTCCAAGCGGGAGATTTTCGCGTAACAAACCGTCGAAAAATACAAGAAGCCAGGTTGTTCATGCATACCATTCTCGAAGACCGCCACGGTCGCAAGGCCAGTTACTTGCGCGTCAGCGTTACCGATCGCTGTAATCTGCGCTGCACCTATTGTGCGGGGGCGGGAGATTTTATCCCGCACCCGGATATCCTGCGTTACGAGGAAATCCTTGAATTCATGGATATGGCCCACGGCATGGGCATCGAAAAAATCCGTTTCACCGGAGGAGAGCCCTTCGTGCGCAAGGGGTTTGGTGACTTTCTGGTCGAGGCTGCCACACGTTTCCCCAACCTGGAGTTGTGCGCGACCACCAACGGTACCCTGATCGCTGACGAGGTGGAGCGGCTGGCCGCAGCAGGCATCCGGCGGTTGAACATCTCCCTGGATACCTTGGACCGGGGCAAGTTTGAGCGGATCACCGGACGCGACCTGTTTGACTCGGTCCGGGACAGCATCGACCGTTGTCTGGCTGCAAACATGCGGGTCAAGGTCAATGCCGTGGCCATGAAGGGCATCAATGACAACGAACTGGTCGAGTTTGTGGAATTCGCCCGCACCAATCCGTTGGACATGCGGTTCATCGAATTCATGCCGGTGGGACTCGGAAACGGCTGGCAGGACAGCGCCGTGTGGAAGGCCGAGGATATCCTGGCCGGAGCCAAAGAGCTGGCTGAACTCCACCCCGTTGACAGCGATGAAAGTCCGCAGCACGGCCCGGCACGCATGTTCACCATCGAGGGCGGCTTGGGCCGCTTGGGGCTCATTTCACCCTATTCCAACCATTTTTGTGATACCTGCAACCGGCTGCGGCTGACTTCCAACGGCAACCTGCGGACCTGTCTCTTTTCGGACAAGGTCTACCGGCTGCGTCCGGCCCTGCGTCATCCCCGGCTGGGCATGGCGGCCGTGGAACGGATTATTCGCCGGGCCAGTCGTCACAAGCCCATCGGTCACGAACTTCTGGAGCGCAAGCCCAAGAATCAGGGCGTGTGTCAGACCCGCATGGCCTCCATCGGAGGATAACCCGGCAGGGTGTTGAAAAATGCGCGATTGCTGCGTTGCTGCAAAGAGAGCAACCCATCGCGTACGGGGAGTACGCGAGGGGTTGTATTTTTTTGCGCCTATCGCTGCTGTTCCTATTTGATTCCCAGGTCAGCCCGATGCATGGGCACGCCGGTCTTGCTTTTTTCGGTCCTTTTTTCTGTCCAGCAGGTACACTCGCGGTGTCAGGGACGGTTCCTTTGCGATAAGATATTCCTTCACGCTTCTGGCCCGTTCCACTCCGAGTTCCGCCATATCCTGATCCGTTACCGTGATGTGGTCGAGGATGAATTTTTCCATGAATCCTGTGGGCTGGCGATCCACCACGAACAGGGATGTGGGGCGTACCCCCTCCCTTGTCGTCCTCGTCCTTGTAGGCTTTTGAACAGGAATTCCTCGTATTCTTCGGGCTTGATGACCGTGGCCTCCACCGTGGTGGTCTCGCGTTCCTTGCGCGGGAGGGATTCGTACTTCTGCTGCTTGAGCTTGGTCTCGAAGGTGTGCCGTATCAGACCGGCCTTGTCCGCCTCGGGATCAATGACACCGTCCACTTCCAGCTTGAGGCGTTCACGCGCCTTGAGGGCCTTGGCCACGGTGTCCAGTTTTTCCCTGCCCGTCGTGTCCAGGGTCCGGCTCCCCGGATCGAAGAGCACGAAGTCCATGTTCGTCTTGTCGCTGCCGCCGAAGATCGAGCCTATCAGGGAGAAGGGGGAGGCCAACGCCTTGAAGAACAGACTGGTGATGGTCCGGAACACGATGCCGCCGATGCGGAAATCGGGGTCGTCCAGCCGTCCCTTTATGGGAAGGTCGAGCTCCATGTCTCCCTTGCTGTCCTGAAGTAGGGAGAGGCCGAACTGCACGGGTACATTGGGCGCGCCGGGCCGCTTGTCCTTGGGGCCGAGCACCAGTTGTTCGATGAAAAACTTGCTGTCCGCACTGAGTATCCAGTCCTCGGTCTTGAACTTGATTGTCCGCATAGAGTCGTCCCTTTTCGACGGGATATCCCAGGTTCTTGAGGGTATAGGGTGTCAGCGTAATCATTTCCAGACCGCTGACCGAGATGACGAGGTCAGAATAAATGGGGGTGATCAGCGGATTGCAGATCCCGGATACGGACATGGGTGTGGGACCGATCTTGCCCTTGAGGACCATCTTGGGCCGGGCATCCGACGACTGGGCGATGTCCACGAGTCCAAACGTCATGTCCGAAATGACGGAGCTGTAGGGCGGGGTCACGCTGGCGTCCCGGAAACGGAGCACGCCATTTTTCATGGTTATCTTTCCAATGGCGAAGACATCGAAGAATCCCGGTTCGTCAACTGGTTCAGTTGGTTTCTTTTCTAGCTTCACATCTATTTGTTTTTTTTGTCTTTGGTTGTTTTTGCATTCCCCGGCCACCGTGTCTTCCGTGGTCGGTTCCGGGAGGCGGAAGGCGTGGTGAATGTTGGAGTGCCCTTTTTCGTCGAAATTTACCGACGCCGTGGGAGCCTCCAGGTGAATGGCCCCGATTTTGAGGCGGTAGGGTTCGCCGGTCAGGCTGAGTTCGGACAGTCTGATGGCCTCCCACACCCATGATTTCGCCACCGTCCCGGTTATCCTTGAGCCGGATGTCGGTCAGGGTGGAGTCTCCCGTGATCGAGAGGGTGTGTTTTTCGCCGCCGGAAAAGTCGTACTTGAGGTTCGCATTGGCGGCGCCACTGGCGAACAGAAGCTCCGTGTGCTCGGTCAGGAGTCCGTCAAGGGGCCTGAGCGACAGGTTGCGCAGGGCAAGAGTGCCGCTCGTTTTGAGCGGTTGCAGGGACGACCGTGCCTTTGGATTCCATGGATCCCTTGCCGCCCCAACGGGCCTTGACTGTGTAGGGGATGGCCGCCTTCTGGCGGGTGGTCAGCGTTGGTCCAGGTCTACCGAGAGGTCCTTGACGCCGAAGGTGGCGGGGGTCTTGAGGGTCAGGTCTCGCAGGGAGACCGCACCGTCGGGTCAGGCGCACCCCCTTGATCGTGCCTGTCCAGGCCGGAGCTTCGTCCTCTGTCCGGGGCTTCGTCTTTGTCCGGGGCGGGGCGGGATTCGACCGGTTTTCCTTCCCCGGTAAACAGGCGCACCAGGTCCAACTCACCGGATTTTTCGCGTACCAGCTTGACGTCCGGCTTGGTCAGCCGGACCTCGCCCCACGGTGATCTCCTTTCCCTTCAGGTCGACTTCCGTGCCGGATACGGCCAGCTTCGCCAGGGTCAGGCTCGGCGTTTTTGCCTTTGGTTGGCGCAGGGCGAGGTTGGGTCAGGGAAAGTGAGCCGTCGTGCACGCTCGCCGTCATGGTGTCCGCAGTTCTTGCCAAAGGCCACGGTGGGTGGAGAAGTCCAATGTACCCGAATCCAGAAGCAGGGGGAGGGCGTGGCTGAAATAGGGATTGAAGTCGGCCAGTTGCAAACCCGGTGCCGCCGAGGGTGGCGGTGCCTTCAAGGGGGGGGCCAGCGTGGTGCTGCCATTGAGCGTGATAGTTTCCTTTTTCCCGACCGAAGCCGTGAAGGAGCAGGGCTTCTTGCCCTGGGTGGCGATCCCGGTGCCTGTCAGACGCATGTTGTGGAAGGTGCGTTGGAAACCGCCCGGCACAGCCAGGGTCCTGCCAGTCCAGCTCCCCGTCGGCTATGTCCAGTTTCTGGATGTTGAGTATCAGGGAGGTGTCCTTGTCTCCGGGAGTCTTGGATTTCGTGCTGTTGGCGTTGGTCTCCGGGAAGTATCCGGCCCAGTTGATATCGTTGTTTGCGCGGCGGATGACCTTGAAATAGGGATGGTTCAGGGTCAGGTCCTTGAGCACGAGTTCGTTGTCGCCAAGGGAGTATTTTTCCATGTGGAAGGCGAGTTCCTGCAGAGAGAGCACCGTGCCGTCTTGTTTGTCGGCCAGTTTGAGACCGGTCAGGCGGCCGCCTCCGCCGAGGAAGAGGTTGAGCCGCTGAGCGTCCGGCCGCTCGAAAAAGAGGGATATTTCCGAGGTGAATCGGCCCTCCTGCAAGAGCAGCGGTGTATCTATGGGCAGGTAGCTCCAGTACTGGCGCAGGTCCACGTTCGACCGCGCCCAGCCTTGAACTCGGTGAGCATGGTTTTCGTCAAAGGGCAGGGTCCGTCCGGTCAGGTTCACGGGGTCGCCGTTGATCACGGCCGAGAATTTGGGCTGGGTGAACTCCTTGCGCAGATGCAGAAAGCTGGAGGTGAACGGCACAAGCAGGTCGAGTTGGGAGATGACGTGCTTTTTCTGGTGCGGATGGTCGTCGAACACGATGGTGGCGTTGGTCATTTCAAAGCCGTACAGGGCAAAGGGGAAGACCGCTGTCGCCCCCTCGGTCGGGGGAGTCTCCCTTTTTTCGGGGTCCCGTGCCCCCGATCAGGTCGGAGATGGAGTATTTGCCTTCACCGAAGAAGGAGATGTCCAGTTGGGGGCTGCGCAGGTGCAGATGGGAGATGACCGGGGCCAGTTTCCACAGCGAGGCCAGGCCGGGGGAGGCGTCGATGCACTTCACGGAAAAAAGATTGCCGTCTCCTTCGAGTTTGGCCACGGTGATATTTTTCCATTTCAAGCCGGAGGGTCAGCGGATTGAAGGCCACCCGTCCGACCGTGGCCTCGCGGCCAAGGACCGTCTTGCACTGATGCAAGATCAGGGATTTGAGGGCTGGAGGAACAACCAGGAAGCCGACCAGGACATAGGCCGTGAAGGAAAGCAGGAGCCAGAAGAGGAGGCGCCGCAGGGCGCGGGGTGCCATAGGGAATGGAGTCGAGAAATGCCAACATGAAGACCTTGCCGGTAAGTGGTTGTCAGGTGAAAGGGCATTCTAGCGGATTTTTCTTTCCACTTCCAGATACTCGGAGTGATAATCTTTGCCGGCCACCGGGAGGGGGGGCGCGGGATGGGCTGCCCGGTGCTTTCGGGGCGGTAAGTCGCATGTGGGTATTTGTGTTGAAAGGGCTAGTTCAAGCCTTTGCACGCGGCTGCTATTATGGTATTGCTCATAGTAGGTTAGACCGTGTATCCCGAGGGACGCGCCGCGTGTGGAATGCGGAGGCGCGTGGATGCTGCAAGCGCAGGAGGGCCTTAGTGTCCAACGTCAATTTATTACCAGGGACTGGCCAAAAGCATGATGTTCACCATCGTGCTGGTTTCACTTACGCCCCTGCTCGTGATCGCCCTGATCACCGGGGTATCAGTATACCGCCGCCTACAAGGAAAAGGTCGAGGCCCATCTGCGGGAGCTGGTGCTCAAGCACGATCAGTCCGTGGATTCCTACCTGGAGGAAAAGGTGGCGGAGATCCAGGTGCTGGCCGAGGTGGTGGGCGGCGACCGGCTCAAGGCCGAGGCTGAAATCACTTCCCTGCACAACGCTCTGGTCCGCAGTCACGGGTCCGATTTCGTGGATCTGGGGATTGTCAATGCCGACGGTATCCAGGAGGCCTACGCCGGGCCGTACAAGCTCGAAGGCGCGGACTATTCCGAGGCGGAATGGTTCAAGGCCCGTGAAGCAGCGCAAGGTCTACGTGAGCGACGTGATTTTCGGGTTGCGCGGGGTGCCTCATTTCATCATCGCCCTGCTGCTTGACGTGGGCGGTCAGGAATGGGTGCTCAAGGCCACCCCTTGATTTTATCGCCATCAACGATTTGGTGGCGGATGTCCGCATCGGCGAGACCGGGGCTTGCCTTCATCATCAATCGCCGGGGCGATTTCCAGACCACACCACGTCAGGACATGACTGCCGAGGTGCCGCTGTTGAGCCGTTTAATGGCTAAAAGCGGCGACATTTCCATGCTGGCGCGTGGCCGGGCGGCCATAACCGTGACGGGCAATCCCGTCTCCGGGCGGGAGGTCATCTTCGTGACCAGTCCGCTCAAGGGGCGGGGACTGGTTCATGGTCTATCAGCAGGACGCCGACGATGCTTACGCGGCCCTTTCCCGTATCCGCATTCTCGGCTTGGTGGTGCTGCTGCTCGGCACCATCGGCATCGCTGTCATGGCCTATCTCATGTCCCGGCGCATGGCCCGCAAGGTGGAAGAGGCGGACCAGGAAAAGGAGATGATGAACGACCAGGTGATCGAGGCGGGCAAGCTGGCCAGTGTGGGTGAGTTGGCTGCGGGCATCGCCCACGAGATCAACAATCCCGTGGCCATCATGGTAGAGGAGGCGGGTTGGATTCAGGATCTGCTGGACGAGGGGCAGGACAAGGACGACAACGACCGTGAGGTGCAGCGGGCACTTTCCCAGATTCGGCAACCAGGGTATTCGGTGCAAGGAGATCACCCACAAGCTCCTCAGTTTTGCGCGCAAGATCGACCCCCACGGTGACGCGGCTGTGCGTCAACGAACTGATCCGCGAAATGGCCAAGTTCTGCGAGCAGCGAGCCAAGTACGCCAGCGTGCGTATCGAGACCAGTCTGGCGGACTCCGTTCCCGAGGTGGAAGCGAGTTCGTCCGAGATGCAGCAGGTGCTCCTCAATCTCATCAACAACGCCATCGACGCCATGGACCCCGGCGGCGGGCAGCTCGACATCATGAGCCGCGTGGATGCCGACAACGTGATTGTCTCCATCGCGGATACGGGCTGCGGTATTCCCAAGGCGAACCTGCCTCGTATTTTCGATCCTTTTTTCACCACCAAGCCCGTGGGCAAGGGGACCGGCCTGGGGTTGTCCATCATTTACGGCATCATCAACAAGATGGGCGGCGAAATTTCTGTCAGGTCCGTGGTGGACAAGGGAACAGTTTTTACCATCCGGCTGCCTGCCGTCGCGGAGGGCGTGCGGTTGTGCGACCGGATTACAACCCACCGGGGAGGATTCTCCGGATGGCGGGAATTAGACTTGCAACTGGGAGGTTATAATGCCTGCAAGCATTTTGCTCGTTGACGACGAAAAGGGATTCGTGGACACCATGGCCAAACGGCTGGACAAGCGCGGTCTGATCGTGCGCACGGCCAACAGCGGCCAGGATGGGCTGGATGCCCTGGGCCAGCCCGGCAACGTGGATGTGGTCATCCTGGACGTGAAGATGCCCGGTATGGACGGCATTGAGACGCTCAAGGCCATCAAGATGGCCTATCCCCTGGTGGAGGTCATTATGCTCACGGGTCACGCCACCGTGGAAAATGCCATAGACGGCATGAAACTCGGGGCTTTCGACTACATGATGAAGCCGTGCGAAATGGATGAACTGCTGGCCAAGGTTGACGAGGCCTACTCCAAGAAGGAGGCCCAGGAAACCCGAATTCTGGAAGCCAGGGCTCGCCATATCGTGCTCAGACGGGGAGACTAGAGAGTCATGTCCGACACAGCGATGCGCCTTCTTCTGGTGGACGACGAGGTCGGGTTTCTTGATGTCCTGCAGAAACGGCTTTCCAAGCGCGGCCTGAGTGTGGTTCCCGCCTCCAGCGGGACCAAGGCCATCCAGGTTTTGCGCAAGCAGGATTTCGACGTGGCCATCCTCGACCTCAAGCTTGAGGACATGGACGGCATCGAGGTCCTGCAGGTGTTCAAGAAAATGGTGCCGGACATGCCGGTGATCATGCTTACCGGCCATGGTTCGGAGCAGGCTGCCCGCGAGGGTATGGCCCACGGTGCGTTCGATTATCTGCTTAAGCCGTGCGACCTGGAAGATCTGTTGGAAAAGATACATCAGGCCGTGGGGCGGGAGGAAGACGCATGACGGACGGTATCCTGCTTCTGCTGGTGGACGACGAACAGGATTTCACTTCGGCCCTGGGTCGGCGGCTTTCCAAGCGCGGCATTGTCGTGGAAGTGGCCAACTCCGGCGAGGCCGGGCTGGATAAACTCGCACAGTCCGCTGCGGACGTGGTCCTGCTCGACGTGCGCATGCCCGGCATGGACGGGCTGAGCGTGCTGCACAAGATCAAGGAGCAATGGCCGCTGACCGAGGTGATCATGCTCACGGGGCACGCCTCCATGGAGGTGGCCATTCGCGGCATGGAACTTGGTGCCTTCGACTATCTCATGAAACCCGTGGAGTTTCAGGAGCTTCTATACAAGGTGGAGGATGCGGCCTCGCGCAAACGGCTGCAAGAGGGAAAAATGACGGGCAGGAAACACGGCGCATAGCCGGGAACGGCCGCGTCGGGGTCGCTTGCCGGTCAAGGAAGTACCATGAGTTTTTCCAGACGGCTTTTTGCCTTGCTGACAGAAGCGGCCAGGATGCATGCCCGGTGGGAGATAGAGGTTTCGGCCAATATCATCCGGGACAGGCGCAAAGTCTGGCTGCTGGTTGCGTTGACTGCCGTCGGTCTGCTCGGGACCTATGCCTTTGCTGCCGGGGCGGATCTGGAATTGCCCGCCATGCTCGGCGGCACGGAGGCGTACTCTCCAGCCTTCTACACCACGTCCATTTTTGTGGCCTCGATGGGTATCGGGCTGTGCGCCGGACTCATCACGGGGTGCATCGGCGCGGGCGGGGGATTCATCATTACCCCGGCCATCATGAGCTTGGGCATCAAGGGTATTCTGGCCGTGGGCACCGATCTGTTCCACATCTTTGCCAAGGCAATCATGGGTACGGCGATGCACAAAAAACTCGGCAACGTCTCCGCGCCCCTGGCCGTGGCCTTCCTGATCGGATCCGGGGTGGGCGTGCTGGGTGGCGGAGTGCTCAACCGGCTCATCTACGAGGCCAATCCTGTGGCCTCCGACGCCTTCATTTCAGTTATTTACGTGGTGCTGCTGGGCTTTCTCGGCACCTATGCCCTGGTCGACTTCCTGCGCCTGCGTAAGGTGGGCAATGGGGTGGATGCCTATGGCGGGAGCGGGGAAGTTTCCGAAGGCCTGCCCGCCAAACTTCAACAGGCGAACATCCCGCCCATGATCACGTTCGATAGGGACCTGATTCCCGGCGGCAAGCGAATTTCGGGTTGGTTCGTGGCGGCCTGCGGCGGCGTGGTGGGTTTCATGGCCGCCATCATGGGTGTGGGCGGCGGGTTCCTGACTTTCCCCATGTTCGTGTATGTGCTCGGCGTGAGTTCTTTCACCACGGTGGGCACCGATATCCTCCAGATCATCTTTACAGCGGGCTTCGCGGCCATCACCCAGTAGCGCCATCTACGGCTTCATCTTTTACACCCTGGCCATGGGCATGCTGCTCGGCTCGCTGTTCGGCATCCAGGTGGGAGCGCTCGTCACCAAGCTGGTGCCCGGCATCTACATCCGGGGGTTCTACGCGCTGGCCATTTTGTCCGGGTTCGTCAACCGCCTCTTTGCCATGCCGGGCAAGCTGGGCGACATGAAGCTCATTGCCATCAGTCCGGTCTGGCCGAGGTGTTGGCCCAGGTGGGTAACGGGCTTTTTTTCGTGGTCATCGGCATTTTCGCGGTTTGGGTCATCGGCACGTTCCTGTTCGGACTCAAACTGTTGCGGGAAGGATGACGCCATGCTGCTGTACAATCCCAAGGTCTTTTATCGCGGCGCTGCACTTGGTGTGGTCTTTGCCGTGGTGCTCTATTTCATGTTCACGCCGAGTTTTGGTGGCAAGGATGCCTTCCATGCCTCGGACAACCTGTTCAACTCCATTTCCAAGGGGTCTACGTATCACATCCCACAGATCATGGAGGGGATCAAACCGTTTGAAGGCCGAGCGTTCTCGGTGACCATTTTCCGGGATGAGTCCAAATACATTCCCTTTGCCTCCGTCATTCTCTCCGGCAATGGCCTGAAGCTGGCTTCCGATGGCAAGGGGCTTGCGTGTCCGGCGATCTCGGCGTCCTCATGACCTCGGCAACCGTGGATGCCGACATCCTGTTTCAAAACGATGGCGCAACCCTTGAAAGAAAATACGGCATGGACGCACGACAGGTGCTTTATATCTGGTGGAAGACCCTGAAGGAGATCAAGGTTGAGCTGGACCGGCAAAAGGTCTTTACCCCGGCTGCCTTCATGGACAAGAATGTCATCAAGCGTGCCATAGAAGTGGGATACAACTATTTTGGCATTGAAGGGGAGAGCGCTGCAGACAGGTGGGGCATCATTTCATTTTCACTCGTTTTCTATGTTGTCTATACCCTGTGGTGGGGCTATGCCATTTTCTTCATGTTCGAGGGTCTCGGCCTGGAAATGATTTCCGGTCGGAAAAGGGAAATGTAGGTAACACCACCCCCGGAAGGGACGTTGTGGCAGGCTTCGGGGCCGGGTGTATGCAGCACCATATCCGAAGTTATATAATAGGAAGAGATGAGTAATTCATGTCCGATGACGCTTTGATGAAAAGGCTTGGGAATGCGTTCGGGAAATTCTTTTCGTTGGGCGGCTCAAGTCGCCGGGAACCCACCGAAGAGGAACGAGTCGAGATCCGCCGGACCTTTGCTGCGCGGTACAATCATTTCCGTCTGCTGATCCAGGCCAATACCCGGGCGCACGACGCCATGGGCGAGCTGGAGGAGGCTCTGCGGGGTTTCCGTCCGTATGGCATGCAGTACGTGCGCGCCTTGTGCACGCGTATCTCCACGCTGATTTTTCAGATGGTACGGCATCTGGACAGCCTCCACCCCGACACCTACGAAAAGCTGTTCGAGGTCCTGCATGACATTCAGGAGCGCATCCAGCCTCACATTGAGCCGCAGGCCTTGGTCCATTCCGAAGGGAAATCGGTGCTTGATCTGCGTGAGATCGGGCGGGGTGACGTGGATACCTGCGGCCCCAAGATGGCCATGCTCGGCGAGGCAGGCAATCAGTTGGGCCTGTGTATTCCCGAGGGGTTCGTGATTACCACGGCGGCTTTTGCCCGTTTCAAGCAGATGGGCGGTCTGAATCAGGAAGTCAATCGGCTGGTCCAGATGGCGGACCCGGAGGACCGGGAGTCCATGTTCCAGCTTTCGTCGCGCATCATGCAACTAATCATCGGCACCCGGTTGCCGGACGATTTGGCCGACGATATCCTGGCGGCCTATGACGCACTGGCTTTGCGAATGGGGCGCGAGGTGAAGCTGGCCGTGCGTTCCAGTGCCTTGGGCGAGGACGTGGAGGGTTCGGCTTTTGCCGGGCAGTACCGGTCCGTGCTCAACGTGAGCCGTTTTGGTCTGCTCGATGCCTACAAGGAGGTCGTGGCCTCGAAATATTCCATGCAGGCCATGGCCTACCGCATGAGCCGGGGGCTTCGGGACGAGGATGTGGCCATGAGCGTGGGGTGTATGGTCATGGTGGATGCCCATGCGAGCGGAGTCGCCTATTCGCGCAACCCGGTGAATATTCGGGACGACCATGTGTCGGTCCATTCCGTCTGGGGTTTGCCCAGGGCTGTTGTGGACGGTTCCGCCGCTACGGATGTCTTCGTGCTGGATCGGGAATCGCCCATACAGTTGGTGGAGCGAACCGTGGCCGACAAGACTGAAAAATATATCTGCCACGAGGAGGAGGGCGTCTGCCGTGCCGATCTGCTGGAGGAGGACGGGAAAACCGCTTCCCTGACCGATGAACAGGCGGCCCATGTGGCGCGGGAAGCCGTGCGCATCGAGGAATATTTCGGCACGCCGCAGGACATCGAATGGGCTTTGACCAAGGCTGGGGCATTCCATCTCCTGCAATGCCGCCCGCTGATGCTGCTCGAACAGACCAGGGTGCAGCCGGTGCGGACGGAGGCCCTGCCCAAACCGCTTCTGTCCAAGGGGCGGACAGCCAGTCCGGGCGTGGGTGTGGGGCCGGTGCACATAGTTCGCAAGGGGGCGGACGCCCTGACCTTTCCTGACGGAGGCGTGGTGGTGTTGCGGCAGGCCCTGCCCAGCCGGGCCGCGATTCTGGATCGATGCAGCGCCGTGATCTCCGAGCAGGGGGGTATTGCCGGGCACCTTGCCAACGTGGCCCGTGAGTTCGGCGTTCCGGCCCTGTTCGGTGTGGAAGGTGCGTTGGATATCTTGAAGGACGGGCAGATCGTCACCGTGGATGCGGACGGACGGGCCGTTTACGACGGCCCGGTGGAAGCATTGCTGACCGATATGCCTCCCGAACGGATCATGCGCGGCAGCCCGGTGCAAGCGGCCCTTCGCAAGGCGGCGCGGCATATCGTGCGCCTCAATCTGACCAACCCGGACTCAAATGGATTCCGGCCTTCCGGCTGCAAGACCCTGCATGATATCATGCGGTTCTGCCATGAGATGGCCGTGCGCGAGATGTTTGAGTTCGGCACTACCGAGTCTTCTGTTCAGGCCGCGTCCCGCCAGCTTATCAGCGACGTGCCCAAGCAGTTCTGGGTGCTCAATCTGGGCAACGGCATCATGCCCGAGGGCGAAAAAAGTGACGACCGGTTCGTGCGGCTCGAACACATAGATTCCTATCCCATGCGGATGTTGTGGGAGGGCATGCAGGCCGTGCCGTGGGCGGGGCCTCCGCCGGTCCACACCGGCGGGCTGATGTCCGTGATGTTCGAGGCGACCATGAATCCGAACCTCACCCTGGGTGGGGGGACCAAGTATACCCAAAAAAATTATTTCATGGTCTCGAAGGAATTATTGCAGTCTGCAATCCCGGTTCGGTTTCCATTTCTGCGGCGTGGAGGCGCTGGTCGGCGAACGGATCAGCGAGAACTACGCCAGTTTTCAGTTCAAGGGCGGGGCTGCCAATCTGGAGCGCCGTATCCGGCGTGCCCGTTTCGTGGCCGAACTGCTGGAGATGTTCGATTTCCGGGCCCGGGTGCGGGAGGACAACATGGTTGGCCGGGTGGAGGGATTGGACCGGGAGACCATGGGGCACCGGCTCAAGGTGCTCGGCTACCTGATCACGCACACCCGCCAGTTGGACATGATCATGACCAACAACGCGGAAGTGGAAAGACGGCGGAAGCAGTTCCTGGCCGATATCGCCAAGTTCGGCGAACCAGGGGCAAAGCCGGTTGAGGACGAGGGGAGCACTGCATAATTGCCTGCTGGCTTCGTTGCTTAAAAAAATCAAACCCGCATGTATGTCTAACTACATACCGGTCTTGATTTTTTCTTGCGCCTCGCCAGCGAACAATTTTACAGCACTTCCTGAAAATCGAATTAATCAGCGTTTCCCTAGACTGTCGGCCTGAGGGCTGACGGGACATGTGATGGGAAAAGGCCTGAACTCCGCGAGTTCAGGCCTTTTTTGGGGGAAAGGGTGAAATCAGAATACTTTTTCAGGCGTGTACGGATGGGTCCCCTCGATGACATCGATGCCCGCCTTGACCTGGATCTTGGTGACCACGTCGTCTGCGTAGGGACAGTGGTCTGACAGACACGGACCTATATGAATTTTGGTGGGCATTTCCTTGAGCGGCATGTTCCACAGTTTGAGCTGGGCCAGCCGCTGCACGATGCTGCTGCCGGGGACAGCCGCCACAACTGAGGATGCCGATCAATTCCGCTTCCACATCCTTGTACTGGGCAAAAACGCCCTCCCGCCGGTTGAAGGCGACCATGCAGCGCGAACAGCCGATGCAGACATCGTCCATGGTGTTTTTACAGCCGACAATGAGAATTTTCTCCATTGTGTCCTCCGAGTGGTTTTGTGACAATACCCGCACAGTATGCTTTTGTATTGTCAGGTCAATTTCCATACTTCGGAAAGAGGCAATGGGGAAAACCCGAGAGGCCGGACATTCCGGGCCCCTGGTCGTGTGCCGGGTTGTGCCCCAGGATCACGCGTCCGGCTTGTTGTTCTTGTCGAATTTTCCTTCGGGCACCGGGCTGTGTTTGCCTGTGCCGAAGCTGATGGCGTCCGTGGGGCATACGTTCATGCAGGTGCCACAGGAGAAACAGTCCGGGATGGTCATCTTTCCTTGCTTCAGGATCGCCTCCATGACCGTGGACGGGCAGGCCTTGGCGCACGCCTCGCAGGCGATGCAGGCATCATAGTCCACCTTGATTCTGTTGAGCGAGATCTTTTCCACCAGCCAGCCCACCAGGCCGAAGGGGCAGGCGAAGTGGCACCATGGCCGGTAGACAAACAGGCTGAGAATGAGCACAAAGACGATGAACCCGCCCGCCATCAGGGTCCAGGTGAATGGCTTGTAGACCCGGAACGGGTCGATGGGTTCGATGAGTTCCATCCCCCAGGCAAAGGCGGCGAAGGTGAAGGCGGCCAGAAAGACCACGCGAACGGTGTTGGTGACCATGAACGGGATCTTGAACTGGGGCAGTGCGCCCGCCTTGGTGTCCTTGCGGTTGCGTCCCAGCCGGAAGATCAGGTCCTGAAGTACGCCCAGTTGGCAGCCCCAGGAGCAGATGAACTTGTTAGCCAGAAAGACCGTGGTCAGGAAAACGGTCAGCGCGATGAGCCGGGGCGGGAAGAGTACCTTTTCCACGGCATAGAGGTGGATGGCATCCTTGACCGTGCCCATGGGGCTGGGGTCAGCGCCCAGGAGCACGCCGAACAGGAGTGTGGCCGTCAGGTAGAGCGCCTTGCGCATGGGCGGGGTGATTCGTTTCTTGCGCAGCAGGTAGAAGCTCAGGCCGAGAAAGGCGAACCAAAGGCTGAACTTGAGCGGAATCTTGAGCCAGTTCTTGGACTGGTATTCATGCCCCAGAGCGCGTTGCTGCCCCGCCTTGTCCAGGAGCATGTCCCTGTCCATGCCGAAGTCGAGGATGTTTTTTCCAGGTCGCTCCGGTCGGTGAGGCCAAAGAGCTTTTTGAGGACCGGGTTGGACAAGTCGTTGGCCTTGCCGAATTCTGCCACACTCATGGATGGCTCGAAGACCAGTTGGACTGCGTCCTTGGCAACGCCTTCGGGCTTGTCCGCCCACAGCGGTGCCACGAACCAGGATGCCACGATGACCACAGTGCAGAGTAGACAGAAGAGGATCAGCGTTTTCAGGGAACTTTCAGCGGACACGGCGTTCTCCTTTAGACCGGTGATGGATATGTGGGAGGGTGGCACCGGGCGGGTATTTCGTCAAGGGGGTGATTGAACATGGGGCGATCCCTTGGCGGCACCCTCCTGTCGAAGGGGCGTGTGATCGGTTTTCCCGGTAGAGACATGGAATCCGCAGGGTCGCGGGCTGGCGTCCCGTGGTTTTTGTCATGAAAAGGGGCCTGCATGACAGGCCCCTTTTTTGCGTTTTTTCGGAGGAAGGACAGTTAGAATGTCGGCACCTTCACCCTCGGGTTGAGTTCCAGGGCGCGCCGAGCGTCTTCCTTGGCCCGGGAGATGTCGCCGAGTTCCTTGTAGGCGAAACCCCGGTTGCCGTAAGCCTCGGCGAATTTTGGATTGATCTCGATGGCCAGGGTGTAGTCGCGGATGGCGTTGTCAAAATCGCCCAGAGCGCGGTAGGAAATGCCCCGGTTGTAGAGGGCGCTGCTGTAGCGCGGATTGATTCGGATGGCCTGAGTGTAGTCGTCGATGGCCCCCCGGATGTCGCCGCTGAGTTTGCGGGCGATACCCCGGTTGTTGTAGGCGGAAAGGTAGTTGGGATTGAGGCTGATGGCCTGGGTGTAGTCTTCGATGGCTCCGAAGTAATCCCTCTTGGCCTTCCGGGCCAGCCCCCGGTTGTGGTAGCCCATGGCGTAGTCCGACTTGAGCCGGATGGCCTGGGTGTAGTCGCTGATGGCACCGTCGAGGTCGCCCGTGTTCTTGCGGCAGACACCTCGGCTGTTGAATGCCTTGTAGAACTGCGGATTGATCTCGATGACCTTGGAATAGTCTGCAATGGCCCCGTACATATCGTCCAGCCGCCTGCGGGTATTGCCTCGGTTGAAATAGGCGTCAAGGTATTTCGGATTCAGGCTGATCGCCTTGTCATAGCTTGTGATGGCCATGCCGAAATCCCGCTTGAGACACAGGGCGTTGCCCCGGTTGTAGTAAGCCATGGCATAGTTGGGGTCCTGCCGGATGACTTGATCGAAGTCCTCGATGGCTTTGTCGTAGTCGCCTGCGTTCTGGTACGCATTGCCCCGGTTGATGAGAATGACCTGCCGGTTCTTGGGGCTGAGGTTGCCTTGGAGACATTGTCCGTACATTTCGATTAGTCCAATGAGAAACCCCCCAGCTTTGCTGGGGGACCAACAAAGTTTGACTTTTGCGGGAATAGTTTAAAGCCTCCCTGGTGAGCTGCTCAGAGTGAGCACAGGAGAGGCTTTAAATGAAGTGCAATTCAAGCCTATGTCACACGCGGTGGGACTGCAAGTATCACATAGTCTGGATACCGAAATGCCGCCGCAAGGTTTTATTTGGTAAAATTCGGACATACTTGGGAGAAGTCTTCCATAAGCTGGCGAAACAGCGGGAGAGTGAGATTCTGGAAGGGCATTTATGTAAGGATCATGTCCACATGTATATTGCGATTCCGCCCAAGTATTCTGTGTCGCAAGTTGTTGGCTTTATGAAAGGAAAGAGCGCTATCCATATAGCTCGGGAAGTTCAAGGCAGAGCAAGAGGCTATGCCGGTCAGAGTTTCTGGGCACGTGGATATTTTGTTTCTACCGTAGGCCGATATGAAAAGGTGATTCGCGAATACATCCGTAGGCAAGAGCAGGAAGATAAGCGAATCGAGCAATTGAAATTCCGCCTTTAGGCGGTGCTTAAAGCCGCTTTGAGCGGCTCACAAACTCAAGCCCCCGGCTTTGCCGGGGGTACTATGACTTGGCCATTGTCCGGGTTTTGGGTTTTGTATTGCAGGTTGTAGGCGTCGTGACAGATTTGCGGCACTTCATATGAAGCGGCGGGACTGCTCCACAATGCCAAAACAAGAGCTGGGACAATCAGGGCAAACAACCGATGGATTTTCATGGTGAAAAGACTCCTCATGGAAGAATGCTGTGGAAATTTTTTCGACCATATACAAAGAATTGAAAAAAGGGAATATCCGGGATTTTTTCCCGAATTTGAGTCAGGTCGGGTTGCGGAATCGACGGCGGAGCCTGATGCGAACCCGCTAATCCCGTAAGTTTTCCCAGGTGGTAGGGAGGCTTCCCGCTGCCCGCTGGATGGTATCCTCCAGCAGGTCGAGGGAGACGGGCTTGAACAGGAATCCAAAGGCCCCGGCCTCTTGTGAACGGAGCGCGTCGTTCATGGTGCCGTGGCCGGTCAAGAGGATGACCGCCACACCGGGGTGCCGCTTCCTGACGATCTTGAGGAGCTGCACCCCATTCACGATGGGCATCTGCACGTCGAGAACCGCCACATCGAACGGGGTTGACTGCATCAATCCCAGGGCTTCGTCGCCGTCCGAGGCAGCGGCTACCATCATGCCGCGTCTGACCAGGCGTTTGACCAGGACGGCGGTGAAAGAGGGCTGGTCGTCAACCAGCAGGACGCGAATCGGCTCATTCATACCCACTCCTATACAATCGGCATGCCAGCGGAACATGTGCAGCAATAATTGTTTGAATTTTTTTTCTGTAGGTGTTTTGTATTGTTTCTATCTGATTTTATTTGAATAAGTGTCTATTCTTGACGACGCCGGTCTTGGGTGCCGGTGGCAGAGTACACGGTAAAATCACAAGGGCTATTGCGGCATGGGGTAAAATGTACCACTGTGGATTTGTGTAACTGCTCTAGGGGTGCCCTCAGGGTGTTCCCCCCTGTTTTGGGCCATAGGTACATTTTGTATCGTCGGGTAGAAATGTACCGATTCCGGGGAGAAAGGAGACAATCTTGGAGCCGGTCGGGTTATCTCACGCGGATTACCGTATGGGTTGTTATTATAAAAAGTCATAAATTTCAATATGAAAAGTGGTTTTCCAAATACCGCCGTGTTTGGGTGGCCGGTATTTTGTGGCACAAGCCTTGCTCATGGGGGTTGTGTGATGTGGGGAAGCGAAAGCTCGGGTGAGAACAGCGAGGACATGGCATGCATCCTGAAACGAAGTCGACATACGACAAATTGTCCCGCAATATGGCGCTGGTCGTTATTACGGTTTCCATAGCGCCGCTCATCCTGGTCGGCGGGCTCATCTTTGACCAGTTTCGTTCCATTTACCGGGAAAAGGTGTACCTGCATCTGGCCGAGGTGGTGGATAAGCACAAGGACACCATCGACACCTTCCTTCAGGAAAAGCTGCATGAGATTCAGTACCTGGACAGGGCATATACCTACGATCAGCTCACCGACCATGCCTTTCTGGAAAATATCCTGCGGGGGATGCAGCAGCAATTCGGGCGTATTTTCGTCGACCTGGGCGTGATCGACGGTTCGGGTCGCCAGATCGCCTACGCAGGCCCCTTTGATCTGCTGGGCGCGGATTATTCCGCGGCTGACTGGTACAAGGATTCCCGACTGAAGGAGACCGGCATCAGCGACGTGTTCCTGGGACTCAGGCAGTCGCCCCACTTCATCGTCACCGTGAACAACAACATCGGGAAGCGTCATTGGACGTTGCGGGCGACTATCGACTTTCTCGCTTTCTGCCATCTGGTGGAAAATATCCGTATCGGTGAGACCGGTTCCGCTTACATCCTCAACCGCCATGGCATGTTTCAAACCCGTCCCCAGGAAGACTTCGGACAGGATCTTGTGCTGACGCCGGTAAGGGATATCCCGTATTCCACCTTGAAGGACGTGACCATCCACGAATCTCTGGGGAGTGATAACGAGGACTACATCACGGTTTCGGCCCCGCTCAAGGGTGGAGAGTGGTCGCTGGTCTACCAGCAGCGGACTTCGGACGCCTTTTCGGCCATGACCCGCACCGAGTATGTAACCCTGGCTATCTTTCTGCTGGGAGGTCTCGGAATTGTGGTCATGGCGGTGATTATTTCGCGCATGCTGGTGGTCCGGTTCCAGTCCATCGACCAGGAATCCGAGCTCCTGACCCGGCAGATGGCCGAGACCGGCAAGCTGGCCGCCATAGGCGAGTTGGCCGCAGGTATTGCCCACGAGATCAACAATCCCGTCGCCATCATGATCGAGGAGGCGGGTTGGGTTCGTGACCTGCTGGAGGACGAGGGCCAGGGCATGGCTTCCACAGGCGAGATAGACCGTGCCTTGAATCAGGTGGCGACCCAGGGGCGGCGCTGCAAGGACATCACCCACAAGCTGCTCAGTTTTGCCCGTCAGACCGATTCCCTCACGGGCGATGTCTCTCTGCCTTCGCTTGTCCGCGAGGTGGTGGATATCTCCATGCAGCAGGCGCGGTATGCCCAGGTCGATTTCAACCTCGATCTGGCGCCGGACATGCGGCCGGTACATGCCTCGGTCACTGAGCTGCATCAGGTGCTGCTCAACCTCATCAACAATGCCATTCAGGCCATGGAGCCCACGGGCGGGACACTTTCCGTCGCCTGCTGGGAGGAAGACGGCAATGCGACCGTGTCTGTGGGCGATACCGGTCCGGGCATTCCTGCCGCCAATCTGAGCCGTGTTTTCGATCCGTTTTTCACCACCAAGCCCGTGGGCAAGGGAAGCGGATTGGGACTGTCCATATGTTTCGGAATAATCCATCAGATGGGTGGAGAGATTGACGTTGAAAGCGCGGTGGGCAAGGGCACCCGATTCTTCATTCGGCTGCCGTATCCGCCTGCCGCTGATCCCGAGGAAAATGTAAAGGAGATGCACCATGACTGATGCCATTGTTCTGATCGTGGACGATGAAACCGGTTTTGTCGAAACCATGACCAAGCGCCTTTCCAAGCGTAATATGACGGTATTCCAGGCCTTTAACGGCCAGGAGGCACTCACCCGTCTGGCAGAGCACCCGGAAATTCAGGTGATTATCCTGGATATGAAGATGCCCGGCAAGGATGGTCTGGAAGTCCTTCAGGACATCAAGGAGCTGCGTCCGTTGGTGGAGGTCATCATGCTCACCGGACACGCCACCGTACCCACGGCTATCGAGGGTATTCAGCAGGGTGCGTATGATTATCTCATGAAGCCTTGCGACTTCAATATCCTGGTGACCAAGATCCTTGAAGCGGTGTCGCTCAAGGAGGATCACGAGGAAGAAGCCGTTCTTGAGCGCGTTGGCAACATTGCCAAGCGCATGGCGTGATTCCGATCCCGGAGCCAGTACCATGGACGACAGGAAAACGATCAGATTGCTCATCGTGGATGACGAAATCGGCTTTGCCGACGTGCTGTGCAAGCGCATGGGGCGACGGGGCATGGATGCCACGCCTGTGGCCAGCGGTGAAGAGGCGGTGCGGATGCTGCGGAAGCATGAGTTCGATGTCGCTATCGTGGACCTCAAGCTCGAAGGTATGGACGGGATAGAAATTCTCAAGGTGTTCAAGCTGATGGCTCCGGATATGCCGGTTTTGATGCTTACGGGGCATGGCAGCGAGGACGCCAGGGATGTGTGCATGAAGCAGGGGGCCGACGGCTACCTGTCCAAGCCCATGGATTTCGACCGGCTGCTGATTCAGGTCTTGGATGTGGCAGGCTGTCGAGAGGACGCAGGATGAATACGATCAGAGTGCTTCATGTGGACGACGAGACGGATTTTGCAGCCGCAGTGGGCAAGCGGCTTGCACGGCGTGGGGTGACCATGCGTTCTGTAACGAGCGGCCGGGAGGCCCTTGAGGTCCTCGCCGAGGAACCCGTTGACGTGGTCCTGCTTGATATCAAGATGCCGGGCATGGACGGCATCACGACTCTGGGCGAGATCAAGCGGGAGTATCCCCTGGTGGCGGTGATCATGCTTACGGCTCATGCCAATACGGACATCGTCATTTCAAGCCTGGCCATGGGGGCTTACGACTATTTGGTGAAACCCGCCGACATGGACGACCTGATCAGCAAGATCGAGGGCGCGGCGCAATGCAGGAAACGGAGTGTGGAGCACGGCGGATAATTGCCGCGGATGTTCTTAAATCGCACAGCAACATCAAGAGGAAGTGAGGAGATTATGCGTTTCTTCAAAGATTGGGGAAGATTCATGATGGCGGGGGCCGAATCGATGGCCCGCTGGGAAATCGAAAATGCCAGGTCCATTGTGAGCAGCAGAAAAAAGCTGATCATCATCGGCCTGATGCTCATTCCGATCATTTTGGGCGGCATTGCGTTCGCCGATGATCTCGGACCAGTGCTGCCTACTTTGTTGGGTGGGAAAAAGGCCTACAGTCCCGCTTTCTACAGCCTGGGTATCTTCATGGTGTCCATCGCCATCGGCGTGGGCGCAGGGCTTATCACCGGCTGTATCGGTGCAGGCGGCGGGTTTATCATCGCTCCGGCTCTCATGAGCGCGGGGATCAAGGGTATTTTGGCCGTGGGTACCGACCTGTTCCACATTTTCGCCAAGGCGATCATGGGCAGCGTCATCCATCGCAAGCTCGGCAACGTGTCCGTGCCTTTGGCGGCGGTCTTCCTGATTGGTGCCGTGCTTGGAGCCACGGCGGGTGGTGTCATCAACCGGGTGCTCTACGAGATCAATCCGGTGCTCAGTGACGCTTTCATCACCACGGTTTACTCTCTCATGCTCGGGTTCCTGGGTATTTACGCCCTGACCGACTTCCTGCGCTCGCGCAAAGCCGAGAACGGTGGCGGTGGTGCCCATGGCGGCGAAGGGGTTGAGCTCGGTGGCCTTTCCCGCAATCTCCAGTCCGTCAACTTCCCTCCCATGATTTCCTTTGACCAGGATCTGGTTCCCGGTGGTCGCCGGATTTCCTGGGTCTTCCTGGTTCTGTCCGGTGCTCTGGTCGGACTGGCCGCAGGTATCATGGGCGTTGGTGGCGGCTTCCTGACCTTCCCCATCTTCGTCTACGTTCTGGGCGTTTCCTCCATGACCACAGTGGGCACCGACATCTTCCAGATCGTGTTCACAGCCGGTTTTGCCTCCATCACCCAGTATGCCATCTACGGTTTCATCTTCTACACCCTGGCCATGGGTATGCTCATCGGATCGCTGCTCGGCATCCAGATTGGCGCGCTTGTGACCAAGGTCGTTCCCGGTATCACCATTCGCGGTTTCTACGCCATGGCGGTCCTGGCCGGTTTCATGAACCGGATATTCGCCTTGCCCAGCAAGCTTGGAGAAATGGGCGTCATCAGCATCTCTCCGGGTGTTGGCTCGACACTGAACAGCATCGGCATCTGGGCGTTCTTTATCGTCATTGGCGGATTCTCGGTCTGGGTCATTGGAACATTCCTGAAAAACATATCTGCGCTCAAGAGCGGGGAGGCACACTAAAATGATTGCTAACAAGAAGGAATTCGGCGGAGGCCTGGTGATGCTCGTGGCGTTCTTCCTGGTGCTGTTCTTTATGTTTCAGCCCCTGTTCAGCGGCCACAACGCCATGCAGTATCTTGATAACCTGTACAACTCCATATCCAAGGGGTCCGTGGATTACGTGCCCCAGCTCGAAGGCGACGCAAACAAACTCAAGGATCAGAGCGTGACCCTTACTCTGACCTATGGCAGCGAGGCAGAGGCCAAGCAGTCGGCCGCTCTGTTGGTCAGCAGCGGTGCCCAGGCCGAGCCGTCCGGCAAGTCCCTGACTGTCACCGGTTCTCTGGGTGGCATCCTGGCCGCAAGTCTGGCCGATGCGAACCTCATGTATCACAACAACGGCGACGCTCTCACCGGGCGATACAGCCTGGATGCCCGCCGTGTCATGTTCAATTGGTGGACCACCCTGGGACAGATCGACAAGGCGCTCAAGAAGCAGAAGAAGTTCGAACCGGCCAAGACCACGGTCACCATCCGCAAGAAGGCCGTGGAAGCGGCGTACAACTACTTCGGCGTGGCACCTGTCCATATCATGGATAAGGCCGGTCTGGTGGCTTTTTCGCTGATCTTCTACGTCGTGTATACCCTGTGGTACGGGTTTGCCATTCTCTTCCTCTTCGAGGGATGGGGTTTGCGCCTGAGTCATTGATGCGGATCATCTAACCAATATCCCAGTCCTGTACGGCCCGGCCCATGGAGGCCGGGCCGTACTTACTGGGTAAGTGGGGCGTTTCGCCCCGGAATTTGTTTACGTGCGTGATGATTTCATTTATTTCGGGCAGTGAGGATAACGCCATGAATCTCCAGAATTATTACGATACGGTCATGCAGCTCAGCCACGGCATCGTGGTGACGCTCGATCTGCGCGGCCGTGTGGTGCATGGCAATGCCGAATTGGAGAGCCTGTCCGGCTATTCCATGGAGGAACTCGCGGGCCGCGACTGGTTTGAGACATTCATCCCGGAGGCCGAGCGGGAGGCCGCGCGCAAGGCCATTCTCGAACGAGTCAACGACCAGGGCGTTTCGGCCATGGCCGGGGCCATTACGGACCGGGACGGCGATGTGGTCTACATCAACTGGAATCTCAAATCCCTGGCCGATTCCGAGGGAACCATCGTCTCGGTGCTCTGCGTGGGCCAGGACGTCACGGACCACATGCTCCGCGAGGACGGGCTGCTTCGGGAGCGGTCCACCCTCATGGGGCGCAACCGGGAACTCAATTGCCTCTACCAGGTCAGCCAGCTCATGGGCCGGATGGATCTGGAACTGGAGGAATTGCTCAGGAGAGTGGTTTCCATCCTGCCGCCCGCTTTTCAGGACCCGGCCAGGACTTCCATCCGTCTCGTTCTGGATAGCTCCGCATGGGAGACACCGGGATTCGATGAGAAAGGTCACCTGTTCGAGGTGCCTCTGATGGTGCACGAGGAGAAACGCGGCAGCTTGCGCGCCGTCCTGAAGGCCGGGGGGTTGGCCGGGACGCGGTTCACCCGTGACGAGCGGGATTTGCTGGCCACGGCGGTCCGTCAGGTGGCGGCCATTGTGGCCAAGAAAGAGACCCGGCTGGCCAAGCAGGCCCTGGAGTCGCAACTCAGGCAGGCGGACCGGTTGGCCAAGATCGGCCAGTTCTCCGCCGGGGTGGCTCACGAGATCAACGAACCCCTGGCCAACATTCTCGGGTTCGCCGAACTCGCGCTTCAGACGTCGGGCCTGGCCGAGCAGGTGGCCAGTGACCTGCGCAGCATCGTGGATTCCTCTCTCCATGCCCGCGAGATCATCCGCAAGCTCATGTTTTTTGCCCGCCAACTGCCGCCGCAACTGCTCCCCGTGGATCTCAACGAGTTGGTGGAGCAGGCGTTGGGTATCACGCGGTCCGGGGCCAAACGGAGCAACATCGATCTGGTGCGGAATTACGCCGAATCCCTGCCACGTCTGCTGGTCGATCCGCAACACATCAAGCAGGTGGTGGTCAATCTCGTGTCCAATTCGATCCAGGCCATGGAGCAGGGCGGCACCCTGACCGTCAGCACCCTCTGCGACGACTCCGACGCCTACATCATCGTGGAGGACACCGGGCCGGGCATGGACTCCGAGGCCCTGAAGCAAATTTTCACTCCATTCTACACCACCAAGGACGTGGAGCGTGGAACCGGGCTTGGTCTGTCCGTGGTTCATGGCATTGTCAAGGCTCACGGCGGGTTCATTCAGGTGCATAGCACCCTGGGGAAGGGCACGCGTGTGGAAGTGGTGCTTCCCTGTGCGAACATTAACAACATGGCGGAATAATGAGTAATCCTACCAGAATACTTGCGGTTGACGACAGCCGGGCGACCCTGGAGGTGATCAAGCGGAACCTGGAGCCCGAGGGATACGAGGTCTACACCTGCGAGCGGGTGGATGAAGCGTTGCCCCTGCTGGAGGACCTGTCCATCGACCTGGTCATAACCGATTATCGCATGCCTCAGGCTACGGGCATGGAACTGATCCGGCACGTCCGGGCCAATTATCCGGACATGGAAATCATGATGATAACGGGCTATCCGTCCATCCCCGGAGCGGTGGAAGCCATCAAGGACGGCGCGGGCGAATACCTTGCCAAGCCGTTCACCACCGATGAACTGTTGTCTGCGGTGGAGCGGATCGTGGAGCGGCAGGCGCGTCGGCGGGTCCTTTGCTCGTCGGATACGCCGCCCGACAATTTCGGTATTATCGGCAGCTCCCCGGAGATGGATCTCGTGTTTCAGCGCATCGGCAAGGCCTCGGCCACCGAGGCCAACGTGCTTATCTCAGGCGATTCCGGCACGGGCAAGGAGCTGGTGGCGCGGGCCGTACATTACAACAGTACCCGGCGGACATCGTCTTTCGTGCCGGTCAACTGCACGGCCATTCCCGACAGTCTGGTGGAGAGCGAGTTGTTTGGTCACGTCAAGGGAGCCTTCACCGGGGCCAAGGACGGGCGTGCGGGATTTTTCGAGATCGCCAACGGCGGTTCCATCTTTCTGGACGAGATAGGCGACGCCAGCCCCAACATGCAGGCCAAGTTGTTGCGGGTCATCCAGTCCAAGGAGTTCTGCAAGGTAGGGTCCAGCCGGGCGCATACCGTGGATACCCGCATTCTGGCCGCCACGCACAAGGACCTGCGGCGCATGGTGGCCGAGGGCACGTTCCGCGAGGACCTTTTTTATCGGATCAACGTGGTCGACATCATGGTGCCTTCCCTGGCTGAACGCGGGGACGACGTGCTGGTTCTGGTCAATCATTTCCTGACCAAATTCTGCAAGGCCATGCACCGCACCCCGCCCCAACTGACGGACGAGGCCCTGGCGGTCCTGCGCGATTACGTCTGGCCGGGCAATGTGCGTGAGCTGGAGAACCTTATCCAGCGGTTGGTCGTCATCGTGGACCACGACATCATCGACGTGGCCGATCTCCCGGATTCCATGCGGTTCTGCCTGTCCAGAGGGGGTGGGGGTAATCGCTCTCTGGCCGAGGTCGAGAACGAGCACATCCAGCACGTTCTGGTCATGACCGGCGGCAACAAGACCCGTGCCGCCGAGATTCTCGGCATCAACCGGAAGACGCTCAGGGAAAAGCTCAAGCGGATCGACGGGATTCCTGACGAGTAGTCCGAGTCTTTTCGCCCTGCGAGGCTACAGATCGCACTCGGCCCGGGGGAAGCATATCTCGAAACAGGCCCCGCCTGGCTCCCAGGTCCGGGCCGAAATCTCTCCGTTGTAATCGGTGATGATGCCGTAGGAGATGGACAATCCCAGTCCGGTCCCCTTGCCCACGCTCTTGGTGGTGAAGAATGGCTCGAACAGCCGCTCGCGGATGGCCGTGGGGATGCCTGTCCCGGTGTCGCAGACCCGGAAGCAGATGGTGTCTCCGGAAATGAAGGAGCGGATGTGGATGCGTTTGTCCGCGCCCGGTCCCTGGCCCTGCCATTTGTCCTCGATGGCGTCACGCGCATTGAGCAGCAGGTTGATGACCACCTGTTCCAGCCGGTTGGAGTCGGCCATGATCATGGGCAGATCCTTGTCCAGGTCCCATATTACCTCGATATTGTGCACGGCCAGTTGCTGGCTGAAGAACTCGAAACCGCGCCGGAGCACGTCATTGACCTGGACCGGCATGGTCTTCATGTCCGCCTTGCGTCCGAATTCCCGCATGTGCTCGATGATCTTGCTGGCCCGGTCCACATGGGTGGAGATGCCTTCGGCCATTTCCTCCATGATTTCCGGTTCCAGCGGACTGTTGTTGATCACCTTGCGGGAGAGCAGGTTGCTGATGGCCTTGAGGATGGTCAGGGGTTGATTCAGTTCGTGGGCCACGCCTGTGGACATCTCGCCCAGGGTGGTCATCTTGCTGGCCTGGATCAACTGTTGCTCGGCCTCCACTTTTCGGGTCACGTCGGTGCAGGTGACGATGAGGGTGTCGCGCTCCTCATAGTGGGTCGGGGAGATGTGCAGGAAGGCGAAGATGGGATCGCCGGACTTGGTCACATGGGTGCACAACTCGATTTCGGACCAGGTCTTCAAGGGAACCTGCCAGTCATTGGCCTCTTCCGGCCGGAAAAATTCCAGGAATGACCGACCGCGCATTTCCTCCCGGTCCCATCCGTAGATATCCCGAGAGGATTCGTTGCAGTTCAGGATATTCAGGGTCTCCCGATCGAGTACGAACACGGCGCTGGGGATGGAGTCGAAGATGGCGTGATAGCGGTGTTCCGAAACGGCCAGTTGCCGTTCCAAATCCTTGCGCCAGGTGATGTCGACCATCATTTCCATGGCCGCCACCACAGTCCCCTGTTTGTCGCGCACCGGCGAGGTATACACGATCCAGTGGATGGGCTTGCCTTCCTTGGACAGGCCGGATTCCTCGCTCATGTGGGGCAGTCCGTCGCTGAAGGTCCGGTCCACCGGGCAGGCCTCGCACTTTTCCAGGCGACCCTTGTTGATCTCCCAGCACCGCTTGCCTCTGGGGAAGCCGAAGTGTCCTTCGTAGGCATGGTTGTGGCGGATGACGCGATAGTCGGTATCCACCACGCTGACCAGACAGGGGACGTTGTCGAACAGATTGCGGAATTCCTCTCGTTGTTCCAGCAGTTCCCGGTGCTTTTCCGATATTCGGCGGCCCATCATGTTGAACGCCTGGCCCAGGGTGCCGATTTCGTCCACCTGCTCGATGTCGATGTCGGTGAAGGCTTCGCCGGCGGCATACTCCCGCGTGGCCCCGATGACCCGTTTGATGGGCCGGAAAATGAATCGATAGGTGAAAAGAAACAGGGCAATGAAGGTGGCGATGAAGACCACGGCCGAGATACCGATGTTTGCCTGCTCGAAGGTGACGATAAGTTTGTTCTTTTCATCCATGGCCACGGTCACGTCCAGCAGACCGAGGATCTGCTCGTCCTTGTCGTGTACGTGGCAGGGGCCGGGGGAACATCCCTCGGAATTGGGGATGGGAGTCATGATGGCCATGCGTTGGGTGCCGTCGGTGGCGTCGATCAGCCGCGTCCGTTTTTCCAGGGGCATGGTCGGTGGAATCGGGGTGTACTGGTGGCAGGTCCAGCAGGCCGGGGATCGCCTGTCGATGATCGTGCCCACCTCGTCGGGGAAGTTGGAAAAGACGATTCGTCCTTCCTTGTTGTAGACTCGGATGTTCTTTATTTCTTCCTGCTTGCTGATATTCTTGATGTTTTCTTTGATGTCGTCTTCGGAGTCGAGCATCATTGCGTAGTGCAGGGCAAGCATGATGGTGTCCGAGACCATGTCGATATCCGACATGACGCCCGTGATCACGTTGCGTTTGAAATAATAGACGTTGAATCCGGTCCACAGAAACACGCACAACAGGAGTGTGACCCCGCCGGACAGGATCATCTTGGCTATCAGACTTTCGCGAAATCTCTTGAACGGCATCGGGCCTCCCTCATGGCTCGGTGGTTCCGCCGCAGATTATTCTTCGGGCGGAGGATTGAGCGGGCAGAGGTACGCGTCCTTCATCAGGTCGGCCAGGGAGTAGGAATCGAGCATCTTGTACATGGCCAGGCTCGCGTCGTCCCAGATGGACCGTTTGAGACAGACTGCGGCACGGGGGCAGGTGGAGACATCGCCATCGCAACCCATGACCTGCTCCTCACCGTCCAGAATGCGGGCCACATCGCCGATGGAGATGTCCTCGGGTTTTCGAATCAGGATGTTGCCGCCGTTGGGACCGCGTTTGCCTTTGACGTATCCACCTTGCTTGAGAACCTTGATCAGTTTTTCAAGGTACTTGAGCGAAAGATTTTCGCGCTCGGCCGTGTCCTTGCTGGGCACGGGTCTGCCCCCGTCCGAGTGGAGGGCGATGTCGAGGAGGAGGCGGGTTCCGTATTTACTGCGTGTGGTCAATTTCATGGGTTTGGTTCCGTGTGGCAAAAAGTGTTCACCGATACATAGCAAAATCCCCCGGACAAACCAATGGCCTGATTGGGACGCGGCCCGGCGGGTCAGCGTCTTTCGGCCTGAGGCAGGGTGATGGTGAATGTCGACCCTGTGTCCGGGGAGGACTCCACCTCGATGGAGCCGCCGTGCTGCTCGATGGTCTGGTTCGAGATGAACAGCCCGATGCCCGTGCCCCGCTTGCCCTTGGATGAAAAGAACAGGGTGAATATTTTTTCCCGCGTTTCCCGGTCCATGCCCATGCCGTTGTCGACTACGGTGACGATCAGGTTCGAGCCGTCGCGTCGGGCGGAAAACTCCAGGCGACCGCCGCCTTCCACGCCCCGGCCTTCGCAGGCGTCCACGCCGTTTTCCAGGAAATTGACGAGTGCGGCAGAAAGGGCGGCTGTGTCGGCCCGCATTTCGCCGAGGTCCTCCGGCAGGTCGCTGATAAATTCCACGCCTGCCCCAGCGGCCTTGGCGGCGGCGATGTCCGCCGTGTCGCGCAGGAAGGTGGAGGCCTCTACCGCCTCGGTCTCCAGCTCACGGGATTTGGCGTAGTAGAGGATGTCCAGCACCATCTTCTTGACCCGCCCTATCATGGACTTGAGGGTCCGGGTAGCAGCGTCCACGCGTTCGCTGTCGCCTTTTTTCAGGCCGGATTCCAGCCGGTAGATGCCGCCGTCCAGGGAGGTCAGCATGCCCTTGACCCCGTGGGACATGGAACCGAGCATGATGCCGAGCGATGTCAGGTGGTCCTGGAGCCGCCGGATTTCGGTGATGTCCGTGGACAGCTCCATGGCCTGGAAGACCCGGCCCGAGGCGTCGTGCAGGGGAGCGGACTGGACGAGCATGTGCTTTTGCTCGCCGGACAGGGTGGTGACCACGGTCTCGCGTTGTCGCGCCACGCCGTCCAGCAGGGTCTTGTCCACCAGACAGTTCTCACACGGTTCCTTGCGGTGTTTGTAGGCCTCGAAGCAGAAGTGTCCCTCCACCTCGCCGAAGTCCCGTTTGAACAGTCGGTTGGCCTCCACGATGGTCAGGTCCGCGTCCTGCACGGTGATGTAGCAGGGGGCCTCGTCAAAGAGTCGCTGGTATTTGTACTGAGTGGTCAACAGCTCGTCCTTGAGCCGTTGGAGTTCGGTCATGTCCACCGAGATGTCCAGGACCAGTTCGATCTCGCCGTCTTTGTTGGGCAGGGGTGCAGTGTAGACCGTGACCGGGATTTCCTCGCCGTCTCGGGTCATAAAGGTTTCCCGGCTGCGTTGCCCCTTGCCGGTCTGAAAGGTCTTTTGCACGGGACAGGCATTGCCCGGTGAGGTGCGGTCGGAGTAGATATCGAAACTGTTGGCCCCCACCCGGTTGCCCAGCCTTTCCTCGAACAGCGTGTTGTGGGCCACGATTTCGAGGTACCGGTTGTGGATGGACACGAGGCAGGGCAGTTCGTTGAACAGGCCGGACCCGGTCTCCACCTCGCGGGAAGCGTTATCCAGTGCGGAGGACAGTCCGTTCACCACCTGGCAGGCCGCGTTCTGTCGCTCCAGTTCCACGATGCGCCGGGTCTTTTCCTCGACCATCTTTTCCAGATTCTCGGTGTGCTCGCGCAACTGGCGTTTCATGGTGAAGCGTTCCCGTGCGCGTTCCAGGGACACTTCGAGGACGTCGTTGTTGATGGGCTTGGTGATGAAATCCGAGGCGTCGAATTTGAGAGACTCGATGGCCAGGTCCAGGTCTCCGTGACCGGTGATCATGACCACCTCGGTATCCGGGGAAATTTCCTTGATCCGCTTGAGCAGAACAATCCCATCCATGACGGGCATCTTGATGTCGGTGAACACGATGTCCGGGTTGAAGTCGTCGAAAAGGTCCAGGGCGGCCTGACCGTTTTCTGCGGTTTCGACTTCATACCCCAGTTCCATGAGAGACAGGCCGAGGAATCGGCGAACGCCCTCCTCGTCATCCACGAGCAGCAACTTTTTGAAATCCATCTATCCCTCCCGAAGAAACCGGCTCCAGACCTCCCCGCATGGGGAACGGTGTCGGGTTTCTCCAGCCCCCTCAGGCTGCGGTCCGGGCTATTCGCCCAGAGCTTCGCGCACGATCTGGATCACATCGACCGGGTCGAATGGCTTTTTTATGGTTGCCACGGCCCGGCGAATAGCCAGATGTATCCCGGACAATCCGCTGATGACGATCACCGGTATGTCCGAGAATTCCTTTTCGCCGGTCAGCCGACGGTAGAATCTCGGGCCCCATTCGTGGGGCATTTCAATATCCAGCGTTATGAGGTCGGGCTTTTCAGCCATGGCGACATCAAAGGCGGATATACCGTCGGAAGCGCGGCAGGTTTCGTATCCATGGTCTTCAAATACGTTGATGAGGTAGTCGACGATATCAGGATCGTCATCCACCACCATGATCTTTTCCGGCATGAGTGCAACCTGGTGTTCAAGGGCCGGGACATTCCCGTAACGCCTACAACGTATACTCAACCTGCGCACGAGTTCAAGTCGGAAAAATCCGGTCCGCGCAGCCAGAGCCGCGCGGACCGGTATGTCCATGGCCGCCCTTGCGGGCTAGCCGATGGTGTCCTTGACAATTTTCAGCAGTTGGGCCGGCTCGAAAGGCTTGGTCAGGCTGGCAACTGCCTTGGGGATAGCATACTTGATCGCGTTCAGGCCGCTGATGACCACCACGGGAGTGCGCTTGAGCGTCTCTTCCTGGCTGATCTTGCGGTAGAACCTCGGACCCCATTCGTTGGGCATTTCCAGGTCCAACGTGATGAGATCGGGATTTTCGGCCTTGGCAATTTCCACGGCCTCGCCGCCGTCGTTGGCGGTCACGGTCTCGTAACCGTTGTCGCCGAGCAGCTCGGACAGGTACGAACGGATTTCCGCGTCGTCATCGACAATCAGAATCTTTTTCGACATAATCATCCTCCTGGTACGCACAAAGTCATCCTTATGACTGTGCCTTTGCCGTGACCGCTCCCGCCAAGGCCGGTCACGGCTTTGATTTTTCGCCCGGCAGATGCCGGACGGAGCGCACGATATTAGACCTTGTCAGGTTTGCTGACGCTGACCACGGGGCAGCCGGCGCGCAGGATCACCTGTTCCATGGTTGAGCCGATACGGGCTTTCTCCGCGTCAAGTTCATGGGAATGGTGGGCCATGACAATGAGATCGGCGGACCGCTCGCGGGCCATCTTGACGATCTCGACATACGGGACACCTTCCCAGACCTCGATGTCGAAGTTTTTGAAATCGCCCATGTCATAGGTCTCGCGGATACGGGCCCGGGCCGCAATGAGCTGATCCTCGATCTCATTCTGGTCGAGCACCTTGCCACTGATGTCCAGGGCGTGGAGCACGGTCAGATCGCAGCCCAACTCACTGGCCGAGGCCAGGGCGAACTTGAATGCGCTCTTCGCCTGCTTGGAGAAGTCAGTGGCGAACACGATATTGCCGAAGCCGCCCCAGTAGGATGCGGTTTCGCGGTGCACGGTCATCACCGGGCAACGGGCGGCCTTGGCCACGCGCTGGAGGGTGGAGCCGGGATAACCCTTGCGGTACACGGACGAGTCGCCGGAGCTTGCCCCCATGACGATCAGGTCCACGTCGTTGTCGCGGGCTGCGCGAAGGATCTCGCGGTGCGGCACGCCAGTGGTCACGATGATCTTGGAGTACTCCACGGTCTCGATCTGTTTCTCGAACGTGTTTTTCAGCTCTTCCTCGACCCAGGCCCGGTACTCGTCGTCCACCTCGATTTCCTCGCCGGTGCGGACGTCGTTGACCACCTGGGAAAAGGCCTTGGTGGGCACGCCCATGACATTGAAAACCAGAACCTCGGCCCCGTAGCGCTTGGCCATGTCAAAGGCGACACGGGCCGCGCCGAAGGTGGACGGAGCACCGCTGGTTGCCAGCAGAATCTTCTTGAACATAATTCACCTCGCTCCTTGGTTACTCGTCCTTGGGCAGCAGATGCTCGGGAATATCGAGCATGCCGATCACCAGTGGCTTGAGGAATGACCAGCGAATGCCGATCTCGTATTCTTCCTCCAGGTCGCGGATGGCGTCCCAGCAGTTGTGGCAGGGCGCGATAACGAGCTTGCAGCCCGTATCGAGGATCTGCTCCATCTTTTTACGGAGAGCCATATTGCGCTGCTTGCGGTACATGCCGATGCCATTGAAGCCGCCGCCACCGCCACAGCAGTAGTTGTGCTCCCTGTTCGGCGTCATTTCCACGAAGTAGCCGGGCTCCACGATGTAGCTGATGATCTCGCGCGTGATATCTTTCAGTCCCTGATTGCGCACGTAGTTGCAGGAATCCTGGAGGGTGACCGGCTCCTTGATGCGCTTGGTCGGGTCGATCTTGAGCTTGCCGGTGCGCAGGGCTTCGGCCAGCCATTCGACGTAGTGGATATAGGGTACGGGCGGCTGTCCGTCCGGGCGTCCGGCCCAGTACGGGCCTTCGATAACCGTGGCCCGGTGGGCGTGTCCGCACTCGGTGCCGATGGCCCGCTTGGGATTCAATCGCTCGATGGCGTTGTACACGTTGACCACGTTGTCCTTGCAGCACTCCCAGTCACCGGCGAACATGGACAGGGAGGTCTGCTCCCATCCTTCGGACGGCACGGTCCAATTCTCTCCGGCCACATGGAAGAGGATGGCCGCCTCGGCGATGTCTTCCGGGTAGTGCTTGGGCTCGCGGGCGTTGCAGGTGTACATGATGTCCGCGTTGGGCTTGTCCACCGGAATTGTCAGGCCCGGCCACTCTTCTTCATTCTCCTCGGCCATCCATTCGCAGGTCTCCACCCAGTCTTCGGTGGTCACGTCCATCTGGGCGCGGTAGACGCGGTGCATGCCGGAGCCGATCTTCAGTTCCCAGGGGACAAATCCCTGGGAGTAGAGCAGGCCGCGCAGGTAGCCGAACATGATGCCCATGTCGATACCGTGGGGACAGTACATGCCGCAGCGGTTGCAGCAGGTGCACTTGGCCCAGGCGGTCTCCATGCACATCTGCATGAACGCGTTGTCCACCTGCCCCTTTTTCTTGACCATCACACCCAGGGTGGACTGGATCTTGTAGGACGGGACCTGTTCGGGTACCCGGCCGTTGACCTGATACAAGAAGCAGGACTCGGCACACAGGCCGCAGTGGGCGCAGATTTCGAGCCAGGTCTTGGTCCTGGATTTCATGGTCTTTTGGATGGCGGCCCACAGTTTGTCCGTGTCCACGTCCAGTTGGTTCATTTCTTCGTAGTATTGCTTACCGCTCTTGTCATTGAGGGTCAGCTTGAGCTGCTCATCGGTGTTGATGGGCTGCCTGTTGCAGAGTATTCCTTCGGGCATTTCAATATCTCCCTATAGTAGGCTGTGTCGCGCGTCTTACCAGGCTATGTCCGAGCCCTTCATGCCGCCGCGCTTGATGCCGTAGTCCATGCCCAGCTGCATGCGGGACATGAAGAACAGGATGACGTGGCTGAGCTTGGTGAAGGGCAGGCTCAGAAGCCAGATTTCACCGCTGATGATGTGAGCCGCGAGCCAGAAGTCGTAGTCGCCCAGCTCGTAGCGGGCCACCAGGCCGGTGATGAACGGCATCACGGTGATGGCCAGCAGCAGGTAATCGTAGAAGGTGGTGATGATCCGCACTTCCGGGAAGGCTATGCGGCGCAGGATCATGAACAGGCCGCCTACCAGGCAGACCCAGGCCAGGGTGTCGGCCAGGCCGGTGGACAGCGTGGGCAGGTTGAACCCGAAGGCTTCCTTCAGCATCACGTTGTGCGCTTCCAGGAATATCGGGGTGACGAGCAGCCCGATGTGGAAGGCAAAGAAGATGATGGTGAAGCCGGGGCGCACACGCCACAGCCGGGCCTTGAAAGGCACGATGAAGGCCAGTATGGAGCGAAATCCGCCCCGCAGTCCGTATTTCATGTTGGGGCGGTAGGCCACCCGGTCGAGCTGCCAATGCAGGCCCCGGACATACATCACGGCGCGAACGAGCAGGCCGCCGAAGCTGACGAGAAACGTCGCCCAGAGCAGGGGCCCTGTCAGGAAATCGTACATTTCCGCTTCTCCTTGATTGTCATATCGTTGGTTTGGAAACGAGGAGCCCGAGGGCTAGTCGTCCTTGTGGTTTCCGCCCATGAGGAACTGCCAGTAGAGGGTGGCCCCCACGAGAATTCCGCCCATGATCAGGTACACGGTGCCTTTGGTGAAGGTGTAGTATTCCTGGAGATTGAAGAATTCCATAACGCGACCCCCTAGTGTTCGCCCTTGTAATCGGGATGCTCATAAAAGATGGGCATCCGGGTGGTGATGAACCGGAACACAAGCACGCCGAGGGTGACCACGAACAGGGAGATGGTGATCTCGCCCCAGCTCGGGAAATACCGTTGCGCCGAAGGCAACTGGTAGTTGAAGGCGATCATGGAGATGTTGAACCGGTTGACGATGATGCCGAAGACGGTGAGGCCTGCGGCCCATTTGATCACGGTGATATTCCTGTCCCGCACGCCGATGGCGTAGAGGAAGGAGGGCAGGGCCACGAAACCGAGCATCTCCACCAGGAACCACGCGCCGTAGCCCGTGGTCAGGTAGTGCCAGTTGTTGTCGTAGGCCAGGCCGATAACCTTGATGGAGAAGTATCCGAACAACACGAGCGAGGCGGCTTTTCCGAAACCGAGGATAAGACCGTCATGGTTGTCCAGATACTCCTCGTCCATCAGGTGGTGCATGGGCTTATGGGAGAGGGTTCCTTCGAAGATGACCATGGAGAGCCCTGCGCAGATGCTGGAGACGAAGAAGAAGACCGGCAGGTACGGAGAGTACCACAGCGGGTGCAGCTTCGACGGCGCGATGGTGAACAGCGCGCCCAGCGAGGACTGGTGCAGGGTGGACAGGACCACACCGAAGATGGTCAGGGCCAGGGTCAGCTTGACCGCGATGCTGCGGATCTTCTTCAGGCCGAGCCATTCCAGGGCGGCCGGAGAGAATTCGACGAACAGTACGGACAGGTAGAGGAACACGCAAAGGCCCACTTCAAACAGCAGGGACGTGGTGCCTTGCTGGACGAAGATGGGGTAGGGCAGACGCCACGGACGGCCTACATCGTAATGCAGGGCGAAGACCACCAGGGCATAGCCCAGGAAGGCGGTCAGGATGGCCGGGCGAACAGCGGAATGATACTTTTTGAGACCGAACACGTAGCAGGCTGTGGAGGTGGTGTATCCACCGGCTGCCAGGGCCACGCCGCACATCAGGTCAAAGCCGATCCAGATACCCCAGGGGTTGTTCTGGTCCAGGTTGGTGACGGCCCCGAGGCCGCCGGTGAAGCGCATCACCGTGACCACGAGCCCGGCGATGAGAATGATTCCAGCGATGATGTTGAACGGCGTGAACAGCGATTTGCGTTCGGCCATAGTGGTGTCGACAGACATTTAGGACTCCTCCTCGCTGGTTTCGACTTCCTCGTCCTTGGCGGAGAGGGCCTCTTCCACAGCCTTCTTGACTTCGAGTTCGATGAGCCGTTTGTTGGCGACATCGGCTTTCTGAAGCGTTTCGGAGAGCTTCTTCTCGGCTTCGGTTCCGGCTTTGGTCAGGGCGTGCTTGACCGCCAGGACTTTTTCCTCGTTGGCGATCTTGTCCTTGCGCTGGCTCACGGCGTAGATGCCTCCCAGCAGAACCGGCCACAGGCCGACAACGATAGGTACCGCAGCCAGTGCGCCAGCGGTCAGTTCGGGAGCCGAGGCAGTGCCCAGGTCTTCGCGCAGGCCCACTTCGCCAAAGGGCACGCCGGAGAGGTACAACCAACTGGTGCCGCCCATTTCGTGCTCGCCGTAGAGGTGGTCCACGTAGCGGTCCGGGTAGGCGGCAATGCGTGCGCGGGCCTGTTTGATGATCTCGTCACGCGGTCCGAAGGTCAGTGCTTCCTTGGGGCAGCGTTCCACGCAGCCGGGAAGCTTGCCTTCGGCCAGGCGGGGAGCGCACATGGTGCACTTCATGACCCGGGGGGTGATCGGTTCATCGTATTCGTATGCCGGGATGTTGAACGGGCAGGCGACCATGCAGTAGCGGCAACCGACACAGACCGAGGCGTCGTAGGTCACCGGGCCGTTGTTTTCCTTTTTGAACGCCCGCACGAAGCAGGCGGAGGCGCAGGCCGGTTCCAGACAGTGGTTGCACTGCACTTTGCGGAATACCGGGCCTTTGGCCGTGTTGTATTTGTTGACGACGGTTAAGGTCTTCTCGTCGGTCCGGCGTTCGGTATCCAGGACCGTGAGGTCGTCGAATTTTTTGTCGGGCGCGGGCAGCTTGTTGACCTCGTTGCAGGCCAGCTCGCATTTGCGGCAGCCGATACAGCGGGTCCCGTCAAAGAGCACGGCCTGCGTGTCGGGATGCGGGCCGAATTTCTTGGCTCCGGCCTTGGCCGACGTGGGAAGCGCGGCACTCGCGCCTGCGGCGCCCAACAGTCCGAGGAATGTTCTGCGTAACATATTCACATTCTCCTTCGGTTAGTTGGCTTTTTTCTCGTGGCACGCGACACAGTTCGTGGCGGCGGGCTTTTCGAGCTTCATCTTGGTGTGACAGCTCATGCACTGGCCGTGATAGGCACCCTTGAGTCCGGGTTTGCCTGCGTCGGCCTGAGTGAACGGCTTGGCGTGGCAACTGGAGCACTTGGGCGGCGTAACGGTCGCCGGGCTGTTGTGGTGGCAACCCTGGCACATGGCTTCGGGCACGGCGTGGAACGAGGTGGCCAGGCCACTGTCCTTCATGCCGTCATAGAGCTTGAGCACGATCTTGCGGTGGGGCATCTTGCTCGCCTCGAACTTGTCGGCAATGACACCGATGTTCACGAACTCGGGGATGTCCTTTACCTCGACGCGTGTCTGCTTTTCCGGGCGGGCCGTGATGACCGTGGCGGCAGCGGCAGCCTGGGCTTCCTTGGGCGCGGCTGCGAGCAGCATGCCGGATTCCGCAGCCTTCACAGGCGCGTTGTGGCAGCTTTTGCAGGTGGCCTGGGAAAGGGCCTCGGCCTTGGGTCTGGAATCGTGGCAACCCGCGCACTGGGGCTTCTGTTGCTGCGTTGCATGGCAGCCGACGCAGGAGCGATCGCTCTTCACATCGTGCATGGCCTGGTCGATGGTGACAAATTCGCCCTTCTCGACACCCAGCGGGGTATGGCAGCTGGAACAGGCCTGCACGGATTTGTGATGACACGCACGGCAGGTGTCTATTTCGGATTCGTGAAACTTGTGATCAAAGGCGACCGGGGCCATGCCCGTGGCCTTTTCCGGTGCCTTGCCTTCAACCTTGACCGTCATGAGCACGGCGTCGGGTTGCTTGCGGGGCAAACGCGGCAGGGTGCCGCCCATCTCACGGAGTGCCTTGGCTTCCCCGGCCTTGCGGAGTTCCAGTCCCTTTTCGGAGTGGCAGCTTGCACAGTCCACAGGGCCGGAGCGTTCGGCCTTTTTTTCGATGAGCGTCTGGTGGCAGGTGACGCACTGGTTGTGGAAAGCCTCTTCGGTGGCGAGTTTAACCGGTTCCTTGGGGGAAGCGGTGTGGCAGGCGCGACAGGTTTCTTCCTTGTCCTTGGTGTAGACCAGCTTCTTGGCGGTGTCGTCATAGGCGTGGTGACAGGACCCGCAGTTGGTCTTCTCGCCTGCGTCAGGCTGGATCGCCTTGGAATTCCAGTGCATGGCGTGCAGGGTGTTGTCCATGCCCGCCTCGGCGCGGTCGGCCGTGACCGACGGCTTGTCTTCGTGACAGCTCCGACATTCGCCCGCCTTGGGGCCGGTCTTGAAGCCCTTTTTGGCGGTGGCGACGTGGCAGGAGATGCAGCCGTCGTGATAAATGTCCTTGAGCTCGGATGCGGTCGGCGCGGGTTGCCCCTCGCTCTCCAGCCGGTTGAAGGTCAGGGCCATTTTGCCCTTGGCGTCCTTCTTGTGGCAGGATTCGCAGCTCATGCCCTGGTCTTTCAGGGCCTTGGTGTGCGCATCGTGCATGAACACGGCCGCAGACTGTTCCAGTTCCTCTAGTTTCGCTATGGTGTCGATTCTGATCACGTCCGGCCTAGCCGTGGCTTTTGCCCCAGCGTCGAGCATGCCCATGGCTTCCAAATGGAAACCGAGCACCCCGGCCAGCACGATCATGGCGGCAGCCAGTCGCAACATCCTTTTACCGTTTGCCATGTTGTCGATCCCTTTCCTCAAAATGCGTTGATGGCAATGAACCGGTCCTTTCGACCCGTTCTTCGAGCCCCCGTCGCCAGGGCTTTTCCCGCCCCCGGGCGCAGATTTTTCGGCCTGCGCAGAATATGAATAAAATCCCCACCCCGAGGGTTGGTTAAAATACCTACCAGTTGACGAGGTTTTTATTCATACCAAGCCGGTATGTTATTTTAAAAGGGACCGTCAAGCCTTTTTTAATTGATGATAATGGTTCTTACTATGTGCATAAATTCTTAAAATATCTTCATTAAATTGAAAATTGATATTTTGAAAATGGTTTTCAATTCAGCTCTTTTGGCAAGGTGCCTCAAGGGCTGGGAGATTTTTACTTCGAGAATAAATACATACTAAAAAAGTATACATCCAGGGCGTGGCAGGGTGTCGGAGTCGGGTTTTTTGTTTGCACAGGGAAGGGAAAAAATCCCACATTTGTGAAAAATAATTTTTTGTCACTCGCTCTGGCTCAAAGGCTTTTTCAATAATTAGTCGCCCCTGAAAAAGCCGTTTCAACACCTATCCAGCATTGACTGCGAGCCGCCGCCTTGAGTCCTGGCAACCCAGCAGAAATGCCAAAAGCGCAAAAAGTCCTCCCAGCTTCCTCATCCACTTCCTGAAGTTGAATGCAGCCGCCGCCATGAACAGGTTGATGGTATCGCCGACCGCGCCTTTGAGATAGTTCCGGGCCATGCGGTGGTCGTGCTTGAGGTGGCCGATGACGGGCTCGATGGCAGCTCGGCGTCGGAAGCGCTGTCGGGCTTTGAAGCGCTGGTATCGGGTATCCTTCTTCTTCGGACGGCCTGGAATCATGATCCGTGTGTCGCCGACTTGCTTCAGCCCCCTGTAGCCTCGGTCGCAGATCGCCACTGACGGACAGTTTCCCGTGATCGTCCAGCATTGTTCGAGGACATCCGGCAAGGTGTGGCCGTCGTATACGTTTTCATTGAAGCTCATCGCGCCGACGATGATGCCCGTGGTCTTGGTGACGGCGACGGACGCCTTGCGGCCGAATTCGTATTGCTTGTGCGCCTTGCCCTTGCAGATGCAGAGGATGTCTGGCTCGTGCAGGCTGTAGACCTTGTTTTTGTCGCTTCGTTTCTGATTTCTGACCCGCTCGAACAGCGCGAGCCGCTCTCGATAGCAGGCAAAGGCTTCCTTCGGCAGTTTGCGGTGAAGCTCTCGAATCAATGCCCCGGCCATCGTGCCCAGCTTCTTTGCCTTTTTCGCCATCTTCATCCGTTTCATCCGCAGCTTGGGAAGCGTACGCCTGAAACTGCGGCGAAGTCGAACTCCCTCCCGATCTGCTATCGTCCAACAGCTCTTAATGATCTTCTCCATCAGCTTCAGATCGGTAGGAAACGTGATGTTCTTCTCCTGAACCGTGGTGTCCACAGTGATTTCGCACTCCTTGGCATCGTCACCATGCAATTCAACGGAGGTCTCGAAAATCAGCCGCGCTCCGTCCTCGCCAATGCGCTTGCGGAAATACACCAAGTCCGTCGGGTCGCAGGGCAGACTCCACTGAAACTCCGTCATTCCACAAAACGCCTGGTAGTAAGGATTCCGTGCCCATACCTCCACGACCCGTTCATCGCTCAGATTCTCCAACTGCTTGAGCAGCATCAGCCCAACCATCAGCCGCGTAGACTTGGCCGGACGACCATGCTCGCTGTATAGCCCGGCGAACTCCTGCTCGAAGCGATCCCAGGGAATTCTCTTCGCCAGTTGAAGAAGCGGATCTTTCGGGTTGAGTTGGTCCAGAAGATCTGGATAAAGGAAGGTCCCTTGCGGCTGTTTCTTGGGTTTCGCTCTCATGATTCTACCGCCAAGTGCTACATCGTTTCGACCGGGTTTCTGCGGAATTACTGCATTTCCTGGTCGAAAATACTACATTATGAGCGAAGTATTGTTAAGCAAAATCAGGGAAGTGAGGATATTTCAGGGGCGACTAATTATGGGATGATCAATTCCAAAACTGAGTGATCGCTCAGTTTTACGGTTTTTTTTGACATTGTAAGCAATTACGAATTATGTGTAGCAAAACTGAGTGACGGCTCGGTTTTCCCAAAGGAGTGAGTTTGCCAGCATGAAGAAGAAAGAAGCCATACTCAAAGTTGCCACGGTGCTGTTCGCCAATAAGGGGTTTGCGGGCACCTCCGGGCAGGAGCTTGCCCGGCTTACCGGGACGGCTGAGGGGACTATCTTTTACCACTTCAAGAGCAAAGAGGGGTTGCTCCTGGCGATTCTGGAAACGGTCAAGGACGAGATCCTGGATCAGTTCGAGCGGTTCTTCGAGAACCGACCGTTCAATTCCGGGCTTGAGATGGCGGAGGAGGTCGTCTCATTCTATCTCTACCTGGCAGGTTTGATGGAGGATAAGTTCCTGCTGTTGCACCGGCATTTTCTCTACAAGTTCTCGGAGTCGAATCCGGAATTCAGGGAAAATCTGGAGGCTATCTATAACTGTCTGGTCGACATCTTCGAGAAGGCGATCCTGACAGGGCAGGAAGACGGTTCCATCAACCCCGAGATTCAACCCAGGAAGTCAGCACTCATTCTATTTACTATGGTTGACGGTTTGGTCCGGTTCAAGAACTACAATCTGTATGACGCTGGAGCACTGTTCAACGAACTGATGCAGACGTGCCGCAGGATGTTGCAGGCGAGTACATAGGAAGAGGTTGAATGCTCACTAAGATATTTCCTTTCATAGACTGGTTCAAGGGATACAACGCAGCCGCGCTCCGTTCGGACGCCATTTCGGGGCTCACCGTGGCCCTGGTGCTCATTCCCCAATCCATGGCCTACGCCCAGTTGGCAGGTATGCCCGCCTACTACGGTCTGTACGCCTCGTTTCTCCCTCCGCTTATCGCGGCCCTGTTCGGTTCCAGTCGTCAGTTGGCGACCGGTCCGGTGGCCGTGGTTTCGCTCATGACGGCGGCCTCTCTGGAGCCGCTGGCCACTGCGGGCAGTGAGGGGTACATCGCCTACGCCATCCTGCTCGCGCTCATGGTCGGGCTCTTCCAGTTCCTGCTCGGCGTGCTCAAGCTCGGCCTGGTGGTGAACTTCCTGTCCCACCCCGTGGTCAACGGGTTCACCAATGCCGCGGCCATCATCATCGCGTCCTCGCAGCTCTCCAAGATGTTCGGCGTCTACGTGGACAAGGCGGAACACCACTACGAGACCATCATCCGCGTGGTCCAAGGGGCCATTCACTATACCCACTGGCCCACCCTGGCCATGGGGGCCTTCGCCTTTGCCATCATGATCGTGCTCAAGCGCATCAATCCGAAGATTCCCAACGTCCTCGTGGCAGTGGCCCTGACCACGGCCATTTCCTGGGGTATCGGTTTCAATCATGACACCAGTGCTTCCATCGATTCCATCCGTATTCCCGAGGTCCAGGAGTCCGTGGCCAAGTTCAATACCACGCTGATGGGCATCGAGGACCTTTCCAGGGAGCGCACCGCGCTCAACCTCCGTCTGGACACGGCCAAGCAGGCCAAGGACGTTGTCGGCGAGCTCGACATGAAACACGATCTGAGTGTCATCAACATTCGGATAGCCCGTCTCAAACATGAAGCCCATCTTCTTCGGGCCGGACTGCGTTCGCTCCTGATGGACGGCGTGGAAGAGGCGGCAGGGAGCATGGTTTTCTTTCGCAAGGGCGAGACCCCGGCGGGCATGACGACCGACGGCAGGACCTGGCGCATCAAGGTGGGCAATGCCCGGCTTGACACCGCCGGATTGAAGATGATCGGCGGTGGTGCCATTGTCGGCTCGGTTCCGTCCGGCATCCCGGCCATTTCCGCGCCGGCTCTCGATCTGAAGGTCATGCTTCATCTGCTCCCGTTCGCCGCGATCATCTCGCTTTTGGGTTTCATGGAAGCCATCTCCATCGCCAAGGCCATGGCCGCCAAGACCGGCCAGCGTCTCGATCCCAACCAGGAACTCATCGGTCAGGGACTGGCCAACATGTTGGGTGCCTGCGGCAAGAGCTATCCGGCATCCGGTTCGTTCTCCCGATCAGCGGTCAACCTTCAGGCGGGTGCGGTCACCGGCATGTCGAGCGTATTCACCTCGCTCATGGTGGTTATCGTGCTGCTTTTCTTCACGCCGCTGCTCTATAATCTGCCCCAGGCGGTCCTGGCTGCGGTTATCATGATGGCGGTTATCGGCCTGATCAACGCCTCGGGTTTTGTCCATGCGTGGAAGGCCCAGTGGTATGACGGCGCGATTTCCATCATCTCCTTCCTCTGCACCCTGGCCTTTGCTCCGCACCTGGACAAGGGCATCATGGTCGGCGTGTCTCTGTCTCTGCTGGTCTTCCTTTACAAGTCCATGCGTCCGAGGGTGGCCAGCCTGTCCCGCACGGATGACGAATCCCTGCGTGACGCCACGGCCTTCGGCCTCAAGGAGTGTCGGCATATCTCGGTGGTCCGTTTCGACGGCCCGCTGTTCTTTGCCAACGCGAGCTTCCTGGAGGATCAGATCACCGACCGCATGATGGGCAATGACAAGCTCAGGCATATCATCATCGTGGCCAACGGCATCAACGACATGGACGCCTCGGGCGAGGAAGCCCTGTCCCTGATCGTGGACCGTGTCCGCGCGGCCGGGGTGGACATCTCCCTGTGCGGCGTGAACGAGTCGGTCATGGCCGTGCTCGAACGCACCCACCTGCTGGAGAAGATCGGCACCGATCACGTCTACCCGACTATGGAAACCGCCATTTGTGCCACGCATGAGAGCGCGCACAAGGACGGTCAGGAAGAGAACTGTCCGCTTACCACTGTCTGCCGTCTCGCATAGCGGGGCGTAAACAAGGAGTATATAATGTCTGTCATTACCGTATTTAACGGTCTGTTCTCCGAAGCCGGTGTGGTGGTCAAGCGTGTCCTCGACGCCACCGGATACCGATTGGTAACCGACCAGGAAATCGTGGCCGACGCCGCCGGGATTTCCGGTATGGCCGAGGAAAAGATTGCTCGGGCCTTTCAGGCCAAGGCTTCTGTGTTCAATACGTTTAGCCACGATAAAGAACGCGCCATCGCCTGGTTGCGCATGGCCATGGCCGCCAAGCTGGTGGATCAGGACAAGCTGCTCTTTTCCGGGTTCGCCTCCCAGTTGGCGTCGCCGGACATCGACCACATCCTCAAGGTGTGCCTCATCTCCACCATGCGGGAACGTCTGGCCGTGGCCGAGCGCACCGAAGGGTATGCCGAAAAGCATGCCCTCAAGCTGATCCACAAGGATGATGAGGATCGCGCCGCCTGGATTGCCTCTCTCAAGGGCGTCAAAGACCCCTGGGATCGGACGTTGTACGACATCGTCGTTCCGGTCGGTCCGGTGGATGTCGACAAGGCTGCCGATATCATCGTTGAGCAGCTCGACAACGCGGCTGTCCGCGTCACGGACGTTTCCAAGGCCCGGGCAGAGGATTTCCTGCTGGCCGCCAAGGTCGAGACCGTGCTTGCGGCCGAAGGGCACAGCGTCCTGGTTTCCGCACGGCAGGGCAAGATCAAGCTCACCATCAACAAGCATGTGCTCATGCTGGAGCGGTTGGAGCGCGAGCTTTCCGAGATAGTGTCCGCCGTTGACGGCGTGCAAGAGGTGGAGACCGGCGTGGGCAAGGGGTTCCATCAGACTGATATCTACCGTAAGGTTGATTTTGAGATGCCGTCCAAGGTCCTGCTGGTCGATGACGAACGCGAGTTTGCCCAAACTCTGTCCGAGCGCTTGATGATGCGCGACATGGGCTCCGCCGTGGTCTTCGACGGCGAGTCCGCGCTGGACCTCGTCAGCGACGACGAGCCGGAAGTCATGGTTCTCGACCTCAAGATGCCCGGTATCGACGGCATCGAGGTCCTGCGCCGGGTCAAGGAAGAGCATCCGAACATCGAAGTGGTCATCCTGACCGGGCACGGATCGGAAAAGGACCGCGACATATGCATGGGATTGGGCGCTTTCGCCTACCTCCACAAGCCCGTGGATATTGACGTCCTGAGCGAGACGCTCAAGGCCGCAAACGACAAGATTCGTTCCAATAAGTAATCGGAACCGGGTGGCGTTATGTCGATAATCGAAAAGATCAGACCGCAGTTTTGGGATACGGATCCCAGCGTGGGTCCAGCCAAAAGCCTGTTCAACTACCGGCGCATCTGGCGTTTCGCCATCGCCCTATTGACGGTGGTTGCCCTGGTTCCGCTGTTGGTCATGGCCTTCATCGACTACAACGTCACCCGGAATTCCCTGGAGTCGGAAAATCTCCTGCGCACGGCGCGGACCACGTCCAACACCCGCCGGACCTTGGCCTATTTTCTGGAGGAGCGGACCAAGGCGCTTGATTTTCTGGCAGACCACCAGGGCATCGATAACCTGCGTAACGGCGACAACCTCGCAGCGGTCCTTGCCTCACTGAAGGTGAGTTTCGGGGGCTTCGTGGACCTCGGCATCATCGACAACCGTGGCCGCCAGATTGCCTATATCGGCCCCTACGACCTCCTGGGCCGCGTCTACAGCGACCAGGCGTGGTTCGAGAATACCATGACTCAGGGGGCCTATATCAGCAACGTGTTCCTCGGTTTCCGGGGCGAGCCACACTTGATCGTGGCCCGCAAGGTCCACGACAACAAGACCGACAAGGTCTATATCCTTCGGGCCACCCTGGATACCGGCCAGTTCAATTCCATCCTGACCTCCCTGGATCTTCCCGGCGGCGGGGATGCGTTCATCGTGGATAGCGCGGGCATCATTCAGACCCCCTCCAAGAACCACGGGAAGCTGTTGGGCAAGGTGGACCTGTCCATCCCGGCGTATTCCGAAAAGACCAGC
>CAXXUE010000021.1:0-76576 GCA_963662475.2 uncultured Pseudodesulfovibrio sp.
TTTGTTGACGTAAAGTATTCCAGCGTGTTAGGTTTCAAAATGAGGAAGTTGATGGTAAATCGTTGGAAGTCGGCAGTTTGGTGTTTTCTGTTTCTCCTGGCCGTGTGCTGGGCAAGTGGTGCCGTGGCTGACAGCTGGGTGAAAGAAGAACCGCTGATTGTGGTCCATTCCGGGAATACTCCGCCGCTCTCCTATGTGGGGTTTAACAAAGAAATGAAGGGGATGGTCGTTGAATACTGGCGGTTGTGGTCCAAGTGCAACGGCATTCCCATAAAAATCGTGCTTACCGACTGGCCCGAGACTTTGAGGATGATCAGGGATGGCGAAGCGGATATCCATGGCGGTATGTATTTTTCAGAGGAACGGGCGAAGAATTTCGATTTTGCCCATGCCTACTTCAAACTCGATGCAGCCATTTCCGTCCGGAAAAAATTGGGCATCAATTCCATGGACGATATCGGCATCCACCCGGTCGGCGTTTTGCAGAAGGGCTATTCAGAACAGTTTTTGAAGAGAGAATATCCTGAACTTCGGCGAAAGTCCTACAAAAGCGCCTCTCATATGATGAAGGCCGTTATCGCGGGGGAAGTCGATGTCATGCTCAGCGAGTGCGCCACCATGACCTATCTGCTGAGTACTTATGGAAAAAGTAATGATTTCATCATGTTGAAATCGCAATATTCTCGTTCTCTTCAGCCGGTGGTGGCCAAAGGTAATACCGCACTTCTCGACTTGGTGGAGAAGGGGATAGACAACATCCCCGACAAGGAGAGCGAGAGGGTTTTCAGGCGGTGGACCATCCCGGCTTCGACTTACGGCACCTGGCTTCTGGTGGTGCTCGCATCCATCTTCGTTCTCACTGCGTTCATGTTGTTCCTCATGTTTATTAGCAGCAGAAAAACGCGGTAATTTTTCATGCCGTATTCGGCGCGAGAAATCGCTTGACTTTGTTTCCCATTTAAAGAATGTTGCACCTTCAACTTTTAATGCGAGACATTCTTGTCCACCATATCATCCTATGCCTAATCTGATTTTGCTTTCTTTGCTGGCTGCCTTCCCGCCGCTGTCCACCGACATGTATCTGCCTGCCATTCCGACCTTGCAGTTGGTCTGGGGGATTCCCTTTGCCACAGTGAACCTGTCACTGGTCCTGTTCATGGCTGTTTTCAGTGTGTGTCTGCTCATTCATGGCCCTCTTTCGGATCGGTTCGGCCGCCGACCGATACTCATCGGCGGCATTCTCCTGTTCATTGCAGGCACGCTGATGTGTGCATTGGCCCCGTCCATAACCGTGTTGCTCGTTGCCCGATGCATTCAGGCGGCAGGGGCGGCCGCTGCTGCCTCTTTGTCCCTGGCCCTATCCAAGGACCTGTACTCCGGGGCGGACCGGCAGAAAATATTAGCCTACATTGGCGTCATCATGGCTTTTGCTCCCATGCTGGCTCCCTCCTTGGGCGGGCTGATGCTCAAATTCGCTTCCTGGCGGTGGATTTTCGTGGTCCAGGCACTGCTGGCCCTGGTGGGCCTTTACGGAGTGTTTCGGCTCAAGGAACCCGTGACCGAATTCACCCAGGGGGGGATGTTCTCCATGGCCAGACGGTACGGTCCGGTACTCAGGAATTTGCCGTTCACGGTTCTGTCCACAGGCTTTGCCCTGATGGTCATGCCCCATTTCGCCTTCATCGGCGGTTCCACGGATATCTACATCAACGTACTGGGATTGTCCGAACAGGCCTTCGGTCTGTATTTCGGAGCCAACGCCTTGGGGTTCATGCTCGGTTCCTATGTCTGCACTCGGTTGGTGGGCGTGTACAAACCTCTCAGCATGCTCTATGCGACCATGCTTGGGTATTTCCTGTCCGGGGTGCTCATGTTGGTCCTGGGTGGGAAAACGCCGATTCTTGTCGCCATTCCCATGTTTTGTATCGCTTTTTTTGCTGGATTTTCCCGACCCATCAGCAATTCCATGATTCTGGATCAGGTGGATACGGACGTGGGCGCGGCATCGGGTATTCTGACCTTCGAAATATTTTTTATCGCGGCCCTGTCCATGCAGCTGATATCTCTGGAATGGCAGAGCAAGACCGCGGTGCTGGGGGTTTTGGCCCTGGTCAGCGCGTTGATCCCGTTGATCTCCCTGCAGATGGTCAAGAAGCGGTGTCGGTTCTAGCCGAGCAACTGGCCGAGAAATTCGGCGGCCCGGCTTTCCGACCAGTAGACGTTGTCCCGGCTTGATCGGACAAAGCCGACGTGCCCGCCGTATTTCGGCATTTCCAGAAAGAGATTTGCATTGGCCCCGGCCTTCTCCTCGGGATAGCAGGAGGGTGTCAGGAACGGATCATTTCGGGCATTGACCAGTAGGGTAGGCACGCGGATTTCGCTTAGAAATTGAAGGCTGCTCGCGTTTGCGTAGTAGTCTGCCGCGTCGCTGAATCCGCTGGTCGGTGCGGTGTAGCGGTCGTCGAAGTCCCGCAGGGTGCGGATGCCGGCCAGAAGGCCCGGCCTGATTTGGTCAGGAAAGAGTTCCGTTTTGATCCGTACTTTTTCTTTCAAGCCGATCATGAAATATTCCAGATAGACACGCCGGGACGGGCGGGCCAGGAGCCTTTCCGTTCCCGAGAGATCGCAGGGCACGGAATAGGTGACGGCTGCCTTGACTTCTGTTGGCACGTGGTCCGGGTCTTCACCGAGATATTTGAGGATCTGGTTGCCCCCCATGGAAAAACCCATGAGAACGACTTCGTCGTAGTCGCCCTCTTCCAGGCAGTGGGTGATGATCGTGTGGAGGTCCCCGGTCTCGCCAGAGTGGTAGGAACGGACCAGTCGGTTGGGCTTGCCGCCGCAACCGCGTTGGTTCCAGCAAACCGCGTCGTATCCCATTTGGGTCACCGTGCGGGCCATGCCGAGCACGTACTTTTTGCGTGCGTGCCCCTCCAGCCCGTGGGAAATAATGGCCAATCGCCGGGTTCGACCGGTGCATGCGGCGTGCCTGTCCAGGGACAGGATGTCGTGATCCGGTGTATCTACCAGCATGCGTTGGGGCGAGCTTTCGGGCGTGGGCCGGAAGAGCGGCGGATAGATGGTGGCCAGGTTGGCACTTCGGAACGGCAGGGGCGGCATGTAGTCGGAGGTGGGGAGTATGGGCATGGAAAATCTCTACGGCCAGCCGGATTGTTTGTCAAAGGGGCCAGGCGTTGGTGAAAGGATTTGCTAAAGTGGGCGCGGGCTTATATTCTGATTGTCCAAGGAGAGCCTGTGCCGTTATTTGAAGCCGTTGATATCGAGAATTATGCCGAGGTCCTGCTCTGGGCCGTGAACGAATCCCGTCCCGAACCGCTGAAGCATCGGGACGTGGTGCTCATTCGTTATGACATCCCCGGTCTGGCCCTGGCCGAGGCTGTCTATTCCTGCCTCATGGACGCTCACCTCATGCCTGTGCCGCTGGCTCTGCCCACACCGAACATGGAGGCGGAGCGGTACCTCAATTCAAACTATGGTCAGCTTCTGTTTCAGCAGCCCGGCCTGTCCGAACTCTATTCGCGGGCAGCGGGGGTCATCACCATCCTGGCTCCCGAAGACCTGACCTATCTCCAATCCGTGGACCCGCGTACCATTGCCGAGGCCCGCAAGGCGGACAGTGCGACTTTTCACGCCCTGGAGCGACGCAAGCGGTCGGGGCAGCTCGGCTGGACCACCTGTGTCTATCCCACCCAGGCTTTGGCCAAGGCGTCGGGTATGACCCTTGAGGAATATGCCTACGCCCTGCAACGTGCCTGTTGGCTGAACATGCCGGCCCCGGTCCGGGAGTGGAAACGGCTCGGGCGCGAAGTGGGCGAGGTGTGCGACTGGCTGGATTCCATGGATATCCGATCCCTGCGCGTGGAGTCCGAGGATATTAATCTCAAGGTGCCTGTGGGTGACAACCGCCGCTTTGTGGGAATCTCCGGCACCAATATCCCCGGCTATGAAATCTACTTTGCACCCGATGCACGCGGTGTGGCGGGCACGTGTTTTTCGGATCAGGCCACCCTGCGCTACGGCCATCTGGTGCATGGTGCGTCCATCGACTTTTCCGCGGGTATTGCGGTCCGGGTGGAGTCGGCTCGAGGGCAGGTCTTCCTGCAAAACCAGATGTACCTGGATGCCGGTGCTCGCAGGGTGGGCGAGTTTTCGCTTACGGACAAGCGGTTTTCCCGCGTGGATCGGTTCATGGCCCATACCTTGCTGGACGAGAATTTCGGTGGCGACCACGGCAATTGCCATATAGCCATGGGCGGCTCGGTCCTGGAGAGTTTCACCGGCCCGCCCGAGATGCTCACCCCGGAGATGGAATACGAACTCGGCTTCAACGCATCCGACATGCATTGGGATCTGGTCAACACGCAGCCCAAGCGGGTAACGGCCCGGCTCAAGACGGGTGAGCCGCGTTTGATTTATGAAAACGGGATGTTTCGTATCTGATCGGTCACGCCTGAAAGATAATTGTACCCCGTTGAGGCCTCGCTGTTTGAGCTCTGTGAGGCTGTTTTTATCAGTGATACCCTGCCCGGAGACAAGGTCCTATTCGGCAAGCAAGTGTAAAAAGTCTGTATTTACAGGCAATTCACTTGTTTTTTGTTTGAAGGGCCGAGCAGGCCGCCCATGCAGAAACTGAAGGAATGGTTTGTGGAGAAAGCTCTGGTCTGATTGTTTTGGCTCGAACCTGGATGAAAAGGGGACTGCCGTTTCGTCTCTTTCTTTGAATGGCGACTATTGACAACGTTTTCGACGTGCTTATTTCCCCTTCATGCTTCGCCTCCGGGCGGGGCTTTCCCCCGAAATTCTTGTAAGGAAAGCAAGTTACATGGCGAAGAAAAATACCGAAGTGCCCATTAACGGGTTGTATGATGAGGAAGGCAAACTCTTTGGCGGACCGGATGAATCCGGTGTTGACAAGGAGAACGCCGGGTCCCCGGATTGGGGCAACGATGCGCTGGAGGATACCGAGGTGTCTTTGAGTCTGGAAGAGCTCAGCGCCCTGTGCCGCGAATCGGTCTGTCCCGGATGCGAAGTTCACAAGGAAGCCGAGGAGGTGCGGTTGCGCGCCCTGGCTGACTCGGAAAACGTCAAGAAGCGGCTTTTGCGTGAGGCCCAAGACCTCAAGAAATACGCGGGCGAGTCCATTCTGGCCGATCTGCTGCCCGTGCTCGACAACCTCGACCTTGCTCTGGCGCACACCGGAAACCTCGATGATGCGTGCCGGAATTTCGTCATCGGAGTGGAGATGACCCGCAAGCTGTTTCTTGATGCCGTGAAAGGGCATGGTCTGGTGGAAGTGGAGGCCGCGCGCGGTGCGGAATTCAACCCCGAGATTCACGAAGCCATGAGCACGGTGGAGGAGAACGATCTCGACAACAACTGCATCGCTCAGGTCGTGCAGGCAGGCTATGTGCTCAAGGGACGGCTGTTGCGTCCGGCGAAGGTCATGGTCAACAAGGCGTAGATCAATTTTTTGAGGCCGGGCTCTTTACAATCCGGCGTGCGTGATTATTGAAAAAAGAACGCAAAGAACGTCGCTAATCGCGACAACCAATAGAGATTCTTTAGGAGGACATACACATGGGCAAGATCATAGGGATCGACCTCGGAACCACCAATTCCTGCGTTTACGTGATGGAAGGCAAGGATCCGAAATGCATAACCAACCCCGAAGGCGGCCGTACCACGCCGTCCGTGGTTGCCTTTACCGACAAGGAACGTCTGGTGGGCGATATCGCCAAACGTCAGTCCGTTACCAATCCGGAGAAAACCGTTTTCGCCATCAAGCGCCTCATGGGCCGCAACGTCAATGCGCCTGAGGTCAAGAAATGGCAGGAACATTGCCCTTACAGGATCGTGGCAGGCAACGGCGACGATGCTTGGGTCGAGATCGACGGCAAGAAATTTTCTTCGCCGGAAGTTTCCGCCATCATCCTTCAGAAACTGAAGAAGGATGCCGAAATATACCTGGGTGAGCCCGTGACCGAGGCGGTCATCACTGTCCCGGCCTATTTCAATGATTCCCAGCGTCAGGCCACCAAGGACGCGGGCAAGATCGCGGGCCTTGAAGTCAAGCGCATCATCAACGAACCCACCGCCGCATCCCTGGCCTATGGTTTCGACAAGAAGGCCAACGAGAAAATCGCGGTCTTCGACCTCGGCGGCGGTACTTTTGATATCTCCATCCTCGAAGTCGGCGACAACGTCGTGGAGGTCCGCGCCACCAATGGTGACACCTTCCTCGGCGGCGAGGATTTCGACCACCGCATCATCGAGTATCTGGTGGGCGAATTCAAGAAAGAGACCGGCATCGACCTGTCCCAGGACCGCATGGCCCTGCAACGCCTCAAGGAGGCTGCGGAAAAGGCCAAGCACGATCTCTCCAGCTCCGTGGAGTCCGAGGTCAACCTGCCGTTCATCACTGCTGACCAGAACGGCCCCAAGCACATGATGGTCAAGATCAGCCGTAGCAAGCTCGAAAAGCTTGTCGAAGATCTGGTCGATCGCACTGTCGGGCCGTGCAAGAAGGCCCTCAAGGACGCCGGTCTGTCCGCCGCCGACATCGATGAAGTCATCCTCGTCGGTGGTATGACCCGCATGCCGCTGGTCCAGGAGAAGGTCAAATCCTTCTTCGGCAAGGAACCCAACCGGAGCGTGAACCCGGACGAAGTCGTTGCCATGGGTGCTGCCATTCAGGGCGGTATCCTGGCCGGTGACGTCAAGGACGTGCTGCTGCTCGACGTGACCCCGTTGTCCCTTGGCATCGAGACCATGGGCGGTGTCATGACCCGGCTCATCGAGCGAAACACCACCATTCCGACCAAGAAGTCCCAGGTGTTCACCACGGCCGCCGACAACCAGCCGTCGGTTTCCATCCGGGTCTTCCAGGGCGAGCGTCCCATGTCCTCGGACAACAAGATGCTCGGCAATTTCGAACTGACCGGTATTCCGGCCGCACCGCGCGGCGTGCCGCAGATCGAGGTCGCCTTTGACATCGATGCCAACGGCATTGTTCATGTCCACGCCAAGGATATGGGCACCGGCCACGAGCAGTCCATCCAGATCACCGCGTCTTCCGGCCTGTCCGACGACGAGATCGATCAGATGGTCAAGGATGCCGAGGCCCATGCCGACGACGACAAGAAGAAGCAGGAATCCATTGAGGCTCGTAACAGTGCCGATACGCTGGTCTACACCACCGAGAAGTCCATACGCGACCTCGGCGACAAGGTGGACAGCACCCTCAAGGCGGACATCGAGAGCAAGATCGAGGACCTGAAGAAGGCTCTGGAAAGCGACGATGTGGACGACATCAAGGCCAAGACCGAAGCGCTGGCCCAGTCCTCTCACAAGCTGGCCGAACAGCTTTATGCCCAGCAGTCTGCCGAGCAGCAGGCTGGCGGAGCAGCCGCCGGTGGTGCCACTGGTGGAGGCGAGGGCGGCGGTCAGGCCAAGGACGACGACGATGTGGTCGATGCCGACTACACCGAAGTCAAGTAATCCGGCTTGCCTTCATAGCCCAAGCGAAGTATAGCATTACCCGGCCCGCCAAAGCGGGCCGGGTTTTTTTATCTGGCTGCCGAATCTGCTGCAATGGAACGTGCCATGTACCGACCTCGAAAAGATACTGCCCTGCGAACGGCCCTGAGGCTTTTCGCCCTTATCGTTGTCCTGTCCCTGTTTGCTCCTGGTTGTGCCCAGCGACAGCCCCTGATCCGAAGCACGGATATGTTGTCCACGGCCAATCTGCTGATTGAAGCGGATGCGGCCTGGAAGGACAAGCGGTACGAAGCCGCCGAACTCTATTACACCAAGCTCCTGGAACGCCAGGACCTTGCCAAGAGTGAACTGCCCACCATTTACGGGCGGCTGGCGGAGTCCGCGTTGGAGACCGGCCATTACCATCAGTCCCGCATCGCCCTTGAAAATTGGGCCAATCTGGATGCAGACGCCCTGAGCCTGGTGACGTGGGAACTTCCCTATCTCAAGACCATGGCCGCCCTGGACAAGACCGAGCGGCTCCAGAACCATCTCAAGTGGCTGCTCAAATCCACCAACCTGCCCTGGGCGACCCGTCAGGACGTGGCTCTGTGGTATTTCGTCTATTTTCAGGAAAAGGAAGATTTCGAGCGTGCCTTGGACGTGCTTGACGGATTTTACAAGCAGGCTCCGGACCGGGCGGCAAAAACCACCTTTGAAAATGTGTTTTTGCAGCGACTGGACGGGTTTGACGACAAACAGATTGCGATGGTTTCCCAAGCAGTGACCGTGGGCAATCAGCTGCGTTTCCCCTATGCCCTGGTGGCGTTCGAGCGGGGCGCGAGACAGGCCGGAGACAAGGAAGCCTGGTCCGTGCACTGGCGCACCCTGCGTAATCTGGCCGCCAATGCCGAGTTGGTCGATCTCGTCCCTCTTGAGACCCGATTGGCCGAGCTTGAAGCCCGGTATGGCATGCCGAGGGTGGGCATTGCCCTGGCCCTGCCGCTCACCGGTCCATATGGCAAAGTGGGCGTGAAGATTTTGCGAGGTGCCGGGTTGGCCCAGTGGCGTCTGGCCCAGAACGGCATGGACGTGGATATTCGGGTCATCAATACCCAGGTCCCGGGCTGGGACAAACGACTGGCCGACCTACCGGCACATTACACCGTGGTGGGCGGTCCTCTGCGCGTCACTGCGTTCAAGCATCTTTACCAGTCTGCGCCGGCCGGTCAGCGCGTTATGGACCAGCGGGCGTTATTTACCTTTATGGCCTCTCTCGGCGATCTTCAGGAGGGCAAGGACGCTTGGCGTTTCTTCACCAGCCGCACCGACGAAGTGCGCAGTCTGGTCAAGCTCGCCGTGGATGATCTGAACATCAAGGATCTGGCCATCTTCTATCCCGAAGAGAAATTTGGCCGGACCATGGCTCAGACCTTTTACCGTGAAGCGTCGCCGTTGGGTGGTCGCATCCGGGGCATGCAGTCCTATCCGCCGAAAGATCTCAAACATTGGGGCAAGAGCGTGGCCAAGCTGCTCAAGGTGCCTTCCAATTTCAGCGAGATCAAGGAAGCCCCGCTTGAACAACCGGATTTCGGTGCGGTTTTCGTGCCCGACGGGTGGAGTCAGGCCCAGACTCTGCTGCCCAATTTCTTCTTTTATGAAGGCGACCAACTTGTCTTTCTCGGTCCCGGACTGTGGTCTCGCGCTCTGGACGGTGCCAAGGATATCGATGAGCATTATTACCGGCTGGCCGTGTGCCCCGGCGCATGGTGGGAGGATAGTGAGGGCGGTCGAGCCCTACAAAATTCCCTTACCGACGAGGGGCTTGGGCAGGCTGATTTCTGGGTGGCCATCGGGTTCGATTTCATCCGTTTTTCGGGCAAGCTCGGCACCTTGCCGTCTAATTGGGATGCCGATCTCGTCAACAAGCGGATCGCCACGGCCCAGACAATTGATTTCAGCATGGCCCGTCTGACCTGGGATGGTCAGGGTGTGGCCAGCCAGGACCTCTTTCTGTTCAGCCCGGTGCGAAACGGCAAGCAACTGGTCAATGCGAACAAGATTGCCGCCCGTATCGCCCAGGCCAAGGCACGCCGTGAAAAACGGGTGGATACCTACCAGAAGCACATGGAAGAGGAACAGGCCAAGAAAGAGAAGAGCGTGTTCTAGAAAATTGCCGGAGCATCCGTCGCCGTTGATATTCACCCGGACAAAGGGGCGAGTGGGCGGAGGGATCGGACCCGAAGAAGCGGCGGCATGGGCCTCGTGCAAAAGGCATGGCCGCCTGAGGATACAAGGAGTACCCCTATGAAAATCAGTCCCGAAGAAGTGGCCAAGGTGGCGCGGCTTTCGCGTCTGGACCTGCCCCAGGACAAGCTGGAACTGTTTGCCGGTCAGTTGGGCGACATTCTCGACTACATGGACAAGCTGGGCGAGCTGGACACCGACAACGTCGAGCCCCTGTACAGCCCGGTCAATCATACTACCGTGCTCAGGAAGGACGAGGTGCGCAAGGACTATGCCCGCGAGGAAGTGCTTGCCAACGCGCCCGAGCAGGACGGCCAGTTCTTCATTGTTCCCAGGATTGTATAACATACCAAATATATTCAGGATTGATTATGTCTGAACTCTATACCAAGACACTGACCGACATGGCCGCACTGCTCCGGTCCGGCGAGGTGACGGCGGTCGAGGCCGTGCAGAGCTGCCTGGATCGCATCAAGGCCACCGAGCTGAAGATCAAGGCATTGATCACGGTCATGGGCGAGGAAGCCCTCAAGCAGGCCGAGGCCATGGACGCCGCCGGTCCCGACAAGGATCAGCCGTTGTGGGGCGTGCCTCTTGTACTCAAGGATCTGCTGACCACCAAGGGTACCCGAACCACCTGCGGTTCGAAGATTCTGGAAAATTTCGTTCCCTTCTACGACGGTACTGCCGTGGTCAAGCTGCGCGAGGCCGGGGCCATACTCATCGGCAAGTCCAACATGGACGAGTTCGCCATGGGGTCGTCCACCGAGAATTCCGCATTTTTTCAGACCGGCAATCCGTGGGACGTCGAACGCGTGCCCGGCGGGTCCTCCGGCGGTTCGGGCGCGACCGTTGCTGCGGGGCAGTGTTTCGCTGCGTTGGGTACGGATACCGGCGGCTCGATCCGGTTGCCTGCGTCTTTTTGCGGCATCGTGGGCCTCAAGCCCACCTATGGCCGCGTGTCCCGGTTCGGGCTCATCGCCTACGGCTCCTCACTGGACCAGATCGGCCCCATGACCCGCTCTGTGGAAGACGCCGCCCGCGTGCTTCAGGTCATTGCCGGTCACGATCCCAAGGACTCCACTTCGGTGGACGTGCCGGTGCCCGACTACCTGGCCGCGCTCGGACGTGACGATCTCTCCGGCGTGATCATCGGTCTGCCCGAGGAATACTGGGGTGAGGGGTTGGACGCCGAGGTCGAGGAAGCGTGCCGCGCCGCTGTCGCCAAGATGGAGGCACTCGGTGCCAAGACCGTGCCCGTGAAGCTTTCGCTCACGGATTACGCCATTGCCACCTACTACATTATCGCCATGGCCGAAGCCTCCTCCAACCTGTCGCGGTTTGACGGCGTGCGTTTAGGTCACCGCAACAAGGAGGCCGAGGAACTGATCGACATGTACACGTCCAGCCGCACCGAAGGGTTCGGCGACGAGGTGCAGCGACGTATCATCATGGGCACTTACGTGCTTTCCTCCGGCTACTATGACGCCTACTACAACAAGGCGGCCAAGGTCCGCCGGTTGCTGCGCGAGGATTTCGAGAAGGCGTTCACCCAGTGCGACCTCATCGCCGGTCCGGTCTGTCCGACCACGGCCTTCAAGGCGGGTGACAAGGCGGATCCGCTCCAGATGTACCTCATGGACATCTTCACCATCTCGCTCAACCTGGCCGGTCTGCCGGGCATGAGCCTGCCCGTGGGTCTGGGCAAGGACTCCGGCATGCCGGTGGGCCTCCAGTTCATGGGTCGTCCCTTCGAGGAGGAGACCATGCTGGCCGTGACCGACTGCCTGGAAAGGAATCTCGATCCCATGCCCCTGCCCGAACTGTAGGGCGAGTATCCAAAAGATAAAGGCCGGTTGCGAACATGTGTTTGCAACCGGTCTTTTTTATTGGTGATTGGTTAATTCTACTTCATGTTGTACGAGACCGGGCCCTTGGAGTAGTCCGTCCGGTTCAGCCAGGTGGCGGGGTAGCCGATGGGAATGGCTTCCTTGCCGGGTCGGTTGATGTAGCCGTCCGAGTACTTGGCGAACAGGGTGAAGGTCAGGGTGCGCCAGCGATCCAAGGCCTTGCCCGCGTTTTTGTAGCAGAAGTCGGTGATCAGGGTTTGGGCTTCCTTGGCCGACTTTCCGGCCACCTGTTTGTCCATGGCCAGGACTCCTGCCAGAGCATCGCTTTCCAGCTCGCGTTGCACTGGGATGATGTCCACCTGCGTCATGCGCTGGAAGTTCAGGCGGCACCAGTTGCCCACCAGGTCGAAATGCCACCAGGCGGATTTGGGGTCGAACCGCTGCGGGTCGCCGGTCTGGTAGGGCTTGGGCAGTTGCGCCATCTTGGAGAAGAAGGGCGTGAAGACCGTGGTGTAGGAGACGTCCGGGCCGAACCAGAGCACACCCTTGGTGAACTCGGGGGCCTTGGGCCGGGTCTGGCAGACAAAGGTGTAGCCCTGGTAGAAGACCGAAATGGCCCGCTCCCATGCACCGTAGAATTTCTTTTCCTTGTCCACGTTGTTCTGGTTGCCGTCGTACGGTCCCACAAAGCGGTGCGGGTCGCCGTAGGGACCGGCTGCCGTGCCCTTGGTCAGGTCGAACTCGGTGCCTTCATAGTGGTCGCGGTAGAGAGCGAAGAGGTCCGGCACGGTGAGTTTATTGCGCGGGGCAATGGAGAAAGGATAGGCGGTGGTGTAAGTGTCCTTGACCCAAGGCGAAAGGCCGAGATCCGGGTTGACGCGGTCCATGGCCCGCCAGACGCGGCGAAGGGAGTAGTAGGGGTGGTTGTACTCGCCGGGGCTGACTGCACGCAGCCAGTCCACGGGACCCTGCTTGGCCTCGTCCCACCACTTGAGTTTTTTCAGGCCGGGGATGAGCAGCTTGGAATATTGGAAGTTGTCCGGGTCATCCTTGATCACTTCCCGGATGCGGAAGGTGTTGGCAGCCACGAAGTACTGGCCGTCGGGCACCTTTTTTGCCACCCAGGCGGAATGGTACTTGGTATCGGGCAGGGCGCACATCTCGAAGACCCACGCCTCTTTTTCGTCACCCACCAGCAGGGTCTCGCCCGTGGAGAAGTAGCCGTACTTGTCGATGAGTCCGCCCATGAGCTTGACCGCTTCACGGGCCGTGACGCAGTTTTCCAGTGCGATGCGGGAGAGTTCGGAGCTGTAGAAGATGCGTTGCGGTTTGCCGTGGCCTGCCTTGGGGTTGGCATCGGGCTCGAAGTTCGCGCCGTTGGTGCATTCACCCATCATCAGGTTTTTTTCATTCATGATGCCGTAGTTGCCGTCGAAATAGGCGAAGGACGTTTCCTGCTTGCGGCCCAGAATCTTCCAGATTTCCTCGTAGGGGATCATGGCCAGTGCTTCTGTCCGCTTGCCCGGCGTGTTGTAGGCCGGACCTCGGTCGTCGGTCACAATGCGGGGGTAGAGCAGGAAATCGGAATAGGTTGTCCGTGCTCCTGCCTGTTTTTTTGCAGGCACGTAGACGAGCCGTTGGTCGCCCAGCTCGTCGTCATCGGAATGGGTGACCAGCATGGAACCGTCGGCTGTAGCCCCGGGTGTGGCTATCATGGTGGTGCAGGCCTGCGCCAGGGGAATGGCAAGAGTCACGGCGAAACAGGCCGCCATGAGGCAACAGAGTAAGCGTTTCATATTCTGGCTCCTTAAAATATAGCTGATGTGTTCAACGTTGTGCGTCTTATAGCACATCCCGGCAGAATTGTGCCTTATAAAATCTTTGCATTAACGCGTGGCTTCTTTACACTGCGTTCATGTCTGTATCGGAGCGAACCTCATGACCGTGGCCGTGGCCGTCAGCGGCGGCATGGACAGCCTGCTGGCCCTGGCCCTGCTCAAGGAGCAGGGGCATGATCTCATGGCCGTGCACGGCCATTTCCTGCCGCCCGGTCCGGATTGGGAGCGGGTGGCGGCGGGCCTGGACTCGGCCTGCGCCGTGTTGAACGTGCCGTTTCATGCCCTTGATCTGTACCGGGCCTTTGAAGACCGGGTGATCGCGCCTTTCGTGGACGGATACCGTGCGGGGGCGACGCCCAATCCGTGCGCCCTGTGCAATCCGCGCATGAAGTTCGGCGTGCTGTTCGATGCGGCCAGGGAGTTGGGCGCGGATGGCATTGCCACCGGTCACTACGTGCGCATGGAGGATCGCGGGGAGTTTGGGCGGATGCTCGTGCGCGGGGCGGATCGGTCCAAGGACCAGAGTTATTTTCTCTCTCTCGTTCCCCCGGAAATCCTGCGGCAGAGTTATTTCCCCCTGGCCGGAATATGCAAGCGGGACGTACTCGATATACTGAAACGTCATGGGTTGACTCCCCCGCTGCCCAAGGAAAGTCAGGAAATCTGTTTTGTGCCGGACGACGATTATCAGGCCTTTTTGCTGGCTCGCGGCTCCATGCCGGGCAAGGGGCCGATCACCCTTGCCGACGGCACCGTGGTGGGTGACCATGAAGGCTTGTGGCGGCATACCCAGGGACAGCGGCGTGGGTTGGGTGTGGCCTGGAAGGAGCCGCTCTACGTGCTGGACAAGGACGTGGCGTCCAATACCTTGATCGTTGGCCCGAAGGATGAGCTGGATTTGCCGGGGTGTGTGGCCGGACAGGTCAACCTGATGGTTGATCCCGGTTCGTGGCCCGAGGTGGTCATGATCCAGACGCGCTATCGCCAGCAGGCCGGACCGGGCCGGGTTGAATATTCGGAGGGGAAACTGCTTTTCCGATTTCTGGAGCCGCATGGCCGTCCCACGCCGGGACAGGTGGTGGCGGTCTATACCGAAGACGGCGCGGTCCTCGGGGGAGGTATCATCGAGATGCCCCTGGGTTGAGCCAGATGGTGTTCTGCTACCAGTGCCAGTTCGTGCGTATCCGTTCGTCCTCGATCTGCTGGCGATATCCTTCGGCTCGCCCCTTGTTCAGCACTTCCCGGATCTTTTCCGGGGTCAGCTGCGGACGCTTGGCACAGTATTTTGCCCACCACACGACTTCCTGGGTTATGCGGATATTGAGCGGATCATGGTACTTGCCGAGCGTGTCGAATCCTGTGTCGCGCTGGTCGAGAAAGATTTGGGTCAGACCGAGATAGTAGGTGGCGTCCGGGTTGGCGGGGGTACTCTTTCAGCGTGCCTTCGAAGGCCTCGCGGGCGGCGGGGTAGTCCTTGTTCATGAACAGCGTGAGCCCCCGCTTGTTGCTGGCGTAGGCTTTGCTCGGACCGGAGTAGAGAAAATCGCCGTAGCTGCTGAAGCTCACGGCCATGCCGGAGTTGGAGCCCGCACCCACCGACGCGCCCACAAGGTTGCATCCGGCGCAGGCCAGGACGAGACAGAGAACAGGCAGGATGGATCGCATGGCATTGACCCCCGTGAGTATTTACATTAGGCCGCAGGCATGGGTTTTCCCGATAGGGATTTACCTGCATGGATTGCAACCGATGACCAGCCGACAGGTCCATAATACATGATTCGTTTTCATACTGCCACCTTGGGGTGCAAGATCAACCAGTACGAGACCCGTTCCATCGCCGAGGCGTGGGCCGGGGGTGGTGACGGGCGTGAGGCCGTGGAGGTGGATTCCCCGCAGGAGGCGGACCTGATCCTGGTCAATTCCTGCGCTGTGACCGCCAATGCCGTGGCCGACCTGCGTCAGACCGTGCGGCGATTTCATCGCGACAACCCCGAAGCTTCCATTATCATTACGGGCTGTGCGGCTCAGGTCATGCCTGACGAAATGGCCGCGTTGCCGGGTGTGGTCCGTGTGGTGTCCCAGGCGGACAAGGGGGCATTGCTCCAAGGCCCGGAAGGTCGCGTCATGCCGGAGCCGCCCGCGTTCGCGCCGTTTTTCATCAAGGGCTACGACCGGGCCAGGGCCGTGGTCAAGGTGCAGGACGGATGTTCGCATTACTGTACTTACTGTATTGTGCCACTGACGCGTGGCAAATCGGTCAGTCGCCCCATGGACGAGGTGGTTGCCGAGGTGGCGCGGTTGCTGGATGGTGGTTGGCGCGAGTTCATTTTGAGCGGCATCAATCTGCGTCACTATGGCCGGGGGCTGACGGAAAAGGCGGACTTTTGGGATCTGCTGGCGCGGCTGGAGCGAGAATTTTCCCCCGAATGGGCCGGTCGGGCGCGTTTTCGCGTTTCTTCGGTAGAGCCGGGGCAACTCGATGACAAGGCGTTCGACACTTTGGCGGCTTCGGCCATGGTCTGCCCCCAGTTGCATCTCTCCCTGCAAAGCGGCGACCCGGACGTGCTCAAGGCCATGGGGCGCGGCCATTACCGCCCGGAAAATGCGGTGGAATTTATGCACCGGCTGGGCACGGTCTGGCCGGTCATCGGCCTGGGTGCGGATTTCATTGCCGGATTCCCCGGCGAGACCGAGGCGCAGTTTGCCAATACCCTGGCCCTGTGCCGGGAATTGCCCTTGACCTACGGGCACATTTTCCCCTACTCCGAGCGTCCAGACACCAAGGCCGCCGCCATGACCGGCCAGGTGGATGTGCCCGAGCGCAAGGAGCGGGCGTCCCGGCTGCGGAAGCTGGTGAACGGCAAGAAGCGGGCATTTCAGGAGCGACTGCTCGGCCTGCCGCATCTGGATGTGCTGGTCCAGGACGGTCGGGGACGCGGGGTCAGCCAATACTACGCTGCCTGCCGGTTCGGTGACCTGCCTGCCGGAATCGATCCCCGCGCTCTGGTTCGTGCCCGTCCCGTGGCATTGGAAAAGGGCGTCATTCTCGTCGAACCGATGGAGGCGTCGTGAGCACGCCAAGAATTCCCGATCCCGGCCTGCTGCTGATTTCGATTCTGTCCGCCCGTTGGGAGGCATGCTGGCCGCGGCTCCTGGAGGAGCTTGTGGCGCAGTACGGCCCGGCGGATTCTGTTTCGGAGCCATTTCCTTTTGACCAGACCGGATACTATGATGCGGAACTGGGCACGCCCATCACCCGGCGGCTGGTGACTTTTGAGACGCTTCGCCCTTTGGACGAACTGGCGGATATCAAGCTGTTCACCAATGAATTGGAAAAACAGTACGGCGAGCCGGGAGGGCGGGTGTTCAATCTCGATCCCGGTTTTCTCACCATGCAGCGGCTGGTGCTGGCCACGGGCAAGAATTTTTCGCACCGCATCTATCTCAGGGATGGCATCTGGGCCGACCTGACGCTCATCTGGCAGAAGAAACAGTGGATGGTTTTTCCCTGGACGTTCCCGGACTACGCGGGCGATGATATGAAATCGCGGCTGACAAAGTTGCGTCAGTCGTATAAAACCAAGCTCAATAACCTGAAGGATTAATTATATGCCTGTTAGCATGACCGGTTTTGGTCGGTTTGAAACCAATGAGGACGCCTGGACTCACGTCTGGGAAATCAAGAGTGTCAACGGTCGCTTCCTGGATGTGAAGTGGCGCATGCCCGGCTATCTGCGTGGCCTGGAAAACGGCTGGGAGCGGATAGTGCGCACGCACGCCTCGCGCGGTCGGGTGGATATTTCCCTGAACCTGGATGTGCTGGACTCCGCCATTCTCGGAGTCACCTTCAACGAGACCATGGCTCGGGCCATGTTTCAGCAGATGGAGAAGCTGGCCGCCGGTCGGGGCGAGGTGTTCACGCCCGACTACAACCGAGTGCTTTCCATGACTTCGTTGTGGCGCGACAACGGCAACGAACCGGACCCCGGTCTGGCCGGGAGTCTGACCGCCGGGCTTGAAGCCGCGCTTCGTGAATGGGTGGCCTCCCGCGCCGTGGAAGGCGATGCCATGGTTGCGGACCTGCTCTCCCGCATCGAAACCCTGCGTGTCCTTGCCGGAAAGGTCGCGGAACGTATTCCCGACATTTTGGAAGAAAAAAAGGCGAGTCTTCGCCAGCGCATCACGGACATGATGGAATCCGCCGGAGCGGAGTTCTCCGAGGACCGCATGCTTCAGGAGGTCGCCTACCTGACCGACAAGCTGGACGTGTCCGAGGAGTTGACCCGGCTGGACGCTCACCTGGACCGGCTCGGCGAGACCCTGGCGGAAAAGGACGACGTGGGCAAGAAGCTCGACTTCCTGTGTCAGGAGACCTTTCGGGAGATCAACACCTGCGGCAACAAGGCCAACGATTCCGACATCAGCAAGCTGGTGGTGGACTTCAAGGCCGAGTTGGAGCGGTGCCGCGAGCAGGTGCAGAATATCGAATAGAAGGTTGTTGAAAATGGTCCGATTGCTTCGTTGCTTCAAATGAATCACATCCTTGCGTAGGAGGACTACGTGTCGGCCTTGATTCGTTCTCGCGTTTCGCACTCGAACCATTGTGAACAATCAGGGGATTAAGAACGGGAAGGGAAGTATGCAGAAACAGGGATTGCTTAACGTCGGCTTCGGGAATTTCGTGGTCCTTGACCGGGTCGTTTCCATTGTCAACCCCACCAGTGCGCCCATGCGCCGACTCAGGGAAGATGCGCGCCAGGAGGGGCGGCTCATTGACGCCACTCAGGGCCGCAAGACCCGCGCCATCGTGGTAACCGACTCCAACCATGTTATTCTTTCCGCCATTCAGGCCGAGACCATCGGTCAGCGGTTCAGCGCGGAGGAGGGGGAATAAGTGGACGGGAACAGGAAGCGGTTGGGACAGGTGCTGGTGGTCTGTGCTCCCAGCGGAACCGGCAAGAGTACGCTCATCAACAAGCTGCACGAGGAATTTCCCACGTTTGGTTTTTCCGTGTCCTACACCACCCGCGCTCCTCGCGGTCAGGAACAGGACGGGCGGGAATATTATTTCGTCAGCCGCGACGCCTTTATCGCCATGCGCAGTCGGGGGGAATTTTGTGAGTGGGCCGAGGTCCACGGCAACCTCTACGGTACGGCTACCAAGCCGGTCGAGACAATGCTGGGCCAGGGCAAGGATGTCCTTTTTGACATCGACGTGCAGGGGGCCAAGCAGCTCAAGAAGACATTTTACAAGGGTAACTTCATTTTTTTGATGCCGCCATCGCGTGAGGAACTGGTACGTCGTCTCACCGGGCGTGGCACTGATTCCGAAGAGGCCATTGCCAAACGATTGGCCAATGCCGACGGTGAAATGGCCCAGGCCGAGTTCTTTGACTACTGGATCGTGAACGACGATTTGGAAGCGGCCTATGAGGAACTTCGGGCCGTGTTTGTGGCAGGCCGCTGCAAGCCCGAACTCCGCGTGGACGTGGAGGAGAACATCCTCAAGCATTGGGGCGACAATGGCTGAACTTGTCGTTGCCCTGGATTATAAGGATGGCCGATCCGCCCTGGCCATGGCTCGTTCGCTCAAGGGCGTCGTTTCCTGGGTCAAGGTGGGGCTGGAGCTGTTCACCGCCGAGGGGCCGTCCCTGGTGAACGATCTCAAGAATTTGGGGTTCAAGGTCTTTCTGGATCTGAAATTTTTCGACATTCCCAATACCGTGCAGGGCGCGGTTCGGTCCGCTGCCCGTCTTGGTGTGGACATGGTCAATATCCACGCTCTGGGCGGCGAGCGCATGGCCCGTGCGGCCATGGCCGGATGTGTCGAGGGCACCCCTTCGGGAGGAACGCCGCCCCTGGTCCTGGCCGTGACCATGCTCACCAGTATGGCGGCGGGCGATCTGCCCGTGGCGGGAGCGCCGGAACCTTCCGAGATGGCCCTTGACCTGGCTGTCAAAGCCAAGCAATATGGCCTCGATGGAGTGGTCTGTTCCGGCTTGGAAGTGGCGGCTGTCAAGGCGGCTTGTGGAGCGGACTTCATCGGCCTGACGCCGGGTATTCGGCCCGCATCGTCCGGGGGGGATGACCAGCGGCGTGTTGTCACGCCGACTCGTGCGGTCGGAGACGGTTCGGACTATCTCGTTGTGGGCAGACCCATCACCGGAGCCGAGTCGCCCGTGGAGGCCGCGTTGTCGATGCTTGGGGAGATGCAATCCGCCATATAGGGAGTTTCGAGGATGCCGGAGCAGATAGAAAATCGACAACCCGAACAACATGTTGTCCGGGATGGGGCGGAAAAGATCAAGGGGATCTTTTCCACGCAGTCCGTGAATAAGGTCGGTACTGGAACCACCCAGCGCCGTACTATCCAGAAGATGTATTGGAGCGGTGAGGAGGTCGAAGACGGCCGTGTCGAGGTCCAGCCCCTCAACCGTAATTACGTGCCTTCGGGTCCCAAGCAGATCATCGAGCGCGACGAATTTCTCGCCAAATATAACCCCGAACCCGAATTTTACATGAGCACGGTCTATCCGGCCATGAAGGAGTTGGACCAGACCATTGTGCGTGGCGAAAAGCTCCGTAAGCGGGGCGCGGCCTATAGTGCGGAATTTGAATTCAAGCAGGCCACCAATGTGGACGAGGGGAACGTCCGCGCCAACTTCGGCCTGGGGCTGACTTACCTGGACCGGGGCGATCAGGCCAAAGCCCACGATATTTTCGAGCGGATCGTCGGACTCGATGCTGCCTTTGAAGAGGAACACAAGCACCTTTTCAACGATTTCGGCATCAATATGCGCAAGAACAAGATGTATGATCAGGCCCTGGAATATTATCTTCGCGCCGAGGAACTGGTCGCTAACGATGAGCATCTTTATCACAATATAGCCCGATGCTATTGGGAAAAGGGCAATGCCGAAGGGTGTAAGAAGTATCTGCGCAAGAGTCTTCAGGTCAATCCGGATCTCAAGGAAAGCAAGATGTTTCTGGAATTCCTCAAGGGCAAGGGATATTTGAAAGGTGACGAGGACGCGGCATAGGTGCTCTCGCCGTGACAAGACATTGTCTCCGGGAGGCGGCCTCGGCGGTTTTCTGCATTTGCCGGAAGCCGACAGGATCAAGGAAGTGGGGTTTGCATGAACCAGGAAAAAATACAAAGCTTTTTGCGTGAGCTTCCCAAGATGCGGGAGGATCTTCCTTTTTCTCCGGAAGTGCTCAAGAAATTGTTTGTCCAGACCGGCAACAATTCATTGGCCTCCCTCGAAGAGGTGGGGAATACCCTGAGCAAGGATCAGGGATTGACCACGCGCATTTTGAGCCTGGCCAATTCGGCTTATTACGGGTTGCAGTCTGAGGTAAAGTCCGTGTCCCGTGCTGCCGCTGTGCTCGGTATGGCGGAGATCCGCAACATCGTGCTGGCCCTTGGAATCAATGGCCTGACCGCCAAGTATGTCATGCCGTCCGAGTTCGAGCTGGATGAGTATTGGAAACATCAGTTTCTCGTGGCCATGATTGCCAAGGAACTTTCCCATATGACCGATGTGGGCAAGCCGGATAACATGTTCACCGTGGGCATGCTGCATGACATAGGCAAGCTCATTACTGCCATGCGTCGTCCCGAGGACTGGCAGGCCATCCGGGATTTGGCCGAAGCCGACGAGCTGTCCGATGCCGAAGCCGAGGACGAGTACTGGGGGTTGGACCATGCCGTGGTGGGCGCACTGGTGCTCAAGTCATGGAACCTGCCGCCTGATCTCGTGGAGCCGGTCAACTGGCACCATGCCCCGGAACTCTCCCCGGAACATTCCAGCGAGTCCACGCTGATCGCTCTGGCCAATGCGGCCGCGCACGCCGTGGACGATTCCGAAGGTTCTTCCCGCGCCAGGGTCGAAAGCCTGTGTCTCGACTTGGAAGTCGACATGGACGAGGTCATGGAAACCGCCGAAGAACTTACCGAATCCGAAGATATCGAACAGTTCGTGAGCTTTCTTTCATAATGCCCTGTATCTGGAAAGCGCGTGGGGACGGCAGACCTCCGGCCGGTGAGGCCATGGCCGAGGCCCTCTCCGTGTCGCCGCTCATCGTCGATATCCTGTGGAATCGCGGCCTGACCACCGTGGAGGATATGGATCGCTTTTTGAGTCCGGGCCTGCGGCATTTGGTCAACCCCGAGATCATTCCCGGCCTGGCGCAGGCGGCAGACGTCCTGGCCGCCGGGATCGGCGAGGGACGCCCCCTGGCCGTGTGGGGCGATTACGACGTGGACGGCATCACCGCCACCGCGCTGGTCAAGGAATTTTTCGCCATGCGCGGGGTGGAGGTCATGCATCATCTGCCCAACCGCATGAAAGAAGGCTACGGCATGAACGTTCCCGGCGTGGAACGGCTGGCCGAGGCCGGAGCGCGCATGCTGCTTACCGTGGACTGCGGTATTTCGGATATAGCGCCCGTGGCTAGGGCCCGTGAACTCGGCATGCTCGTGGTAGTGACGGATCACCACATTCCGGGCGATATTCTCCCTGACGGACACGCGGTATGCGATCCCCGCCTGGAAGAAGACGGTCCCTGCGCTGATCTGGCCGGGGTGGGCGTGGCCTTCATGCTCATGGCCGCTCTGAACAAACGTTTGCCCGGCGAACCGGTGGATGTTCGGCCTCTGCTCGATCTGGTGGCGCTCGGCACCATTGCCGATGTGGTCCGCCTCACGGGGCAGAACCGGATTCTCGTCAAGAACGGGCTGCTGCTGGTCAAGGAAGCCAAACGACCCGGCATGGCCGCCCTCAAGGTGGTCAGCGAGTACGCACGAAATGCCGAACTCGGGGCCGGACAGGTTGGTTTCAACATTGCCCCGCGCATCAATGCCGCCGGGCGTATGGGCGATCCGGGCAAGGCTCTTGAATTGCTCTTGAGCGATTCGTTCGATGCGGCCATGCCCCTGGCCGAGGAACTCAATGCCATCAACATGGAGCGCCGCCGCCAGGAACAGGATATCGCGGATGAGGCATTTGACCAGGCCGAGACCCTGTCGGGTATGGCCGGGCTGGTGCTGCATGCGGACCACTGGCATCCGGGCATCATCGGCATCGTGGCCTCTCGTGTGGTGGAAAAATATTATCGTCCCACGCTCATTTTGTGCGCGACCGAGGACGGCGGACTGCTCAAGGGTTCTGGGCGGTCCATCCCCGAGTTCGACCTGCATGACGGACTCAAGGCCATTGAGCCGATGCTGAATGGGTTTGGCGGCCACAAGCAGGCCGCCGGGCTGTCCATCCTGCCGGAGCGTCTCGATGAGTTGCGCGCGCGATTCAACGAGCAGGTGGTGGCGAAGCTGGGGCCGGAGCCGTTGACGGCCACGCTCAAGCTTGACCGTGAATTGCCTTTTGCGGCGATTACCCACACGCTGCTGGCGGAACTGGAGATGTTGCAGCCTTACGGCATGGGCAATCCCGAGCCGGTGTTCGGTTCCGCGCCGGTTTCCGTGGCCGAATACCGCACCTTCGGGCGCGACCACGAGCACGTCAAGCTGGTGCTGGCAGACGAGGTCACCGGGGCCCGGCTGCCGGGCAAGGCGTGGCGGTCGGGCAAGACATTGCCCCGAAATATTCAGGGCCGTCTGGTGCGGTTCGCCTTCACCCCGAAGATCGACCGCTATCAGGGGGTCCCGAAGATAGACCTGCGCATCCGGGATTGGAATTTCTAGCTACCTATGTTTCTACGTAAAAAGGGGCGGAGACAGTGGTGTCTTCGCCCCTTTTGTGGTTGAGGAAATTAAAGTCAGTCGCCGAGCTTTGCCTCGCCGTCCGTCGTCACGCGGTACGTGCAGAGCTTGCAGCCGATGCCTTCCTTCTTGAGGTAATCTGCGTCCTGCATGCTTACCAGTTCCCAGGCGTCTGCCCGTTCCAGGGCGATCATCCGCTTCCGGTATTCGTCGTGGTCGCGATACGCGCCATCCTGGATGGTGAAACAAATGTGGCCGCCGGGCCGGGTGATGCGGATGAGTTCGTCGAATCCTTTAGCGTCCACATGGCCGTAAGTGAAGGTGCCACAGCAGGTCACGGCGTCATAGGTATTGTCCGGGTAGTCCAGCGGCTTGCTCATGTCAGCCTGGACCAGGTGGTCGTATACCTCCTTTTTCCTGGCTTCTTTCAGCATATCGCGTGAGTAGTCCAAGGCGTCGATGAATCGGTAATCCATTTCGTTGAGAAACTTGCCGACCAAGCCGGTGCCGCAACCGGCGTCCAGTATGCGGGCCTTGGTGTTGGGTTCGACCCGCTGCATGGCTTTAGCCGTGATTCCCGGTGCCACGTAGCCGAAGGCCTCGACTGTGTCTTCTTCGTAATCGCCTGCCCAATCCTTGTAGGCGTCCATGAGTTCGGTATGGTTGGTGGCGGTGTAGACCTTGTCCAGTGTTTTGTTGTCGGTGACCATGGTTTCCTCTCTAGGCTTCGAGTACTTCATAAAGGCAATATTTGGCGGTGACGTCTTCCTTTTGCAGATAGTCCGCGTCCAGCATTTCTTTGAGCTCGAAGGCCTTTTCCGCTTCGAGGTCGAGCATGCGGCGGCGGTAGCCGTATTTCTGGTACGCGCCGTCGCGAACGGTAAAGCAGATGTAGCCGCCGGGGCGGGTGATGCGCACCAGCTCGTCAAAGGCGTCGGGGCCGACGTGGGCGTATGTGAAGGTGCCCACGCAAATGGTGGCGTCATACGAATTGGGAGGCAGGGGCAGCTTCGTGTTCATGTCGGCCTGGAACAGATTGTCGTAAACTTCCTTGCGTTCGGCTTCGCGGAGCATGTCTCGGGAATAGTCCATGGCCTCGATGCGCTGGTAGCCCATGTCGCCCATGGCCGCTCCCACCAGGCCGGTGCCGCAGCCAGCGTCCAGGATTTTGGCGTTGTTGGAATCAAGGTAGCGGTCGAGCAGTCCGGCCGCCATGGTGGGACCGACGTATCCCATCCCCTCGCAGGTGTCCCTGTCATAGTCCGAGGCCCAACAGCCGTAGGCCTTTGCCAGTTCTTCCGTGGTTGTGGCTTCGTAGGTGGCAGTCCATTTCTTCGGTGTCTGTCGCATGTTCCTCCTTTGATTTGGGTTTACTTACTGTATCATGAAATTTTTGCATAAAAAAATTAATGTAGTGGGTAGAGTTACATTGATTTTTAATGATGATTTTTAAGTTGCTGTTGTTCTGATTTGTAGAATGTAATGTTTTATTGATTTTATAAATGAAAATAAGAAAAGATTATTCCGATCTTTTCCGGTAAATTTTTTGGCAGCTGTGCCAATTGTGTTTTGATTTTTCGGATTAACTAACCCGTTGTTTGGATAGTTAATAGATTGTGCATTGATTTGTCAAGGCAAGGTGATTTTGCTTGCGTGAAATGTATTTCGAGTAACCAATACGGCAGAGCTGGTCCGCATGCCCGGGATTCCCGACAAGATGTTCATTTACACCCGTCACCCCATGGGCTAGGCTCCCCACCCAATGGAGAGAAGCGCGTGAGCATAATCATTCATACCCATGACGGTGGCCGGATCGCTTTGGAGCCCTGCGAGGGCGACACCCTGGCCAGGACCATTTTTTTGAGCCGCCTCTGGTATGGCGTGGCCCTGTGTTCCGGTTTGGGAAAATGCGGGCTGTGCCGGGTGCGGTTCCTTTCCGATCCGCCCGGTTTCAACCGTGAAGAGCTCAAGAAGCTGGGTCGGGAGGCCGTGTTCGATGGCTGGCGGCTCGCCTGCCTGCACCAGTCCGTGCCCTGCGAGATCGAGCTGCCCGAACCGGTGCGTACTGCCAGGGCCGTGCGCAGTCAGCCTGGCGTTTCGGGTGATTTCGCCCTGGCCGTGGATCTGGGCACCACCTCCATTCACTGGTCCGTGCTCTCCGGCACCGAACCGGTCGCTTCGGGTCAGGAGCTCAATCCGCAGACCGGGCTGGGCAGCGAGGTCATGTCGCGGCTGGCTGCAGCCGGCACGACCGAAGGGCGGTTCGTGCTCCGCGCCCTGGTCACGGACCGGCTCACCGAACTGGTGCGGACGGCAACGGACGTCATGGGCGGCTCATGCACCGGGCTGGCCGTGTCCGGCAATTCGGCCATGGTCTATATTCTGCTCGGCAAAAAGCCCGATGATCTGGCCACCGCGCCCTACGAACTTTCCTACACGGCAGGCGAGGAGAAGACGCTCGGCGCGGGATTGCCCCCCGCATATATTGCGCCGTTGCTCGCCCCCTTTGTGGGCGCGGACCTGAGCGCGGGCCTGACTGCCATTGAGTACGGCGGTGAACCGGAATATCCGTTTCTGCTGGCCGATCTCGGCACCAACGGGGAATTCATTCTGGCACTTTCGCCGGGAAAACGGCTGTGCGCCAGTGTACCCATGGGCCCGGCTCTGGAAGGCGTGGGTCTTTCCTCCGGCAGGACCGCCGGTCCCGGCGCGATCACGAAATTTCGACTGACGCCCAAGGGATTGGAGGCCGAGCGGTTCGAGGGTGAGGCCTTGGGGTCACCCGGCATGACCGGCACGGGCTACCTCTCCCTGGTCGCCATCCTGCTCCGCCACGGTGTGCTCGACGAATCCGGGCAGTTCGGACGGGGAACCACCCCCCTGGCTGCGCGGCTGGCTGATCGGGTGACCACCCTTGAGGGTGAACCCGCCTTTGCCATCGAGGACGGCATGTATCTCCCGGCTTCGGACGTGGAGGAGATCCTCAAGGTCAAGGCGGCTTTCAATCTTGCCATGACAACCTTGCTCAAGGCGGCTGGTTTCGGCCCGTCAGGGCTTGCGGTCATTCATATCGCCGGGGCCCTGGGCGAACACGTCGGCTTGGATGATCTGGAGACCCTCGGTTTCCTGCCGCCGGGGGTTTTGGCAAAGACAGTCAGGGTGGGCAACACGTCCCTCAAGGGCACGGAATTGTTTTTGACCGATCCAGGAGCGCGAATTTTTGCTGCGGGGTTGCCTGCTACGCTCACTGCCCTGGATTTGGCCGAGGATGCCGGGTTTGGCGACGAATATTTGAAAAGGATGCGGTTCACCTATGTCGATTGATCGTCTGTTTCCGGACATTACCGAGGAAAATCGGGTCGAGTTGGAGCGGTTTGGTGACATTTTGAAAAAAGTCTGGCCGCTCAAGGCCAAGCACCGCGACCATCTCAAGTACGACATTCGGGATATGTCGCGCAGCCTGACTTCCGAGCGGGCGGACCGCAAGCTCGACTACATGAGCGAAGCGCGGTTTCTCTCGCCCTATCTCTGCTATTTCCTGCCGTGGAATTTGTACCGTATGTCGCGGCTTTTCACCGGCCTGGAGTTTGATATCCCGGATAAGGCGCAGGTGGTCGATATGGGCTCCGGCCCGCTCACCTCCGTTATCGCTCTCTGGATGGCACGGCCCCATCTGCGTGGGCGCGCGCTTGAATTCACCTGTCTGGATCGTTCTCCCAAGTCCATGCAGGCGGGGCTGAAGCTGTTCACGGCCATGGCGGGCAAGGATTCGCCGTGGCGTATTCGGACGATCAAGGCGGTTTTTACCGACCGTATTCATCGCAAGGCGGACCTGATCATTGCGGCCAACGCCTTCAACGAGCTGGACTGGTCCGGGCGCGTGGCCCGGCCCCAGGCGGAGAAGTTGACCCAGCATCTGACCGGTTCCACCACGGACGGCGGCCGTATCTTGTTCATCGAGACCGGCGTTCGGCTGACCGGGCGGATTATCGCCGAGATGCGCGCGGCGATGATGGCCAACGGGTTCAAGCCCATTGCGCCCTGTCCGCACATGGAGGAATGTCCCATGCCCGCCACCGGCACGGGTGCGCCGTGGTGCCATTTCAATTTTTCGGTCAAGGGTGCGCCCAACTGGTTGCAGGTGCTTTCCAACGAGGCCAAGCTCGAAAAGAACGGGGTCAGCCTGAATTTCCTCTACCTTTCGCGTGCCGGGAGTACCGATTGGGGCGGGGTGCGCGTCATCTCCGAGCCCTTCGGGTTGCCCGGAGGACAGGGGCAATACGCCTGTTCACAAAAGGGGTTGACCCTGGTGGATTATCGCGGTGGACAGCGACCGTTGTATCCCGGTCAACTCCTTGTCCCGGAGTGGCCTGCCAAGCCTGTTGTCGATCTCAAGTCCGGGGCGCACCTTCTTCCCTACAAGGGCAACCCGGATAAGTAGATGCGGGTCGAAGACCTCGGACTCATCGGTTACAGGGAAGCCGAGGCGTTGCAGCTTGAGACATTGGCGGCGGTCACGGCGGGCGAGCAGGAGAACACCCTCTACCTGCTTGAGCATCCCAAAGTGATCACCCTGGGACGGCAGGGCGGGGCCGAGAACCTGCATGTGGACGAGAGCTTTTTGAAGGCGCAATCCGTCGAGTTGGTACAGACCGCGCGCGGGGGCAACATCACCTGCCATTTCCCCGGCCAATTGGTGGCCTATCCCATCTGGCGCGTGGAAAAGCGGCCCGGCGGCATGAAGCGGTTCTTTCACGACATGGAGGCGGCGGTCATCAACACCTGTGCGCATTTCGGCGTGATCACGCAGCGGCGGCCCGGCCATCCCGGCGTGTGGGTGGACGAGGATCGTAAAATTTGTTCCATGGGCATCGGTGTCCGGCACTGGGTCACCTACCACGGGTTGGCCCTGAACGTGGGGCGCGATGTCAGTTTGTTCGAAATGATTACTCTGTGCGGTAATCCCCGGCGCGAGGCCCACCTCGCTCAGCGCGGAGGCCGGACACGATATAGCGATGGAGGAAGTCAAACGTGTCTTTACCCGAAAATTCCGGGAAGCCTTTGCGGATTCCGCCCTGGCTGCGGATCAAGCTCCCGAAAAGTGAGAATTTCTCTTCTACCTCCGGGCTGGTTGCCGATCTTGGTCTGAACACGGTCTGCCAGTCCGCCAAGTGTCCCAACAAATGGGAGTGCTTTTCCAGGAATGTGGCGACGTTCTTGATCATGGGCACGGTCTGTACCCGCAACTGCGCGTTCTGCAACATCACGCCCGGTGAACCCGCTCCCCTGGAGCCGGACGAACCCGCCCGCGTGGCCGAGGGTGCCCGGCGTCTCAAGCTCAAGCATGTGGTCGTCACCTCGGTGACCCGCGATGATCTGCCTGATGGCGGTGCCGGACATTTTGCGGCCACCATCCGGGCCGTGCGCCAGGCGGTGCCCAATTGCACGGTGGAGGTGCTGATTCCCGATTTTCAGGGCGATGAGCGGGCACTTGCCACAGTGCTCGACGCCTGCCCGGACGTGCTCAATCACAATCTTGAGACCGTGCCCGCGTTGTATGGCAGGATTCGCCCCAAGGCGGACTATCGGCAGAGCTTGGAGCTTTTGGCCCGGTCCAAGCGCATCGCCCCGGCTATTCCCGTGAAATCGGGCATCATGGTCGGTCTGGGCGAGACCGACGAGCAGATTCTGACCGTGCTTGACGACCTGGCCGGAATCGGTTGCGACATCGTGACCATCGGCCAGTACATGCAGCCCAGTCGGGAGCACCCGTTGGTGCAGCGGTATGTGGAGCCGGAGATGTTCGACCAATATGCGGAAGAGGGGAGCAAGCGCGGCATCCGGGATATGTTCAGCGCCCCACTGGTGCGGTCGAGCTACAATGCGGGGAAATTCGTTCGGAAGGATTGAGCCGCCGGAAGTCTCGGGAGAACGTTGTCTCTCTAGCAGCGTGTCGAGCGACGAATGGCGTCGTCGAGATGCTTGAGCCAGATGTCCACCAACCGGTCGTATTCTCCCGCGCCCTTGAGCACGGCTTCGCAGATGATTCCTTCCTTTTCCAGCCGGTTTTTCCAACTGGTCTCCGAATCACCGACCATGTCGCGTGCCGCGTGCCAGCCTGCGCCGAATAGGAAGGGCAGCAGATACGCCTTTTTCACTCCGTTGGCCTTGAACCGCTCGATGATGGCGTCAATGCCGGGCTCGGCTTCCATGGCCCCCAGGTGCACGGTCGTATCGCGTTTCTGGAAGGCGCGGTGCAGGGTCTCGTAATAGACGTTTCCATCGTGCTTGGTGCCGTGGCCCATGAAGAGCACGGCATCGTTCTCACCCTTGCCCTCCAGAGCGATGGAAAGGATGGTATCGGCCACGGCCTCCACGCCCGCTTCGCCCGCCACCAGGGGAAAACCGACCTCCACGCGGTGGAAGCCGCCGTCCGCGAGCATGTGCTCGTTGGCCAGGCTGAGGAGTTCATGGAATTCGGTGCCCGGTATCAGGTGCAGGGACTGGATGACCACATGCGTAATCCCTTCCTGGTGGAGCCTTTCCAGGGCGTCGGGCACGGAGTCGATGGCTTCGCCCGCCTCTTTCATGTGGCCGCGAATGGTCTCGGAAGTATAGGCCACACAGACCGGAATATCCGGGTAGGCCGTTTTGACCCTCTCGGTGATGTGGGTCAGCGAGGCCATGGCGTTTTTGTTGCGTGAGCCGAACGCAGCGAGAACAATGGCTGTTTTCATCGTTGTTGCTTCTTTACCAGAGCCAGGGAAAAGTAGTGTGGCGTCATGGGTGCATCCTTGATGTCCATGAGAATGGACTCGCCGTCCATGCCCAGGCGCGACACGAGCACGGTCTTGTCACTGAGGCGGAGCCTCTCCAGGGTGGCGCGTATTTCCTCGAAGTTTTTGTACGCCTTGAGAATAACGGCATTGTCAGCCACGTCAAGTTGCGCCTCCAGCTTCTGCGGATCGGCCACGCCCGAAGTGATGAGCAGGGACTCCTTGGATTCGGCCAGGACCAGGCCGATCTTGGCGGCCGCAGCGTGGAACGAGGTGATGCCGGGGATGACCTGGAGCCGGATGGTGGGGTCCTGGGCGAGCAGGGTCCGTTGCAGATACCCGTAGGTGGAATAGGTGAGCGGATCACCCAGCGTCAGGAAGGCACCATTTCGTCCCTGCTTCAGCTCACGGGCCACGATATCGGCATTGTGTTGCCATGCGGCTTCCAGCATGGCCTTGTCCTTGGTCATGGGAAAGCCGAGGTTCTCCACCCGCACGTCTGGTTTGAGATACGGGCGGGCAATGGACAGGGCGGTGGAGTAGTCGTTCTTGGTGGAGGCCGCAGCAAAGACCACGTCTACCTCGCCCAGGACGCGGACCGCCTTGAGCGTGAGGAGTTCCGGGTCGCCGGGACCGACGCCGATGCCATACAGGATGCCGTTTTGGGTCATTGGAATTCCTTATTGAATGCCGCCGGGATGCAGGAGGCGGTGTACTGTTTCAATGCCTTGCAGCAGACGCAGGGTGGGGCGCGAGACAAGGTGTTCGTCTACCAGGAAGACGGTGCGGTCGCGTACCGCCTTGATGCGGGAAGCGGCCGGACCATTCAGTATCTCTCTGACCTCCACCTGGTTCATGGAGCCGTATTGGGCCAGGTAGATATCGATCTGGTTTGCCTTGGACAGGATGCGCTCCAACCCGTAGCTGGCGATGTTGGTTTCGTGGCGTGGCTTGGCATCGGCGGCCACGTTTCGTCCTCCAGCCATTTCCAAAACGAAAATGGGCATGGAGCCCGGAGAAAACGTGGCTAATTTGCGGTGAATGGATTCGAAGAAGACTCCCGGACGGTGTTTTTCCGAGATGAGTTCCAGGCGCGTTCGGGCCTTTTCCAGTCCCTCCTCGAAGTCGGAGACCATGTTTTCTGCGGCATGTTCTCTGCCGGTCAGTCTGCCCAGCTTGCGCCAATAGGCATACATCTCCGGTATGGTGGACGGTTGGAGGGCCAGAACCCGGATGCCGTGCTTTTCAAGCGTCTTCCACAGGGCTTGATATCCCTGGTAGTGCATGGGGCGGATCAGGACGAGATCGGGTTTGGCTGCCAGAAATTTTTCCACGCCGTCGCGGGCGCTGAAATGAGTTTTGGCCAGGGCACTGGAAGGATAGTCCTCGCCCATGCTGACCCCGATGATTTCTTCCCGCAGTCCGAGGCTGAACATGTTTTCCGTATGCGCGGGGTACAGGGAGATGATGCGGGTGAACGGGGAGACGAGATTGAAGGTGGTGCCCACGTCGTCGGCCATTTGTTCGGCCTGGACCGATCCGGGGAGGCAGAGGAGGATGAGGAGGATGAGGAGGAGACGTCGGAGCATGGTCAGGATTCCTGGGTGAAGGTGATGATGAGTTTGTTGCTGCCGGGATGCCGGGTCGTTTCGGCCTCCACACCGAAGACCTGCCGGATGGCGTCGGGTGTCAGTACGGAGGGGGCATTTCCCCGGACATGTACCTTTCCCCGGTTGAGCATGACGATGCGGTCACAGTAGGCCGCAGCCAGGTTGAGGTCGTGAAGCACGGCGACGATGGTGCGGTTCCGCTCCCGCGAGAGCCGGGAAAGTTCTGCCATGGTGGCGAGGCCGTGCCGGATGTCCATACTCGAAGTAGGCTCGTCAAGCAAGAGGGCCGGAGTGTCCTGCGCCAGGGCGCGGGCGACCATGGTTCGCTGCCGTTCGCCGCCGGAGAGTTCGGCCAGGGTTCGGTGGGCGAGATGGGCCATATCCATGACCTCTAGGGCGTTGTGGACGGCGTTCAGATCGTTCCGTGATGGGCGGGAAAAACGCGGGATATGCGGATGGCGGCCCATCAACACCGCTTCGGATACGGTGAAGGGGAAGGTGAATTGCGCGGTCTGCGGCACCGTTGCCACGAGCGGTGCCAGGACAGCCGGGGGCAGATTGATGACCGGGATTCCGTTTAACAGGACCCGGCCTTTGTTTGGCTTCAGGTGCCCGGCCATGAGGTCGAGCAGGGTGGATTTACCGCTGCCGTTGGGGCCGATGATCCCGTAAAGCTTGCCGGGGGAGAACGTCAGGTCGATGGCGTGCAGGACCTGCTCTTTGCTGTGGCTGAAGTGGAGGCCGTTCAGTTCGTAGGTTACGTCAGCCATGACGCCTCCCGGATCGGGATCGGGTGAATATCCAGCAGAATATCGGGCCGCCGATGAGCGCGGTGAGGACGCCGATGGGCACTTCGTGCGGCAATACGGTGCGGGTCAGGGTGTCGGCAGCGAGCAGCAGCAGGCCGCCGGCCAGGCCGGATGCGGGTAAAAGCAGCCGGTTGTCCGGTCCCACGGCCAGCCGCATGAGGTGGGGAACGATGAGCCCCACAAAGCCGATGATGCCGGAAACCGACACGCAGATCGCGCTGATCAGGGAGGCGGTGAGCAGCAGGATCAGGCGCACGCGGCCCGTGTCCACACCTAGGCTGCGTGCCGGGCGCGTCCCGAGGGTCATGATGTTCAGGTCGCGGGCCAGGAACAGGCAGACCGCGAATCCGGCTATTGAGATTGAGCCGGTGAGCGCAGCGTCAGTCCAGGTGCGGGAGACGAAACTGCCCATGAGCCAGAACACGATGACCGAGACGCGTTCGTCGGCCAGGTATTTGAGGAAGCTGAGGCCTGCCGACAGGATGGCCGAGACGATCACGCCTGACAGGATGAGGTTGGCGGGCGACAACTCGCCGTCGCGACCCGACATGGCGATGACTGCGAACAGGGTGGCGGCCGCCCCGGCAAAGGCCATGAGCCAGATCGTGGCCGGGCCGAGAAAGGTCAGGCCGAGCAGAAGTGCCAGGGCCGCGCCAAAGGCTGCCCCGGACGACACGCCCAGAGTGAAGGGATCGGCCAGGGGATTGAGCAGCAGGGCCTGGAAGACCGTGCCTGCCACGGCCAGGCCGAACCCCACTGACAGGGAGGTCAGGATACGCGGCAGCCGGACCTCCAGGATAACGCTCTGATGGAGCGGGTCCAGAGAGCCCGCCGCCCCCCGCAGGCCGTTCCATACCGCATCGAGGACCTCGCCGGGCGGGATGGAGATGAACCCCATCCCGGCGGCGACCACTGCCAGCGCACTCAACAGGAGGGCGAGCAGGCAGATTGTCAGTGCGGCACGGGCGGCCATGCGTGGAGCGGCGGGCATGCGTGTCTTGATTACTCAGGCTAGCGGGCCAGAGCGTCCTTGACGTGGTTTACGTACAGTTCGGCCCAGGTGTCTACGGAACCGAGGCCGCGCAACTGGGTCTCCACCTTGAATCCAGCCTTGGTCAGCATGGTTTTCCAGGCGTCGGGTTCGTCACCGGCCATGTCGTTGGAGGCATGATCGCCCGCCACGATCATAAAGGGCTTCAGGAGCACTTTCTTCTTGCCGGATGCCTTGAGGGTGTCCAGCATGGCGTCGAATCCGGGGAAACCTTCCACGCAGCCGATGAACACTGGATAGCCGTAGGTTTTTTGCAATTCGTGTTGCATTTCCATGTAGATGCCGGTGGAAAAGAAATCGTTGCCGTGACCCATATATACCAGGGCGGCGTTCATTTTCTTTGCCTGATCCACATCCGCTTTCAGGGCCTTGACTCCGGCGGCTATGTCTTCAGTGTAAGGATGGTCGTCGCCGGGCATGCCCAGAGCGGGTCTTCCCAGTCCGAGATGGGCGAAGGGCTGGAATTTGGCCTTGAGGGTGCGGATGGATTTGAGGCTCACGATGAGGTTCTGCAAGTCCGTGAATTCCTCTCCGGCAAAGATGTGCAGGGATTGCACGGTGATGTCTTGGTAGCCTTCGTTTTGCAGGTCCGCTATGGTGGCCAGGGGCGTCTTGACGAACAACGCCTCTTTGGGGACATCGGGGTTGCTCTTCTGCCAGGCTATGTCGCTCTGGCGTTCCCGCCAGATGTTCCGGATGATGTTCGAGGTGAAGGCGAGCCGCACAGGAACGCCGGGATTGGCCTTTTCGATGTGGTTTTTGATGTTGAGGATAGAGCTGAGTGCTTCGGGGTAGGATGTTCCGAAAGCGGCCAGCACGACGGCCTGTTTGGCGGGGCCTTTCTGGGAATGGCCTGCTGCTGCCGGACCGGACAGGACGAGAACGAGTGCGCAGACAAATGCGGCGCAAAAGGCATGCAACCTTGGGACAGTCATGGTTCCTCCTGGAAGGAGGGGCTGGTTTGGGGAAATAAGAAACCCCTTCCTCTACGCTTTTAGAGGAAGGGGACCGTTTTTCCCTTCGAAGTGCCTGGAATGGTAAGCCCTCGTACCATTGAGGCAGACTGGTATCGTTTTCAGGCAGGTCTTCCGGCTGGCTCCTTCGTTTCCGCCTTCCCGGCATGGGCCAGTGGCATATTGGAAATGAAATGGCAGAGCGTCACGGCGGCGGGTCCGCACCCGATTTTCACGGGATTCCCTATCAAGTCCGCAAGGGACACCTGAAGTGGTGTTTACTATGCCCCAGAGGGGCGGTAAGTCAAGAGAGCTTTTTTCTCAAATGCATGCCGTCCTCGAAGTGCTGGAGCATCTTTTCGGTGTCGATGACCAGGGCATCCGATTCGCCCATCATGCCGTACCCGAGGATGGGGATGTGGAAGATTTCCTCCACCGGGACGGTGAAACCGGTGATGACCACCTGCTGTTGCCGGAGCACTTCATCTACCAGGATGGCAGCCTTGTATTCGCCGACGCGAACCACGATGGCCTGGGCCATTTGGATGTCGTCCACTTCCGGGGTGAGGGCCAGGAGGTCGGCCAGTCGGAGCAGGGAGTGGATTTCGCCGCGTACGTCGACGGTTTCCCGTCCGTCGGGCAGTTCCACCACTTCGTTGAGTTTGGGCATGTAGATTTCCATCACGTCGCGGCTGGGAACGATGAAGATATCGCCGCCTACCTTGCAGACCAGAGCTTCCACGATGCCTTCGTTGGCCGACCGGTCCAGGGGGATGGAGATGGTGAACGCGGCTCCCTTGCCCAGTTCGCTCTCGATTTCGACATCCCCGTCCAGGGTATTGCGGATGGAATTGACCACCGCGTCCATGCCCACGCCTCGCCCGGATACGTCCGTGATTGTCTCGGCTGTGGAAAATCCGGACTGGAGCACGAATTGGAGGATTTCCGCTGTTTCGTATTCCTTGCCTTCTTCGGCCAATCCCTTTTCCAGGGCTTTGTTCAGAATTCTTTCCGGGTCCAGACCGCGTCCGTCGTCCCGAACCTGGATGTAGGCGTTGTCGGCCTGCCGCCAGGCATTCAGGGTGACAACGCCCGTCTCGTTCTTCCTTGCGGCCACTCGGCCCTCGGTATCTTCCAGACCGTGGTCAACAGCGTTCCTGAGCAGGTGCACCAAGGGTTCGTTGAGGCTTTCCACGATGGTTTTGTCCAGGGCCAGGTCGTCGCCCTGCACCTCTAAATTGACTTTTTTACCAATCTTCTGGCTCAGGCTTTTGACCAACCGGTGCATGGGCATGAAAATTTGTTTGAGCGGCACCAGTCGGATGGCGTTTACCTCTTGCTGCAACCGGCTGATGACATTGTCCAGTTCGCGCAGGGAGGAGGCCATCTGGGTGAGGTTTTGTGCGCCGCCCTGGGCGATGACGGCATAGGTGACCATGAGCTTGCCCACCAGTTCGATGACGCGGTCCAGTCGATCGGTTCCCACGCGAATGGAGGAGATGGCCTGGGATCCTGTGGTTCGCTCCGCCTTGGCCTGGGGCTTGTCGGCAGTGGGGTCGGACTGCTTTTCTTCCGGGACCCCGGCCGCTTCTTCGGGCTGTGGCTCCACTTCGACCGTAGTCGCAGGAGGTTCTTCAAAGGCCTTGGCCAAGGCCTCTTCGGATTCCGTTTCAACGACGGCCGTTTTGGTCGGTTTGGTTTTTTTGATACCCAGAGATTCGGCCCCGCCTTCCAGCAGGCCGCTCAGGGCAAAGAAGAATCGTTTCTGAGCTTCACAGACACCGAGCATGGCCGTGATGATGTCGTCATTTGGCGGGGAGATGCCGTCGATGAGCATGTCCAGGATGGCGATCACTCCCGCGCTTGAGAGCTTCATATGGGAAAGGCCGAGCGCATCTACGACGGCTCCGGCGTTTTGGCCGGTTTCCGCCACTTCGAGAATCTGTTTTTCGATATCTTCGATGCACTGGATGATGCTGTCCTGCACAGGGTCTCCTTATTGGGTCGTGAAATAGGTGTCCACGTCGGGGTAGATAGCGATAATGTTGTCGAATCCCCAGGCATAGAGAGTCTGTTTCGCCTCCGGCGTCAGATTGCAGGCAGCGATCTTGAACGTGGTGCCCATGCTGGCCACCGTGCTCCAGGCCGTGGAACCGAAGGTCAGCACATCGGTCAGGTCCATGAGAATACTGTCCCCTGGTTCGACACTCAGAATAGCGGAAATGATGGGCTTGAAATGGGATTCCAAGTGAACGCGCGGGTCCTTGATGTGGAGAACGGTCACGTTGTCGCGGATCTCCACTTCCACCCCGGCTCCGGTGGCTTCGGCCTCTGTCTGGCCGCTGCTGGAGGCCTCCAGGATCAGGCTCAGGACCTCTTCCTGTTCCTCTTCGCCCGCGTCGCCGTCCCGGAGTTGTTCCAGGACCTGAAAAATCATGTTGATGCCGCGCGAGAGCAGGGTCAAGTTGCCGGGGGAGGATTCCACATCCCCCGCCTGGACCTTTTTCAGGAAGTCCTCAATCTTGTGGGTGAAATGCGATGCGGGCTCGAACCCGGCCATGAATCCGGTGACGCCCTTGATGGTATGCAAGGGTCTGGCCAGAATTTCAATGCCTTCGCCGACTGCGTCGCCTTCCAGCATCTCAAGTCCTTCCATGACCTGGGGGTAGTATTTGTCGTTGACCTCGGAGAAAAACTCCTCAACCATCGGATCTTCGCTCATGGGTGTTCCTGCCTGGCTACTTTTTCAGAAGTCCGAGTTTTTCCAATTCGTTATAGAGAGCATCCTTGGACACTGGCTTGACGATATAGGCCGAAGCCTCACCGTCGTAGAATGATTTGAGGACCGTCTGGGGATCGTCCAGGGCGGTGGTCATGATGACCTTGGCCCGGTGGCGTGTCCCTTTTTGTCTTTCCATTTCACGAATCTTTCCCAGCGCTTCGATACCATCCACTTCGGGCATCATGATGTCCATGAGGATGAGATCGTAGGGGGTTTCTTCGTCAAGGGCGAGTTTGACGGCTTCCACGGCTTCGCGGCCGTTGACCACAATGTCCACCTCGAAAAGTGCCATGAGAAATGATCGTAGCACTTTGCGGCTCAGGAATTCATCTTCGACTATGAGTGCTCGCATGCGTTTCCTCTCGTTGATATAAAAAAAGGGCTACCGATACGTACTCTTATCCTATGTAATCGAAAAATTTGTCAATATGATGATAAAGAATATAATACCTAATCTGAGCGATTCTCCAGCCTGACACAACATCAAAGCTGGCATATCACCTTGTTTTTGTTTACAATCACATCCAGTCACTACGTCATGAACGTTTCACCCATTTGGTGGAGGGCTGGATGTCCAACTCAAAGAGAACCAAAGCAAAATTCATCGACGATGTCCAAGTCACGAACGACTGTCTGACAAGCCGGGCCGGGCTCAACCTCTTTGCTCGCTACATTCGTGGCATTGGTCTTTTCCCCCACATCAACCGCCTTTTCGGCTCCATGCGCAAGAACCCCAAGGGCACGCCCATCGATGAACTTTTCAAGCAGGTGCTCTGCTTCCTCTTTGACGGCACCAGCCGTCACTTGGCCCACTTTGATGTCCTGACCAAAGATCCGGGCTACGCGGCTGCCATCGAAACAGACATCAAGAGCATGGCCTCATCGCACACCGTCAAGCGGTTCTACCAATCATTCTCCGCACAACGGACCTATCTTTTTCGCCGTCTGTTGCAGCAACTCTTCCTTTGGCGACTCAGCATGACCAGCCCAGAAGTGATCGAACTGAACATCGACACCATGGTCATGGATAACGACCAAGCGCCGAAGCGTCACGGCGTCAAGCCCACCTACAAGAAGGTTCTGGGCTTTCAGCCTCTCCAGATGACCTGGGGCCGCTACATTATAGACGCCGTGTTCCGTGGCGGCGACAAACACTCTCTCAACGGCGACTCAGCCCCGAAGATGATCCGTCACGTGGTGCGCATGATCCGTACCCGCTACAGCAAGACCGTACCCATCATCATTCGCATGGACTCCGGATTCTTCGACCAGGAGCTCTTCGACGAGATGGAGCGGCTGGATATCGGTTTCATCTGCGCAGGCAAGTTCTATAGCGACATCAAGGCCATGATTGGGGCACTTCCCGAAACCGCCTTTCAGCATCACTTCGGCAAAACCGATGAGGATGTCTGGCAGTGCTACGAGTTCTGCGACCGCCGCAAGTCCTGGGAAAAGTCCTTCAGGACCATCTTTTGGCGACCTTTACTGGAAGAGAAGCAGTTCCTGCTACCCGGATCAAGACCAGGCACCATCGTCTACACCAACCTTGGCATGGATAGTGTCGTGGATCAGCAATTGCAGGAGGCTGGCCTCGCGTTCATGGCCGAAACCGATGCCATCATCCACTCCTACCACCAGCGGGGCGCGGACGAACTGGTGCACAGGGCGTTCAAGGATTTCGGATTCGAGGAGTTGCCGTTCCAGCGCTTCGTGCCCAACGCCGCCTTCTATTACACCATGCTCCTCGGCTTCTTCCTGTTTGAAGCGTTCAAGGAAGATGTGAGTGAGCCGGTGGTACCGGTCAAGTCTTTCCCGACCACACTGCGTCGCACCTTGGTGGACGTCGCCGCCAAGGTGGTGTCCCATGCTGGCAAAACCGTACTCAAGGTCACGGCGATCGCCATGGAATCGTTGCGTTTCAAAGAACTGTGGGAGCGCTGCCTGAGCGCTCCAAAATTCGTCTGGACCTGATCTGAACGCCCCGCTCCATGTCCAGCGATGGGAGAGGTGCGTCCAATTTCCTGAAAAATCTGGTATCACAACCGAAACGAGTGGCATTTTCACGCTTCAGCGATCAAGCTGTCCCCATTCGCACCATTTTTGGAGTCAATCTTCTTCCGGTTTCTGCCGAGGAAGGCTTCAATGAGACCCCTCCGCTCGATTTAGGCTTAAGTAACTCGTAATCCTTGCTCCCCTTCGTTGCGGTCAAGGCAAAGCGGTCTATGATTGGGGTGAGCAGTTCGTCTTCACTGTAGATAAGAAATGGCCCTAGATCGTGCATATCCCTAAACCCTTGAACTAATTTAGGTGCAAGGGGGCCGTTTTGCGCTATGCCTTTGCGGAGCATGTCCAATCGCCAAGAGAAGTGCTTTTGTAGTGCTGTGCGAATTTCAGAGTAAGTCATGCGTTTTGCTACCGATTGTTTGATTATCGACTCAGCAAAGTAAGCGAATATCCTAGAATATTGCAAGGCTTGCGAGGCATCTTTAGTGCCAAGTGACAGCCGGAAATAGGTAGCTCGCCCCTGAGGATGTGTATACTTCGGCAGAGGGTAGCGGAAGTAATAAATACTGTGACGAGAACAGGATAGGTAGGTTGGATTCAACATAAACAACGCCTCACATGTCTGTCTCACCTGCGAAACTAAACATGTAAGGCGTTGTTTTTAAAGAAAATGGCGGAGAGGGTGGGATTCGAACCCACGTACGGGCTATGAACCCATAACTCGATTTCGAGTCGAGCGCGTTACGGCCGGACTTCGCTACCTCTCCGCATTTATTGAGGCATGTGGCTAATGCCCGTGTGGAGACCCATATAAACAGACTCGGCGCGGCTGGCAAGTAGTTTTGCCGAGCAGGGTGTTTCTGTCGGGCTATTCGTTTCGGAGATCAGCCTTCCGTTTGTCCAGAAAAAAACGTTTGAGAAGCCCGCTGCACTCCGTTTCCATGACGCCGGGCACATACCACAGCTTGTGGTTGGCAAAGGGCAGGGCGTGGCCTTCAAGGTTCGAGAACAAGGCTCCTGCCATCGGGTCGGGGGCTCCGAGGATTACCCCGGCAACGCGGGCGTGGAGGAGTGCGCCCGTGCACATCAGGCAGGGTTCCAGGGTGACGGCCAGGATGGTGTCATTGAGACGGTAGTTGCCGATTTTTCGGGCCGCCTCGCGCAGACAGAGAATTTCTGCGTGCCCCGTGGGGTCATTGCTGGAAATAGGCTGGTTGTGCGCCTTGGCGATGAGCTCGCCCGTGCGCGAAAATAACGCTGCTCCTACGGGAACTTCGCCGGATTTGACCGACTGGCAGGCCTCCTGGAAAGCGACATCCATGAGGGCACGCCACGTGGTGCCGATCGGGGCGTCAGGGGGCGTTACCGGCGGCATCGTTCCTATTGGGCCTTGAGATAGTTGACACCCGCCTCAAGCATGGCCAAGCCGAGAGGGAAAATCGGGTCCGTACCGCGCGTCCAGGAAGGGTGGTTGGTCTTGTGGTTGTATGCTTCGGGGTGCGGCATGAGGCCGAGGATCCGGCCGGAAGGATCGGTGAGCCCCGCGATGCCTAGCGGTGAACCGTTCGGATTGTAAGGATATTCCTGAGTCGGTTCTTTGGTGTCAGGGTCGATGTATTGTACGGCATGCAGATTGTTGTTCACAATGGTATCCAGAGTGGCGTCGTCCATGGGGATGATCTTGCCCTCGCCGTGGCGGATGGGAACTTCCAGATAATCGATGCCTTTGGTGAACACGCAAGGGGAGTCGGGATTGGTCTTCAAGGTCACCCAGCGATCCTCGAACCGGCCGGAGTCATTGTAGGAAAGGGAAACCTGGCGTTCAAAATAATTGCCGCCTACAGCCGGAAGCAGGCCGAGCTTGCACAAAAGCTGAAACCCGTTGCAGATACCGAGGATGATGCCGCCATCATTGAAAAAGTGCTTGAGTTGATCCAGGACCGGGCTGCCATCCTTGCCGATGGACCAGCGCCAGCGCAAGGCTGCCGCCTGGGCGGCACCGAGATCGTCGCCATCGAGAAATCCGCCGGGGCACAGGAGATAATTGTAGTCATCCATGCGGACATGGCCTGCGGCAAGGTCGGAAAAATAAACGATATCGGCCTTGTCGGCACCGGCAGCCGTGAGGGCGTATGCGGATTCGTCGTGACAGTTGGTGCCGTAACCTGTGACGACGAGAGCGTTGACGCGAGCCATGAAAATCTCCTCTTCGTATTGACTTTACTGCGGTAGCCTGCAAAATTTGCAAAGCAGCGTTGTGCTGGGCAGGAACATACGTGTCCGGCGCACGACAGTCAATATGGCCGGCACATATGGATGTGCAAGATATATCTTTATAATTCAAGCATTAGTAAGGGGCTTCTTGGCGTATGAAAACCAAATTCATATTTATTACTGGTGGTGTTCTTTCCTCCCTTGGCAAGGGCCTGGCTGCAGCATCCATCGGAGCGTTACTCCAGGCAAGGGGCCTCAAGGCAACCATTCAAAAACTTGATCCTTATATAAATGTCGATCCCGGCACCATGAATCCCTTTCAACACGGTGAAGTTTATGTCACCGACGACGGCGCAGAAACCGATCTCGATCTCGGCCACTATGAGCGCTACCTCGGCAGACCACTCAGCCAGCAGAACAACTACACTTCCGGTTCCATCTATAATTCCGTCATTCAAAAAGAACGCCGCGGCGACTATCTCGGCGGCACGGTACAGGTCATTCCGCACATCACCGATGCCATCAAAGAGGCCGTCATCAATCTGCCCAACGGCGAAGATGTGGCGCTCATCGAGATCGGCGGCACTGTGGGTGATATCGAGGGACAGCCTTTTCTCGAAGCCATTCGCCAGCTCAAGAATGACCTGGGCAAGGAAAACGTTCTCTACATCCACCTAACCCTGGTGCCGTACATGAAGGCGGCCGGAGAGCTGAAGACCAAGCCTACGCAGCATTCCGTCAAGGAATTGCGCAGCATCGGTATCCAGCCGGATATCATTATCTGCCGCTCGGAAGTGCAACTCCAGGACGATCTCAAGCGCAAGATAGCCTTGTTCTGTGACGTGGATCAGGACGCGGTCTTCACCGGCGTGGATGTCGATTGCATCTATGAAGTTCCCTTGAAGTTCTACGAAGAAGGCGTTGATCAGAAGATCGCCATTTTGCTCAAGCTCCCGGCCCGCAATGCCGAGCTGGCTCCGTGGGAAAATCTCGTGCACAGCCTGCATAATCCCGAAGGGACCGTGAAAATCGGCATAATCGGAAAGTATGTTGATCTGACAGAGGCTTACAAAAGTCTGCATGAAGCCTTGGTGCACGGTGGCGTTGCCAATAATGTCGCCCTGGAGCTTGAATACGTCAATTCCGAGAAAGTCACAGCCAAGAATGTGGATAAAAAGCTCAAGGGGCTGGATGGCATTCTGGTTCCGGGCGGTTTCGGCTCCCGTGGCGTGGAAGGCAAGATTCTTGCCATCAAATATGCCCGCGAAAACAAGGTGCCGTTTTTCGGTATCTGTCTGGGCATGCAGTGTGCCTGCATCGAGTTCGCCCGCAATGTCATCGGCCTGGAAGGGGCCAATTCCGAGGAATTCGATCTGGCCACTCCGCACAATATCATTTACCTGATGAAAGAGTGGTATGACTTCCGCTCCAAAAAAATAGAGGTACGTGACGAGGCTTCGGACAAGGGCGGAACCATGCGCCTCGGAGCATATCCTTGCAAACTCAAGAAAGACACGGCGGCGTATGCGGCCTGTCAGGCGATCAACATCGACGAAAGACATCGCCATCGTTTTGAATTCAATAATAAATTTATTGAACAATTCGAGAGTAACGGCATGGTGCTGTCTGGGACCGCGCCGGATGAATCTCTTGTGGAAATCGTCGAACTCCCCAGTCATCCGTGGTTCCTGGGATGTCAATTCCATCCGGAATTCAAGTCCAACCCCATGAATCCGCATCCGTTGTTCAGGGAATTCATCCGGGCTTCCAAGCAAGACAAGGCGAAGAAGGGCAAGTAGTTGACAGCAAACGAATTGTACCGAGCCAGTCGGTCCGGTCCGTTCGTGCTGGCCGGACCATGCGTCATTGAAAGTCGGGAGATATCTTTGACCACGGCAACCTCCCTTGCAGCCATTGCTGCGAGGTTGGGGCTGCCGTTGGTGTTCAAGAGTTCCTTTGACAAGGCGAACCGGACGTCTGCAAGTAGTTTTCGCGGACCCGGACTGGAAGAAGGGCTGAACATCCTGGCCGAGATCAAGCGGGAAACCGGCTTGCCCGTGGTGACGGATATTCACCATCCCGAACAGGCTGCTGTTGTTGCGGAAGTCGCAGATGTACTCCAGATTCCTGCATTTCTTTGTCGGCAGACCGATTTATTGGTAGCAGCGGCAAAAACCGGTCGGGTCATCAATGTCAAGAAAGGACAGTTTCTCGCTCCCTGGGACATGAAAAATGTGGTGGAAAAAGTCCGCACGGCCGGTAACGATCAAGTCTGGTTGACGGAACGCGGTTCCACCTTCGGTTACAACAACCTGGTAGTGGATATGCGTGCCATTCCCGAGATGCGTAAATTCGACGTGCCGGTGGTGTTTGACGCTACCCATTCCGTGCAGATTCCGGGCGGGCTAGGCGGCGCATCCGGCGGGCAGCGTGAATATGTTGCCGTGCTGGCCTCCGCAGCCGTGGCGGCCGGTGCCGACGGCGTGTTCATGGAGACACACCCTGATCCGGACAAGGCCTTGTGTGATGGTCCCAACAGTCTGCCGCTTGATCAAATGGAAGCGCTGCTGACGCGACTCAAAGCAATATGGGAGTTGAACCGTGGCTGACCGCGCCCGTGAACTTGCGAAAAACATCAAGCTGCTGGTGCTTGACGTGGACGGCGTCCTGACCGACGGCGGGCTATATTATGGCGACAATGGGTTGGTCATGAAACGGTTCAACGTTCAGGACGGATTCGGCATCAAGCTCGCGCAATCGGTGAATCTTGAAATCGGCGTTATTTCCGGCCTGGACCAAAAACCGGTAGCCAATCGCGTTGCCGAACTGGGTGTCAAACACTATTATCCGGGCAAACATCAAAAGATCCCTCTGCTGGAAACGATATGCGAAAAGATAGGCATAGACGTCAGTGAAGCTGCTTTCATGGGAGATGACTGGATCGATCTCGGGGCAATGCGCCGGGCTGGTTTGGCCATGAGTGTGCCCAATGCCATGCCCGAGGTGGTCAAGGCCGCTGATTGGGTCGCCCCCCGGTCTGGCGGACATGGTGCAGTACGCGATGCCATAAGCTTCATTTTGGAGGCTCAAGGCTTGCTGGACAAAGCCATTGAAGAGTGGGCAGGCTAGATGAAAGGGCGTCCGGCGTTGGTATTTATCCTGATTTTCGCCGTTGGTCTTGGTGCCGGTGTTGCGGTAAAGGCACTGTTTTTTTCCGATCCCATAGTGGAAACGGCAGAGGTGATGCCGGTTGAACAGAAGTCGCACAAACAACTTCTGGACGAGGCGGACATCACGGCCCAGGATATTGAGCTGGTTCAGGGCAAGCAGGGGGTCATGACTTGGAAACTTCTGGCCACCACAGCCAAATATAATCAGGACAAGAAATTGGTGGGGGTGGAACATCCTCAATTGACCGCATATTATGGCAAAGATCGACAGGAGGTCTATGTTAAGGCAGATCGGGGCGAGGTGGATCAGAAAAATGACAATCTGACCCTGTATGATAATGTGAGCGGACGGTTTGGCGACCTGGTTCTAGAAGCGCAGCATCTTGATTACGTCGGGGCGATCAACAAGGTATATCTGAAGGGCGGGGTGATGATCCGACGGCCTGATATGACGTTCAACGCGATGGCAGTGGAGATTGACCTTGTCAATCATGAATTGGTTGCAGCCGGAGGGGTAAAGGCACTATTGGCCCCATCAGGCTTTGATGAAGATCCGTTAACGCGGTAATAAGGAAACATGATTGTTATGAAGTTTGCATACAAGATCCTGTTTTCCCTGCTGTTGGTTGTTTTTTGTGCCGGTCCGGTTCTGGCCAGTGACTGGGGAGAAATTCGGGCGGCTCAGTTGGATTTGAATGTTCGTGACATTCGGAGTCCCAAGGGAAAGCATGTAGTGACATTGATCAAGGGCGAGCGGGTCAAGTGCGATTTCCTTAAAAGTGGCTGGTTTGCGATTTTCGATCTGGATGAGACCGTGCGTGATGAGAAAAAGGCCATAGGGTATGCCAACGCAAAATATCTGACACCCGTCAGTATCGAGAAGGCACCGGAACAGGCAAAACCCGCAGCGAAGAAGCCGGTTGAACCAAAATCAATAGCCCCTGAGGGGCAGGGCGCGGTCAAGGCTTCCGTGGCGCAAGCCGCACCGCCTGACCCGATCACCATCGGGGTTGATCCCAGCAAGATGCCGGTGCAGATTTCGGCTGATCGGATGACCTACGATGAAAACGGCAAAGTCGTCTCTTTTGTGGGCAATGTCGTGGCTGAGCATGGCGAATTGACATTGTGGGCCACAAAGCTTTCTGCATATTTCTCTTCGAAATCCGGAAAAAAGTTTTCCGTGGACAGCGTGGACAGGATTGTGGCTGAAGGCAATGTCCGGGCCAAAAAAGGCAAAACCGAAGGGGAGTGTCAAAAAGTGACATACTATGTTGTCAAACAGTTGCTGACGATGGAAGGGGATCCCGTGTTGCGGGATGGTCCCAATAGTCTGACTGGAGGCATCATCAATTTTCATGTGCGCGAGAACCGCAGTGAAGTGGTTCGTAGCAAGGATAAACGGGTCAAGGCGATTTTCATGACCCCGGCAAAGGGGCAGGGACAGTAAATGGCCGGAGGACTGCAAGCGGCCAATCTTTCCAAGCGATATGGTCAAAAAGAGGTCGTGCACGGCATCAACCTTGAGTTGAACTCAAAGGAAGTCGTGGGTCTGCTTGGTCCCAACGGAGCGGGGAAGACCACCACTTTTTATATGCTGGTTGGAATCATCAAGCCTAACACCGGTCAAGTTGTCCTTGAAGGTGTGGCCCTTACAGACAAGCCGCTGCACGAAAGAGCCCGCATGGGGGTGAGTTACCTGCCCCAGGAGAGTTCCATTTTCAAGAAGCTGTCGGTACGGCAGAATCTGGAAATCATACTTGAACAGACCTCGCTCAATTCCGCAGCCCAAAAAAAACGGGCTGAGGAACTCATGGAGATGTTTTCCATTACCAAACTGGCCGATCAGGCAGCCATGTTTCTTTCCGGTGGAGAGCGGCGACGTTTGGAAATTGCCCGCGCTTTGATCATGGATCCGAAGTTCATTCTTCTCGATGAACCCTTTGCCGGTATCGACCCCATTGCCGTCATCGACATTCAGGAGATTATCTCCGTGCTAAAAAGCATGGGCATAGGTATCCTGATATCAGATCACAACGTCAGGGAAACATTGAATATTTGCGACAGAGCCTATCTTGTGTACGAAGGTTCGATCATCCTTGAAGGCACCCCGGACGAGATTGTCCACAATAGCCGCGCCCGCCAAATTTATTTGGGGGAAGATTTTCGGCTTTAGTCCAATGAGAAACCCCCCAGCTTTGCTGGGGGACCAACAAAGTTTGACTTTTGCGGGAATAGTTTAAAGCCTCCCCTGGTGAGCTGCTCAGAGTGAGCACAGGAGAGGCTTTAAATGAAGTGCAATTCAAGCCTATGTCACACGCGGTGGGACTGCAAGTATCACATGGTCTGGATACCGAAATGCCGCCGCAAGGTTCTATTTGGTAAAATTCGGACATACTTGGGAGAAGTCTTCCATAAGCTGGCGAAACAGCGGGAGAGTGAGATTCTGGAAGGGCATTTATGTAAGGATCATGTCCACATGTATATTGCGATTCCGCCCAAGTATTCTGTGTCGCAAGTTGTTGGCTTTATGAAAGGAAAGAGCGCTATCCATATAGCTCGGGAAGTTTAAGGCAGAGCAAGAGGCTATGCCGGTCAGAGTTTCTGGGCACGTGGATATTTTGTTTCTACCGTAGGTCGAGATGAAAAGGTGATTCGCGAATACATCCGTAGGCAAGAGCAGGAAGATAAGCGAATCGAGCAATTGAAATTCCGCCTTTAGGCGGTGCTTAAAGCCGCTTTGAGCGGCTCACAAACTCAAGCCCCCGGCTTTGCCGGGGGTACTATGACTGGTCAATTTTGAAGACCCATCCCTTGTCGATTTCTCTTCCTGAGACTGACTCCCAAATCAAACCATAAAGAGGGACGTCTTTAAACTCTTCGGCGTATAACTTAATCTTTTCCAAACAACCTTGATTCAAGGTGAGGGTCATCAGTCCTTCCTTGGTCTTTTTGGAAAACGGATTTTTAACATGATGAATAAAGCTCACCACTTCATCGCTTTCTATGCAAGGCCTTTCAAATGGAGAATATCCAATCTTTTTCCATGTGTGAATCGGCGTGCAAATATGACCCACCTGAGCCGGTAATCGGCGTCGAAATTTGACCCACCCCGGCAAGCCCCTCAAGGTCACGAGAAAATCGTGACGGGAGGGCCAGCGAGGAGATGCTGACGGTGGAAACAATTCGAAAGATTAAGGTGGCCCATGACCGGCATGAGACGCCGATCAGGCAGATATCCAAGAATTTAAACATGAGCCGGAATACGGTCCGCAAGGTGTTGCGCTCGGAGGAGACGCGCTTCGAGTACAAACGAGCGATCCAGCCCATGCCCAAACTTGGTGAATTCACGACCTGGCTGGAAAGCGAGTTGGAGCGGGATGTCGGGCTTCCACGCAAACATCGACGCACGATCAAGGTCTTGTTTGAGCAGCTTCAGGGGCAAGGTTACGAGGGAGGCTATGATGCTGTCCGGCGTCATGTCTCCCGCTGGCGCGAAGCCGAAGGGCACAGGGTGTCGCAAGCCTTTGTCCCGCTGACTTTCGCCTCTGGAGAGGCCTACCAGTTCGACTGGAGCCACGAGCAACTCGAAATTGACGGCATGCCAATGACGGTCAAGACCGCGCACATGCGATTGTGCCATAGCCGGATGGTCTTCTGCTTCGGTTACCCTCGGGAGACCCAGGAGATGGTATTCGACGCCCATCAGCGCGGCTTTGCCTTTTTCGGCGGATCTTGTGGCCGAGGTATTTACGACAACATGAAGACCGCAGTGAACAAAGTTCTACGCGGCAAGCAACGCGAACTCAATTCCCGCTTCGAGCAGATGTGCACTCATTACCTGGTGGACCCCACGCTGTGTACGCCTGCTGCTGGCTGGGAAAAAGGGCAGGTGGAAAATCAAGTCCATCTGGTACGTACTCGTTTTTTATCCGGCAGATGGCGTTTCGGGAGCCTTGAGGAGTACAACGCCTGGCTGCTGGAGCGAGCTATTGGTTGGGCCAAGACTCAGGCTCATCCGGAGATTACGGACAAGACGATCTGGGAGGTCTTCCTGCAGGAGCGTGAAAACCTAATCAAGCCCGCAGCCCCTTTCGATGGCTACCGTATTCAGGAATGCCGGGTTTCCTCCACATGTCTGGTGCGGTTTGATCACAACCGGTACAGCGTACCCTGCGAGGCGGCTGGACAGGCGGCGCAGATCAAGGCGTACGCCGACCACATCTCGGTGATTCGCGATGGCCGGGTGCTGGCCGTACATGCCCGCCGATTCGGCAGAGAAAAGACTGTCTATGACCCGTGGCACTACGTGCCTGTCCTGGAGCGTAAGCCCGGAGCGCTCCGCAACGGCGCTCCCTTCCAGGACTGGAGGCTTCCTGCGCCGATGGAGCAAATCCGTCTGTCCCTGCGGCGGCATAAGGACTGGGACCGACAGTTTGCGGGTATCCTGACAGCGGTGCCCAGCCATGGACTCCAGGCAGTAACCGACGCCTGCCAGGCGGCCCTGGACCAGAACACGGTGAGTCGGGACGTGGTCCTTAACCTCTTGAACCGCTCCCGTGATCAAAGGCCAACCCAAGAGGTTTGCGTCCCCGATCACCTCAGGATCAAATGCGAGCCTGTGGCCGACTGCGGACGTTATGACCAGCTATTGGAGGCGAGCCATGCTTCGCAATGACATCTTGGCTTTGCTCAAAGAGCTCAAGCTGCATGGCCTGCGCGGAGCTTACGACGAGATGCTTGAGCACGGTCGTCGATCCGGGGCCACTCTGGAACGGTTTCTGTTAGATCTGCTCAAGGCGGAACAGGCCGAGCGCCGCGTACGCAGCATCCGATACCGCCTGGGGATCGCCAGATTTCCCGTGAGCAAAGATCTGGACGGTTTCGACTTCCAGGACTCGCACGTCGGTGAGGCCAGGATCAGGGATCTATACCAGGGCGGCTTCATGGAGAGCTGGATCAATGTGGTCTTTGTAGGCGGCACGGGCACCGGAAAAACGCATTTAAGCATCGCCATCGGCTCCAATGCCGTGCGCAACGGCGCCCGAGTGCGCTTTTTCAATCTGGTGGACCTCGTCAACCAGCTCGAGCAGGAAAAGGCGGACGGCAAGGCCGGACGGCTGGCCGAGACTTTGGCGCGCTTCGACTTGGTCATCCTGGACGAACTCGGCTACCTGCCGTTTTCCAGGTCAGGAGGCCAGCTGCTCTTTCACCTGCTCTCAAAGCTCTACGAGAGGACCTCGGTGCTGATCACCACGAACCTGAGCTTCGGGGAGTGGTCACAGGTCTTTGGAGACGCCAAGATGACCACGGCCCTGTTGGACCGCGTCACACATCACTGCGAGATCATCGAAACAGGCAATGAAAGCTGGAGGCTGAAACAAGGCAGGGGACAGCACCAAGGGCAGGACGCATAAGCGTCGGCGGCAGGGTCGGGAAAAGCCTCCCCCCAACACCCGAAAATCACGTTCGGGGTGGGTCAAATTTCGACGCCGATGATGGGTCAACTTTCAACGCCGATTGACATCGCACACCGTCAAGCGGTTCTACCAATCATTCTCCGCACAACGGACCTATCTTTTTCGCCGTCTGTTGCAGCAACTCTTCCTTTGGCGACTCAGCATGACCAGCCCAGAAGTGATCGAACTGAACATCGACACCATGGTCATGGATAACGACCAAGCGCCGAAGCGTCACGGCGTCAAGCCCACCTACAAGAAGGTTCTGGGCTTTCAGCCTCTCCAGATGACCTGGGGCCGCTACATTATAGACGCCGTGTTCCGTGGCGGCGACAAACACTCTCTCAACGGCGACTCAGCCCCGAAGATGATCCGTCACGTGGTGCGCATGATCCGTACCCGCTACAGCAAGACCGTACCCATCATCATTCGCATGGACTCCGGATTCTTCGACCAGGAGCTCTTCGACGAGATGGAGCGGCTGGATATCGGTTTCATCTGCGCAGGCAAGTTCTATAGCGACATCAAGGCCATGATTGGGGCACTTCCCGAAACCGCCTTTCAGCATCACTTCGGCAAAACCGATGAGGATGTCTGGCAGTGCTACGAGTTCTGCGACCGCCGCAAGTCCTGGGAAAAGTCCTTCAGGACCATCTTTTGGCGACCTTTACTGGAAGAGAAGCAGTTCCTGCTACCCGGATCAAGACCAGGCACCATCGTCTACACCAACCTTGGCATGGATAGTGTCGTGGATCAGCAATTGCAGGAGGCTGGCCTCGCGTTCATGGCCGAAACCGATGCCATCATCCACTCCTACCACCAGCGGGGCGCGGACGAACTGGTGCACAGGGCGTTCAAGGATTTCGGATTCGAGGAGTTGCCGTTCCAGCGCTTCGTGCCCAACGCCGCCTTCTATTACACCATGCTCCTCGGCTTCTTCCTGTTTGAAGCGTTCAAGGAAGATGTGAGTGAGCCGGTGGTACCGGTCAAGTCTTTCCCGACCACACTGCGTCGCACCTTGGTGGACGTCGCCGCCAAGGTGGTGTCCCATGCTGGCAAAACCGTACTCAAGGTCACGGCGATCGCCATGGAATCGTTGCGTTTCAAAGAACTGTGGGAGCGCTGCCTGAGCGCTCCAAAATTCGTCTGGACCTGATCTGAACGCCCCGCTCCATGTCCAGCGATGGGAGAGGTGCGTCCAATTTCCTGAAAAATCTGGTATCACAACCGAAACGAGTGGCATTTTCACGCTTCAGCGATCAAGCTGTCCCCATTCGCACCATTTTTGGAGTCAATCTTCTTCCGGTTTCTGCCGAGGAAGGCTTCAATGAGACCCCTCCGCTCGATTTAGGTTTGATCATTCCGTCTGGTCGTAAGAGTGCAACACTGAATGTCTTTTTGTGAACATCAACGCCAACGAAAATGCGCTGATCAACAAATGCTTCCACAAACCGATAAGCTGATGATATCTTGATACTCGCCATGTCGGCCTCCTTTGAGCTTCACATTTACTGGTACTGTTACCAGATTAAGCCGTGGAGTGCCGACATGGTATTTTTTGTGGCTGGCGGGAAGGTGCCGAAATGAACGGGCATGCGCTTTGCATTGTATTGCGCAAAATGAAAAAGAAAGGTAGAAGTTGCCTATTATCATTATGAAAATCTTCATCGCATATATCCTGACTTTCATACTCCTTCCGGTAATCCCGTCGTTGGCAGGTGGTCATGATTACCCTTTTGCCGACCCATACAAGGCCACGGTATACGGTACGCCGCCGAATGAAGTTTATAGGGATTTCACCCCGGTAGCAGTGAAGGCCCGGGCCATGCGCGTGAAGGATCGCCATGTCCCCGACATTTTTTCCTACAGCCGGGACATGTACTACAGCACGGCCTTGCACAAGGGTGAGGCTCCGCTGATCTTCATCATCGCGGGCACCGGGGCGGAGCATGATTCCGTCAAGATGAAATTTCTGACCCAGGTTTTTTATTCCGTCGGGTTTCACGTGGTGGCCCTGTCTTCTCCCACGCACATGAATTTCGTCATCAGTGCGTCTCAGCACGCTGTGCCGGGCTACATTCCGTACGATGTGGCCGACCTCTACCGCATCATGTGTTGGGTCAAGGAAGAGGTGACAAAGGAATGTACGGTCAGCGACTATTACGTGACCGGGTACAGCCTCGGAGCCATGCATGCCGCGTATCTGGCGCACATGGACAGCGAGAAGGGCGACTTCAAGTTCAAGAAGGCGCTCATGATCAATCCGCCGGTGAGCCTCTACCATTCGGTCAAGCGGCTGGATTCCTGGCTTGGGCCGGAAAACCTGGGCGGACGCACGGTGCACCAGCAGATCGAGCGGTTCGTGAAGATGTTTTCCGATTACTACGAGCAGACCGACATCACGGACTTCGACGATAACTTTCTGTATGAACTGGTCACCCAGGTGGATTTTGACGACACGGATCTGCGCGCACTTATCGGGGTCGATTTTCGACTCGCCTCATCGGCCATGATTTTCACTTCGGACGTTTGCCTGCAAGCCGGATATCTGGTGCCGCCGGATCAGTATCCTTTGGTCACGGGCACGCCGCTCATGGACTACGCCGAAGCGGCATTCGAGATCGGTTTCGAGAACTACATGGATGAATACCTCCTGCCGTTCCTCAATCACCTGAAGCCCGGTCTGGACCGCTACACCATGATCCAGCAGTGCAGCCTCTATCCCATCCGCTCCTACCTCATGGAGACGGACAAGATCATGCTCATCGGCAACCGTGACGACGTCATTCTCAACGAGCACGACGTCAAGTTTCTTGAGACGGTCTTCGGTTCCCGTGCCAAATTTTTCCCCACAGGCGGGCATTGCGGCAACATGATGTTCCCCGCCTTTGTGAAGGCCATGCTGGAAATGGTGAAGCCATGACGTTTGCCTGCCTCATACGGACCGTGGCCCGCTGCGGCCTGCTCGCCTGTTTTCTGTTGAGCTTGGCCGCCTGTGGTGCGTCTGTCAGCAAGCGGGTAGCACCGGATATGGTCCTGGCCCCCACCTCGTTTCGGACCGAAGTGAACCACTGGCCCGATACCGTCGGGACCAGCGGTTTTGCCGTCATGGATGTCTACGATCCGTGGGAGCCCATGAACCGGAATCTCTATTCCTTCAATGCCGGGTTCGACGACTATGTCTTTCTGCCGGCCACCCGCACCTACGAGGCCGTGGTGCCCTCTCCCGTGCGTACTGGCGTGCATAATTTTGTAAGGAACACCAACGAGTTCGGGGTGCTGGTCAATTCCATCCTCCAGGGCAAGATGGAGAAGAGTGCCATCACCACATCCCGGTTGCTCATCAATACGACCTTCGGCGTGCTGGGCCTTTGGGATCTTGCCTCGAACAATCCCAAACTCGCGCGGCAGCAGGAGGATTTCGGCCAGACCCTCGGCGTGTGGGGATTCGGCAATGGCCCCTATTTCGTCATGCCGTTCCTTGGTCCGTCCAACCTGCGCGACACCGTGGGGTTTGGCGGCGATTTTCTGCTGCTGTGGTGGGAGATGCGCATGGTATACAAAAACCTGGGCATTGATGAGTCGCAAGGCTGGGCCCTTTCCGAACTGATCATCCGGTCCCTGGACCTGCGTTCCAATACGCCTTTCCGGTATCACGAGACCGGGTCGCCCTTCGAGTACGAGCTGGTGCGGTTCATCTACACCAAGAAGCGGGAACTCGACATCCGCAAATAGTTTTGCAGGTTGCCTGGAAAGGGCTGATTGCTTCGTTGCTTAAAAAAAGCAAGGCCGTTGCGTTGAAATACGCGACGGCCTTGCCTTTTCTTGCGCTCAGCACTCGAACCTTTCCCGACAACCTGCGAGCAGGTACTTGCCGGGTAGTTCTGTAGTGATCTCTAGTTGGAGTGGCTGTAGCCGCCTGCTTCCGCCTCGGTCAGGGGGACACTCACCGGATTGCGCCTGAAGTAGTCCAGGCAGCGTTGCATGTCTTCAATCAGCAGTTCGCTCAGGTCGCGGGAGAAGCCGTGGCAGACCAGGATGCGCATGATGACCAGGTCCTCGCGGTCGGGCGGCATGGAATAGGCCGCCACCTGCCAGCCGCGTGAGCGCAGCCGGTCCGAGAGGTCGTACAGGGTGTAGCCGTGGTTGCCCTCGGCAAGGGACCAACTCACCGCCGGAATGCCGCCCTGGCCGTCGTAGATGATGGAGAACGGGCCCATGTCCCCGATTTTGTCGGCCAGGAAACAGGCCGTGTCGTAGCAGGCCTGGTGGAGATGGCGGTATCCTTCGCGTCCCAGGCGCAGGAAGTTGTAGTACTGGGCCACGATCTGTCCACCGGGCCGGGAAAAGTTCAGGGCAAAGGTGGCCATGTCGCCGCCCAGGTAGTTGACCCGGAAGATGAGGTCCTCGGGCAGGTGTTTCTTGTCGCGCCAAATGGCCCATCCCACGCCCAGCGGGGCGAGACCGTACTTGTGCCCCGAGGCGTTGATGGACACCACGCGTTCCAGACGGAAGTCCCACTTCAGGTTCGGGTCGACGAACGGGGCCAGGAAACCGCCGCTGGCCGCGTCCACGTGCACGGGAATGTCCAGGCCGGTCTTTTCCTGGAGTTCGTCCAGAGCGTCGCAGATTGCTTCCACCGGCTCGTATTGGCAGGTGAAGGTCACGCCGAGGGTGGCCACCACGCCGATGGTGTTTTCGTCGCATCGTTCGATTACCGTTTCGGGCGACAGGATCAGGCGGTCCTTTCCCATGGGCACCTCACGCAATTCCACATCGAAATATCGGGCGAACTTGTGCCAGCAGATCTGGACCGGACCGCAGATCATGTTGGGCTTGTCCGTGGGCTTTCCGGCTGCCCGCATCTTTTCGCGCCACCGCCATTTGAGGGCCAGGCCGCCGAGCATGGCCGCTTCGCTGGACCCGGTGGTGGAGCAGCCCAGGGTGTTGCGGGCGTCGGGTGCGTTCCACAGGTCGGCGAGCATGTGCACACAGCGGGCTTCGATCTCTGCGGTCTGGGGATATTCGTCCTTGTCGATCATGTTCTTGTCCTGGCATTCGTCCATGAGCCGGTGGACCTCGGGTTCGGCCCAGGTCTGGCAGAAGGTGGCCAGGTTCTGGCGCGAGTTGCCGTCAAGCATCAGCTCGTCATGCACCATCTGATACGTGTGTCTGGGAGCGTGTTCCTCGTTGGGGAATCGGTATTTCGGCATGCTGACGGAGAGGTCGGAAGCGGCGTAGATGTCGTCGAGCAGACGGGCTCGTATGGATTTCTTTTCGTGCAGGGCCATGGTTTCTCCGTTGGGTTTCCGTTTTCAATGGGCAGACGTGAAGAGCGGCCCGGCGGCGTTTGGCCGTGGGTCCGTGTCCTTCATCATGCCACAGGATCACTTGTTCGTCATCACGCAGACGCCGTCCCATTCCCCTTGGTGCGGATTTCCCGGGAAATGCGTGCAGTGCTCCACGTACGGGGACGCCATGCCCGGATACTCCCTATTCCTCATCGCGGTCCGTGTGTGTCCGTCCGGCGGTTCGCGTATTGCCGGACAGTCCGAATGGGATGATTTCATAGTATATATTCATATAAATATAGGCAAAGGGGGAAGGGAAAGTCATCCGGCCAGGCTATTTTTGTTGAATCTCGTTCCGTTCGTGGTACTCTTTTGGCAAAGACATCCCGTAACCGTGGAGGCGCAATGGATTCGCAATTTGTTGAACAGCTGAATGCGGTCGGCGTGTGCGATTTCCTGGAAAGGGGTGAAGGTGTTCTGGTGGATACCCTGCCGCCCGAGCATTTCGAGGCCCGGCATATCCCCGGTGCGGTGAATTCCTGTGTTTATGAGGTGATTTTTCTGGATACCCTGGCCGGGTTGGTCCCGGAAAAATTGACCCGGACAGTGCTCTACGGTGCCGGTCCCAAGTCCAGGGATTGCCGGGTCGCCGCTGACAAGCTGGCCCGCGCGGGCTACACCAACGTTGCGATCTTTCCGGGTGGCCTGGAGGCCTGGCGCGCCGAGGGCAATCCGCTTGAGGGGACCGATCCCCAAGCGGTGGAGCCGCCCCATCCCGCGCTCGAACTGGAACCGAAGGCCTACGCGCTCCTGCCGGAGGAGTCAGTCATTCGATGGTCCGGTCGAAACAACAGCGGCGGTCATCACGGATTGCTTTTTGTTTCCAAGGGGATGTTCGATGGTTCGGGCGAGTTGTCGGCTTCGTTCACCCTGGACATGACTTCCCTGTGGAATCTGGACCTGGAAGGGGACGAGATGCAGCCCGTGTTGGAGGCACATCTCAAGTCGGACGATTTCTTTTTCACCACCTTGTTCCCCGAAGCCGTGTTCACCACCACCCGGATCAAGCTGGTGGAGGACGGGGAGATCACCCGGCCCAACGCCATGATGCAGGGTGTGCTGGCCTTGCGCGGCATGGAGAACGAGATCGCGTTTCCCGCGCACATCCGCAACCTCGCGGACGGGCGGATCGTGGTCATCGGCAATCTGGATTTCGACCGCACCCAGTGGGGCGTGATCTATGGGTCCTCACGGTTTTTCCAGTACCTGAGCTACCATGTGGTGTTTGATTTCATCTCCATCGACTTTCGGCTGGTGCTCAAATAGCCGGAGAGAGAAGGGGGGTGGATCGGCTTGACCGCGTCAGTCCAGGGCCACCAGTTCGATTTCGCCCCAGGCGGCCATGGTGTCACCCAGTTGGGCGAAGATGCCCTGAAGCCCGTGTTCGGCGAGCCGCTTGGCTTCGTTGATGACGCGGTCCAGGTCGGATTTTTCCCGCAACACGTTGCACAGCGCGGTGGCGGCGGCGTCCGCCAGTCGTCCATCGCGGGCACGTACGGCCACCAGGTCGCCGCTGCCCAGGGAAAGGGAATGGCCGATGGTCGCGCTGGATGCGCACACGGCCACGGGAAAGGCGTCCGCCTCGATGCGCAGGCCGAGCATGGCCCCGGAATCGGGCTCGGCCAGCAGGGCCACCACACGCTCGCGGGTGGAGCAAAGGTAGGTGTCGCCCCCGTTTTCCACCAGAAGGTTGGGGCTTTCCCCGGCAAAGTGATCACCCACGGCCTGGGCCACGGCTCCGGCCACGGATGCCATGGGGCCGACCCCGCAGATGGCGGCGGCTTTGGCCATGGCGCGGATCACCTCTGGCGCGGCAGAGTCCACGGCTACCGGCTCAAGAGACTCGGCAAACTCGGGATGGAACATGATCCAGGTCTTGATCTCACCCCGAACCTGCGTCACAAAGGCCGCAATTTCCTTCTGCAGATCCTTTTCCGCCACCACCAGCAGGTCGGTCTGCTCCACACCCACCCGGAAACGGACCTCGCCCGCCTGCGGGCGCACCGCATCGCGGTAGGCACGGTCTGTGGAAAGATGGCGTCCGCTCAACGGCGCACCCTCCGGGGCGGTGTTCCCAAAAGGGAACAGGTTTGGAACAGGGTTTGGAACATGTTTTTCACAGATGCCGCAACCATCCTAGAAGCCCATATCATCATTAATAAGAACAATCTTGATGCGTCCCTTGGGAAAGGACTTCTCGGTGATTGTCCAGACGTTGCAGATGCGCTGGGGCGAGTCGCAGTCCATACAGTAGCCGGTCTTGACGCACGGGGTTTTCATGTCCAGGCGCATGGTGTTGACCGGGGCCACGTATTCCTTGATGCGATCCATGGCGCGTCCGAGATCGGGCACCAGCTTGTTGCGCGACAGGAGGATGACCACGTTTTTCGGGCCGAAAGTGATGGCTCCGCCCCGGTTGCCGATCATGTCGAGGTTGACCAGGTGGCCGTCCTCGGTGACGGCGTTGGTGCTGCAGAAGAAGCAGTCCACGAGCAGGGCCTTGCGCCGGAGTTCGGTTTTTTCGTCGTTGGACAGGGCCTTGTCCCAGGTGTCCAGGGATTCGTAGTCCGCCGAATCACGCAGATGCTCATAGAGACCCGTGGCGGCCAGGGTCATGGAGCCGCCCCAGGACACGGTTTTTGGTTTCAGCTCGGGCAGGATGTCCTTCAGGACCACGGCCTTTGCCTCCTGGGCCGAATCTGCCCGGTAGACGTCGAAGCCGTTACCTGTCAGTTTTTTCTTGAGTTCCAGAAGGTTGAGTTCCCAATAGTTGTCGATGGGCTTGTTCATGGCTTCTCCGTATTGGGTTGGTGAATGACGAACCGGGGTGGCCGGGACAAAAAAAAATCTCGCCATTCGGTCCAAAAGTATGTAGCAGAAATCCCGGTCGCATGAAACCCGGCGGCAGGGAGGGATCTCGGGAAATCTCCTAAAATTTAGCCTTGACGGACGATGGATGTCCGGTTATATGCTTCCGTTCAACACAGCTTTTTAACGAAATTCTACTCTCAGGAGATAATGATATGAAACGTACTTACCAGCCCAGCAAATGTCGTCGTAAGAGAACCCATGGTTTCCTGGTGCGTTCCCGTACCAAAAACGGTCGTGCCGTCCTTAGTCGTCGTCGCTCCAAAGGGCGTAAGAGATTAGCCGTCTAGCTTGGAACAAGGATCGCCGACTGCGGGTATCCCCCGAGTTCACGGCATGTTATGAGCAGGGGAGAAAGCACTTTACCAGAAGCTTTATCCTGTTTGTTCTGAAGCGCAAGGAGGTTCAAGGCGGTCTCCGCCTGGGCCTCACCGTGAGCCGGAAAATGGGGAATGCCGTAGCCCGCAACCGCATTAAACGGGTGGTGCGCGAGCTTTTCAGGCTGCATCAATATGATTTTGAATTGCCTCTGGATATTGTCGTTGTTCCGAAGCGGAACCTTGAGGCCAAGCAGCTGAACCTCGCCCTCGTCACAGAAGAGTTCACCCCGCTTTTGACCCGCCTGCGAGCGGAAGCGGCGGCCTCTTAGAGAGGAAATGATGCGCAAGGTATTGCTGGCGCTCATTTGGTTTTATCAGAAACTCATCTCCCCCTTGCTGCCCCCCGGTTGCAGGTTCATTCCTTCGTGCTCCGAGTACGCCAAGGAAGCCGTCATCCGTCACGGGGCGTTCAAGGGCACCCTGCTTGCGCTTTGGCGTCTCCTTCGTTGCCAACCTTTATGCCGCGGGGGATACGACCCCGTCCCGGCCGTTTGGCCCACCCCACAATCCAAAGCGAGAATCATTCCATGGACAAGCAGGAGAAACTCCGCCTAGTCATTGCCCTGGCCTTGAGTGCCATTGTTATCTTCGGATGGCAGTACTTTACGGCACCATCGGCCCAAGAACAGGCCGAGATGGCCCGGAAGGCTGCTCAAGCCGAGAAACAGGCCGCTACGCTCTCGGAAAAGGCTCCCTCTGCGACTGCCTCCGCCACCGCTGCCGCCTCCGATTTCAAGCCCACCGATGGAGTGGCTGTTACGGTCGACACCCCGCTTTACACCGCTGTGTTCAATTCTCAGGGGGGTATCCTCGAAAAATTCGTGCTGAAGAATTACAAGGACACCATCGCCGCCGATTCTCCCAATGTGGATCTGATCGGTGAGAAGGCGTTCGCCAAGGGACCGCTGGGGTTGTTCCTCTCCCGTGGCGGGGACGATCAGGTACACACCTGGAAGTACGGACAGTGGGCATTCAAGGGAACGGACATCGCCATGACCGCTCAGGACGGCACCAAGTCGCTGACCTTTACCGGTCAGGTGCACGGCTACCGCATTGAGCGCGTGCTGACTTTTCATGCCGACACCTACCTCATCGAGGAAAACACCACGGTCACCAATCTGAACAAGACCGGTGTGGATGGTTCTGTCGCCTTTACGGCCGCAGCCAAGTCCATGTCTGCCGAAGACGATAACTATAACCCGACCAAGGTCGCGTACCTGAACAAGGACGGTCGCGATGAGATGAGCGACCGCGACGACCTCAAGGAAGAGGGGCTGACCGCTGCCGGCGGGTTCAAGTGGGGCGCCATCGAGTCCAACTACTTCCTGTTCGCCATTGTCCCGGATAGTGACGACACTTCCCTGTCTGCCGGATTCCAGAATGATATCTTCCGCATGGCCGTGACTCGCGAAGCGACCTTTATTCCCAATGTGGCCAAAGCGTTCAAGGCATCCTATTTCCTCGGCCCCATGGACCGCGAGATGTTGAGTGCCATGCCGGGCAACCTCTCCGAAGCGGTCAACTTTGGTTGGTTCGACGTCCTGGCCAAACCATTGCTCATCGGTTTGAACTTCTTTTACGGCTACGTGCACAACTACGGCATAGCCATCATCCTCCTGACCATCATCATCAAGCTCATCTTCTGGCCGCTCTCCCAAAAGAGCTACGGCTCCATGGAGCAGATGAAGAAGTTGCAGCCCATGGTCGCCAAGCTCCGCGAGAAGTACGGCGACGACAAGCAGCGGCTCAATCAGGAGACCATGGCATTGTATAAGACCTATAAGGTAAACCCGATGGGCGGCTGTCTGCCCATGGTGGTCCAGATTCCGGTTTTCTTCGGCCTCTACAAGGCGTTGCTCGGTGCGGTCGAACTCAGGCACGCACCCTTCATTGCGCATCTGCCGTTCACGGATCTGCCCTGGCTGGCCGACCTGTCCGCAAAGGATCCGTACTACATTACGCCCATCATCATGGGTGCGTCCATGTTCCTGCAACAGAAGATGACTCCGAGCGCGGGTGATCCCACCCAGCAGAAAATCATGATGCTGATGCCTCTCATCTTCACCTTCATGTTCCTGCAGTTCCCGTCCGGCCTGGTCGTATACTGGCTGCTCAATAATGTCCTTTCCATCGGACAGCAGCTCATGATCGCCAGGAAGACCAAGGCCAAGACCGCAGCACAGAACGATTAACTTGCCTCCGGGGGCTCCTGTTTACCCGGCAGTGATAAGGAAAGAACAATGAGCGATTTCAAAGAATTCCAGGGAAAAGACCTGGACGAAGCGATCGAAAGCGCATGCGACTATTACAATCTGAAGCGTGACCGTCTGGAGATCGATATCCTGGGCGGCGGTTCCACCGGCATCTTCGGCATCATGGGTGTCAAGAAGGCCAAGGTGAATGCCCGCCCCCGTGCCCAGGTCAACGCCAGCGGCATTCTCAATGGTGAGGATGAAGGCAAGAGGCCGCAGGCAGCAAAATCCGGGAACAAGCCCAGAGGGGCGAAGCCTGAAGCCGCTCCCGAAGCCGCTCCCGAAGCCGCACCCGAAGCTGCGCCCGAGCCCCAGGCCGCGCCCGAGCCCAAAGTTGCGCTCGAACCGGGCAACGCCATCGAGTCTGAGGAGTTTGTCGACATCAACGGTAACGTCATACCGCCCGAAGTCGACCCCGCCGATGATATCAATGGCAATCTGGTCCGCGAGGCCCGGGCACAAGAAGCCCGCCGTGAGCGCAAGCCGCGTGAGACCAAGGGCCGCGAGCCCAAGGGTCGAGACAAGACTCGTGAGCGCAAGCCCCGTGAACGCAAGCCGCGAGAGGAGCCTGTATCGGAACCCCGCGAAGAGCGTCCCCGCGCCAATATGGCAGATTTTGACCCCGCCGTGTTGGAGGGGGCTGTCATGGAGGTCATGACTCAACTGCTCAAACCCATTGTGGGTGAGACCAAGGTCGAGGTGACCATAGAGTCCGACCGTGTCAGAGTTTTCATTGACGACGAAGAGAACAGCGGTCTCATCATCGGTCGTGAAGGGCAGACCCTGTCCTCTTTGCAATATCTGGTCAATCGGCTTGTTTCCCGCAAGATGGAAGCTTCGGTCCGCATTCAGGTGGATACCGGTGACTACCGTGAGCGTCAGGACGACAAGCTGCGCCAGATTGCCTGGCATCTGGCCGACAAGGCGGGCGATTTGGGCCGGACCCAGTCCACCAAGCCGTTGTCTTCCTACCACCGTCGCGTGGTGCATCTGGCCCTGCAGGACAACGAGGATGTTTTCACCCGCTCCAAGGGTGACGGCCCCATGAAGCGGGTCTTGATCGTTCCCAAGAGTCGCAAGAGCGGCAGCCGTTCCCGCTATTAGCAGCAGCCAATGAAAAGGCCGGAAGGGATACTCCTTCCGGCCTTTTTTCATGGGATGTCCCGTCCTGAAATAGGTTGATAACCAAAGGACCTATTTATGGAAAGCAATCCCAAACAGCGAGTTAGACGGACTCGGCGCGACTACACGATGGCCTTTAAATTGTCGGTGGTGGCGCAGGTGGAAAAGGGCGAGATGACGTACAAGCAGGCTCAGGCTTTTTATGGTATTCAAGGGCGAAGCACAGTGTTGAAGTGGCTCAGGAAGCACGGCACCCGTGATTGGAGCAGACCCATGGTACATTCCCGCAACGCCCCCAAAGCAAAGGAAACTCCAGCCCAGAAGATCAAACGGCTGGAGAAAGAGCTTGAGGAAGAGAAGATCAAGACCGCGCTTCTCGATAAGATGATTGAGATTTCAGACCGCGAGCTTGGGACTTCGATAAGAAAAAAGCTTACCCCCGAGCTGCACGAAGTCTTCAGAAAGAAAGACAAATAAGCTTGTCTGCCTGTTGCAGGCAGCTCGGGGTCAGTCGGCAGTCCGTGTACCAGGCTGAAAAACGCCATGATGTACGGGAGGCCATGCTCCAAGAGGCAAAGGCCATGGTCTTGAGCGTGCGGGCCAGGATGCCCCGCCTCGGAACGCGAAAGCTGTACTTCCTGTTGAAGGACGCGTTTTCCGCAAAGGGAATCAAGCTTGGACGTGACGCGTTGTTTTGCCTGTTGCGGCGCGAGCACATGCTCATCAAGCGAAAAAAGAACTACACAAAGACAACCAACTCGAAACATTGGCTAAAAAAGCATCCTAACTTGTTGAAAGATGTTCAGCCCAGCTTCCCGGAGCAGGTGTTTGTAAGCGACATAACCTACGTAAAAACACGCGAACAGACATGCTATCTTTCGCTGGTGACCGATGCATTCAGCCGAAAGATAATGGGATACAATGTGAGCCGAGACCTCGGTTCGGAAAGCACAGCCAAAGCACTGGATGCGGCAATTGAAAACAAGCGAAAGAGGGTAAATACGATTCACCATTCAGACCGAGGACTTCAATATGCCTCTTCCGTTTACCAGAAAAAACTTCGGGAATCAGACATGACTCCCTCTATGACAGATGGTTACGACTGTTATCAAAACGCCTTGGCAGAAAGGATGAATGGGATTCTAAAGCAGGAGTTTTTAACCGTCACATGCAATAACCTTAGAGAACTCAATGCATTGGTGAAAGAGTCAGTGGAGATATACAATGCGGAGCGACCTCATCTCAGTTTGGGAATGAGAACGCCGGACGACGTACACAAATCAGGCTGTGGGGCTAGCCCCACAGCCTGATTGAAACCTTCAAAAACCGTCAACCTATTTCAGGACGGCTCAGGAAAACAACCTCGCCCGAAAATATTTGCCCACTGGTGACCGCGGCGTTTTGCCCTGCGGTGCAGACCTTTTGGGGTTAGTTCTTCTTGGTTTTCATCACCTCGTGCAGGAGGTTGCGTTCCCGGATACGAATGATCCTGGAGTCGTTTTCGTCCCGGCCCACGGCCAGGAGTTGCTGGTCGGCCAAGCCGTGAATATACTGCTCGATACGGTCAGGCGTGGTGATGAAGGTGTCGGCCATGGATTTGATGGTGGAGTCGTAGCGCAGGGTCATCTTGCCGTTGGCCGCGAAGAGATCAAGGATACGGACCACGCCCATGCCGGTGCTCGGCACTTTCATGGCCTTCTTGGTGGTGGATTTGAGCCGGCTGACCAGCACGGTAATGATGGAGGCGATGACCTTGGGCGATTCGCGCATGAATTCATCAAGATCGTCCTTGGTGACCACGATGACCTTGGAGTCTTCCAGGGCAATGGCCGTGGCGGTGCGGGTGTTGTCGTCCAGGAAGAGGGCCATCTCGCCGAAGATGGAGATGGGCTTGAGAATGGCGAAGACCTTTTTGTGTCCCTCCATGATACCCGAAATCTCGATTTTACCCTCGGTCAGGATATAGGCCGCATCTCCCCGGCTTCCTTCATTGAAGACGACATTGTGCTTGAGCACGTTACGCATCAGGTAGTTCCCGTGGGATACCTGTTTCATTTGAAGCTGTTGCTGAACGATGGTCACTTGGAACTCCTGGAACGCCGATTAATCACGCTTTCAATCCATTGATAACAGAATCGGGCCGGGTTTCAAGGCAATTAGTCTACCCGCATTTTTCACGGACGCTGGCCATTTTGCTGTTCATGCCGTCTACCCGGTCTCGGCGGCTGTCAGCCTTGAGGGTCAAGTAGATGCGGTCGCAATCCTGTTCCAGTTCCCGGTAGCAGGCATCCACCACGCGCATGACCTCGTCCCATTCGCCTTCGATGGCCGTGCCCATGGGGCCGAATTTGTAGGGCAGTTCCGAATTTTTGATGACGGAGATGACACGGGCCACATAAGGGCTCAGGCTGGTCCCTTTTTTGTCTAGGGGAAAGATCGATAATTCGACGATGACGCTCATACGTTCTCCTTTGTCTCTGTTTGAAAACAGTTCGGAATTTCGGTCATATTACCGATGAGAGCATGGGAAATCAATGACTGTGTCGAGTCCGGGATGCAATCAATTCTTGCGACCAGCGAGACTGTTTTGGATGTAAAGGACGCGCCCTCCGCACTTGCGTGGCAGGAAGCGACGTTGTCGTGGGCAGGATGTCCATCGGCGTGTCGGCGATCTCGGACAGGGGGAGGGCAAGACGAAGAGGCGAATCGTTTTCAAAGTCGAGTAGAAATGTTGTCTCGGATTTCTGGATTATTCTCTTGCGGAATTGGCTCGCGGGCACTGCTCAGACGATACCGGAAGCACGTTTTGCCGGTTGGACGAGGGGGCATTTCTTTACCGCTGAATGCGGTTTGCTGCTAGCGTGCCGATACGTTTGAAACTTTTTTGAAGTTGCCTATTGATTTTGTTTGTAAAGCGAGATATCACTTGCTTAATTAGTTTTTCCGGGGGGTTATAGCACGAACTCGGGAAAAAGACGTTAAAGGTGCTACGCTTGTTGTGATCGTAGCACTGTAACCGGTTAGGTCCGAGTTCGGGCGTGTGTCCGACGGTTATGATTGGGAATAACGGTGTTCTCTACCTCATAACAGACTCATTTTATTACGGAGGTGTTCTATGAAATTTTCCGTAGGTCATGGCAGGGACGGAGCCGTGGAACGGCTGGAAAAACGCGGCGTTACTCGCCGTGATTTTATGAAGTTCTGCGGAACCGTGGCCGCAGTGATGGGCATGGGACCGGCGTTCGCGCCGAAAGTCGCTGAAGCCCTCACGGCAGACAACAGGCCCGATGTGGTCTGGCTGCACAATGCTGAGTGTACTGGCTGTTCCGAGTCCATCCTGAGGACTGTTGAGCCTTACATCGACGCTCTGATCCTGGATTATATCTCTCTTAACTACCATGAGACCATCATGGCTGCTGCTGGTCACGCTGCTGAAAAGGCCCTGTGGGATACAGTTGATGCTGGCAAGTACGTTGCAGTCATCGAAGGTGGTGTTCCCACCGCCAAGTGTGGCGATGCCATGGAAGCTGGTGCCCACGGTAAAGTCGGCGGCCACACCATGCTCGAAAACACCACCAAGGTCGTCAATGGAGCCATTGCCACCATCACGTACGGCACCTGTGCCGCTTACGGTGGTGTCCAGAAGGCCAAACCGAATCCGACCGAAGCCAAGGGTCTGGACGAGCTGTTCCCGGGCAAACCGATTATCAACATTCCCGGTTGCCCGCCGAACCCGTATTCCCTGGTATCTGCCATTGTTTACTACACCACCAAGGGTGTGCCCGAACTCGACTCCGTCGGCCGTCCGGTCCTCTTCTACGGGGAATCCGTTCACGACAACTGCCCCAGGCAGGAGTTCTTCAACAATGATCAGTTTGCTCCTTCCTTCGGTTCCGAAGAAGCCCGCAAGGGCTGGTGTCTGCGCAAGCTCGGTTGTCGCGGTCCTGAGACGTTCAACAACTGTCCGACCGTGAAGTTCAACCAGTACAACTGGCCCGTCCAGGCCGGCCACCCCTGCATCGGCTGTTCGCAGCCCGATTTCTGGGATGGCGCTGACTGGGATGGCAAAACCTACATGTACGCCGACCTCACCGACTTATAGTCGCGGGTCAATCAGGCAGACGCAAATCAGAATTCATTCTAAGGAGGATATAATATGTCCGGTTGCGCAAAATCCGGTCCCGCGATGGCGAAGGGGAAACATAACGTTATTGTTGACCCGGTAACCAGGATCGAGGGTCACCTTCGCATTGAGGCTGTAGTCGACAACGGCAAGATCGTCGACGTCCGCTCCAGCTCTCAGTTGTTTCGCGGCTTGGAGATCATTCTGAAAGGCCGTGATCCCCGTGACGCCCAGCACTTCACCCAGCGTTCCTGCGGTGTCTGCACCTACGTGCATGCGCTCGCTTCCGTCCGCTCCGTTGACAACGCCGTTGGCGTTGACAAAGTGTTGCCCCATAACGCTACCATCATCCGTAATCTGGTGATGGCCGCGCAGTTTATGCATGACCATATCGTGCACTTCTATCATCTGCATGCCCTGGACTTCGTTGATGTCTCTGACGTCCTCAATGCCGATGTCAAGAAGACCGCCGAAATCGCCGCCGCTGTTGCCAAGACCGTGCGTCCCAATCCGAAGATCGTCACCACCGAGGCCGAACTTCAGAAGACCAAGGACACCGTCAAGGGCATCGTGGAATCCGGCCGTCTCGGCATCTTCACCAACGCCTACTTCCTCGGCGGTCACCCGGCTTACACGCTGACCCCCGAGGTCAACCTGCTGGCGACCAACCACTACCTGAGCGCCCTGCACCTGCAGGTCAAAGCCGCTCGCGCCATGGCCATCTGGGGTGCGAAGAATCCGCACACCCAGTTCACCGTCATGGGTGGCGTGACCTGTTACGAAGGTCTCACCGACAAGTACATCAATGACTTCCTGGCCCTGTACGCCGACATCAAGGACTTTGTCCTTGACTGCTACATCCCGGACCTCATTGCCGTTGCCAGCAACTACAAGGAATGGGCTTCCATTGGTGGTACCACCAACTTCATGACCTTCGGCGAATTCCCCGCCGTCGGCGGCGAAGCGGACCTCAACTCCCGTTACGTCAAGCCCGGCGTCATCTTCGACCGCAAGTTCACGGAAGTCATGGACTTCGATCCCTCCAAGGTCGAAGAGCATGTCAAACATTCCTGGTACAAAGACGACACCCCGAAGCACCCCTACAACGGCGTGACCGATCCCAAGTACACCAGCCTGGACGACCAGACCAAGTACTCCTGGATGAAGGCTCCCCGTTACGATGGCAGGGCTGTTGAAGTTGGTCCGCTGGCCACCTGTTTGGTCAACTACACCAAGAACGACGACTTCAAGACCTACGTCGACTTCGTACTCAAGGCTCTGGGCGTCGGCCCCGAGGCTCTGTTCTCCACCCTGGGTCGTACCGGTGCTCGCGGCATTGAATGTCTCGTCACCTGCCTCAAGACTGAGGAATGGGTCAATGACCTCAAGGAAAACGTTGCCAAGGGCGACCTCGACATCTGCAAGGATTGGGATATGCCTGCCGAAGCACAGGGTGTTGGCTACGTCAACGCTCCGCGCGGTGCTCTGAGCCATTGGCTCAACATCAAGGACAGCAAGATCGACAACTTCCAGCTCGTGGTCCCGTCCACCTGGAACCTCGGCCCCCGCTGTGACAAAAACATCCCCGGTCCGACCGAAGAGGCTCTGCTGGACAACACCCCGATCGCCGATCCGGAACGCCCGGTCGAGATCCTGCGTACGGTCCACTCCTATGACCCCTGCATCGCCTGCGGCGTGCACGTCATCGACAACCAGACCGGTAACGTCAAGAAGTTCCGTATCCTGTAGTCCCTACAGACACGAACGCAATACAAGGGGCCCGGCTTTTGCCGGGCCCTTTTTGGTGGGGAGATGATTTCACTTTCCGGCTGTGTAAATCAGGGTGGCGATCCCGGTTGTTCGGGGGCTAATTGTTTGAATATAGGGGTGATCTCCTGACGTTTTCTGTACAAGGCAAATCCGTTGTTGTATTCGAGCTAATGGGCAACGGGTGGTGCTGATGTGGCATGTCAGGCAAAAGATCGGTGACGGACGATTGAATCGGAAGGAGAGTAAGAATGGTGAATGACGAGTCGTTTCCTGCTGAAGGAAGGAAATCCCGCAAGCCCTCCAGGCGTGCAAGCAAGAAGAATTCTGCCAATCTCGTGATCGATCCGGTTACCCGGATCGAAGGACATCTGCGCATCGAAGCCGTGGTGGAGCGCGGCAAGGTTGTGGATGTTCGTTCCAGTGCCCAGCTTTTCCGTGGGCTGGAGATCATCCTGCAAGGCCGTGATCCTCGTGACGCCCAGCATTTCACTCAACGTTCCTGCGGTGTCTGCACCTATGTGCATGCGCTCGCGTCCACGCGGTGTGTGGAAAACGCCGTGGGCATGGCTGCGGAGCTGCCGCACAATGCCACCATCATCCGCAATCTGGTGCTTGCCACACAATTCATGCACGACCACATCGTGCATTTCTACCATCTGCATGCCCTGGATTTCGTCGATGTCTCCAGCGTCATCAATGCCAACGTCGGGAAAACCCGAGAGCTGGCCGCTGCCATTGCTAGGATCGTTCGCGCCAATCCGGTGATTGTCTCCAGCCGGGACGAACTTGAAAAAACACAGGACACCATCAGGAGTATCATTGATTCCGGGCGGCTGGGCATCTTCACCAATGCCTATTTCCTTGGTGGCCATCCTGCGTATTACCTGCCGCCGGAGGTCAATCTGCTGGCAACGGATCATTACCTGAAGGCCCTGCACCTGCAAGTCAAGGCCGCCCGGGCCATGGCCGTGTGGGGAGCGAAAAATCCGCATACCCAATTTACCGTGGTGGGTGGCGTAACCTGTTACGAAGGCCTTACCGACAAATACATCTACGATTTCCTGGGGTTGTACGAAGAGATAAAGAATTTCATCCTGGATTGTTATATTCCCGATCTTCTAGCTCTCGGCGGATTTTACAAGGATTGGTGTTCCATAGGCGGGACCACGAATTTCATGAGTTTTGGTGAATTTCCCGTTCCCGGCGGCGAGGCCGACATCAATTCCCGCTATATCAAGCCCGGCATCATCTTTAATCGTAATCTCGCAAAGGTGCGAGCATTTGATCCCAACAGGGTCAAGGAGCACGTCACCCATTCTTGGTACCGGGACAGCTTTCCCCAACATCCCTTTGAGGGCGTGACCGATCCCATGTATACCAGCCAGGACGACAGGACCAAGTATTCCTGGATGAAGGCCCCCCGTTATGATGGCAAGGCAGTGGAGACCGGGCCATTGGCCACCTGTCTGATCAATTATGGCCTGGGGCATCCCGAGATCGTCAAGTATGTCGACTTTTGTCTCAAATCTTTGGGCGTGGGAGCCGCTGCGCTGTTCTCCACCCTTGGCAGAACCGCAGCTCGCGGCATTGAGTGCCTTGTCACTTGTCTCAAGGTTGAGGACTGGGTTAACGATCTCAGGGAGAACGTCACCCGAGGGAATTTCGACATCTGCAAGGATTGGAATATGCCTTCCGAAGCGCAGGGTGTGGGCTTCGTCAACGCTCCGCGCGGCGGATTGAGCCACTGGATGCAGATGAGAGGCGGCAAGATTGATAATTTCCAGCTTGTGGTGCCGTCCACCTGGAATCTCGGCCCCCGTTGTGATGACAACATTCCCGGCCCCATGGAAGAAGCGTTGCTGGGCACCCCGGTCGCCGACACGGAACGCCCGGTCGAGATCCTGCGTACTGTCCATTCCTTTGACCCCTGTATAGCCTGTGGTGTGCATCTTGTCAACAATGCGACAGGAAATATTAATAAGTTTAAGGTGTTATAGCGTTTAAATGTCGGATTTGACCAAGGGTCGAGACTGAGCTAAAAATTTGTCAGCCCAAGGGCAAGTGAGGTTCATGACTATCCAGATCAGGAAAAATGCACGTTTCATGAAGGCCGCGCCCTGGCCGTATATGACCGGGGCAGCGTCGCTGTTGCTTGCGCTGGGGCTCAAGGGGTTCGGCCTTGCGTTCCTGGCAGATGGCGACCTGCCACAGGCCATAGTGCTTGGATGCTGGGGCGGCGGCTGGCTGGTGGTGGCCCTGTTTTCCCTGGCCGATGCTGTTTCTCGGCACCGGGAGTACCGGCGGATCAAGGCCATGCTTCTCAAGTTCGGGTACAGCGAGCGGATTCTCGAACCCCTGGCGCGTTCGCGGTGCCAGCGCGATGCCGCCGTGTTTGCCGCCGAGGAGACCGGTCACGGTGAATCGGCTCGGGCCTATTTCACCCGACTGGGCTATCGTTGGTATCACATCCTTCCAGATCTGGTCGTGCACAACCCCTTTTCCTTTTTCAGTCTGAATTTTTTGCGTTCCTCTTTCCTGCCGGGGAAGAAGGCGCGCGTCTGAGGACTTGGGGCTGACCCTGGAACGGCAAAAGGCCCGGAATGTTACATTCCGGGCCTTTTGCCGTCTTTGCAGACCGGGGTTACAGCATGTCGTGCTGGTATTCTGCGCCGCCCATGAGATCCACCATGTCGCGCAGGATCTTCAGGGTTTCCTGCGCCTCTTTGGGATCGAGTTTGCGCAGGGCGAATCCGGCGTGGATGATGATATAGTCGCCCGGGGCCACTTCTTCATCCAGAAGCATGATGGATGCCTGGACCGTGGTTTCGCCTTCGCCGACCTTGCAGTTGGCGACGCCGTCATTGATTTCAAGAATTTCGGCTGGTATCGCGAGGCACATAGATTTTCTCCGTTGCGGGGTTCGTGGTCGTACGGAGAGTATATGTCCCTCCGGCCGTTTCCAGTTCCTTGAGGACCATGTCCATGACCTCGGGGAGCTTGGCTTCAAGTTCCGGGGACAGGGCAGCGGACATGTCCTTGTAGTTGACGGGTTCAACACCGTAGAGCACGACGTCATCGGGCACGGTGCCCACCAGGCTGCACCGGGCCAGCGTGTCGAGCAGATCGGTCTGATGCATGGAGTTGGTGAAGGCGCACGCTTTGCTCAGGTCTTTGCCGAGCAGGCGGAACACGTTGCCGGGTTTTCCTTCATTGAGCACGATGTCCACGATGATGAGGTAGTCGGCTTCCATGATCGGACCCATGAGCCGAAGCCCGAGGGTGCCGCCGTCGAGCACGGTGACATTGGGGGAAAAGATGTATTTCTGTTCCAATTCCTCGGCCACACGAACACCGAATCCTTCGTCCGTGAACAACACGTTGCCCACGCCGAGGATGAGTATTTTCTTCTCTGTTTCAGGCATACGTATCACTTAGTAAACGGGGCAAGTTTTCGCAAGGTGAAATGTCGATATTCGCACTGGTCGCGGAGGAAGGGAGCCATTTATCACGACCGGCGCAAGGTGTGCCGCGTTATCTCGGGCACCGTGCCCAGCCGCATGGGCGGTCCCCAGTACCCCGTGCCCTGGCTGACATAGAGCTGGGTGTCGCCGTGGCGGTACAACCCGCGCACGTAGGGTTGGAACAGGTGGATAGCCAGGGTGTAGGGGAAATACTGCCCGCCGTGCGTATGCCCTGAGAGTTGGATATCGAATCCGGCCTCGCTTGCCTTGAAAATGGAGCGAGGACGGTGGGCCAGCAGGATGGAAACGTCGTGCTCGGGGGCTCCGGCCATGGCTGCTTCGGGTGAGGTGGCGTGGGCCGGAAGGATACGCGCAGCACCGTAGTCGGTAACGCCCGCCATCAGAATTTTGCCCTTGCCAGTGTCCACTAGGCGGTGTTCATTGACGAGCGGGGTCATGCCGAGTTGTTGGATCTTGCGCAGCCAGGGGGTCACGCCCGAGTAATATTCGTGGTTGCCCGTGCAGAACCAGATTCCGTGCGGCGCGGTGAGTTCCCCGAAGGGCTGGACCGCGTCCCGGAGGGCGGGCACCGAGCCGTCCACCATGTCCCCGGTGTGCACGATCATGTCCGGGGAGAGCCTTTTGACCTCATCCACCACCGTTTGGGTCCAATCGCGGCCCAGGGTCATGCCGATGTGGGTGTCGGATATCTGGACGATGGTAAAGCCGTCGAGACCGACAGGCAGGTTCGGGACCGGAATGTCGTTGTTGATTACGGTGGGCTTGCGGTTGGCCTCGTAGGCGGCATAGCCGGTCAGAGGGACCGTGGCCGCCAGGAGGGTGGCATTGGTGGCGTTGAGCAGGAAGCGGCGGCGGCTTTTGTCCGGTTTGGTGAAATAAGGGTGTCGGCTTCGTCGGGTGAACAATTTGTGGACCGAATTCATGGTTCGCCGGGCCAGGATGGGCAGGTCGCGGACGATCATCAGCACCACCAGGATGGAGGCCAATCCGAAAAACGTGTAGCCCACCCAGTAGAGGGTATTCACGGCAATCCCTTCGAATCCAGAATAGCGTGCCTGGCGCAGCAGTGGATGGACGAACAGGATCAGGGCCACCAGGAGCCATGCGGCGATCTTGCGCACCCGACTCAGGGGAGCGGGGTTGATGAGCCGCCACCCGATGTACAGGGTGAGCAGGGTGGCGATGCCGAGAACGATGAGCCTGAATGACATGTGTGGGTCTCCATGATGGGGTTGGAAAACCCATGGTCTACAATTGCCGGATTGTCAAATGTGTGCGCCCGATGGCACAGGTACTGGCAGGTACCAGGACAATCGGTCGCGAATCAAAAAAATATGTCGGCGATTGAAACTTTTGATGTTCGTATGTATCTATCCATTATGAAATAGAATGCATACTCATGGGAGATGATGAAATGAGTGAAGAGAAAAAAAATGCACCGATGACGAGCGACGAATTGGATGGCATCGCAGGCGGCACCTATGAACAGGTGTCCGGCAGCGAAGGCGACGATACCATCCGCTATTACGGGTCGTCTCCGGGCGAGGATCATGACGGGGCCATTATCCATGCTGGCGACGGCAACGATACGGTGGAAGCGGGCGGCTACGTGGACAACATCGTGTACGGCGAAGGCGGGGACGACTCCATCACCGGCGGCTACGGTCAGGACTTCCTGGACGGCGGTAGCGGCGATGATTCCCTGAGTGGCGGTCAGCTTGGCGATTATCTCAATGGTGGCGAAGGCAACGACTTGTTGGATGGCGGCTCTGGCGACGATACCTTGGTGGGCGGCTCCGGCGACGATACCCTCACCGGCGGCACTGGCAGCGATACCTTTATTTTCGATCCGGGGTCGGGCGATGACATCATCACCGATTTCGATCCTGACAATGACAGCTTCAACTTTATGGGCGTTAATGATGCGGATGACTTTGAGGTGCAGGTGGACGACAACGGCAATACGATCATCTCGTTTGGCGATACGACCATCACGCTTGAAGGTGTTGCGCTCACGCATGACCAAGTGGCTGAACTGGCCGGATTCGATATTGCGGTCACCCCGCCTTCGCGTTAGAGGCATTGTCGATGAAGACAATAAGAGGGCCGGGAATTTCCCGGCCCTCTTTTTTGGTTCACTGCGGCATACATTACAATATAAATACCCCATGCCTTCGTACCGGGAGTGAGGCAACCAATTCCAAGACTTGGCGAATCATTCCGGGCGGATGTCCATGGGGGGCGTTGTGCACCGTCATCAGATATTGCGGGCGGCAAGGTTGAATTCCTCTGGCCGCCGGAGGCATCAAAAAGCCCCGGTCCGCGTTGTTGCGCGGGCCGGGGTTGATTTGTTTTGGCTAAGGGGCCGGGGGGCTTAGTACATGCCGCCCATTCCGCCCATGCCGCCCATGCCGCCCATGCCGCCGGGCATGGCCGGGGCGCCGCCGGAATTCTTTTCCGGTTTTTCGGCGATGGCGCATTCGGTGGTCAGGAGCAGACCTGCCACGGAAGCGGCATTCTGGAGTGCGGTGCGGGTGACCTTTTTGGGGTCGATGACACCGGCCTTGATCAGGTCTTCGTATTCGCCGGTCGCGGCGTTGAAGCCCATGCCGCCTTTGCCTTCCTTGATCTTTTCAACGACGATGGAACCTTCCATTCCGGCGTTGGCTGCGATCTGGCGCAGGGGCTCTTCCACGGCGCGGGCGATGATGTTGATGCCGGCCTGTTCGTCGTCGTCCACGGCCTTGACCTTGAGGGCGACTTTGCCTGCGCGGGCCAGGACCACACCGCCGCCGGGGACGATGCCTTCTTCGACAGCAGCGCGAGTGGCGTTGAGAGCATCTTCGACGCGGGCTTTCTTTTCCTTCATCTCGGTTTCGGTGGCGGCACCGACGTTGATGACGGCCACACCGCCGACGATCTTGGCAAGACGCTCCTGGAGCTTCTCACGATCATAGTCGGAGGTGGCATCCGCGATTTCGGCGCGGATGGTCTGGATGCGGCCTTTGATCTCGGCGGCCTTGCCAGCACCGTCCACGATGGTGGTGTTTTCCTTGTCGATGACCAGGCGTTTGCAGGAGCCGAGGTCGCTCACGGTCAGATTTTCCATCTTGATGCCGAGGTCTTCGCTGACGACCTGGCCGCCGGTGAGGGTGGCGATGTCTTTCAGCATGGCCTTGCGGCGTTCACCGAAGCCGGGAGCCTTGACGGCAACCACGTTCAGGGTGCCGCGCAGCTTGTTGACCACCAGGGTGGCCAGGGCTTCGCCCTCGATGTCTTCGGCCACGATCAGCAGGGGCTTGGACATCTTGGCGCACTGTTCCAGGACGGGCAGCAGCTCTTTCATGTTGGAGATTTTGGTCTCCTTGATGAGGATAAGCGGTTCTTCCATCTCGCAGGTCATGCGCTCGGTGTTGGTGACGAAATAAGGGGAGAGGTAGCCGCGATCGAACTGCATGCCTTCGACCACGTCGAGGGTGGTGTCGAGCCCTTTGGCTTCCTCAACGGTGATGACGCCTTCCTTGCCGACCTTGTTCATGGCTTCGGCAATGATGTTACCGATGGTGGCGTCGTTGTTGGCGGAGATGGTGCCGACCTGGGCGATTTCTTTCTGATCGCGGGTGGGCTTGGCGACTCTGCCGAGTTCTTCGACAATGGCTTCGACGGCCTTGTCGATGCCGCGCTTGATGGACATGGGGGAACGGCCGGCGGCCACGAGCTTGACGCCTTCAGTGAAGATGGCCTGGGCCAGGACGGTTGCCGTAGTGGTGCCATCACCGGCTACATCGGAAGTCTTGGAGGCAACTTCCTTGACCATCTGGGCGCCCATGTTCTCGAATTTGTCTTCCAGCTCGATTTCCTTGGCAACGGTCACGCCGTCCTTGGTGATGATCGGGGAGCCGTAGGATTTTTCGATCACGACGTTACGGCCCTTGGGGCCGAGGGTCACTTTGACAGCGTTAGCCAGTTTGTCCACGCCAGCTTTCAGCTTTTCGCGGGCTTTGGCATCGAAGAGGATTTCTTTAGCCATGATGTATTCTCCTTAAAAAATGGTGTTCTATCGGGTGTGATTGAGTTTAGTCGACGATGGCGAGAATGTCTTCTTCGCGCATGACCAGATTGTCTTCGCCGTCGATTTTGATTTCAGAGCCGGCGTATTTGGCAAACAGGACCATGTCGCCCTTTTTGACGGTCATCTTGACGCGCTTTCCGTCGTCGTCGAGCTTGCCGGGGCCGACGGCAACGATTTCACCCTTCATGGGTTTTTCCTTTGCGGAATCCGGGATGTAGATGCCACCGGCAGTCTTCTCTTCCATCTCCAGACGCTTGACCAGAACGCGGTCGTTCAGTGGTTTCAGATTCATTTCCTCTATACCTCCAATAAGTGATTGTATTTTTGACGGGGCTCCGGCAGGAAGTTCCTTCCGTTCCCGCCCCCTTGCCGGAACAGTCCTCAGGTGGACTCGTCCGGCTGGGTGAAAGATAAACATGGTTGGCAGAGTGTCAAGCTTCCCTATCAAAAAAAATACGACCCGCAGGAGAGGGATGAATCGGATGCCTCTCTCTTTTGTCGGCCCATGGTTTGTGCCATGTTTTTATTGTAAAAATTCCCGATTGGCTTGTCGAGGCCGGGGGGTGGCCTTTTGTGCCTGCCGTGCAGGCGGATTCACTGTCTTATTTTATAGTATATGTACGGAGTTTCCTCTTGTGTTATCCCTATGGCAGGGTGGAAGCGCACGGTGCCGATAAGAAGGGAAACGGACTGGGATTTGCAGAATGATTCCGAAAGAGGAAAAGGAGGCCGCCATGTCCGGTATGCATCAGCCCGCGTCTCAAGCTCTGGCCGTTGACAACAATGCAAACGAAGCCGTCCTGCACGTTATTGATTTTGAAGACGTGACCCTGTCCCGTGAAGGGGCGCGCTTCATCCTTATGGGTGCTCGAGCGTTCCTGCGCCAGTTCATGCCCAGTTCCGATCCAGAAAAGCTCACGCTCGCCCAGGCCGTGGCCTTATTTGTGGACAGGGTCTTCTGGGAAGAGACCACTGGCGGGCTCATCATGTGTACTGACGTGGCAGAAAAATCCTTGTGCCTGCCCATTCCCTCGGCTCATTGGAGAGTCCGTGATACGGGCATGGTGACCCAGTAAGCAGAGAGGGGAAGAGTAAAATATCAAGAAAGGCTCCCGGTGCATGACCTGCTGCGGGGGCCTTTTTCTGTTTTGTCCTGGAGCATGATCGGGAGGGAAATGATG